>NZ_OCMJ01000003.1:0-1020000 GCF_900215255.1 Rhizobium sp. AN5
GATTGATCTTGCTGGTTGTGATTGCCGTCTCTACTGTCGAGCTTGGAGAGGCCCTATGACCGCAAAATCTATACCGATTGAAGACCTTCGTTTAGACATCAAAAATCCCCGTATTGCAGACGCCAGCAGTCAGCGTGATGCGCTGCTAAAGATCGTGACCGATCAGGATGTTAAGCTTGTCGCCTTGGCTGAGAGCATTGTGGAAGATGGTCTCAACCCGATGGATCGCTTTCTAGTCATCCCTTCCGACGAGGAGCCAAACAAGTACATTGTACTTGAGGGAAACAGACGGCTGGCGGCGCTTAAAATTCTTCGCAACCCAACCGTGCTTACAGGCATGCAGGTTCGCGGACCCGTTCAGAAGAGGCTTGAGGACTTGGCTGCCACTTTCGACCGTGATGGCCTCGCTGACGCGGATTGCTTCGATATTGTGGCGCGAGAAGACGCTGCAATGTGGATCAACCAGCGCCACACGGGCGAGAACGAAGGGCGTGGCATCGTCGATTGGAGCGGTGTGGCAAGTGCCCGGTTCCGTGGGAACGATCCCGCGCTACAGGCCTTGGATTTTGTCACCATGCGAGGCAATCTGACGGAGGTGGAGCGGGCCAGAATTGCTGAGCGTTTTCCCATCACTACGCTTGATCGCCTGCTCTCAACCCCTGCTGTTCGGGGAATTATTGGCGTAGACATCAAGGGTGGTAAACTACTGAGCGGATTGCCTTTCGCTGAGCTGATCAAACCGCTCCAAAGAATGGTCCGCGACCTTGCGTCGGGTACAGTTACCGTCACTAACCTCAAGCGCCAGCCTCAAATGGTTGCGTACGCAAGCGGTCTGGATGCTGATCTACCAGACCCGACAACTGTATCGAGTTCCATCCTGCCAATTGAAGCCATTCTGCCTCTGGCCTCATCGGCAGCAAGCGGAGCGAGCAACAGTACTAGTACGGCAGGAGGTAGTACCGGCCAAGGTGGAAACACAGGGCAAGGCAGCACTGGTGCTGGCGGATCAGGTGGAGCCGGTGGAAGCAGTGCTGCTGCTAATCCGGGAACAAAAAAGAAATCCGCAAGCCGTGGCCCAGCCCTGATACCTAGGGCGTGCGTCTTGAGGGTAACCAACACAAAGATTGCGGAGGTCACCAAAGAACTTCGGACTTTGCACGTCAAAACGTACCCACACGCCATATCGGTGCTGTTTCGCGTGTTCCTGGAGTTGTCGGTAGATGAATACCTAAAACAGCATGGCATTAGCCTGACGTTAACGGTTCAGGGCGGAAGAATGACCGACAAGAAACTGGCAAAGAAGGTTGATGAGGCAGTGCAGCACATGGTCTCTGCGGGGGCACCAGCGAAAGAGTTTACCGGCATTACCAAAGCACTGTCGGACAAGAGCAATCCGCTACATCCCGATACACTGCATGCCTACGTGCACAACGCCTTCTACTCCCCTACGGAGCGAGATTTGACGGTTGCTTGGGACAACGCACAGCCATTTTTTGAACGGCTTTGGCCATGAGCGCGGATGATGATCGACCGCTGCCAAAGCGTCTTACTCGCTTCACGCCACTTCGCTATCCGGGTGGTAAAGGCAAGCTGGCCGCTTACATCAAAGCTCTGTTGACAGCAAACGACCTGCTGGATGGCGAATACGTCGAGCCGTATGCGGGTGGAGCAGGTATTGCACTTGAATTGCTTCTACAGGAATACGTCCGCCGCATTCATATCAACGATGTGAGTGAATTGGTTCACAGCTTCTGGTGGAGCGTTCTGCATGAGACTGAAGGTCTCAGCCGCTTGATCACGGACACTCCACGAACGGTAGAAGCATGGGACAAGCAGAAGCGCGTTCTAATGAAGCCAGCAGAGTACTCGCAGCTGGAGGTTGGCTTTGCTACGTTTTTCCTGAACCGGACTAATCGCTCAGGAATATTGAACGGTGGTATCATCGGGGGAAGAAACCAGACAGGGCCATGGAAGATCGACGCAAGATACAATGCGAGCGATCTTATTGCGCGCATTAGGGCTATTGCGCAGTTAGGTTCACGCGTGTCGCTGACCAAACTGGACGCCATCGCTTTTCTGAGTGCAGGCAAAGAGGTCTGGCCCCGAAAGACCCTGATATACCTGGACCCTCCATACTATGAGAAGGGTCGCGAACTCTATTACGACTTCTACAACAACGACGACCATGTAGCTGTTGCGGACTATATGCAGAGCGCGATCGTTGACCAGCAATGGATCGTGTCCTACGATAATGTAGAGCCGATCCGAAACATGTACTCTGGTCGCCGCCGTTCCACTTATAGCATCGGGTATAGTGCTCGTGGTAATCGCCAAGGCTCTGAAGTTATGTTCTACTGTGATAGCTTGAAAGCGCCTCCCTTGGTTGGTCCGGTAGTAGTCGCAGAGCAAGCAGAATTTGCATCTGTGTCAAATGTCAGGCCTCTCATTATTAGCCGGATGTAAGTCTTGACCGTGCGATGACGACATTCAGGCGTTTGACCTATAGCAGCAATCACAATACGACGGATTTCTACGAGTGGGTATTTAAGTTGTTTTCTGCAGCTATTTCCCCCTTGGACGGCACGGGTCTGATGCATCAAACTTTCCTTCACGCGTCATATACCATCTCGGCTCCAGACCCGCGTTCTGACACCGCGGACATAAGGCGGAGGTGCGGGCCCTTGTCCGCAAGGGTATATCTTTGCGGACATTGTTTGTTGTTGCAATTTAACGTCCGCAAGGCCTGAATTTAATCACCGGACAGCCGGGGCATCGGATAGAACCCTTTCGGACGCATGAGCAATTTGGAGCGACGGCCACTCTTGAGGTACCATCATCGTAAATCTACGACCTAAATGAAGGCGCATAACCGCTTACTTCAACGATATCGGTCCGCCGGCCTGTTGCCTTGCTCTCTCGAAAACTCCAATGTGGCCCGCGCGAACTGGAGATTGACTGATGAGTCATCGCTTAACGACAGCCATTCGAATTTGCGATGCTGCGAAGGCGGTACTTCGAAAGACGCGCAGTTTTCCCAAGGAGGCCTCTTCCGAGCAAGACGCCACCCTTCGCATGAAGGAAATGGGCGTTGAACCCATGCTACTTGGTCTCGCCATGGAGCTGGCATTGAAAGCGTGGTTCGTTTTCGATTTCGATGACCCTAAACATTCTAAGTCACATGACCTCTCCAAGCTCTTCGGCCAGCTCAAATTCGAAAGCCAAGAAAAGCTGGATCAAGAGTTTAAGAGGTCGATTGCACCGTACCACCCCAACATTTTCTATGTCGATTACGGCATTAAACACGTACTTTATCAGCATAGGAACGCCTTCGTAGATTGGCGCTATATCCATGAGCCTAAATCGACGACATTCGAACCTGGTACTTTCGAAGCGACTCTGGAAATGATTCTCAGTGAATTTGAAAAAAGATACCGCTCCGTACCGGTGATTCCACTGTGGCAGTCCTGACCGCTGTTGGGCGTTCTGTCAGACATAGTCATGATGCGCTATTGACCAAACTGGGCCCGCCGCCTGTAGGAATGGAAGCTTTCAGGAACTGGATACCCTACTCCAAATGATTGGAATGAGGGCGCAATCCAGCCAAGACGGCGATCAACCCAAATCGCCGAGCCGCAGAGACAGAGTTCCCCTTGGGGATGGCTCATCTGCGGTACGCCCTCCGTTATCCAGCGTCGCAATCATATTCTCGTTCGCCGTTACACAGGGCAGGCCCACGCATTCGGCCCTCGGAACGCAATCCTAGAATCCCGATAGCAACAAACTTCAAACCAAACACCGAGCTTCATCTGCTGGACGGAGGGCACTGGCTTATGGAGAAAAACCTCGACGATGTTTCACGGCATACCTGCGCAGGTCTGCGATGGCATCAATGTCATGCCCCTAGCGCCGCCGAACATTGTGCAACGCACAAAATTCGGAGGAATAGGTATGAAATTCGGATTTTTAGATACATATCATCCGAAAAAATTCGTCTAAAACTCTCTCAACTCAAGGAGAGAGACCATGACGGACACGACATCAGAATTTGATGGGTCAACAATTGCCCTGGAGGCCGCCGAGGAACCCGCATGGACCGCTGCGACCTGGTTCGCCGTTCTTTCGATGGCGGCCACCAGTTTTGCGCTGGTATCGGCCGAGTTTCTGCCAGCGGGATTGTTGACGCCCATGGCGCGCGATCTCGGTATTACCGAGGGTACAGCCGGACAGGTTGTTACGGCGACCGCTTCCGTTGGCGCTGTGACTGCGCTGCTGAGCAATGTTCTCATCGGCAAACTAAACCGCAAGACCGTGCTTGTCGGTCTTAGTGCGCTAGCGATCGCCTCCAACATTCTAGCGTCATTTGCTGCCGATTTCTGGCTATTGTTGGTGGGCCGGGCCGGACTGGGCATCGCGCTCAGCGGTTTCTGGGCGCTTTCGGTTGCTGTTGTGGCGCGGCTCGTTGGCGCGAATTCTACCGGGCGCGGCATGGCTATCGTCACCCTCGGCGTTTCGCTCGCCACCATCGCTGCCCCTTCAATGGGCGCCTTGATCAGCGACTGGGTGGGATGGCGCATTGCCATGTCGATGACGGCGGGGCTTGCCGTGATTGCCATGCTGTTGCAGATACTCAGCCTGCCATCTCTGCCGGCAAATACGAGCAACAGTCTTTCCGATGTTTTCAGGCTGACGCGGCGGCGCAGCGTTCAACTGGGGATGCTTGCAATACTGTTGCTGATGACAGGGCATTTTGCCGGCTCGGTCTATGTGCGTCCCTTCCTCGAACAGGTGACGCTGCTTGACACCACGCCGATTGCCCTTGCCCTGCTCGGCTTTGGCGTTGCTTCCGTACTCGGCAATGTGCTGGGGGGCCGGATGGCTGACACCAGTATCCGCCTCGCACTCATCGTTACTGCCGCCCTGATGGCATTTGCGACGATTGCCCTCGTTATCTGGGGTGTTCATACCGGTGCCGCATTTGCTCTCGTCGCCCTTTGGGGCCTTGCCTTCGGCATGGCGCCTGTGGTGCTGCCGACCAACCTTTCCCGCGGCGCACCCGACGCGCTGGAGGCGGCAGGCAGCCTGATGGTCGTTTCCTTTCAGGTGGCCATCAGTATCGGTGCGGTTTTCGGCGGCTATATCGTCGATTCCTACGGTGCTACTGCGCCGCTAGCTCTGACCGCGATACTGGCTGCATCCACGGTCGCTCTGGCCTTGCTGCAGCGTCCAGAGTGATCCTTGCCTTTGTGCGGGATACCTTCAGCAAAAATCCTGCCTGATCTTCCGGATCAGTCAGGACGTTTCATGGAAGAGCAGATTTTCGTTGCGGTCTGGCGCGCTGGACAGGACGTTTGAGCTTTGTTTAGCCGCGCGCGCCCAGTGGGGCGGCACCGGCGGAGGTCTTGCCTGGTCTACGGCTTCATGCGCCAGAGCGGCGGGGCCTCCAGATCACATCCCAACCGGGTGCGGTGCTTTTGCATCGCTGAAATTCCCGGTTTCGGCAGCAGGATGTGGAACCCTATCGTGGTTGACCGAAATGGCTCGATCTCGTTGGAGATCAAGCCACTTCCGTAGTCTTCGATGCAAACGAATTTGTAATCAATGAGCGAGCCACTACTGCCGCAGAGGCTCGCTCTTTTCACGCGCACTGGTTACTTCCGGTAGGCGAGCCCACCCCAGATGCGGCCTTCGTCTCTGTGTCGGCCGCCGTGCACTGCGCCGATATAAGCAGCAGCAGCGGAAACGAGTGCAGAAGCCGCCAGCAGGAACGCTGTCAGAATGCCCGCGATACGCGCTTTTTCAGCGGCATCGGCAGCCTTGTTCTTGGCGTCTTCCAAAGCCTTCTGCGCTTCCGCCTTCACGGCCTCGACCTGCTTCTGAGCTTCATCCACCTTTTTCTGGGCTTCCGCCCTGACTGCCTGCACGCGCGCAACCGTCTCGTTTACCCGTGTCTGCGCATCGGCCTGGCTGATGCTTGTACGGGCTGCAATCTGGTTGGTGAGCCAGGTTTTGTCAGCATCGGAAATCTGGCCGGTTGCGAGAAGATTACCGAGAATGCCGCTGATTTGCCGCTGATAGTCGCCGGCGCTTTGATCAGCCGGGACAGGAGTGGTGGGAGCATCGGTTCTCAGAAGCGTATCGGTGAAGTAGTCGATAGGATTGGTCTTCAAGCCTTGCGGCAGCATCTGCTCTATGCTTGGCGCCGCCGCCTGACCGGCACCCTGTGCGAGGCCGCCTGCAGCACTGCCAGCGCCGGAGATGATACCGCCAGCCAGCTGGCCTGCGCCCTGTACTGCGCTTCCCACGGCTGAGCCGGTTGCCTCTACGGCAGTTTGTGCAACACTGCCGACAGCTTTGGCTCCACCGGACAATACGCCAAGGGCGAGGAACGCGGAAACAACCGTTCCGAGGCCCCACACCACCAGGCCATTCACACCGTCGCGAACGGTCAGTTCGTTTCTATCGGCAGCGCCGGCGGGCCGCCGCATCCGGCCGGCAATATAGCCACCCAGCATATAGGAGCCGACCATGGAGATGATGACAAAGAGCCCGGTGATAATGAGCCAGACTGTACTGATGTCGCCACCATCGTCCGCTGAAATTGAACTCAGGCCAAGGCCGCCTGCGAATGCGGTGAGGATAGCCATGGCTCCCGAGGAGATTACCGCGCCGGCAAAAATTGCGGGCCAGTCGACATAGCTGCGGTTTGGATTCGTCTCGATACCAATTGGATCAACCATCAGCGTAACCCCAGCAATGAGAGAATAAACAGGACAACGACGACGAGGCCGACTAGATAGATGATGGAATTCATGCGATCTCCTCCGAATGGACGATCAATCCTCCGCGTAGCGGTGATTATATGCAGTGAGACATGCGAGCTGATTGCTCCTTCACCAAACTCGCCGCGCTCCAAAAAGTTTCACAACCAGTCATTGACGCAGGACGATTTTAAAAAATGTCGGCTCTCCGTAGCGCGACGCAGGCGTCCCGGATGTATGGCGACCTGCACCCGTCGGCCGGGACGATTTGCAATGGTTGGCCGTTGAATGAGGTGTAGTGCTGTATGGCGATCATGGGGAATGGAGGTTTCATCAAGTATGATCCACTATATGGACCTTAAAGGCGCGCAAATTAACTGCATAAATCCGTCTATTTACTGTTGATTTCGTGAAATATCCTGTGTATCCCGGATACATGGTTTTGTAACGGTCCATATTGTGGAGGCAATATCCCGATACATTCAGACCTTTGGAGGGGTCTGGCCTGTCTGGCAACAACAGCTATCCTGATGTCGCGGTCGTGGCACGGACATCCTGTTTTGCCGACACCTTTGTTGCGAAGGTTGTTCTGTGGGAGAGGAGGCCCCGATGACCATGACCGCAAACGCGAATGACGACGTATTTGTACTCGATGGCGAACTGTTGCACACCGGGCCGGTAACAGGCTCGTGGTTCATGCGCCCTATCGAGGCAGTGGCGGCGGTGCTGCTGGCGGTGATGATCGGCCTGCTTGTGCTGGGCGTGACGTCACGTTATGCCCTGCATCTGCCGATTGTCTGGATCGATGAAACGGCGTCCTTGTGCTTTCTGTGGTTTGCCATGCTGGGCGCGGCAATCGCCATCGATCGCAGTGAACACCTGCGCCTCACGCTGTTTCTCAACATGTTCCCGCAACGTGTTCTGGGCTATATCAATTCCCTGGCACTGGTGCTGGTGGCGACATTTCTTGCCGCAATCATCAAGCCCGCCATGGAATACGCCATCGAGGAGTGGGTGGTCACGTCAGCGGCGCTGAATATTCCGATGTCGTTTCGCGCTGCGGCGCTGCCGGTCGGCGCCTGTCTCATGCTGCTTTTGGTGCTCAACAATCTCTTCCGACGAGAAAATCTGCGCGATATCATTGCGGCCCTTGTAACGGTCGCGGTTGCCTCCGGTCTGCTCTATCTGGCATCGCCGATGCTGGAATCCCTCGGCAATTTCAATCTGGCGATCTTCCTCGGCCTGTTCGTTGCGGTATTTCTGGTGCTGGGCGTTCCGATTGCCTTCTGCTTCGGCCTTGGAACCCTCGCCTATCTGACCTTCACCACCTGGGTTCCGACCATTGTGATGATCGGGCGCATGGATGAGGGCATGTCCGGCATCATTCTGCTGTCAGTGCCAGTCTTCGTGCTGCTCGGCTGCGTGCTCGATGCAACCGGCATGGGTAAGGCGATTGTCGAGCTTCTGTCCTCGATGTTCGGCCACATTCGCGCGGGCATGTCCTATGTTCTGCTCGGTTCGCTATTTCTTGTCTCCGGCATTTCCGGCTCCAAGGTTTCTGATATGGCAACCGTCGCACCGGCGCTGTTTCCGGAAATGAAGCGCCGTGGCCACAAACCCAAGGAAATGATCGCGCTTCTGGCCACCGGCGCCGCCATGGCCGATACGGTTCCGCCCTCAATCGTGCTGATCGTTCTGGGTTCGGCGGCAGGTGTGTCTATTGCCGGCCTCTTCACCTCCGGTTTCATGATTGCAATGGTACTGCTTCTGGTGCTGGCCGTTCTGGCCCGCTGGAAGGCGCGGGATGAAAACATGGAAGGCGCAAAGCGCACGCCATGGCCGCAGGTCGGCAAGGCAGCCCTGATTGCCGCACCGGCGCTCGTTCTGCCCTTCCTCATCCGCAGCCTGGTGGGCGGCGGTGTCGCCACGGCAACCGAAGTATCCACTATTGCCGTGCTCTACGCCATGATCGTCGGCGCGGTGCTTTATGGCGGCATCAGCCTCAGGAAGCTTTATTCGATGCTGGTCGAGACGGCAGCACTTTCAGGGGCGATCCTGCTGATCCTCGGCTGTGCATCGGCCATGGCCTGGGGGCTGACACAGAGCGGCTTTGCTTTCCAGCTGACCGCGATGATTACCGATCTTCCGGGCGGCTGGATGACCTACATGGTCGTGTCGATCGTGATTTTCATGATCCTGGGCTGCGTCCTGGAAGGACTGCCGGCGATCGTTCTGCTCGCGCCGATCATGTTCCCGATCGCCCGCACGCTTGGCATCAATGACATCCATTATTCGATGGTCGTGGTGGTCGCCATGAATATCGGCCTGATGGCGCCGCCCATCGGTATCGGCTTTTACATCGCCTGCAAGATCGGCAACGTGTCGCCGGACGAAGCCATGGGTGCCATCTGGCCCTATCTCGCAGCCATGATCATCGGCCTGCTGCTGATTGCAGCAATCCCCGGATTTTCGACCATTCTGCTCTGAGACCGTGGCGGGTCCGCCCGCCACGCCGATGAATGATACCTGCTTTATTTTGGGAGGAGAAAGCAATGAATATCAACAGACGTACCATACTCGCCGGCGCCGGTTCCGCCGTACTGGCCACCGCCTTCGTGTCGCGCGCCCGCGCTGCCCAATACAATTACAAATATGCCAATAATCTGCCTGCGGCGCACCCGATGAACATTCGCGCCAAGGAGGCCGCCGAGCGTATCGCCAAAGAGACCGATGGGCAGGTCAATATCAGCATCTTCCCCAGCAGCCAGCTGGGTGCCGACACGGACGTTTTGAGCCAGGTGCGCTCTGGAGGCGTTGAATTCTTCACGCTTTCGCCGCTGATCCTGTCGACGCTGGTACCGAACGCATCCATCAGCGGCATCGGTTTCGCCTTCCCGAACTACGAGTCCGTATGGGCGGCCATGGATGGAGATCTCGGTAAATATGTCCGTGGTGAAATTGCCAAGCAGAATCTCGTTGCCATGGACACAATCTGGGATAACGGCTTCCGCCAGATCACCAGCGCGTCCAAGCCCATCGCCACGCCGGCCGATCTCGAAAGCTTCAAAATCCGTGTGCCGGTGAGCCCGCTCTGGACCTCTATGTTCAAGGCGTTCAAGTCGGCCCCTGCCTCGATCAATTTCGCAGAGGTCTATACCGCGCTGCAGACCGGTGTGGTCGATGGTCAGGAAAATCCGCTGGCGATTATTTCCACCGCAAAGCTGTTCGAAGTGCAGAAATTCTGCTCGGTCACCAATCACATGTGGGACGGGTTCTGGTTCCTGGCCAACAAGCGCGCCTGGGAGCGTTTGCCGGATGACCTGCGCGCCATCGTCGCCAAAAACCTCAACCAGTCGGGCAAGGATGAACGCGCCGATGTGGCGAAGCTCAATGCCTCGGTCAAGGAAGATCTGGTTTCCAAGGGCATGACCTTCAACGACACGGATGCGACACTCTTCCGCGCCGCGCTGAAAGAGGCAGGCTTCTATTCCGAGTGGAAGGGCAAATACGGCGATGAAGCCTGGGCCATTCTTGAAAAGGCCGTTGGTGCAAGCCTGACCTGACCGGCCCGTTGAGTAACTGGCCCCGCACGTAGCGGGGCCAACCCGACTATGTCTGACGATTGGAATGGAGACTGCTTTGACAGGTCGCCTGACGGGAAAACGCGCGCTTGTGTTTGGCGCAGGATCATCGGGGCCGGGTTTTGGCAACGGCAAGGCTGCGGCCGTGCAATTTGCCCGCGAAGGCGCGCGCGTAGCCTGTGTCGATCTCTCCGCTGACGCAGCCGAAGAGACGGCTGAGATCATTCGCGGCGAAGGCTTGGAGGCTATTGCAGTTGCCGCCGATGTCACTGAACTACAGTCCATATCGGCCACCGTTGCCCGCACCTGCGAGGCCTTTGGTGGCATCGATATTCTGCACAATAATGTCGGCGTGACCCATATGGGCGGGCCGGTTGAGCTGGATGAGGAAAGCTTTCGCGCCTCGGTGGATCTCAATATCGGCTCCGTTTATCGCACCTCCAAGGCTGTGTTGCCGCTGATGTTGGCGCAGGGCGGCGGGGCCATCGTTAATATCTCGTCGCTCGCCTCCATTCGCTGGACCGGCTATCCCTATTTTGCCTATTACGCCATGAAGGCAGCTGTAAATCAGGCGACTGTGGCGCTGGCCATGCAATATGCCCGGCAGGGCATTCGCGCCAATTGCATTCTTCCGGGAATGATCGACACCCCACTGATCTACAAGCAGATCAGCAATCAATATGCGTCTGTCGAGGAGATGGTGGCGGCGCGCAATGCGGCTGTCCCGGTTGGCCGCATGGGCGATGCCTTCGATATTGCCCGCGCCGCCGTTTTTCTCGCATCTGATGAGGCTAAGTTCATCACTGGCGTCTGTTTGCCGGTCGATGGCGGGCAAAGCTGTGCGGTGGGGGCGTTTTCCTGAGATGGCAACAACAACAACGATCCCGGTAGAAAACGATTTGACGGGCGCGCGCGCGGTGGACCGGGCTCTGGCGCTGCTCTCCATGGTCGGGAGGCACGCGGAACGCGGCGTGGCGCTTTCGGTCATCGTGACAGAAAGCGGACTGAACAAGCCGACGGCCCGCCGCCTGCTGCTGGCTCTGATCCGCGCCGGCCTTGTGGAGCAGGATGAGGAAACGCGGCGTTATTACCTCGGCGAAGAAACCTATGTGCTGGGCAGCCTGTCATCGCGCCGGTTTGGCCTTCTTCAAATGGCGCAGGACGGCCTGACGCGCATTTCCCGCCGCTCGGAGGATTCTAGCTTCCTTTCCGTGCGCCGTGATACATTTGCCCTGTGCCTTTACCGAGAAGAAGGCACCTGGCCGGTGCGCACCCATGCGCTTCAGGCCGGTTTCGAACACCCGTTGGGTATTGGTGCGGGTTCGCTCGCCATGCTGGCGGCGCTGCCAGACGCCGAGGTGGAAAGTATCATTGCGGCCAATAGCGGGCTGATTGCCGCTAATTATCCTGGCATAACGCTTGAGGGCCTGCGCCGTGATGTCGAGTTGACGAGAGCCAATGGCTATTCGCTCAACCCCGGCCTGATCCTTTCCAATTCCTGGGGTATTGGCGTTGCCATCCGCGCGCCTGATGGCGCGGTAGCGGGAGCGTTGAGCATTGCCGCTGTGGACAGCCGCATGCGGCCGGAGCGCCAGCCGGAACTGGCAGCGCTGCTGCGCGAGGAAGTAACCCGCATCGAGACACGCATCGCAGAAATGATGGCCAGCCGAGCCCGCACGCGCGGTGAAGGCGACACGAAACGGCAAACGAGGAGAACGAGCAAATGAGCAAAGCGCAGATCGTCGGCTGGGCGCATTCGCCTTTCGGCAAGTCGGCCCTTGAAAATACCGAGCAACTGATGGCTTCGGTCGTGGCGCCGGCCATAGACCATTCGGGCGTCGATGTCACCGATATCGACGGCATTTTCGTCGGCGTGATGAACAATGGCTTCTCGAAACAGGATTTTCAGGGCGCCCTGGTAGCGATGGGGGATGAGCGCCTCGCCTATACGCCCGCAGTGCGTTTCGAAAATGCCTGCTCAACAGGATCGGCCGCCCTCTACAGCGCCATGGACTTCATCGAAGCCGGGCGCGGCCGCATCGCACTTGTTGTCGGCGCCGAAAAAATGACGGCGCTGCCGACCGCAGATGTGGGCGAAATCCTGCTCTCCGCCTGCTACCGTGCGGAGGAGGCCAATATTCCCGGCGGGTTTGCCGGCCAGTTCGGCCGCATCGCCCAGGCATATTTTCAACGTTATGGCGACCGCTCCGAAGAGCTGGCGATGATTGCCGCAAAGAACCACGCCAATGGCGCGGTCAATCCCTATGCCCATATGCGCAAGGATTTCGGCTTCGATTTCTGCAATACGGTTTCGGACAAGAACCCCTACGTCGCAGGCCCGCTGCGCCGCACCGACTGCTCGCTGATTTCTGATGGCGCTGCCGCGATCATTTTGGCCGACGAGGAAACGGCAGCCACACTCAACCGCGCCATCGGTTTCCGGGGCCGCAAGCATGTCAACGACATCATGGCATTGAGCCGTCGCGATCCGTTGGCCTTCGAAGGCGCGCGCCGCGCCTGGGCCGGCTCGCTGGAACTTGCCGGCGCAACGCTCGACGACCTCTCTTTCGTTGAAACGCACGACTGCTTCACCATTGCCGAACTTATCGAATATGAGGCCATGGGGCTTGCGAAGCCCGGTGAAGGATATCGCGTTGTCCAGGATGGAACGGCGCTGAAGACCGGACGCCTGCCAATCAACCCATCGGGTGGATTGAAATCGAAAGGTCATCCCGTCGGAGCGACCGGCGTTTCCATGCATGTCATGGCGGCGATGCAATTGATGGGCGAGGCAGGCGACATGCAAATTCCCAATGCCTCCCTAGCTGGCGTGTTCAACATGGGGGGCACGGCGGTTGCCAATTACGTCTCGATCATGGAGCGTGTGAAATGACGACGCAAAGTGCCGTGCAGCATCCCGCGGGCGGGGTCGCGCCCTCCACCACGCGGGTGATGAACCTCTCGCATTTCCTGACGCAGGCGGCACGCCGCAACCCGGACCATATCGGTTTCGTCTGGGGTGAAAAGACTTGGAGCTGGGCTCAAATGGAAGCCCGCGTCGACGCCATGGCCCATGCGCTGGAGACTGAATTCAACGTCAGAAAGGGGGACCGCATTCTGGTGCAGTCCTCCAACAACAACCAGATGTTCGAATCCATGTTCGCATGCTTCCGCGTGGGTGCTGTGTGGGTGCCGACCAATTACCGTCAATCGCCCGATGAAGTTGCCTATCTGGCGAAGGCCAGCGGCGCACGCGGCATGATTTGCGCCAGTGCTTTTCCCGATCATGCAAAAGCCAGCCATGAGGCAAGCACTATCGATTTCAGCATCGCCATCGGCACGGCAGAGTTCGGTGAGGATTACGATGCCATCGTGGCCCGTCATATGGGGCACAAAGTCAAAAGCCAGGCAGTGGATCGGGATGACCCGTGTTGGTTCTTCTTCACCTCAGGCACCACCGGCCGGCCCAAGGCTGCAGTGCTTACCCATGGCCAGATGGCGTTCGTCATCACCAACCATCTCTGCGATCTGATGCCCGGCACCGGACCGGACGACGCCTCCATCGTCGTTGCCCCGCTTTCACACGGTGCGGGCATTCACCAGCTGGTGCAGGTGGCGCATGGCGCGAAAACCGTCCTGCCGGCGGCGGAAAAGCTCGATGTGCCCGCCGTCTGGGCGCTGATCGAAAAATGGCGCATCACCAACGCCTTCACTGTACCGACCATCCTTAAAATGCTCGTCGAAGACCCCTCTGTGGATCGTTTCGATCACTCCTCGCTGCGCTATGTCATCTATGCCGGCGCGCCGATGTATCGCGCGGACCAGAAACGGGCGCTTGCAAAGCTCGGCCCGGTGCTGGTCCAATATTTCGGCCTGGGTGAAGTCACCGGTAACATCACCGTGCTGCCGCCTTCTTTTCATAACGCCGAGGACGGTCCGGAAACGCGCATCGGCACCTGCGGCTTCGACCGCACCGCCATGGAAGTGCAGATCCAGAACGATGCTGGCGAGGAGGTTGGCGCAGGCGAAACCGGCGAAATTTGTGTAATCGGTCCCGCCGTTTTCGCCGGCTACTACGATAATCCCGAGGCAAATGCCAAAGCCTTCCGCAATGGCTGGTTCCGCACGGGCGACCTTGGTCATCGCGATGAGAACGGCTTCCTCTACATCACCGGGCGCGCCTCCGACATGTATATTTCCGGCGGCTCGAACATCTATCCGCGTGAAATCGAGGAAAAAATCCTCATGCACCCTGACATCAGCGAGACTGCGGTTCTGGGTGTTCCGGACGCGGTGTGGGGCGAGGTCGGTGTGGCCGTGTGCGTGGCCCGCGAGGGCGCGGATATCGCCGCCATCGATCTGAAGGCCTATCTGGAAGGCAAGATGGCCCGCTACAAGCTGCCGAAATCAGTGGTGTTCTGGGATGCCATGCCGAAATCCGCCTACGGCAAGATCACCAAGAAAATGATCCGCGAGGAACTGGAGAAACGCGGTCAGATGCCGACTTTCGAAGAAAAGCGGACAGGCTGACAGGCGTGACATTCAATCGGGAGGAGACGGCATGACACAAGAGAAGACAGGGACAAAAGGGGCTGTCGCGATCACCGGCGGTGCATCCGGCATCGGCTTTTCCACTGCGCAGCTCCTGATGGCGCGCGGCTGGCAGCCATGGTTGCTGGATCTCAAGCGCGAGGCGCTGGATATAGCCTGCGAAAAGCTCGGTATCGATCTCTCGCGCGGCATCGTCTGCAATGTTGCGGACGAGGCATCGATAGAGATGGCTTTCGCCGCCCTGACGGCTAACGGTGCCGATCATGCGGTTGATCTGGTCGCCGTCGTCAACAGCGCCGGCATCGGTATCGACAAGCTGTCCGTCGACACAAGCGTCGAAGAATTTCGCCGTATCGTTGATGTCAATCTCGTCGGCAGCTTCGCGGTAGCGCGCACTGCCGCACGTTACTGGCTGGAGCGCGATATTGCCGGCTCGATCGTGAATATCAGCTCTGTTTCCGGCATGTGTGGAAATCGTGGCCGCAGCGCCTATGGCGCTTCGAAGGGCGGCGTCAATCTTCTGACGATGGTAATGGCAAACGAGCTGGGGCAATCAGGCATTCGTGTCAATGCGATTGCTCCCGGTCCGGTCGATACCCCCCTCACCCAGGCGGTTCATACCGAAAATGTTCGCGACCAATGGCATAGCCGTGTTCCCATGCATCGCTATGGCAGGACGGACGAGATCGCTTCTGCCGTGGCTTTCCTCGTGTCGGATGACGCAAGCTACATCAACGGACAGGTGCTTGCCGTGGATGGGGGCTTCATTACCGCAGGGCTTGCGGTATGACGGAGACAGGCACGCAAGGGCTTCCCCGCCACATCGTCCATCCCGGACCGATAACGCCTGAACGCTTTCGCGCCGTCGGCTGCCATGCCTATCCTGTTACTCTGACGGTCCGGTCCGGCGTAAGCGCCAACGAAGCGATTGCCGATGCCTTTGCGGAGTTGGGGTTCGAAGGTGGTTACGTCAGACTGAAGAACGTACCGATGAAACGGTTGCATTATGTCATGCCGGCAGCCGCACCGGATGACGCACATGCCGCATGGTATAGCGAAACCTTTTCCATGCCGGGTGGCACGATCATCGATGCCGGCCTGCATATGGGCCGGCGCGATAACGCGCCGTTTCTGCACTGCCATGGTTCATGGAAGAGTGCCGACGGCGTTGTGTCCATGGGGCATCTGCTGCCTTTCGAAACCGAATTTGCTATAGAAACACCGCTTGAAGCTTTGGCGCTGGATGGAGCGATCCTCGATGTGCAACAGGATGAGGAAACCAATTTCCCCCTTTTCACACCCATCGCGCAACAGCGCCACCAAAAGGGTTCGGGTCTTCGGGCACTTTTATGCACAGTGCGCCCCAATACCGATATATGCACGGCACTCGAAGAGGCCTCTGCCGAGTTTGGAATGCGAGAAGCCGAAGTCAATGGAATCGGCAGCCTGATCGGTGCGGATTATGAAGACGGAACAAGCCTCACTGCCTACGCGAGCGAAATCCTCATAAGCAACGGCCGTATCGGCACGGCCGCCTCCGTAGACCGACAGGCAATGCTGGATATTGCGATGGTGGACCTCACCACACATATCAGCGGCGGGCGGCTGGTACGCGGCAAAAACCCGGTCTGCGTTACTTTCGAGCTACTTCTGACCGAAAGACAGGGGCGCGCCGCATGAGTTGCACTGCGCAACTCACCGGCCCGCCTTACTACAACTCACGCCGCCTGCGGCTTTTCCGCAGGCAACCACTCTTCCAGCGTCACTTCAAAGGTCATGCAAACCGGGTTAGCTCCGGCGATGAAGGGACCGCCATAAACCGAACCTTCGGTATCGGCGACGACGCCGGTCAGCGAGGCGCGCAGCGAGCCGTCGGGCTGGGCACGCACTTCGCCGGCGATGGAGACGATTTCCACGGCGGGACCGCGTATCTGCAAGAACGCGCCGTTGCGGGTGCCGAGGCAGGCATCAACGAGACTACCAAGTGCACCGCGCACAAAGGCATTTCGAAAACCTTCGGCAAGGCACAGTTTTTCGACACCGAGAACAAGGTCTTCATTGGGTGCGATGCGGGCATAGGCCACACGCCCCATGGATCCGATTTCGACTGTGTTATGCGTGTTCATCGGCGCGCTCCGTACGGTTCCTGGGTTGAAGAAGGGGAATGTTGGTTTCAGGGTCGAAGGACTGCTGCAGCACGAAACTGTCTAGTGAGGTCACTAGGGCAGAAACGCCGCTCTCCCCAACAATACAGGATTCAGTCAGCAGATGGCCGCCCTTGACCACACCTGCCGCGGTGCGCATGGCGGCATGGCAATGGACGATCGGCTCGCCCTTCATGCTGCGCCCGAGCGTAGCATTGCCGAAGACAAGCCAGGCCGCACCGGCGTCGATGGGTTTCGTATAGGCAATGACCGCCTTGCCGGAAGGGTCGGGCGGGGCGACGCAATAGGACAATATGTCGAAATAGCCGCCAAGAATGGTGAGCGAGGCATTCTCAATGCCGTTTTCGAAAAGCGGCTGCACGATTCCATCGTAAAGACTGCGGCCCGCCGCAATGAACAGCCGCACGTGGCGCGCAGATGGCGAGTGCAGGCTGTTGATGCGCACCGGCGAGGAAATGCCGGGATGGATCAACGTTCTCGGCCTTGGAAAATGATGTTGTTCTACGGGTGCCACGCCTGCTCCTCCTCGCTGCCTGTACCTTGCAGTACGGTACTTAAAAATCAGCGGAAGGTGCTTTCGAATGCCACCGCCAAACCGCCCGTCGGAAAACATTTCTTTCGCAGTCTGCCGCAGTGACGGCAGGTTTTTTGCAACGCATTGTGGGGAGACCGGGATGACGAAACCGCTGGACAGAATTGACCGCAAGATATTGCGCACCCTGCTGGAGAACGGCAGGTTGAGCAATGCGGAGCTTTCGGAAAAGGTGGGGCTGTCGCCCAGTCCTTGCTGGCAGCGGGTCAAGCGGCTTGAAGACGAAGGGGTCATTCGTGGCTATACCGCCATTCTCGATCAGGCCAAACTCGGACTGAGCGAAACTGTTATCATCGAGGTGATGCTGGAGCGCCACGACGACGAGGTTCTGGAACGCTTCGGAGAGGCGATGGCCGCTCTTCCGGAGGTGCTGGAAGCCTATCTGACGACAGGCGAATATGATTATCTCATCAAAGTGGCGGTGGCAGGAACCGCAGGCTACGAGCAGTTTCTGCGCCGGAAGCTCTACAAGATCGAGGGTGTACGCCACTCCCGATCCTGTTTCGCACTTAAATGCCTCAAACACACATTATCAGTCGTACCCGATCCCGAACCTCCATCAATGGAAGCGACCGGGACCGGCCGCGTGCCGGCAAGATAGCGGCAGCGGATGGCGAATGGCGTGCCTGAGCGTAGCGCCTCTACGCACGCCTTCAACAAGCCCTCCGATGCCAGCCGCCCTCCGCTGCGTTATAAAGGACGCAGAGCCCCCGCATAGCGGACAACTTGCTGCTACACATTCATCATCCGGCCTATCTCAATTCACATGCGGATCTCTGTCGCGCGAAAGACGAGACGCGGCGATGGCACCATCTTCCGGTGCAAGCAGATCGTGTCTTTCGGCAAAGGCCACGAACAAACCGCGGGCGGTCTCCGCTTCAATCTCGCCGCGCAACGCCGCGGCACATGCCTTGAGTGCGACGGAATGCGCGCTATCGCGGTTTGTCGCGGGCCACTCGGAAAGATGTCGGTAGGCCTCCAGCACGTTTCGAACCTCCGCTGGAAAGCCGAGACCGACAAGAATGAAAACAGGCTGTCTGAACATATCGGGTTTCATTGCTTTCTCCTTCCCATCCCGGATATTGGTGGGCGCCATCGCGACGGCGCCCCTGTTCATTCAACAATGTAAATCAAGCCGCCTTCTGTGCTTCGATCTGCCCCGGGGCAACTGTCGGCACCAGAACCGCATCGGTCTGGATGACGATTTTCCTGGGTTTCAAGGCCTCCGGAATTTCGCGGACGAGATCAATCGAAAGGAGACCGTTTTTCAGTTCGGCGCCACTCACTCTGACATGATCGGCGAGTTCGAACCGGTGCTCGAACGGACGGGTCGCAATGCCGCGGTGCAGGTAGCCCTCCACCGGTGTCTCCTGTCTCTTGCCTGTCACGGTCAGAAGATTGGACTGGAAAGTGATGTCGATCTCGTCCCGTGTAAAGCCAGCCACCGCAACAGAAATCTGATAGCTGTCTTCGCCCGTCCTGATAATGTCATAGGGCGGCCAGTCACTGATCGAGCGGGTGCGCTGGGCGTTTTCGAGAAGATTGAAGACCCGGTCGAATCCGATGCTCGATCGGTACAACGGTGCATAGTCGTAAGATGTTGCCATAACCATATCCTCCTTGAAGCAACATGGGTACCAAAGCGCCAAAAGCGGCGCTTGCAGCACGGCCAGTCCTGTCATCAGCGACTGGCGGCTGACGACTTGGTTTTTCGTGTTTTCAAAATCAAGAGGCGAAGCGAACGAATTTTGCTTTCGCACCCGCATTAAATATGGCTCGGGTACCGCGCGATCAAACGCCTCCAGCCACGCCGATGTTCGGCCCGGGAAGGAGGATTTCTGCCGGAGCCTGGGCACAACCTGGAACCGCCATTGAGGCGCCGCTCTCCTGGACGTCGGCGGGGAGCTCGGTCGGACTCGGTGTTACATCCATATCTTAAAACAGGACTTCGGTTCGAGGCCACACAGCGTCGCGTGCGGCTGCGCCTCGGGACGGCGCGCAGTCAGCTCGCGATCCACATCGGCCCGTCCCTGCCATTGATTGGCCCGGGGCATCACGGATTCCATAACCCATAAGGGCTTCATCTGCGTTTCAGCTACCAAAAGGATAGTACGGCGCCAACTTCGGAGTATTGGCCACTCCGTATCGTGAGCCCACTAGTCCTTACGACCAGCTTGCCGCCTGTTTTCACGTCGCCAAGAATGCTCCTTCAGACCGGACATTTGGCGGGAGAAAAAAGCGTGAGGATGATCTTCCTGAACAGATACGGTTTCCCCGACCAGTCGGCAACAAGCCGGATGATATCGTCGCTGGCCATCTCAATGGCGCAGCGCGGAATGAATGTGACTGTCGTTGCAAGTCGCGAAATACATAATCATCCCGGAAGCGTGTTGCCCGCAACCGAAACGGTTCGGGGTGTACAGATCCGACGGCTCGCAAGCGGCCGCTTCGGCCGCCACAGCCTCACGCGCCGGAGCATTGATTATCTTCTTTTTCAGGTGCTGGCATTCGCCTGGCTTCTGCGCAACGTTCGGGCGACGGATACGGTCGTTGTCTGCACCGATCCTCCGCTCCTCTCCGTCATGAGCAGCATCGCGATCCGCCTCAAGGGCGCACTCATGGTGAACTGGATCATGGATCTTTTTCCCGAGACCGCAATCGAGCTTGGATTTTTCAGGAAACGTGCAAGGTGGCTTGCGCCATGGCTGACGCAGGCGCGCAACTGGTCTCTGCGATCCCCCGGCATGGTTGTCTGCCCTACCGACAAGATGGCGGAATTCCTCTTCACGCAAGGGCTTGCAAAGGATCGCGTCAGCGTCCTGCATCACTGGTCGGATGGGGAGGAAATCTATCCTGTCCTGCCCCAGGATAACAGCCTGCGGAAGGCGTGGGGACTGCAGGATGTTTTTGTCGTCGGCTATTCAGGAAACTTCGGGCGGGCGCATGAGTTCGGCACTATGCTGGCAGCGGCGAAACGTCTCGAGCACCGGCAGGATATCCGGTTCCTTCTCATCGGCGGCGGACACCAGCACGCGGCTGTGAAGACTGTCGTTCAGGATCTCGGTCTTCAGAACGTCATCTTCAAGCCGCTGCAGCCTGTTGAGAAACTTGCTGAAAGCCTGAGCGTTGCGGATGTGCATCTGGTCTCGCTGCTGCCGGAACTGGAACACTGCATCATTCCAAGCAAATTCTATGGCATCCTGGCGGCCGGGAGGCCGACGATCTTCGTTGGCGACCCTGATGGAGAGGTGCCGCGCGTTCTCAGAGCCAAGGGATGCGGCAGCAACGTCGAAATCGGAGAGATCGATAAGCTCTCCAGCACCATCGAAAAGCTCTGCGACGACCCGGATACCACGACAGCAATGGGGAATGCGGCACGGCGGCTGCTTTGTGCCGACTATTCCCGAGAAAAGGCGGCAGATGCCTGGGCAGTGCTGATCGCCGGGCTGCAGACTGTCGAGCCTTCCAGGCCCCCTATCGCTCAAGGTATCTCGTCATGAAAGACAAAGTCGTCGTCAGCCAGCTCGGCGCCCGCATGCATTATGCCGTACCGAGAATATTTGCATCCGCTGGCCGCCTTGCGCATTTTTACACCGATATATGCGCCACGAAAGGCTGGCCCCGGATCGTCAATTCGTTTCCGGCAACCCTTTATCCCGCACCTGTCAAACGGCTGGCCGGTCGGCTGCCAAAAGGCGTGCCGACAGCGCTGACGACGGTGTTTTCCAGCTTTGGCCTCCGTTCCGTGCTGCGCCACATGCGTACGAAAGACGTTGTGGAGGAAACCTCTCACGCGATCTGGGCCGGGTCGATTTTCTCCGAAATGGTGGCCCGGCGCGGCTTCCATGGCGCAGCTGGTCTCTACGCCTTCAGCGGCGACGCCCTCGAACAGATGCGGGCGGCAAAACAGCAGGGCCTTTGGACCGCAGTCGAGCAGATGATCGCGCCACGCGATGTCGTCGAAACGCTTCTGGACCAGGAGATGATGCGGTTTCCCGCATGGGCCGGCCCGGTGCGGGATAATCCGCATGCGCGTCTGTTTGCCGATAGGGAGAAAGCGGAGTGGCGCCTTGCAGATGTCATCGTCTGCCCGTCGGAATTTGTCCGCAAGCACGTCGTCGCATGCGGTGGCCCGGAAGACCGGTGTGTCGTCGTTCCCTATGGGGTCAATTCCACGGCTGCCATCGACAGACCGGCACGCATGCCGGGTCCAATCAGGGTCCTGACCGTGGGCGAAGTCGGGCTGCGCAAGGGATCGCCCTATGTCGTGGAAGCTGCCAGATTGATGGACGGCGCCGCCCGCTTCCGGATGGCGGGTCGCGTTCGCGTACCCGATGATGTCAAGCAGCAGATTTCGCAATGGGTCGAGCTGAGAGGGATCGTTCCGCGCTCGCAGATCGTCGAGGAGTTTCGGTGGGCGGATGTCTTCCTGCTGCCGTCGCTCTGCGAAGGCTCCGCGACCGCCGTCTATGAAGCTCTTGCAGCGGGCCTGCCGGTTATAACGACCGAAAACACCGGCAGCGTCGTTCGCGATGGCATCGAAGGTTTCATCGTTCCCGTCTGCGATCCGGAAGCTATCGCGACCGCGGTGCGTGCGCTTGCCAACAATCCCGAGCTGAGGCGGATAATGTCTGCCAATGCACTCCTGCGCGCAGCCGAACATACCGTGGAGTCTTACGGCGAGCGGCTTCTTGCCGCCCTGTCGGGGCCGCATCTGTCCGGGTCCGCGGTTCTTTGCCTCGCGGACGACGCGCGATACCTGGGGAACAAAGAGATATGAAGATAATCCACGTCATTGCTTCGATCGATCCCAAGCATGGCGGCTTGCAGGCCGTTGCCATGCGCCTTGCCGCTGCACAGGCCGGCCTCGGCCTCGATGTGAATATCGTCAGCTACGGCGACGCCGCGATCGAGGCACAGGTCAAGGAAATCGGTCGCAGCATACCGCATTTCGAGAGTATCCACTGGCATCTCCTGCCGCCGGCCGGGAGGCTGGAAACATTGTTTTGCTTCAGGGGCCGGCGCATGCTGAAAGCCTTGCTGAAAGATGCCTCCTTCATGCATATTCACGGCGTATGGGAGCCTTTCCTGCTCTATGCTTCCAAGCTCGCCCGTGGCGCTGGCGTACCCTACTGCATCTGCCCGGCCGGCATGCTGGACCATTGGAGTCTCGGCCAGCGATCGTGGAAAAAGAAGATCGCCCTGATGCTGTGCTATCGCAAGATGCTGAACGAGGCCGCATTCCTGCACCTGTTGAACGTCGATGAAATGGCAGCTGTCGAGCCGCTGAATTTCCAGGCACGAAATCTGATCATACCGAACGGTGTTTTTGCCGAGGAATTCGATCCCCTGCCGGCCCGGGGACATTTCAAGCAGAAAATCGCCCTGGCGCACGGCAGGCGTTACATTCTGTTCCTGTCACGCCTGCACATCAAAAAAGGTGTCGACATTCTCGCCTCGGCCTTTGCGGCTATCTCTGACACCTATGTCGACGTTGATCTCGTCGTCGCAGGTCCACCCGGTGGAGCAGAGGGCCATTTTATGCACCTGGTCAAAAAACTGAACATCCGGAACCGGGTCTTTATGGTCGGGGCCATTTACGGCGAAGCAAAGCTCGAAGCCATGGTCGATGCCGACTGCTTCTGCCTGCCAAGCCGACAGGAGGGTTTCAGCATGGCGATCACCGAAGCGCTCGCCTGCGGCACGCCTGTGGTGATCACCGACCAGTGTCACTTTCCCGAAGTCGGATCTGCCGATGCCGGGGTTATCGTCGCGGTTGACGCGGCCGAGGTTGCAAAGGGCCTGGCAAGCGTGCTCAGCAACCCAGCCAAAGCGAGAACCATGGGTGAAAACGGTCGCCGACTTGTGCTGGAGAAATTCACCTGGCCGGCCATCGCCCATGCCACCCTGGAGGGCTATCGGCTGAGCGCGTTGGAGGCCGCCGCTTCCTGACGACGCGAGCCGACTGGCCTTGCCGGATTGCCGACATAGATCGTCCAGGGCTCCAATGACTTCGCGGTGACGGCTCGCGCGCCGAGTACAGCCCCCTTGCCGACGACGACACCGGGGCCGACGAAGGCTTCCGCCGCCACCCAGGCGTCCTCCTCGATCACCACCGGCCGCGTCACGAGGGGAAACGCGCTGTCCTGAACGTCATGCGACCCTGTGCACAGATGGGCACGTTGCGAGACCGAGGCATATTGGCCGATGGTGATCATGTCGACGTTGTAGCAGATCACCCCAGGTCCGAGAGATGAATGACGCCCCATGACGAGGTGCCCCGGCCACCACACGATCGCCTTGGAATGCACCATTGCCGTGGCATGCAGGCGCGCGCCGAAACTGCGCAGGAGAAAATTGCGCCAGCGGCGCATCGGCGGCGGCGTCCAGGAGGCAAGAAACCGCCAGACGATCATCCAGACCAGTCGTTTCAGCCGCAAATGCAGTGCAAAGGTCGGACCTCCGAAGCGCGGCAGAGGCGTCGTTGCATGCTGGAAGGCAGGATCGTCGTATCGTGAGCGCATGGCCTATCCTCCGGCTTGAGACGTCAGGGATGGTATCGCGTATCGACGCTGCTGCACGCGCGCTGGTATGACGGCAAATGCCAGCGCCGGCGCTGCAAACATCAGCATATGCACCCAGACCATGAGAACCCAGTCTGTCTGATGCGAGATGGCGTGCATGGACGGTATGATCGACAACAGATAGGTGAATTGCGCCGAAAACTCGCCCGTGTTTGCGGTCACCCAGATCCGGCGCACCAGATAGGCGAGCAGGAAAAATTTGAACGCTCCCAGATACCAGAAGGATCCGAACGCATCCGCCATTCCGGTCTCGGTCGTGCCGAGGACAGGATTGTAGTCGCGCGATTGGACTGGCACCGGCAGCATGAAGGATTGCTTGACCTCCACGCCAACGAGTTGCGCGGGCACGAAGTTGAACACCAGCCTGTTCCAGTGGAACTTGCCGTAGTCGAATTGCAAGGTGTTTGCGGTGTTGTCGATCCGCATGATCGCGTTGCGCATCTCGTCGCCGCCGTCCCGGAACACTTTCTCAAGATTGCCGATGACATCTATCCTCTTGATGTCATCCCACACGGGAGCGTCGTTGGCCTTGGTGATGGCGCGGTAGTCGCCCATGCTGTTCATCGACAGTGTGCCGAGGAAAAGCGCAATGATCACGAGGATGCGCGGGATCGCCCATCCCTTGTAAAACCACCATGCCAGCGCGAACATCATGATGAGTTCCACCGCTTCGGCGCGCTTTCCGGTTATCACGATGCGATCCAGGTAAAAGACGAGATCGAACGCAAGGACGGCCAGCGCCAGCCAGGAGAATCGCCGTGCAAGGCAAAGCACCGCAATGGCCAGACCATAGCTCAACAACCGCGAAAAGAAGATGTACATGACCGGAACTCCGGTCATCTGCACCGCAATGGTCAACTCTCCCGGCAAACGGCTAAGCTTGAAATAGAAGTAGGCGCCGGCGACCGAGAGAACGGCTGCGACGATCAGCAGACGTGTTTCATCGAAATCGATACGGAAGAATGCAAAGGGTTTTGCCGTTCTGCTCCATCCCCACCAGCACATGAAAAGGCAAAGCATCATGAAAAGCGCGGCTCTGGCAAACGCGCCTTCCGGCAGGAACCGTTCAGACGCCAGTCCGGGAACCTGCGGCAAGATGAAACTGAACGTGATGACGCCCGTCAGAAACGGGAACTCGTAAATTCGCTCCCGACGCATCATTCCCCAGAAGAGGAGCAGGACGACACCAGCGAAGAGGCAAAAGACCAGAAGCGTGTTCATGATGAAGCAAGCCCCGCCTGAACCGGCGGCATATCCCGCACGAAACTGCTTCTGATGTCGTAGAACAGCGCCTTGGCGTACTCCTTGAACACCTGCACCCCGTCAGCGTCGAAGGCAAGTCGCCACAGCGACACGGTTCTTTGCGCCGGAAGGGAAATCCACTGGATTTGCGGCATGACAAATCGGAAGCGCTTGACCGCACGCCGTGAGTGAAACCAGCTGGTGACCAGAATGGCGCGTTTTGCTCCCATTTCCGTCAGTATCGGCTGTGCGAATGTCGCGTTTTCCCAGGTGCTGAGCGAAAGACATTCCGTCGAGATGGCAGCGACATCCACTCCTGACCGCACCAGCACGTCGCGGATGAAGTCGCAGTCCCCGTAGCCGGTCACCAGAACCAGCGGCGCCTTTCCCTCGTGCCATAGTTTTGCGGCCTGGAGAGCGCGAGGCGGACCGTCACCGCCGAGCACGACGATGACATCGGCTTGCGCCGGCGGATCTTCCACGACGAGAAGCGATCCCGCTGAAACGAGCGCCAGTGCGTAGAGCCCGATTGCACTCAGCATCATCAAACCCAGAAAAATCGCGTTCCGTTTCAATGGCGGAGCGTTTCTGATGTTCCGGGAAATGCGCGAACGCGAAAGCCGTCCTTTCGAAACCGGTATCGAGGGAATTCGCGGTCCGGGCCACGGCGCTTTCATGATGCGATTACTCTTCATTCGCCGATTGAATGGCTCTTGGCTCCGGTGCGGCGCTGGCGGCGACCGGTAGACGCACCACCTCGCGGTAGAGATCGAAATTACCCCTGTTAAGCCATGTTTTCGAGAGGTAGCCCGTCGCGGTAAGGACGAACGCGGTGTGAAGGGCAATCGGCACGAGAAGGCCGGCGGCCATCATTTCCGCCGGAATACCGGCTTTTATCCCGGCAAAACCGATGCCGCCGCAAATGAAGGAAATGACGACCAGCGTGTTCGTTGCCGCCGCCGGCGTGAAACCATAGTCCAGCAGCAGATGATGAAAGTGCCAGCGATCGGCCGACATTGGACTGCGACCGTGCATGATACGACGGACAATCAGGCTGAGCGTATCGGTGATCGGCAGGATCACGATCCAGAGCAATGCCGGAAAGGATACGGCACTGCTTGTGGTCGCCAGCAGGACGATCACATAGGCAATCGTAGCACCCAGTGCGGTACTGCCCGCATCGCCGAGGAATATGCTCGCCCTTGCACGCCATGGACCGCGCATGTTGAAGACCAAAAAAGCGCAGAGGCACACGCAGAGTGCCTGAAGCGGCGCGATGATGTCGCCGACACCTGCGAAGATCGCCACGATCATCAGCCAGATCAACGCGACACCCGCAGTGCCACCTGCAAGCCCGTCGACGCCATCGAGCATGTTCCACGAATTCACCAGCCCGGTCACGAAGAGAACTCCGATGACGAAAAATAGCGGCAGGAACAGCTCGGAATGCTGCGTGAACAGCACGCCGATGGAGAGAGAGCCGATATCGGCGCCGCCTACGAGAGCGATCGCCATTGCCAGTTGCATGAGAAGGCGTCCTGCTGCGGGTAGCGGCCGGCGATCATCGACAACGCCCATTAGTAGAATGACCGCCAGCCCGAGCCAGAAGTTCATGCCGAGAGCCTCGCTCCACCCACCGACGAATGCGGAAACAGCGAAAGCGGCAAAGATCGCGATGCCACCGCAAAGAGGAACGGCTCCCGTGTGGCGTTTGCGGATTGAATCGGGGCGATCCACAAGCTGAAACACAATGGTCAGGCGCCTGAGAACGACGATGAGGGATACGCACAGAATGAAAGTGGCAATGGTGTTGAAGAGTATCCCCGACATGTCTGATCCCCACACTGAAGCTTGGCGGCGCATTTGCAACGATACGCGCCTCCAGACGATCCTAAAAAACACCGGCCCTGAGGGGTACGCGGGCAAAAGGCGTGTGAAATCCACCAAAGGGAGAGGGTGTCGAAATTAACGTCTACCCTCCCTACCCCCGAACCGGATCGACTATCGAAAGAGCTAGGTTTGAGACCTTGACGGCGAGCGACCACAAATGAACGACTCGGCAGCGAGCGGCATCTTGCGAGTGATCATTCCTGTGTGGAGAGAACGGCGATCCAGTCCTGAAAGCCAAAAGCATTCGCCGATGCCGGCACCGTCACGTTACGAAGGCCGCTGCGGCCAAGACGCTCGATCGGTTCGATGTAAATTCCATTCGAGGGATCATACCAGCGAAGGGTTTTCTCGCCTGCCGCCAAACTGTCGAGATCGATCGCAACGGAAGGAGTGTCGAGATAGATCACGGCGAAAGACCCTTCCCTGTCGCGCGCCGCGAATGCGCCCGCATCGCTTTTTAGCAAGCTGCCCTGATCGGGTGCGAGCTTCCACCATGCCAGTTGTCTGAAAAGCGAGGCCAGATGGGTGATGCTTTGAGCACCACGGCTGTTCAGCGAACCTTGCCAGCTGTCCCTTGCTTCATAAAGCCCGGCGGCGGAAAAATGCCAGACCGGATTGTTGCCGAAGAGCTGACCGCTCGCTCCTGAAAGCAGCGCACCATAGGCAATAAGACGAACCTGACGCTCCTTCACATCGTTCTCGCCTTCATATGCGCCTTCGATGAGGAAAAAAGGGCGTCTTGGTCCCGATCGGTAACGATCCAGCACCGCCGCCGCGACATTGCTGTAAGTATAAACTGAATCGATATCGAGCCAGGAAGCGTCCCGCCAAAAATCGCTCGTCACGGTATCGGGATTGCCATGCACGGTCTGCAATGCCGAAGGATCAGTTTCAGCGATCCCCATTGCAACAGCCATGACCAGATTGCGATCGGGCGGATCGTAATCCCCGCCCTGCACCCAGATGATGTTGGGGTACTTCGCAAAACGCTGCCCGAGATAGCGTCCATAAGCCCGCAGCTTTTCTGGCCCGGCCGCGACCATTTCCTGATACCATCCTTCGGGGCCACCGCGTGCGCCGCTATAGGCCGGACAGAGAAGCACCAGCAGGTTGCGACTTGCGGCTGCCCTTATGACGGCTTCTGCCCTGTCGAAATAGGCCTCGTTCGGTTGCTCGAAGGCATCGCCTGCGAAAGGTTTCTCGTCGTAGAAGTTCGCTGGCGCCTTGCGGGAGAACTGATGCTCGATCAACGATACAAGCAGGGTGTTGAAGCCCTGCCGCTTTCGGGTTTCCAGGTAAAATTCCGCATCGGGAATAGAGGTATCGCCAATGAGCGACCACGCACTGTCGCCGACAATCAGGAACGGCAGACCCTTGCTGTCTTCAAGATAACGCCCGTCCTGCGACGTCTGCAGCGGAAAAACGGTATCCTGTGCGTTGCAGGTCGAAAACATGCATAGCCAAAAAAAGAAGACGCCGCACAGATGTCCAAGTCGCCGCTGATCGCCGAACATCGCTTCAGAGCCGTTCACGAACGACGCGAAGCCAGTTTTTCAAGGGCAACGGCAGATACGTTCGAAGGCCCGGCCTCAAACCGGCGGGAATAGACCAGTCCTCCATCCTGAGCACCGTTGACAGGCCAGGACGATCGTTCAGTGTCATGGTAATGACTTCGTTATAGCGTGCGGCCATCCGTTCGATGCTGAAGCGGTTCAGGACCATTTCCTTTCCCGCGATCGACATCCGCTCGAGAAGGTCGCGATCGGCATGCAAGCGCGCGATCGCATTGGCCGCTGCCGTATAATTGCCGATCGGGAACAGAAAGCCGTTTCGACCCGGCTCGACAATCGTGTCCGTCACGCCACGGATATGAGACACGACCGGGACGCAGCCGCCGGCCATTGCCTCGATCATCGTCATGCCAAGCCCCTCGAAGCGGGACGGCATGATGAGAACATCGTGACTGGCCATGATGACCGGTATGTCTGAAAGCTGAACGGATCCTGCGTAACTGACGCGATCACCATGGCCGTCTAGCCTTCGCCTGAGCTTGCCCATATCCGGCCCATCTCCGACGATCGTCAGGCGCACCGCCTCGGGCGAGGCATCCAGTATCTCCCGCAGCCACATCACGCCTTTCGATGCATCTTCAATGCGGCCGACGAAGAGAACCTTGAGTTCCGGCCCCCGGTTGATGCGCCGAACCGCCTGGCTCCGGAACGCATCGCTGTCCACCGCGTTCGGGATTGCGTAGGTGCGATCCTTCGAAAAGCCGTTGCGCGCGACCAGATCGGCGCGGCACCGCTCCGATACGCCGATCGTGACATGGGCGTAGTCCCGGACCGAGCGCGCGGCAGCGTATGTTCCAGGCGAGATATTATGAACTACGAGAATACGCAGGATACCTTCTGGCAGATAGCGCGCGATATTTGTCTGCAACTGATCGCCAAGAACATTGACGATCACACCGTCGAACCCGCCGTCTTCGATGGCGGCCGCCATTCGTGCTGCACATTCGCGGTCGCTGAGATTGACGGGCATCCGCAGCAATTGACCGAAAGCCTTCTCACCCTGGAGATCGAAAGGCAGCCCGTATGTTTCCTTGCACACGCCGAGCCATCGCACGTCTATGCCATAGGCGGCGAGACCTTTGCGAAGATGTTTGAAGACGGAATAGGTGCCGCCGATATGGGGAAGAACAAAATAGGCAAGCTTCATGGGACACTCTCGCTCTTGCATCCACAACCATGCCGCAACGGATCGACGGCGGATGGTTCGAGTGGCTGCTAAGGCGACATACTAAAAAGCCAGGGGATGACAGTCAGTTGCATCTTAGGCTTAGCTGTATCTTCCTTTGAGAGGTTTGCGTCAGTCAGACTATTCGTTTGGCGTAAGACGCAACCCGAAGGTCGGTGTGGGGTCGTACTGCTCCAGCGGATATCAATGCCATATCGAGCGTGTCGGCGCCGGGCTGCGATTGGAAAATAAATGAGGATCACTCTCCTTGGACAATTTGGCTCTGGCAATTCGGGCAATGACGGATCGCTGGAAGCCATGCTCCTTTATCTACGCAGGATGAGGCCCGATGCCGATCTGTTGTGTATCTGTGCAAGTCCGACAGTCGTAAGTGCGAAGTTCAATATTCGTGCGATGGGTGTTGGGGGGCCTCCCCTGACAAACGCGTGGATGAGGCAACTGGACAAGCTACTCGGCAAGGTGCCTTCACGGCTAATGCTATTGGTCAGTTCCCTCTTTAGTTTCGACAAGGCTGACCTGATGATCATACCGGGGACCGGCATCCTCGATGATTTTCAGGAAAAGTGGTTCGGCTGGCCCTTTGTCGTGTTTTGCTGGTGTCTCGTTGCACGCCTTCGCAACACACGGATCGCCTTCGTCAGCATCGGCGCCGGCCCGATGAAAAGCCGTCTCAGCCGCTGGTTCCTGCGCTCCGCCGCACAGATGGCCTCCTATCGATCCTACCGGGACGATTTCTCGCTCAACTACATGAAAATGATCGGTGTCGACGTGTCGCGAGACCACCGCTACCCCGATATCGCTTTTGATCTTCCTGCTCCTGTGCCCCACCGGCAGAGGTCCGCCGACGGCGTAATGAGAATAGGCGTCGGCGTCATGGACTATCGCGGCTGGCGTCACAACGACCCCGAGGCCGCCAGGATTTACAAGACCTACATCCACAAGCTCTCACGGCTCGTGAGCTGGTTGATCGGTGAAGGCCATCGCATCACCCTTCTGATGGGAGACATTACGGACAGGGTCGCCTGCGCGGATCTGATGTTTCTGCTGACGGACATGCTCTCCGAGGACGAGTTGGCGCAGATCGACATCAGCTCGGCCGCAACGCTGCGCGATATCATGCAGCAGATGGCAGCAATCGACCTTGCGGTGGTGTCGAGATATCATGGAGTTGTCTGTTCCCTGAAACTCGGAAATCCGACGATATCAATAGGTTATGCCAGAAAGTTCGATGATCTTATGAACGATTTCGACCAGGAGAAATTTGCCCGACACATCGACACGTTCGAAGTCGAGGAAGTTATCGAGCTGGTGAAGGAGATACTCGCTGGAGCCGGGGCGGTAAGACAGCGGATCGACCACGCCAATGATCGCTTCAAGCGCCAGCTTTCCGAGCAAGAGGCGCTACTCGGCCGGGAATTTCTCTCAACTGATGCCGTCGCAACGCCGCAGAGCGTTACGCCTTAGCAAAGGTGTCCCGCAGCCTAATGCTTTCGACGTAATACCGAGGCTCTTCACCACTCGACGGGAGTAGTCCGCACAATGTCGCACGCCCTTCAACGGACATTCTCCAAACGGCCTACACCTACGGATCCGGCTGCCATCCCAACGGTCAGATTTCCAAGATCCAAGTCCCCACTCTAGATTTGACGCTACCGTCGATTATCGGCGACGCTGTCGGAGCCCTCGATGCACAAAGTCCGCCGCGCCTTTTTCATGGCCATGCTGGAACAGCACCTCGGAATTGCGATCAATCTCGCTCTGATCGCGATCGTATCGAGACTATTGTCGCCGGCGGAAGTTGGCTTTGCCGTCATCGGCTACGGGGTCACGTCGGTGATCTTCGCCTTTCGCGAATTCGTTTCGTCCGATTTCCTCATTCAGCTCGATGTCGTTGAACGCGATGACATCAACACGTCGCTTACACTCTTGCTCCTCGTCAGCGGCATTCTCGGGATCGTTCTCTATCTATGCGGACCCTATCTGGCGATTTTCTACCACCAGCCCGGTCTCCAGCATTATCTTATCCTCGCAATTGCCGCCGTCATGGCCGAAAGCCTGGGCATGCCGGCGTTTTCAATGCTGCGTCGACGGCTGGCATTCGGCACCATCGCACGCGTCCGAACCATCGGCCTCGTGGCTATGGCTGTCGTGACGATCTTCGCTGCCAGCAATGGATGGGGCTTCGTCAGCTTCGCGCTCGGCCTGCTCGTCGGCAACAGCGTTGCCAGCGCCCTTGCCGCCTATGCCGATCCGGCCCAGCGTACAGCACGCCTTTCGCTCAAGTCGTGGCGCCGTATGGCCGAATTCGGCCGTTACAGGGGCGCTGCAACCATCGTTGACAAATTATACGAGTCCCTGCCGCAACTGGTGCTCGGCTTTGCCATGACACCGACAGCGGTCGCGATCTATAATCGCGCCAATACCGTTTGCTCCATTCCCGATCGCATTTTCCTCTCGGCAATCTTTTCCTTCGCCTTCCCGGCGCTCGCCGCCGAAGTTCGCGAAGGTGGAGACGTCCGCAGGTCCTACCTGCGCGCCCTCAGTTACATCACCGTGCTGTATTGGCCGTCGCTGATCATGGTGGCCATTCTCGCCGATCCCATCGTGCGCCTTGCACTTGGAGACCAATGGCTCGCCGCCGTACCGATCACCCGGATTCTCGCGCTTGCGTCGATCTTCTGGTTTCCCATGGTTTTGACAACGCCGCTGCTGATCGCTCTCAACGCCAACCGGGAGGCTTTTCTAGGCAATTTCGTCTGCCGCAGCGTCTCGGCAATTGTGCTCTGCTCTGCCAGCTTCTTCGGCCTCACCGCGGTAGCGCTGAGCCAGTTCGTCACGCTGCCCTTCCAGATGCTCGTCGCCTTCTATCTCGTCAGACGCCATGCGCACTTCAAATTACCCGAACTGTTCGCAGCCATCGGGCCGAGTGCCGCCGTGACCCTTGCCGCGATTGTGGGGCCGCTCGCCATATCTGCCTGGATGGGATTCCGCTTCGATTACTCCCTCGCCCAGGCTGGCGGCGCCGTCCTGCTTTCGGTGACAGGCTGGGCCGTTTGCCTGTTTCTTCTGCGTCATCCACTCGTCAGCGAAATACGTTCGACGCTCGATGCTTTTGCCGGGCGTCTGCGCAGGGTCGGAAAACCTCCTGCGTCGGCTTCCATTCCCGACACCGTCGTTCCCGCAGCGGTGGAACCATGAGCAGCATCGATATCGTCATCCCCAACTACAATTACGGTCGCTTTCTGGAGGGATGCGTAGAAAGCGTCCTTGGCCAGAACATCCCGGACATGCGTATCCTCATCATAGACAACGCCTCCACAGACGACAGTGTCGCGATCGCCCGGTCTCTCGCGGCAGCAAATCCCCGTATCGAAACGAGCCTGCGCCCAAGGAACCTCGGCGGTCACGCGTCTTTCAACGAAGGCATCGATTGGGCTCGGGCGGACTATTTCGCCATCATCTGCGCCGACGATGTCCTGTCGCCTGGAGCACTCGCGCGCGCAATGGAGGCGCTCGACAATCACCCCGGCGCGAATATGGTGTTCGGCCGCACCGCCTTCTTCCGTGACGATGCCGATATACCATCAGGATTTCGCAGCGATGCCGATGGCATGCACCTTCATCGCGGCATGGACTTCATCGCCAGAATCTGCGCGACGGGACGCAGCCCGGTGCCGGGCCCACTCGCCGTTACCAGGACGCACATTCAACAACATGCCGGTCATTATCGGCCAGCACTGCGCCATACCGACGATGTCGAGATGTGGATGCGGCTCGCGGTACTGGGCGATATCGTCGAACTTGATGCCGTGCAGAATTTCACCCGTATCCACGGTGCGAACCAATCCGCCATCCTTGATAACGTGCTTGCCTGGAATACCGAAATCGAAGCCGCGCTCGAAAGCTTCTTTGGCAATGAAGGGGCTTTGCTTGCCGATGCCCAAACACTGCTAAGGCGCGGTCGCGCGAGCCTGAGCGACCGCGCCTATTGGTGCGCGCTTTCCAATCTGGTCCGGCGCCGGCCCGGCGCGGGTGCCCTTCTCGCACAGGCTTTCCGCCTGAGACCCGCTTCAGCGTTTCTGCCACCGGTGAGTTATCTTGTGCGCCGACCTGATGCGTTGCATCGCATTCGCGCAGCTATCGCCCGCCGATAGTGATCGACCGGCCAAATTTTCGATGATGACGGCCTATTCTTCGGCATTCAGGACAAGCCGCAACAGCGCCGGCAACGAAGCGGATTTCGTTCGGCGCATGATTGATGCGCGATGGTTCTCGACAGTGCGCTGACTAAGCTTCAAATCGGCTGCAATAACCTTGTTGGCCTGCCCCTGAACAATCAGGTCAAGGATCTGGCGTTGCTTGCGAGTAAGCGTCGCCAGCGTGGCACGAGCCGTTTCACGCCGCTCTTCGCGCTCGTTTGCATCACGCGATCGCTCGAGGGCCGATTGCACGCTCCGATATATTTCCTGGTAAGAAAACGGCTTCTCGATGAAATCGGCCGCTCCATATCGCATCGCATTGATTGCCATACGGACATCGCTGCGACCCGTGATCACAATCACCGGAAACCGATGATGTTTTTCTTTCAGCAAACGCAGCAACTCCATGCCGACCATGCCCGGCAGATACGCATCGACAAGCAGACAACCTGATCTTTCCGGCTGGTAATCTGCAAGATACTCTTCTGCCGATACATAGGTTGCAACCGTCCAGCCTTCTCCTTCGAAAAGAGCGCGCAAATTGTCCCTGATGTCCTGTTGGTCGTCGATGACTTCGATGAGCCGACCCGTCATCGGCCTCATGTATTCGGGTTCGCTTATGTGCACTACCCTCTCGTCGGTTTGGCGAACAACCAGGGTCTCGACGACCTGCACGACGTCCTTGAGTTTCGCCGGCTTGTGCAGATACGGAATTTCGTGCTGTGCAAAAGCCCTCAGGGCCTTGCTTGAAATATCGCCTGTGAGAATGAGCGCCGGAACATTTCGGCGGAGTGCTTGCCGGATATCTCCAATCGCAGCTATGCCATTCCCGCCGGTAGGGAGATTGTAGTCTGCGAGAATGACGTCGGGCGTGAACAGCAATCCTCGAACAATCGCGAGTGCCTCAGCAGCCGTAGAGGTCGCAGCCACCACATATCCAGTCTGCTCAAGTCCCATCTTGAGCAGATCACGCATGCCGTTTTCGTCTTCTATGATCAGAACCGACGCCCACGACAGGGCAGCCGCTTGGTTCGAATGGTCATCCACTGGCGCAGGAAGTGGTACAAGCGGCTCACCTGCCGGTGCATGATCGATCTCGATCATGAATGCCGAACCTTTATGCAGTCGTGACTGCACTACTACCCTCAGTTCGAGAAGCTCGCTGAGCCGCTTGACGATCGACAATCCCAGCCCCAAACCACGGTCTTCCGTTCCAGCAGGCGCATCGAGCTGGAGGTATTCCTGAAAAACATCCTCGATATGGTTTTCGGGAATGCCGATGCCAGTGTCCCACACTTCGAAGCGAACCTTCGTACCGCGCCGGCGACAACCGACCAGAATTTTGCCGCTCGTCGTATATTTCAGCGCATTGGACAGAAGGTTGCGAACGATCTGCTCGAACAGACGCGGATCGGTGCGAACGGCAAGGCTGGACGGCACGACATGGAGTTGCAGCCCGGCGGCCTGAGAGGGATAGTAAAATTCCTTGAAGAGCCTTCCCAGAAGATCGCCTATTGCAAAGCTCACGATCTGAGGTTCCACCATACCCGCTTCGATCTGGTTGATGTCGAGAACGGAGTTGAGTATTCCCAACATCGACGACAGCGTCTCCTCCATCCTCTGAACGAAAGTGCGCGCCTGGCCTTCGCCCACGCTCTTTTCCAAAAGCCCCTGCAACAGCTTCAAGGTTTGCAGCGGCTGACGCAGATCGTGGCTTGCCGCAGACAGGAACTGCGACTTTGCCTCAGTCGCCCGCTCGGCGGATTTCTTTGCAGCTTCCCTGCTTTCCGCAACCTGTTTCTGGGCGCTCATATCGATGAATGTGATAACGACCCCGTCGACGGTCTCGCTCTCGCCGCGATAGGGTTTGATGCGGCGGACATACCAGCGGCCGTCAGGTCCTCCTATCTCCCTGTCGATTGTATTGCCGTCCTGGAGGGTCGCCATCGCATCGGCTTGAAGCGTAATGTCGCCGTCAAAGCCGCTAAGGTCCGATAGGGGGCGGCCGACATCGGACGATATAATCTTGAATACTGACCGGGTGGCTGGTGTGAAAAACCGTATACGAAGACTGGCATCCAGAAAGAGCGTCGGGACATCGGTGCTGTACAAGACGTTTTGCAGATCGTTGGAAACTGCACGCTGACGCTCCAGTGCTTCGTGCAATTGATTGTTGAGGGCTGTCAGCTCTTCATTGAGGGATTGCAGCTCCTCTTTCGAAGTAACGAGTTCCTCATTCGTCGACTGATACTCTTCATTCAGAGACAGTGCTTCGGCGGTGATCTGCTTCTGTTCTTCGCTGGCAATTTCCAGATTGCGTATGGCGCCCTGCAATTCCGCCCGTGTCTCCTCCAGTTCGAATTCCAGCTCGGTAATGGGCGACGCATCTGTCGTCGATGATTTCTGCGATCGGACAACCCTGTTGGCCTGCGCAGCATCTTCCACGAAACATATGAGGAACAGCTCTTCACCCTGACTGAACAGCGGTTCGACGTGAATGCTGAACTCGATATGCGCGCCGTTGCTGTCGAGTTTTGCATTCTTGGCTACGAATGGCTTCTGATCCCGGGTCGCACGGTGGATCGCAGACCTGATCTTATTATGGATCGCCTTCGGTGTCATGGCGAACAGATCATGCGATGCCGGGCCTGAAGCGATCCGCAGGAACCTTGCTGTCGGGCCGATGGAGTAAAGATATTCATACTTTCGATTGACGAGGATCGCGGCGGGCACGTAGCTACCCAGCAGAACCTGGGCAACCGCGTCGGCAAGCGCACTGTGCCTCGACGCTGAAGTCACCTTTCCTAGCGAAGAGGGAATTCTGACATTTCCACCCGGAGCCACGCCGAAATTAAGATCACCGAAAACCGGCGGCCCGATACGCCGATATACCCGTTCGGTTTCCGAAATCAGCTTGAAACGGTCATCCATTCCGCCAACGGTTTCGGATTTTCCGACCAGTAAAATGCCGTTCTCCCGCAAGGCGAACCTGAAAAGCGACAAAACCTTGGCTTGGGCGTCCGCTTCAAGGTAAATCAACAAGTTGCGGCATGAAATCAGATCGATCCGTGAGAACGGTGGGTCGCTCAGGACATTCTGCACGGTGAATACCACCGCCCCACGCAGTTGCGCCGTCACGGTGTATCCGTTGTCATCCCTTACGAAATATTTTTCCAGCAAGTCCGTCGGCAGCGATTTGGTCGCCTCATGTGAATAATGTCCGTCTCTGGCAATTGCGACCGCCTCGCCATCGGCGTCCGAGGCAAACATCTGAAACTGGAGACGAAGGCCCATGGACTGAATGAGCTCGAGGAAGAGAATAGCCAGAGAATATGCTTCTTCCCCCGTGCTGCATCCAGCGACCCAGACCCGCACTGCTCCGTGAGCCGCTTTTGCGTGGAGAATATCCGGAATAATGGTGTCGCGTAGAAAGTCGAACACCTTCCCGTCGCGGAAGAAGCTGGTGACGTTGATCAGAAGATCCCTGACGAGATTTTGCCGCTCTTCTTCGCTGTTTTCGAGCATCTCAAGATATCGGTCAATCTCCTCGATCTCGATACCGAGAACCGCAATGCGTTTTTCGACACGGCGCTGCATCGTTCCATGTTTATAGGCCGAAAAATCATTCGCGGTGGAAACCCTCAATATCTCGATGATCCGGCCCAGCTGGGGCATTCGGCGCACCATCGAGTGATCGGCTCGAAGCCGCGACAACAGCGCAATATGTTTGGCTATGGCCGCAGGCATCTCTTCGACCGGTAAAACCGTAGCGCCAATGCCCAGCGAAATAACACTTTCGGGCATGCCGCCAAACTGTGCCTCTTGAGGCTCCTGGACCAGAACAAGTCCCTTGAAATCCCTGATCTGCTGGACGCCGGATGAGCCATCGGACCCTGTGCCGGACAGGACAGCTGCTATCGCCCACGGTCCAAATTCCTTGGCCATAGAACCCAGGAGAAAATCAAACGGCAGAGGTGCCTCATGCAGTTCCCGCCGGGGCGACAGATATATCCTTCCTCCGTCAACCGACATCAGGAATTTTGGTGGAATGACGTAGACGTGCTCGGGCTCTATCAAGGCAAGGTTGACAGCCTCCGTTACGACCATATTCGTTTCGCTCGCCAGAAGTTCTGCGAGCATGCTTTCATGCGACCGGTCAAGATGCTGAACGAGAAGAAACGCACAGCCGGTTTTTTCAGGCAACGCTTTGAGCAGGGCTCTGAACGCATTCAGTCCTCCCGATGAAGCTCCGACGCCGACAATCGGGAACATCCTAACAGGACTTGCTTCCTGTGATCCGGACATCGGACCGGTGTCTACCTCGAAAGTAGAAGGAACCTTGTTACTATCCGCGCCGCGTTCCGCCATATTCACTCTCGTTAAAATTGACGCGCATTCCAAATAGAGATCGACCCTTACGAAGCGTCAGGCGTTGTGGGTCAACAAGTCTTGAAAGCAGCCATCAAGGCCTTGAGATCATTCGTCAGGGATACATAGTCACCAAGCCCCGTCACATGCGGGGTGCAGCGCGTCCGATTGTCGCGAGGTGCAATTTCAAAATGCGATTAACACGCATAAGTTGCTGACATCGCGAACAAAAGCACGAATGGAGGATGATAAATCAATCCGGCCGCGATTATAATTCATCCATTATAGTTAGTGGTGTCGCGCAAAACATGATGATGGCCTGAAAGAATTATATTTCAACAAATCTGCCGTGTCTGGTTGTCTGCCCACATCATGCCAGATTGAACGCCACGTCGAAATCTCAATCAAAAGTGAGTAATTTCCGAACCTTTTCCAGTTGCGATACTCCATTGTAGGATGCCGGAGTCGAAATTCGGGTAGTGCCACGTCTGTTGATTTCTGGCCGATTTTAAATTCCGAAAAATCCAGACCGCAACAGAGTCGCTTCCGAAGTTCTGATTGATGACGGCGTTTCGGGTTGCATTACCTCAAACGTCCGTTGTGCCGAATCTTAGAAAGAAACTCTTCGGTTGCGTCTCTGCCAAGCCAGACAGATCCGCAAAGCACTCTTTAGCGCGGATAGGACATAACATGCTGACATCAGTTCCCAACAACGGACATAGCCAATTCTCATCAAATTTCCATGTGGTTGCGCATTCGAAACCTATGGAAACTTCGGTCAGAAAGCTGGCGATCATCGACGACCGCGCGCTCGATCGTGAGTGTCTGGCTCAGAGCCTGATCGCATACGGCCTTGATATGGAAGTCGAGTTGTTTTCATCACTCGACGACTGGAGACATGCTCCAAACGGCCAGCATAGCGGCATCCTGGTCAACGTCGGTCGCAGCGATTTTTGCGATGACGTATCCCTCCATGAGTTGCGGGAATTCATTGCCGACTTCCCTTATCTGCCGGTCGTCATTCTTGCGGAAAACCGCGATCTGCGTCAGGTCATGAGGGCGTTCGACGCGGGAGTTCGTGGATACATCTCCTCGTCGATAGGACTGGCGGTGTGCGTGGGCGCCATCTCACTTGCATTGGCGGGCGGCGCTTTCGTATCAGCTGAAAATCTGAGCGATCTCAGGCAGTTGCTCGTGGTTGCGGAAGACAAGGAACGTCAGCGCACGGCCATGTTCACCCAACGTGAGGTCGATGTCATCAACGCCTTGACGCAAGGCAAGCCAAACAAGATCATCGCTTATGAACTCAATCTTCGTGAAAGCACCGTAAAGGTACATATTCGCAATATCATGAAGAAAGTCGACGCCAAAAACAGAACGGAAGTGATCTTTAAAATATCCGATCTCTTCAAAAACTAGTCATGTGTCGTGCAGTGAACCTGTTGTAAAAACATAATTGCCTGCGGGTGTCGGGCCCCGCACGATGCAAACGCATCGGAGCGATTATGACAAGAAGGTTGTACATCTCCTCTAAGCCTTTCGGCTAGCATTCCAAGCATAAAGACGGGGTAACGGCCACCGAGCCGGATACGGTAATCTCTGGTCATTGGACATATGGACCCGGGATTTCGCTATGCAAACTTTCGTCGAAAATTTCGAAAACTCGGATCGACTGCGCCTGCGCTCCCGCAACATCATACCGGGCGGCGCACATACCTATGCAAAGGGTGACGACCAGTACCCTGTCCTGTCTCCCGGCTTCATTGAAAGGGGATATGGCTGTCATGTCTGGGATGTCGATGGAAATGAATATATCGAGTACGGCATGGGCAACAGGGCTGTCGGCCTTGGCCATGCCTATGCCGACGTCGTAGAGGCGGCGCGTGCGGAACTATACCGCGGCTGCAATTTCACGCGCCCGTCAAAGATCGAGGTGGATTGCGCATCGACCTTTCTCGATACGATCCAGACGGCCGAAATGGTCAAATTCTGCAAGAACGGTTCCGATGCGACATCCGCCGCGATACGACTTGCACGGGCTGTTACCGGCCGTGACCTGATCGCGCGCTGCAGCGACCACCCCTTTTTCTCCACCGACGACTGGTTCATCGGAACAACGGAGATGAATGCGGGCATTCCTCAGGCGATCCAGAATCTGGTCCTTGGCTTCAGCTATAATGATCTGGCGAGTGCGCGCAGTCTGTTTGACCGCTTTCCAGGGCGCATAGCCGCCTTCATTCTGGAGCCGTCGCGCGGTGATCCGCCTCGGGACCAGTTTCTTCACAAACTCCAGAATCTTTGCCACGAAAACGGCGCGCTTTTTATTCTCGACGAAATGATCACCGGCTTCCGCTGGGATGCTGGTGGAGCGCAGAAGACATACGATATCGTCCCCGATCTATCCTGTTTCGGCAAAGCGCTGGGCAATGGCTTTTCGATTTCCGCACTTGCCGGCAAGCGTGAGTTCATGGAACGAGGCGGTATCGATCAAACCGATGCCCCCCGCGTCTTCCTGCTTTCGACGACGCATGGCGCGGAAACGCATGCGATGGCGGCGGCCATCGCAACCATGAAGGTTTACACGCAGGAACCCGTGGTCTCACATCTCGTCCGACAGGGAAATTCGCTGCGCGCCGCCATCAGCCAGATCGCAATTGCGCACGGGCTCGATTCCTACTTCGGCATCCAGGGCCATTCCGCCTGCCTCAGCTACTTCACGCTGGACCAGACCGGAAAGCCGTCTCAGGCTTTTCGCTCGCTGTTTCTGCAGGAAACCATCCGTCGGGGCCTTCTCGCACCGTCTCTCGTTGTAAGCTACACGCATGAGGACGAGGATATAGCCAAAACGCTCGACGCCATCGATGGAGCGCTCGTCGTCTACCGTAAAGCGCTGGAATACGGCGTCGACAAATTCCTGACAGGACGCCCATCCGATGTCGTCTTCCGGCGTTTCAACGGCAACGCGCAGCATCAGGCCAGCCATGGGTTGGTCATGGCCGACATGCCCGAATTATCGGAAAGCATCCGAAAGCCTTAACCGGCCGGGGCACCTAGACCGTTCGCATTATCGATACAGCCGCTTTGCGCGGTGCATCGATCTAGCCTGAAAAGATACGCTCGTTGCGATCGAAAACAGATTTTGAGGGGAAATTTCATGCACGTTCTAGTCACCGGGCATCGCGGATACATCGGCTCCGTCATGGTACCCATCCTACGCAAGGCGGGTCACGAAGTACACGGTTATGACACTGAATTCTACCATCGCTGCGCTTATGTTCCAGGCGGACCTTTGCCGCAGGTCCCCGGCGTATGCAAGGACATCCGCGATATCCAGCCTTCGGATATGGAAGGTTTCGACGCTGTCATTCATCTTGCGGCGCTGTCCAACGATCCGCTGAGCAATCTCAATCCGGAAATTACCTATGAGATCAATTACCGCGGCAGCGTTCGGGCAGCGCGAGCCGCAAAGCAGGCAGGCGTCAAGCGTTTCATCTTCGCCTCGTCGTGCAGCAACTACGGCGCCGCTGGCGAAGGACTGGTCAACGAGACGGCCGAGCTGAAACCGGTATCGGCCTACGGCACGTCGAAGGTCTTGGCGGAGCGGGAGATTGCAAGCCTCGCGAGCCCCGGCTTCTCACCGGTCTATATGCGTCCGGCAACAGCATATGGCCTTTCGCCCATGCTGCGTTTCGATATCGTACTCAACAACCTGACCGCTTGGGCGGTGACGGAAGGACTGATCCTCCTGAAATCCGACGGATCGCCATGGCGCCCAATCGTTCACATCGAGGATATTTCGCGGGCCTTTCTGGCTGCGCTCGAAGCGCCGACCGATGCCATACACAATCAGGCTTTCAACGTCGGACAGGATGCGCACAACTATCAGATCCGGGAGATTGCCGAAATCGTCGCTCTCACGGTGCCCGGATGCCGGCTGCAATATGCGAGCGATGCAAGCCCCGATACCCGTTCCTACCGCGTCGATTTTGGCAAGATCGCCCGTGCGCTTCCGGCGTTCAAACCGACATGGACGGCGGCCGCAGGTGCCGAGCAACTCTACCGGGCCTACAAGAGCGCCGGCCTGACAATGGCCGAATTCGAGGGACCGCACTATCAGCGGATCGGCCAACTCCAGAAGCTGATCGGGGACAAGGATATCGACATCAACCTGCGCCGCCCCATGGCCGCGCCGCGCCAGAACGCCGATATTGCGGCATCGGTTTAAACAGGAGGCCCGGATGGGCAAGATGGAGCCTGGTGCAAAGCTGACAGGTGATGCATGGAGAGAGGCAGGTATCGGCCAGACTATTCATGATCTGGCTTCCCGCCTCTTTCCGATCTGTCGCAGCATCACCGGCAAAGGCGTGCGCGACACAATCGATATCCTTAAAGACTATATCGATATCGAGCAGCGCGCCGTCCCAAGCGGGACGCGGGTTTTCGACTGGACGGTGCCCCAGGAATGGAACGTCCGGGACGCCTATGTGAAGAACGCGGCGGGACGCAAGGTGATCGATTTTCAAATGTCGAACCTGCATCTCATGAGCTACAGCATCCCTCAACGTCGCATGATGCCGCTGGCCGAACTGCAAGCGCATATCTACACCTTGCCGGCACAACCCGATCTCATTCCTTACAAAACAGCCTATTACACGGATGCCTGGGGCTTTTGCATGTCGCATCATGAATTCCTCAAGCTAGAGGAAGGCGACTATGAAGTCGTCATCGACACCGAAAAGGCGTCAGGCAATCTGTATTACGGCGAATATCTGCATATCGGACAAAGCACCAAAGAGGTGCTTCTCTTCGCGCATATCTGTCACCCGTCGCTCGCAAACGACAATTGTTCCGGCCTGGCATTGCTGACGTGTCTTGCTGCAGGCCTGAAAAGCAGGTCCACATATTACAGCTACAGGTTCGTCTTCGCACCCGGAACGATCGGCTCCCTGTCATGGCTTGCGCAGAACGAAGACGGGATATCGAAAATTGCGCATGGTCTTGTAGTCTCATGCATTGGTGACGGGGGCGCGCCGAACTACAAGCGTAGCCGCAGGGGAGATGCACTGGTCGACCGGATCGCCGCCTGCACCCGCTGCGGAGAGGATCGCAAACATCTGGCAATCGCCGACTTCATTCCCTACGGCTATGACGAGCGCCAATTCTGTTCGCCGGGCTTCAACCTGCCGGTCGGACTGCTGCAGAGAAGCGCTTTCGGAACCTTTCCGGAATACCACACCTCGGCCGACAATCTCGACTTCATCGAGCCCAAACATCTCGACTCATCCTTTTGGATGATCATGGACATGATCGATGCTCTCGAAGAAAACTGGACGCCGTTGAACCTTCGGCCCAAGGGTGAGCCACAGCTGGGAAAATACGGGCTTTTTCCTGCGATAGGCGGCCATAAGACGAATGACGACCGTACCATGGCCTATCTATGGATACTCAACCTCGCCGATGGAACCAACTCGCTACTGGATATCGCCGAAAGGTCTAAAATGCCGTTTGTCGATATTGCGAGCGCTGCCGGCAGGCTGCTCGAGGCGGGCCTTGTCTCGAACCTCGGTTTCCTGACGCGCTAAACCTTCATTGCAAAGCGGGCCAACCGAGGTCCTTTTCCGATATGACCGAGGGTGGCGCCGGCCATTCTACACCTATCGCGGGCTCGTCATAACGGATCCCTGCCGCACTTGCCTCGGCATAGGGCACCGAAATCAGATAGGACACAGCAACGTCGTCGCTGAGCGACTGGAAGCCGTGTGCAAAACCCTCGGGAATGTAGAACTGCGCGCCATTGTCGGCCGACAGCACCGTGCCAACCCATTGCAGATAGGTCGGCGAGCCGCGGCGCAGATCGACGGCGACATCCCAGATCGATCCTTTGACGCAGGAAACCAGCTTTGTCTCCTGATGCGGCGGTCGCTGGAAATGCAGCCCTCGAACGGTGTGTTTAAGCTTTGATAGAGAAAGGCTGTGCTGACTGAAGTCCGATACCAGCGCGTTGCTCTCAAATTCGCGCTTGCAGAACGTCCTGGCAAAAGAGCCGCGACTGTCCCGCACAGGCACCGTACTGACGACCCAGAGCCCCTCGATTTTCGTCTTCTCAAACAGCATTCGGCGCTCCTGATGCAACCCCGTATTCAAGAAGAATTCTCCGCCATTTCAGCGGCTTCGGAATACACCCATAGGCAGCACCATACCTTGAAGGCGGGCTGGCAAATAAGTCACCCTTTCGGTTGCGGAAACCAGCCGCCGGAAGCGAATTTTAGCGAATTCCAATATAACCCTACGGCTTATGGATGACGTTTTCGAGCCGAATGCAGTATCGTCACCCACCCCGATCCATAGTATTTTTTCCAGTTAATAAAAGAATTTTCTGAAATTCACTCGAAGACAATGCGATGAAATCAGGGGGGCGTCAGATGAATAATGAGGCAGTTTTTTCTGCAAGACTGAGCTCGACGCATCACGTCGGGCTTTGCCGTCTTTGCAGCTCGCCATTGGTGCATACCTTCGTCGATCTTGGAATGTCTCCGCCCTGCGAAAGCTTCGTCGCAGCTGACGCAGCCAACGACGTCGAGGCGTTTTATCCGCTCCACGCATTCGTTTGCGACGAATGCTTCCTCGTCCAGCTTCAGGAATATGTAGCGCCCGAGAATATTTTCACGGAGTACGCGTATTTCTCCTCGTTCTCGGACAGTTGGGTCGCTCACGCAAAGCGGTACTGCGACATGGTCATCGAGCGCTTCGCGCTTGGCGAATCCAGTTTCGTTGTCGAGCTTGCCAGCAACGACGGTTACCTGCTGCAGCATTTCCTGACCAGCAACATCCCGATGCTCGGAATTGAACCGGCGGTGAACGTCGCAAAGGTGGCGATCGGCAAAGGTATTCCGACACTCACGGAATTTTTCAACGAGGCTCTGGCAATCGATATGGCGGCCAGGGGACAAAAAGCCGATCTCATCATCGGCAACAATGTCCTCGCACAGGTGCCTGATATCAACGATTTCGTTGCCGGCATGAAAGCCCTGCTCAAGCCTGAAGGCGTCATCACCCTTGAGTTCCCGCATATCGAAAAGCTCATCGAAGAGAACCAGTTTGACACCATCTATCACGAGCACTTTTCCTACTTCTCATTGCTGACCATAGAAAAAATGGCGCGCCGTCATGGGCTCAAGGTTTTCGATGTCGAAGAGATCCCCACACATGGCGGTTCGCTGCGGGTCTTTTTCTCGCACGAGGACAGCAATTTTCCGCGTGAAGCCCGCGTGGATAGCCTCCTGGAACGGGAGCTGAATGCCGGGCTCGACAGAATAGAGACTTATACGGCCTTCTCCGAAGCCGTGCGCCAGACAAAGCGAAACCTGCTGTCTTTCCTCATCCGCCTCAAGGAGATGCGCAAATCGATCTGCGCCTATGGCGCACCGGGAAAGGGCAACACTCTGCTGAATTATTGCGGTATCGGCACCGATTTCATCGATTTTGCAGTCGATCGCAACCCTTACAAACATGGTCGCCTCACGCCGGGAATGCATATCCCGATCCGCCCCGTCAGCGAAATCCAGCGCATAAAACCGGACTACATTCTCATTCTCCCCTGGAACCTGAAGACTGAGATCGTTGCACAAATGAACGACATCAGAAATTGGGGCGGGAAATTCATCGTTCCAATTCCCGACATATCCATCATTGATCCGAAGGAGTTGGTACAATGAAGGTCGTCTTGTTCTGCGGTGGCAGGGGTACCCGCATCAGGGAATATTCCGAAAGCGTACCGAAACCGCTGATCCCGCTCGGATCTCAACCGATCATGCGGCATGTCATGCAATATTACGCCCGTTTCGGACATGAGGACTTCATCCTCTGCCTTGGCTACAAGGCGCATGTCATAAAAGAATTCTTCCTGAACAGCCGGCCGGAAAGCTATGCCGACTGCGTCATATCAAGCCCCGGACGCGTGGAGTTGCTCGAGGAACTGCCGAGGGACTGGCGGGTATCCCTGATCGATACGGGGATATGGCGCAATATAGGCGAGCGCCTCTGGGCCGTACGTCATCATCTCAAGGGCGAGAAGATGTTCCTTGCCAATTATAGCGACGGCCTGACCGACGTCGATCTCGACGACATGATTGCCCAATTCGAAAAGAGCGACAAGCTCGCCTGTTTCCTGGCTGTCAGACCGCCCCTCACCTACCACCTGGCGGAAATCGACGAGAGCGGAAGGGTCCGGGAATTTCGGTCGTCGGAAACATCCGATATGTGGATCAACGGCGGCTACTTCCTGATGCGGCCGGAAATTTTCGACTACATGCGCGAGGGTGAAGAACTCGTGCTGGAACCGTTCTCGAGGTTGATTTCTGAAGACAAATTGATGGCCTACAAACACGAGGGTTTCTGGCGGTCAATGGATACGCTGCGCGACTGGCAGACGTTGGAGGCGATGGTCGAGCGTGGTGACATGCCATGGATTGGAGACGATGGGTCAATGGCACACAAGTCGTCAAACACGAAGCTGCTGCCATGAAAAACATGTCCCTCGCCTCCGCCGGTGATCGCCTGTCGATCCTTTGTCTGGGAGCTCACTCCGACGACATTGAGATCGGCGTCGGAGGCACGGTCCTCAGTCTGCTTTCAAAGGGCGTATTGCTTGATGTCTATTGGTGCGTCCTCAGTGCCGGCAACGAGCGGGCCCTGGAGGCACGCAGTTCCGCCGAAGCTTTTCTTGCAAGAGCAGCATCCTACTCAATTGAGCTGGCATCGTTTCAGGACAGCTACTTTCCCTCGCAGAGCCGCGAGATCAAGTCATGGCTGCTGACATTGCGCGACAAAGTCAACCCCGACGTCATATTCACGCATAGCCGCGAGGACGCGCATCAGGATCACCGCGAAATCAACAGGCTCACATCCAACATCTTCAGAAATCACCTGATCATGGAATACGAAATCCCAAAATGGGATGGCGATTTCGGCAGAAGAAACGCCTACGTGCCGTTGAGCGAAGACGCGATGAACATGAAGGTGGAGCTTCTCTTGCAGCATTTTGGAACGCAGAGATCCAAGGACTGGTTCGATGCGGATACCTTTCGCGGCCTGGCGCGGCTGCGGGGGATGGAGTGCCGTGCGCCTACACGTTTTGCGGAAGCCTTTACCGTTAGAAAGCTGACGTTCGCCTGAAACAGGCGAAAGCCTGTTGACGGTACGAAATCGACGTTTTTCGGAAATTAAAAGAAACCAAAAACAATACAGGGGGCATTTTCGTCATGATCCATAACCACATCTCCGAGAACCCGCCGGAAGGCGCACCGCATCCGCAGGCCGCATCAAGCGCGGCTGGCTATATCGGCATCATAGATCGTCGCATGCTCGAGCGGGAATGCCTCGCCCATAGTCTCAACTATCAATATGCGGACAGGCGCATCCTGACCTTCTCCAATCTCGGCGAATGGCAACAGGCACGCGCGGAAATCGGCATGCCTGCGGCAGTTCTGGTCAGTGCCTGGCCTGGTCCGTCGGCAGAGACGAACCGCGAGCTTGGGGAGATTGTCGCTGCGGTTTCGCCGGCCGCCGTCGTCGTGCTCTCCGACGATCAGGACATCAATACCATCCTCGATACGATCGCTCTTGGCGTGCGCGGGTATATATCGAGCTCCGTCAGCGTCGATGTCTGCGTCCAGGCGATCAGTCTTGCAATCGCGGGCGGCCGTTTCATACCGGCCAGCAGCGTCATGAACATGAAAAGTCTGTTCGGCCTGACGGCACACGCCGCCATACCGCCGATGAAATTTACAAGCCGTCAATCGGCTATCGCGGAGGCCCTGCGGTGCGGAAAGGCGAACAAGGATATCGCTCTGGAGCTGAACCTCTGCGAAAGCACCATCAAGGTGCATATCCGCAATATCATGAAGAAGCTTGGGGCAACCAACCGCACGGAAGTTGCCTGCAAGATCGGTGACATGGCGTACGAGCGCTAAGCACACGCCAGTCACCGACCGCTACCGAATGCCCCGCTTACAGCAGGAACCGTCATGATCCAGTCGTCATCATCTCCGGGTGAGCAGGAAGGTATTTCCCGCTTCATATCCATCCTGCGGGAGCGGCGCAGAGCCGTCTTCATCTGCTTTCTCGCCAGTTTCGCAATCGCGGCAATCGGCTATGCGCGAACCCCGATCCGTTACAAGGCCGAGGCGACCCTTGCGCTTGATGTCCGCAAGCTCCAGGCGCTCCCCACCGAATCCGTGGTGTCTCCGCTGCCTCAGGAAAGCCCGGTGCTTCGAACCGAACTCGATATCATCGGATCGAGGTCCATGGCCGAACGGGTTCTCGTCATCCTGCAAAAAGATCGCCTGCTCGAAGGGCGGCAAACCAAATCCGACCGGGCGACCACCGACGCGATCGTGCTTGGCAATGACGCCGAGACATCGAAAATGATCGATGACCTCATGACCAATGTTCGTGTGATGAATGATGGCCGGTCTTACACGATTTACATCTCCTATTATGCCGGCGATCCGGCGCTTGCCGCAAAAGTCGCCAATGCTTTCGGGGAAGCCTATATCGACTATCAGATCGACCTCCAGACAACAGCAACCCGGCGTGTGAGCGCGTGGCTCGGGGAACGGCTGGTCAGTTTGCGGACGGAACTCGAGGAGTCCGAACGCCAGGCGTCGCAATTTCGCGAAAAATCCGGATTGATAGACACCGGTGGTCTCCCGCTGCAGTCGCAGCGTCTTTCAAGTCTGAATGTCGAGCTGACGACGCTACAGGCCAAACTGGCGGGGTCAAGGGCGCGCCTGGCCACAGCGCTCGAACTGCAGAAAAGCGGCGATGGGCTCGGGATCACCGAAGTTCTGTCCTCACCATCGATCCAGCTTTTAAGGGCCGAGCAGGCAAGGGTCATCAGAGCCATTGCCCAGATCGATGAAAGCGGCGCCGTCATGAGTCCGGAGCGGCCGCAGTTATCCTCCCAGCTCAGTTCACTCAACAAGCAGATCGATTCAGAGATCGCGCAGATCATCGCTGCCTTGCGCAACGAGATCGAGGTCAACGAAAAACAGCGGCAGGAAGTCGAGGCCAGCCTCAATGATGTGCAACGCGCCATTTCCACGACGGATATGGCAATGGTTCAATCCGGGCAACTTGACCGGGAAGCAGCAGCGAACCGCTCGATCTACGAGACATACCTCGCACGCTACAAGCAGACCATCGAACAGGACGGTATCGCAACTGCCGAGGCGCGGATCATATCGAGCGCCATGCCGTCCCGTAAACCGACCAGTCCTGACGAGCGTCTGTGGGGTCTGGTTGCACTTCTTCTCGGTTGCAGCACCGGCTTGGCGGCAGCTTTTATCCTGAACTTTACGGACCGGTCCGTTGGCTCCATCACGTCTCTTCAGCAGAAAACCGGACTGAACGTCATCGGGCGCATTCCACGCATTTCCTTCGGAGAGTTCCAGAACAAGCCCGGGAAATTCAGCAGCGGCGCGGCGGATTTCTACAGCGCGTTTGCCGACCTTCAGACCCACATACAGTTGGCCGAGAGCAAGGCGAAAGTGATCGCCTTCACCTCTTCGGCCGATGGGGAAGGCAAGACGTTCGTGATTGCCAACCTTGCCAGATCTCTTGCCATGAGCGGCGTTAATCTGCTGCTGATCGATGCCAATCTGCGGAACCCGGCTCTCGGGGGGGAATTCGATGTGGGATCGACATTGCATGTTGCGCAGGCGGTCAGCCGCGAGGTGTCCCTGGACGACGTCATGCAACGCGATCAGGCCTCCGGGGTCGACATCATCGTCGCCGAGAAAAGCGACCTGCCGCCAAATCTTGTTCTTGGAAGCAAGCGCTTCGCCGGCCTGATTGCGGAGGCGAGACAGCGATACGAACTGGTATTGATCGAGGCCCCATCCGTTGCCCATGACCTCGACCTTTTGCGGATCGCCAGTCTGTCTGACGCCGTATCCTTTGTAGTCCGACAGGACGTCGCCGATGGCACGGGCATGAAAAATGCCGTCATCAAGCTGCGGGTCGCGGGCCGGCCGATTACGGGCATTATCCTCAACGGAATACGACGCCCGAGAAAGCGTCAGCCCCCGGTCTGGCCGAGGATTTTCCGGGACTGGAATACTCATTTCAAGCTGCGGAAACGGGCGACCAGCCTGCGCCCCCCGGCTGTCGTCCATAGTGAGAGGTGAAACATGCGTTTCGTGACAAGGTCCAAGGGCTTTTCCCTGATGATGGTCAGCACCACCTTTCTGTCTCTGGCCGTTTGCCAATTACCGGCCGCTGCAGATGGCACCAACTACAAGGTCGCCACCGGCGACGTCTTGACGATCTCCGTCTATGGCGACCCGGGCCTGACCGGCCTCTTCCCGGTCAGTGCAGATGGAACGATAGGTTATCCGCTTCTTGGCAACGTCAACGTGGTCGACCAGACGGTGAACGAAATCGGTGCGCGGATCAGCCGAGATCTGGCAAGCCATGTGGCAAACCGCTCCGTTGCCGTCGCGGTCAAGGAGTATGCTCCGATCTTCGTTGTCGGCGACGTCCAGAAGCCGGGAAAATATGAATATCGTCCCGGCATGATCGTGCTTGAACTCTTCGCACTCGGCGGGGGATTGCGCGAATCGAATGCACAGAGGGATACCTCGGGCATACAGTTGATCGCTGCCCAGCAGGAATATGAAGATATGTCGATGCAACTCCTGTCGCAGGATATCCGGCGCGTCCGGCTGGAAGCGGAACTGAACGACACCGAATTCGAATATAGGGGCGACGAAATCGGACTTGTCCGGGATCGCACCGCACTGGAGAAGATCGTAGAATCTGAAAAAAGTCTGTTTCGCCTTCGCCTCTCGGCGCAGCAGGACGAAAAGACCAACCTCGAGGTCCAGCGACAGAACTTCATTCAGGAAATAGATACGCTTCAGAAAAGCAACGTCATGCGCACCCAGCAACTTGAGTTGCTTGACATGGACGTCAACGCCTCGAAGGAACTTGTCACGCGTGGTGCAGCCTCCGAATCTGCCCTGAGAGAACGCAAGCGCGAACTGCTGTCCATGAACCAGCAGGTGCTGGAATCGACATCGTTCCTGGCGCGCGCGCAACAAAACAAGAGCGAAGTGGAGCGGCGTATCCTGGAGCTGAAGAGCAAAAGGCACAATGACGCCGCGACCGAACTGCGGGAGACCTCCCTGGACATCATGCGTCTGAAGAAAAAACTGGCCTTCAGCCTTCAATCCATGGCCGAGATCGGCTCGGCGGCGCGGCGGGTTTCCAGCCTTGAGGACATGATCCAGACCAAATTCTTCATCGTGCGTCAGGTTGCAGGCACATATCGCGAAACAGCTGCGGACGAGCATACGCAGGTCCGCGCGGGGGACGTCGTCCGCGTCCGCCTGTCGGTATCCGGCAGAGATCCGGTTTCGGCAGCGGTCGTCACAGGAAGCGTCAACTAGAAAGACGAGCGTTTCTGATGCCCCTGCTTGAGCGGCCCTGCAAAGCAGCTACCGCTTTTGGAGAGCTATAGCTCCAGCTCGCAATTTGCTATCCTGAATAGTGCCCTCCAACAGTCTTGTAGGCCCGCACCAATCAAAAGAGCTTGCCGGCGTTCCGATCGGTAGGCTCCTTATTTCCTCCAGAGAACAGAAACAATCGGCACAAGTGTCGGGGAGACGGAGATGGAATCTGCGATCGTTCCGGTTGGTTATCATATGGTCAGGCAGCGTGCCGTCATCATCGTGAACGGCGAGAGAGGGCTACAGCCCGTCCATGTGACGCAAGATGCCCTGAACGACATCCAATCCCCACCGCAGTGCGATGCGCAACGTCTGGCGCAATTCGTCGACGTGTTTGCAACGATAGCGGCATCCAAAATCGAGAAGGGAATGTTTGCGTTCGATGGACAGATCTGGATCACTGCGACCGACGTCCGAGCCTGGCTCAATATGGCGACGGAAACCGGACCGGCCAAGTGACGTCTCTCAAACTCTAACGCTTTTGTCCTTTTACCGTTACCCAAAGCGCGAAAATTTGTGAGACAGCAGATGGATGGATGTGGACCCTACCGCTTATAGCCAGATTGAACCGAAGCGATAAAAGCGGTTTGTAAGAGTAACCCGTCGCCCCCTGATACTTTGGCGGGTCCCTGGTAACCGGGGATTACCTGGTAACTGGGAGGGCTCGCTCGTTCAACCGGGCGAGCCTATTTGCGTTATGCACAAACCATCACCAACGCCGCGCAAATCTTGTCGCGCCGACGGGTTCAGATTGAAATTTGCAGGAATATTACCCAGTCAAACTGGAACCACAGACCGCTCGCCACTCATGGAGTAACGAACGATCCGTCGGTCCCCTCGCCTGAAATGAAAACCGCCGAGCCTGAATTTCAATGGCCCATGGTATCGCATGGCCTTGATTTATTGAGCCATATTCGCCACTTTCCGGCAGCTCGTCAATTCACCGCAGATACGTCATTAGAGGTAGTTTTCCGGGATTTTCGCAGGAATGGACTCCGGTTCAATCAGGTGTTGGCCTTGCAGCATTGGAGGACGATTTAACGGTGCCGGCCTTAGGGCCCCCGTTTCCCATTGCAAAACCGCTCCATGTGGAGCCGACATTTACCCAGCTGTTCTGCGGATGCATCGTCACGAAACCCGCACTTTGAACGGGCCCTGGCGTTCCTCGGGTAAAATGATTGTCGTAGAGCACCGTGTTGATCCGCCTTGAGCGTTCGGCCGGTCCGGCCTTGAAGCTGCCGTCATGCGTCCACATGAGTTTGTAGGCATCTACGAAGCCGTAACGGACGTTGGCGAAGGTATTTCCATCGAAGACCGTCCCATTATAGTCGGCGCCGGGATGGTTCCAGGTTTCATATTCGACGCCGATATAGGCGATATCCGTAAACCGGTTCCTGCGATAAATATTCCCCAAACCGCCCCAGATGCCGGCAACCCCGGAATCCGCGAATGTCGTGCCGACATAGAGGCCGCTGTTGCTGCGTGTCACACTATTGTTGGAATATTGCAGGAAATACGGGCTAAGTCCCCGCGTCGAGTCCAGCGCAACCGTCATCATGCCGTGTCGCATCTGAGAGATGCGGTTGCTGTCGACCACCACGTCGTAGACGTTGCCGTAGAGAAGAACGCCGGTGGAATCGGAATCATGCTCCGCATAGCTTGACCTGCCATCGAACACATTATCGTATATCACGGCTCTCGATGCGGTCGCTGCCAGAGCAAAACGGCTCGTTCGATCCGGCACGACATTCCAGGGTTGCTCGAGCAGAACGACAGAACCGTCCGTCGATGCGATGTGACGGTGTTGCCCGGCACCTCGCCCGCCAACGATGACGAGATCGAAACCGCCCGGCGTGGCATCCCCCAGATCCGACAGGGACTTGAAGGTAACCGAGTTCGAGGAAGCGCGGACGAAATCGTTTTTAAGCTTGCTCCCGACGATCTCGAAGCAGATCTGTTCGCCCTTGTTGCAATCGACCTTGGTGCAGTCGTGGGGCGCGGCGTTTCGCGAGATGTTTTTCTCAAAATAGAGGTTTCGCATGCTCCCGAAATGCGCCTGGGCAACAAAAAAACGTCCGATGCCATGACCGTCGTCGCGGCTTTCATCCGCATTTGTCAGCTCGTTGCCCGTCATGGCGAAATCGCGCCCACCCCATAGCGCGACGACGGATTCGCCGTAACCCGTCATCCGGAACCGGTTGTTGGAGAAAAACACCTGCCGGCTCGCGCCGTAAAAGGATCCGTTCTCGATCAGCTCGGACGCATGCACAAAAAGCCCTACGGTGTCCTGGGCATCGAACGCCGGCACGCCCCAGGCGTCGATGCGTACGGAATCCAGCCGTGTGTTTTTGGTGTTGCGCAAAGCAAGAAGAGGTTTACCGGCAATGTTGCGGTTGGCATTGAGGGTCAGGTTTCCGAACCGGGTGTCGTCGCCATTAACGACAACCATGCTCTGATCAATCCCTTGGTTCAGCCTGATCTCCGTTTTATTCACCCCTTCCCCGAACCACGCCACATTGGCGGGCGCAATCAAAGGCTTTGTCACGAGATAAATCCCGGCGGGGAAATACAAAACCGATGGCGCCGTTGCGGCCGCGGCGTCGAGCGCGCGCAAAATGGCTGCGGTGTCGTCGGTCATGCCATCGCCCGTTGCACCGAACTGCCTGGCATCGACGCGCTTTTTATCCTGCCCCGCCCATGGCGATTGCGACAGGACGTCAAGTGTCAGCGGACCGCTCCAGCCGAAGCGGCCGCCATGGGTATTGTGAACCCACACCTCATAATTGCCCGGTGGCAGAGTCGGCACCTCGAAATCGACCTTGAAGGGGTTGACGGAAATTACCGGAACATACCAGCCGGCGACAGCGACCGGCTTGATATAGAGATAGGATTGGCTGGTCCCGTTGGACCGCGAAAGGTTGCGTCCATAGACCGAGACGATCGCTCCCGGCGCTGCGGCATCCGGCCCGATCCACCAGCTTTCCGTGCGATTGATCGCAAAGCTGCGTCCTTGAACAGTGCCCCGCCGGGGCCTGATCAGGTAGGTGGACCATGAAGGAAGCGTGGCTGGCAGCAGCGTCGTCGCCGCCGTCGCGTCAGCCGTCAGCGGCGCCACTGGCGTCACCACGCCCTCCGCGGCACCGGGGTGTTGCGAAAAGACTTCGAAACCCGTTCGTCTATCGAGATCGACGCCGGTCATCGAGACAACCTCGCCAGCGCCCGCCGTTCTCGAAATCTCCGCGATTGCCGGACCCTTGCCGCCTACCTCTATCCACGGCGGATTGAAGGCATCCGCATCATCCGGCAATCGTGGTTCTGGAACAGGTATCGGGAAACCGAACTGCCGTGGATCAGGTTGGCTGCCTTGCTCTTGCCCTCCCCGCACCGCAGGCTGCCCGGCAAACGAGAGACCTGAAAATGCGAGCGCAAGGGCGGCAAGCAAAACCGATGATATCAGGGAATTTGATGATCTCATCTTGCCGCTTGTCGTAACATATCCGATTGCAGCGACTTCGGGTGTCGCCACCACTCATACAAATCCTGAATTCCGTATCTGAGTTCGACCGTCGAGTTCCAGCCAAGCGCATTGAGCCGCGAGCAATCGAGCAGCTTTCTGGGGGCTCCATCCGGTTTGCTGGTGTCAAAAACGATCTGCCCATCGTAGCCGACGATACCCGCAATCAGATGGGCGAGATTGCGGATGGATATCTCCCGCCCCGAGCCGATGTTGATCAGCGGAAAATGCGCAGATGATTTCATGAGGAAGCAACAGGCATCCGCCAGATCGTCCACATGGAGAAACTCACGCAAAGGACTGCCCGTACCCCATAGAACAATCTTGTTCTGACCGCTGATTTTCGCTTCATGCATTCTCCTGATCATCGCAGGAATGACGTGTGAGCTTTGCGAATCGAAATTGTCGTTCAGCCCATAAATATTGGTCGGCATGACGGAGACGCAATTCAGGCCGTACTGACTGGAATAGAATTGGGAAAGCTTGAGCGCCGCGATCTTCGCAATCGCGTAGGCCTCGTTGGTCGGCTCCAGCGGACCTGTCAAAAGGGCATTTTCCGTGATCGGTTGTGCTGCGAATTTCGGATAGATGCAGCTAGATCCCATCCAGAGAAGCTTTTCGACACCGATATCGGCAGCCGATTTCATGATATTCATCGAAATGAGCGTGTTGGTGTAAAGAAAGTCCGCCGGATAGGCCGCATTTGCTGCGATGCCTCCGACCTTGGCGGCAGCGACAAAAATGACCTCCGGTCTTGCCGCCGCCATCCATTGCTCCGTCTCGTACTGTCGGGTCAGATCAAGCTCGCTGCGAGAGACCTTGAGAATTTCGCAATTCTCGCGCTCCAGACGTCGCACGAGTGCCGAGCCGACCATTCCGGTATGGCCGGCAACCCAGACGCGCTTGCCATTCAAGCTGAACGGGATTTCTTGCGATTTATGCGACAAATTCATTTCTTCCCTCTTCCAACATCACGAGGCGAAGATCCGCTTCGACCATTTCCTGAACGAGGTCGCAAAAGGAAGTCGAGTGGCTCCAGTGGAGTTTCCTGCGCGCCTTACTGGGGTCGCCGAGAAGAAAATCCACTTCCGCCGGACGAAAATATCTGGGATCGATTTCGATGATCGTATTGCCGGTTTTGGCGTCGTATCCCACTTCGTCACTGCCATCGCCGTTCCACTCGATGGTCTTGCCGACCACGCCGAAAGCAAGCTCAACGAATTCCCGCACCGTATGTGCCTCGCCGGTTGCGAGCACATAGTCCTCGGGTATTTCCTGCTGCACGATGCGCCACATGCCTTCAACATAATCGCGCGCATGCCCCCAGTCTCTCTTTGCGTCGAGATTGCCAAGACGCAGCTTGCTCATGAGACCGCGTTCGATGGCGGCAACGCCGCGCGTGATTTTCCGCGTGACGAATGTCTCCCCGCGAATCGGGCTCTCATGGTTGAAGAGAATGCCGTTGGATGCGTGAAAGCCGTAACTTTCCCGGTAATTGACCGTCATCCAGTATGCGTAGAGTTTTGCCGCAGCATAGGGGCTTCTCGGATAGAACGGTGTACCCTCGTGCTGGGCAACAGTGCCCATCCCCCCGAACAGCTCCGATGTGGACGCCTGATAAAACCGGCAACGGTCGCCGAGGTTCAAAATGCGCATGGCTTCAAGCAGCCTCAGCGTGCCAAGCGCATCCGCATTTGCCGTATATTCCGGCGTCTCGAAGCTGACCTGGACATGGCTTTGGGCGCCGAGATTATAGATCTCGTCGGGCTGGACCTCCTGAATGACCCGGCACAGGTTCGTGGCGTCCGTGAGGTCACCGAAGTGAAGACGAAAGCGAAGGTTTTCCTCGAAGGGATCTTGATAAAGATGATCGATCCGGCCGGTATTGAATGAGGAAGACCGCCTTTTCAGGCCGTGCACGATATATCCCTTGGCAAGCAGCAATTCACTGAGATAAGCGCCGTCCTGCCCGGTTACGCCGATAATCAAGGCTCTCTTGTCTACCATCCACCACATCTCCCAGCGGTTCCGGCCCCGGATGGCGCCTCCCTGAAAGGTATAACGAGGCCCTGCGCATCGGCAGCATACCAAAAGGGAGAGGACGGCCGGTCAGAACTGGCTGATTCACCGTCCACCACCTCGATATCTGCCTTTAAGAGGAGGCAGGGTGGGTATTCCTGCTTCCGACTTAAGCCTTTTGGTCGAGTTGCAGGTCACGCAGGCCGTGCCAGACTTCAAAAATACAACGCCGGGTCGCGCACGATCTTTACGATAACAGGGAGCGCGAGACGACATCATCTACGGTTCATGGAGGCGGATTGGATGGGTACGTTCGCGACGACTTACGAAAAAATGCAGAACTTCAACTGGCTGACGCGCTTTCTGCACGCGGGCCGCTATCGAAAGCTGCTTGAGGTCCTCGAAACAGTGCAGAAGGACGTCGGCAATCGGAAGGTCCGAATACTGGATATCGGCTGCGGCCCCGGAACCGCGGTCGGACATATTCTGGAAAAATTCGACGTCGATTACGTCGGTATCGACTACGATCCAATCTTCATCGAGGCCGCGCGCAATCGCTACAGCAACTACGAAAACTGCCGTTTCATCGTCGGCGATGCCACCGACGAGAGCCTTTACGAAACGATCGAGGCCGACATCGTCATCGCGCTGGAAACGCTTGAACATATCCACCTCAACCGCACCGTCCGTGTCATCGAGCACGTCTGCGCGATCGTTCGTCCCCGCATTTTCCTGGTTACGGTACCCGTCGAAGTCGGTCCAGCCGTATGGATCAAGAACTGGGGTTCGGCCCTCATGGGCTACAATCGGCAATCCGGCAATCTGAAAGAGACTTTTTGGGCAGGCTTATACCGGCTGGACCGGGTGCCCGCGCACCATACGTCACATCAGGGCTTCGACTGGCGGTGTCTGGCGCAGCTTATCCGCGTCAACGCCCCTCTGCGCGAAATCCGCAGCCTGCCGTTTTCTTTTGTTCCACGCTTTCTCAGTCCGAACGTCGCGCTGATCGCCGAGCCGGTAAAATCGAGGATCGATCTGGCAAACGATGACCCCGAGGCATGGAAGATCAACCATGGCCACACAACCTGGAACCAACAGCATATTGTCGAAGGTGCCGTTGCAACCGATGCTGCGCGCCACGCCAAGTCCTCGTCAACATGGTCGATGCGCCTCAAGGGATTGCTGGGAATGGGCCTCGCCACCATGCCATTTGCATGGCATCGCTGGTCTTACATTTCCATTTCCCCAGGCGAACTGCATTCATCGCATTTCCTGCTGACGATCGACAAACACTTGCTGCGGTCTCATCAACCGATGGAGGGCGACATTATCGTCCTTGCGGGGCAAGCCATTGTTCAACGCATTTCTGAAGCCAGCTATCTGCTGATCTAGGATCAGGACTTGTCAGCCGCAGCGAGCGCAGAGAAGACGAAAGTCGGACATGGGTCGTTCCGGGTTGCAGACATCCACAGGGGGACCGCCAACGCCCGTCAAACCCGATATCGCAGGGCCTCTAAAACCCTGACGAACGCCGGTGATGCCTGGCGACGGCTGGGGTAATAGAGGTAATATCCGTCCCAGGGCGGGGAATATTTCTGCAGCACGCGAACCAGCCGGCCGTCTGCGACATAAGGAAGGATCATTTCCTCCGGGATGTAGGCAAGCCCGAAGCCGTCAAGCGCGGCTTCAAGCGAATTGAAACTGTTGTTGAAGGCGAGCTGGCCATCGACCTTGATCTTGATCTCGCGGCCCTTGTCCTCGAACTCCCATACATAAAGGCCGCCGGCACTCGGCAGCCGGAAGTTGATGCAATCATGGCCGACCAGGTCCTTGGGATGCCTCGGGTGTGGTCGGTTCTTGAAGTAGGCGGGCGATCCGACGACAGCGAGACAAAAGTCGGGACCGATCCTTGCGGAGATCATGTCTTTCGCGAGATGTTCGCCCATACGCACCCCCGCATCATAACGCTCCGTCACGATGTCGGTCAGTCCGTTGTCGAGGATCAGCTCGACCTTGATGTCGGGATGTTCAGGCAAAAATTTCCTGAGCTTGGGCCAGAGGACATAGGTGATCGCGTACTCGGCGGCGACGATACGGATCGTTCCCGCCGGCTTTTCCCTCAGTTCGTTCAACGCATCGACATGCGCTTCGATCTCGTCGAAATGCGGACCGATCCCGTTGAGCAGCCGCTCGCCCGCCTCCGTCGGCGAAACCGCTCTGGTCGTCCGCATCAGGAGACGCACACCCAACCTGGCTTCAAGCTGGCGAAGTGTGTGGCTCAGTGCTGACTGCGACACGCCCAGCTTCGCCGCCGCCCGGGTAAAGCTCTGTTCTCGGGCAACCGCAATGAAAGCTGCAAGATCGTTGACGGTATCGCGTGCCATTCATGAGCCTCCCGCATCCAGACCTGTTGATTATGGCATAATGCTCATGCCGCACTAACAGAAAAAGAGCCCGCTTCGGGCGGGCTCCTGAGCTGTTACGTCACTGCCGGACTTATCAAGCCGACAGGTGCTGCTCAAAGAAGCTGGCGAGCTTGGTGAAGGGGATCACATCCATCTTGTCGTAGAGGTCCGTGTGGCTGGCGCCGGGAATGACATGGAGTTCCTTCGGTTCGGCCGCCGCCGCATACGCGGTCTCTGCGAAATAGAGAGAATGGGCCTTCTCGCCATGAATGAATAAAACCGGGCGCGGCGAAATTTCCGCGATGTAGCTCAGGATCGGCATGTTCATGAACGAAATTGGCGTTGTCTGCGACCAGGCGTTACGGGAGTTGACCGCCCGCTTATGATAACCGCGTGGTGTCGAGTAGTAGTCGTGATAATCGACCATGAACTGCGGCGCGTCGGGTCCGACTTCCGCGTTGTAGGCCGCCTGATAGGCAGGTGTACCCTTTTCCGCATCGACCCACCGCTGGCGGCTCAACTGTTCCAGGGTCGCCGTGCGCTGCTCCAGCGCGACGCTGTCGTTGTAGCCCTTGGACATGACGCGGGTCATATCGTACATGGTGCTGGCAACCACGGCCTTCACACGCTTGTCCGAGGCCACGGCATTGAGCGCCATGCCACCCCAGCCGCAGACACCGATGACGCCGATCCGTTCGCGATCGACTTCGGGACGCAGGCCGATGTAGTCCACAGCCGCGCTGAAATCCTCGGTGTTGATGTCGGGAGACGCGATATTGCGCGGTTCGCCGCCGCTCTCACCTGTATAGGAAGGATCGAATGCCAGAGTGACGAAACCGCGTTCGGCCATCGTCTGTGCGTAAAGGCCGGACGATTGTTCCTTGACCGCGCCAAACGGTCCACTCACCACGATTGCGGGGTTTCCGACGCTGTTGCGGGTTTTGGGCATGTAGAGGTCGGCCGCCAGGGTGATGCCATAACGGTTTTTGAACGAGACCTTCTGGTGATCGACCTTCTCGCTCTTCGGAAAAACCTTGTCCCAGTCCTGCGTCATCTTCAATGTTTGCGCCTCTGCCTTCGAAACCGCCATCACTGACGCCGCGCCAATCGCGGCGATGCCGACGCCCGTAATCTTGAGAAGGCCACGGCGACCCATGTCCAGGCCCTCTCGTGCAGAAGCAGTTTCGTTCTGATTGCTCACTTCACTCTCCATTGTCGTTGCCGTGACGAGCGGCCGGTAGGCTGCTTTGAGGGGTGATGCAGCAGCGTCGTTCAAAAGATAGATCGGAGATTGTCGCGAGATTAGACCGCGGCGAAGGCATGCCGTCATGAGTGATATTCATGAATGAACCGAGCCGCTGCATCGACGTGGATAATACGCAAGCAGGCCGGGCGCGGCTAAACAAGACCCTTTGATGAGCATCGTTCATGACTGCATCCCGTGACAGGCGGCTAATTGCAAGATGCTTCATGACTTATGCTTCACCTCGCTGCCTCCCATCAGCAGCGGAAGACCGTTGAAGAAATAGCCAAGAAAAGCTGCCGTACCATGTCGATAAAAACTACAATTTCCACAGGGGAAGCCAGATCCCGATCCGCAAACTGGGGCGGTGTGTTGGCGATGACGCTCTGCGTTTTCGCCCTGATCGCTTCTGAATTCATGCCTCTCAGCCTGCTGACGCCGATCGCGGATGAACTGCGCATCAGCGAAGGATCGGCCGGACATTCGATCGCGATCTCCGGCGCTTTCGCCGTCGTCACGAGCCTCTTTGTCTCGTATCTCGCGGGAGAATGGGACCGTAAGCTGCTGCTGCTTGCCCTGACGGCGCTGATGGCCCTCTCTGGCGTGACCGTGGCGATCGCACCGAACTATGAAATATTCATGGTCGGGCGCGCGCTCATCGGGATAGTGATCGGTGGGTTCTGGTCCATATCGGTGGCGACCGCCATGCGTCTTGTACCGGAGCATCTCGTTCCCCGAGCGCTTGCGATCTTTAACAGCGGCAACGCGCTGGCAACTGTCGTTGCTCCTCCGCTCGGCGCGTTTCTCGGATCGATCATCGGTTGGCGAGGTGCCTTCTTCACTGTCGTCCCCGTCGCGGTAACCGCGTTCCTGTGGCAGCTGGCAAGCCTCCCTTCCATGAAACCCCTCCCCGGGAAAACGTCAAAGAATGCATTCAGGCTACTGAACCGTCCCTTGATCGCCGTCGGCATGGCATCGGTGTCGGTTTTCTTCATGGGCCAGTTCACGCTGTTCACCTATGTCCGCCCGTTTCTTGAAACTGTGACACGAGTGGATATCTCGGTACTCACCTTCATTCTTCTGGGCATCGGCGTGGCCGGCATCGTTGGCACCAGCCTTATCGGTTACTTTCTCACCAACCGCCTGTATCACGTTCTGATCATCATCCCGGCACTGATGGCGATAACAGCCGTGATTCTTATTGCCTTCGGTAACAGTCTCCCGGTTTCGACGATGGCGCTTGCGGTCTGGGGAATGATCGCCACGGCAGCGCCAGTGGGTTGGTGGGCATGGCTCGCCCGCTCACTGCCGCAGGATGCGGAAGCCGGAGGTGGTCTCATGGTTGCGGTCATCCAGCTTGCGATATCAGGCGGTGCGGTCGTGGGCGGATTTCTTTATGACGCATCCGGCTACCGCATGACCTTCCTGGCAAGCGCAGGTTTGCTCCTGGTCGCGTCAGCGCTGGCATTCAAATCATCGAGAATATCTTCGTAAAGCAGTTCGGCATGAGAGCATTCCAATGATCGACCGGCGTCTATTTCTAGAACTGGCTGCCGCGGCCACAGCTTTCCCGTCCGCATTGTTCGGTCAGGCAACAAAAACGGAGGTATCCTTGATGAGTTTCCGAATGGCCTTTGGTGGTCGCAGCATGACGGCGACCTTGTTTGACAACCCGTCGGCACGCGAACTCATGGAAATGCTGCCGCTCGACCTCACGATCGAAGACTATTCGACCAACGAGAAGATCGCATATCTGCCTCGAAAGTTGACGCAGGTCACGGACACGCCGTTCGATAACGCACGTCCTGGCGACATCGCTTATTACGCGCCATGGGGTAATCTGGTCTTCTACTATGACAGCTACCGATACTCGAAAGGGCTGATCCGCCTCGGACGTTTCGATGACGGCTTCGAGCCACTTTTGATCCGCGGCGAATTCCCTCTGCGCATAGAGCACGCCTGACACGCGCCTGCTAAAGGTAATTGCCACTAACGTCGGGAAAGCAAGCGGGCCATGGCATGATGGGGTGCCGGCTTATCACTATCCGGGCCGCTTTCCTTTTCGAGACGGGCACGAATCTTTTCGATTTCCTCTTCAGTGAGGTGCTCGATCCCGATGAAGTCGTCGCGCGCCTGCTCCACCGCCCGCAGCAGCTCGTCCAGTTTTGCTTCCATCGCCGCGGAATCCCTGTTCTGTGAATTCTGCACGAGGAAAATCATCAGGAAGGTGACAATGGTCGTACCCGTATTGATGACCAGTTGCCAGACCTCCGAAAACCCAAACAGCGGTCCGCTTATCCCCCAGACGAGGACAGTTCCGAGAGCCACCATGAAAGCCGTTGGAGAGCCGGAAAATGAAGCTATAGCGCTTGCGAAGCGAGTGAAGAATTTATTCATAACACGCTGCCCCTTGTTGCCATTTTAGGGATGCCAACCAACCAACAAAATGCACGATTGTTCCAGGGTACCGGGAAAGCAGAAGTGCCGATTTGCACTTCGATCCGCGGCAAGCCCTCATTTGTGATCGTTCTCGCCAAAGTGGTCGGTGAATTCTCCGCAGTGACAATGAGGGCCACCAAGTCTCCAACCTCCGCATTCAAGCCGGTCGGCACAAGCGTCGGTGCCATCACCTCCGCTTGACTATTCTCCGAAGCATGGAGCCTCTCGCCTTGCGAGGAATGAGATCGATATCGCTGACAAGCTTTGCGCCCCCCTCCCGCCGTTCCAATGTGATCTTCCGGCTATGAAACGCTTCCAGTTCGGCACGATGCGCTACGCTTACGATCGTCGCATCGGGTAGCTCATCAATTACCGTCTGCATCATCTTGTCCTGACTTTTCTCGTCCAGAGCCGCTGTCGCCTCGTCCATGACGATGATGTCGGGGGCGTTCAGCAACAGGCGTGCGAAGGTCAGCCGTTGTTTTTCGCCACCTGATAACGTCTGGTCCCACGGCGCGTCGTCTTCGATCTTGTCTTTGAGCTGACCCAGACCGACCTTGTCGAGAGCGGCCCCGATCTCTTCCGGCGTCCAGCTCTCGGCCGGTTGCGGATAGCAGACCGCCCGACGTAGCGTGCCGGCCGGAATATATGGCCGCTGCGGTAGCATGAACAATCGGCTGCCGGCGCGAAAATTGACGCTACCTCCACCCCATGGCCAGAGACCGGAAATGGCCCGAACCAGCGTGCTTTTGCCGGAGCCGGATTCCCCCGCGACAAGCACTCTCTCACCCGCGCCGATTTCGACATCCGTCTCCTTGACGACGGCCGTTCCGTCACCGAGAGAAACGGACACATCCTTGAGGCTGAGTATCGTAGCGCCTTCCGTTTCGCCGCGCACGATGCGACCGAGAGTGTCGCTCTTTTCGGCCCGCTCCAGGCCATCGAGCGACATCATCAGGGAGGCAACACGTCGCGCGCAGGCATTCCAGTCGGCCAGACGGGGATAGTTGTCGACCAGCCAGCCAAATGCGGATTGGACAATGGTGAAAGCGGAAGCAGCCTGCATTACCTCGCCAAGGGACATGCTTCCATCGAGAAACTTCGGCGCACACAGCAGAACGGGTACGACGGGGGCAATCAACATAGATCCATTCGATACGACCGTGGTCCGCATGTATTGCTGTGCCATAAGACGCCACTGCCGCCGGACATTGCCGAAGCGCTTGTCCAGATCGCTGCGCTCCTCGTCTTCACCGCCAAGCAGGGCGATGCTCTCACCATTCTCCCTGACGCGCGTGAGCGTGTAGCGGAACTCCGCTTCAACCTGGTTCTTGACTTCGGAAACCTTGACGAAGTTCCGGGCAATGAAGGCGATGGAACTGGATGTGATGATTGCATAGATGACGGCCGCAATCACGAGAAAGCCGGGGATCGTGATCCAGACACCCGCGATGGAGACCGTGAGAGCCCCACCAATCGTCCACAAGACAACGATAAAGGTAGAGGCAGACACGAATGCAGCTATGACACCGGAAACAAAATCCACCGGCGCCTCGGTGGCAATACGCATATCCTCCGAGAGCCTTGCCTCGGGGTTTTGATGGTCACCATCGATCAAATTGAGCTGATAATAGCGGCCATTCGCAATCCATCTTCCAACGAGCGCCTTTGTCAGCCAGGAGCGCCAGCGCCGCTGAATGCGCATCCTGACATAGACCTGCGAGGTAACGATGAAGACGCTTCCCAGGACGAGCAGCGGAAAGACGGATCCGAGAAAATAGACCGTGGACGCGTCGCGTTTCTCAATCGCATCAAAAATCCCGCGATTCCAGACATTGATGCCATATTGGAAACCGACATTTATGCCGATCATGGCCAGAAGCCCGAGCGAAAACAGCCAGGCCAGCCGATCGCCGCGACGGCTCCAGAAACCTCGCGCGCTGATCCAGAAGCGCTTCAGCAGATATTTCCTGCGAGCCTCCTCGGCCTCCTCCGGCGTCAAGCCCAAAGCAGGTTCCATCTCCTCTGGCGGGAGCGGATCATCGTTTTCATTAGCATCGTTTTCGGATGCGGTTGGGGTGCCAGTCTCGTCGGCACCAACGACCGGCTTCGGTCCTGCGTCATTATCGATCATGGGCGCTAAACGAACGATGCGTCGAAAGGTTTCACGGCTTTGTGATGCGTCGTGAAATATAATTCCGTTGCTGCGCGGGGCTTTTCAAAAGCCTCTAAATACACGGCTTTCTGGCCCGCTGCCGACATACCGGAATCGCGCTAGCGGATATTGTGACCGTTGGTGGAGACGGTCCAGGTGCATCGCCATGGGGTGCCTGACTTGGCCCGCGGTGCGACAGATCATATTGAAGGTTAACCGCGTGTTGACTTCCCGTTTGACGAGATGGCCTAACATAAGCAGACTCTGAAATTGGACCCCGCCGCACCCGGTTGTCATGCCGTGCGGCAAGCATACGGCGCCATCATGCGACTTAGTACCATCACGAACCTGGCTTATGCTGTCACCCTCGTGCTCACGACAGTATCGGCGGCCACATTCATTCTATCGGCCAGAAGCGCTTCTCAAGAGCGGGTGGCAATCCAGGATCACCTCGAACTGACCGATCTCGCCGAAGAACTGGCGATCATTGCGGACGAGCGCACCGAGGAGGCGCGTCTTTACGTCATGCGGGGCGACGAGCAACATCTCGCAAAATTCTACGTCGACGAAGATCAGGAAAAGCACCTTGAAAACACCCTGGACAAACTCGCAGCTCTTGGTGTTTCGCCGCAAGAGGCAGGCTCATTTCAGGACATACGAAAGAGCGCCGACGCACTGGACAAGATGGAGCGCGATGCAATCGGTTTTTATCGATCCGGCCGCCAGAACGATGCGCAGCAGGTCCTGTTCGGCGATGAGCACTATGGACTGCATACGGACCTGCTGACAACCGTCGCGACGCTGAGAGAAGCCATTGCGGCCCGCTCGCAGGCAATGGTTGACCAGGCTAAAGACCGAAGCGATTTCTACGGATCGATCGCGAAGGTGATGCTTGCGCTCACCGCCCTGATGTTTGTGGCCGTACTCTATTTTGTCCTCAGCAGACGCGTTGCCTTGCCGCTTATCAAAATGAGCAACATCGTCACGCGCCTTGCCCGGCAGGACTACAGTATCGACCTGCCCGACGAAGGCCGGCGTGACGAAATCGGTGAAATGAACCAGGCTATCAGGATCTTCCGCAGCAACGGGCTGGAACGGGAACGGCTTGACGCGGAGCACCGCAGGAATCAACGCATCAAGGACCTGATCCTGCAGATGATGCATCGGATTCAGGCCTGCCAGAATCAGGAAGAATTGTCCGACGTCGTTTCGAAATTCATGCCGCAGATTTTCCCAGCCATTGCCGGCCGCCTGCTTGTTCTCAAGGAACACAGTTCGGTTCTACAATCGACCGGACAATGGTCCGATCCTTCGTTTTCCGCCCCGGAATTTTCGATCGATGATTGCTGGGCTCTCCGTCGCGGGCGTCCCCACGCCAGCAACCCGGGCGGAGACGATGTCGTCTGCCATCACCTCCATGGCAGTTTCGGAACCGGCCTGTGCATACCACTCACGGCATTGGGAGACACCGTCGGCTTATTGTATCTTGAAATTCCGCAGAGTAACGAGACGCTGGAGTTAGAGCGGCTATATCTGGAACTCCTTGCCGAAAATATAGGCCTTGCCGTTGCAAACCTCCAGCTTCGGCAGCGGCTGGTTGGCATGGCACGGCAAGACGCCCTGACCGGTCTTTTGAACCGTCGATCGCTTGATGAGACGCTGAACAGGCATATTGAAAAGCCAACCAATTCGCTTGCATGCCTGATGCTCGACATCGACCATTTCAAGCGCTTCAATGACCGGTTTGGCCATGATGCCGGAGACGCGGTGATGCAATATGTCGCCCAGGTGCTTTCGGAAGCTGTCGGGGGTCTGGGTGAACTATTCCGTTTCGGCGGCGAGGAATTCACCGTGCTCATGCCGGCTGGGGGCATTGAAGATGCCATCAAGGTTGCGGAGAAACTCCGGCACGCGGTCGAGCGCGCACCTTTCACCTACCGGGGCCGTCTGCTTGACTCGATCACCATATCCATCGGCATCGCAACTTCACCGGGCGCCGGAACCGTGAGCAGCGTCCTGGAACGGGCGGACGCTGCGCTTTTGAGCGCCAAGCAGACAGGCAGGAACAAATGGGTGTCGGCCGAGAAGCCTCCAACCGATTAGGTAGAGGATCCGCCGCGCCGATTGCGTGGTTATCGACGAAGCAGCGGACCTAGCATATTTGACCGGCTAGACGATGAGGTTCGGGTTCTCCTACAGCTGGAATCCGCCTTCGAAAGCAAGCGCGTTGTCTCCGCGGCGGCATCCGGGCGGCAGGGTATCGAGTTTTTCGACATTACCGCCGCCGATAACTACCTCGTCCGGTTCAAGGGCGGCAGTCAGGCGCTCCACGACATCAGTGACGCGCTTTTGCCGCCGATATCGATCGCTAGAACGATCCGGTCCTGTGCCATTGAACTACCGTCCGTCGTATTTGCCTGCATGGGCGTCACTCCGGATCGACCCAACCGCCGGGCGGCGCGAAATTCTCCATCTCGACCGGACCCCAGCTTCCCACGGCATAGCGTGGCGGCACGGCCGGGTCGTCGAGAATGGGCTCAACGATTTTCCATGCGAGTTCTGCCGCATCCTGACGGGTGAAAAGCTGGCGCTCGCCAGCCATCGCGTCACCGATCAGCCGTTCATAAGGCGCCATGTCGCCGATGCCGTCATCGACAGCGCCCAGTTCCACCGCCTCGCCGAGCATACTGTCCCCGGCAGCCTTGCGGCGCGCGCCAATGCCGATGGCGATATCTGGCCCGAGCCGGAAGCGCACATAATTTGCGGCCGCCGTCTCAACATCGCCGAAAAGCGCTATCGGCGGCCGCTTGAAACGCACCACAACTTCGGTTGCATGGGCAGGCAGGTTCTTTCCGGCGCGGATGAAGAAAGGCACGCCGTTCCAGCGCCATGTCGCCACGCGAAACCGCACGGCGGCAAAGGTCTCGCGGCTTGAGCCGGGCGCAACGCCGGGTTCGTCGAGATAACCGTCGAACTGGCCACGCACCACATCATCGCGGCTGAGCGGTGGCATGGCTTTGAGGATCTGCACTTTCTCATCGACAAGATCATCCGAAGCGCTTGTTGCCGGTGGCTCCATGGCCAGTAGCAACAGCACGTTGATGAGATGGTTCTGGATCACATCCCGGATGCATCCCACCTCGTCATAGAACTTTCCGCGTCCCTTGATGCCGAAATCCTCGGCCATGGTGATCTGCACGCTTTCAACATGGTCGCGGTTCCAGACCGGCTCAAGAAATGCATTCGCGAACCGGAAATAAAGAAGGTTCTGAATGGCCTCCTTGCCGAGAAAATGGTCGATGCGAAAAATGGCATCCTCTTCGAAAACCGCGTGCAGCGCATGATTCAGCGCCTCGGCCGAGGCAAGGTCGCGGCCGAAGGGTTTTTCCACCATCAATCGTGCCGAGGCGGCTATTCCGGCCTTGTCGAGCCCGGTCACGACGGTTTCAAACAGTGACGGCGGAATGGCGAGGTAATAAAGCGGATGACCGTGGTCACCGAGTGCGGCGCGCAGCTTTTCGAATGTCGCCTCGTTCCGGTAGTCTCCGGACACGTAATGCAGTTGAGAAGCGAATTTTTCGAAGACGGCTTCATCGATCTTGTCGACGTGGCTGGCAACCGCGTCGCGCGCCCTCGCGATCAGTTGATCGCGCGACCAGTCATCGAAGGCGACACCGATGACTGGTGTTTGAAGCGCGCCGCGTTTCACCATGGCGTAAAGGGAAGGAAAGATCATTTTGTAGGCAAGGTCGCCCGTGGCACCGAACACCACGAGCACGTCCGATCGCTGCTTATCCATGACCGGCACCCTCATTTTGCTTTTTCCAGATGGCCACCAAAGGCATTGCGCATGGCCGAGAGTACCTTGCCGGAAAACTCCGCCTCACCGCGTGAGGAGAAGCGCTCGAACAGGGCGGAAGCCAAAACAGGGGCCGGAACGCCCGTTTCGACGGCCGCCTGAAGGGTCCAGCGCCCTTCGCCTGAATCTGACACCCGTCCGCCATACTGGTCGAGATGAGGGTCCTGCTTCAGCGCCTCCGCCGTCAGATCGAGCAGCCACGAGCCGATGACAGACCCATGCCGCCAGACCTCCGTCACGGCAGGAAGATCGATGTCGAACTGATAATATTGCGGGTGGGCGAGCGGCGCCGTTTCCGCATCGGCCTCCCGGTGCTGCGTGCCGGCATTGGCGGCCTTCAAGATGTTCAGGCCTTCCGCATAGGCGGCCATGACACCGTATTCGATGCCATTGTGAACCATCTTGACGAAATGCCCTGCGCCTGACGGTCCGCAATGCAAATATCCCATTGGCGCCGTGCCGGTGACGGGATCGGCCGCGATGCCCTGGCCCGCACCGGGAGCAAGGGAGGCAAAAATCGGATCGAGCCGCTGCACGGCACCCAACGGGCCACCGATCATCAGAGAATAGCCGCGCTCCAGACCCCAGACGCCACCGGATGTACCGGTGTCGATGAAGTCGATGCTACGGGGCCCAAATTCCGCCGCCAAATCGATGGCATCCCGGTAGAAGGAGTTGCCGCCATCGATGATGGCATCGCCCGCCTGCAGTCTGGCGGCAAAGTCACGAGCAATTTTCGGCGTTATTGCCGCCGGCAGCATTAGCCAGACGGCGCGTGGCGGTGATAGCTTCGCGACCAGGTCGTCCGGCGAGGTCGCGCCAACTGCGCCTTCCTTCACCAATGCTGCGACATTGTCGAGATTGACGTCGAAGACCACGCAATCGTGCCCCTGTTTCAGAAGACGGCGCACCATGTTTGCGCCCATTCGTCCAAGCCCAACCATTCCGATCTGCATGCTGACACTCCATTTGTCCAATGCGCGATATGTACTTCATTCGCCGAGGCGAACGGTGAAATCCTGGTTTTCCCAATTCCCTGTGTTTGGCCAAAAGAAAGTAAAAACGATCGGCCCGCCAGGGCAGATCGCAGACAAGCGCAAGATATCGGGTGCAGGCACTGTCTATCCTCGGATAATAGACCTCGTTCAGAATGCCGTGGCTGAGCGTGAACCAGATAGGCGATGCTTCTGACAGCGCAGCGCCGACCATGTTTTTGGCGCTCGACGTCCAGCGCGCGTCTATGCCAGGCGCGCCCGGTGCAAAATCCAGTCCGGTGCGCATCATGGTATGTCTCGGTTGAGCTGATGATGCGGGCGAAAGTGGCGCGTATTGCAGTCCTGAACAGTCATGACGGGTATCTCGACCTTGAACTAATGGTCTTTCCGGGATGAGAACAGGAAACAGGCTTACCGGTTCCTTGCTTATGTCCAGACCGGACGCAGCCTCGCCAACAAGCTAGGTATTGGCAAAGTGGTACACAACTAAAGATTTGGTAATTTAAGCCGCGCCGCGCGGTGGGCATTTTGGGTTGCAGGACCAGGATGCTCAGCCACCAGCACGCCGCAAGAGCGCACGACCGTTGTATATCACACCGCTCATGCCGATGAACCGGCTATTCCAAGGGGACATCAACCGCCCCGCCAGCCCCTTGCATTGTCTATGGCGCGTGCGAAGCGAGCGTGATCCGCTTCTTCGACCGATCCATCGGGTTTGACTATCTCGGCATCTTTTCGCATGGCGGTTACATCGATATCGCACAGTTGCGCGAGACCAAGCGCCGTCAACTCGCGCATGGCCGGCACGCAGATGCTCCGACCACTGGCAGCGGCCAGGAAACGGGCGAAATAGCGACTGTTCGACAGGCCGCCATCTATCGAAATCGTATCGCCGATGGGAACTAAAGTCTGCGCGGCTTCGATCAACCGAACCGTCAGCAAGGCAATGCCCTCAAGCAGGGCGCGCACCATGTCACTCCGCCCGGTCGCGTGGTCCATGCCGATGAAAAGCGGCACGGCCTGTCTATCCCAATATGGCGCAGCAAGGCCCGAAAATGCAGGCACGAACACCAGTCCACGACGAACGGCCGATGAACCCTCAAAACCGTCAAGTTCAGTATTGTCAGCATAAAGGCCGATCTTTCGCGCCCATTCGAGCGCGGCACCGGCATCATAAACCCCGCCTTCGATGGCGAAAACGGCCGCGCCGCCTTGCTTCTGCCAGCCAATGGTGGGCAGAAGCTCCCCCGCCAACGGGCGTTCGTGACCAGCGATGGCCAACAGGAAGGCGCCCGTGCCGAAGGTTATCTTGCAATCGCCCGGTTTGCGGCAACCGTGCCCATAAAGCGCCGCCTGCTGATCGACGATGGAAACGCGAATGGGCGTTCCCTCGATGGAACCGAAGCCGCCATTAACAGAACCGATTGCGGGCAGGCAACCCAGCGGCACCCCGTGAAGAGCGCAGAGTTCCGGGCTCCAGGCACCGGTTGCCAGATCAAGCAGTCCCGTGCGCGAGGCCGTTGCAAGGTCGGTGCGGAAACAGCCTGCAAGCCGATCCAGAAAGAATGCGTCGGTTGTGCCCAGGCGCAACCGCCCTTCGGCTCTCGCCCGTGCCACCGCCGGATTGTGCCTTAGCAACCACGACAGTTTGCTCGCCGAAAAATAGGGATCGAGCGGCAATCCGCAAATCTCTTTCGATCGTTCCGCAGCCGATTGGGGCAAATCAGCCAAGGCTTCGGCGGTGCGGGCGTCCTGCCAGACGATGACCGGCGACAGCGCTTCCCCACTCTCGGCATCCCACGCCAGGCAACTCTCGCCCTGGTTGGCGATCGCGATCGCATCTACCGGCCCGGCATCGGCCAGTACCGCGCGGATGTTGCGCAACAACTCTTCCGGATCATGCTCCACATGGCCGGGGTTTGGATAGAACTGTGCATGACGCAGGCTTGAGACGAGTTGCGCCGTGCCACCGTCGCTTATCACAAGGCATCGGGTCGACGTCGTTCCCTGATCGATCGCCGCTATGCGCATCAATTCGTCTCCTGAAAGTGAAAGGCAATCTGGGTCGCCTCAACGGCGGCGCGGGGAATGGGCACGAGCACACGGCGTTCCGGCAGCCACCGGCCGGACTTGCTCCACACTTCCGTTCCATCAAGATGAAGCGAAAGCCTGCCTTGAACACGTCTGATGAAGCGCAGCTGAAAATCGCGAAAAGCCGGCCGGTCAAGTCCCCCCGATCGCACCATGGTGGGTACCGCGAGTTTGAGCGGGTCGGCGAAAGCGATACGCACTGCCTTTGCGTTGCAGGGTTCGCGGATGAGATCGTCGGCAACGGCAGCACCCACGCGGCGGCCTTCGCGAAACGACCAGCCACCCGTTTCCACGGCCCGCAATACGTTCCCCGTGGCGAAGAACATCGGGTTGGCCATCCGGCCGTCCTGATCGATCGTCGGGCCATCGCTGCCTGCCGCCACATCAACAGGGGATGCGTTCAGAAGCGCTGCCTCCGGCGTGAACCGCCCGGTGAGGAGAACACCATCGCACTTGACGGTGAGGATACGGCCATCTGCCAGCCGGATGTCGGCCTCCTCGACACGACCGCGCCCACGAATGTCCACAAGTGTTGCGCGGCAATGAAAGGGCACCCCGACCAATCGGGGAAACCACCGGAAAAGCGACCGCGCCAGCGGTTCCGGCTCAGGCTCGATCATCGCCACCGGACGCGCGCGATACGTCAGGCATGTGAGAAGTGCGGAAAAAGAAACCAGTTCCGAACCAAGGATAAGCGGCCGGCGAAAGGGCATGATGCCGTGAAAGGCGACATAGGATTGCAGCGTGCCGGTGGTGATCACTCCCACCGGCCGGTCGCCCGGCAGGAGCCGCGCTGAGCGTGGCGTTTCCCGCGCGCCGGTCGCCAGCACAATGCGCCGGGCCTTCAACGTCTCCACGCCGCGCGCAGACGTAACCAGCAGCGTACCGTCCTGTCCGAGTTCCACCACGGAATGACCGGTGCGAACATCAACGCCCGCATCCTGCGCTTGGCGCTGCAGACGTCGCGCATAGGCCGGGCCGAAATAGACGCGTCCGAATTCGCGCATGCCGAAAGGCGAATGTGTGCAATGACGGGGTGCGCCGCCAAGGGCTGGCTCACGCTCGAGGATCGTCACACGCGCGACGCCGCGTGCTTTCAGCTCCAGCGCTGCCGCCACGCCCGCCGGGCCGCCGCCGACCACGATTACATCTGCATCCGGAACGTTTTCTTGCATCTGCTGAAAAGGCTTCCGGGTGCTCATCGGTCGTCTCCCGGACGGACCGCAAGCGGTACAGCCAGACGGTCGCCCGTCATCGCGGCCAGCCGGGCATTGCAGTAAAACCCCTGACAGCGTCCCATGCCGGCGCGGGTGCGCCGCCGCAGACCTCCGAAATCACCCGGCGGCACCGGGCTGGAAAATGTCGCCTCGATCTCACGGCGGGTGACAAGCTCGCAATGGCAGACGATTTCGCCATGATTGGCGCGCTGCCAGTCCCGCTCGCAGGTTTCGCTCAGGTTCGGCATCGTCACATCAGGCACTGCGGGCGGGGGCATGAAGCGCGTGCCGAAACTTTCGTGAAGCGCCAGAGCGTGCTGCGCCAGACCAAGTGCCGCACTGAGACCGGTGGACCGCACGCCGCCAAGCGTGATCGCGCGACGGTCCGGCCGCGCGGAAATCCGGTAATGTTTCTTCTCGGAGGCCGGGCGCAAGCCGGCATAGACAGCGGTCACGGGAATGGAGGCCAGCGCCGGAACGATCTCCCTGCCGCGCATCAGCAGCGCTTCCAGCGCCGCCGTTTCTACCGTCGCACGCTCGCGGTCATCCTGTTCTTCCGCCGTCGGGCCGATGAGAACGTTGCCGAAGGCGGTTGGACACACAACGATGCCCTTGGTGATTTCGGTGGGAACGGGCAGGATGATGCGCGGCACGTGCTGGCGGGCGGCCTTATCGAGGACGACGAATTGTCCCTTGCGAGGCTTGATGGTGAAGTCTGGGACAAGCCCCAGCCGTGCATCGACGATATCACCGAACAAACCGGCCGCATTGACAACGCTCGCTGCAAGGATCGGACCGGCCGTCGTCTCTATCCGCCACGCGCCATCAAACGCACCGGACAGGACTTCGGCGTTGCGCATCAGCTGCGCGCCAAGCGCCACCGCTTGCGTAAGATAGCCCAGCGGCGCGGACCAGGGATCAATGACATGTTCACCCGGAACTTCGAGTGCTGCGACAAGACGATCGGACAAGCCGGGCATGGATTCCCGGGCCTGCCGGACCGTGAGCAGACCGAGCTCGGCAATACCGTTGCGTCGCCCCTGCTCGGCGATCTCCTCCAGGCTTTGCGCCTCGTGGGGATTCCACGCACAGACCAACGCGCCGGTTTCAACGAGGCTAAGGCCCATCTGCCTGTGGATGGACAGATATTCTGCCCGACCAGCCTTCACCAATTCCAGTTCCAGACTGCCTTCCGGCGCATCGAAGCCGGTGTGGAGGATAGCGCTGTTGGCCTTCGATGCCCCGGAAAGAATATCGGATCCCTTCTCGATGACCACGACCTTCGCACCAGCCAGTGCGAAACGACGGGCAACCGCGCAACCGACCACCCCGGCACCGATGACGGCGACGTCGAATGCTGTGGAGAGGCTCTGGACCATGGGCTTGCCTTTATTTTCGTGGTTCGAAAGCGAAATCAACAGGCGCAACGGATCAAGCCGATGCACCTTGCCGGTTCGTGGCTATGAAAGAGATCTGCTTTGTTTCTAGTCGGACAAAGCCGTCAGCGGCTTTTCGGATTCAACCAACGTCAAGCCGCTTGTCTCCTGCTGGCACATGGCGCTGATCAGGGTCATGATCTTCCCCGCCGCTTCGACGGGCGGCACGCCACCATCACGAATATTGGAAATGCAGTTGCGTCGGGAATCCGGCAACCCGGTCTCCGGCCCGAAGGTGACATAGGCGCCAAGACTGTCGGCTGCCGAAAGGCCCGGCCGCTCGCCAATCAGGATCACCGCCACCTTTGCGCCGAGCGCGGCTCCCACATCATCCGCCAGCGCAACCCGTGCCTGGGTGGCAAGCGTGATCGGCGCAACCGTCAATCCCTTGCTTGCGAGTGAATTTAGCAACGCCGTTGCCACCGGCACGGCATTCATCTCCACAGCCGTTGCGGAAAGCCGGTCGGCGATTACCAATGCGACATCGGCTCCCTTGGCCTGCCCGTCGAGCGCCAGACGGCCCTCGTCTGAAAGAGCACGGCCGAGATCGGGTCGGCGCAGGTAATCCGCACGGTCCTGCGCGCGGCTTGCGACATGCACGACATCCGCACCCCAAGCGCGCAAGTCGCGCTCCACTTTATCAATATCCAGCGGATGCCATACGGCCTGGCGCGCCTGCGCATGATCCAACAGAAATGTCTGTACCGCGCGCGTGGGCGGGCTTGCACCCGTGCGGCCGAGCGCCACGCGTGCATCTGTTGCCACACGCAGGGCCTTGAGACGTTCCGGCGGGCTGGAGATGAGGGAGGGCCGGCGGTCACGCATCAGGCGGCGTCCCTTCCAAGAAAATCAAGTTCGCGAAGCCCGCGGTTCATCAGTGCAGGGTTCTCGATCATATGGCCGGCGGCATCCGTCACGCCCATATTCACCAGCCACTCCTCAAACTCCGGCGCAGGCCGACGCTTCAGCGTTTCGCGGGCATAGATTGAATCGTGATGGGAAAGCGTCTGGTAGTTCAGCATGACGTCGTCCGAGCCTGGCACGGTAATGACGAAGTTCACATCAGCGGCGCACAGCATGGTCAGCAGCACGTCCATGTCTTCCTGGTCGGCATCGGCGTGGTTGGTGTAGCAGACGTCGACACCCATCGGCAGGCCAAGCAGCTTTCCGCAGAAATGATCTTCAAGCCCGGCGCGAATGATCTGCTTGCCATTATAGAGATATTCCGGACCGATGAAGCCGACGACGGTATTCACCAGAAGCGGCGAGAATTCGCGCGCCACGGCATAGGCACGCGCCTCCATCGTTTGCTGATCGACACCAAAATGCGCATCGGCCGACAGGGCAGCCCCCTGCCCCGTCTCGAAATACATGAGGTCGCTGCCGATAGTTCCGCGCTTCAGCGACTGACCAGCCTCATGAGCCTCTCGCAGAACGGCAAGATCAATGCCGAAGCCCGCATTGGCCTTCTGGGAACCCGCAATCGACTGGAAAACCAGATCGACGGGTGCAGCGCGCTCCATCGCCCTGATAGCCGTCGTCACATGGCCAAGGCAGCATGTCTGGGTTGGAATGTCCAGCCATTGCCGCAGATCGTCAAGCAACTGCACGACGCGGATATAGTCCGTCACAGCGCTGGTGGCCGGGTTAACACCGATCACCGCATCGCCGCTGCCCAGCAGCAAGCCGTCAATGGCCGAGATGGCGATGCCACGGGAACTATCAGTCGGATGATTTGGCTGGTTGCGGGTGGACAGGCGGCCGGAAAGACCAATCGTGTTGCGAAAACGGGTCACGACTTCCCGTTTGGCCGATACCGTCACGAGATCCTGCAGACGCATGATCTTGGAGACTGCCGCCACCATTTCCGGTGTCAGACCCCAACTTACCGCTTCAAGTTCCGCGTGCCCGACCTTGGAATTGAGCAGCCACTCGCGAAATTCGCCAACCGTCAGAGAAGACACCGGCGCGAAGGCCAGTGCGTCGTGCTGGCGCGCGATCAGGGCCGAAATCTCGTCCTCGTCCGAGGCGATCAATTCCTGTGCAACAAAGGTGGAAAGCGGCAGATCGGCCAGCGCCATCTGCGCCGCCAGTCTCTCCACCGGCCCTTCCGCCGCGATCCCGGCCAATTGGTCACCGGACCTTTCCGGCGTCGCCTTTGCCATCAGGGTCTTCAAATCGTCGAAACGATAGGTCGTGCCGGCTGCGATCTGTCGATAAGCCATTTTTCCGGCCCCTTACTTCACGAAAGTCTTCGTCAGGCCCACCGTGCGGTCCACGATCAGGACGACGGCAAGCGTGAGCACGATCAGAAGAACGGAAATGGCGGCAACAAGCGGGTCAGCCTGGGTTTCGACATGCTGATACATGGCAACGGGAAGCGTCGTGATGCGCGGACCGGTGAGGAACAGCGAAATCACGGCTTCATCGAACGAGACGAGAAAGGAAAGCGCTGCCGTTGCAACGATGCCAGGCGCGATCATCGGCATGGTGACGCGGCGAAAGACGGTGAGAGGTGACGCCCCGAGCGTGGAGGCGGCCTCCTCGTAGATCAGCGGCAGGCCCGCAAGCGACGTGGTGAGTACACGCAGCGCATAGGGCAACACGATGATTAGATGCGCGATCACCAGACCCGTGAATGTACCGAGCAGGCCCGCACCGGCAAAGACGATCAGGATCGCAAGGCCAAGAACGATGGTCGGCAGAAGAAGCGGCGCTGTGAAGAAGGCGAGCAATGTATCCGCGCCAATCACCCGCATCCGCACGATGGCATAGGAGGCGGGCAGCGCAATCAGCATGGACAGCACGGTAACGATGACCGCAAGGAGCGTGCTGGTGCCCAGGGCGCCGATCATCTTGGAATTGTGCATGAGGTCAACATACCAGCGCAGGCTCCAGCCGGAGGGCGGGAAGGTCATGTAGCTGTCGGCCGAAAACGAGATCGGCACGACGAGCACCACAGGCGCAAGCAGAAAAAGGAACATGATGAAGGCGACAATTTTCAGCGCCAGCGGAGCGGGACGTTCTTCCATCTTCGATCTCCTTTACAGAATGGCCCGCAGAAGCCGGGAATAGAGCACCAGGGCGGCACCGAAGATCACGAGGATGATCATCGAAAGCGTAGCGGCAAGTGGCCAGTTGAGCGTCACGATGGCCTGATCATAGATTTCCGTTGCCAGAAGGAAGACGCGGCCGCCGCCGAGTAGCTTGGGAGTGATGAACGAACTGACGGCCAGCACGAAGGAGAGCAGGCAACCCAGGGCCACGCCGGGCATGGTGAGCGGCACGATGATCCGCCAGAACACTTTCCAGGGCGATGCGCCGAGCGTTTCCGCAGCTTCCTCGACGCGAGGATCAAGCCTGCCGAAGCCGGCGAGGAGCGCCAGGATCATATAGGGCATCAGGATTTCGGTAAGCCCGATGACGACGCCGATCTTGTTGAACAGCAGACGCACCCCGCCTTGCGCGCCCAGTGCGAAGAGGATGTTGTTGATGAGGCCGTCATCGGCCAGGATTGCGATCCAGCCATAAGTGCGCACCACCGCCGAGGTGAGCAGTGGCGAAATGACCAGCACCAGCAAAAGCGTTTTCCAGCGACCCTGCGCCCGGTGAAGGTAGAGGGCGATGGGATAGGAGGCGAGCAGCGTGAGAACGGTGATCATAAGGCTGGTCAGAATGCTCTGACCAATCAGCTCGATATAAAAACCGTCGGTCAGTGTCGACGACCAGTTGTCGAGTGTATGGGCTTCCCCGAGACCGCCGCCACCGAGGCTTTCGCGGAAGGAAAGCAGCAGCAGGTTGAAGACGGGCAACACGAAGGCCAGACCGTTGACCGCAATGATGGGTCCAAGAAGAAGGGTTGCGAGAAACACGATGGAAGAGGTACGGCCACCGGGAGCCGTGATCATGACCGCCGCCGTCATCGGTTTTCTCCGAAGACCAGAGTATCCTCCACGCGCCAGACGAGACTGACCGCGCTGCCTGCTGCGACCGGCGTTTCACCGCCGGAGGTCGCGCGCTCCACGGACAGGGTCTGCCCGCCAGCGGCGATCTCGTAGTGGAGGATGTCGCCTGCATAATAGACATCGCGGACTTCGCCGGCGATGCGATTGACGGGCGCTCCGTCGAAATCGGGGACGGCGTCGCCAGCGACGGTCATGGCCATGCGATGCGGCCGTACCATCAGGTCGATCTTACCGCTGTGCGCGCCGGGCGCTCGCAGCACCGCATCGCCAACCGTGATGCGGTCACCGGCGGCGTTGCCGACCAGCCTGTTGGTGCGACCGACGAAGGAGGCGACGAATGCCGTCGCCGGGCGCTCATAGAGATCGTGCGGCGTGCCAAGCTGTTCCAGGTGCCCGCCATTGAGCACAGCGACCTTGTCGCACATGCTGAGCGCCTCGACCTGATCATGCGTGACGAAGATGGAAGTGATGCCAAGCTGTTTCTGGATACGGCGAATCTCTGCGCGCATCTCGTCGCGCAGCTTTGCGTCGAGATTGGAAAGAGGTTCGTCAAACAAGAGAATGGACGGCTGGATGACGAGGGCGCGCGCCAGTGCGACGCGCTGCTGCTGGCCTCCGGAAAGCTGGGCGGCGCGACGGTCCTCGCGCCCTTCCAGACGCACCATGGCAATGGCCTCACGGGCACGGCGTTCCGCCTCGGCAGCAGGCACTTTGCGCATTTCAAGACCAAACATGACATTCTTGAGGACCGTCATGTGGGGGAAGAGCGCGTAGCTCTGGAAAACGAGGCCAATGTCACGCTTGTAAGGCGCAAGTTTCGTCACGTCCTTGCCGTCGATCAGGATAGACCCCGAGGAGACAGGAGAGAGGCCTGCAATCATGCGCAACGACGTCGACTTGCCGCAGCCGGAAGGACCTAGGAAGCCAACCAGTTCGCCCTTGGGAATCTCGAGATTGAGATTATCCACGGCGACGATTGTCTCGTAGCGCTTGGTCAGTGAACGAATCGAGAGGAATCCTGGCTGCATGGTATCTGAAGTTCCCATTCTGGCTTCTTGCCTTTCTCCAGAACATCTCCGACCCGCAGGGAATCGGAAATGCCTTGGCCCTTGATCTACGCAAGCGCGGCGAAAATTCGCTACGCCGTTTCGCGGTGCCTCCCCTGGTGCAGGCCTTAGGGCCTGCTCGGAATGCATGTCCGCGTCGGCTCCCACCTCTTCCGCCCCAGCGCCGACAGAGGAGATGATCCGAGGGTTTTGGTATGCTGCTTCCGCGACTGCCATGGGAGCCGCGGAAGTCCTTTCATTTTTTTGCGCCCGGCGCAGAAGTCTCAACGGCTGAGGGGAATGACCTTGCGGCGCCAGTCCTGCGTAATCTGGTCACGGACCTTCGAGAGGCCAATCCAATCCACCGGGATGACCTTGTCCATCGCCTTGACGACCGTGCGCTCACTCACATCGGCAGAGACAGAGGACTTGGAATTGGTCGGCGCATAATACATGGCGGCGGTAAAGGCAGCCTGGGCTTCCGGGCTCAGCGCATAATCAACGAACTTGCGCGCAGCCTCGGACGACGGACCACCCTTGACGAGGTTGAGCGTGTTGATCTGGAGGATCGTCCCTTCCTTCGGAAGAACCACCTTCATCTTGCCTTTGGAACCGTCAGCATTCACCTGGCTGCGGGCGTTCCAGCCCACGCCCAACGAAACCTGGCCGTTGACAACGTTCGGATAGACTTCCGGCTTCGGCTCCCAGGTCTGCACATTCGGAGCAACTTCAGCCATCGCATTGATGCCGGCATCGATGTTCTTGATGAAATCAGTGCCGCCATTCATATGGTCCATGATGATGGTGGTACCGATACCGACGATATCGGGCGCGCTCAGCATGGCGACTTTACCCTTGAGGGCGCTATCCTTCAGAGCGTTCCAGCTGTCGGGAGCCGTCTTGATGGCATCGGTATTGTAGATGAGCACGAGATTGTCGAATGTTACGCCAACCCCGGCCACGCCTTCGAAGCGGGCATTAGGATAGAGGTCGGCGACATTCTTGGTTACGCTTTCGTCGATCTTGTCGAACAGACCTTCGTCCGTACCTGTTTTGGCGACGGAGACATCCATCAGAGCGATATCGGACTGCGGCGCAGCCTTCTGGGCGCGCAGCGAGCCGAGCATTGCAGCAGAGCCCTGCTGCGGGAAATATTCGATCTTGATATCAGGGTTAGCCGCCATGAAAGGTTCGATGACGGCCTTGGTGTAACGCTCCTGGAAAAGGCCGCTATAGCCGAGGAACGTCACGGTCTGCTGGGCGTGCGCCGGCAGAGCGGCCGCGCCGAGCATGAGAATCCCACTCAGAAGTATAGTTTTCTTCATTGTCCTGTTCTCCTCTATTATTATTGGGGGTGGCGGACCGGTCCGCCACCCGTGAGACGATGTCAGGCGCTCAGCTTGGCCTGGACGAGCTTGTTGGCGCCAGAAATGTCCGGCAATTTCTCACCGTTGCGCAGGCGCTCCAGAAGCACGAGTTCGGCTTCCTGCATGCCGATGGCGCGTTCAGCCATGGCTCGAGCCTGGCTTGGATGAAGAGCGACAACACCGCTTTCATCGCACAGGATCGCATCGCCCGGATTGATCACCTGGCCGCCGACGCTGATCGGAACGTTGATCGCGCCTTCGAGTCCGAGGATCTTGGTGGTGATGGGCGAAGGACCACGGCACCACATCGGCATGTCGACCTTGGCGAACTCCGAGAAGTCGGTCGCCGGGCCATCAACGACACCGGCCTTAACGCCGGCCATCTTCATAGTGTTTGTGATGACACCGCCCCAGCAGGCGTGACGGGTATCGCCGCAACGGTCGATGAGGACGATATCCCCGGGACGCACGAACTGCGACAGATAGTGGAGCATGGTCGAATCCGCATTGGGGATGCGCAGCGTGACGGCAGTGCCGGCCACACGTTTGCCCGGAAGGACGGCGCGGATTTCAGGATCGACGAAGCCGGAGTGAAGCACGTGACCGATCGTTGCGACTTCGACCTTCTCAAGAAGCTCGATGATGTCGGCACCGATCTGTTCGGGCATGGGGTTGACGATAAACATTGAGTCTTTCTCCGATCAGAGAACGTGGTGGTTCGCCACCGGTACGTTGGCGCGCACCTTGGCCGAATAGTCGAAGTCAAGGACGGCACCGGCCGTTCCCACGCTGTCGGAGCATTGGGCGACGATGTGGCCCCACGGATCGATGACCATGGAATGCCCCCAGCATGCCTTCTTGCCACCCGCATGGGTGCCGATCTGGCCGACGGCCAGAAAGTAGGTCTGGGTTTCAACGGCACGGGCGCGCGCCAGAACTTCCCAATGGTCCTTGCCCGTCATCAGGGTGAAGGCCGCTGGCAGAACGATGACGTCTGCACCCTTGTCCCGCAGGGCGCGAAACAGTTCAGGGAAGCGAATATCGTAGCAGATGCCACAACCGACCGTCTTGTCGCCAACCTTGTAGGTCACGACTTCTTCGCCACGGGCAACGGAGTCGGATTCGCGGTAGCTGATGCCGTTTGGCGTATCGACATCGAACAGGTGCATCTTGCGGTAGCGGGCGATCTGGCTTCCATCCGGCCCGAAAACGAGCGTCGAATTGTAAAAGCGGTTGCCTTCCTTCTCGACGATGGAGCCGGCATGCAGCGTGATAGCGTGCTTCTTGGCCAGCCCCGAGAGCAGCGTGTAAATCTCGCCGCCGGGGAATTCCTCCCCGCTCTCATGCATCTCCTGGGGATTATCTCCAAGAAATGCAAAGTATTCTGGAAGAACAACAAGGTCAGGATTATCCGCCTTGACTGCCTTCTCAATAAGATCGGCAGCAACCTTAAGGTTTTCTGCCTTGTCATTCTGGGTATTCATTTGAACAAGTGAGACTTTCACGTTGCTCTCCTCTCATGTTGCGAGGAGAATTAAGAACGGGAACTGTTTTCATTACAAACGGAAAAACTCTATCGAAACCCATAAGGTAAGCTTATAGATTAATCATTTTGCGCTGCAGCGCAAAATTTAGGCGGCAGCCGTCATCCATTGCGTGGTGGTTTCACTGACGATTTCCGTCGCCATATCGGCAATGGCCCGGGCAATCGCGTTATCGCCACGCTCCTGATAAACGGTGTGAAATGTGAGGGGCGGTACTGAAGGACTAATGTCGAGAATACGCGCCTCACCGGATTTGATGATGGCGTCCACCAGCACACGCGGCAAAGCGCCCACCCCAACGGCCGCGGCCACAAGGCGGGTCATGATCGACAGCGAATTGGAATTATAAATGCGGCTGTCGGACAGTCCGTGAGAATCGAGCAACGCGCGCAACGCCTGATGTGGCTGCGAGCCTGTCGAGAAGGTAAGTAACGGAAAATGCGCGATATCTTCGAGTGTGACACCCGTTTCCGGCAGCGGCAATTCGACCGCGCCAACCCAACAGGACTCGAACGTACAGAGCGGTGAATTGTAGATATTTGCAGCCATGATCGGCCCCATGATGAAACCGACATCCACCTCACCGTTTTGAATGCGCTGGGATAGTTTCAGGCTGGTGTCGATGGTCAGATCCAGGCTGACGCCGGGGTAGCGTTCGTTCATGCGGCGAATGAGTAGCGGCAACCACGCATAGACGATCGTGTCGGCAGCACCGATGCGCACAGTGCCTCTCAGCGCCTCCCGGCTACTCACGATCTGTCGGAACTCACCGGTCAGATTGACGATCTTTTCGGCATGCTGCAGCGCCAGACGACCAGCAGGTGTCAAGTTGACGCAGCGCACATCGCGCGTGAAAAGCACGACGCCAAGCTCCCTTTCGAGGGCGGCAATCCGGTTGGACACCGACGCCTGGGTGGTGTTCAAACGTTCCGCGGCCGCCGAAAAGCTGTTCAGTCGTGCAGCCCAGAGGAAAGTTTCGAGAAATCGCGTATTCATGAGGTAAAATCTTCCCGCATGGCTCCGCGAGCCGGCACTAACGTCGCTGGCTCGTCTTGCCCTTGGCCCTTTGTGGTTCGAGTGCAAGTATGTCCGATGCACGCCCCCATAAGCAAGGGATCAACGCCCTCGCCCTGGCACCACTCTTTCGCACCGGCTGGCGCTGGGAAAAGGGATGACGGTCACAAGGATGTTTCAAATGAGTGGCCTGTTTTGCACCGGCTACTTCCCAAAACCATTGAACGCAAACAGGGCTCTGCGTCTCCTCGGAGCCCTATTTCTTTAAATCTTTGATTGTCGGACCATCAGCGTTGCACCGGATCGCTGTGACGAAAGACAGATCGGCGAGACCTCAATCTTCGTGCCAGGCATACAGGGGCCTAGCCTGCCATAAAGTCTGCAGGCACCCCTCCCCAAAACCTCAAGGCTTCGGGATGACAGTTGCGAGCTTGCGGAACGGCGACAGGATTTCGAGGCGGCTTGGCACGCCCTTGGCGATGCTGATAATCGATCCGGGACCGATCTTCACCGGCACGGCTTCGGCCTGCGAATACATTGCCTCACCCTCAACGACGACAAAAGTTTCCTCGAGGTCACGACCCGGATAGTTGTAGATGCCGGGCTCGGCCTTCCAGACTGCGACGATCGTGCCATTTTCGATCTGGTCCTGCCATATCTGGCGACGATACGAACCGCCTTCACGGCCTTCGGCGGGCATGGCCGGAACAAGATCCACGTCATCGGAAATATTGAAAATCGGCATGGTCACGGGAATTCTCCTTGCTTTGTCAATGTTGGTACGGGCCTTGTGGCCGTGCCGGTTCAGGCATGGGGTGGCAGTTCCGCCCCTGCTAGTTTCGTGGATATGTTGTCGCGCAGCCGGTAGTAACGCAGCGCCATTGCGGGTGCGAAACCCATAAAGAAGGGAGCTGCCTTCAGTGGTTCCAGCTTCAGGGCAAGCTCGTTCTCCGGCTTGCCAAGCGCCCATTCCGAAAGAATGGAACCGAGCATCGAGCCGGTTGGCACACCACGGCCCGAAAGACCGGTCAAAGCCACAACGCCCGGCGCGGGACCGTAAAACCGCGGCACGGTGCGATATTGCATATCGAGTTCGCCGAACCAGAAATACTCCCAGCGGATCTCTTCCCGAAGCTTTGGATGAAGCCATTTGAGCCGTTCGCTCATGACCTGTCTCGTATAGGCCATGTCGCGGCCGCGGCGTCCCATGGGAAACATCGATGCGACGATCCGGCCTTCGGCATTGTATTTGTAGACGTAGATATCGCCGCGACCATCATGGATGGTCGTGTTCTGCGGCAGGACGGTCCGGCGTGTCTCTTCGGACAAAATTTGCGTGGCGGCAACGAACACGCGTTGAATCTTGAAGGTCCGATCCAGCTTGGGCCAACCACCAACCGTATAGGCGCCAGTGGTAAAGATCACTTTCGACGCGACCACTTCTCCGCGATCGGTCTTGACCTTCCAGCCTCCGGTTATGTCGCGTTCGCAACCCGTCACTGCCGAGCCGGTAAATATCTTTCCGCGCTCCTGGATGACAGCACGGCCGAGACCGCGGGCGTAACCGAGCGGATTGAGGTGACCTGCCTCTTCGTGCAGCCAGCCGCCCTCGAAACGGGTACTGCCGGTGACCGCTTCCACCTCGTCACGGTCGAGCAGCCGGGTTTTCGCGCCCACCGCATTATAGGTCTCGACCTTGCGCCTGATCTCATCCATGGCGCCCTTATGCGGTGCGCCCATCACATAGCCGTTCTGTACCCATTCGCAGTCGATCTGATAGTCGCGGATCATGCTCGAGACGCGGTCATTCGCCCGCGTTTGCCGTTCGATCAGCCGTTCCGCCCAGGGCTCACCCAGCATCCTGCGCAGCTCGGGCAGGCTATAATGGGTAAAGGTCGGCGTGCAATGTCCGGCATTGCGGCCCGAACCGCCGAAGCCGATTTCCTGCCGCTCCAGAAGCACGACATTGATGCCGGTTTTCGCCAGCTCCAGTGCGGTCGTCAGACCGGTATAACCCGCGCCGACGATGCAGACATCGGCCTGCACGCTACCGGAAAGAGGCTCCGTATGCGGTGCTGAAGCTGCGGTCGCATACCACAGCGTCACGTCAAAGGGTGAGAACGAAACCATCTACCGACACCTTCAGTTCAGGTCGCTGCGTGCATCGAGCGCATCACGAAGCCCATCACCGATGAAATTGAAGCTCGTGACGGCAAGCGTGATGGCGACGCCCGGCACGATGGCGAGCCAGGGCGCCTTGTCGAGATATTGCTGGGCTCCATTCAACATATTGCCCCAGCTCGGCAGCGGCGGCTGAATGCCATAACCGAGAAAGCTGATATAGGCTTCCAGAAGGATGGCACGCGCGACCGTCAGGGTCGCGGCAACGATGATGGGGCCGACAGCATTCGGCAGCAGTTCCCGGAACATGATCCAGCCATTGGGCAGGCCCAGCATACGGGCTGCCATGACGAAGTCGCGTTCGCGCAGAGACCGCACTTCCGCTTCAACCAGACGGGCAATTTCCATCCAGCTCGTGACGGCAATGATAACCGTGATCATGAACGGGCTCGGCTTGACGAAAGCAGCCAGAGCGAGAAGCAGGAAAATACTCGGGAAAGACAGAAAGGCATCGACGAAACGCATCAGTATCGCGCCGATGCGCCCGCCATAATAACCGGCAACGACACCGATGATGGTGCCGATCAGTGTCGACAGCACCATCGCGAAAAACCCGACCAGCAGTGAGATGCGCCCGGCATTGAAAAGGCGCGCGGCTATGTCGCGTCCGAGCGGATCGGTGCCGAAAATATGGTAACCGGTCATCGGCGGGGCAAAACGGGCGCGCAGATCGATGAACAATTCGTCGTAAGGCAAGAGATAGGGCCCGACCACGCAGGCGAAAATCATGACGGTGATCATGATGAGGCCGAGCACAGCAAGCTTGTGGCGGGCGAAACGGCGCAGCGTGCGGTTCTGCCACCAGTGGAACCGCGGTGCGGCCTGTGAGGGATGGAGGGTTGCAGCGGACATGGTCTTTCCTTCGATTGAGTGCGGCGTTTCGTCGATCCGGCCCTATCCGAGCCGGATGCGGGGATCGACGAGAGCAACCATGAGGTCAGCGAGCAAGCTTCCGATGAGCACGAGGATTGCGGAAAACATCAGAAGCCCCATCACGACGGGGTAGTCGTGATAACCAAGGCTATCGAGGAACAGGCGGCCCATGCCGGGCCAGGTAAAGACCGTCTCCGTTACGAGGGCGCCGCCGAGAATCGTCGGGAGCTGGAGACCGGCAAGGGTAATCATTGGCAGAAGTGCATTGCCGACGACGTGTTTCATCAGAACCCGGCGCGGGGTCAGCCCCTTGGCGCGGGCGGTACGGACGAAATCCTGATTGATGACGTCAAGCGTCGCAGTCCGCATGTAGCGGCTCCAGACGGCGATGTTGACGAGGGCAAGTACCAGGCTCGGCATGATCAGGTGAATTGCATAGTCATAAAAAGACTGATCGCCGATCGTATACATGTTGCCCGCCGGCAGCCATTTCAGCCTGAGCGCGAAAACATAGATGGCCACTAGCCCGAACCAGAAGGTGGGAATTGAAAGCGCCACCATGGCTCCGACCGTGGCGGTGTAATCGAACAGCGTGTAACGTTTGGTCGCCCCCTTGATACCGATCCAGGTGCCGACAAGGATGGATACGACGGTTGATGAGACCATCAACAGCAGGGTCGCAAACAAATGCCCGGAGATGATATCGAGAACCGGACGTTGGTCGCGATAGGATTTCCCCCAATCGCCTTGTAGCAGGCGCCAGGCCCATTCGAGATATTGCACCGGCAAGGGTCGATCGAGACCCATCTGGTGGGCGATGCGATCAAGCGCCTCCCGCGTCATGCCGGGCGTCAGGGCAAATTGCGACAATGGCCCGCCAGGCGCGAGGTTGAGGATGGCAAAACCGATGATCGAGACAAGCAGCAGAAGTACGAGGCTCTGCCATATCCGATGGAGAAGAAAGGTCAGCATGATGAGACTCCAGGTCGCATCGTGGAACTGGCTAGCACCATCCACGAATAGCCGTAAGAGTGCCGGCTGCTTCAAAGCCGGCACTTCACATGGATCGGGCATAAAGCCCTGTCTGCGGCAGGCTTTACGCCAGACGCCAGGTCGCAACGTTCCAGGTATCGATACGGTTATTGACGTTTGGCTTCACGTTTTCGACGCCCTGCTTGTGACCACGCACCGTTGCGTACTGGAACAGCGGCAACAGCGGCAGTTCCTTGCGCATGATCTCCTGGATCTTCAGGTAGACGGCCTTGCGCTCCTCCGGCACGAAGAGACTGCCGCCCTTGGCCAGAAGATCATCGACGTCCTTGTTGACGAACTGCCAGGTATTCTGGCCCGAGCCACCTTTTGCAGCGCTCGACGTCGAGCGGAAGAAGTCGGAGGTATCGGGATCCGGGCCGGTCAGGAAGTCGAGCCCGACGATAACCGAATCGAACTTCGACAGCATCCAGTAGTCACCCCACATGACAGCCGGCGGCAGGTTCGAAATAGTCATCTCCACGCCGATATCCTTGAAGGATTGCTGCATGTATTGCTGAACCTGTTCGCGGATGTGATTGCCCGCTGTCGTGGAGCAGGTGAAGGCGAGCTTCACGCCATCCTTGGCGCGGATGCCGTCCGCCCCGGGCGCCCAGCCCGCATCGTCGAGCAGCTTTTTAGCTTTCTCGATGGAATATTCATGCTTGGGAAGATCTGGATTGTAATAGAACGACTGCTGCGGAACGTAGCTTTCGGTGGGTGTGGGCAAACCGTAATAAAGTGCCTCGATGATCGATTGTTTGTCGATCGCCGCATAAAGCGCCTCTCTTACCGCCGGCTCCTTGAACTGTGGACGTTCCATGTTGAACGAGAGGGATTCAATCGTCGAGCCCGGCACGACGTTGACCACCTTGCCGGCGAGATCCTTGGCCTCGTCATAATGGTCGGGTGTGATCCATTGCAGGCCCACCACGTCTATGTCGCCGGTCTTGAACTGGGTGTACATCACATTCAGGTCGGGTACGTATTTGTAGACCAGACGCTCTATATGCGGGCCATCACCAAAATACTCGGTATTGGCGTCGAGCAGAATGTAGTCACCTGCAACCCGCTCCTTCCACTTGAAAGCGCCCGTTCCGACCGGCGCGTTGTTATAGGCGGCGGTATTGCGGTCAGCTTCCGCACCTAAGAGATGCTTTGGCGTAATAAATGTGGAAGCAAGGATCGAGGGATAGGGCGCGAAGGGCTTTTCCATCTTCCAGGTAATTTCCGTCGGCGAAACCACGGTCAAATCACGTACGAATTCGTGCCCGGTCTTGCGCCATGAACGGAAGTTGGGATCGACCAGAAGTTCAAGCGTGAACTTCACGTCTTCAGCGGTGAACGTCTTGCCGTCGTGCCATTTGACGTCGTCACGCAGCTTGACCTTCCAGTTGAGACCATCGGCGGAAATGCCGCCGTTTTCGACCGTCGGCACTTCGGCGGCGAGAGCTGCCACGAAGGCACCTTTCTCGTCGACATAAAACAGCGGGTCGAAGATGCTGAAATGGATGCCTTCGTCGACTTCAATATGCGGCATATGTGGATTGAAGACGGTAGGCTCCTGCGAGAAGCCGACCGTGAGCTGGCCTTTGGCGGACTTATCCTGCGCCATGGCGCGGGAAAAACCCGGAAGACCGGAAAGGACGACGCCGGATGCGCCGAGCGCCAAAAGGCCGAGTGCCTGGCGGCGGGTGGTATTGATAAGCGGCTTGTTCTGGTCGGACATTTTTTAGTTCCCCTTGATCCGATGGTTGAACACGACGATTATTTTTGCTTCCGCCTCTTTGGGCGGTACTACTCCCATCAGCAGTTGCCTGCCTCATGCGTCAAAAGGATCGGCGGCACCTGACCGCCGGGCTTCTCATTTCAAAAGCCGCTGACCAGTTCGATCTTCGAACCGTCGCTGAAGCGGCTGAAACGGAAATCGCGACGATCGACAATCGGATTGCGGCCTGTGACGATATCAGCCATGAGTTTTCCGGCCGCCGGGCCGATGCCGAAACCATGGCCGGAAAAGCCGGTTGCAACATGAAAGCCCGGAATGGCGTCGATATTGTCGATGACCGGAATAGCGTCAGGCGTCACATCGATCATGCCCGCCCAGCGCTGCGAAATTTCGGCCTTTTCGAAGACCGGAAAGGCTTTCTTCAGCTTGGCAAAGGCGCCGTCCGTCATGTCCATCGCCGGAACGGGATCGAGCACGCGATTATATTCGAAGGGCGAAGCCTCATCGAGCGCCCAGCGGCGCGGAATGCGCCATTCATCGTAAAAGCGGCCAGTCAGGCGCAGGTCGAGCGAGCGCCACTCATGCCGCAGAGCCGGCAGGAATTTCAGTGCATAACGGAAAGATGCGGGCACGATGTCGACGATGTTCTGGAAGCCGTTCGCGATCGTATATCCGCCGTCGAGGCGCTTGCGGATCGCAAAACCGTTCGACCAGATTGCCTCTTCCGGGCCGCCTTCCAGCGGCTTTGTGCGCAGCACGGAATTCATGACCTTGAGCTGCGGCAGATCGAGACCGTTGTTGCCGAGAAACAGGCTGGACCACGCGCCACCCGCCATGACCGCCGCCTTGCAGGCAATTTCACCGCGCTCTGTCACGACACCCGACACCTTGCCGCCCGAGAGCTGCAGACCGCGCACGGCGCATTCGGTCAGAATGAAAGCGCCGCGGTCGCGGGCAGCTTCCGCAATGGCAGGCGCGGCGCGCTGCGGCTCGGCCCGGCAATCACCGGCCGTATAGAGCGCGCCGGCAACATTCATGTTGGAGCCGGGATATTTCGCCTTGAATTCCGCTCTACTCAGCATGCGGCTTTCAATCTGGTAGCCTTCCAGATTCCGGTTCCAGCGTTCGTGCTCGGAAAATTCCTTTTCGTTTGCGCATGTAAAGACGATGCCGGAACGCTTGAAACCGGTTTCTCGCCCAGTGCGGCGATTGAGATCCGCCCAGATGCGCAGCGATTCTGCCATCAAGGGCACCTCGCGTGGGTCGCGGCGGGAAATGCGCACCCAGCCCCAGTTGCGGCTCGACTGCTCGTGGCCGATACCGCCCTTTTCGCAAAGTGCAACACGCAGCCCCTGATCGACAAGTTCGAGCGCGGTGGAGGTGCCGATAATGCCGCCGCCAATGACGACGACATCGACTTCTTTCGGCAACTCCGCATCGCCATGGACGGGAACGACATAAGGACCGGGCATGTCAGAAAAACTCCTCGAGCTGGCAATTGATGGCGAATTCGGCGACGGAAGCCTCATTCGGTAAGGACAGCAGCATGGCAATGATGCGGGCAAGATCGGCGGGCTGGGTCATTTGATCCGCCGGCCGTTCGGACAAGGCGGTCGCCATATCGGTCGCAACGAAACCGGGGCATACGGCTGTCGCACGCACGCCGCTTTCGAAGCCCGCCTGTCGGATGGCATGCGCAAGCGCTACCGCCGCGAATTTGGAGAGAGAATAGCTGCCGGCAGATGCGGACTTCACCCGCTTGCCGGAAAGGGAAGCGAGGATGATGACCCGGCCACGACCGCTCTCGCTCAACGCCTCCCAGGCGGCCTTAACCAGCCTTCTCGGTGCCTTGACGTTGACCGCAAGCATGGCGTCGATGTCTTCGTCGTCTGCTTCGATCACTGTCTTCGGTATCATGATGCCGGCATTGGCCACGACAGCATCGATACGACCGAAATGCTGATACGCATCATCGGCCCAGCGCTTCTCCGCACTCGCATCATTTGCGTCATAATGGGCAAGATGGACCTGTCCCTCGTGACCTACAGCCCATTGCGGCAGCGAAGGGCTGCGCATACCAAGCGATACCGACCAGCCTTCGCCAAGAAGAGTAGCGGCGATATGGTCGCCTATACCCCGGCTTGCACCGGATATGAGAGCAACGCGTTTTGTCGTTCGTTCCATCATGCAAGCCCCACAATATGGCGGTAGGCGCGACGCAAAATGTCGATAACCTGCTTCTGCTCGTCTTCCGGGATGAAGCTGAAGAAATCGCGCGATTGCTGTGGAACGATCTCCCGGATTTTCGTTGCAAGTGCCGCTCCGGCTTCGGTGATGTAAAGCTCCTGGGCGCGGCTGTCCTCCTGCGACACTTCCCGGCGTATCAGATCGTGCGACACCATCTGGTCTATGATCCTGCCCATTGCAGACCGGTCCCGCATCGTCAGATGAGCTATCACTGAAGGACGGATACCCGGGTAGTCATCGACGAGCAGCAGGGTCGTGATCTTTCCAGTTCCCTTCGCCACATCCAGCCCGTCCAGCCGGGCATCGAGATCGCGCGATACGGCAAGGTTGATCGTGCGGATGTAAAAGCTCAGCGTGTCTTCAAGCACGTCGAGATTGATATCAGTTGGCGATGTCGGCGGGTTTTCAGTTGGTTTGGACATGGAATTTCCGTTCGAATGGTCAAAGATCGACATTGGCGCACACGCTTTCCCGGCGTGCCGCAGTGCAGGTTTTCGGCCATGTCGTATGTCAGTTTCGTGACTGAATGAAAGGATAATTAGTAGACAAACGCAACTACTTTTTATTCCTGAAATCATATTTTTATTATTTAAATCAGACCTTTAAAAGGAAAACCTCTCGCGCCGCCGGATCCACGATAATCCGGCGGTGCAATCGGTCTTTGATGTCGCGCGATGCAAAGTCTGACGAGGTGCCTGGCTCGTCAGACTTCGATGTTATGTGCCGACGGCAGTTGCCGCAGGTTCCCAGTCCGCACCGGGGATCGCAGCAACGAGTTTGCGGGTATAGGGATGGGCCGGCGACCGGAAGATTTTTGTCGGCGGCCCCTGTTCGACAACCGTTCCCTTGTGCATGACAAGCACATCGTCGCAAATCTGGCTTGCTACTCTCAGGTCATGGGTGATGAAGATCATCGCCACCTTCATTTCAGCCTGCACCCGCGCCAGAAGCTCCAGAACCTGCGCCTGTATGGAAACGTCGAGAGCAGACACGGCTTCGTCGGCCACAAGGACGACCGGATCAAACATCAGTGCACGGGCAATGCCGATGCGCTGGCGTTGGCCGCCGGAGAATTCGTGCGGGTAACGGTCATAGGCCTGTTCATCCAGCCCCACGAGCTTCAGAATTCCGAGAGCCTTTATTCTCGCCTCATGCACAGCCATTCCGTGGGCAACGGGGCCCACCGTCAAGATCCTGCCGATCGTATGGCGGGGATTAAGCGACGCGAAAGGATCCTGAAAAATCATCTGGATATAGGGTCGCAACGATCGAAACGTCGTTTCGTCCATCGCTGCTATGTCACGGCCATCGAAGCATATTGAACCGCCATCCGCCTCCAGCAATTTCAGCAGGACACGCCCGAGCGAGGACTTGCCCGACCCGCTTTCGCCAACGATACCAAGGGTCTGGCCCTTGTGAAGCTTGAAGCTGACACCATTGACCGCCTTGACGATACGGGCCTTGCGGAAAAACGAGCCGGAGCTGCGATATTCCTTCTCAAGATTTTCGACCTTGAGAACGACGGGAGCTTCTTCGCTGACTGAACGCTCAGTGCTCCGCATCCGCGGAACCGCAGCGACAAGTCGCTGGGTATAGGGGTGGACAGGATTGACCAGAACCTGGTCCGCCCTTCCCTGCTCCACAAGATATCCCTTCTCCATCACCACGACGCGATCGGCAATTTCGGCAACGACGCCGAAATCGTGGGTGATGAACATGACGCTCATGTTCTTGCGCTTCTGTATCTTGCGGATGAGCTCAAGGATCTGCGCCTGGGTGGTAACGTCGAGAGCGGTTGTTGGCTCATCGGCAATCAGGACATCCGGATCGAGTGCCAGTGCCATGGCGATCATGACCCGCTGGCGTTGTCCGCCAGACAGACGGAATGGATATTGCAGCCGCATCAGAGGCGGGTCGGGAAGACCGACTTCTTCAAGTAGATCCAGAACCTTGGCCTTGCGGGTTTCAGGCGTTCCATAGCCATGCGCTTCAAGCACTTCTGCGATCTGATCCCCGATTGTCATCAACGGATTGAGCGCGGAGAGCGGATCCTGGAAAATGATTGAGACCGCCTGACCACGCAGCGGCCGGATTTTATCTTCCCTGGCCGCAAGTATGTCCATTCCCTTGAAATGGATTTCGCCGGAGCTGACTTTTATCACGGGCGACAACAGCCCCATGATCGTGCTGGCAGTGACGGATTTGCCGGACCCGGATTCACCGATAATGCACAGGATCTCACCTGCGTGGAGGTCGAAAGAGATATTCTTGACCGCGTGGGTGCGCTCCATTCCCGGCGGAAGATCCACCGTGAGATTGCGAACGGACAGCACCACGTCGGCTGACGTGGTTGGATGCGACATAAGTTCCCCTTGTTTTTTTGTAACTTTGTTCGCTTTGGCCGACGCTTCATACGTCGGAAACAATATGGTGGACTATGTCTACTATATTGTCCAGTGAGTGGCGGTAGCTGAGGCAGTCGATACCGGCACCGCCTTGGCGCTGCCCAGCATGCATGACCTTTATGATCTGCAAAATGCCAGGCTGTCCCGTTTGATATTTGGTCACGAGCGGACCCGGCGTTTTGGGTTTCGGGACAAGTTCTCCAACTGTCCCGCTAGCGCCTACTTGCGGAGCAACTTTCGCGTGCTTAAAAGGCGTGCAGTTTCAAATCGCGTCGGAGAGGACCAATTTCGTGGAACAGGTAAATACCCAAACCGGTAAGGGCCGGACCAAAGCTTTATGGGCGGCGGTTGCGATTATTGCTGTTGCTGCTGCAGGCGTCATCGGGGGTAAGGCCTTCTACGAAGCAAAGGTCAGCGAACTCGTTGCTCGCACTGGCGCAACTGCCCGTTCCGTTGAGGTTGATTTCCTCGGGCAGATTCACATTCGCGAACTGGCCTTGCCGCTTGCCGATGGCAAGAATATCCGGATTGCAGCTATCGATGGACGTCCAAAATTTCCTTTCCTGGATGGCGCACTGGAGCTGAACGACATCAATGTTGACGTGCCAACCGGCAAGATCTCGATGGCGCATGCGCGTGTCGAGAATGCCGCGTTCACAAAACCGGATGCGGCTGAAGTATCCGGAGACGGAAATGCCAACTCTCTGCCCAAGCGCATAGAGCGCTTTGCAGCAGAGCGTATTTCCACGCCTGAGATGACATTCACGCAGTCCATCGCCACCACCGAGCAGAAGACTGTTTACAAGAACGTAGCCTTCTCGGACATCGCCAAAGGCCGGGTCGCCCGATATTCCATCGACAATGCCAGCTACGACATCCAGATGGATCTACCGGACAGCACTGGCGCGATGAAAAAGAAGCACTTGGTCGTATCGACCGGCGCCATAGCCGGGAAGGACTTCGATGCCGCTTACCTCGCAAGGCTCTATACGGAAAAAGCGGGTCCCGAAGATAAGGACGCAAAGCTTCTCTATGGCCCGCTCTCCGTCAGCAAAATCTCGTTCTCAGACGGAGACGGTCATTTCACCTACGATGAAATACGTAGCGACGGCTTCAGCGCCCGCATGCCGGCCGAGCCGCTTCTGGAAACGATGAACGCACTGGCGGCGACCCAAAATACCGACGAGCTTTCACCTCAGGAACGCCAGGCAATTTTCGCCAAGGCCCTGTCCATTCTCGATATGATTGGCAAGAGCAACATGCAGTTGCTCGGGTTCAAGGCCGACGCGCCTGATGAAAGCGAAGGAGCTGCCGGCAAAAGGGTCAAGGTCGGCATTGATCGTATCGATATGCAGATGGACAGCCGTAAGCTCGACTTCGGCCTGAATGGCATGTCGATCGGAAATGGCGTCGACACGATCGAAGTCGCCGAGGCAAGCCTCAAGGGCTTTGACTGGAGTTCTACAATCGAGAGTCTCTCCAAAATCGTCGGGCTTGACGACAAGCAGATCGAGACTTTCCCGTTTAATCATCTGATACCGGAACTGGGCACCATCCGTGTCGGTGGCATCAACGTTGATGTCGCAGCCCCGGAACAAACAGAAGACGAGACAGAGGAAAAGACATCAGGCACGCCTGAGCGCATCAAGTTCACGCTCAGGAATTTCGAGATGGGTCTGACAAAGCCCTTCAACGGCATCCCCACAGATATCGTGATCAGGCAGGATGACCTTTCTCTTCCCATCCCGGCAGATTCGACGGAGGAAGTTTTTGTCGAAGCCCGCAAACTGGGTTTCGAGGCACTCGCCCTGTCTTATGCCCTTGCCGCCGGCTGGGATGAACCGAACAAGAACCTGGTGATCCGGGAAGTCTCCATGCGCGGCAAGGATATTGGCAGCGTCAATTTTTCCGGTCTGGCGAGCGGGTTCACGGAGGAGTTCTTTTCCTTCGACACCAATCGTACTCAGGCCGCCCTCCTGGGGCTCGCGGGTCGCGAGGTAAAGCTGACGATCAAGGACGAAGGTTTGATGGCCAAGGCCATCAAGCTGTATGCTCTGCAAAACGACATGACCGAGGATCAAGTGCGCGGTGTTCTGACACTCGTGGCAAGCGCGGGATTGCAGCAGATCGCAGCTGAACAGCCCAAACTCAAGAGTGCGGTGGACGCGTTGCTTCGCTTCATCAACAACCCCGGTACTCTTACGGTTACCGCCCGCTCCACTGGACCAAATGGCCTTGGTCTTTTTGATCTGGTTGCAGCGTCTGAAAACCCGATGCTTCTTCTCGACAAGGTCGATATCCAGGCGACGGCCGAGTAAGTCGTCCGATCGCACCCCCAAACGGTTCAAGCTCCGGTTTTCGGAGCTTGAACACACCGGGCGCGGAGCTTCTAGCAAAGCTTAGATACGCCGCGCCTTGATCGTGTTCATGACAAAGCTGGTCTCGATGGTGTCGACGCATTTCAGCTTCGCGATCTTCTCCTTGATGAAGCGCTCGTAGTCCTCGAGCCCACCGCACATGACCTTGAGCATGTAGTCCCTCGAACCCGTGACGAGGTGACATTCCAGAACCTCGTCCCAGTCCAGAACGGCCGCCTCGAACATCCGGATTTCGTCATCGTGCTGGCGACTGAGGCGGATGGATGCAAGCGCGGTCATGGTCCATCCCTCGATTGCCGGATCGACGATCGCGGAATAACCTTTGATCACCCCCGTCTCTTCCAGCCGTCGCAGCCTCCGCAGACATGCAGATGCCGACAGGCCCACTCGCTCGGCAAGTTCGTTGTTGGTGATCCTTGCGTCGGCAGACAGCTCCTTGACTATCCGCCGGTCGATTGGATCTGCAATTTTCTGCGACATAAAGCACAATTCTCCGCAATATATTGCTTCATCAGACATATCCACGCTTCAGAATGCAAGGTATTTTGGCTTGATTGGATGTAAGCTGCGGACAGTTCAACGTCTGTTGAGGAGGACCTTCCGCAAATGACCGCACCGCATCCGTCTAAAACCCATATCGGCAACCACGCTCTCCATCCTGAAACCCAGATGCTCAATTACGGCTACGATCCGGAATTGTCGGAAGGAGCGGTGAAGCCGCCTGTGTTCCTGACCTCGACCTTCGTCTTCAAGTCGGCGGAAGACGGTCGCGACTTCTTCGACTATGTCTCCGGCCGCAAGGAGCCGCCCGCAGGCAGAGGTGCAGGCCTCGTCTATTCGCGTTTCAACCATCCCAATAGCGAGATCGTCGAGGACCGCCTTGCCGTTTACGAACGCACCGAGAGTTGTGCGCTCTTCTCGTCCGGCATGTCCGCCATTTCGACGACGCTTTTCGCCTTCGTTCGACCGGGCGACACCGTACTCCATTCCCAGCCTTTGTACGGCGGCACTGAGACGCTGCTGGCAAAGACCTTCCACAATTTCGGCGTTTCGGCGGTGGGTTTCGCCGACGGTGTCAGCGAGGCCTCGGTGATATCAGCCGCAGAGGCTGCGATGGCGAAAGGCAGGGTGTCCGTCATCCTCATCGAGACCCCCGCCAACCCGACAAACAGTATTGTCGACATCCCCATGATCAGCCGCGTTGCCGACGTGATCGGCCAGAAGCAGGGGCACAGGCCAATCATCGCCTGCGACAACACACTCCTCGGTCCGGTGTTCCAGCGGCCTATCGAGCACGGTGCCGATATCTCGCTCTATTCACTGACAAAATACGTTGGCGGGCACTCCGACCTCATTGCCGGCGCAGCGCTCGGTCGCAAGGATGTCATGAAGCAGGTGAAGGCATTACGCGGAGCGATCGGCACGCAGCTCGACCCGCATTCGTGCTGGATGCTCGGGCGCTCGCTTGAGACGCTACAAATCCGCATGGAGCGGGCAAACAGCAATGCCGAGGTGGTGGCCGAATTCCTGAAGGCGCATCCCAAGGTCGAGAAAATCCATTATCTGCCGTTTCACGATCCGGCATCCCCGGTTGGCAAGGTGTTTGCAGATCAATGCACCGGTGCGGGATCGACCTTCTCGTTTGACATTGCGGGCGGGCAGGCAGCGTCTTTCAAATTCCTCAACGCTCTCACGATATTCAAACTCGCGGTCAGCCTTGGCGGCACGGAATCTCTCGCCTCCCATCCTGCAACGATGACGCATTCGGGTGTTCCGGCCGATGTCCGCCAGCGCATTGGTGTCCTTGATTCCACGATCCGGCTGTCAATCGGCATCGAACATCCAGACGATCTGGTCGCCGACCTGACCCTCTCTCTGGATGCCGCCTGACGAAGAGGCAAATGCCGCTCCTCCCCGACTGCAATACCTATGGGTTTTCCAGTACATACGAAACACGGAAACCAACGTAGTGCAGGAAGGCGACAAGGGGAGCGGCGTTACCTTCCGCTACGAGTGGAGCCAGTCCCGCACCGGCAATATGATACAGAAGCGGCGAATGACGGGTTGAGATGGCGTCGGGCAAAGGGTATCAGGTGCCTCAATTCCAGGCGGACCTCCCGCAAGCAACAAGGCGTATCCTGACATGATCCCGGATTTTCTCGTCACCCATTCCGGTGGCTTCCATGCCGACGAACTGCTGTCCAGCGTCATCCTGACCCGGCTGTTCCCGCAGGCCCGCATCGTCCGCAGCAGGGCGCCGGAATGGATCACCCCCGGCGTGGACCGCATCATCTACGATGTCGGCGGCGCTTATGACGCGACAAGCGGGATATTCGATCACCATCAGCGCGGCGCGCCGCTGAGGGATGACGGTCAGCCATATAGTTCGTTCGGACTGATCTGGAAGCATTTCGGCAGGGACTATCTTGCCGCCTTCGGCATCCCCGATGAACATGTCGAAACCATCCATGCCTCTTTCGATGGAAGCTTTGTGCTGCCGGTCGATCTGGTCGACAATGGTGCGGTCAGCCCCTCCGTCGCCGGGCCGCTGGTTGCACTGACGCTGCCTGTCCTGCTGGAAACTCTGAAACCTGTTTTTGACGAGACCGACCCCGAAGCCGATGATCGCAGTTTCCACGCGGCGCTCGTCATTGCCCGCAGCTTCGTCGAGGCGAAAATATCCAAAAGCGCTGCGAAACTGCGCGCCGAGGCGCTTGTAATGCAGGCTATCGTCGATGCCGGTGAAGGTCATATTCTGGAATTGCCGATGGGGATGCCGTTTCGGCCCGCCATTGTGAAGGCGGGCGCCGACAATCTGCTGTTTGTCGTTCACCCGCGTGACAAGGACTGGTGTCTGACCGGTATCCGTCGTGCAGATGAAGGCTTTGAACTGCGGGCAGACCTGCCTGCGGCATGGGCTGGCCTTACAAATGGCGATCTGGAAGCGGTTTGTGGCGTTGAAGGCGCGAGCTTTTGCCACAACGGCCGGTTTATTGCCGCCGCCAAAACCCGTGATGCCGCACTCGCCATGGCAGAACTGGCTGTGAAAGAGGCGATCTTGCCTGCTCCCGTAGCCTAGTTCATTGAACAATGGCACATGAGTAGGAGATTGCCCGGAAGGCGGGCCGGAGAAGCATATCAAAGGATATGCCCGCTAATGTCCTTCGGCCCGCATCACTGGACTCTCCTCCTCCACGCCCAACCGGGAACACCGTGTTCGTTCCCGATAATCTACGGAGCCGTCACCTTGTCGGCGACCGCAGTACTATTTGGCAACAGGAGAAGGACTGCGATGGCGCATAGCGTCGTTACCGCGGCCAGCCACCAGCAAAGTGTCGAAAACGCAGTCTGATAGGCATCCCGCAACAGGTCGTCCCCGATGTGGGACGATATTGCCGCTGCACCCGCCAAGTCGCCCACTGCCAGACGCTGACCTGTCTGGTTCAGGAGAGATTCAGACAAGGGCGCCAGCCGTCCGAGGGATGCCGAGGTCAATGCCGACAGGGCGGCGCTGACGACTGCAAGCGCGATGCCCTCACCGGCAACCCGCACGGTACTGAATATGCCGGTCGCCATTCCCGCACGCTCCACCGGCACGACGCCAACGGACAAGCCATCCATCAGGCCCCATGGCAGGCCGGCGCCCACCCCGATGACGAGCATGGGCAGAACGATCATGGCTCCATCCTCTACGGTGAAGCCGGCAAGCCAGACGAGGCCAGAGGCGGCGATCAGCAGGCCGATGCCGCAGAGCATGCCCGGCGAAACATGACGCGCCAACATCGTCGCAACTATAGGCACCACCAGCATCGGAGCCGACAGTCCCAACATGATGAACCCCGCCCCGATTGCTCCTTGTTGCTCGATACCGATGAGGCGCAACGGGATGATAACAAGAAGAACAACGAAACAGGCGCAGGTGGCGATTGGCAATAGCTGCACCCCCACGAACCGCGGATAACGGAACAGCGATAAGTCCAGCATCGGTCGCGCCGCCCGCATTTCGATCAAGACGAAGGCTGCAAGCGAAAGCGCAAATCCTGTGCTGAAAGCGATGATGCCGGTGGACCCGAGAACAGGCAGTTCGATCATCGCAACGGTGAAGAGGGTGAGCGTGAGGGTGAAGCTTGCAGCGCCCAGCCAGTCGAGTTCCGCCGCATTGGGATCCCTCGTTTCACGCATCCGTGGCGGGCCGAGGATCAGGGCAAGGAGGCCGATCAGGCCGCCGGCAAGGAATATTGCCCGCCATCCGACCGTTTCGATCATCAATCCCGTCAGCAGCGGACCAGATGCAAGACCGACGCCGAAGGTCGTTCCAAGCAACCCAAAGGCGCGCGTCCTAGCGTGGCCGTCGAATTCCTGCGCAAGTGCGGCCGTCCCTCCGGCCAGGGCAGCGGCGGCGCCCACGCCTTGACCGGCACGTAGCAGATCGATGATCCACACCGAAGGCGCAAATCCAAGCGCAAAGGAGAAGCCGGTAAACAGCGCAAGGCCGATCAAGAACACCCGCCGTCTGCCATATCGATCGGCCAGCGCGCCCGCCGCCATCAGAAGACTTCCGAAAGCCAGCATGAAGGCATTGGTGATCCAGGTGAGGGATGCAGGCGATCCACCGAGGTCCTGCCCTATCGCCGGCGTGGCAACCGCACCGGCGGAGAAGTTCAAAGGAAGCGTCAAGGCGGCAAGACATACCGCCACCAATACCGAATTCCGGCTGGCTGAGGCTCTATGAGGGGCGTCGTTCATGCGAACTCCAATCGTGAAATGGCATCGCGACACCAAGGTCGCGTATCGGCATCCATTCTCATCAGACGCCTTGAATTCGACAATCGGCCTCACAGGCCTTTCATTGCGGATTAAAATTCTCTAATCAGTGACAATGGATAAGTTGAGCGAGATCGATGCCTTCGTCCGGGTTGCCGAAAGGCTGAATTTTGCCAAGGCCGGGCAGAGCCTGGGGCTGTCACCTTCTGCTGTCGGAAAGAGCGTTGCCCGACTAGAGGCATCCCTGGGCGTGCGGCTGTTCAACCGTACCACCCGGCAGGTCTCCCTGACCAATGAAGGGGCAATGCTGTTTGAGCGATATCGGTCCATCCTGACCGATCTGCGCGACGCACATGAAGCAGTCACGGACAATCTGGCCCTGCCCCGCGGCAGTCTGCGCGTGACGCTTCCGACAATCGGATACCGCTTTCTGCTGCCGATCGTGCCTGAATTTCGCCGGCGTTATCCCGATATCGATCTGGAACTCGACTTTAACGACAGGCGCGTCGATCTGATCGAGGGCGGCTTCGATGCGGCAATCCGCAGTGGCGAGCTAGATGATTCCAGCCTGATAGCGCGGCGTCTTGGTCCATTCCGCTTCATTTTATGCGCGTCGCCCGACTATTTTCAACGAATGGGCACGCCCCGGCACCCCAGCCAATTGCCAGAGCATGATGCATTGCGCTTCCGCTTTCCGACCTCCGGCAAGTTTCAGGAATGGCTGCTGGAAAACGGCGACAACCCCCTGTCGAGCATGCGTATCGCCCTCACCTGCGGTAATATGGAGGCGATAAGGGCGGCGGCGATTGACGGGATGGGGCTCGCTTACATGCCCGAATTCTTGGCGACGGACGCCATCAGGGATGGCCTGCTCGAGACGGTCCTGAACGAACATCTCGCCGCACCAGGCCAGTTTTCAATTGTCTGGCCATCAGCCCGCTTCATGGCGCCGCGGCTGCGCGCCTTCATCGATTTTGCGATCGAAAAGCTGTTTGTCGAAACCTGACTGGAGTCTCTGCGCATGACAGATGCCAGCGGGCTTATGCGCGCTGGTGGAGTTCGTCCAATGAAGCCATCGGCGGACTACTACGTTGCATTTCTTGAACAATAAGACGGCGGTGGGTAAATAAAGGATGCTGATGAGAAGTTTATGACCATGGACAAAGATCGCCGATAATCCGGACTTACGTCGATGACAGCGCAGTCTTTTTAAAACGACGCGTTGGCTAGCTCAGCATTTGCATCAAAGGAACATTCATGCCCAGACTTTCTGGAAAGACCGCACTCGTGACCGGCGCGGCGCGCGGAATTGGTGCGGCTATCGCCCAAGCGTTTGCTGACGAGGGGGCACAGGTCATCGTTACCGATATCGACGTGGATGGCGGCTTGTTGACCGCAGGCTCAATCGGCGGGAGGTTTGTCCGTCTCGACGTCGCATGCGAGGCAGACTGGGCGAAAATTGCCAGTCAATTTCCCAAGATCGACGTCGTCGTCAACAATGCGGGAATAACAGGCTTTGAAGGACCATTCGAAGGAGCCCCGCCAGCCCATGATCCAGAAAATGCCCAACTTGCTGATTGGCACAAGGTCCATGAGGTCAACCTGGATGGCACCTTTCTGGGCTGCCGTTATGCAATCCGCGCCATGCGAGCAAATGGTGCGGGATCGATTATCAACATTTCCTCACGCTCAGGGCTTGTCGGAATTCCAATGGCAGCAGCCTACGCCTCATCCAAGGCCGCAATCCGCAATCACACCAAGAGCGTGGCCCTCTACTGCGCCGGTCAGGGCTTGAACATCCGGTGCAACTCAATTCACCCTGCGGCCGTAATGACACCGATGTGGGAGCCGATGTTGGGAAATGGCCCGGATCGCAAAGATCGTGAAGCCGCGCTGGTCAAAGAAACGCCCATGCAACGCTTTGGCAGGGCCGAGGAGGTCGCCGCGCTCGCAGTCCTGCTCGCATCGGACGAGGCAACTTATATGACTGGGGCCGAACTGAACATCGATGGCGGCATTCTTGCAGGGTCAGCCGCAGCACCGGGAAACTAGAAGAAAGGGCTATAGGACGACCGCACCTTTTGGTCCATTGCACCCATTATGATGGAAGATTGCAAAGGTCGAACTTCCACCGACCAGTTCTTTGGCACTCCCGGCAAACGCGTCAAAACCTTGGATCATTCGGGAAGAGTTCGGCCCAAATGATTGATGACGGCAATTGGGTCAGACCGATCAATCTATGCGTTGATGATCGTCGCCAAAAAACTCAAGACGCACCCAAATGGTAAAGGCCCTCCCGGTTCGGAGAGGGCCTGTGTTCATTACCATCGATAGTCGCGACGGTCTCGCCATTCGCGATGTTCGCGCCAATCTCTGCGCTCGCGCCATTCTCTGCGGGCCTGACGTTCACGCCACTCCCTACGGCCTTCCCAGCGATCACGTCTGTCCCAGCCGCGCTCATATCTCGGCGGTCCATTGGGCCGGCAATATCCGCGCGGCGATAGATGAAAGCCGCGTCCGCAAGCATAGTCCACACTTTGAACGTTGGATGCCAGGGGTGCGGCCGGTTGACCGACAGGCATCGCGTTCGCGCCACTGCCGAACAGGGCACCGAGAATTATTCCAGCGCTTAAAATCATCTTACGCATTTCATCTCCCTCCTTCCGGGATGGAGGGATTTAGCGCCGTTGCCGGTGAACTGTGGCTGAATGAATCTTGATGTTTTCGTGGCAAAAACTCCACAATTGTGGCAGATGCCGGCTTCGCGTTCCGACCGCTGCGAAAGAGTGAAGCGGCGTCAAAGCGGCGCGGCTCACTGCCCCGCCCCAGTCAATGCAGACCTGTTATTCTTCTATGTGCCAGTGGGTTGAAGGGGCGCGATGTATCCCCTCCGGTTGCAGTCCCGCGGTTTTCATCATAGTCCTCAAGCGAATGAGGAGACGGTGATTGAACCCCAATCTGGACACAAAGCCCGAACCAAAGCCAAAGAGCAAACGCCTCATCTGGCCTTGGGTACTGTTGGCCGTTCTAACGCTTGCAGCCTTTCTCGCGCTTGCGGGCATCTATATTTACAGGGAGCTGACATCGACGGCCGAGGATCTGGCTCGAACCTGGCGCGACCTCGTGCAATTGTTCTGGCTGATAATGCCGGACCGTCAGCCCTAGTCTTGGGTAACAGAAAGGCGCTAGTGGCAAAGCCTTAGCGCGGCATGGAATCCCAAAAAAATTGAAGAGTTTGCGGCGGCGGTGTATCGGATCGCAAACTCTGTTTTTGGGAACCTGAATGCAACCGTCTTTTAGATTGCCGCCGCTGGAGGCGCTTGTTGTTTTTGAGGCCGCGTCCCGTTTGGGCAGCTTCTCCCGCGCGGGCAACGAGCTGGGCCTGACGCAGAGCGCCGTCAGCCGGCAGATCGGCAAGCTGGAAGCGTTCATTGGCTCCAAGCTTTTCGAGCGCGTGCCGACAGGCGTGCGACTGACGACTATCGGCGAAAACTACTCGATCGATATATCGCGGCTGATCCTCGATATCGCAAGTGTCCGGACGGAGTCCGCTCGTGGACCGGCGCCAGCCAGATCACCATTGCCTGCTCCCGCGGGATTGCGGATCAATGGTTCATGCCTCGCCTGCAGAAACTGAAACGCGATATTCCCGGCATCGAATTGCGGGTGCGGGTAACTGACGATGTGGCACATCTGCGTCTGGATGAATTCGACCTGGCTATTTTCTATCGCAAGGAAAGACCGATTGGCGTCTGGCTATCGGAACTCGGCCAGGAGGAGGTCGTCCCCGTCTCTGCCCGCGGCATGGCCAATCTTATGGAGCAGAGGGCACCGGTTTTGATCTCCATCGAAGATTCGATGCGGGAATGGCAGGATTGGAGCGACTGGTGGCGCTCATCACACCTGTTGCCGCCACAGGATGCAATCCAGTGGAAACTCGGAGACTATGGCCTCTGCGTCGCGGCGGCATCGCAGGGGCTTGGTGCAACGCTTGGGTGGACCTGGCTCATCCGCGACCAACTGGATAGCGGAGCGCTCGTTCCTGTGCATTCCCATGCCATGCGCTCGGAAGGCAAATTTTACCTGATGCGACCGGCAGATCGCCACCAGCGTAAAATTGTGCGCGAGGTCTCCGATTGGCTGATTGCAGACAACCATAAAACCGCGCGCTGAAACCCGTCATGCCTGCGCAGGAGGTGTCTTGCGGCGCCGGTCCAGGAGGAACCGCGCGTAGCCGATGATGGTGAACAGCAGCCAGGCGACCTGTGAAATCAGCGAGCCGAGGTTGAAATTCCATATCAGCGAATAGATCAGAAACACGCCACCCAGAACGTTTAAAAGAGTGTAACGCCAGTCTTCTATCGTCAGAAGTCGCAGCTGCAACAGGGCATAGGCGAAGAGATAAAAAAAAGCTCCTGCAAGGCCGACAAGATCCGCTAGCCCCATTTGTATCCACTCCATAAACACGCCCGCCCGGCGAGCGCCTGCTACACCGGATCCGCTCCGGCGCATCCCTTTACTCCGCTTCGCAGATAACCGGATGCGCTCAGATTTCATGACCCCATGCGCAAAAATCATACCCCCCTGCGCGCATCGGTATCTAGTGCCGAACCGTCGAGTACGATACGCCACTGCCAGCCGCGGCTCGTCCGGCCCCGATAAAAAACAGGGAACCCAAACATGACATCCTCCCCCTTTTCCTTCTCGCTCGACCGGCGGCATTTTCTTGCCGGCGCGGCCAGCCTCGCGGCGCTTTCTGCCGGTTTCATTACAGACGCCAGTGCGCAAGGCGCGGACACACCGAAGAAGGGTGGCGTTTTGAAATTGGGTATCGGCGGCGGCAGCACCACTGATAACCTCGATCCCCGCATCCTGAAAGACTGGGTGCCGGTCAATCAGGCCTTCATGATCATGAACGGCCTTGTCGAGATCGATGCCAGCAATCACGCTGTGCCTGAATTGTTCGAAAGCTGGGAAGCGCAGCCCGGCGCCGTGGAGTGGGTCTTCAAGCTGCGTCAGGGTGTCACCTTCCACAATGGCAAGACCCTGACAGTGGAAGACGTCATCTACTCCATCAACCTGCACCGTGGCGAAACCACCTCTGCGGCACGCTCGGTTGCGTCTGCGCTCAAGAGCGTCGACAAGATTTCCGACACCGAGGTCAAGATCGTCCTCGAAAGCGGTAATGCAGACCTTCCTTACATCCTGTCCGACTACCATTTCCTCGTTGTGCCCGAAGGCTGGACGGATTTCAGCAAACCTGTCGGCACCGGGCCGTTCGTGTTCGAAAGCTACGATCCGGGCGTTCGTTCGCGCTTTACCCGTAATCCGAATTACTGGAAGCCGAATGCCGCTCACGTTGACGCTGTGGAAGTCATCGTCATCAACGATATCGCCGCACGCACCAATGCCATGATGTCGGGTCAGGTCCATGCGATCAACCAGCTCGACTTCAAGACAGTAGACCTGCTGCGCCGTAACCCCAACCTCAACATCGTCCAGTCGGCTGGCGGCCAGCACTTCACATTCCTGATGGATTGCACGCAGGCGCCATACAAGGACAACAATATCCGCCTTGCCATCAAGCACGCCATCGACCGCGAGCAGCTTTTGAAAACCGCGCTGCGTGGCTATGGCCGCATCGGGAACGATCATCCGATCCCGAGTTCTGACCGCTTCTATGCCGCGGATCTGGCGCAGCGTCCATACGACCCCGAGAAGGCGAAGTTTTATCTGAAGCAGGCTGGCCTCGATACGCTCAAGGTAGAGATTTCCGCTTCCGACGCCGCCTTCTCCGGCGCTGTGGATGCAGCGGCGATTTTCCGCACGAGTGCGGCCAAGGGCGGCATCGATGTTTCGATCAAGCGCGAACCCGCCGATGGCTACTGGGACAATGTCTGGATGAAAGCTCCATTCTGCATGTCATACTGGGGCGGACGCCCGACAGCAGACCAGATGCTGACCATCGCTTACCAGTCCACCTCGGCGCAAAATGATACCCATTGGAAGAACGAAAACTTCGACAGGAAACTCATCGAGGCGCGTGCACTTCTCGATGATGCGAAGCGCAAGGAAATCTATGCCGAGCTTCAGGCGCTCATCTCCAATGAGGGCGGCGCCATGATCCCGATGTTCGGAGATTATCTGGATGCGACATCCAAGAAACTGAAGGGCGTGACCACGCATCCGATGTTCAACTTCATGGGTGCCCGTCTCGCTGAAAAGGTCTGGTTGGACGCATAATGACTAAGCTTATCCTGAAGCGCATTGCTTTGGGTATTTTGACGCTTCTGCTGGTGTCGGCGCTTATTTTCGCTGGCACTCAGCTTCTTCCCGGAGATGTGGCGTCGGCAATACTCGGACAGAATGCGACGCCTGAATCTCTCGCCGTGCTGCGCGCCGATCTCGGTCTGGAGCAGCCCCTTCTGCAACGTTATCTTTCCTGGCTCGGCGGTTTCGTGACCGGCGACCTTGGAAATTCGCTGGCAAACCACCAGCCCGTTGCAGCTCTCTTATGGCCCCGGTTCTGGAACACCATGGCGCTGGCGCTTTATGCCGCCGTCGTGTCCGTTCCGGTTGCTGTGCTTCTGGGTCTTTTCAGTGCCATCTGGCGCGGCAGCCTGTTCGATCGGGCTGTCAACATTGTTGCGCTGGGCTTTGTTTCCCTTCCGGAATATTTTCTGGGCCTGTTGCTGATCCTTTTCGTGTCCGTGCAGTACAATCTTTTGCCGAGCCTTGCCGACACCTATCCGGGCATGGGCTTTGCGGATTGGCTGAAAGCCACCACGCTTCCGGCTCTGACGCTGGTTCTGGTGACTGTGGCGCAGATGCTGCGCATGACCCGTACCGCCGTTCTTGCGGTAATGGATCAGGCCTATGTCGAAACGGCTTATCTCAAGGGATTGCGGACCAAACGCGTGGTTCTTCGCCACGCACTTCCCAATGCCGCGGCCCCGATCGTCAACGTCGTATCGTTCAACATCGCCTATCTCATCACCGGTGTGGTGCTGGTAGAGGCCGTGTTCAACTATAACGGCCTTGGCCGTTTCATGGTCGATGCCGTTTCGAAGCGGGACCTTCCGCTGGTACAGGCGGCAGCCCTCGTTTTCGGCGCAACCTACGTCATTCTAAACATCATTGCCGATGTGTCGGCAATTGCGCTTAACCCGCGCCTGAGGCACCCCCGATGAAAATGCTCCGCACCATCACCCCAACCGCATGGGTCGGTCTTTTCATCATTTCGGTCAACATCGTCCTGTTCGCAGCCGGTCCGCATATTGCGCCTTTCGGGCAGGAGGAGATCGTCGGTTCGCCTTTCGATCCGCCTTCGGCAATGCACTGGTTTGGCCTTGATCAGAACGGCCGCGATATGCTGTCGCGCCTTTTGGCCGGTGCGCAAATCTCCATCGGCGTTTCGCTGGCGGCGTCCCTGCTCTCCTTCACAATCGGGATCACGCTTGGTTTCATCGCGGCCATCTTCGGCGGCTGGATCGATATGGTTCTTTCGCGCATCGTCGACACTGTCATGTGTATTCCAGTGCTGATCTCGGCTCTTGTCGTGCTGCAGGCGCTAGGCTCGTCCATCCCCGTGCTGATAGTGACCATTGCGCTTCTGGATTCCACCCGCGTCTTCCGTCTGGCGCGCATTGTCGCCCAGGGCGTGAATGTGCTGGAATATGCCGAGACCGCGCGCCTGCGCGGAGAAGGCCTGATCTGGCTGGTGTTCAGGGAGATACTGCCCAATGCCCTGCCGCCGCTCATTGCGGAATTCGGCCTGCGTTTCTGCTTCACCTTTCTGTTCGTAGCCGGTCTGTCCTTTCTCGGGCTTGGCGTTCAGCCGCCTTTCGCAGACTGGGGCGGCATGGTGAAGGACAACCAGCAGGCCATTCTTTACGGCCTCTACGCACCGCTTTATCCGGCCGCTGCCATCGCCGTTCTCACCATCGGCGTCAATCTCGTCGTGGACTGGCTGCTGGCCGGCCGCAGCGCCATTCAGGGAGCAGACCGATGAGTAACAATGAGGTCCTGCAAATTCGCGGCCTGAAAGTTGCCGCACCGAATGGAGCTATTCTGGTTGATGGTATCGATCTGGATCTCAAGCGCGGTGAGGTCAAAGGGCTGATCGGTGAATCCGGCGCCGGTAAATCCACCATCGGGCTTGCGGCCATGGGATATGGCCGCAACGGTTGCCGCATCGTTGGTGGAGAAATCGTCGTGAACGGCGTTTCGCTGATGACGGTCGATCGCGCCGGTCGTGAGGCGGCGCGCGGTGCGCGCATCGCCTATGTGGCGCAAAGTGCAGCTGCGGCGTTCAACCCTGCCATGAAGATTGGCGAACAGATTGTCGAGGGACCGCTTTACCACGGCGTCATGAACCGGCGGGAAGCTGAAGCCTGGATGCTGGAACTGCTGCAGGCGCTGCAACTTCCCGATTATCAGAATTTCGGCGACCGTTACCCGCATCAGGTCTCCGGTGGGCAGTTACAGCGCGCGATGGTGGCCATGGCTATGTCATGCCGCCCTGACATACTCGTGCTGGACGAACCTACCACGGCACTCGATGTCACCACGCAGATAGAGGTTCTGGCCCTGCTCCGCAGTCTCATCCAGCGCTACGATACCGCCGCCCTCTACATCACGCATGACCTTGCCGTCGTCGCGCAGATTGCAGACAGCATCATGGTCTTGCGCCATGGCAAAAAGGTGGAGGCCGGTTCTGCCGAGGATATTCTCGAGCACCCGCAGGAAGACTATACGCGCCGTCTTGTTTCCGAACGCCAAGCCAGCATGTCTGGCGAATCCGTGCAGAACAGGGGTGGTGAAATCCTGCTCGAAGCGCGTGACGTCACCGCCTATTACGGTCGCAAGAAGGTGCTGGACAACGTTCACTGCGAAATCCGAAAGGGCGAAACACTGGCAGTCGTGGGTGAGTCCGGTTCGGGAAAATCCACTTTGGCCAGGGTTATCGCCGGGTTGCCGCCGCAATCTTCCGGTGTGGTTTCGCTGGCTGGACACCGGCTTGCGGACAAGTACTCCAGGCGTTCCCGCGAAGATCTGCGCCGTATCCAGCTCGTCTACCAGCTTCCGGATGTGGCGCTCAATCCACGCCACACCGTCGGCGAGATCATCGGCCGACCCATGTCGTTCTATTTCGGAATGAATGAAGATGAGCGCGCCTCCGAGGTGAACCGGTTGCTGGACCTGATCGGTCTGCCCCGGGAGTTTGCAGAGCGCCTGCCAAAAGCGCTTTCCGGGGGGCAGAAGCAGCGCGTGTGTATCGCACGCGCACTTGCCGCAAGACCCGATCTTATCATCTGCGACGAGGTGACATCGGCACTTGATCCTCTCGTGGCGGAAGAAATTCTCAGACTGTTGCGCTCGTTGCAGGATGAACTGGGCGTCTCCTATCTGTTCATCACCCATGACCTCGGCGTCGTTCGCCGGCTCGCCGACAGGACGATGGTGATGCAGCATGGCCGCATTGTCGAAACCGGCACAACCAAGGAGGTTTTTGCACCTCCTTACCAACCCTATACCGAACAGCTCATCACCTCGGTCCCCGAACTGCGGCGCGACTGGCTGGATGGCGTGCTGGCAAAACGTGGCCTCCCCGCCGCATGATCTGCGGGGCGGTTCACTCTTTGATGGGAGCCGCCTCGCATTCTTTCATTGTTGTCTCCCGGCAAAGCGATGCCCGCTTCAAATGACCCGACTGGAATACCCCAAATGACAATACGTGTTGAAGAACATATCTGGATTCCCATGAGCGATGGCGTACGCCTTGGTGCTCGCCTTTGGCTGCCGGAGGGCGCGGAACAATCGCCGGTTCCCGCCATTCTCGAGTATATTCCCTATCGCAAGCGAGACGGAACCCGCGGGCGCGACGAGCCGATGCACGGCTATTTTGCCAGCCAGGGATATGCCGCAATTCGCGTGGACATGCGTGGCACAGGCGAATCCGATGGCCACATGGCGGACGAATATCTGAAGCAGGAACAGGACGACGCACTCGAGGTGATCGACTGGATTTCCCGCCAGCCGTGGTGCAGCGGCAATGTCGGCATGATGGGCAAGAGCTGGGGCGGCTTCAACGGCCTGCAGGTCGCCGCCCGCCGTCCGCCGGCACTGAAAGCCGTCATCACCGCCTATTCGACCGACAACCGTTATACCGACGACATTCACTATATGGGCGGTCTGCTGCTGAACGACAATCTGTGGTGGGGCACCATCATGCTTGCTTATCAGAGCCGTCCGCTTGATCCGGAGATCGTTGGCGACACGTGGCGCGACAGCTGGATCGAGCGCCTGGAGAAGCTCCCCTTCTTTCCCGCACTCTGGCTGGAACACCAACGTTACGACGATTACTGGAAACACGGCTCGGTCTGCGAAGACTGGAGCGCCATTGAATGCCCGGTCCTTGCCATCGGCGCATGGGCGGACAGCTATACCAATGCCGTCCCGCGGCTTCTGGAGAACCTTCAGGTCCCGCGTCGCGGCATCATCGGTCCGTGGGGCCATATCTACCCCCAAGATGGTGTTCCCGGTCCCGCAATTGGCTTCCTGCAGGAAGCAACGCGCTGGTGGGACCATTGGCTGAAAGGCAAGGACACCGGCGTCATGGACGAGCCGATGCTGCGCGCCTTCGTCAGCGACACAATCGAACCGACCGGCACGCGCACGACGACGCAAGGCCGCTGGGTGGGCGAAGCAACATGGCCTTCGCCTGAAATTGCAACCCGATCACTTTACCCCGGCGCAGCGAAGGAACTGCGCGATACGGCAAGCGAACCGGCAATTCTCAGCATTCGTTCGCCGCAAAGCCACGGCAAGGCGGGCGGGGAATGGATGGCGACGGGTTGCCCCGGCGAACATCCAACCGATCAGCGGCTCGACAACGGTGGCGCGCTCGTTTTCGAAACCGCCTCGCTGGAAGAGGATTTCGATATTCTCGGTGCGCCGGTAGCGCGTCTGCGCATTGCCGCAGATTGCCCCGTCGCGCAGATTTCACTGCGCCTCAACGATGTCTTGCCGGATGGCCGTGTCACACGTGTCAGTTATCAGGTTTTTAACCTGACGCACCGCGATAGCCACGAAAATCCGGAAGCGTTGGAACCCGGCAAATTTTACGATGTCGCAATCAAGCTCAATGATTGCGGATATCATTTTGCCAAAGGGCACCGGCTGCAACTCGCCATCGCCACAGCCTACTGGCCGATGGTATGGACATCGCCTTACGACGCGACGATCAGCGTTTCCGTTGCAGAAAGCGCGCTTGACCTGCCCGTGCGTGCCGCCGGTGACGGCAAGCCGGTGCGTTTCGAGGCCCCTGCCCACGGCCCATCGACACCCATGACGCAGGTCGATCCCGGCACGGTCCGCCGCTGGACCGAACAGGACCATGAGACGGGTATCAACACCTATGTTACGGAAGGCGTGGGCGGCTTGTTCGGCGAGGGCGTGTTGCGGTTTGATGACATCGACACCGAACTCAGCCATAGCCTGCGGCGTGAATTGACCATTCGCGACGGAGATCCCCTCTCCGCGAAATACATCCTCACCCAGACATATGAAATTGGCCGCGATGGGTGGCGCATCAAGATCGAGAGCCGCACCGAGATGCGCTCCGACAGGGAGAATTTCTACCTGACCGGAGAACTTTCGGCACTCGAAAATGGCAGTCTCGTCAAAACCCGGAAGTGGGATGAGCGCTACAAACGCGACCTCATCTGATGTTGCATGGCCCCTGCAGCTATTTGCGGGGGCCTAAAACATGCCATTGTCTCGGTACGGTATCTGTCAGCTTTCCTGTTCAGGAGCGATCAATGTCACGGTTGGGAAACAGGATCGATATGGCCTACGTCTCGTGTCAGAAGCGGGAGACCTTGAACCGCGGCATGAGCCCCAATAAAAAAGTCTGGCAAAACGCCTGTGCGGGATCCGCCCGCACGGCGATACTGCGTGAAGAGCTTCCCCGCTAAAAAAATGTAGAGCGAGTAAAAGGGATCAATTTCAGTCCCACCTCATGCACAAATGCATCCAACGCTTCTATGCGTTCATATCGAACAGATGCCGATTTCAACGGTGTAGTTTCAAGGGCCTGCCCTGACCAACACAACTTTTTGTCGAGACGCGAAAATTAGAAAAACTAATAGTTGACGCAGCCGTACAAGCACGCTACAACGAACCATCGAATTTGCTTGCTTAGCTTTGCTTGTTGCGCGATTGGCACCGCGTTCTGAACGAACCTTTCCTTTCAAAATCGCTATCAATTTCCGCAGCGCTTTTTAGTGCTGTGGTTCCTCTATCGCTATGAAAGGGTTCATCATGACCACTGGCACAGTTAAATGGTTCAATTCCACTAAAGGCTTCGGCTTCATTCAGCCTGACAACGGCGGCACAGATGCTTTCGTTCATATCTCCGCCGTGGAGCGGGCTGGTATGCGCGAACTCGTCGAAGGCCAGAAGATCGGCTTCGACCTGGAACGCGACAACAAGTCCGGCAAAATGTCGGCCTGCAATCTGCAGGCTGCCTAACGGGTTTTGCTTCCCTTTGACCACGGATGTACTGGCACTGCCGGAAGCACCCCGAACCAATCAAGGCCAGGCAAATTGCCTGGCCTTTTGTTTTCCGCTCGCATGCCGAGCCTTACCACCGGAACACCCATGACAGAAAAATACAGTATCTCGCGCCAGAAGGCCGAGGTTGCCTTCAGCAATATCCAGACGCCGTTCTTCGCAAAGGACAAAGCGCTCGACGAGCTTGATTCGATCACGCAATCCCGTGACGCCAAGACCTTGCGGCTTCGGGAAGCACGTCTTGCAAAGGAACAGTCTGATCGCATTTCTGCGACATCCGCTCTTCTTGCCAAGCGTGCCCGTGCACGATGATGGTTTTGACGGCATCGTCAGAACAGGTGCCTGAAGCCAATTCGCATCAGACGACTTCCTGACCATCCCGGTATTTACAGACGCCGGGCCTTGAGCTGTTGCATGCCTGTCAACTCCCAGGCAAGCTTACGTTCCAGCTGCCCAAGCGCGGCGCCAGTTATATTAAATCACTAAATTAGAATTATATTTAAAAACCGAAGCTATCGGCGTTTACGTCTCGCTCCAGGTCATCGTGTAACGCGTTCCCTTGGCCTGTTCCAGGTGCGTATGCGTTTGCTCGACGCGAGCACCAATGTTCTGAGCCATTGCCATAATCAGCTTTGTTCCGAGGCCAGTTCCACGCGGAGATGCGTCGGGCTTTGAACCGACACCATCATCTTCGACAACGAGAACAAATTGCCGATTTTCTTCCGAAAGTCCGACGCGAACCGTGCCGGATTGATCTGGATAGGCGTACTTCAGCGCGTTGGTCAGCAGCTCGGTGATGATGACACCCAGAGCTACGGCATGGTCTGCCTTGAGGCTGATGTCACAAAGCGATGTTTCGACGGTAATGGACGAAGATCCTGGAACCGCCTGAAACAACCCATCGATGATCGACGTCAGGTACGAATTGAGCGATACCAGACCTATATTGTCGGTATTGTAAAGGCTGCGGTGAACGCCGGCGATCGCCGAAATCCTGCTTTGGGTTTCCAGCAATGCGACTTCGGCTTCCTCAGACTTGATGGTGTTTATCTGCAGGCGAATCATGGCGGATACCAGCGAGAGGCTGTTGGCGACCCGATGGTTCATCTCCTTCACCATCATTTCCGCATGTTCCTTGGCCTTCACCAGCAACCGGTCGGATTCCTCCTTCGTCTGACGCAGACGATGGTTTTCCAGCGCCTGATCGATAGCCGTAAGCAACAGCGGGAAAAAGTCGTCGCCGACATTCTTTATGACGTAGTCGGCGGCACCCGCCTTGAGGGCGTCGATCGCGATCTGGGCTTCGTTCGATCCCGTTACATAAAGAACGGGAACCCGCCCCGGCAAGGACTGAATCGCGGCAAGGAACTCCATTCCCGTCGATGTCTGGAAGTAATGGTCCAGAACGACGATATCGAACTGCTCGTCTTGAAACATCTTGAGCCCGGACGCCACGGATGCGGCATGGACCACCTCCATTCCGTGACGACCAAGGATCCGGCTGGAAAGTCGTGCCAGAGCCGGATCATCATCAACATACAAAACGCGCAATGCCATCATGCCTTCAAGGTACTTGAATTACGGAGAAGAACAGGCCGAGGTTCTTTATCGCACTCGCAAAGCCTTCGTAGTCGACCGGCTTGGTTATATAGACATTTGCACCAAGGTCATAACATTTCTGAATCTCGGTTTCGTCATCCGTCGTCGTCAAAACGACCACCGGCAAACGGCGCGTATATTCGTTACTCTTGATCTCCTCGAGAATTCGGATACCCGACATATCAGGGAGGTTAAGATCGAGCAAAACGAGAAGATATCGATCTTTGCTGACAACACCATCGCGGTTTTCACCGAGGATGTAGTCGAGTGCCTTTGCACCGAGCGTAAAGGGCATGATCTCGTTATTCACACCTGCGCGACGCACGTTCTTCTCGATCAGCCGAGCATGACCTTCGTCATCCTCGATCATAATGATCGTTACCTCTTGACCGGTTGCCTTCATTTTTCGCCTTCTTTCGTCACTTTTCTGAGATCGCTCGGCAGCAGCAACGTAAATGTACTGCCTTTGCCAAGTTCGGAACTCACCTTAATGTCTCCTCCTAAACTTCTTATTAGCGACCGAACATGGGCAAGGCCGATGCCTTCCCCCGGCTGATCCTGATCACCAGCGCGGCGAAAGAGTTCGAACACCCGTTCCAGATCATGCTGGCCGATGCCGCGCCCGTTGTCGCTGACTTCGATGCTGATGGCACCTCGCCCGGACGGATAAGCGCGGGCAGTCAATCGCAGCGGTCGTCCAGGCATCTGGTATTTCACCGCATTGTCGAAAAGATTGCCAAGGATTTGGTCGAGAGAGATGCGATCCGTCACGACTGTCAGCTTTGATGTCTCGACATTGATCTCGCCGCCGTTGGCATTGATCTGGTGACGAACCGTCTCGGAGAGCGATGACAGCAATGTCTCTATGTCGACCTTTTCCGGTTGCAGCTTTCGCTGACCATCGCGGGATATCTTCAAGATCGCATTGATGAGCTGGTCCATCTTGCGTGTCGAAGAGCGGATGAAACTGATCGCCTCGGGAAGATCTTCCTCGACAGCCAGTCTGGCATCCCGAACCACGTCATCGGAAGGCATTTTGCCGTCTGCGAGCACATAGGCGCTGACCGGCTTCAGGGACGTATCGAATTCGGAGAGGAACCCCATGATATTAACGAGCGGCGCACGCAAATCATGCGTGACGATATAGGCGAAGCGCTGAATTTCCTGATTGGCGCTGCGAAGATCACGGGTTCTTTCCTCGACCCGCTCCTCCAGATGGCGATTTAGCTCGTCAACATCTTCCCGAGACCGGTTCAACGCACGGATATATGTGAAGACCAGAAAGATTGAACCGCCGACAACAAGCAGGATCGCCAGCGTGCCGCCGAGCGTGACCCATTGCAATGTATTGGCGGCGCCAAGTTGGTCTCCGACGATGATGCGGAGCCGATCGTCGGTCTGCGATTGCAGCTTCGACAAGATCGCCCTGATTTCGTTCATGAATCGTTTGCCGTCATTCTCACGGACGACTTCGACTGCCTCGGTGATGCGTCCTGCCTTTTGCAGATCGATGGTTTCCTGGGTTTCAGCCAGCTTGTTGGCGACGGCATCACCGAGATCCGTCAGATCCTGCTCGTATTGCTTCTGGTCCTTCAGCACTTCGAGAAGTCTGGACTGCCTCTGCGGCAACAGGCTCAAGGCCTCCTGATAAGGGCTCAGATACTCGATGTTGTTGGTCAGCAGATAACCCCTCTGCCCCGTTTCAATGTCCTGCATCGACGTCAGGATATCGAGAACGGCTGCCCGCACGCGGCGCAACTCGGCTGTTTCTTGCGAGTACCGGTTGTTCACCTGCACCAGCCACAGCGAAGTGGCGACCATTCCGGTCAATATTGCAACACCCACAGCGAGCATAAACAGGCTTCGCTGAGCAAAAGGCGAAAAACTAATCACAGTTGTAAATTCCCGGCATGCACCTCATTCGCGGGCAAACTAGAATATGCGGCGCATTGAATCGAACGTTTTATTTTCGATTCATATGGGAACCACTTTTGACGACGCGCGTTGAGCAAGGCTGTAAAAATTATTCCGCTCAGAAAAGCGGATAGCGGCACGAAACATCACGGTTTTCAATCCGGAATGCCGGAGTTGCCTTAAACCACCTGAACCAGGTGGCCCGGGGAAACAGTTTTATAGTTTCGCGTCGGCGTTTGAAATCCTATCGGCCGTATCGGGCTTTTCAGCTCATCGTTGGATATGCCGCGCTTTATTCCGCGTCGCGCCGGATCGGGTACCGGCACTGCCGCCATGAGTTTCTTCGTGTAAGCATGTTGCGGATTGTCGAAGACGGCAGCGCGCGGACCGATCTCCACAATCTCACCGAGATACATCACCGCGACGCGATGGCTGACACGCTCCACCACCGCCATATCGTGGGAGATGAAGAGGAAGGCGAGATTGAGGCTCTGTTGCAGGTCGAGTAGCAGGTTGCAGACCTGCGCCTTGATCGAAACATCGAGAGCCGACACGCTTTCGTCGGCAACAATGACCTTCGGATCAAGGGCAAGCGCACGGGCAATCGCGATGCGCTGGCGCTGGCCGCCGGAAAATTCGTGAGGATAGCGGCTCGCCATGTCGGCGGTTAGACCAACCTTTTCGAGGAGATCGGCAGTCTTTTCCTTCGCCTGCTTCGTAGTGCCCAGTTTGTGCTTGATGAAGGGTTCGGAAATCGCCGTACCCACCGTCATGCGCGGATTGAGCGACGAGAACGGATCCTGAAAGATCATCTGTACGGACTTACGCATATTGCGCAGGCCGACGGTATCGAGCCGCATCACATCGTAACCATCGAGCGAAACCTCGCCGGCCGTCGGTTCGACAAGACGCATGATCGAGCGGCCGGTCGTCGACTTTCCGCAACCGGACTCGCCGACCAGTGCAAGCGTCTCCCCCTGAAACAGATCGAAGGAGACGTTTTCGACCGCGTGGACCGCACCCGTCTGCCGGGCCAAAAGGCCGGAGCGGATGGGAAACCGCGTCACGAGGTTCTTGACCGACAGGACAGGTGTCTGTCCGCTCGCAACCGTTTCGGCCACTTCTACCGGCTCGGTCGACAGGCCGGTTTTCATGTCGAGGACCGGAAATCGCGTCGGCCACTGCCGGTCGCGCATCGAGCCGAGCTTCGGCACCGCCGAAAGCAGCGCCCGCGTATAGGGATGCTTGCCGCGCTGGAATATATCCCCGGTGGGTCCGGTCTCGACCTCATCGCCCCGGAACATGACAATGGTGCGGTCGGCGATCTCCGCCACGACGCCCATATCATGAGTAATGAAGAGGACCGACATGCCCTCCTCTTCCTGAAGCAGTTTGATCAGATCGAGAATCTGGCCCTGAATGGTGACGTCGAGCGCGGTCGTCGGTTCATCGGCGATCAGCAGTTTCGGCCGGGAAGCGAGCGCCATTGCGATCATCACGCGCTGGCGCATGCCACCGGAAAACTGATGCGGATACTCGTCGAAGCGACCGGCCGCGTTGGGAATGCGAACCTTTTCGAGAAGCCGGACCGTCTCCGCCCTTGCCTGCTGCTTCGAAAAGCCCTTGTGCCGGATGAGGACCTCGGAAATCTGGCGGCCGATCGTGAAGATCGGATTGAGCGACGTCATAGGCTCCTGAAATATCATCGAGACGTCGTTGCCCCGCACGCCCCGCATGTCCTTCTCGGAAAGCGCCAGAAGATTGCGCCCGTTCAAGAGAACTTCACCCTCAATCCGGCTGAAAGCGGGGCTAAGCAGGCGCATGATGGACAGCGAGGTGACGGACTTTCCCGAACCGGACTCACCGACAATCGCGACGGTTTCGCCCGGAGCGACATCGAAGGAGACGTTACGGACGACGCTCTTCCAAGCATCATCGACGAGAAAAGAAGTGGTCAGGTTTCTAACGGAGAGAACAGGCGTCGTATTCATGATGTCATCGTCCCACAGCATAGGCCTGCATCAGTCGCGGCGTTGCGGCGGCCCGCAGCAGGCCATCGGCATCCCGCCGTGCGGCAGTCAGGCGCCCCACCGACCACGCATCGGCAACGGTGACCTTGTGTCCGCGGCTGCGAAGCTCCTGCAGCGTGATATCACCCACGGTGCTTTCAACCATGATCTCGCCCGGCGAGCTGGTGCGCGGATAAAACGAGCCGGGAAAATGCGAGGTATGGAACAGCGGCATGTCGATGGCCGCCTGCAGGTTCTTGCCGTGATGCGCATAACGCAGGAAGAAGGGCAGCTGCCATTGATCCTGCTGATCGCCGCCCGGAGTACCGAACACCATGGAAGGGCGTCCCTGATGCAGCGCGAGCGAGGGTGTCAACGTGGTGCGCGGGCGTTTTCCAGGTGCAAGCGAGGTCGGCAGGCCTTCCTTCAACCAGAACATCTGGGCGCGGGAATTGAGCGCAAAGCCCAATCCCGGAACGATTGGCGAGGATTGCAGCCAGCCGCCGGACGGCGTGGTTGAGACCATGTTGCCCCAGCGGTCGATGACATCGATATGCACGGTATCGCCGCGTTTTTCGGTAAGATGCGACATGGTGGGCTCGTAGACGGTGCCCTTGCCGCTCATTTCGGCGAGCATGGCCATGGTGGCGTCCACCTGCTTCTCGTAACCCGGCACGATGCCGGGACGCAGATCGAGCGATGCCTCGGTGCCGATCAGTTTACGACGCCCGGCATTGTAGCCTTCAGAGAGAAGATATTCCGTCGGAATCTGGCCGAAATCAGGATCGCCGTAATAGACCTCACGGTCGGCAAAGGCGAGCTTCATGGCCTCAACGATGGTGTGGATGAAATCGGGGCCGGACGGGTCCATGGCCGCAAGATCGAAGCCTTTCAACAGGGCGAGCGACTGCAACAGAACCGGTCCCTGCCCCCAGGCAGGCGTCTTTGCAATCGTCCAGTCATGATATTCAAGCGTCTGCGGCGCTTCGATGGTCGCGCTCCAGTCCGCCATATCCTGCGCCGTCAACACGCCCTTGTGCTTAGTGCCGCTTGCATCCATGACTTCAGCGGTCTTTACGTAAGTGTCGATGGCTTCCGCTACGAAACCCTGATAGAAGGCGTCGCGTGCGGCTTCAATCTGGTTTTCGCGACCCGAACGCGCTTCGGATTCAGTGACGATCCGCTTGTAGGTTTCCGCAAGTACAGGATTCCTGAAAAGGGCGTGCGGCTCGGGTGCGGCACCACCCGGCAGCCAGGTCTCGTAGGATGTCGGCCATTCCCCCTCGAAGAATTCCGCCAGCCCCTTGATGGTGGCGGAAACGCGCGGCAGGGTCGGATGTCCGTATTCGGCATAATAGATGGCCGGTTCCAGCACCTCGCGCACGCTCATCGTGCCGTAGTCGCGCAACATCAGCATCCAGCCATCGAAGGCTCCGGGAATGACGGTTGCAAGCAGACCATCGCCGGGAATCAGCTTAAGCCCCTCCGAGGTATAGTGCTCGATGGTGGCGCCACTCGGAGCAGGCCCCTGCGCGCAGATGACTTCGACCTTGTCCTTCTTCTTCGAATAAAAGACGGCAGGCATGTCGCCGCCGGGGCCACAGAGATGCGGTTCGACGATCTGCAGCACGAAGCCGGTGGCAACCGCTGCGTCGAAGGCGTTACCTCCCTTTTCGAGGATTGCCATGCCCACGGCCGATGCGATCCAGTGCGTCGAGGTGACGACGCCGAATGTGCCAAGGATCTCGGGGCGTGTGGTAAATTCGGTCATTCAGTCAGTTCCTTATGAGAAATCATGCTTCGCGCGGATCGAGCGCATCACGCAGGCCATCGCCCAGGAGATTGAAGCCTATGACGACGAGGAAAATTGCAATGCCGGGCCACATCGTCATCCACGGCGCCTGGCTCAGAAAGTTCTTCGCGGTGTTCAGCATGGAACCCCACGACGGCGCCGGTGCCTGCTGGCCAAGGCCGAGGAAGGAAAGGCTCGCTTCCGCAATGATGGCGGTCGCAACCGTCAAGGTCGCCTGCACGATGATGGGAGCAAAGACATTTGGCAGGATGTATCGTGTCATGATGTCGAAGTGGTTGAGGCCAATCGACCTTGCCCCCTCGACATAATCTTCCATCTTGACCGCCAGCACCTGACCACGGGTCAGCCGAACGAAAATCGGCATGGCGGAAAGCCCGATGGCAATCATCGCATTGGTAAGGCTCGGGCCGAGAAAGGCCGCAAGGGCAATAGCCATGATGAGGAACGGCATAGCCAGCAGCGCTTCGGTGATGCGCGATATGACCATATCCACCCAGCCACCGAAATAACCGGCGATCAGCCCGAAGGGCACGCCGATGACCACCGCGATCATGACCGATACCACGCCCGCCATCAGCGAGGCGCGCGCGCCATAAATCATGCGCGAAAGGATATCACGGCCAAGATCGTCGGTGCCGAGCCAATGGGCGGCGGACGGCGCCTTGCGGATGGCCGACCAGCTGGTCGCAATAGGGTCAGCAATTGGTAGGATCGGCGCTGCAACGGCGAGCACCGTGAAAAAAAGCACGATAATCAGACCGGCCAGCGCCGATTTGTTGCGCTTCATTTTCTTCCAGGCGCGGCTTTCCTGCCGCGGCACCGGTACGGACAGGTTTTGATCGAGAGCGGTCATGATACGGGCCTCAGATCGTCGCTCTGAGGCGAGGGTTAAGCAGGACATAGGCAATGTCCGCCAGCAGGTTCATGAGGATGAAGCCGACCGCGGTGCAGAGCACGATGCCCTGGACGACGGCGTAATCGCGGGTGAAGACCGCATCGACGGTCATCTTGCCGAAGCCGGGAATGGTGAATATCTGCTCCGTCAGAACCGCACCGGCCAGCAACTCACCGAAAAGCAGTGCCAACAGCGTGATCACGGGCAGAAGCGCGTTGCGAAAACTGTGCGACAGGATGATTTCGCGCGGCGAAAGCCCCTTGGCGCGGGCGGTGCGGATATAGTCTGAACTCAAAACCGCAACCATTGCCGAACGCGTGTGGCGCATCAACGTTGCCGCAAGCGCATTGCCGAGCACGAAGGCGGGCATGATCATCGTCTCGATGGAGCGAACGGGGTCGACGAATATCGATTCATATCCGGATGCCGGCAGCCAGCCGAGCTTCACTGAAACCAGCAGAATAAGCATGATACCGAGCCAGAAATTCGGGATAGACAGGCCGGAAAGCGCCACGATATTGGCGGTGTAGTCGATCCATGTGTTTTTCTTGACGGCGGCCAGAATGCCGATCGGAATACCGATGACCATCGCAAAGAACATCGCCATCACAGCCAGCTGGATGGTGACCGGCAGCTTCTGGCCGATCAGTTCCAGCACCGGCTGGTTGGTCCTCAGCGAAATACCGAAATCGCCGGTCACCACGCCGCCCAGCCAGTTGATGTACTGAAGCGGTACCGGGTCGTTCAGGCGATACTTCTCCCGCAGGAATTCAATCGTCGCCGGATCACGCTCCTCACCCGCCATGGCGAGAACCGGATCACCCGGCAACAGTTTCTGCAGCGAGAAGACGAAGATGGAGATGATCAAAAGCGTCGGGATCGCGACCAGCAGTCGCTTGCCGATATAGACAGGCATGGCATTGCCCCCGTTCGTGCACGTTCTGGAGGGCCGCACGGCAAGCCGTGCGGCGGATTTGAAGCGCTTAGTCCTTGCTGACGCCGAGAAGGCGGATCATGCCATCAGGCGAAGGCTCCCAGCCCTTGACCTTCTTGGAAATGGCATAGGCATAGGGCTGGTGGCCGAGATAGATGATCGGCATGTCGTCGTTTAGGATGACGCTTGCCGCATCGTATTTCTCCTTGCGGACCGCATCTTCAGTCGAGGCGCGTGCTTCGTTCAGCAGCTTGTCGACTTCAGGATTACAATATTTCACATCGTTGATGCCGCCCTTGCAGGTGACGAACTGGTGAAGATTGCCATCGGGATCGATACGACCAGACCAGTCGGAACGGCTGAGCTGATAGTTGCCGGCGGTCTGTTCGGAAAGAAGCGTCGCAAATTCGGTGGCCTTCAGCGTAACGTTGAAGCCAGCCTCCGCCACCATGGACTGGATCACCTGCATCATCTGCGTCTGCGTGGTGTTGTTGGCGTGCTGAAGTTCGATATCGAGCTTCTCGTAGCCAGCCTCCTTCATCAACTGCTTGGCCTTGTCGATATCGCGTGGCGGCACCGGCAGGTTCTGGTTGAACCATGGGCTTGTCGGCGGGAATGACTGATTGCCGGCCTTGGACGTACCCTCAAACACGATCTGGCCGATCGCTTCGCGGTCAATCGCATAGGAGAAGGCCTGACGCAGGCGCTTGTCCTTGCCGAGCGGATTGTCAGCGCGCGCGCCGTTGTTGATGTTGACATACATGGCCATGTAGCCCGGACCGATCACGTCCGCATAGGTCAATTTGGGGTCATTCTTGACGGATTCCGCATCGGACGCCGAGATACGTTCGGCAATGTCGAGATCGCCAGAGCGGAGGTTTGCAAGCTTCACAGTTGTATCGGGAATTGGCAGGTAGACGATCCTGTCGACCTTGATCTTGTCCTTGTCCCAATAATCCGCGAATTTTTCGAGGACGATACGGTCCTGCTGGATGCGCTCGACGAATTTGAACGGTCCGGCGCAAACCGGCTTGGAGCCGAAATTCGCGCCCAGTTCCTTGGCGGCCTTCGGCGCGACGATCATGCCGGCGCGATCTGAAAGCTGGGCAAGCAGCGTGACATCGGGCGTCTTCAACGTGAACTTGACTTCCAGCGGCCCGGTGGCCTCAACCTTTTCAACCGAGGACAACTCGCTCTTGCGGCGGGATTCCGGAAGGGTCATGTTGCGCTCGATGGTGGCGACGACGGCGGCCGCATCCAGCATCTCGCCGTCGTGGAACTTCACGCCGTCGCGAATTTTCATCGTCAGCACCTTGCCACCCTCGGACCAGGCCCATTCGGTGGCAAGCTGGGGAACGATCTTCATGTCCTGAGAAATGTCAACCAGCTTGTCGCACATGGAGGTGTAGACGATACGGCCGACGAAGGTGCGCGATTGCGCGGGATCAAGCACGTCCGCATCATCGTTGAGGCCGATGCGCAATTCGGAAGCCATGGCTGGTGCGGTCAGAAACGCGCTTGCCAACAGCGCCGTAGTCAGTGTGTAGATTTTCTTCATGTTCGATCCTCTGGTCTGGTTTTCTTTGACTTTTGTCATTGGCCAGCCCCGAAGGACCGGCGGGTTTTCGTCCGCAGCCTATGAGGCCGGAGTCAGCGGATTGTCGGCTTCGTTGATGCTCTTCGCCGCACGGTCTTCCGCAGCGGTCTCCTCTTGAAACCCGAGCGAAGTGGCGCGGATCAATCGTTCCTGATGCATGAGAAGGTGCTGGCGCATCGCCTCTCCGGCACGCGCCGGATCGCGATCGGCAATGGCATCGACGATGGCGACATGCTGTTCGAAAGACGCCTTGCCATTCGTGCCGCTGCGCCGGGCAAGTTCGCGTATCGACTGCCAGGCATCGTCCTGGCGAATACGGTTCACAACATCGAAGATCGACAGGAACAGCTTGTTGCCAGCACTCTGGGCTATCTGGCGGTGGAGCGAGCCGTCCCACAATTCCTTGGCATCGGCATCCGTGCTTTCGCCGGTCTTCTTGACGAGCGCGCGCATGCGCTCCACCTCGGCGGGCTTGGCGCGCATGGCTGCGAGCTGCGCCAGTTGCGGTTCGATGCGCAGGCGGACTTCCATGATTTCCATGATATCGGTGCTGGCGACCATTTCGGTCACCTGGGTGGACCAATCGTCCGGCTTTTCACCCACAAAGGTTCCGGCCCCCTGGCGACGCCAGATAAGACCCTCGGCCTCCAAAACCTCCAGAGCACGGCGGATTGACCGGCGGCCGACATTGAAGGTCTCGGCAAATGCCCGCTCCGTCGGCAGGCGGCCGTCATTCGCGAGATTCTTCGTCTGAATATACTCGCGCAGCTTCGCCAAAGCGTAGTTGGAATTGTCGTTAGGGTTTGTCGCCAAGCCGCACCATTTGCGTGAACCAATTTAGCATTGGTTCATTTGGTGAGAAATTTCGGCAGACGTCAAGCCCAATTTTGAGCCTTGATTACAAGCGCTCAAAATATGGGCATACGCCGATTTTCAGGGTCGGAAATGCATGCTTTCAAGGCAAGGATGACAATGCCGGCGAGCAAATGAATTACGACCGAAATGCCACCCTTGTCCTGTACGCGTTTACGCCAGCACTGACATCATTCGGAGCTTTTGAGTCCGTTCAAAATCTCGTAAGCCACGGCAACACGATCCTCATTGGGATAGTTTTTATTGGCCAGAATGACGATACCGAGTTTCTGCTCCGGTATGAACGCCACATAGGCGCCGAAACCGTTGGTGGAGCCGGTCTTGTTGATGAAGACATCGCCACGCGGCTTCATCGGCGGCGAAATTTCCGATACCGGCACCGTCTTGAGCAAGGCGCCGGAGTTCGTTTCGATCAGTGTTTTTAGCGCGGCCGGGTGGGCATATTGCTCCCAGATCATATCCTGCGTCATCGCGCCGACGCTGAAATATCCCGTATGGGTGTTGGCGATCGCCTGCTGGAGTTTTCCGTCCAGCTTTTCCAGCCCCATATTCGCATTGACGAAACGGATCATGTCGGTCGCCGTTGATCTGACCCCGTAAGCCTCCGATGAGAGAATGGCTGGCGTCATGCGGGCCGGTTCGCCGCTTCTCTTATAGCCCTGCGCATAATCGGCCATTTTTGCCTTGGGCACCACGGTGAAGGTGCTCTTCAATCCAAGCGCTGGAAACAGTACGTCCTGCATAGCGCTGTCATAGCTTTGGCCCATGGCCTTTGCGGTGACGTATCCGAGCATTCCGATGCTGGGATTGGCGTAGGTTCTGTGCGTTCCCGCCTTGTATGCGGGCTTCCAGGCCTTGAGATAGGCTAAAAGCTGCGGCTCCGTCTTGACACTGTCCGGCACCTGCAACGGAAAGCCACCGGCGGTGTGGGTGCCAAGATGCATCAGCGTGACATCGCCAAACGGTTTGCCCTTCATGGAGGGAAGATAGTCTTCGACCTTGCTTGATAGTGACAGTTTGCCCTGCGTCTCCGCATAGGTACTGAGCGCGACCGTGAATGTCTTGCTGATGGAACCCAGCTCGAAAAGCGTCTGCGGGGTAACCGGCTGGCCCGTACTTTTGGACATGACACCGTAGGTGAAGACGTGGTTTTCGCCATCGACACTGATGCCAACTGCCAGACCCGGAATACCGTTCTTCTCCATCACCGGCTTGATCGCTGCATCCGTTATCGCTTTCAACCTGGCATCATCAGCGGCAAAGGCCTGCGTGAGCAGGCTCGTCGAGATCAGTGTGGCCAATGCAATATGTCTGCGACTAAGTTTCATCTTTCGCGTTCTCCAAAACCTCAAGTGGATTTTCGGCACCTGCGCCGTCCCCAGCGAAAGACGTTTAACCGCCCTACATTGCACGAACAAATCATGATATCTCAGACGAGGCATAACAAAATCTAGGTCTTGAATGGTTCGGCAATTTCTTCCCCTGAACGGCCTGAGGGCATTTGAGGCATCAGCGCGGCACCTCAGTTTCACCCGCGCGGCCATTGAACTCTGCGTGACGCAGGCGGCTGTGAGCCAACAGGTGAAGGGCCTCGAAAAACGACTCGGGGTTTCTCTTTTTCAACGACTCCCAAGAGGCCTGAAAATCACCGCGGAAGGCGAAGCCCTGCTACCGACGGTCACCAGCTCTTTCGATCAGATGGCGATCACGCTCGACAGGATCGAAGCCGGTCAGGTGCGCGAACTGCTGTTTCTGGGCGTCGTGGGAACCTTTGCCGTGGGCTGGCTGCTGCCGCGGCTGAGGGAGTTTCAAAAGCGGCACCCGTTCATCGACGTGCGCGTTTCCACCAATAACAACCGGGTGGACATGGCCGCCGAAGGCCTCGATTTCGCCATTCGATTCGGCCGGGGCTCCTGGCATGGCACGGATGCATTCCGGCTTTTCGAGGCGCCCCTTTCGCCTCTCTGTACGCCGAAACTGGCAGAGACACTAAAATCCCCCACTGATCTCGCGGACGCCACGCTGTTGCGCAGCTACAGGTCTGACGAATGGGCCACGTGGTTTGCAGCGGCTGGCGTGACACCGGTGGCGCAGGTGAATGCCGGCATCGTTTTCGATACCTCGCTCGGCATGATGGAGGCCGCATTGCAAGGGCTCGGCGTGGCGCTCGCCCCGCCATCGATGTTTTCACGGCATCTGGCATCCGGGGCTATCGTCCAGCCCTTTCCCGTCACCATATCGCTTGGCAGCTACTGGCTGACGAGGCTGCAATCAAAGCCGCCGACACCAGCCATGCAGGCCTTCTCGGACTGGATGTTTACCAATATCGGTCCTGCGCAAGACGGCCTATGACAGGGCGAGCAGAACGCCACCAATCGCGCAGATGACCACCACGATCCATGGCGGCGTCTTCCACACCGTCAACAGGATGAAACCCGTCAGCGCAAGTGCAAAATCCTTCGGCATGAAGATGGCGCTTGTCCACACCGGATTATAAAGCGCGGCCCCGAGAATGCCCACGACGGCGGCATTTGCGCCGCGCATGGCAGCCTGCGCCAGAAGGTGCTTGCGAAACCCCTCCCAGAAGGGCAGCGCACCGACGAGCAGTAGCATGCCCGGCAGAAAGATCGCGACAAGCGCAATGGCTGCTCCCGCAACACCGTTCGGCTGCGGCCCCACCACAGCGCCGAGGTAGGCCGCGAAGGTGAACAGCGGGCCGGGAACGGCCTGGGTTGCGCCGTAACCGGCGATAAACGCATCTTCCGTCACCCAGCCCGTGGAAACCACTGCCGATTGCAGCAACGGCAGCACCACATGGCCGCCACCAAAGACAAGGGCGCCGGCACGATAGAACGCATCGAACAATGAGAGGGCCTGCGATCCGGCGATTGCGGCGAGAACCGGCAGAAGACCGAGAAGAAGAACGAAAGTGGCAAGCGCAACGTATCCGACACTTTTCGGCACCCGGAATGCGAGATGGGATGCATCACGCGCGGCCTCGCTGCGGCAGAAGACGATACCCGCAACGGCACCCATTGCAAGTGCCAGAATCTGTCCGAAGGCTCCGGCGACAAACACGACACAGATGATGCCGACAAGCGCGATGCTGGCACGCTGTCTATCTGGGGCAAGGCTCTTTGCCATGCCCCAGACAGCCTGCGCCACCACGGCAACGGCCACGATCTTGAGGCCATGCAACAGGCCGGTGCCGACAGGTCCTTCTATGGACGCGGCGACCATGGCGAAGAGAAGCAGGAGGATAGCGGATGGCAGTGTGAAGGCCGTCCAGGCCGCCAGCGCACCGAGCGGCCCTGCCCGCAGCAACCCAAGGGCAAAACCGACCTGGCTGGAGGCCGGCCCTGGCAAGAACTGGCAGAGCGCCACGAGATCGGCATAACCCGCCTCATCGATCCATTTACGCCGCACGACCAGCTCATCGCGAAAATAACCGAGATGGGCGATGGGTCCGCCGAAGGAGGTGACCCCGAGCTTCAGGAACGCCATAAATACCTCGCCGGGCGTGCCGCTTCGAGGGGTTGCCGCTTCAGTGCGGATGGTTTGCGTTGACGACTTCACGAAAAAGCTCCCTGAGCGTGCAACGGCTGTTCGTCTACACAATGTCCGTATCAAAAAACGATATCGATATCAGACACTATTATGACAGGGATATGAAGAGGCGGGAGCGCATCCGGAACGGCCGGGGTCGTTGGACGCGCTCCATATATTTGTTTTCCCGTATTTTTCGAGCCTCAGACGATTAGTCCCTTCATGGGCCGGATGGCCTCCGAACCGGGAAAGACCGCGTTGTCGAGCATGGCAGCGCTTGCGCCGAGATGATCGACCGCGACACCCTTGATGATCGCGCGAATATCCGTCGTGGGCGCAAGGTCCCGCCCATCCCGCAACTGCGCGAGCTTGAGGCCGGGCCAATCGGCGATGACACGCCCGCCACGGATGCTGCCGCCGGCGAGAAAGGCCGTTGTTGCCGTTCCGTGGTCAGTTCCTTCCGTACCGTTGATACGGGCGGTACGGCCAAATTCCGTGGCGACCAATATGGCCGTATCCTTCCAGACCGGCCCCAGCTCCTGCTCGAAGGCGGCAAGCGCATTGTCCAGCCCGCTCAACAATTTTGAAAGACGGTCGACCTCATGGGCATGGGTGTCCCAACCCTCGAAAGCCAGCGCCGCAACGCGCGGCCCTTCCGGGTGCGCAATCAGCCGTGCTGCACCCCGCGCCATCTGCTCCATGCCAACGGGATCACCCGGACCACCGCGCGCCTTGATATCGACGCCGGAGGCAATCCGGCCGGTTTCGATACCCTCGGCAAGCAATGCCGCCAGCATCGGGTCCGTCTGGCCATAGAGATCGGCAAGGCGCGGAGCGAGATCGCCATCGGCGGGTTTGAGAACGGATGACGCCCATCCCAATATCGGCGCCTTGCCGCGAATGACAAGCGGAGCGCTGGCGCCGATGGCAAGGCCGCTCACCCGCTGCCCGGCCGCAGCTGGATTGATGGTTTCACCCGCCGGCAGCTGTTCGAGCAGACGGTTCAGCCAACCCGTCTCGACATGGCCGGGCGTCGGAAAACCCGATTCCAGCACATCCTGCCCGTCAAAATGCGAACGGTCACGATAACCGGTGGCGCTGGCGTGGACGACTGCTGCCTCGCCCTTCCGGTACAGCCGCTGGAAATTGCGAAGGGATGGATGGAGTGCAAAAAAACCATCCAGCGCGAGGGCTGGATTGTCGCCTTCGGTGCGCATGGCGATCTGTTGCCTTAGCGCCTCATAGTCGGGGTCGCCGACGGGCGGCACGGCGGTCAGCCCGTCGAGCGCGCCGCGCAGGATGATGGTGACGAAACGTGGGTCGCGCCCGCCCGCAGCAAAAGCAAAACGCGGCATAAAGGCCCAGGCGAAAAGCGCGCCGCCTGTGCCAAGAAGAGCGCGGCGGGTTGGGGAAAGAAGTTCACACAGCATGGTCAACGCCTCTGGAATTCGGGGGAAAGGAATGCAATCGTCAGTCCCTGCGGTTTGCTCTCAGCCCGCTGCACGGCCTTTCTCGTCTCCTCGGACAAAAGCGGCCCCAGGCGGTCTGCGACGAAGTCGCGCGGATCGATTGAACTCGCAACCTGATGGGCGAACAGACTGGCGGCATCGATACGCGTCGCCAGCCCCTCGGAAGAACCCCAGCTATCGGTGACATCGGCAAAACCGTTCGGGCCGGAGGGGTTCCACAGCGGCTGACCCAATGCGTTGAGCACGGAAATTACCTGCTCGGGTTTTGGCACTATTCCACTCGCCCTGATGACGGTCGTCACGAAATCGAGCGGTGGTCTGAGCTTGGTCAGGGCCGGGTTCCACGACTGTTCAGCCTCGATAAGCGCGATATAGGTGGCGCAAAGATCGCCGTGGCTCTTGGTGTAGGCGGCAGCAAGTTTCGCCACCAGTTCCGGTGGTGGATGGTCGCTAACGAAATGCCGTACCAGCTTGTAAGCGAGATGGCTGGCCGTCGCCGGATGATGCGCGAGATCTCGCAGCGCCTGCCGCCCCTGCTCTACCCCCGCTTCACCATAGGTGATGCCCATCACGGCATGGTCGCCGGGTTCATGGTTGTTGGCGTTGAAGGAAAATCGGCCAAGCGGGCCCGGACGCTTCTCGTCGCGATAGACGCTCCAGCCGGTGATGATGCGGGCAAGTGCTGTAACATCAGCCTGACTATAGCCGCCATCCACCCCGAGCGTATGCAGTTCCATGATTTCGCGCGCGAGGTTTTCGTTGAGCCCGCGCTTGCCGTTCCTGTTGGCCTGCGAATTCGGTCCGATCGATTGCTGATTGTCGAGAAAATACAGCATGGCGGGATGGGTCTCGACTGCGACCAGCATATCCTCGAAACTGCCGAAGACATGCGGACGGATCGCCTCACGCTCGAAAGCGCCGGCGAGAATGTGCACATCACCGCCCTTGCCGGTGGCAACCGCGAAGTGGTTGGCCCAGAACATTGCCAACCGCTCGCCAAAACCGATCAGCGGCTGGCGTATCGTGCCGTTGAAGCGGGCGTCCGCCTCCGCAAGCAGTATCTGCTGGGGAAAATAGGGGCGCTTGGTGGCCGGCGCGTCCGGCTTCTTGTCCCGTGGAGCACTGGCAGGCGGCACCATGCCCGCATTGTCCATAGAGTTTGCGGCAATTGCCATTGCCGGCGATGGTGGGCTCATGGCCCCTGCGGTCGCACCCGCGGCGCCGGTGGTGGCCGAAACGGCAAGGACAGCGGGTTTTTCACGCTCGGCCTTGATCTCCTTGTTATACGCCATCAGCGATATCAGAAGATCGGCGCTAGAATGCAGCTGTGCGCCGACAGGAATTGGTGTGGCCCGTTCGGTAATTTCCAGCCGCAACAGATCGCGCGGGTCGTCTTTGATCGCCTGGATATCCCCTTCACGCGCGCCGAGGCCGAAACGCCACAGACAGAGTGCTGCATCCAATTCCCTGGAATTTGACATGGCCGATACGAACTCCGTTTCGTTATCGACCATTCAACGGGCGCCAGGGCCAAAATCCGTCGCTGATGAAATGTGATTATTTCGTGGCAGGCTTGGGCGCCTCGCGGGCAAGCAAGCCTTCCGCCAGCCGGCGCCGCGCCTCGAGCGACAATGTGCGGGCGAACTCCACGGCCTGCATCTCGGTTGCGGCACGCACCTCATATTCCGCTTTGCGGGCACGCTCGAGCGCTGCGGACAATGCGTCTGGATCGAGCGTTTCCGCCCCCATCAGAGACGCCGCCTCGATACGCGCCTGGCGCGCCTCGGCGGAGGTTTCCCGCATGGTCCTGCGTGCATCGTTGAGGCTGCGCCGAAAGGCCTCCCTTTCGGTTTTTGGCAATTGTTCGCCCGCGAGCGGCATGCGGGCAGCGGCAGCGGCCGGGTCGTTCCGCAGATAAACGAACCCCGCGCCGGCAAGCGCGCAGACAAGAAACGTATTCGCGACGAGAAGGACAACGACTATCCAGCGGAAATTCTGATCGCTCATTTCGTCTCCTCGGTCATTTCGTTTTCGGTTTGCAGGTTTCCGAAGGCCGTCAACGTATCGCCCAATGTCAGGGCGGGCGGTGGCGTGAGGTTGATGACGGCAACCGCTCCCGTCAGCGCTCCCGCAAGGCTGATGCCGATCATGCCCGCACCCAGCCCGTACCGGACGATCCATCTGTGTCTGGTGGTCTGCGCCTTTGCCTGCGCCATGATCTTCGCGTTGAGCATGGCCGAAGGGTCGCGAAGACGATATGCCGACAGCGCAAAATCGAGAGGTGCCGCCTGCGCAATCAGGCGCCTGCCGTCTGCCGTCTCCGCATAAGCCATGGCCTCCGGCCGCCGGTCTTCCGGCCAGCGTTGTGGATCGGCACCATAGGCCGCCACAAGATCGGAAAAAACCTTGTTATCCATGAGCGTCTTCTTCGCCCCGTTCATTGGTCGCCCTCATTCAAAATCGCATGGAGTGCCCGGCGGCCACGCGCCAGAAGGCTTTCCAGTGCGTCCACACTGACATGCATGACATCAGCCGCCTCGCGGTTCGACATCTCCTGATAATAGACCAGAACGATCGCCTCCCTTTGTCGCGCGGGTATGGCCTGCAAGGCGCGCCCCACGGCACCGCTCTCGTCACCATCATATGGCAGGGCGGCATCGGGCAGCACACTGCCGTCCATCTGTTCGGGCGGCTCAGCGACCGATATTTCCCGGCGCTTTCGCAACCGGTCATAACAGAGGTTCAGCGCCACCCGGTGGATCCATGTGTCGAATTTCGCACGCCCCTGCCGCCACGTGCCTGCATATTTCCATATGCGCAGGAAGGTCTCCTGCGCGATGTCTTCCGCCTCTGCCGGATCACCCAGCATACGCGTGGCAAGCGCCATGATCCTCGGCAGTTTGGCCGTCACCAGAGCCTGCATCGCGCGGACATCTCCCGCAGCGACATCCGTCACCAAATCTGCATCCGGATCGCTTACCATGTATCGGGCTTTGTCTCCGTACTGTCCTGTCGGACACGGGCGAAATCCATGCGGAATGACGGCGGCTTCAGTGAGGATGTCCCGCACCTTGCCACTTTAACGCAGACCCGCGCAAAATCCGTCGCCGATTTCTGGGAAATATTCGCGTGCATTTTACGGCAGGCCGCGTTACCGCCCGAACACATTGGAACGGCTGTTTCAACCGTCCACAGATACCCCGGCAAGCCTGTCCGGCCCGAACGCTTCAAGCAATCCGCGATAGGGCTTGGCGAGTGGCGTGGCATAGGCGCCGCGCTTGGCGGTCGAAAGCCCCATCGATACCAGCGATTCCGCCTGTTTCACCGCCGCAGCGACGCCATCGATAACAGGCACGCCGAATTCGCTGCGCAGCTCGGCGGTGAGATCCGCCATACCTGCGCAGCCAAGCACGATCGCTTCGGCGCGATCTTGACGCAGGGCCAGTGAAATCTCTTCCCGCAGCCTCTCCCTGGCATTTGATGCCGGATCTTCCAGCGACAGGACGGGAATATCGGCAGCACGCACATTGCAGCGGGCAGACATGCCATAACGGTGAACGAGATGTTCGAGCGGCAGCCGCGAACGCTCCATCGTCGTAACGATCGTAAACCTCTGCGCGATGAATGCCGTGGCTGAAACCGCCGCTTCGCAAATCCCAATTACGGGTATGTCGGCGAGCGCGCGGGCCGCATCGAGCCCGGTGTCGTCGAAACAGGCGATGACGGCTGCCCTGGCACCAAGCGTCGGCGCCTTGGCAAGCTCGAGCAGCAGGCCGGGTACCGCGAAAACCTCATCGTAATATCCTTCGATGGAGACAGGCCCCATGGAAGAGGTCACTGCCAAGATTTCCGTATCGCAACTGGCCGCCCGCGTCGCCGCGTCGGCGATCGTCGCCGTCATGGATTGCGTCGTATTCGGATTAATGACGAGGATGCGCATGTTCTGTTTTTTCATCAACGCGAATGGCGACGGTTCAGAGTGACGATCAGGCCAAGCGTGCCCGCAATAACCAGGAAGGAGAAAAGGGTCGTGACGGCTCCGAGCGCGTAAAGCACCGGCGTGGTGACGTTGGTGGTCATGCCGTAGATTTCCAGTGGCAGGGTGTTGTAGGTGCCTGACGTCATCAGCGTGCGGGCAAATTCGTCATAGGAAAGCGTAAAGCCGAACAGGCCGACGCCTATCAGGCTCGGCGCAATCATCGGCAGCACCACATGGGCAAAGGTCTGCCAGGCGGATGCCCCGAGATCGCGGGCGGCTTCTTCATAGGATGGAGAAAAGCGGTTGAAAACCGCCAGCATGATGAGCACGCCGAATGGCAGCGTCCAGGTTAGGTGCGCGCCAAATGCTGATGTATACCATGAAGGTTCCAGCCCAAGCTGTTGGAAAAGAACGCCAATGCCGAGTGATATGATGATCGATGGTACCACGAGGCTTGCGACGGAAAGATAGAATAGCGGCGTCGCGCCGATGAATTTGCGCCGGAAAGCAAGACCCGCCAGAAGCGAGACGAGCACCGTGACGACCATGACCATGACGCCAAGCCCGAAGGAACGGCGGAACGAGCCGCCGAAATCGCCGACCGCCTGCTGTTCGAAAAGATTGCCGAACCAGTGCAGCGAAACGCCGTTGAGTGGAAAGGTCAGTCCGCCATTCGGCCCCTGAAAGGCAAGGATGAGGATCGCCGACAGCGGGCCGTAGAGGAACAGCACGAAGAGCAGAAAAAAGAAGGCGAGGACATAGAATTCACGGCCGCGTTTTTCCGAATGCATGGGTCACAACTCCTTGCGGATATCGACGATGCGCAGGATGCCCGCGACCATCAGAAGAACGAGGATGAGCAGGATAACGGCATTTGCGGCGGCCGCGGGATATTGCAGCAGCGACATCTGGTTCTTCATCATCAGCGCCACCGATGCGCTCTGCCCGCCGGACATCACCTGAACCGTGGAGAAATCGGCCATGACAAGCGTCACGACAAAGATGCTGCCGATCGCCATGCCGGGTTTGGCAAGCGGAATGATAACGTTCCATAGGGTCTGCCAGCCAGTCGCCCCGGCATCACGCGCCGCTTCGATCAGCGATTTGTCGATGCGCATCAGCGTGTTGAAGATGGGTGTGACCATGAACAGCGTATAAAGATGCACCATGGCCAGCACCACGGCGAAATCCGAATAGAGCAGCCATTCGATTGGCGCAGGTACGATGCCGGCGCTGACCAGCGCGCTGTTGACCAGTCCGTTTCGCCCGAGAACGGGAATCCAGGAAATCATGCGGATGATGTTCGAGGTCAGGAATGGCACGGTGCAGACGAGGAACAGAACCATCTGCATCGTGGTGGTGCGGATATGAAAAGCGAGAAAATAGGCGACCCAGAAACCGCAGAACAGCGTGATCGCCCAGACGATGGCGGCGAATTTCAGCGTGTTGATATAGGTCTGCCATGTGACCCAGGAACCAAGCGTCTCGGTATAGTTGAAGGTCACGAAACCCGGATACATCTGGGCAAAATCATAATCCCAGAAACTGACGACGGCGATCATGACGATCGGTAAAAGCAGGAAAAAGCCGAGGATCAGGAAAAGCGGTGTGGCCTGAATATAGGACACAAGCTTCTGCGGCAGGGCGAAGCTGCGGGACGGCTTGTCCTTTTTTTCGCTCACGCCGATGAATCTGACTGTCACCAAGGCTTTTCTCCTGCTGGCTGCCTGTGAAAGAGAGGCCGCGTCGGCGCGGCCTCATGTCTGCGAAAGGCGAGAAGATCAGGCCGCGATGAACTCGTTCCAGCGACGAACCATGTAGCGGTCCTCGTCCATGACGGAATTCCAGCAGGCGACCTTGCCCATGCGCTCCTGGAACGAACCGCCGTCGCGCACTGCACCGGCCTTTTCCATGACCTTGCCATCAGGCGCGATGATATCGCCCTGCGCGGGCTTGCCTTCGACCCAGTAACCCCACTCGTCGGCCGACATATGTTCCTTCGCCGTATCCATGGCGGCGGAGTAATAGCCCTGACGGTTGAGGTAGGCGCCGACCCAGCCGGAGGTGTACCAGTTGATATACTCATACGCCGCATCCAGCTTGGCACCGGAGAGGTGCTTGGCAAGGCCAAGGCCGCCGCCCCACGAGCGATAACCTTCCTTGAGCGGCTGGTATTTGCAGGCGATGCCCTTGGAGCGAACGGCGGCGACTGCCGGCGACCACATGGACTGGATCACGACTTCACCCGACGCCATGAGGTTGACGCTTTCATCGAAGCTCTTCCAGAAAGCGCGGAACTGCCCGTCCTTCTTCGCCTTGATGAGGAATTCGATCGTCTTGTCGATCTCTTCCTTCGTCATGTTGCCCTTGTCGGCATATTTGATGTTGCCCATGGCCTCCATGATCATCGCCGCATCCATGATGCCGATGGAGGGGATGTTGAGGATAGAGGCCTTGCCCTTGAACTTGGGGTCCATGATATCGGCCCAGCTGGTGATATCGCGGCCGACGAGATCGGGGCGAATGCCGAGCGTATCGGCATTGTAGATCGTCGGAACCATGGTGAAATAATCGGTTTCGCTTTTCGCAAACTTCTTGTCGCCGGGCTTTTCGACGAAACCGACCGTGTGCGGGGCGGTACCTTGGGCCACGACGCTATCGGGCGTCAGCTTGCCGTTTTTAAACAGCGGAACGATCTTGTCGTAATATTTCAGCTTCTTGATTTCCATCGGCTGAATGACACCCGCCGGGTAGACCTTCTTCAGGATCCAGTATTCGATATCGGCGATATCGTAGGAGTTCGGCTGGGTCACGGCGCGCTGCGCGGCCGCATCCGAATCCGTCGCCGTCATCTCCAGTGTGATACCGAGATCAGCCTTGCACTTTTCGGCAATCGCATTGAGGTTCGAAACACCCGTGCCGAACTGGCGGATCGTGATCGGGTTCTGCGCCCATATGGTCGGGAAACCGGTGACAAGGCCGGAGCCGATGGCCGCGCCTGTTGCGGCGGCACCTGCTTTTAGGAGGCCGCGGCGGGACAGGCCCTTGTTGCTGTTGGAGTTGTCGGTCATTTCAAAGTTCTCCTCTGGTTATTTTTGGGGTCACTTCTCTACCCGGCCGAGCACGATGGCATCGGCCGCATTCCATGAAAGCGGTATGGCGTCGCCGGTCTTTACCGGCTTTTCGAAGAAGGCGACGTCACCGAGGATGGCGTTGAAATCCTCAATGCCCGCGCCGGTCACGGCGATCTTCACGCTTGCACCGCGATATTCGACATTCGAGACGATGCCGGTAAAACCGAAGCCGGGTTGATCCGCCTCGCCGACGCGCACACGGTCGGTACGAACGGCGATATCGACCGCGCCGTCATCCGGGGCAATGCCGCTTGCCGTGAAGGTGCCGCCGCCTGCAACCTCCAGCGTGACGAGATCGCCGTTCTTTTCCTTGAGCCGGCCGGAAATGACATTGTGATCGCCCATGAAGCGGGCGACGAAAGCGGTGGCCGGGCGCTCAAACAGCTCGCGCGGCGTCGCTGCCTGCTCGATGCGGCCATCATTCATGACGACGATGACGTCGGCCAGCGCCATTGCCTCTTCCTGACTGTGTGTGACGTGAACAAAGGTGATGCCGAGCGAGGTTTGCAGCTTCTTCAGCTCGGCCCGCATACGGATCTTGAGGAAAGGATCGAGTGCCGAAAGCGGCTCATCCAGCAGCAACGCCTCGGGGTCGGTGATAAGCGCGCGAGCCAATGCCACGCGCTGCTGCTGCCCGCAGGAAAGCTGGGCCGGACGCCGGTTGGCATAGGGTTCGAGCTGCATCAGCCGCAGCATCTCCAGCGCCTTGGCGCGGCGCGCTTCCTTGTCCACCCCCTTCATCTTGAGGCTGAAGGCAACGTTGTCGACGAGATCGAGATGCGGAAACAGCGCATAGGACTGGAACATCATTGCCGTGCCGCGTTTGGCGGGCGGCAGATCGGTGACGACCACATTACCAAGCCTGACATCGCCGCTTGAAATGCTTTCGTGGCCGGCGATCATTCGCAGTGTCGAGGTCTTGCCGCAGCCCGAAGGACCAAGCAGGCAGCAGTAACTTCCTGCCGGTATCTTGAGGCTTATGGCATGCACCGCGGTGGTGTTGCCATAAATCTTGGAAACGGAAGCGATGTCGATTGCTGCGGCTTTGCTCATGAACACTCTCCTGCGACGTCTTTGTCATGCAGGAGCCGTGCCAATCGGCTTTGCCATTGATATAAAACGGGAATTTCGATGTGTTCGCCGGTCCCGCCACCGGCCTGCTCAAAATTACATCGATTGTTTTCGATTTGGTGCGGAAATTGTATGCGATCTGAGCGCCTGACAGGGAAACATGAAATCGGGAAAAGAGTGCCATGGAAACGAACTGGCTGACACCACTGGAATAGCGGTCATTTTCCCGGCAAACACAACGTAAAGGCTACTGCCGACGCACACACCGCTCCGGTCGCGTGCGTCGGTACTGTGCTTAGATCATACCAAGGAACTGCTTGAGTTCCGGCGTCTGGGGATTGGCAAAAACCTCTTCCGGCGGGCCGATCTCGTGCACGCGGCCCTGATGCATGAAGACAACGCGCGAGCAGACGTCGCGGGCAAACTTCATTTCATGCGTCACCATCAACAGCGTCATGCCTTCCTTTGCCAGTTCGCGCACGACGGCCAGCACCTCAGACACGAGTTCGGGGTCGAGCGCCGAGGTAATCTCGTCGCAGAGAAGGGCGATGGGCTGCATGGCAAGGGCGCGGGCAATCGCCACGCGCTGCTGCTGGCCGCCGGACAGTTCATCCGGATAGGCATCGAACTTGTGCGCCAGCCCGACACGCTCCAGCATCTTGCGCGCCGTCACCTCGGCCTCCGGCTTGGTGACCTTTTTCACCACCATCTGCGAAAGCATGACATTGCCGCCGGCCGTCAGATGCGGAAAGAGGTTGAATTGCTGGAAGATCATGCCGACCTTCAGCCGCAATGCCTTCAGATGCAGCTCATCGTCCAGCAACTGCGCACCTGCCACCTGGATCGAGCCGGCGCTGATCGTCTCCAGTCCGTTGATGCAGCGAAGCAGCGTCGATTTGCCAGAGCCGCTTTTGCCGATGATGGCGATCACCTCGCCGGGTTCGACATCCAGATTTATGCCCTTCAGCACCTCATTGTCGCCAAAGCTCTTGTGGACTTCAGTGATTTCGATGAGCGACATTGAGCTTCCTTTCTAAGAACTGGCTGGATTTCGACAGCGGCCAGCAGAGGGCGAAATAGATGAGAGCAACCAGCCCATATACGGTGAAGGGCTGGAAGGTGGCATTGGTGACGATCGTGCCGGCCTTGGACAGTTCAACGAAACCGATGATGGAGGTGAGTGCTGTGCCCTTGACGACCTGCACAGAGAAACCGACCGTTGGCGGAATGGCGATCTTCAGCGCCTGCGGCAGGATGACGTAACGCATCTGTTGCAGGCGGCCCATGGCAAGGCTGGCGGACGCCTCCCACTGACCCTTCGCAATCGCCTCAACGCAGCCGCGCCAGATTTCCGCAAGGAAGGCAGCGGTCCAGAGGATCAGCGCCACACCAGCGGCAAGCCAAGCCGGGACATCGACCCCGAGGAGACCGAGGCCGAAAAAAGCGATGAAAAGCTGCATCAGCAGCGGGGTGCCCTGAAAGACTTCGATATAGATGCGGGCAGCACGGTTCAAAGCCCGGCGCGGGCTGATGCGCAACCACAGAAGCACGATGCCCACCATGCCGCCGCCAATGAAGGAGACGAGCGAGAGCAACAGCGTCCAGCGAGTGGAGAGCAGCAGGTTGCGCAGAATGTCCCAAAAGGTGAATTCAGTCATCGTGCCGCCCTCCTCGGGAAAAGAAAGCTGCCGAGCGCCAGCATGCCCTGCCGCAACAGAATGGCGAGCAGCAGGTAGATGACGGTTGACAGGATGTAGGCTTCGAAGGCACGGAACGTGCGCGATTGGATGAAGTTCGCCGCAAAGGTCAGGTCTTCCACCGCAATCTGCGAAACGACGGCCGAGCCGAGCATGACGATCACCACTTGCGAGGAAAGCGCCGGCCAGATGCGTTGCAGCGAGGGTGTGAGCACCACATGGCGAAACGTTTCGAAACGCGTCATGGCAAGGCTCGCGCCCGCCTCGAACTGGCCCTTCGGCGTCGCCTGAATACCGGCGCGGATGATCTCGCAACTATAGGCGCCCAGATTGACGATCATCGCCAGATTGGCCGCGGTCAGCTCTGTAAGCTTGAAACCAAGCGATGGCAGGCCAAAGAAGATGAAAAACAACTGGATCAGAAAAGGCGTATTGCGGATGAGCTCCACATAGGTGCCGACGATGGGCTTCAACCATGAAGGTCCGAGCGCCCTGGCCCAGGCGCAGGCGATGCCAAGTGAAACGCCGACCACGCCGCCGACCAGCGTGAGTTGGCTCGTAATGGCGATGCCTTTGGCAATTTGTGGCCAATATTCGCCAAGCCACAGGAAATCAAATTGATAGCTCAAGAAACAGTCCCCTTGCGCCGGTGGAGAAAGGCGTCATCCCGGCGGATCCGGGATGACCATGGCAAACGATGATCAAAGGTCTTTCGGCAGATCCTGGCCAAGCCACTTGGTGGCGATCGCATTCAGCGAGCCGTCGGCCTTGGCCGCAGCTACAGTGGCGTTGACCTTTTCCAGCAGGGCCGGCTCGTTCTTGTTGAGGCCGATGTAGCAGGGAGAGTTCTTGATGAGGAACTTCAATTCCGGACGCTTCGGGGGGTTCTTGGCGAGGATGGCGGCTGCAACCACGTTGCCGGTCGCGACAACTTCCACCTGGCCCGAAAGGAAGGCCGAGATGGTGCCGTTATTGTCCTCGTAACGCTTGATGGTGGCGTCCGAAGGCGCGACCTTCGTCAGCTCCAGGTCCTCGACGGCACCGCGCGTGACGGCGATGGTCTTGCCCTTCAGGTCTTCGGCCTTGGAGATCGCGACGTCGGCCGGGCCGAAAACACCATTGAAGAAAGGCGCGTAAGCGTCTGAGAAATCGATAACTTTTTCGCGATCTGCATTCTTGCCGAGGCTGGAGATCACGAGATCGACCTTGTTGGTCTGGAGATAGGGAACGCGGTTGGCACTGGTGACCGGGACGAGTTCCACCTTCACGCCAAGCTTGTCGGCGATCATCTTGGCCATGTCGATGTCATAGCCCTGCGGGGTCATATCAGCAGCAACGCTGCCGAAGGGCGGGAAATCCTGCGGTACGGCCACACGCAGAGTGCCGCGTGCGGTGATGTCGGCAAGGGCATCCGCCTTGGCGGGCGCGGAAAGACCGAAGGCGGCAGCCATGGCGGCGGCGGCGATGAGGGTCCGTCTGAAGATCATATGTCATTCTCCTTGTGTTGATTGTGTTGCATGTGAATTTTATCCGGATCGCCGCCATTCATTTCCGGCAGGGCGAGCGACCGGCGAAGGCCGGCGAGAGGATCGGGGCGTCGTGTGAGGTCGAGGCCGGTTTCCACCTCGTCCAGATGCTCGATGGAAAGCTCCGCCGCCCTCACGAAATCGCCCGCAGCCATCGCGTCGAAGATACGGCAATGCCCCTCATGGGACTGGAGGGCATGAAACTCCGACTGGTAGAGCATGGAGATCAGAATTGTCCGGGCGGTGAGATCGCGTAGCAGCTCGATGAGCACGGCATTGCCGCAAAGCTCGGCGATGCGGATATGAAAATCGCCCATGAGGCAGGTAAGGCGCTGGCGGTCACCTGCGGCTATTGCGACTTTCTCTTCCTCAAGATGCGCGACGAGGACCTTGCGTCCCTCATCTGACAGCACCCGCATGCTGCGAAGCAATCCGGATTCGATAATCCGCCGCGCCTCGTAGATGGTCATCGCCTCCTCGGCGGAAGGCTCGACGACGAACCACCCTCGCCGCGCGCTGACATGGACGATGCCACGTGTTTCCAGCCGCATCATCGCCTCCCGTACCCGCGTACGTGAAACAGAGAAAAGTCCAGCCAGCTGATTTTCGCTGAGCCGCGTGCCCGGCCGGATGCGCGCCGAGAGAATGCCGGAAATGATGGCTTCTTCGATGTTTGTCTGACGGTCCTGCTTGGTATGTAAATCTTGCATACAAGACTGAAAGCAAGGCCCGTGCCAGAACCAATTATTGTTTTAAAATCAAAATGCCGCGAAAAAGCTCACGCCTACTCGCTCAAATTTTGAGCAAGAAAATCGACAAACATCAAAAAAAACGCAGAGCTGTGCAAACTTGACGGTCTGGCCGTCGCGGTTTCTTTCTAACCGGCTTTGAACCGGTCGAATGCCGTTAGATGCTTGACCGTGGGATCGGCGTCCCAGCGGTAAATTTCGGTTCGGAGGAAATGCAGCTCTTCTCCGAGCTTTTCCTCCGCCAGTTCCACCCACCAGGATTTCGGCCGGCCATCGGAACCATCAGACCAGCGATAGCCCCGCTTTTTCAGATGATCCTTCATGTCGAACGGGCTGTTCTCCGCATAGATGCGAACCCGGGAGTGCTGGCTGGCTTCATGGAGTTCCATGAATGGCGTCCCGCTTTGGCCGGGGCGCACCTGTTCCAGCACCTCCAACAGAGCGAAACAATCGTCGACTGCTCGATGGCCGTCATGGAAATAGCCGGATTGCCCGATCAGGTAGGCGAGCTTGCTGCCCTCAAAACCCCGACCACTCCAGTCAATCTCAGAGACGGAGCAGGCCCAGGCCTTATTGCGGAAAATCGGCGAGAAGGCCTCGCAAAACGGACGGTCGAAGCCGGCATTGTGGGCAATGATCAGATCAGCACCGGCAACAAGCGAGGTCAGCCGGTCGATGTCTATCGTCTGTCCGGCAACCATTTCATCGGTGATACCTGTCAGGCGCGTGATTTCTTCCGGAATGGAAGTGACCGGCTGTCGCAGACCGCCATAGACCCCGGTGATATCGCCGATCGTACCCTGATCGTCGAATGTGAAGGTAATGACGCCGATTTCGATGATCTCGTCAGTTCGGTGGTTGAGGCCCGTCGTCTCGGTGTCGAGGATCACGCCCTGCCGTGGAAATCCCGGTCTGGGCTGTTCGCTGACCGCGCGCGGCTGCAACTTGCGCAGGATACGGTAATTGCCGGTGGATTCGAGATGTGCGGCCAGAGCCTCATCGTCAGGAACCGATTTCAGCGTCGTTTCGCGACCACCCGCTTTTCGCCCGCGCTCAGCCTGAGGAAGCCGCGCCGTCGCGGAAGCGAAAAAATCCAACTGGGAGGTCATTCCACTCCTGTCCGCCTTGGCCGGAAATCGAGAATAAGTACTCCAACATATGCTCAGAGGCTGACACTAACAACTCCGGTTTCTCTCATCCACAGAAACCGGGCTGCGTCCGTTTGGCATTGCCCGCATCGGATTCAGAAAGGGGGCGGAATGTTCCGCCCCCTTTCTGCATTACCGTCATCGATCGAAATACCCGTGGTCAGCGTGTGTGGTGAACCGGTTGCAATGCATAGACAGGTGTAGGAAGCCCCTCCATGCGCGCCTTCAGCTGCAAGGCGAGATATTGAGAATAATGCCGCGACTGGTGCAGGTTGCCGCCGTGGAACCACAGCGCCTCCTGCTGCGTCGGCTTCCACATGTTGCGCTGCTCGCCTTCCCACGGCCCTGGGTCTTTCGGCGTGTCCGAACCGAGACCCCAGACCTTGCCGACCCTGTCTGCGGTTTCCTGATCGATAAGATCGGCGACCCAACCATTCATCGAACCATATCCCGTCGCATAGACAATGACGTCAGCAGGGATCTCCTTGCCGTCAGCGAGTTTGATCGAGTTTTCGGTGATCTCGTCCACCTGACCGGCGGCAAGCTTCACCTTGCCATCGATGATCAGCTGAGAGGCGCCGATATCGATATAATAACCGGAGCCGCGTCGCAGGTACTTCATGAAGAGGCCCGAGCCATCCGCACCCCAGTCTAGCTGGAACCCGGCTTTTTCCAGTGCGGCGTAAAAATCGGCGTCGCGCTCCCGCATCCTGTCGTAAAGCGGGATCTGGAACTCATGCATGATCCGGTAAGGCAGCGACGCGAAGATGAGATCGGCCTTCGCCGTCGTCACCCCATTCGCCAGGGCCTGTTCGGAATAGAGCGCACCGAGCCCTATATCCATCAGCGTATCGGATTTGACGATATGGGTCGTCGAGCGCTGGATCATGGTCACGTCGACGCCCGCTTCGTGCAGTGCGGCGCAGATATCATGGGCCGAATTGTTGGAACCGATCACCGCGACCTTCTTGCCCCTGTACCCATCAGGCCCCGGATGCTGCGAGGAATGGTGCTGATCGCCGTTGAAGCGCTCGCGCCCCTTGAAATCCGGAATATTGGCCTTGCCGGACATGCCGGTGGCAAAGACAAGTTGCTTTGGCCGGAGCACGACTTCCTCGCCGTCGCGATCGACGACGATCGACCATTCCTTCGCCGCCTCGTCCCACTTGGCGGATTTGGCAGTGGAGCGGGTCCAGTAGTTCAGTTCCATTACCTTGGTGTAGAATTCGAGCCAGTCACCGATCTTGTCCTTGGGGGCAAAAACCGGCCAGTTCTTCGGAAAATCGATGTAAGGCAGATGGTCGTACCAGACCGGGTCGTGCAGGCAGAGCGACTTGTAGCGCTTGCGCCAGCTGTCACCCGGCCGCTCGTTCTTTTCGAGTATGATCGTCGGCACGCCGAGCTGGCGCAACCGGGCGCCGAGCGCGATACCGCCCTGTCCACCGCCGATGATGACGGTATAGGGCTGCTTGTCATAACCGAGCGTGCGCGCTTCCTCCTCGCGCTCCTCCTTCCAGGTTTTGGCACCAAGGTTTTGGCCATGTCTTGCGCCGAGCGGGCGGGTGAAGCCCGATTTTTCCTCATGGCCCTTCAGTTCGGAAAGCGCCGTCAGCAGCGTCCATATCTGCCCGTTCTTGAAGCGCACGAGGCCGTAGCCACGCCCTGTCGCCGTCTCGAAGGTGATCCAGCTTTCAAGCACACCATCCGCCTCCGTCGCCTCCTCGCCGGTAGCGATGCGCCAGTTTGTGGGTCTGGCCGTCGAAAGCTGCGCCTGCAGCATGTCGCGCACCTGATCGCGACCTTCAACGGTCTTGATGTTCCAGGTAAAGGCAACGAGGTCGCGCCAGTAGCAATCCTCGGCAAACAGATTAACGGCATCATCGATGCGGCCAGCTTCGAGTGCTGCCCCGAACGTATCGAGAAGCGCCTGAAGGCGGGTGGTGGGGGTCTTGTCGAGCATGTATTCCTCCTCCTGCTCAATGTGGAAACGGGACGGCTCCTCAACCGCCCCGCACTTCAAATCGGCCTATCGCGACAGGTCGATCAGGATCTTCAGATGCTTGCCGGCCGGGTCGAGCAGCTGATCGAACCCTTCCGTGACCGCCTCGCTGAGTGAGACGTTTTTGGTAACGATCCGGCTCGCCGGGATCTGGCCGCTGGCGATCAGCCGGGCAACACGCGGCCAGTAGTGAGTCGGATAGGCCCAGGAGCCGCGGATATCGATGTCCTTGAAGGTCACGTCGAACCAGTTCAGCGGGTTTTCGCCGGGGTGGAGGCCGGTCTGCACCACAACGCCCTGCTTGCGCACGGCATCGGCGCAGTTCTTCAGCGCATATTCATTGCCGACGCATTCGATGGCGACATCGCAGCCGACATTGCCTTCGGTCTCGGCGCGGATGACATCGCCGACCTTTTCCGTCTTGGGATTGATCGTGCGCACCTCGCCAAGCGCCTCCCGCGCCAGTGCCAGACGCGTATCGTTGAGATCGGAAAGGAATATCTGCGAAGCACCGGCAGCACGCGCCGCCATGGCGACGAGAATGCCTATCGGCCCGGCACCGGTCACAAGCACGCTGCTGCCGGCCGTAACACCGCCACGGTCGCAGGCATAAACCGCGACTGCCGTCGGCTCGATGAGGGCCGCTTCCTGATCGGAAAGTGCATCGGGTATCGGCTGGACGTTATAGTCGTTAAGAAGAGCGGCCTGCGCCATGCCGCCGGAATGCCAGGACAGACCGGCGAGAGCGAGATTTGTGCTCAGGTGATAAAGACCGCGATCAGCATAATAGTCGCCATGGCGCGGCATGATGAGCGGCTGGATCGATACCCGTTCGCCGGGCTTTACATGGCTAACGCCCTCGCCCACGGCCTTGACGACACCGCCGAATTCATGACCGAGAATTTGCGGCCCGTGCGCGCCGGTGAAAGGATGCGGCTCCTTCGGCACGAAGATCGGGCCATAGGCATATTCGTGCAGGTCCGTGCCGCAGATGCCGCAGAACTTGTTTTCGACGAGCACCTCACCCGGACCGGGCTCAGGCGGCATATCCACATCCTCGATGCGTAGGTCCTTGGCGGCGTGAAAGCGCAGTGCTTTCATTGCATTTCCTCCTGTAGTTCTTGCACAGAAGGATCAGCAAGCGGCATGCCAGAATGGCTTGCGCCATATCTTGAAGTATTTTCAATTGGTTACAAATGCAGCACTGAGGCTCGCCGGCAGAATGCAACAGGTTCCGTGCAACAGGTGTTGCAATGGTCGCACCGGTTCGGACGCAGTCAATTCAGCCGTTTGAGACGGCGGTGGATGGTGGAGCGGTTGACGCCGAGGCTTCGCGCCAGCGCCGAGACGTTGTTGCCGCAGTCCTTCAGCGCCCGGCGCAGATCGTCGTCATCGCGCGATGCATCATCGGTGGCGACTTCGGCAAAGAGGTGTTCAGGCAGGCAACCCGGATCGATCTTGCCGCCATCGGAAAGGGCGGCTGCAACCCGCAGTGCATTGAAGAGTTCGCGCAGATTGCCCGGCCAGTCATGGTCAAGCAGAATTGCCCGTGCCGCCCTGTCGATCAGATAGGTCTCGCCGTTTTCCTTCTCGATGCGGCGGAGAAACTGATCGATCAGCCAGCCGAGATCCTCGCGCTCCCGCAGCGCCGGCAGCGTCACCGTTGCGGCGTTCAGGCGATAATAGAGGTCCTGCCGGAAACGGCCTTCCTTCACCAGCTCGGCAAGATCGCGGTGCGATGCGGACAGTACTCTCAGACGCACTGGCTTGGCCTTCAATGCACCAACCGGCTGCACCTCGTTTTCCGAAAGCACGCGCAGCAGGCGGCTTTGAAGGGAAAGCGGCATGTCGCCAATTTCATCCAGGAACAAAGTGCCGCCACTTGCCTCCTCGATGAGACCGCGCTTGCCTTTCTGGCTGGCGCCGGTGAAGGCACCGGGCGTGTAGCCGAACAATTCGGATTCGATCAGATGCTCCGGGATTGCCGCACAATTGACGGCGACGAAATTACCGCCGCTGTTGCAGCTGTCATGGATCGCCCGCGCCAGATATTCCTTGCCGCTGCCCGTCTCACCCTGAATGAGGATGGGAATATCGCGGGCGGCAAGCTTTGCTGCCCGCGCCTGCACCTTTTCCATCGCCGGATCGCCGTTGCTCATGTCCCTCAGCGCTCGTGGCAGGCGTGGCTCAGGCGTGATAGGGGCGCGAATGCTGACGGCGGGCGCGATCGCGCTGGCAAAAAGCACCAGACCGTTGCGGGCGCGCAAAAGACGCTCGCCATTCGGCCGCCCGCGCATGAAGCGCGGCAGGTCGTCCACATCGATATCGAAGACCGAGGAAATCGGCTGGCCGAGAAAATCGCGGGTGGCAAGGCCGTGCATGTTCATGGAGCGCGCCAGCGCCCCGAAGCCACCATGGGTCATGCCGGTGATACGTCCGCTGCCATCAAGGGCGATCGCCGCATCGGGATCGACGTCAAGGAACTCAGGTGAGCGGGCAAGACGCAACACCCAGTCATTGCGGGTGCGGGTCATGAGATTGGCAAGCTCGATGCGCCGCGCGGTGGAGGCAACGAGATGCAGCGCCAGTTGCTGGCTGGCCTTGGCCGTCGGCGAGCGCAGCTGGGAAATGTCGAGCACAGCGGTGAGATCGCCGAGCGTATCGAAGACGGGCGCAGCAGTGCAGGTGAGCCCAATATGGCTGGTATCGAAATGGTCATCCTGATGGATGATCACCGGCTCGCCGGAAACGAGGCAGGCGCCAACGGCGCAGGTACCGGCCCGGTTTTCCGACCATTCCGAGCCAAGGTAAAGCCCCGCCCTCCGCAACTGGTTGTCGAAGGTCGGGTCGCCCATGAAATCGACGGTAACGCCGCGCGCATCCGACAGCAGCAGGACGTAATTCTGCTCGGCAATCTGGTTGAACAGAGCTTCGAGACCGGAGCGGCCGATACGGATCAGCTCCTCGGCCTGCTCGCGATGCTCCCGAAGCTTCAGCTCGGGCACGATATAGGCTTCCTGTGCAATCGTTGGATCGAGCTTGTAGTCATTGAGGCAGCGCAGCCAGGACTGTATGACCGGCGTATCACGCGGGCTGACCGCGCCCATGCCGACACGTTCGATCTCACGTATATGCGACAGCGTCGACACCATGCACGCATCCTCCGGCACGGATGGTCGCATATTAGGAGATCGCCCACAATCCACCTCTTACGGTGGCTCAGTCGTTCGAAGCGATGCAACAGTCGCGAATGCGACCGTCTCAGGTGTTTGGCCGATTGATAATGTTCTCGCAATTGGCCGGATTGCCGATGATTTCGCTGGTCTTGATGGTGGAAGCGGGATCCGCGGTGATCTTGATGATGCAGTCGCGGCGATGCTCCTTGATCTTCATGCCTTCCGTTTCCGATATCCGCATCTGCCCGTCCACGGTGCGGATTTCCCGCTTGTTGGAGAGGCCGGCATAGGTCTCAACATCCACCTTCAGCCAATAGGATTCCGTCGCGCCCTTTTCGATGATCACCTTGTTAGGACGGCCAAGTCTGGCGATAGCCGCATCCAGGGGCTGGCCCACGAGGCTCGCCACCGTTCGCGATGCGTCCGTCTGCCCGGTCGTGGCGCACCCCGAAATAGCAGCCAGCACGCTGACCAGACACCCCGTTTCAAGCCATCTCATTTTCAGTTTTCTTCCCTCACAGAATACCATCAGCCAACACGTTCCGTCGTCAACGGTGCAATCTAGGCTCGATAATTTTGCTCTTAAAGGAGGTGCGACCGAGATGCTGATCAACTTGTTATGATCGACAGGGTCATACAGGTGTTCTCATCTGTTGCGGAACACGGTGCAGGGAATGCCGGCCTGGCGGATTTCGCCGCAAAGCTCGTTGGCCTGGCCGCGTGTATCGCGGCCGATGCGGGCGGCATAACGCGGGCGCGAACCAAAATTGCCGCCTCGCTGCCGCACGATCAAAGCCCGTTCGGCGTTAAGCGGCCCGGATAGTTGGCCAATGGCGCGGGTAAAAAGCCGGTTCGCCACCGCCGGATTATAATGCGCGGCAAGCTGCACGCCCCAGGGCGCCCAGTCGGCCGACGAGATGAGGACGGGATCGTTCATCGTTCGCGTATCGGCCAGACGCTGGCAGGCATCGATGAAGGTTCGGGTCTCATCCAATGCCGGGGCCGCCTTTTCCGGCGGATTGTCCTTCCATTTCTCAACCGGATATCCCGTTATCGCAAACACATAATCCCGGGTTTCCGTCGGCAGCCGACCGGTTGCGATAAAATTCCGCAATCCCGCCTCGCCCGCATTATAAGCTGCGGCGGCGAGACCGAAATTGCCAAACTGCGTATTCAGCTCGGACAGATACCGGGAAGAGGCCTCGAGTGCGGCGATGATGTTGAAGCTGTCTTTGAGACCACGCAGCTTTGCGGTTCCAGGCATGAACTGGGCTATGCCTTCAGCGCCCTTCGGGCTGACCGCATTGGCCCGGAACAGGCTTTCCCGCCAGATGAGCCGGGCGAAATAATCCGGTGGCACGGCGTGGCGCCCGGCCAGAACCTCGATGGCGTTACACAGGTCGTTATTGTATCTTTCGACACGGATGCACAATTCCGGCGCGACATCATGGGTGTAGGCGCAGGACACTTTGCCATCGGCCTTCTCCTCGGCCCCGGCCGTGCCACTGGCAAGCGCCAGCAACCACAGAGCAAGACCCACGCAGCGTGTTGATATCCCCGCCAAGCAAAATTCCCCGCAAATCCCACGCCCGATGCGCCGATTATCAGGCATTCTGCAAGATATGCCCAGACCTATGGCTCATCTTCAATGGAAGCTTCGGTCTGGGCCTTGCCGGGGCTTCCATGCGTCCAGAATGAAGGTCGCATTTCCGCGTCGGCAAGGCCATCTTGTTTGCTTAGAAGTCCTGCCAATCCACATGTTCGACGGCGACTGCAGCGGAACCGCGCACCGCAAGCGGGCGGGATGCCGGGCGGCGCGGAGTGGCAAAGGTAGCCTGCTGCTCGAAGCCGCTCCGCGACGACGATGTCGAGTGCGATGCGTCATCGAACCGGAATTGCCCCAGAAGCTCAAACAACGCTGCCGCTTCCCGTGCAAGGCTGTGGCTGGCAGCCGTCTGCTCCTCAACCATCGCGGCATTCTGCTGCGTTCCCTGGTCAACGGTGTTGACCGCCTGATTTATCTCGGCGAGCGCCGTGGACTGTTCGCGCGCGGCATCGACGATCGCTACGACATTGGTGTTGATGTCGCGCACCTGTTCCGCGATTTCCTGTAAGGCAGACCCCGCTTTGGTGACAAGGCCAACGCCGTTTTCAACCTGCGTGCCAGACGCGTTGATCAGGCTCTTGATTTCCTTTGCGGCCGTCGCCGAGCGTTGCGCAAGTTCGCGAACTTCCTGCGCGACCACGGCAAAACCCTTGCCCGCTTCGCCTGCGCGGGCAGCTTCCACGCCTGCATTCAGCGCAAGAAGATTGGTCTGAAAGGCAATCTCGTCGATAACGCCGATGATATTCGAAATCTCACGCGACGATTTTTCGATCTGGTCCATGGCACTTATCGCATCGCGCACAACCTGACCTGAATGTTCGGCATGGTCACGGGCACGGCCAACGATTTTTCCAGCCTCTTCCGCCCGGCGGCTTGAATCATTGACGGTGGTGGTGATTTCTTCGAGGGCTGCTGCCGTCTCCTCGATAGAGGCGGCCTGCTGTTCCGTACGTCTGGCGAGATCGTCGGCCGCAGACCTTATTTCATTCGACCCCGAAGAAATGGCGCCGGCATTTTCAGAGACCAGCGTCATGGCCTTCTTGAGCTTTTTCGAGGCTGCGTTGAAGTCGGACCGCAATCTTTCAAGCGAGGGGATAAAGGGTTTGTCGATGCTCTGCGAAAGATCACCGTCAGCCAGATTGGTCAGGGACTGCGCGAGCTTTTCGACGTTTTCAACACGTCCGGTCACGTCGGTGGCAAATTTGACGACCTTGAACACCTTGCCGGACAAATCGAAGATCGGATTATAGGAGGCCTGAATGAAAACCTTGCGACCGCCCTTGCCAAGCCGCATGAATTCATCCGCCACCAGATCGCCGCCGGCAAGCCTTTTCCAGAATTGCGCATATTGCGGGGACTGCGTGTAGGCGGGTTCGCAGAACATCGAATGATGCCTGCCCTGCACCTCGGTGAGCGAATAGCCGAGCGCCGCCAGAAAATTCTCATTGGCCGTCAGGACCTCGCCGTTCGGAGAGAACTCGATGATGGCCTGCGCCCGCGACAGGGCGTCGATCTTGCCCGCATCTTCCGCCGCCTTCAGCTTGCGCTCGGTAATATCCGTGGCGATCTTGACCACTTTCACCGGCTTGCCGCGACGATACACCGGATTATAGGAGGCCTCGATCCAGACTTCCCTGCCACCCTTGCCAATGCGCTTGTACTGCCGCTGATCGAACTGGCCGGCCGAAAGCTTTGACCAGAAGGCCTTGTAGTCCTGCGATGACACGACTTCAGGTTCAACGAACATGCTGTGATGTCTGCCGACTATTTCCGCCAGCTCATAACCGAGCGCACGACAGAAATTCTCATTGGCGGCGAGAATCTTTCCGGCCATATCAAATTCGATGATGGCTTGAGATTTGGAGAGCGCGGCAAGAACCGCGAAAGCATTGGCACCACGATCAAGAAAACTCACGCGCGATCCTCCGATGGCAGCTGGACGGTTTCTACTGAAAATCGTTCACCAACAATATGATTACATTATTAAATAATATTTAAGGATAATATTGATGTTGATCACGCGATTTAGTTGTACGGGCGAAATTTGGGCAATACGTGTCTTCCTGCCGCAAAAATCTGCATATTAGATCAAGCTCGCGCTTCAAGTTACAAAGAGACATTGTTTCATATTTATTCTTCAGAACGGCGTGATTCACAAATATCGCTGCCTTCCCGCCTCTTTTCGGAACGATCGGCGCATGGCTACATTGTTTACCGAATGGGGCTTTCTTTTGGGAGGAACACGCCGTGAAGAAGAACATGATCTGCATCTGGTACGATAGGGATGCCGAGGCCGCAGCCAGATTTTATGCCGATACCTTTCCCGACAGCACCGTCAATTCCGTGTATAGGGCGCCGGGCGATTACCCCTCCGGCAAGGAGGGGGACGTGCTGATGGTGGAATTCACGGTGGCAGGCGTCTCCTGTATCGGCCTCAACGGTGGGCCGACATTCAAGCACACCGAGGCTTTCTCGTTCCAGATTTCGACTGATGATCAGGAAGAGACGGACCGATACTGGAATGCCATCGTCGGCAACGGCGGAGAAGAAAGTGCCTGCGGCTGGTGCAAGGACCGATGGGGCATCTCCTGGCAGATCACCCCGCGGGTGCTGATGGAAGCAATGTCCGCCGGCGGCGCCGAGGCCAAACGTGCATTCGCGGCAATGATGGATATGAAGAAAATCGACGTCGCCACCATCGAGGCGGCACGTCGGGGTTGATGCTAACAAGTCATTCAGCGACAAGTAGCGAAGAAAGACATTTCAAGTAAAGAACTGAAAAACAACGGAAAATCAGATAAAACCCGTTTATCTGATTTTCCCTGGACGCATATGCGTGCCTGTACCTTCACTCATCACAAAACGTTCAACAAAGTGTAAGCGATCCGTCAAAGACGGCTGCTAGCAGAGCCCGTGGCTTCGTGTTGGGGACGTGACGTCCTCGCCGGTCATGCCATTACTCCATCAACGGGGCTCAACTTATGAAATCTTCCGCTCTGACCTCTTTCGTGGCAGGCGTTGCCATTGCCGCCGCCTTGGGCGCCACGGCTGCCCACGCAGAAAAGACCAAGTTCGAATTCTGGCACGGCCTTTCCGGCGATCTCGGCGACCGCGTTCAGGAAACCTGCAAGAAGTTCAACGACTCCCAGGCTGAATTCGAAATCGTCTGCACGTCGCAGAACGACTACGATGCCACGCTGCAGAACACCATTGCCGCCTACCGCGCCAAGAAGCAGCCCGCCATCACCCAGATCTACGATGCCGGCACGCTGGACATGATGTTGTCCAAGGCTTTCGTTCCCGCCAAGAAGCTGATGGCCGACAACGGCTACAAGATCGACTGGAACAACTATTTCCCCGGCATTGCCAATTATTATGCAACGGCTGACGGCGAGTTGAACTCCTTCCCCTATAATTCCTCCACCGCGGTCTTCTATTACAATGTCACCGCTTTCGAAAAAGCCGGCATCACCTTCAAGCCCGACACATGGGAACAGGTTGAAGAAGCCGCCCGGAAGCTGAAGACGGCCGGTTTCGAATGCCCGCTGGCCTTTAATTTCGACACCTGGATGCTGATGGAACAGTTCTCTGCCATCCACAACCAGCCAATCGCCACCAAGGGCAACGGTTATCAGGGCCTCGACGCCGAACTGACGATCAACAAGACGAAGTTCGTTGATCAGGTCAAATTCTTCAAGAAGATGCAGGACGAGAAGCTGTTCGTCGTCAAGACCAAGCAGCTCGGTATGGACATCCTGCCCGCTTTCACCTCGCAGACCTGCCAGATGTTCATGTCCTCGATTGCCGGCCACGGCACCGTCGGCAAGACCATGCCTGATGGCGTGAAGTGGGACGTCGCCATGCTGCCGATCTGGAAGGGCACCGAGCGCCACAACTCGCTGGTTGGCGGTGCTTCGCTCTGGGTAATGGCTGGTCGTCCGGAGGCTGAATACAAGGGTGCGGCCGCATTCCTGAACTTCATCGCGCAGCCTGATATGGTTGAGTGGTGGTCGACCGTTACCGGCTACATCCCGGTCACCAAGACCGGCTTCGACGCCATGAAGGCCAACGGCTTCTACGACAAGGCGCCCTACAAGGGCCGTGAAAAGGCAATCGAAAGCCTGACGTTTACGCCGCCTTCCGAATATACCCGCGGCATCCGCCTCGGCGGCTTCACGCAAATCCGCAAGGAAGTCTCGACCTCGCTCGAAGCCATCTTCATGCAGAACGCCGATATTCAGACCGAACTCGACAAGGCTGTCGAGCGCTCGAATGCCGGCCTGCGCCGCTTCGAAAAGACCTATGCCGGCGCCAAGCTGAACTAAGCGGTTCTTTTCGCCTGGGTTTGCCCGTGTCCGCGCGGGCAAACCCTTAATGCCATTTTCTGTTTCGGATATTTCATGGAAAAGCGCGCCGTTTTCAAAAGCACATGGTTGCCGCTGCTGTTCGCATTGCCGCAGCTGGCACTGATCCTCCTGTTCTTCTACTGGCCCGTGGCGGCGGTGATCAACTGGGCCTTCACCCTCCAGCCGCCCTTCGGCGGCGCGGCGGAATTCGTTGGTTTCGCCAATTTCCAGGAAGTCTTCTCTGATCCATTCTACTGGCATTCCGTTACCGTCAGCCTGATCTTCGCGACCGTCGGCCCCTTCGTCGCCATCCTCATCGGCCTCACCCTGGCGCTCTCCGTCGACCGCCAGCTTCCCGGCTCCGGATTTTTCCGGGTTCTGTATATCCTGCCCTTCGCCATCGCAGGTCCCGCCGCAGGCATGGCCTTCCGCTTCATCCTGTCGCCGGAACGCGGGCTGGCCGCTTCACTCAACGCCGCCTGGCCAGATATCTGGAACCCGGCGAAATATGGCGAACATGCACTGGCGCTCGTCATCGCCATCTTTATCTGGAAATGGGCGGGCTACACCTTCATCTTCCTGTTTGCCGGCCTGCAATCCGTGCCCCGTTCGCTGACGGAGGCTGCGGCGATGGATGGCTCGGGCCCGATCCGCCGCGCCATAGACATTCAGGTGCCGTTGCTCGCACCCACGCTGTTCTTCCTTATGGTGACGATGATGACCGAGGGTTTCGTCGGCCAGGACACGTTCGGCATCGTGCATTCGCTGACGGCAGGCGGCCCCAACCGCGCCACCGATGTGATGGTTTACCGCATTGTTACCGAGGCCTTCGAAGGGCTGAACTATTCCGGCGCCTCGGCACAAACCATCGTCCTCATCGGCCTCATCATGGTCTTCACCTTCATCCAGTTCCGCTTCATCGAGCGGCGCGTCCATTACAAGTGAGGCCTGAGAGATGATACAGCGCACGCCCTATGCCGACGCCTTTACCTACGTGGTCATGGTCGCGGGACTTCTGCTTCTTATCGGCCCCTTCATCGTGGTACTGGCAGGCGCCAGCCAGACGGTGCAACAGGTGAACCACACGCCCTTCAGCTTCATGCCGCAGGGCGAGCTTTTCAAAAATCTCAGCACCGCCTGGAACCGCGCCAATCTGGGCAACGCCATGTTCAACAGCCTGGTGATGGCCTCGCTCGTCACTGCGGGCAAGGTAGCCCTTTCCGCTCTGACCGCCTTCGCCATCGTGTTTTTCCGCTCGCCGCTGAAACACCTGTTTTTCTGGTCCGTCTTCATCACGCTGATGCTGCCGCTCGAAATTCGCGCCGTTCCGACCTATGCCGTGGCGGCGGATGTGTTCCAGCCGTTCCGTTACCTCATAGCGCTGGTGAGCGGTGTCGAAGTCAACATCGAATGGAACCTGCTGAATTCCTATGCGGGCCTGTCGCTGCCGCTTGTCGCCACGGCCACCGGCACCTTTCTCTACCGGCAGTTTTTCATGACCCTGCCTGATGAACTTGCGGAGGCGGCGCGCATGGATGGCTCCGGCCCCGTGCGTTTCTTTTTCGACGTGCTGCTGCCGCTCTCGCGCACCAACATGCTGGCCCTCACCACCATTCTCTTCGTCTCCTCGTGGAACCAGTATCTGTGGCCACTGCTGATGGTCACCGACCCCTCCTACAAGACGGTGATGATGTCGTTGCGTGCGCTTTTGCCCTCCGAGGACGGCACGCCGGACTGGAACGTCACACTTGCCGGTTCCCTCATCATCATCATGCCGCCGCTTCTCGTCGTGGCGTTCCTGCAACGCTGGTTCGTGCGCGGTCTCGTGTCATCCGACAAGTGACGACGCGACGCGTGGCTCTCAACAACAAGGTTCTTAATATCATGGCTCAGATCGATATTCGGCAGGTCCGCAAATCCTATGGCAAGACCCCGACCCTGCACGGCGTGGATCTCACTTTCGAAACCGGCGAATTCGTCGTCATCCTAGGCCCCTCGGGCTGCGGCAAGTCCACACTTCTGCGAATGATCGCCGGGCTGGAGGACATCACGTCAGGTGAAATCGCCATTGGCGGGCGCGTCGTCAACACGCTGGAGCCGCGCGAGCGCGGTTGCGCCATGGTGTTCCAGAACTACGCGCTTTATCCGCATATGACGGTATCTGGCAATATAGGTTATGCGCTGAAGGTCGCAGGCGTTCCCAAGGCTGAGCGCCTGCGCCGCATCGAGGAAACGGCAAAGATCGTTGGCCTTTCGGACTATCTCGAACGCAAGCCGGCCGCCCTTTCCGGTGGCCAGCGCCAGCGCGTGGCCATGGCTCGCGCAATCATCCGCGAACCGCAGGTATTCCTGTTCGATGAACCGCTGTCCAACCTCGATGCCAAGCTGCGTGTGACGATGCGCGCCGAAATCCGCAAACTGCACCAGCGCCTGTCGGCCACCTCCGTCTTCGTCACCCATGATCAGGTGGAAGCCATGACGCTGGCCGACAGGCTGGTGGTGATGAACAAGGGCAATGTGGAGCAGGTCGGTCATCCACTCGATATCTATCACCGCCCCGCCAGCACCTTCGTAGCCTCCTTCATCGGCTCACCGGCGATGAACCTGTTCAACACGCGGGTGGAGGTCGAATCTCCATCCGTCATGCTGGGCGGCCAGCCGGTGAAACTCTTCCCCGAAACCGCGCTGGAGCTGCGCGGGCGCGACGTGACAGTCGGCATTCGCCCTGAACAATGCCTGGTCAGCACCGAGGGTGCGGGCGTGCCCGCAACCGTGGACTTTGTAGAAGAGCTGGGCTCCGGCCGCATCGTACATGCGGAAATCGCCGGCGAAACTTTCTCTGCAGCCATCGGCGAAGATCTGTTGGTCAAACCCGGCCAGCGTATCCACTTCGAACTGCCCCCCGCCCACCTTCACTTTTTCGATCCGGCCACCGGCAAGCGCATCGAAACCGAGGGCGTCATCGAGACAACCCGCATCGGCAACGAAAAGCTGCTGGCGGTTTGATGGCGGACGTTTGAGCACGGATCAGTCCGGCGCGGTTTGGGGGTGTCCCAACCACGCCGGATCTCCAAACGACGTTTTTTTTGATCTCGAACTACGCTTTCGAAAGTATCCAATACATTAGCTATATCGACCAATATTTTGAATTTACGCCATTTTTTTCATTAGAATCGTTGCGCGAAATACGTCGAAATTCGCGTGGCGATCACCACGTGAAGCACATCGCCTGCCGGATATTACGGTCAACACGATGAGGCAAACCCGTTGCAGGCAAAGCGATCTTGCGAAATGAATGATTTCAGGAAAAATCTTTCGGTTTGGAAATCATAATCGCAATAGTCTTTGCCGCACCGAGCCGCCAGCAAGGCTATCGTCGCGATGAGGACCGAGCCGGTCTTCGATCCTTGGCGGCCGACAGACAAAACGCTCGGGTCAAAACTTCAACGAAAGAGTGAAGCCCAATGGCAAACGATCGCAAACTGCATCTCGGCGCCTTCATGCGGCCCGTCAGTCTTCACACGGGTGCGTGGCGTTATCCCGGATCTTTCCCGGACGCGAACTTCAATTTCGGCCATCTGGCGCGATTTGCGCAACAGCTTGAAGCCGCGAAATTCGATGCATTTTTCATGGCCGATCATCTGGCGGTGCTGAACATGCCGACGGAAGCTCTGCGCCGCAGCCATACCGTCACGTCTTTCGAACCCTTCACCCTGCTTTCGGCGCTCGCCGCCGTCACCTCCCGCATCGGGCTGGTTGCCACCGCCTCCACCACATTCGATGAGCCCTACCACGTAGCCCGGCGTTTCGCCTCACTCGATCACCTCAGCAATGGTCGCGCCGGCTGGAACATCGTCACCACGGCAAATCCGGATGCGGCGCTTAATTTCGGCCGGGACGAACAGCCTGACCATACGGAGCGTTATGGAAGAGCGCGGGAATTTTACGACGTCGTCACCGGGCTGTGGGATTCCTTTTCCGATGGTGCCTTTCTCCGGGATGTCGATAGCGGGTTGTTCTTCGACCCTGAAAAAATGCATGTGCTCAATCACAAGGGACCGGAATTTTCCGTGCGCGGTCCGCTCAATATAGCGCGTCCGGTGCAGGGCTGGCCCGTCATCGTTCAGGCCGGGGCTTCAGAGCCGGGGCGCCAGCTTGCAGCCGAAACTGCCGAGGTCGTTTTTACGGCAACACCCACACTTGCGGCGGGAAAAGCGTTCTACAAGGACGTCAAGGACAGGACCGTTGCGGCAGGCCGTTCCCGCGACGGCATTGTCATCCTGCCGGGCGCTTTCGTTCTGGTCGGCGATAGCGTGGAAGAAGCCAAGGCCAAACGCGCCAGGCTCGACAGCCTCGTCCATTATGAAAGCGCGATAGCTTCGCTTTCGATTGCGCTCGGCCACGATGCTTCGAGTTTCGATCCCGATGGCCCCTTGCCTGACATTCCCGAAACCAATGCAAGCAAATCCAGCCGCGAGAGGGTCATCGAACTTGCAAGGAGCGAGGGACTGACGGTGCGCCAGCTGGCGCAGCGGCTGGGTGGCTATGGGGGTCTCGCATTTGTCGGCACGGCAAAAACCATCGCCGACGAGATGGAACGATGGCTATACGAAGAGGGGTCGGATGGCTTCAATGTCACCTTCCCGTTCCTGCCTGCCGGACTTGACGATTTCACCACCCTGCTTGTGCCGGAACTGCAAAGACGCGGCCTGTTCCGAAAGGACTATGAGGGAACGACATTGCGCGATCATCTCGGCTTGCAACGTCCGGCCAATCGGTTTTTCCCTGAATAACGCGCCGTCGCGCCGATCCGGCCAGCGGTAGGGAGATTTTCCACGCCCGCCCGGAAGTTTGGCATGAGGTTCCAGAAGGCTGGATTGACCTCATAAACGCTGGCCCATACCTTTTAAATACACAAATTACATAAATTAGGTGCACTATTATGAAGGCTGAACATTCTCGCCGCCAGATCCTGAAACTCAGCATTGCCGGGGCTCTCGCAGCACCCTTTGCCACGGGCAGCGCGCTGGCCCAGAGCTCACAGGAGTTTCCCGCTGAGCTGAAGCTGGATTGGGGATTTTACTCCTCACACACGCTGTTGATAAAGAACAAGGGCTGGCTTGAGGAAGCGTTCAAGGATGTCGGCACCAAGATCACCTGGGTACAATCCCGTGGAAGCAACAATTCGCTCGAATTCCTGAAGGTCGGCTCGACGGATTTTGCCGGTTCGGCAGCACTTTCCGCGTTTCTGGCCCGCGCCAACGGCGTGCCGCTGAAGGTGATCTATGTGGCAAGCTGGGGCGGTTCTTCCATCATACAGGTTCGCCCGGATTCGCCTGTCAAGACCGTCGCCGATCTCAAGGGCAAAACCATTGCGGTCACCAAGGGTACCGCGCCCTATTTCACTCTCCTGCGCGCCCTTGCCCAAAACAAGCTGTCGATCGATGACCTCAAGGTCGTGAATCTCCAGCATCCGGAAGGCTTCAATGCGCTTCAGCAGGGACAGGTTGATGCGTGGGTCGGCATCGATCCGCATACCTCTCAGGCAGAACTTGCCGGTGACAGGGCGATTTTCGATGAGCGTAGCTGGCGCGACGGCAGCGTCTTCAGCGTTTCCGAGGAGTTTCTGGCGAAATACCCGAAAGCGGTCGAACGCCTCCTCGGCGTCTGGGTCGAGACACAAAGATGGATCCGTGAAAACAACGGCGAATTCATCGATTTCGTCACGAAGGTCACCGGCAACGATCCCCAGATCACCAAGCTGACGATAGAAAAGCGCGACTGGAAGGATCCTGTTCCGGGCGAGGAACTGCTGAACTCGATCCGTATCGTGACCCCGTTGCTCGGCGACGATGTGCTGCGTCCTGGTGTCAATGTCGACAACGTCCTTTCGTCGCTGATCGATCCGGCACCGGCAAAAAAGGCGCTGGGAGCATGAATTCCCATCCGCGCGAATTTCAGCGCGTGAACCAGACTGCGAAACAACTCCCTTCCCGACTGCCGTTCGTGCAAAGAGTGGGGAATTTCCTTGGGCGGTTCGACCTGCGCGGCGCGATCGTGCCGGTCGGCTCATTGTTGCTGCTGGAATTCTTTGTGCGCGTGGGCTGGGTAAGCCCCTATGTGCTGCCGCCGCCCTCCGAGCTTTATGACACGTTTTTAAGGCTCGCCGAGGGTCCTTTGTGGACGAATGTAGCGGCCAGTACCGCCCGCGTCTTCGTCGGCTTCGTCATTGGCTCCCTTCTTGCAATCGTCGTCGGTTCGCTGGTCGGGCTGGTCGTTGCCGCCGAGCGTTATCTTGAGCCGACGTTTCAGGCGCTACGCGCGGTTCCGAGCCTCGCCTGGGTGCCGCTGCTGATGATCTGGTTCGGCATTGGCGAAACCTCGAAAATCGTGCTGATCGCCAAAAGCGCGTTTTTCCCTGTTTATCTCAACCTCTTCTCCGGCATCAGGAATGTCGACCGCAAGCTGGTGGAAGTGGGCGAGATGTATCGCCAGCCGCTGCCGGTGCTGGTTTGGCGGATTTTCATTCCCGCTTCTTTGCCACATCTGTTCACCGGTCTGCGTTACGGCCTGTCGCTGGCCTGGCTGAGCGTTGTCGCAGCGGAACTTCTGGCGGCTTCCGAGGGCATCGGCTACATGCTTTCCGATGGGCGGGAACTCTCCCGACCCGATCTGGTGATGATAGCGATTATCTGCCTTGCCGTCCTCGGCAAGATTTCCGACAGCCTCTTCAAGATAGTCGAGGAACGTTGCCTCAGATGGCGCGACACTTATCCCCTTCATCAAGGAGGGCGCCTGCGATGAGTTTGCTCAATGTCGATGTTCGCGAAAAAGCCTTCGGAGACACGGTTGTCCTTCAGGATATTCACCTAACGCTCGGCGATGGTGAAGCGGCGGTTCTTCTCGGGCCAAGTGGGTGCGGGAAAAGCACCTTACTGCGCATCGCCGCCGGCCTCGACCGGCATTTCTCAGGCGCTGTGAAGGTTCAGCAGGCAAAGGAAGTTCAGGCATCGGACTCACCGCCCATTGCCTTTGTCTTTCAGGAACCCCGCCTGATGCCATGGCTGACAGTTGCCGAAAACATCGGTTATGCGGCCGGCAAGAAATATGATGTCGAGCGGGTAGAAGGACTGATCAACGATGTGGGCTTGAGCGGCCATGGCAGCGCGTTACCGAAAGCCCTTTCAGGCGGCATGGCGCAGCGTGTCGCCATAGCAAGAGCGCTCTATACCCGGCCGCGCATCTTGCTGCTCGACGAACCCTTCAGCGCGGTCGATGCTTTCACGCGGATGAAATTGCAGGACCTTGTCCTGAAACTCGTCGAACAGCGCGGCATTTCCTTCCTGCTCGTCACCCACGATATTGACGAGGCGCTTTATCTCGGTGACCGCATTTACATGATGGGTGCCCATGACGGCCGTATCCAGCAGCGGATAGAAGTGGACGAGCCGCGCCCGCGCGACAGAAGGTCGCCGCAACTCGCCACCCTCAAGAACGAGGTGCTGACTGCCCTGCACAACGCCCACGTCATCTGACCGGCACCGGCATCTTTCGCCGCCCTCACCCCTTCACGCCGGACGAAATCATGATGGCTTCCGTCACGCGCCGCTGGAAGATGACGTAGGCGACGATGACCGGCAGCGCCGCCAGCATGGCAATCGCCATCAGGCGTGCATAAACGATGCCGAAGGTGTCGTTGACCTGCGTGATGCCGACGGGGATCGTCATCATGTTTTCGGACGTGATCACGAGGAAAGGCCAGAAGAAGGCGTTCCACACCGTAATGAAGGTCACGATCGCCATGGCGGTCGTAATGCCCCAGTTCAGCGGCAGAAACACCTTGAACAGGATCGTGTATTCGCCGCCGCCATCCAGAACCACCGCCTCCCGCATCTCCTTGGGCACGCTGTCGAAGAACTGCTTGTAGACGATGATGACGATTGGCGTGATCAGCTGCGGCAGGATGATGCCCGCCCAGGTATTGATGAGGTTGAGGTTCTTCATCAGGATGAACTGTGTCACGACAAGCGTCTGCGCCGGCACCATGAAACTTGCGAGCACGATGCCATAGAGCAGTCGCCGTCCCGGAAAGCGTATCTGCGACAGCGCATAGGCGCATAACATCGAAATGATGAGCACAGAGACCGTGACGATCGCGGCGGTGCCGATGGAGTTCACATACCAGGTCAACAGCCGCGTATTGAAGATGGCGTTCACATAGGCACCAAGCTGGAACTCATCCGGCAGTAGCGACGTGTTGCCCGCAACATTCTCGTCCGAGCGCAACGACGTCACAAACCCCCAGTAAAGCGGGAAAATCCATACCAGTGCTGCCGAAAATGTCAGCAGCGTCAGGACGACGTTCTCTAGTCTTTTGGTCAGGCTCATGAATTCCTCCGGATGCGCAGCAACTGGAACTGGAGAACGGATACGATGACGATCAACAGGAAGAGCACGGTCGCCACGGCCGATGCATAACCGCCATTGTTCATCTGGAAGGCCTCCCGGTAGACCTTAAGGAGAAGCACGAAACTGGAATTGAAGGGTCCGCCGCCGCTCAAGAGGTAGATCTGGTCGAATATCTTCAGTTGCAGGATCAATTGCAGCGTCAGGATCAGCGCGGTGACCGGCCACAGAAGCGGCCATGTGACGCGCCGGAACTTTTGCCATGTCGTTGCGCCATCAAGGGCTGCGGCCTCATAAAGCTCGGTCGGAATGTTTCGCAACCCGGCAATGAAGAGCAGCACGTTAAAACCGTTCGTCCACCAGATCGTGACGACGGCGACCATCGGCATGACCCAATTGGGGTTCTTGAAAACCGCGACGGGTTTGCCCGCCAGCAACGAAATGACCGGTTGGAGAATGCCGAACTGCAGATCGAGCATCCAAGCCCAGATTTCGGTGACGACCGAAACCGGCAGGACATAAGGCAGGAAAAACAGGCTCATGGCGATTGTCTGCTTGATGCCGGACAATCGGCTGACCGCAAGCGCAATCAACAGGGCGATGACCGTTGTTGGCACCACCGTCAGCAGCACGAAATAGCCGTTATTCTTGAGTGAGGTGACGAACAGGCGGTCGCTCAACAATTTTATGTAGTTCTGCAGGCCGACCCAGTTGCCGTCGCCGATCAGCGGCGCATCCGTGAAGCTGATGCGTATCATCTCGATCAGGGGGTAAAGAAAGAACGTGGCAAAGACCACGATGAATGGCGTCACCATCGACAGTGCGATCAGCGACTTCTTGCGCCGGTTTTCAATCATAGCCATGGAATGCCTCCGGGACCTCCCGCATTGCACGCTGCCCTCCGGCTGACAGCCAGAGGGCAGTCACGGATTACTTGAGCTTGCCCTGAAGCTCGGACTTGATCTGCTCGACCGCATCCGCGCCGCTCATGTAGCCCTGGATGGCCGGAGCGATGATATTAAGCGCCGCATCGTAAGCGGGTGAGGCAACTCCGGTAATCGTGGTCTTCGGATCGAACACTGCCGCCTCAGCCAGCGAGGCATATGTGGCATTCGGCTGCATCGCCTTGTATTCGCTGCTTTCGGTGATCGATTTATAGGCCGGAATATGCCCCGCATCGGCCCAGCTGATGGCGTGTTTTTCCATCCAGCCAATAACCGTCATGACAGCGGCGCGTTTCTCGCCGGAAACGGTCTTGTCACCCTGGTTGGGGATCGCAAAGGCGTGCGAATCCGCCCAGGTGGCGCGCTTGCCCATGAAAGGCGGAACTTCCACAGCGCTCCATTTGAAGCCGAGCTTGCCGTTCTTTTCCAGATCCTTGTAGGTCGGCACTTCCCAGACGCCATTAAGCTGGAAGGCGGATTTGCCAGCGGAGAAGAGAGCAACAGACGCCGGATATTCCGCCTGCTCGGGCGCCCATCCGTTTTCCCGCCATTTCGACATAGTATCGATCGCTTTGGCAGCCTTTTCGGCATTGTCGCCGGCAAGCACCTCGTTATTGCTAACCAGCTCGCCGCCCTGTTGCGAGAACAGTGTATAAAAGACGCGCCAGACACCGGCTTCGCCACCCGACTGATAGGTGACCGGCGTCTGAACGCCCTTGTCCTTCGCCCAGGCCAGCGCCTTTTCGAAATCCTCCATCGTCTTGATACCGGTCAACTTACCCTCGGCATCGAGATAGGGAGACCCTTTCAGAAGGTCGGCGTTGTAATACAGAATGAGGGCATGGATATCGAACGGCACCGCATAAAGCTTGCCGTCATGGGTTGCTGCCTCGACGGGTGCGCTGAAGAAGTCGCTGGTCTTCAACCCGGCATCATCAAGGTCTTTTGTGGTAATTTCGCTCAATACTTTTTCATCAAGGCCGAGCGGCGCGCGCGACAGGTGATAGGTCATGACATCGGGTCCCTCACCCACGGCGGACGCCGTGCGCACCTTGGTATAGAACGGAACGCCCCATTCGAGCGTCGTTCCCTTGATCTGAATGTCAGGATGTTCCTTGTTGAAGGCAGCAATCCGCGCTTTCATACGCACGCCGTCGCCGCCCGACAGGAAGTCCCACCAGACGATATCCTGCTTCGCCAGTGCCGGCAGGGCGCTCAGGCCCAGAACCGTACCAACAAGCAATGTCTTGATCAGTCGCATCGTTCACTCCTCCCGTTTGTTGGAAACACCCCGTTCAAGGGGCGGTCTGCTGCTGCATCGAAAGGCGCCTCCTCGCGCCTATCGCAACCTTTTGCCGTCGCTGCCGAAAACCATGATGTGATCGGGCGAAGCGCTCAGTGAGGCGGACCGGCCATCCAGCCGCTCGCGCGAGCCCTGCCGCTGCACGACAAGTTCTTTCCCGGCACGCGTTCGGGTATAGAGATAGGAAAGGTCGCCAAGCTCCTCCGCTACCTCGACATTAACCGGCAAAGCACCCTCTTGCGTGATCACCAGATGCTCGGGCCTTATGCCGATTTCGACCCGCTGACCGGAGGAAACCGGATGCGAAAGCCGGGCTTCGAGGTGCTTTTCACCACCTTCAGGCGTAAGCGTCACGATACCGTCCCGCTGCCCGACGATGTCGGCGGCAAGGAAATTCATCGCGGGCGATCCGATGAAGCCAGCGACGAAACGATTGTCCGGATCGTCGTAAAGGGTGAGCGGTGCGCCGGCCTGTTGCACGATGCCGCCCTTCAGCACGAAAATCTTGTCCGCAAGCGTCATGGCCTCCACCTGGTCATGCGTGACGTAAATCATCGTGGCGCCGAGCTTGCGGTGAAGCCGGGTCAGTTCCAGCCGCATCTGCACGCGCAGTTCCGCATCCAGGTTCGACAGGGGTTCATCGAAGAGGAACACCTTCGGCTGTCGCACGATCGCGCGGCCGATGGCAACGCGCTGCCTCTGGCCGCCGGAAAGCTGCGATGGCTTTTTGTGCAGATTGTCCTCGAGCTGGAGGATGCGGGCAGCTTCCCCCACCCTCTCATTCACCTCCGCTTTCGGCCGGCGGGCGAGACGCAAGCTGAAAGCCATGTTCTCGAACACCGTCAGATGCGGGTAAAGCGCATAATTCTGGAAGACCATGGCAACGCCGCGATCCGCCGGCTCGACAGCGGTGACGTCGCGCTCGTCGATCGCGATGTGACCGCCGCTGGTTTCCTCAAGACCGGCGATCATGCGCAACAGGGTGGATTTTCCGCAACCGGATGGCCCCACGAAAACCGCGAAGCTGCCCGTCGGAATCTCCATCGAAACGTCCCGGATGGCTGCAAAGGAGCCGAAGGACTTGGCGATATTGCTGAGACGGACACCCATCACCGCCTCACTGAACCTTCACGCGCAGAACATGATAGGACAGCGCCGGCACGGAGCCTTTGAGCGTCCCATCCTCGACACCAATGCCGCTGCCCGGCACCGGCACGACGCGGTCAGGTTGATCCGGACCGTTGCCGATCCTCAGATCATATCCCGCCATAGAAAGATGCAGGCTGAGTGACACAGGCGAAAAGCCGGTGAGACCGACATTGAGCTCTGCTGCTTCGGTCAGATGACGATTGAGGACAAACAGCGTCACAATGCCCTCTTCCTCATCGAACACGCCGGCGACATCGAGATATTTGACGTCATCGGCCGCGTTGCAGTCGTAGGTCGGGCAATCGACGGCAATGTTCAGTGCAACGCCGCGACCATAAAGCGAGGCGAACTGATAGGGATAATAGATGGTCTGGCGCCATGCCGGTCCGTTCTTTTCAGCGCGGATGGGGGCGATGACATTGACGAGCTGGGCAATGCAGGCGATGCGCACCCTGTCCGAGCGACGGATGAACTCGTTGAGCAACCCGGCCACGAAGAGAGCATCCTCGAAATTGTAGGTCTCCTCCAGAAGTGCAGGCGCTTCCGGCCAGTCCCAGCTCTTGATGCGTTTACCGTCGTCTTCGCGGATATGGTACCAGACATTCCACTCGTCGAAGCAGATGGAGACATCGTTCTTGGCGCGCTTCTTGGCTTTCACGTAATCGATGACACCGGCGATAGTCTGAATGTAACGCCCGGTTTCTTCGATCTTGCCGAAGTAATTCAGCGTATCGCGGCTGTTATTGCCGAAATATTTATGCAGCGAGATGTGGTCCACATTCTCGTAGCATTCTTCCAGCACCTCGCGCTCCCATTCGGGATAGGTCGGCATGCCGTCGTTGGAACTTCCGCAGACGATTGCCTCGATGGTAGGGTCGAAACCCTTGAAGGCTTTCGCGGTCTCGTTTGCCAGCCGGCCATACTCTACCGCCGTCTTGTGGCCAATCTGCCAGGGGCCGTCCATCTCGTTGCCGAGGCACCACATCTTCACGCCATGCGGTTTTTCGGCGCCGTGGCTGCGGCGAAGATCGCTAAGCTCGGTCCCGCCGGGGAAATTCACGTATTCGAGAAAGTTGCGGGCATCATCCAGACCACGGGAACCGAGATTGACGGCGAGCATCATCTCGATGCCGGCCATCGACGCCCAGTCTGCAAACTCGTTGACGCCGATCTGGTTGGTTTCCTTGGAGCGCCACGCAAGATCAAGCCGCACGGGTCGCTTATCGCGGGGGCCGATGCCGTCTTCCCAACGATAGGCCGAAACGAAGTTGCCGCCGGGATAACGGATCGCCGGGATTTTCAGATCCTGCACGAATTTCAGCACATCCTTGCGAAAGCCGTTTTCATCCGCCTGCGGATGGCCGGGCTCGTAAATCCCGCCATAGATCGCCCGCCCCATATGTTCGATGAAGGCGGAATATAGGCGATCGTCGATACGCCCAATCCGGAAGTCCCGGTGGACTGAAACCCGCGCTTTCATAGGCTCTCCTCCCATGCGCATTTATATCTTAAAATATGATATAAACCATATTTCATAATATAGTTGCCAAGGGAAGCCGCGCCTGTCAACCGCGAAAATCATACTTTATGAAATTGGCCCGATCAGTCTACGGTACGCAGACGCAATACGATGTCCTGATCGTAATTCCCAAAACCCCGGCCGAAGATATTGAGCCCGCCCGGATGCTTTGCATCCGCCTTTACCTCGATCCGCAGACGGATTGAGCGGTGGCTGGACAGATCTATATCCGCAAGCGTCACATCGGATATGCGCGTACCGTCGACATAGGTTCCCTGGGCGGTAATGCGCCAGGTTTTGAGCATTCCATACTGCGAGCCGGACAGTTTCCACCAGTCGGGCGTAAACGTACCCCGCTTATCGCCGAAATCGCCGGGCGAGGTCCAGACCCCGATTTCCTTGCCGTTGACGGAGAGGGTAATGTCGGACGGCCAGTTGCTGTGCGTTCCCGGCACCTCAGAACTGACCTCCATCGAAAACTCGACTTCCTCGACGTTTCGGCCCTGAATCTTGGCATTATTGGGGAATTGATACTCGACATGACCCGATGTGAACCACAAAAGTGCAGTCTTCATGCGGTCCGGATCCATGAAGGTATCAGGGACATCCAGAAGTCCGATAATGCCCTCCGGCGAACAGATGCCGCAAGGCGCGGTCACCGAACTCTGCGTATAGAGGCCGAGCGGCATGGCGACGGCAATGTAGTTGGATACAGCTGGCGTCTCGGGGCTTCGAAACGAAACGATGAGCTCGTCGCAGGTCGCAAAACAGATTTTCTGGCTGCCTTTGCGCGCCTTGCGCGTTTCGGTTCGCAGCAGCCCCGCCTCTTCAAGAACGGTCACACCGGCCGACACGGTGGACTGGGGAAGGTCCAGCCTCTGCGCGATCTCGTTGACATTGAGACCGTTGGCCTCGTGCAGCAGCTTCAATATCTGCACACGAATCAGCGACGCCGCCGCCTTCAAAACATCGAATTCTTTTTCAGCGTCAATAAGTAGGAAATTGGGAGCCATTGTCTAATCTTCAGATTTAGCGATCTAGATCAGAATTTCTGGCTTAAATATTTTATGCTGTCCAGCATTGTTTGTCGTGTCGATATATTCAAAGTCAGACACGCAAGGAATGATTGCGAATGGAGGCAGCGCAGGCGGTTTCGATACCGCATGCGCTACCTCTTTTTCCTTACCCGCGCTTGCGCAACGTGCGGGTGCCGGTATCGACAAGATTCTGCGCTGCCTCATCCACAGTGGCGCGGCCAAAGGCGAGTGAGTCGGCAATAGGACGCATCACCCCACGGTCGAACTCATTGGCGCCGATGGGGGCAGGCTCCGGATAGGTATCGAGCTTGCCGGATAGGCTCTCGATGTAGTCCACCGTCTTGCGTTCGGTCTCGTTGAGGCTTGGCAACACAGCTTCGCGCACTTTCTTCGCCGGCGGAACGCCGCGTTCGACGCCGAGAACCTTGCCCGCTTCCAGATCGTTGACGAAGAAGTTGATGAACTTCGCCGCTGCTTCCGGAGTGGTGGAGGTGGACGAAATGCACCAGATAAGCCCAGGCCGGTAATAATGCCCGGTCGGTTTTCCCGCCCCCTCGCCCGGAAGCATGCCGATCGACAGCGTCTTCTTGTTGAGCGCCTGGTAACCGACAAGCTGGTTGGAATAGGCAAAGCCGATTGCGGAATTGCCAAGGGTCAGCGCGTTGGATTCGATGGTATTGTCATCGCGCGTCTGGATATCGGCAGAAACGCAAAGCTTGTTCTCGCGCAGATCCTCCCAATAGGCGAACCATTCCTTGGCATCTTCCTTGTTGAAACCGATGGTGCTGTCCTGGAACAGGAGCTTGCCGCGCTGGCGCAGCCAGACATCGAAGACGTAGTGATAACGGGCGCCATAGGGCACCGCCCAATAATTGCGGCGCGCCGGAGCGTTCTTCTTGAAATCGCGCGCCAGTTCCGCCAGCGCCTTCCAGGTGATCTGCTCCTTCGACACGGAGACGCCGGCCTCCTTCAGCGTCTCTGCATCATACATCATGCAGAACGAATTCAGCCCGAGACCGACGCCGTAAAGCTTGCCGTCGATGCGGCAAAGATCGACTTCGCTTTTGCCGAAATTGGAAAGATCAAGCGACGAGCCGACAAACTGGTCAAGTTCCATGCAGGCGCCACGGCCGGAATAATCGGCAATGGTGGAAGGCTCGAGCTGAAAGATATCGGCGACGTTACGTCCCGCCATGGACGTCGCAAGCTTGGTCCAATAGTCGGAACCGGCGATCATCTCGCCGCTGATTACCGTTTGTGGATCGGCCTTCTGGTAGAGGGCGATCACATCATTGGTGCGCTTGTTGCGGTCAGCCGAACCCCACCATACGCAACGAAGCCGGGTTTCGGCCGCCATCGCGCGGAAACCGCCCGCCGCCGCGCCAAGACCTGCCAGTGCCGCCGTCACCAAAAATCCACGTCTATCGATAGTTTGCATCTGCTCCTCCCGCGTTTTGCAAATTTCTCATTCATCACTTAAATTCTTGCAAATTTTCATTATTTGCAATATTTGCATCATAATAGAATTTTTTGCAAGCGCAGGAGACGACATGAACGATACGCCCGACATCAGCCGCCCGCGCCAGTCGGATATCGCCCAGCGTGCAGGGGTTTCCATCAGCACCGTCTCACGGGTTCTCGCCGGGGAAAAAGGCATCAGCGCATCGATCCAGACCAAGGTTCTGGGCGTGGCGGCGGAACTTGGTTATCCGCTGCGGCCAGTCACGAGCCAGACCGGCGGCATCTCGCTGGAGGGCAAGAAAATCCTCGCCCTTATGTCCGCCGAACGAGCGACCGGCGATATCGGCGCCTTTTATCACGATATTTTCGACATGCTGCGCAGCCTTGCCCAGACAGAGGGTTTCGAACTTGATATCCGGCTGCTGCACCAGAGGCAGATCGACGACGCCCTTACACAGCGGGTCTGCGAGGTCGATGGCCTTCTCGCCATTGGTCTTGACCCCGAAGAGGAGATCATCCACCGCATCACGCAGGGTGTGCTGCAACCGGTTCTCGTCAATAGCGCCGACCCCTCGATGATGCTGGATTGTGTCTCACCCTCCAATTTTTACGGCGGGGCGATGGCGGCGCGGCGGCTGCTGGAACTTGGACACCGCAAGGTCGCCTATATCGGTCCGCAACACCGTCACACAATAAGAGAACGCATGCGGGGCTTTCGGCAGGTTATCATCGAGGAAGAGGGTGCCACCTATGAGGAGTTTCTGCTTTCGACGGCGGATAGCGGCTTCGGGCAGGCCGGTGATGCGGTTCGTCAGCTGCTGGCCAGAAACCCCGATCTGACTGGTATATTCTGCATGAACGATGCGATCGCGCTCGGCGCGCTGGGAGCAGCACAAGAGCTTGGCCTCGGTGTAGCGGACGATCTTTCCATAATCGGCTTCGACGACCTGCCCTTCGCCGAACTTTCCACTCCCCGGCTCAGCACAATCCGGGTAGACCGCCGCGAGATCGCCCGTGAGGCAGTGGAGCTGATGCGCCGCCGGCTGTCCGAACCATCGGCCAATGCCCGGCAGGTTCAGCTGGGTGTACAGCTTGTGGAAGGACAGACCGCCGGTCAGGCAAAAAAGAAGGCAAAGGCGGTGCGCGATGCATGATCCAGCAAACCATGATCCAATGACCCGCTTCAATCCGCTTTACGGCAATCCACTCAAGACCCGCGCCGACGTCAGGCGGGCATTGGACGACAGTTTCGCACCGCTGCTTCCCTATTTCTCAGAGAGCGGCGCAAGAGTGACGCTAAGCGGCACCGCCGCGCATTTCGACCGGGCAGCGGCCGATCTGGAAGGATTTGCGCGACCACTCTGGGGCATCGCGCCGCTTGCGCTCAGCGGCGATGCCTTCGCCCATTGGCCGCTTCTGGCCAGAGGCATCGCCAATGGCACCGATCCCGCCCACGCCGATTACTGGGGCGATGTGCGGCAGAAGGATCAGCGGCTGGTGGAACTGGCCGCCCTCGGCTTTGCGCTTCGGCTTGCGCCGCAACATCTGTGGGAACCCTTGTCCGAAGCGCAAAAGGCGAATGTGCGCCATTATCTTCTGGCGGCGCGCGAGCGCATCTATGCCGACAATAACTGGAAGTTTTTCCGGGTGATGGTCGATGCGGCGCTCGATCATCTCGGTATCGAATTCGACCGGAGCCTCACCGAAACATATCTGAAAGAGCTGGACGGATTTTACATCGCCGAAGGCTGGTATCGCGACGGCAACTATCGCCGCATCGACCACTACATCGCCTTCGCCATGCATTTTTACGGGCTGATCTACGCGAAAATCAGCAAACCGGATGATGCATATGCCGAACGTTACCGGGAACGTGCCCGCCTGTTTGCCGGGGATTTCGCAAGCTGGTTCGATGAGGATGGTGGCGCGCTGGCCTTTGGCCGCTCCATGACCTACCGTTTCGCCTGCGGCGGCTTCTGGGGTGCCCTCGCCTTCGCGGATGAGGAAGCGATGCCCTGGGGCGAGATCAAGGGGCTTTATCTGAAACATCTGCGCTGGTGGGCGGGAAAGCCGATTGCCGACCGCGACGGCGTGCTTTCCATCGGTTACGCCTATCCGCAGCTGACCATGTCGGAAAGCTATAATTCGGCGGGTTCGCCCTATTGGGCCTTCAAGGCCTTCCTGCCGCTCGCCTTGCCGGAAAGCCACCCCTTCTGGCAGGCGGAGGAAAAGCTGCCAGACACATCCACAAAACCACGGCCGCTCGTTCATCCCGGCATGGTGATGATGCGCAGTAGGGGCAACGTCACGGCGCTGACGAGTGGGCAGGAAAACCTTTCCATGCGTGGCGGGCCGGAGAAATATGCCAAATTCGCCTATTCCTCGCGTTACGCTTTCGGCGTGGAAGTGGACGAGCGCGGTTTCAAGACCAATGGTTTCGACAATATGCTGGCCTTTTCCGAAGATGGCCGCCACTACCGGGTACGAGAAACCAACCGCACCGTGCTCTTGGCTGGCACTAATCTTCGAGCGACTTGGAACCCATTCCCCGATGTCGAGGTCGAAACGACGCTGGTTGCCGCCGGAGAGTGGCATATCCGGTTGCACCGGATTACATCTGCCCGGCCACTTTCGGTCGTCGAAGGCGGCTTTGCGATAAACCGCAACGATGGCGACCGCGATGCAGTGACCGAAGACAGCGGCCGGGCAACGGTCGATTGCGGCACCGACATATCCGCCATCATCGATCTCGGCTCCAGCACATCCCGCCAGGGCGTGGCGTTGAAGGCGCTACCCAATACCAACCTCATCAATGCCAAAACCACGGTGCCGCAATTGCGGGGCGACATTCCAGCGGGCAAAACCCTGCTTTCCTGCGCCGTCTTTGTGGGACTGGCGGGACCTGAAAGCGAGACAGCTTTGACAACAGTTCCCGCACTTCCGGACATGGAGGCGCTTGACCGCCTGTTTGTTGAGTGCGGTGTTCCAGTAAGCAGCATGGCAGCGGCGGGAGAACCGCAATGATGAGCCCGCTTCCGCGTCTCAGCCTTGCCATGGACCCGGAGCGGACGCAGCATGTGCTGACGCCACAGGCGCTTGAAAAGCTGTCGCAGAGCGTCGACATCCTCGACACGCGGCCGATCTGCGATTTTCACGACCCAGCTGTGACAGCCCAGTTGGAGAGGACAGATATTCTTTTGACTGGCTGGGGTTGCCCCGAGATCGACATGCGGGAACTGGCAATGATGCCGAACCTTCGATTGATTTCGCATGCCGCCGGGACGGTGAAATACTTCCTGTCCCAGGCGGTTTTCGAACGAAACGTCACGGTGTGCAGCGCGGCCGAGGCAAATGCGCAGCCGGTCGCGGAGTTTACGCTGGCAATGATCCTGCTTTCTGGCAAGCGTACCTTCGGTTTCCGGCGCATCTACGGAGAGGATCGCGCGCGGCGAAACGTCGACCGCCTGCAGTCGCAGGTCATCGGCAATCTCGGCCTGACCGTCGGCATTGTCGGGGCGTCACGCATCGGGCGTCGGGTCATCAATCTGCTGCAGCCCTTCGATCTCGATCTCATCCTTTTCGACCCGTTTTTAAGCGCGGTGGAGGCACAAAAGCTCGGTGTGCGTCTCGTATCGCTCCGTGAGCTTATGGCGGTAAGTGACGTCATTTCCCTGCACGCGCCATCCCTGCCGCAAACCCGGCACATGATCGGCGCCGATGCGCTTGCCCTGATGAAGGACGGAGCGACCTTGATCAACACGGCCCGCGGCGCGCTGGTGGACGAAGACGCCCTGCTGGCGGAACTGAAAACCGGACGCATAGAGGCCGTCATCGACGTGACCGATCCGGAAGTTCCGCCACCGGGGTCACCCTTTTACAGCCTGCCGAACGTGTTCCTGACGCCGCATATCGCCGGCGCCGTCGGCCTCGAACGCGCCCGGCTCGGCGACATGGCGATTGCCGAGATCGAACGCTTCTGCCGCGCAGAACCATTGCAACAACAGGTACGTCCGGAACATCTGGAACTGATCGCATGAGAATTTTCGAGCCGGGCCTCTGCTCTGTCACCTTCAGGTCCGTGACGCCGCAGGCCGTGATTGACCTTGCCGTCGCAAATGGCATCAAGGCGATAGAATGGGGTGCCGATATCCATGTGCCACCTGGCGACCTCGAAAATGCAAGGGATGTGGCGGCGCATACGGTGAAAGCCGGTCTTACCGTTTCGTCGTACGGATCCTACATTTTCGCACCGGATTTTGCGGCAGAAGATGTGACCGCAGTTCTCGAAACCGCGAAAGCGCTCGGCACCGGCCATATCCGCATCTGGCCCGGCAGCCGCAAACGCCCATCCGTGGATTATTCACCAGGGGAACGCCGTGCGGCGACCGACGCATTGGCGGCACTTGCCCGGCGGGCGGACGACTACGGAATGACAATCGGCCTCGAATATCACCCCAATTCGCTGACCGACACGCTGCCTTCGGCCTTGCAACTCATGCAGGATTTGCCGATGCCCAACCTCTTCTTTTACTGGCAGCCAGCCCCAGGTCTACCGCTGGATGACGCCCTTGCGGAAATATCCGCGCTCGGCTTGCGCATCTGCCACCTGCACGTCTTCGCGTGGCTCACCGATGCCAGCCGCCTGCCGCTCGGCGAGCGCGCGGACTATTGGCGGGCTTGCGTTGATGCTTTGCCAGTAAGCGACTGGGCTAAACCAGCTTATGCGATGCTGGAGTTTGTCAAAGGTGACAATGTCGGCCAGTTCTCGGAAGATGCGGCGGTGCTGAGCGAGATTCTCGCCGGTTCTTAGAACCGCTTGTTTTTTATCGAAAACCGACGAGGCGAACTAAAATTCGCTATCCATCACAACCGCCCACTGCCCTCATCCCTGTACCTCCCACAGGGATCCAGCCAGCCCAAGTCTTTGGGCTGAATGATTTCCTTCGCCGCGCAGACGCGTCGGCTGGATTCCTATGACAAGCACAGGAATAAGGGAAGGTCTGCTCCTCCCCCATCCGGTTTTTCCTCTTATATCCGCCGCCCATCCGCCCCGAACAGATGCGTCTTCGCCAGATCAAACGCAAAGGGAATGGTCTCGCCGATGCGGATGTGGCGCTGGCCGTCCAGCAGCAGGGTGGCGGGCTGACCATCTGGGGTGCTGGTATAAACGACCGTGGAACCGCCGAGATGTTCAACGAGCTGGATGGACGCATCGCCAAGCGAGGCCGATTGCGCCTGCGGGTTTACGTGTTCGGGACGAATGCCGAAGGTGAGTGGCTCGCCGTCCTCAGCCGCGACCGGCTTTTCCAGCAGAATGCGCTGGCCGGCGACTTCGATGGTACGGTTGGAGCTGTCGCCTGAAGCCACTTTCGCGGAAAGGAAGTTCATCTTTGGCGAACCGATGAAACCCGCCACGAACTGATTGGCGGGATTGTTGTAGAGATCAAGCGGGCGGCCGACCTGCATGATGCGGCCGTCACGCAGGACCACGATCTTGTCGGCCATGGTCATAGCCTCCACCTGGTCATGCGTCACATAGATCATGGTGCTGCCGAGCGTCTGGTGCAGCTTGGCGATTTCGACACGCATCTGCACGCGCAGTTCCGCATCGAGGTTGGACAGGGGTTCATCGAACAGGAAGATTTTCGGCTCGCGGACGATCGCCCGACCGATGGCGACACGCTGGCGCTGGCCGCCAGAAAGCGCCTTCGGCTTGCGCTGTAACAACGGACCGATCTGCAGGATATCGGCAGCTTTCTGCACCCGCGCCTCGACTTCCGGTTTCTTGTAACCCGCCGTCTCCAGCCCGAAAGCGAGGTTCTTGTAAACGCTCATATGCGGATAGAGCGCATAGGACTGGAACACCATGGCGATGCCGCGCTTGGAAGCGGCTGTTTCGTTGACCCTTTCGCCATCGATGCGAAGATCACCCTCGGAGATTTCCTCCAGACCGGCGATCATACGCAAAAGCGTGGATTTGCCACAGCCCGAGGGCCCGACGAAAACGGTGAACTCGCCCGGCTCGATCTTGAGATCGATGCCGTGAACGACCGGAAAAGCGCCGAACCGCTTGACGATTTTTTCCAGAGTAATGCTGCTTGCCATGCTGTTTCTCCCGACCGTCGCGCTGCAGACAAGGCAGCCGCGACGGTGTTGATGTTCTGCAATTCGTTTTCGGTCCCGTTTCGTCCGTTCAGCGTTTCATTCCGGTGGTGGCGATGCCTTCAATCAGCAGCCGCTGGAAGAACAGGAAGAACAGGAAGACCGGTACCAGCGACAGGTTGGACATGGCGAAAAGCGACGTCCAATCCGAGCTGCCGGTGGAATCCACGAAGGATCTGAGGCCGAGCTGTACGGTGTAGGTGTTGATGTCGTTCAGATAGATCAACGGACCGAAGAAATCGTCCCAGGTCCAGATGAAGGAAAAGATCGCGGCTGTTGCCAGAACCGGCAGTGAGAGGGGCAGCATGATCTTCCAGTAGATGCGGAACGGCGAGCAACCGTCCATCACAGCTGCCTCATCCAGTTCACGCGGAATCCCCCGGAAGAACTGCACCATCAGGAAGATGAAGAAGGCGTCGGTTGCCAGATATTTCGGCACGATCAGCGGCAGCGACGTATTCACCCAGCCCATTTCCAGAAACAGGATATATTGCGGGATGAGCACCACGTGATAGGGCAGCATCAAGGTGCCGAGCATCAGCGCGAACCAGAAATTGCGCCCGCCGAACCGCAGGCGGGCGAAAGCGAAGGCGGCAAGTGAACAGCCAACGACGTTGCCGATGGTGGCGAGCACCGAGATGAAGAACGAGTTCCAGAAGAATTGCCCGAAACTGACCTGAAGCCCGGTCCAGCCGCGGATATAGCCTCCGAAATCGACCGACGAAGGAATGAGCGAGGAGGAACCGAACAGCTCGTCCTGCGGGCGGAACGAACCCGAAATCATCCACAGGATCGGATAAAGCATCGCAAAGGAGGCAAGGATCAGCGCCGCATGCAGCAAAACCGACATTAGCGGTGAGCGTTGCGGGCCTTGTCCCGGCCGGGGAGCGGTAACAGCGTCAGTCATCGTAATGCACCCAGTATTTCGCGCTGAGGAACGAGAAGGCCGTGAACAGCGCGATGATGATCACGAGAATCCAGGCAAGCGCCGAGGCATATCCCATGCGGAAGAAACCGAAGGCTTCCTGATAGAGATAGAGCGTGTAGAACAGCGTCGAGTTGATCGGCCCGCCCGTGCCTTCGGAAATGATGAAGGCGGGCGTGAAGGCCTTGAAGGCGTCGATCGTCTGGATCACGGCGTTGAAGAAGATAACCGGCGTCAACAGCGGCAGCGTAATGCGGAAGAACTGCCGCATCTTGCTCGCGCCGTCGATATCGGCGGCCTCGTACATATCCTGCGGGATTTGCCGGAGCCCTGCGAGGAAGATGATCATTGGCGAGCCGAACTGCCAGACGGACAGGATCACCAGCGTGTAGAGCGAGTAGTCCGGATTGGAAATCCAGCTTGGCCCCTCGTAACCGAAAACCTGCCACAGGACCATATTGACGAGGCCATCGGACGCGAAAAGCTGCCGCCATAGAACGGCGATCGCCACGCTGGAACCGAGCAGCGACGGCAGATAGAAGATCGCCCGGTAAAGCGTGAGCCCCTTTATGCCGCGATTGAAGGCGAGCGCCACCAGCAGCGCAAAGATCAGCTTCAACGGTACCGAAAGCAGCACATAGGTAAAGGTGACCTGCATGGCGGCGGCGAATTTAGGGTCGGCAGTGGCGATGCGCACATAATTGGCCGCCCCCACCCAGTCCGGGGATTGAAGCAGGTCATAATTGGTGAAGGACAGATAAAGCGACACCAGCGCAGGCCCGAGGGTGAGACCGAAGAAACCGATCAGCCACGGCAGGAGAAACAGGTATGCGTGAACGTTGCGGTCCAAAAGCCGCTTCACGCCTGCCCGCTTCGGGAGAGCCGCGCTACGGCTCTCCTCCACAAGAGTTTCAGATCGAAAGGCCATCTGCCATCACTTCCGTTTAATGACGGTTTCGGATTCCTTGACGAGCCGGTCACCACCCTCAGCCGCCGAAATCTTGCCGAAGCCGATCTCTTCCGCTGTACGTTTCAGGACGAAGGCGAATTCGCCTGCACCCGGAGGCGGTGCCGGCGGCAGATCGCCAACGCCGGGGGTAATCTCGGCAATATATTCCACCATGCTCTTGCTGACGGCATCGAGCTTGGCGGTCAGCGCGTTACGCATCGATTCCGATGCCGGAACGCCGCGCTCCACACCCAGAACATCGACGCCCTGTGGTTCGGCAACGAGGAAGTTGATGAAACCGACCGCCTGCTCGATGCCGGCACTGCCATTGGCGACGCTGATGAGCATGGATGGTTTCAGGTAGTGACCGGAAGGACCATCCTTCTTGCTTTTCGGGTAGGAGGTTATCGCCAGCTTGGCTTTGTTGAGTGCCTGATAGCCGACAAACTGGTTGGAATGGGCAAATGCCGTTGCCGCCTTGCCCGTCGTCAGCGCGTTGGTTTCAATATTCAACTGGTCGAGCGCCTGAATATCGGCCGGCACGCATGCACCGCTCTTGCGCAAATCCGCCCACATGGTGAACCATTTGGTCGCGTCGGTCGGATCAAAACCGATACCGCCATCCTGCGTGTAGAGTGATTTGCCGTTCTGACGCAGCCAGTTTTCGAAGCTCGGCTCGACGCCGCTGGCATCGGCCGTGGCGTAGTAACCGGGTTTGGGTTTGTTCTTGCTGAGCTTGGCGGCGTTTTCTGCAAACTCTTCCCAGGTCTGCCCGATCGATGGCGGGGTCGCGCCGGATTTTTCCCAGGCCGCCTTGTCGAAGAAGACAGCGCTGGAATTCACTCCAAGATTAACCCCGTAAAGCTTGCCGTCGACCCGACCGGAATCGATGTTCATCTTGCCGAAATCTTCTATCTTCAGGCCCTTGCCGATATAGTCGTCAAGTGGCGCAAGGGCGCCGCGCCGGCCATATTCGAAGATGTAGCGATAATCCATCTGGATCAGATCAGGCGCGTTGCGGCCTGCCACCTGCGTGGCAAGGCGCGGCCAGTAGTCGCTCCAACCGGCAAATTCCCCGGCGATATCGAGATCCGGCTTTATTTGCTTATATGCGGCGATCGCCTTGTTGGTGCGATCCGCACGCTCCTGCGATCCCCACCACAACATACGCAGCCGCGCGGCCTGAGCCTGCGCCGAACCACCTCCCAATGTTGCGAGTGAAAGGGCCGCAAGCCCTGCTGAAAGCACACTTCTCCTGTGAAGCATCACGGGCATTGGCAACTCCTCCCTAATTGACTGCCAAATTGATGATGGGGGTAAACGACTATTGCCGTTTTATAACTAATTGGTTACATGGGAACACCGATCGCCAACATTGTCAAGCGGGTGCTAAGATGGACGAAACGACGAAAAACCAGCTGCCCGATCCGGCCGTCGAGGAAACGCCTGCCCCCAAGCGCAAACGCGGGGCGGCACAGGTGCGAAACCCGGAGAGAACACGGGCCGCCATTCTTGAAGCCGCCCGCCGCGAGGTGGCCGCGAAGGGCCTGGCGGGCGCGAGAATCGATGTCGTGGCGCGGCGTGCCGGCACCAACAAGCGGATGATCTACCATTATTTTGGCGACAAGGACGCGCTTTATCTCGCCGTTCTGGAGGACGCCTATCGCCACATCCGCCACACCGAACGGCGGCTGGACCTGACCCGCAAGGCGCCTTCGGAAGGCTTGCGGGAACTTGCGCTTTTCACCTGGCATTATTTTCTGGATCACCCGGAATTTCTGAGCATTCTCGCAACAGAAAACCTCAACAAAGCCCGATATCTCAGGCAATCTGCTACGATTGCGGCGATGCATTCGAACTTCATTTCCGAGCTTGAGGACGTGCTGCGGCGCGGCCGCGACACTGGCGAATTCCGTGACGGTCTCGATCCGATCGACGTCTATCTGACGATCGCCTCGCTCGGCGCCTTTTATCTGTCGAACCGATTCACGCTGTCGACGATCTTCCAGCGCGACCTGACCGACCCCGCCGAACTCGAACGCTGGGGCCAGCATATCGTCGATACCCTGCTTGCTGCGGTGCGGCCGGTCTGAGCCGTAAAAACCGAATTTCCCTTTAACAACAGCGACGACGCGCCATTCGCATCCGCGAAGCGCGTCGTTTCCTTTTGCGGCGCGGCACAAAACCGTAATTCCTGCCGCCGCAAGAGCATGTGATTTTCCTGCCAAAAACACCTTGACAGATCGCATCCTTCACGACCACAAATAACCAAATGGTTACAAATTGCCATGTTTGACGGAAGCGGCTTTCGGGAAAAGGCCGCCTTGGGAGGAAATTCATGAAACGTATCGGCGTCATCATGCACGGCATCACCGGCCGCATGGGTTACAACCAGCACCTCGTGCGCTCCGTTCTCGCCATTCGCGATCAGGGCGGCGTGGTTTTGAAGAGCGGCGAAAGGGTCATGCTCGACCCCATTCTGGTCGGCCGAAACGGTGCGAAAATCGAGGAAATCGCTAAAAAGCACAATGTCGCGCGCTGGACGACCGATATCGACGCCGCCCTTGCGAACCCGGATGACACGCTTTTCTTCGACGCCGGCACGACGCAGATGCGTGGTAGCCTGCTCGAAAAAGCCATCAAGGCGGGCAAGAACGTCTATTGCGAAAAGCCGATTTCCGACAGCGTGGCAGAGGCGCTGGCAATTGCCAGACTGGCCGAAAGCGCCAGGATCAAACACGGCGTGGTGCAGGACAAGCTGTTCCTGCCCGGCCTTCGCAAGCTGGCGATGCTGCGTGACAGCGGCTTTTTCGGCAAGATCCTCTCGGTGCGCGGCGAGTTCGGCTATTGGGTTTTCGAGGGCGATTGGCAGCCGGCGCAGCGTCCCTCGTGGAATTACCGCCTGAAGGATGGCGGCGGCATCATCCTCGATATGCTGTGCCACTGGCGTTATGTGCTCGATAATCTGTTCGGACCGGTGAAATCCGTAAGTTGCCTCGGCGCCACCCATATCCCCGAGCGTTTCGATGAACAGGGCCACGCCTATGCGGCCGACGCCGACGATGCCGCCTACGCCACCTTCGAGCTGGAAGGCGGCGCCATCGCCCATATCAACTCTTCCTGGGCGGTGCGTGTGCGCCGCGACGATCTCGTGACGTTTCAGGTTGATGGCACGCATGGTTCGGCCGTGGCGGGTCTAACCAAATGCTGGACCCAGCACCGCACCAATACGCCGAAACCGGTGTGGAACCCTGACCAGCCGCAGACCATCGATTTCTACAAGACCTGGCAGGAAGTGCCTGACAACGTCACTTATGACAACGGTTTCAAGGCGCAGTGGGAAATGTTCGTGCGTCACCTCGTCGATGACGACCCATGGCCCTATGGGCTGATGGAGGGCGTGAAGGGCGTGCAGCTGGCCGAACTGGGGCTGAGATCATGGAAGGAACGCCGCTGGCTCGACGTTCCCGCACTTTCCTGAGGAGGTGACCGTGAGCGAACTCAAGCTTCCAAAGGAAGACCGCAGCATCGAGGTCTACAGGCTATCAGGCACGCCGGTCGCCATTGAGAAACGAAGTGCGGCGGATTTCAATCGAGTCGCCTTCGCCGCCGCCCATGTGGTGGCCGATCCCCTTGCCGACAATGACCCATGGTTGACGCCCGCCATCGACTGGGACGCTACCTTGCGCTTCCGTCACCGCCTTTGGGACCTGGGCCTGGGTGTTGCTGAGGCCATGGATACGGCCCAGCGAGGCATGGGACTGGCGTGGCCGCAGGCGCAGGAACTGATCTCCCGTTCGCTGAAGGAAGCGGCCACCCGCAAGGATGCGCTGATCGCCTGCGGCGTCGGCACGGATCATCTTGACGGCGGCGGATATGACCTGAACCAGATTATCGACTCCTACCTGGAACAGCTTGATTTTGTTCAGGGAGAAGGCGGACGCGTGATCCTGATGGCAAGCCGGGCGCTCACCGCTGCCGCCCGCTCCCCGGACGACTATCTCAAGGCCTATGCCAGGGTTCTTTCCCGTGCCGAGAACAAGGTGGTTATCCACTGGCTGGGAGAAATGTTCGATCCTGCACTTGAGGGCTACTGGGGTGCCCGCGACCATATGGCGGCGATGGACACCTGCCTTGCCATGATCGAGGAGAATGCAGACAAGATCGACGGCATCAAGATTTCGCTTCTATCCAAGGAAAAGGAAATCGTCATGCGCCGCCGCCTGCCCGCTGGTGTTCGCATGTATACCGGCGACGACTTCAATTATGCCGAACTGATCGCCGGTGATGAAAATGGTCATTCGGACGCGTTGCTCGGCATTTTCGATGCCATTGCTCCGGCGGCATCCAAGGCGCTCGCCAGCCTGAAGCGCGGTGCAGATAATGAATTCTTCGACATTCTGGAGCCAACGGTGGCGCTTTCGCGCCATATCTTCAAGGCGCCGACCCGCTTTTACAAAACCGGCGTGGTTTTTCTCGCCTATCTGAACGGCTTGCAGGACCATTTCACCATGGTTGGCGGGCAGGAAAGCGCCCGCTCCACGCGGCATTTCGCCGAGCTTTTCCGGCTGGCGGACAAGGCCAATGTGCTTGCCGAACCGGATGTGGCGACGCATCGCATGAAGCAGTTTCTGGCTGTCAGAGGCATTGGTTAAGCGCGAGAGCGAAGGTGGCTGGAGGCCTTCGCAAAAGGGAGGAGTACCGTTATGGGCGTTGAGGGCCTTTCAATAAATTTTGCCACCGTGCGGCAGGGACGTTCCTTCGGGGCAATCGTGGATGCATGCCTTGCGCATGGCATCACCACCATCTCTCCTTGGCGCGAGCAGGTTCACGCTGCAGGCCTTGCTGAAGCAGCACGCATTGTCGAGCAGAACGGCCTTCGTCTCAGCGGCCATTGCCGGGGCGGCTTTTTCCCCGCCCCCGATGCAGAAGGCCGCAGCCGCGCCATCGAGGACAATAAACGCGCCGTGGACGAAGCCGCCGCCATGAAGGCAGATTGCCTAGTGCTTGTCGTGGGCGGCCTGCCCGCCGGTTCTCGAGACTTGAAGGGTGCACGGCAGATGGTGGAGGACGGCATGGCCGAACTTCTTCCCTATGCGAGGGCAGCCGGCGTGCCGCTTGCCATTGAACCGTTGCACCCCTTTTATGCCGCCGACCGCGCCTGCTTCAACACTCTGAAACAGTCGCTCGACCTCTGCGACCGGCTGGGTGCCGGAACCGGTGTGGCCATCGACGTCTATCACGTCTGGTGGGACCCGGAGCTGGAGGAACAGGTGGCGCGCGCCGGGCGAAACGGGCAGATACTGGCACACCATATCTGCGACTGGCTGGTGCCGACCACCGATCCGCTCAACGATCGCGGCATGATGGGCGACGGCATGATTGACCTCAAGGCATTTCGCGCCATGATCGAGGCCGCCGGCTTTTCCGGTCCGCAGGAAGTCGAGATTTTTTCGCATCGTTGGCAGGCACGCCCGGTGGACGAGGTTCTGTCCACCGTCGTCGAGCGTTTTAAAACCGTTTGTTGATTGGGTTCGGGAGTAAGGAAATGCCTGAAAGGGTGAAACGCAAACGTTATGCACTGGTCGGCACCGGCAATCGTGGCACCACCATGTGGGGGCGCGAACTTCTGGCCGGGTGGAGCGACTATGTCGAACTGGTCGGCATTTGCGACCTGAACCTGATGCGCGCAGAACGGGCCCGCGCCATGATGGGGTCGGCCGCTCCGCTTTACGACGACTTCGACCGGATGATGGTCGAGCAACGCCCGGAACTGGTAATCGTCTGCACGCCCGATGATACTCATGACGACATCATTATCCGCGCGCTCGAGGGCGGTGCCGATGTCATCAGCGAAAAACCTATGACCACCACCCCGGAAAAGATTGACCGCATCCGCGCGGCGGAGGCCAAAAGCGGCCGCCGCGTCGACGTTTCCTTCAATTATCGCTTTTCACCGACGGCGGCGCGCATCAAGGAGCTGATCGACGACGGCGCGATCGGCACCGTTACCTCGGTAGATTTCCACTGGTATCTCGATAACCAGCACGGTGCGGATTATTTCCGCCGGTGGCACGCTTTCACCGAACATTCAGGCAGCCTGTTCGTCCACAAGGCCACGCACCACTTCGATCTTCTGAATTGGTATCTCGATTCCGACCCGGTGGAAGTGAAGGGCTTTGGGCAATTGCTGCATTATGGCAAGAACGGACCGTTCCGGGGAACGCGCTGTCGTACCTGTCCGCACAAGGGCGAGTGCGATTATTTCATGGATCTCGCGGCCGATCCGTTCCTGGACGCGCTTTACGAGGACCCGTCGACTATCGACGGCTATATGCGTGACGCCTGCGTCTTTCGCGAGGAGATCGACATTCCCGACACGATGAGTGCCTCGATTCGCTATGCGAACGGTGTGCAGGTCTCCTATTCGCTCAATACCTATATGCCAATCGAGGGACACCACATCGCGTTTAACGGCCATAAAGGCCGCATCGAGATGCGCCAATATGAAAAGCAGCCGTGGACTGAGCCCCCAGCCGACGAAATCCTGCTGGTGAAAAGTTTCGGTGGTGGTGTCGAGCGTATCTGGGTGCCGCATGAGCCGGGCGGCCATTATGGCGGCGACAATCGCATGCGAGACATGATCTTCAAGCCCGGTTCGAACGACCGGCTGCGGCAGCGGGCGGGTTCGCGCGCCGGCGCCATGTCCGTACTCTGCGGCGTAGCCGCATTGAAAAGCGCCCGCGAGGGTGGTGCAGCGGCGGTGAAATCCCTGCCCATCTAGATATTTTCGGCCTGCGGTGCTTTCAACGGCGGTCCGCAGGCCGCAATTGCCAAAAAAGAACGGATAACATTCTGCAGATTACGCGCTTCCTCCATACCGGTAAAACGATGATCGGGGGAAGAAAGAGTGAATCATGTCCAGTTTCGAATCCTTCATTCCGCTCATCATCATCGGCACCAGCCTGATCCTTTTTTTCAAATGGGTGGGGCGTGATATGAACAGGGAAGAGAAAAAACCGAAATCGCGCCGCTGACGCAGGAAGAGACACCGGAACCGACAAGTGCAATCGCCAGATGGCGCATTTTTCCGCATCGGCCCATTGCAAAATCAAAAATTGAGGCTATATTCGGCAAATCGACAATTGCTTGTGACGTCGCTCCTGGGACTCTACGTTCCCGTCGGATTTCCTCTCAAATAATCGATCTAATTCCGCAAGGTATCGCGGAAACCAACAACGATTACTACGAAAGGAAATCGTTATGAACACTGGTACTGTAAAGTGGTTCAACGCCACCAAGGGCTTCGGCTTCATTCAGCCTGACAACGGCGGCACGGACGTTTTCGTTCACATTTCGGCTGTTGAGCGCGCAGGTCTGCGTTCGCTGAACGACGGCCAGAAGATCACCTACGACATCGTGCAGGACCGCAAGTCCGGCAAGAGCTCCGCCGACAACCTTCGCGCAGCTTGATTTGTCATCGGCCCCGCTGGCTACGCATGTACCAGCAGTGGCGCTGAGTGATTGTGAGAGGTCGGGTTAAATCCCGGCCTTTTGTTTTTTTGGCCATGGGGAGGCTCTCATGCGCAAAAATCCTTATCGTTCCGGCGATGCTATCTTTCTGAAGGCGGGCGTACTTGGGGCCAACCAGCCCAAAGGTCCAGGCCGGGTCGTAACGGCTCTGCCAGAGACACAACAAGGTGCGGTTCGCTACAGGGTGCGTTTCCAGCACGAGAACTTCGAACGTAATATAGCGCTCGATGAAATCGATGTGGCTGCGTCTTCATCGCGGCCCGTGGAAATCGAAGGCTCGTCTTCGCGCGTTGCGGGATCGAGCTGGATCAATTCGAATACGATCAGAATCAAAAAATAGCAGCGATGGCTGCGTTAAGGAGATAAGTTGCAGGTACTCGTCAGGGATAACAATGTAGAGCAAGCCCTCCGCGTCTTGAAAAAGAGGATGCAGCGCGAGGGTATCTTCCGTGAGATGCGCGCACGGGAATCTTACGAAAAGCCGTCGGAAAAGCGTATCCGCGAAGAAGCCGAAGCTGTGCGCCGCCACCGCAAGATGGCGAAGAAAAAATTGCAGCGCGAGGGACTGCTTCCTGCTCCCAAAAAGGTTGCCCGCGCCCGATAACTGTCAATTCGCTCCGCAAAGGAGAATGCCATGACCGCGACAAAAGAGGCTGTTTTCAAACCCGGAAAGCTGTCCTCGCAGGACAAGGCATCCATAACGGACAAGGCGGCGAAACAGATCATAACCGCCGAATCCGACCAGCGCGCCAAGAAGACGGAACGGCTTCGCCAACTTCGCGAAGCTCAGGAGGCGGCAATCGCCGCCCCTCCACCCACCCGCACCAAAAAGTCATCCGGCAAGAAATAACCCGGTTGCACTTTTTGACGTCACCTTTCCGAAAAACTTCTTGAACCTGATACGCAACAGGCGCACGCTTCGCCTGTCAGCAATCCGCTGAAGAGTGCTGGTGTTTGAGGGCAGAGTGTCCTCGCCCCCAAACGAAAGGAGGACGAGATGTCTTCCGACTTTTATTCATCAAGCCTTTCACGGAACCTCGTCCGCACCGGCGGTTTGGGTTACCGGGAAAACGCATCGCTTCGCCTGCTTCTCAGTGCCGCCGAAGAAACAGCCATGCGCCTAGATCAGGATCGCGGCGCATCCTCCGGCTTTGCGGCGTTTCCTGATTTTGGCCTCCAGCCCGACATGGTGCGAAGAACCTTCTACGCAGGGCGTATCCGCCTCTCCAAACCAACCCTTCCCTTCGGGAAACTTCCGCTTAACGGACTGCCTTTCCCCTGACGATGAAACCGCCCCGCAGCCTGCCTGCGGCGCGCGATCATGCCCCGGACCAAACCACATCCAACATCAGTTCAATACCAGGAGGACACCATGGCCAAGGGTCAAGTACGCAGCAACAAAGAAGTCCGCAAACCGAAGAAGGACAAGACGAAAGCTCCGGCTGCGGCACCAGCTGCCGGCACGCAGGTCAAGTTCGCAAACTCCACAACTGCGGATGGCAAGAAGAAGTAGGATTGTTCCGGACAGCCCGCTCATAACAGCGCGACGCCCCGGCACGAATTGCCAAACCGCGACCCGATACGCAAAGGGTCGCGACAAATAAAACATATACTGGAAATGCGGACTTGTTTTGGCCACATTGCTCCTCTAGAAAGTTCATACAGCAACTGCTGGTGAGCGCAAAATATGTCGTTCGCAGTTGTTTTCGTCGCTTTAGACTTTTGACCACGGATGTACTGGCACTGGTGTTAATAGCGATATGAGGAAGGTCGGTGCAATATTGCCCCGGCCTTTTTTGTTATCTGCCCTGGTGAGATAATGAATGTCGCCGCGCCGGTCACATACTCGTCAAGGGCTATGGAATTAACTTGCCTATTGCGCGCAAAGAGCGCACCCTTCCCCATCGGTACTTAAAGGGCGTTACCGCCGTCAGGCATCCTTGCCGTCTCAAGCCCCATTTGCACATGCCTCCGGTCTATAGCGCCCCGTGCGGAATTTCCCAGGGCGCGTTGAGGCACATGCCCCCCGAAAACCGGCAACGGTCATCGACCGCACCGGCGAATCGTTTCAAAGCGTTGGAGCGTCCCGTGCAGCCTTTTAAGGGCGCGCGCGAGGCTTCGGCTTTCTGAACCAGTAAGAAAAGAGGCCATCATGTCTTCTGCGCCCCGTAACTGCCTGATCTCCTCTCAAGATCTCGAAATGCTTCAATTGGTCCTCGAAAGCATCGGTTTTAATCACCTTTCCGACGATGATGACAAAAAGCTCCACAACAGAGCTGCCCGCAAGGTTATTGAATTATATCAGGATGGTTTGACCGATCCGGCAGACCTCACCGACGAAATGCGCTTCCTGTTCGGCGTGCAGAAACACGACCGTATCAAGCCGTGGAAGCCACTCCCCCGATATGCAATCCAGGGCCTGCCACTGCTTTACCACCGCCATTGAGGGGAGAGAGCAGATGCGCGAATATATCATGGTCAGCACCGGCCTGTGGCTGGGGCTATTTCTGACCTGGTACCTCGTCACCATGTACGATACGGCGGATAGCGTCTTTACGGCGAACACCGTTCCGTCGCTACCGCTGCTGCTGACATCGGCCGAATGCGAGACCCAATTCGGCATTCTTTTTTCGATGACCGAAAAGCTTTTGAAAGCCGGCGGGCCGATAGTTCCCGACGACTTGCGAAAGAACATAGAGCATTGCATTTCTTCCGATGAGGCAAGCCGCCTTAAACTCAAAGACAATCAACTCATCCGGCTTTTTCCCTGAAGCGCCTCCCGAAGCGGACGGTGTCCGCCAAAATCACTGGTAACAATAATGACTTGGCAAATGAGATATATCAGGAGAAACTGATTTAGTTGGACATCAAGTCCGAGAGTTTGCGTCTGCGTGGAGGGTGAGTATGACGTATGACTGGAGCGGCCGCAGAATGCGCCGCATGCGTGCCGCGAAACTGACGATCATCAGTCTCGTCGCGGCCTTTGTTCTCACGGCTCCAATCTTCGCGCATTACTGAAGCCCCGCAGCGACAAGACGCGATCACACCGGTTGCCCGACCCCTGCCCGCTTTCTCAGGCGACCTTTGAGCCACGTCTGCACTGGCTGATCAAAATAGACCGTCAGGTACCATGACAGACACGTCGTCCCTATCAGGAAAGCGACACCGGCCGGCAAAGCGATGTTTTCCCTATCAACGGCAGGCATCAGAAAATCCGTCCAGGCCAGCAGCGGAATATGCAGCACATAGACGGCGTAGGAAGCTGTGCCGAGAAACGTCGACAACATTCCCACCCTGCGACCCGGCACTATCCTGCTGGCTACGAACAATACCGTCGGCCAGACGAGCAGAACCACCGCGAGATCGAAGAATGGCCGAAGCTCACGCGAAATCGGCACGGCGAGGATGACGCAGACCAGCAGAAGACAGAGGGCCGCATGGACGGGCTTCAGCTCGGTTACGCGATTGCGGAAGCGGTAAACCAGTACGCCTGCGAAAAACGAGAAAAACACCCTTCCCATGCCGGCATACATTTCGTGCCAGCGAAACCCCGCATGCAACTTCCCAAACTCAGCGGCCGCCACGACAAGGACGCAGGCGCTGACAGCCAGAACCACGATTGTCTGTTTCGTAGTCGCCCGCACACCCCAACGGCTGTAAACCGCGTTCACCACCAGCTCGTTGAAAAGCGACCATGCCGGGCTCACCAGAAACAATGCGCCGTTCAATGTGAGCGTGAAGGGTGCCGGAACGAAAAGAAGCCCGGTCAACAACGCGATCGCCAGCTCGCCGGGATTGATGTGGCGATGAAGATCATCGATCGGCGTCGGCAGGCCCAACAGGTAGAGGCAGATGAAATAGGACGCCATCAACGCCAGCCCCAGCCCATACAGTGGATAAAGTCGCGCAAGGCGCGCCTTCATGAAGAAGCCTGGCGTAATCGCCCCTTCGCGCAGTTTCATGCTGTAGGCATGCGCCAGCACAAAACCGCTCAAGGCGAAGAACAAATCGACGGCGAGATAGCTCGAAGCGTCGTCTCTCCCGAAAAACTGTTCGGCATGGCGATGCACGATGAAGAGCGCAGCTACGCCCCTTATGCCATCGAGCAATATGAAGCGTTCCGGGGACGACTGGACCATGGGCGTTGATGCTCGAGAGGACTAGATTATAATTACTTCACGAAAACAAGGTTTACAGCGCAGCGGTTCATCGCATCCAGTCAAAAACTGTTCAACGTCAAACATACCCCGAATTCTTATGGGCACTTCCCCATGAGCCACGCTCTTTCGCAGCCGTCAAAGGCATGCTACGTCCGGATGTCATCGATGCTTTGACCTTCTGACTCTGTGTACCACGCCTCGCAAAAACCGGTTTCGATTTTAGCAAGTGTCCTGGGCGCAAATTCAAACAGGTTGTTCGGCGGCAAACAACTTTCGCGGAGTCCCACCATGTCCACCATCGCCGACCGTATTAAAAAAATCATCGTTGACCAGCTTGGCGCAGATCCCGGCACGGTTGTCGATGACGCTAATTTTGTCGACGATCTCGGTGCCGATTCCCTCGAAGTGGTTCAGGTTGTCATGGAAATCGAGGAAGAATTCGGAGTGGAAATCCCCGATTCCGCCGCAAGCACAATCCTGACCGTTGGCGACGCCATTCGCTTCATCGAAAAAAACAAGGCTTGACCGGCAGCAGCGGATATCAACCCGCCGACAGGGCCGCAACAGGATCGAGGTTCGAGGCGTTGCGGGCCGGCAGATAGCCGAAAACGACACCTATCAGTGTCGAGCAGACGAAGGCAGCAATGATCGACACCGTGGAATAGACCATGGCGAAATTGCTGCTGAAGGCGGAGAACAGCGCCCCAAAGCCGAAGCTGCCCAAAATTCCCAGCGTTCCGCCGATGATGCAGACGAGCACTGCCTCGATCAGGAACTGGCGCAGTATGTCACTGCGCCGTGCGCCGACTGCCATGCGCACGCCGATTTCCGATACACGTTCGGAAACGGAAACGAGCATGATGTTCATCACCCCAATGCCGCCGACCAGAAGCGAAATCACCGCGATCGCCGCAACCAGCAGCGTCATGGTCTGCGTTGTACTGGTGATGGTCTGGCGAATATCGTCAGTGTTGAGAATGTAGAAATCCCGCGTTCCATGTCGCTGGGTCAGAAGAACCGTCACCGCCTGTTCGGCAATTGCGGCGTCAATATCGTCGCTCACCTGCACCGTGATGCTGCGCAGCGACAGGCTGCCGAGGAAGCGTGACTGGACGGCAGTATAGGGCAGATAAAGTGAAAGGTTCTGGCTTGAACCGAAACCGCCCTGCTGCGCCTGCGTGATGCCTACGATGCGGGCCGGCACCTTGCCGATGAGAATGACCTGACCGATGGGGCTGCCGTCGAAATCCGCAAACAATGATTTGCGGGTGTTCTCGTCAATCACCACCTCCTGGGCTTTCTGCGCGACGCTTGCGGCATCAAAAAAGCGCCCCTGTGACAGCTTCGTGCCCTTGGCGACGAAATACCGCTCGCTGACACCATTCACGAGCGCATTCGCCTCCTTCGCGCCGAAACGCACCGTACTGGAGGTCGAGACCGTCGGCGTCACAGCCGCGACATAGGATTGTTGGGCAAGTGCCTCGGCATCGGAGACGACCAGCGTGGTGATCTTGCCCGACCTTATGTCGCCGAAATCCTTGCCCGCGAAAATTTCCAGCGTGTTGGTGCCGAGGCTTGAGATATTCTGCAGCACGCGCTGCTGTGACCCCTGCCCTAGCGCCACGACGCTGATGACCGAGGCGATGCCGATGATGATACCGAGCATGGTGAGAAAGCTGCGCAGCTTGTGCGCCCGCATCGACAGGAGCGCCATGCGCAATGCCTCCCGCAGCGAGGATGCGAGACCGGCGAGACTGGAGGAGCCGCCGGAAACGACAGCGGGCTTGGCATCATCCTTCCGAACCGGCGCGGGATCCGCCCTGCGGTCGGAAATGATGGCGCCGTCGCTGATTTCGATGATCCGTCCGGCACGTCGCGCAATTGACATATCATGCGTAACGATAATGACAGTGCGCCCTTCGGCATGCAGCTCGTCGAGGATGCGCAACACCTCGTCGCCGCTCGCGCTGTCGAGCGCACCGGTCGGCTCGTCGGCAAGAATGATTTCGGCATCGTTCATCAGGGCGCGGGCGATGGAAACGCGTTGCTGCTGGCCGCCGGAAAGCTGGCCCGGACGGTGATCGAGGCGGTCCGCCATGCCAAGGCGGCCGAGCAACCTGGCGGCATCGCTCCTGCGATCGCCTTGTGACTTTCCGGCGTAGATCGCCGGAATTTCGACATTGCCGAGCGCTGTCAGTTCGGCAAGCAGATGGTAACGCTGGAAGATAAAACCGAGATTTTCTCGCCGCAATTCCGAAAGCTGGTCTGCATCGAGATTGCCCGTCTCCCGGCCCCTGATGCTGTAGCTCCCTGACGTCGGCCGGTCGAGGCAACCGAGAATATTCATCAGCGTCGACTTGCCCGATCCGGAAGCGCCGACGATCGCCACCATCTCGCCGGCCTCTATGGTGAGGTCGATATTCTTGAGTACCGTAATCGTACCTTCACCGGACGGATAATCCCGCCGCACGGATTTAAGGCAAATCAGAGGATCAGCCATGGTTCAAAAACCCATCGGCGGGCCGCCAGGCCCCGGCATGGCGTTTTTGGTGGTGTCGATGGAAAGTTCGCCGGTCACCACGCGCTCGTTCTCGGCAAGGCCGGAACGCACTTCCGCCGTGACCTTGTCGTTCAGACCGATTTGGACCCTGCGTTCGGAAATTCTGCCATCGGTGTCTACCACACGCACGGCATAGTCATCGTTGGCGCCCTTGCTACCAAGGGCCGCCGCCGGAACGGTTAGCACGTCCTTCGCTTCACCGAGAACGATATGGACCTCCGCCGTCATATACGTGCGCAACTTGCCGTCCGGGTTCGGCACTTCGAACACGCCATTATAATAGATAGCCTCCGACGACGAGGTGCTGGAAGACGACGATGTGGTCGAGGAAGACGTCGAGGAGCTGAAGCTGGAATCGCTGCGCACTGATTCAGGCGCCGGTTCAATGGACGTAAGCGTCGCGTCGTAACGCTGCTGCGGCTCACCCAGCACCGTGAAGTAAACTGGCAGGCCGGCTTTTACGCGCGTCACATCTGCTTCGGAAATTTCCGTGCGCACCGTCATCCGGTCGAGCTGGCCTAGGATCACGATTGTCGGCGCGGACTGCGTGGCGTTGACGGTCTGCCCTTCCTGACTGACGATAGACAGAACAGTGCCTTCGATGGGCGCAGTGATCCTCGTATAGCCGAGATTGGCCTTTGCCGTTTCGACAGCGACCTGTGCCTCCTCGATCTGGGCGTCGATCGCTTCGATTTGCGCCTGGGTGACTGCGAGCGCTGCAGTGGCGCTTTCGAAATCCGCACGGGAGGCGGCGTTTTTCGACACCATTTCCTGTTGGCGGACAAGGCTCTGGCGGTTGAGAACAAGTGTCGCCTGCTTTTCCACCCGCTGCGCCTTCACATTGGCAAGCGCTGCCAGCGCCGTGCGCAGGCTGTTATTCTGGGTAACGGAATCGATCTCGGCAATGAGATCGCCCGCCTTGACCGTATCTCCAAGTGCGACCTTGACGGCGGTGATGCGACCGGAGGCCTGCGCGCCGACGGCCACCAGACGAACGGGTTTGAGCGTGCCGGTCGCCAGAACCGTCTGCTCGATATCACCGCGCTTCACAGACGAGGTGATATAACCGGGCGTTGCGGCCCGCGTATATTGTGACGAAAACCAGTAGCCACCCAGGGCGAGCGCGACAACCGTCAGCGCCACACCTGCTTTGCGAGCCATTTTCATCGTCCTGTCCTGTCCGGCCGGTCTACTCAAAAGAAGAAACCGACCTCATGTCGTGTTTCACAAGGATGAAGCCATTGTCTGCTTCGATCCATTCATAGGCGGCAGCGGACTTTCTGGCGGATGCCTTGCGGCAGGTGTCGCCACGACGCTTGCCATGTGCATTTTCGCGCCGATCCTTCGCACAGACGGGTTGGTGCCGCTGTTCTTCCTGCCGGGATTTCGCCGGATCTCGCACCGGCCTGTCACCGGCCGCAGCGACCGACCAGACAAAGCTCAAACCAAAAACCGTCGCCAGCATCAGGTAGAAATATCTCATCATCATCTTCCCGCTTGAAAATCACGCGGGGGATCGCAGGCGAGCGATCCCCCGGCTTCAGCCGTTTCCGGCTGATTTCCTCCTTTGCTGGGGGGCTATTAAAGGAGGAAACTTTGAAGAGTGGCGTCAGCCCCGCTCTGCCTGAGGCAGCGGCGGCATCCCGTCGCCATGCGGAGGCTCGACACGACCGTCTCGTGCACGGCCATGATGCGGGCCGGGAGGCGGAGGCGGCATCAATACGCGTTCGAGTTCAGCAAGCTTCTGCACCTGCTGCGGCGAAAGTTTCGGTTTCAGCGTAGCTGCTGCGTCCTGAAGTGCTTTAGCCTGTTCTGCCTTGTTCATTATAAGGCCGGCCAGCTCCTCACCGGCGAGACGCGGCTCCAGCCCCGCCGCACCCGATCCCTTCGGCGGCAATGGCTTGCGTTCCGAAGTGGGCAAAACAAGATCGATCAGCGCAGTGGCATAGGCGCGCCACGGACCAAGCTGTTCAGGTGTGACGCCGAGATAGATTTCCGCCGCCGAAAGTTTCGTCGCCAACCCCAATAAATCCGGGCCCAATAAATCCGGCCCCATCATATCCTGGTGGAGCATCTCAGGTCCGGCCATCTTGCGGCCACGCGGCAGCCTTTGCTCCGGACCATTATTCGAACCGAAGTCAGGACTGGCGAGGAGCGGCACGGCCTGTTCCGTCGCCTGCGGCGCCGGTTCACCCTGCTCCACAGCCCGGGAGGTGGCCGAAGCGCCAAGAACAGTTGTCACGACGACGGCGGTGGCGATTAGAGCGTTTCTCATCTTACCTTCCTTTTCGTTTTCCAACCTGAGAAGACGATAGGAGCTAAGCGTTTCCGGCCTTGGTCCGAATGTTGCCGGTCTTGTTCCACGCAAGGCCTATTTGTAACCGAATGTTGCCAGAGCGGCCGCAGCAAGCTTTCGTTGCAAAAATCCGCCGTTTCTTTGCGCCGCTTATGTATAGTGGCATCAAAAGGTTGGACGATATGGCGACAGTTTCGGTGACACATATTTTGATCGTGGATGACGATCCGGAGATACGCACATTGCTCGCGAAATATCTCGGCTCGCAGGGGTTTCGCGTTTCGATGGCAGCCGACAGGCGAGAGTTCGAAGAACAGTTCGCCTGCTCCGATCCGGATCTCATCGTGCTCGACGTGATGCTGCCGGATGGTTCCGGCCTCGATATCTGCCGCGATCTGCAAGGCCGCCGGCCGCGCACGCCCGTTATTCTCCTGACAGCGCTCAAGGAGGATGTCGACCGGATCGTCGGGCTGGAAATCGGTGCCGACGACTATCTCGGCAAACCCTTCAATCCGCGAGAACTGACGGCGAGGATCAAGGCCGTGCTGCGCCGCGCAGCACCTCAGGAAGCACCTCGCGGCTCATCCACCGCCTATGGTTTTGCGGACTTCACCGCCGATCCGGAACAGCGCTCCGTCATCCACGCCGGCGGTGAGAGGATCGAGCTGACGGGGGCGGAGTTCGATCTGCTGAAAGTCTTCCTCGACAGGCCCGGCCGGCTTCTTTCGCGCGATCAGCTTCTCGATCTTACGCAGGGCAAGGACCGGGGACCGTTCGACCGCTCCGTCGACGTATTGATGAGCCGGTTGCGCAAGAAGCTCGAAACCGATGCCCGGGCTCCGATCTTCAAGACCGTTCGCAATGGCGGTTACCAGATGACGGTTCAGGTCAGAACCCTGCCGGTGCATCGATGAGCTCGCTCAGAAACCGTATCGCCGCACTGTTGATCGTCTCCATCATCGCGGTCATCGCGCTTGCAACTGTGGTGGCCGATCAGACATTGCAGCCGCCGCCGCCAGATGCCACCATCGAGCCCGTTGCCCGCAGCCTTGCCTTTGCCGTGACCATGGCCGAACGCGACCCCTCGCTGCAACAACCCGGCTATTTCCGCATCGAACAGAAGCCGCCCGAAAGTGATCTCGACGGAATGCTTTCGGAGTTTCTGGAAAAGGCCCTTGCACAGGTTGGCGAGCCACGCACCGCAATTGTGATCCGCGCGCCCGGAAATAATGCCCCGGTGGCGGCTATCGCGCTGGAAAAAACCGGATGGCTGGTCGCGGAAATTCCGCATATGGGTCCTCCCCCGGGCGGCTGGAAGATTTTCGGCATGTGGATCGGGCTGATCATTCTTGGCAGTGCTGCTGTTTCCATCTTTGCCGCCAGAAAGATCACCCGCCCCCTCGACATGCTGGAAAACGCCGCTGCCAGCATTGGACCAGACGGTTCGCTGCCGCATCTTTCGGAAACCGGGCCGGGTGAAATTCGCGCCACGGCTCGGGCCTTGAACGAACTCGCCCGCCGCCTGAAGGCGGCAATGGAAAGCAGAATGCGCCTCGTCGCAGCCGCCGGCCATGACTTGAGAACCCCAATGACCCGCATGCGCCTGCGGGCAGAATTCATCGAAAACGACGAAGAACGGGGCAAATGGCTGGTGGACCTCGAGGAACTGAACGCCATAGCCGACAGCGCCATTCTGCTTGTGCGCGAGGAAGTGAGCAAGGATACCGTGAAGATGACCGATATCGGCGCGCTTCTCGGCGAAATCGTCAGCGAACTTTCTGATCTCGGTCACGCTGATGCCCTCGACTTTATGAAACCGGAAGCCGCCATGATGATCAAGGCCGCTCCACTTGCGCTTAAAAGAGCCTTGCGCAACCTCATCCTCAATGCCGTCACCCATGGCAAAACGGCACGGATCGATCTAACCGAGGACGAGAGCGAGGTCGTCGTGACGATCCGCGATGAAGGCCCGGGCATTCCGCAAGAACTGATCGGCCGGGTTTTCGAGCCCTTCTTCAGGGTCGATCTCGGGCGGCGCAAATCGATCCCTGGTGTGGGGTTGGGTCTTGCCATCGCCAAGGAAATCATCGAGCGCTTCGGTGGCACGATCACGATCGCGAACCACAAAAAACAGGGCCTGATCCAGACGGTGATTTTGGCAAAAGTGGCATGATCTCATGCCACAAAACACCTATGCCCGTTAAGATGACCGCGCCGTCATGCCAAAAACAGGCCTTCCGCATAGGCCATCATCAGCGGCCCGACGCCCTTTGCGTCGTCGGAAACGACTGGTTCCGTCAGATAATACTTCGGAGACCCATCGCGATAATTGCCCTCGAAACCGCCGAGGCCCGCGACATGCACGATGCCGGTGAGACGGACGATACCCTCTTCGTTCACCTTGAGCTGTCTCTCAAGCAGGGCCTCAAGCGCGGACCGGCCCGCCGAAAGAGCCGCATTTGCCTCCTCGCCCTTCAAAAGCCCCAGCCGCGCAGTCCGCAGTAAGGCATAGGCGAACATCGCCGAAGCGGAGGTTTCCTCGTAGTTTCCGGCAAGATCCTGTTTGTCCAGCACCTGCATCCAGAGACCGGTTTTAGTCTGCCGGGCAACGATACCTGCCAGAAGCAGACCCGCGCGTTCCCGAAGTTCGATCGTTGCGCCATCAGCCGGCAACATCACCAACGCATCGACCAGCGCCATGGCGAGCCAGCCGACGGCGCGGGCCCATACGGCCGGGGATTGGCCGCTCACGGGATCGGCCCAGCGCTGGTTGCGGCTTTCGTCATAACCATGGACATAGAGCCCACCGGCATCCGCCGTCAGCGTGAGTGCTGTTGAGAATTGCTGTAGCGCATCGTCGATCAGTTCGGCATTGCCAGTCGCCTGCGCATATTCGATCTGGAAAGGAAGTCCCATATAAAGGCCATCCAGCCAGACCTGATGCGGATAACGCTTCTTGTGCCAGTAATTACCGGAGCCCGTACGCGGATGGCTGCGGAGTTGACCCGCAAGATGTTCCGCCGCAGCGAGATAACGCGGATCGCCCGTTTCCGCTGCCAGAGGAAACAGAATGCGACCGGCAAGGATGTGATCGATATTGTATTCCTGCGGATCGTAACCGGCGAGCACTCCGTCTGCCGCTATCTGGGTGTCAGCCAGACGATGCAGATGTTCGTTCCAGCGCCGGTCGCCGGTCGCCTCGAACAGGTGCTGCAAACCCCGATAGACACAGCCATCCTCATAACACCAGCTCCCACCCTTGTAGTGCCTATAGCGGCTGGCGAATTGATCAAAATAATCAGTGGCTTTCATGGGTTTTCTCGATTGAAATCTGTGAGTGGGAAACGGTAGAGGCGCTCAGCAGCGCAGGATCGTCGCAAATGATTTCAGCCTGTTCGAAAACGATCCCCTCATGCAGCATGGGGCGCACCCCATCGGCCATGATCGGCGGTGTGGCCACGGCTGCAGGATCACGCGAGACGATGGTGAGATTGCGAATGGCGATATTGCGGATTGGGGCCTCCGGTAAACCGAGAAAGACGCCGGCGGCATGGGCCAGATGGCGGATTTCCACATCTTCGACAGTAATTCCGTCGATAAACGGGGTCCCGTCGTCGACGGGTGCAGGATCTCGCGACTGCACCCAGCCGTCATGCCCATCGGCATCGCAATGGTAATGGGCATTGGCGGAAAGCGCGGTATGCACGCCATCCAGCAACACCCGGCGCATGGTGATATTGCTGACTGAACCGCCACGGCCCCGCCGCGTCTTGAGGCGCAGGCCGCGATCCGTGCCAACCATGTCACAATCCTCTACCGTCACGTCACGCACGCCGCCCGACATTTCCGAGCCGATCACCAGCCCGCCATGGCCGCGCTCCATCAGGCAATGGCGCACGCTGACGCCGCGTGTTTCCGCCAGATGGTCGTCCTCGCCGTTCGGCCCGCGTTTGCCTGCCTTCACAGCAATGCAATCGTCGCCGACTGAAAAGCGCACGCCTGATATCGTCACGTTGCGGCAGCTTTCCGGGTTGAAACCATCGGTATTGGGACTGTTATGCGGGGCGCTGATTGTGAGACCCGCCGCTGTCAGGGCCTCGCACCCCTGTGGATGGACCGTCCAGGACGGTGCATTGCGAATGGTAAAACCGAAAAGCCCGACATTGCGGCAGGAGACGAGATGCAGGCCGCGCGGCCGGCGCGCGCCGTTGCGGGTTTCTTTCGGCCAGCTCCACCAGTCGCCTCTGTCGCCGGAACCATCAAGAACGCCCCCACCCTCGATGACGAGATTGTCTGCGCCGATGGCATGGACCGGAGCGGCGAAACAGGCATCCGGTAGCCCTTCCCAACTGCCGAGCATGCGGCCCGCCTCATCGCGGGCAGGCAGGATCGGCCAACCATTGCGGGTGGAGGGTGCGCGCAGCAAAGCCCCTTCCGCAAGATGAAACGTCATGTCTCTTTTCAACCGCACGGGAAACGCCGTCCAGAGGTCGGCAGCAAGGCGCAACGTGCCGCCCACAGGCACGGCGGCAACTGCCTCTTCCAGAGCGCGGGCGTTGGCGCGTGCGCCGGCTTCGTCGTCAAGCGCAATATCCGGCTTCAACGAAAATGCCGTCGCCTCGACAAGCCCCGCGCAGGGCGCGGTCCTGAATTCCAGGCTTGCGAACCCATCTGCTTCGAACACATACCGCGTATCCGGACGCAGATCATGCAGCAGCGTCACCACGGTGGCGGTTTTTCCGGTTCGTAAATCACCATCTTGCGAAGTCAGCCGCCATGCCGTCTGTGGCAGGTGATATCGCGCACCGGGTACGGCGAGGCAAAGCACCGCCGTTCGCGCCGAAAGCGCGATGATAGAGGGTTCGTTCATGCTCGTTTCTCGTTGTTCGTGCATGCCCCGCCAAAACAATCGGCGGGAATGCCCATGTCACCCGGCAACCGGATAAAGAGCCCGCCGCCGCGGCGGCGGCGGGCCATTGTCGTCAATCGAATTTGGCCAGAACGTCGTTGGTGGTATCGATGATCTGCTCGGCCGCCTCTTCCGCCGTCAGCTGGCCATAGGCATATTCCTCCAGCGTATCGATGAAGCCGGAGCGGATTTCCGGATGTTCGTTGAAGGGCGAAACTACCGGTCCCGATGCCGCCATGACGATGGCATTGGCGGCGCGCACTTCCGGCTCACCCTTGTCGCCCAGACGCTGCGCAGCAGCCTTGGAAGCAGGCAGGCCGCGAGACGTGCCAAGCGCATCGATACCCTCAGGCTCGTTCAGCAGGCAGTTCAGGATTTGCGCTGCCGCTTCCGGGTTCTTCGAGTTTTTCGAGATCGAAAAGACCATGGAAGGCTTGCGATAAACGCCTTCCGTCACGGCATCGGCGAGCTTCAGCATCGGCACGGGTTTCAGCACCTGCCCATCCTTCAGGGGATCGGCATATTTCGAATAGGTGGAATCCCATTCATAGGAACCAGCGATACGGCCTTCGGACCAGGACGGCTTTTCATAAAGATTGACGTTGCCATCGGCCGCTTCCTCTTTCTGGGAGCGAATGGAGCCGGTTTCCACCAGCTTGCCGACGAACGAGATGCCTTCCGCCAGTTCCTCCGGCGTCCAGGCGACACGGTTGGTCTTGGGGTCGACCAGATCCTTGCCGGTTTTCTGCACCACGGCGAGTGTCACGAGAAGCTGGGCAGTCTCCTTTACGGCATTGAAGGTGTAATGATCCTTGCCGAGCTTTTCCTTGATGGTTTTTGTTGCCGCGAAGAATTCATCCCATGTCTTGGGGATTTCAACACCAGCCTTCTCGAAGGTGGTGGCGTTGAAGAAAAACACGCGGCCGGTGGTGGAGACTGAAAGGCCCTGAAGCACCCCGTTCATAGAACCCGCTTCCAGATCCGTCTCGGCCCATTGCGAAAGATCGAGCGGTTTCAACTGACGCAGTTCGGCAAAACCTTCACCATTCTTGGAAAACAGCGGCAGCCATGGCCAGTTCACCTGAACGATATCAGCCTCCGTCTTGCCTGCCATCTGCGTGGTCAGTTTTTCCAGATATCCATCGAAGCCGGTAAACTCACCTTTGACCGTGTGGCCGTATTTTTCTCCGCAGGCGGCAATCGCCTTCTGGGTGGCGACATGACGGCTCTCGCCGCCCCACCACGACATACGCAGTTCCGCGGCACCCGCCGCAGGCGCAGCCACCGTGGCCAGATAGGCGGCACCAGCCAGCATCGCCATTGTTCTAGTCATCGTCGTCATCTTCATTGTTCTTCTCCTCCTCGAAAAATCAGGCACGCTCGTCCCCTCCTCACAGCGAGACATTGCGGCCATCGGCCTTGTCGAAAATATGCAGCTTCTCGGGGTCCGGCTTCAGTCGCAGAATGCCATCGCGCCCAAGCGCCTCGAATTCGGCTGCTCCCACCACGCTCACGAGCTTCTGTCCGCCGAGATCGGCATGCAGATAGACCTCGTGCCCCATGAATTCGGCGTTGGTCAGTTTCGCCCGCAGCGCCGGCCCATCGGCTTCACCGGCGAGCGAAAGATGCTGCGGACGGATGCCGATGACGGCGTCCGCCGGTCTGGCTGAAAGCCGCTTTTCCAGATGGTCGCCTATCGGAAGACGTTGCCCACCGATGACGAACTCCGCCCCGTCGATCGCCACATCCACAAGGTTCATTTCCGGCATGCCAATGAAACCGGCGACGAACAGATTGGCGGGCCGGTTGTAGAGTTCCTTCGGCGTGGCGACCTGCATGATGCGCCCGGCCTGCATGACGCAGATACGGTCGCCCATGGTCATGGCCTCCGTCTGATCGTGCGTCACGTAGACGACGGTCGAAGACAGGCCTTCCGCCTTCAGCTGGCGATGCAGATCGGTAATGCGCACACGCATGGAGGCGCGCAGCTTCGCATCGAGATTCGAAAGGGGCTCATCGAACAGGAACACGCCCGGTTTCTTGATGAGGGCGCGGCCCAGAGCAACACGTTGCGCCTGCCCGCCGGAAAGCTGTTTCGGCAGGCGATCAAGCAAGGGCTCGATTTCGAGAATGCGCGCGACATTGTCGATTGCCTTCTCGATCTCGGGCTTGGCAACACCGGCAATCTTGAGGCCGAAAGCAAGATTGCCGCGCACCTTCATATGCGGATAAAGCGCATAGTTCTGGAACACCATGGCGATGGAGCGCTTGCCGGGCGGCAGGTCGTTGACGCGCTGGTCTCCGATGAGGATTTCACCGCCGGTGATTTCCTCCAGCCCCGCCACCATGCGCAGCGTGGTGGATTTGGCGCAGCCGGACGGGCCGACGAAGACCATGAACTCGCCGTCCTCGATTTCGAGATTGATGCCGTGCACGGCCTTGAAGCTGCCGCCATAGACTTTTTCGAGATTTTTAAGTTGAACGCTTGCCATTTTCAGCCCTTGACCCCGCCAGACGAGATCCCTTCAATGAAATACCGTTGCGCCGCGAAAAACACGACGAGCGCAGGCGCGATCGTCAGCACCGACATCGCCAGGATGCGGTTCCATTCGAAGGCTTCGGTTGTGTCGATGGAGAGTTTGAGCGCCAGGCTCACCGGATATTTATCGACCGAGGACAGGTAGATCAGCGGTCCCAGAAAGTCGTTCATCGTCCACATGAACTGGAAGAGGCAGACCGAGATCAGCGCCGGCGCCAGCATCGGCACGACGATGTAGACCAGCGTCTGCAGACTGTTGGCGCCATCAACACGGGCGGCTTCCTCCATATCCGAGGGCAGCGAGCGCAGGAACTGCACAAGCATGAAGACGAAGAAGGCATCACCGGCTAGTGCCGAGGGAACCCATAGCGGGAGGAAACTATCCAGCCAGCCGAGGTCACGGAACAGAATATATTGCGGAATGCGGGTTACGACATTGGGCAAAAGCAGGATGGCGATGACCGAGCCAAACAGGATTTTCTTCAGCGGAAAATCGAAGCGCGCGAAGGCATAGGCCGCCATGGTGCAGGAAATCGCCGTTCCGATGACCTTCGGCAGGATGATCAGGAACGAATTCCAGAAAAACCGGCCGAACGTGTAGGGCGTGGAGGTCTGCCAGCCGCGGATGTAACCGTCCAGCGTTGGCGTCTCAGGAATGAAACCTGCACCGGAAAAGATCTCGGAATTGGTCTTGAAGCTTGCGCCGACCAGCCAGATCAGCGGATAGAGCATGATGAAGCCGACCGCGAACAGCAGCGTGTACCGGACAGAGGTCGATAACAGCCGGAGCCTTGCCCGGCGGGCGGCCTGCATGTCGTTTAAGGTTGCGATATCGGTCATGGCATCAATTTCGCTTGTCGCCGGCGTAATAGACCCACTTTTTCGAGGACCAGAAGGCCACGAGGGTCAGCACGGTGATGATGGTGAAAAGAACCCAGGCGATGGCGGAGGCATAGCCCATGTTGAACTTCTTGAAAGCCTCATCGTAAATATAAAGAGGCAGCAGATAGGTAGACTTCAACGGCCCGCCCTGGGTGATGATGTAAGGCCCGTTAAACTCCTGGAATGCCTGCACCATCTGCATGATCAGGTTGAAAAAGATGACCGGCGTCAGAAGCGGCAGGGTGATGAAGAAGAACGTCTTTACCTTGCCTGCGCCGTCGATTGCCGCAGCCTCATAAAGCGACTTGTCGATGGATTGCAGCGCGGCGAGAAAGATCACCATGGCCGAACCGAACTGCCAGCAGCGCAGCAGTGTGATTGTGAAAAGCGCATTGGCGGGATCGCCGAACCAGTCCACCGGCGACAGGCCGATTGCCGCCAGCGCCATGTTGGCCAGCCCTTCGCTGGCGAAGATGTAACGCCACAGCACCGCAATCGCGATCGAGCCACCAAGGATGGACGGAACGTAAAAAGCGGTGCGGAAAAAATTGATGAATTGCAGCTTGTAATTGAGTATCGCCGCGATGAACAGCGCAAAGGCAAGCTTCAACGGCACCGTCAGAAACACATAAAACAGGGTGACGTTCAGGGATTTCATGAACGTGCGATCACGGGTGAAGAGCCGCTCGTAATTGGCCAGTCCCGCCCATGTCGGGTCACTCATCAGGTCGTAGCGGGTGAAGCTGAGATATAGGGAACCCAGAAACGGGATCGCCGTGAAAACCAGAAGTCCGATGATGTAGGGCGTCAAATATCCCAGCCCGAGGAAGCGATTAGATTTCATGACGCTTCTCCCCCACCCCGGAAAGGCGCGGATAACAGAATACAATTTCGTGCAAGTGATTCTCCCGGAACGGCTGACGGCGGGCGCATGATGGCGCGATTTCTCGCCGCAGCCGATCTCCTCCCTCATTGATACGGCGCGTATAAGCAGTTTGTGAGGTGACAAAACCAAATTTCCGAGCCAAGGTGAATTAACAAAGACGAGGAAAAAGATGGACGAAATCGAAGGTGGCATTCTCTCGTCCGTTCCGCCTGCGGCGCTCACGCTTAATCTCACGCGCGCCACGATCAAGATGGAGCACTCCCGCACCTGGCAGATCGACAAATCCAATCAGGTGGACGATCTCATCATCTGCCTGGAGGGTCGCGGGCATTATCTCGTGGACGGTGAGGCACGGGTGCTGGAGCCTGGCGACGCCATGCTGATTTTCAGGGGGCAGCATTTTATCGGCTGGAATGAACAGGCCGTCACCTATCGGGGAGTGGCACAGCATTTCACACTGGATATTTACGGTCGACACAACCTTGTCGCGCAGATGGACCTCAAGCCCAAACTTTCGCTGAGCCGCTGGCCGCTGCTGGAGCCGCTGGTGCGCCACTATCGGCAGAGCGCTCCGCCCTCCTCTGTCACGCTTGGCCAGCATCACCTGTTCATGGTATTGCTGATCGCATTTATCGATGATGCATTTCTCGGATGGGTCGACCGTCCGAGTTTCCAGCCGGAAGGTGCCGAAGCCCTGGACCTGGCTGTCATGAAAGCGATCACGATGATTTCCGCCAATCCGCTCGACCCTGATATCGCCGCAAGGGCGACCGACGCAGCCCCCTACAATCGCGACTATTTCCTGCGGGAGTTCCAGAAAAGGGTGGGGCGCACGCCGAGGAAATATCAGGAATTCAAACGCATGGAACGTGCCATGCATTTCCTTGAAGCCGGGCTTTCAGTTGCGGCGGCGGCGGCAGAAGTGGGTTATGGAGATCCCTATTATTTCTCACGGATGTTCAAGCGCACATTGGGGTTAAGCCCCCGCGACCACATGAACAGGATACGCCGCAGCCGGCACGGCAATCTCATGGCGTTTGACGAGCACGAACAGCAGAGGCTGCTTGCCACCGAAATGGAAAAGGCCCCGGCATAGCGGGGCCTTATTGCGATAAAGCTTTGGAACTACCGGAAAAGTGACGGCAGCCAGAGTGAAAGCGACGGAATATAGGTGACGGCGAGCAGCACGGCTATGCTGGCGCCGAAGAACGGCCAGATCGTTCGCATTGCTTCCCGTATCGTTATGCCGCCAACCGCACATCCCACGAAGAGCACCGTTCCGACCGGCGGCGTATTGAGACCGATACCGGCGTTCAGGATCATCACGACACCGAAATGCACTGGATCGATGCCGAAGGCTTTCACGACAGGCAGAAGCACCGGCGTGGAAATGATGACCATCGGTGCCATATCCATGAAAGTGCCGAGCAAGAGCAGAATGACGTTGATGACCAGAAGCACGATAATCGGATTGTCCGAAATCGCGCTGATTGTCGCGATCATCAGTGACTGTACCTGCAGGAACGCCATCAACCAGCCGAACGACGCAGCCGTGCCGATGACGAGCAGAACCATCGCTGTCGTGCGAACCGCCCCCATCACCGCTTCCACGAAACCGCTCCAGTCCAGCTCACGATAGACCAGCATGGCGACAAGGAAGGCGTAGAGAACGGCAATGCAGGAGCTCTCCGTCGCGGTGAAGATACCCGAACGAACGCCGCCGAAGATGATGCCGATCAACAGAATGCCGGGAAAGGACGCCAGAAGATAATACATCAGCTTCGAAAAGCCGGGAAACGGCTCAGACGGGTAACCCTTGCGCCGCGCGACGATATAGGCGGTGACCATCAGGGCCGCAGCAAGCAGCAGACCCGGAATAATGCCGGCGGTGAAGAGATCGGCCACCGAAACATTGCCACCCGCCGCGATCGAATAAAGGATCATATTGTGCGAGGGCGGGATCATCAACGCGATGATGGCGGCGTTGACAGTGACGTTGACGGCGTAATCCCGGTCATAACCGCGCTTGGCCATTTGCGGGATCATCAGGCCACCAACGGCCGAGGCGTCGGCGACAGCCGAGCCGGAAATGCCACCGAACAATGTCGAAGCGACGATGTTGACCTGCCCTAGACCGCCGCGCAGATGACCGACAAGACCGGCCGCAAAACGGATCAGACGATGGGCTATACCGCCGCGTACCATGAGGTCACCCGCGAAGATGAAGAACGGGATCGCCATCATCGCAAACACGTTCATGCCGGAGTTCATCTGCTGGAAGACCACGACGGGCGGCAGGCCGAGATAAAGAACGGTGGCGAAGGAGGCAATGCCGAGGCAGAACGCAATCGGCGTACCGATCAGCATCAGAAGGGTGAACACACCGAAGAGGATTGTGTAAGCCATTTACGCGGCCTCCTGCACGAACACATCCGCCGCGATTTCCTCGCCGATGACGAGATCGATAAAGCGTTCGGCTGCAAACAGCGCGATCAGAAAACCGCCACCGATCAGCGGGAAGAAATCCATGCCGCCCGGCCATCCAAGAACAGGGATCGTCGCCGTCCATGTTCCGGCAGAGAGGACGGTTCCGTACCAGCACATGCCAACCCCGAAAAAGAAGATCAGTGCCAGACTGGTCAGGTCCATCGCCGCCTGTATGCGCGGCGGCATCATATAGCGCAGAATATCCAACCCCAGATGCACGCTTTCACGCACGCCCACCGCCGCCCCCAGCATGATGAACCATGACATGAGGTGAAGCGAAAGCGGCTCGGACCAACTTGGTGAATCATTCAGGATATAACGGGCAAACACCTGCCAGCCGACGATAAGCGTCATGGCGACCATGCCGACGCCGGCGATGTAAAGTGACGCACGGCTGAGCGCGCCGAGAAATGGGCGGATCGCCCGCATGAAGTTTCGCATTTGCCTTCCTCCTCCAACCTCAGACCAATGACGACAAAAGAAAACCGGCCCTGTTGCCAGAGCCGGTTTTCCCTATGTCACTTGACGGCTTTTACCCGCTCAAGAAGGTCTTTCATTTTCGGATCGGTGACGAACTTGTCGTAGACCGGCCCCATCGCGGCGGCGAACTCCTCCTTGTTGACCTTGATGACGTTAACGCCACCGGCGCGTACCTTTTCTTCCGAGGCCTTTTCGCGCGCACTCCACAATTCACGCATCTTGCCAACGGAATCCTTGGCTGCCTGACGCAGCAGCTTCTGATCTTCCGGCGACAGCTTGTCATAGGAAATCTTGGAGATGACGAGAATTTCCGGATTGAGGGAATGTTCCGTCAGCGAATAGTTCTTCGCCACTTCATAGTGACGGGCGGATTCGTAGGACGGCCAGTTGTTTTCCGCACCATCGACAACGCCTGTTTCAAGCGAGGAGTAAACCTCGCCCATCGGCATCGGCGTAGGGTTGGCGCCAAACGCCTGCATCATCGAAATCCACAGATCCGATTGCTGCACGCGGATTTTGAGGCCCTTCAGGTCCGCCAGTTTTTCGATGGGCTTCTTGGTTGTGTAGAAGGAACGCGCACCGGAATCGTAAAAGGCAAGACCGATTAGGCCGTGCGGTTCGAATGCTGCCAGAACCTCATCGCCGATCGGGCCGTCTACGGTATTGTGCATGTGTTCCGTCGAACGGAACAGGAAAGGCAGGCCGAGAACGGTGGTTTCCTTGACGAGATTGTTGAAAGGCGCAGCGTTGACGCGGTTCATGTCGATGACGCCAAAGCGGGTCTGCTCGATGGTATCCTTCTCACCGCCGAGAACCGAATTGTTCATGACCTGCACCTTGATGCGGCCATTGGAGCGTTCCGACAGAAGTTCGCCCATATATTTCACGGCTTCAACCGTCGGATAACCGTCGGGATGAATATCGGCCGAGCGCAGGGTGATTTCCTGCGCCTTGGCGGAAACGCCTGACAGCGCGATCCCCATCGCGATGCACATCATGCTTGCAATCTTTTTCATTTCTTCCTCCTCCGTTGTAACAACGGCCCCACCCCTCCAAGGCTAACGGACCGAATTTTTCACGCCCATCCGGGCCGGCATGCAAAGACCTTTCATCTGCAAAGGTGATGGGGACCTCCCTTTCCCCAACCATCCCGAATTGAAATTACGCCGCCTTGAATGGCGGCAGCTTGAACAGGGCTTCTGGATTTTCCACCAGCGCTCGATGACGGGCCGCATCATTCGGCAGCCAGCCGAGTGTAAGCTCCGCAAGGCGGGCATCATCCGGATAGGCATCCGTCTCACGGACCGAATTGTGCGGCCAGTTCGTTCCCCAGACGATCCGCTCCGGCGCATGGGCAGCGATACGGCGCGAAAAGGCTGCAACATCTTCATAGGGCCAGGCGTCGCGCGAACTTTCATAAACACCGGCAAACTTGAACCAGAGATTGCCGCGATCGATGAGCTTCAAAAGTGCCGCCATCTCCGGGCCATCCGTGTCGATACCCCTGAAGAATTTTCCATGGTGGTCGAACACCCAGCGCGAACGGATTTTTTCAAGGCGCGGCAGATGATCGAGAAGCCCATTGCCGTCGAACTGAACCGCCACCATCCAGTCGGCCGCATGGGCGCGCTGATCCACCGCTTCCAGTTCCGATAGGTTCACCGCGCCGCCCGGCAAATCCATGATACGGGCGCCCACGGCACCGGCAGCGGCAAGTCTTTCCATGTCCTTTTCAGTCGTGCTCTCATCGATAATCACCACCGCGCGGGCTGCCTCGCCCATTTCTGCCACGCAGGCCAGCGTGTTGCCGTTATCTCGCTGTTGGGCGTTGCCCTGGGTGATGATGACGCGGTCGATGCCGAGCCATTGCATCAGCTGGCGATAATCCTCAGGCCCCGGCAGCGCACCCGGCGGCAGGCCCGGCCCACCCGGCAAGGCTGGATAACCGGGCAGATACATATGCATCTGAGTATCGACCGCCCCTTTCGGGAACGCTGGCTGCGGCGGTGTCCCGCTTAGTTTTCTGACAAGTTCGCTCATGACTGTGGCATCCTGAATTCAACGAGTGCGTCGCGGTTGATCTCGATGCCGAGACCGGGACCATCGGGAATGGCGACGACACCGTTCACCGCCTCTATCGGCTGTTGCAGCACGGCCTGACGGAACGGATTATGCGTCCGATCGAATTCCATGATCGGCTCGATGGGGTTTACCCGCACCGGATCGGGCACCATCGCCGCCATGAACTGCAGGGCAGCGGCGATCTGCACGCCCGTGCCCCACACATGCGGCACAATGCGCACGCCGTGCAGCGTGGCAATCGTGGCAATCTTCTGCGTTTCGGAAAAGCCACCGCAGCCGCAGAGGTCGGGCTGGAGAATATCCACGGCACCGGCGGAAAGCGCCTGCCACATGCCGTAACGCCCGTGCCAGGTCTCGCCTCCCGCAACCGGGATTGGTTGGCCCGCCCGCACGCGGGCATAGGCATCGAGCTGCTCCGGAACCACCGGCTCCTCGAACCAGTCGATGCCGTATTCAGCCGCACGGTTGCCGAGCGCGATGGCTTCGGTAACGGTATAGCCGTGATTGGCGTCGATCATCAGCCGCATATCCGGCCCGATCGCGTCGCGCACGGCGGCAATGACCGCAAGATCCTCCTCGATGCCGAAACCGATCTTGATCTTGCAGGCGTGAAAACCCTCTGCACGGCGCTCCGCCATCTCATTGGCATTGTCGGAGATGCGGTCGACCCCATCACGCTTGAAGCTGCCGGTGGCATAGGCGCGCACGCTTTCGCGCCAGCGCCCGCCGAGCAACATGGAGATGGAGGTTCCGTAATGCATTCCCTTGATATCCCACAGCGCGATATCGATACCGGACAGGGCGGTAATGCTGAGGCCGCGCTGGCCCTGGTCACGCAGGGCATTGTAAAGCACGGCCCAGATCTTTTCGGTCTGGCGGGGATCCTGGCCAATAAGCCAACCGGAATAGGCCTGAACCACGGCGGCGTTCGGTCGCGCCGGACCGAGGCATTCGCCCCAGCCGACGGTCCCGTCATCGCATTCGATTTCGACCAGAACATGGGCACGTCGGTCAAAGCGCATGGATGCGCTTTCAAACGGCGTGCCCAGCCGATGTTCGAGCAGATGCGTCCGCACCGCTGTGATCTTCATCGTTCCCCTCCCGTTATACCTTGATCACACCTTGCGCTTGTGCGTGCCGATCAGGGCATCGAGCATGCCGATTTCCTCATTCGTCAGATCCTTCAGCGGCGCGCGCACCGGACCGGCATCGAAGCCCTGCAGGCGAACGCCAGCCTTGATGGCGGAAACGGCGTAACCCTTGGCGCGATTGCGGATCGCCATGAACGGATAGAAGAATTCCGTCAGGATGCGTTCGCAGGTGGCGCGCTCGCCGGCCCGCAGCGCCGCATAGAACTCGTTCGCAAGGCCCGGCACGAAGTTGAAGACGGCCGAGGAATAGGTGGTGAAACCGGCGCCGAGATAGGCTTCGGCAAACAGTTCCGCCGTCGGCATGCCGCCGAGATACATCAGGCGGTCACCCATCTTGGCGGTGATCTGGCGAACGAGACCGATATCACCGGTGCCGTCCTTGAAGCCGACGAGGTTCGGGCACTCATCGCAGAGACGCGCCAGCGTATCCGCCTGAAGCACCGAATTGTCGCGGTTATAAACCATGACGCCGATGCCGACCGACTGGCATATTTTCTTGATGTGCGCGTAAAGGCCTTCCTGCGGCGCATCGATGAGGTAATGCGGCAGAAGCAGGATGCCATCAGCACCGACCTTTTCGACCGAGCGTGCGATATCAACCGCAACCTCGGTGCCGTAGCCGCAGCCGGAAACGATTGCCGTTTCACCGGCCACTTCCTTGGCAGCCGAAACGATAGTAGGGATTTCATCCGGTTTCAGCGAGAAGAACTCGCCCGTACCGCCGGCGGCAAACAGCACCGGCGCCTTGTAACCGGCAAGCCATTCGACATGCGCCCTGTAGCTATCGGCCGCAAAACGACCCTCGGAATCAAAATGCGTTACCGGGAAGGAGAGCAGGCCGGAGCCAAGCGCCGCCTTGATTTGTTCAGGGTTCATAATCCGTATTCCTCTGCAAGTTCACTGACTGGAAGCCACCTAAACCGCTTGCCGCATATTTGTCAACAAGTCATCATACAAGTTATATGATGAATTTTGAAAACCGGCGCGCATTAGCGCGCCAGCCAGCCGCCATCGACATTGAGGATGGCGCCATGCACATAGTCGGCCGCCGGCGAGGCGAGGAAAACCGCCGCCCCAGCGATGTCTTCAGAATGCCCCCAGCGGCCTGCCGGGATGCGCTCCAGAATGGCCTTGTTGCGGGCAGCATCCGCCCGCAACGCCTCGGTATTGTTGGTTTCGATGTAACCAGGCGCAATGGCATTGACGTTGATGCCCTTCGCGGCCCACTCATTTGCCAGAAGCTTGGTCAGACCCGCAACGCCATGTTTCGCCGCCGTATAGGACGGTACGCGGATGCCGCCCTGAAACGACAGTAGCGAGGCGATATTGATCACCTTGCCCGGACGACCTTTCGCCAGCAATTCCTTGGCGAAGGCCTGCGTGGTGAAAAACAGCGCCTTGAGATTGACGTCCATCACCTCATCCCAGTCGAGCTCTGAAAACTCCACGGAATCGGCGCGGCGAATGATGCCGGCATTGTTGACGAGAATATCGAAACCGGCGTCGGCAAAGCTGTCCCTGGCGGCGAGTGGATCGGCAAAATCAATCGACAATGCGGCGGCGTTGCCGCCGTTCTTCGCGATCATGTCCAGCGTCTCATCCGGCGCGCGGCGGGCAGCGCAGACGACTTCCGCGCCGGCCGCGGCGAGGCCGACGGCGATTGCCTGACCAAGCCCGGTATTGGCACCCGTCACCAGCGCCTTACGCCCTTGAAGCGAAAAGGGATTTTTCATTTCAGATCCCCCGGCTGAATGAAGTCCATATCGGTATAATCGACATTGTCCCCAGCCATGGCCCAGATGAAGGTGTACGAACCGATGCCAGCGCCGGAATGGATCGACCAGGGCGGAGAAATGGCGCCCTCTTCGTTGGAAATGAAGAGATGCCGCGTTTCCTGCGGCTCACCCATCAGGTGCAGAACGCGCGACTTTTCATCCATGCCGAAATAGAGATAGGCCTCCATGCGGCGATCATGAATATGCGACGGAATGGTGTTCCAGACGGAGCCGTCCTCGAGCGTCGTATAGCCGAGCACCAGCTGGCAGCTTTCCATGACGAGCGGGTGGATGAACTGGTTGATTGTGCGCTTGTTGGAGGTCTCGGCCGCACCAAGCTTGACCTCCTTGCTGTCGGCAAGGCTGACGAGCTTTGCCGGCAGGCTGCGATGCGCCGGGCATGAAGTGATGTAGAACCGGCCCGCGCCATCGAAGGTCACCGCACCGCTGCCCGCACCGAGATACAGAACGTCGCCACGATTGAGCGTGTACGTCTCGCCACCAGCGTTGACGGTGCCGGTGTCGCCGATATTGACGATGCCCATCTCGCGTCGATCAAGGAACGACGGCGTCTTGGTTTCCTCGACCTTGTCCAGCATCAGCGGGGCACCATCAGGCACCGCGCCGCCCATGACGAAACGGTCGTAGTGGGTATAGATCAGCCTGATTTCGCCGGAACGGAACATGTCGTTGGCGAGGAAATGCTTGCGAAGCCCATCGGTATCGAGCGTTTTTGCATATTCCGGGTTGACGGCCTGCCTTGTTTCGACGGTCAGCATCAAACTCATCCTTCATGATTGTTGCGTATAGGACATAATATATGTTATCCGCTTTTTGTACGATCTGTATGACAAGGTCAAGAGGGACCTGGATATCTCGACCACGCCGGAGACGTTGAATGGGGGGGTCCCGCAGCCTCGATGATCCGCAGTCCATTCGTTTAGGGAGAATTGCAATGAAACGGCTTCTTGTTACCGGTGCGGCTGGCCAGCTCGGCCGCGTCATGCGCAAGCGCCTCGCACCGATGGCCGAGATATTGCGTCTTGCCGATCTTTCGCCGCTTGATCCTGCCGGGCCGAACGAGGAATGCGTGCAATGCGATCTGGCCGACGCCAGCGCCGTCGATGCGATGGTCGCCGATTGTGACGGCATCGTCCATCTTGGCGGCATATCGGTGGAGCGGCCTTTCGAGCAGATCCTTCAGGGCAATATCATCGGGCTTTACAACCTCTATGAAGCGGCCCGCGCCCATGGCCAACCGCGAATCATCTTCGCGAGCTCCAATCACACGATCGGTTATTATTCCCAGACAGAGCGGCTTGGCCCCGACGTTCCCTTCCGGCCGGACGGTCTTTACGGCGTGTCCAAATGTTTCGGCGAAAGCCTCGCCCGCATGTATTTCGAAAAATTCGGCCAGGAGACGGCGCTGGTCCGTATCGGCTCCTGCACGCCGGAACCGCAAAATCACCGCATGTTGTCGACCTGGTTTTCGCAGGATGATTTCGTATCGCTGATCGAGACGGTTTTCCGCGCGCCGGTGCTCGGCTGCCCGGTCGTCTGGGGCGCATCGGCCAATGATGCGGGCTGGTGGGACAATTCCCACCTCGGCTGGCTTGGCTGGAAACCGAAGGACAACGCCGAGACTTTCCGGCAGCACATTGCCGAGACAACACCGCAACCAGACCCTAAAGATGCGGTGGCGCGTTTTCAGGGCGGCGTTTTCATCGACAATCCGATCTTCAAGGCGACGTGAAATGCCATATGGGACCGACAGGCATGACAACCGGTCTTTCCTGCGCGAGCAGCGGGATTGCAAGCCGGACCTCGAATGACGTATCGAGGAATACCGGACACTAACCCGCACCCTTTATTAGAACGGCGATGACAATGACAAAAGCGATAACCTCCGAACCGGCAGCTCCGCAGGCCAAGACGCTTGTGGTGAAGGTTTCCGAGGAGCTCCGCAGCCAGATCGCCAAGGGCCGTTACAAGACAGGCGAGCGCCTGCCTTCCGAAGCGCAGATGACGCAGGAATTCGGCGTAAGCCGCACCGTGGTGCGCGAGGCCATCGCCTCACTGAGGTCCGACGGGCTGGTCGAGCCTCGTCAGGGTGCGGGCGTCTTCGTGCTGGAGCCAGCGCCTGTCGAGCGACGGCCTTTCCATAACGTCGATCTTGCCCGTGTCTCGTCCCTGATCGAAATGCTCGAACTGCGCACCGCCGTGGAAGGTGATGCCGCCGGTCTTGCGGCCGTTCGCCGCTCCCCGGCGCAGGAGGAGAAAATCATCGAAGCCTTCGATGCCTTCCGCGCCAGCGCCGCCAAGGGCATTCCGACAGCAGAGGCCGACTTCGCTTTTCACCTGGCTGTTGCCGACGCAACCAACAATCCGCGCTTCAGCGAGTTTCTACAGGTGCTTGGCCCCACGCTCATTCCGCGCCGCGCCGTTGCCGAAAACGGCAAGGAAACCGTGCTTTCGCCCGCTGACCTCAACCGGCTTGTCGGTGAGCACGAAGCAATCCTGATTGCGATACAGGACGGCGACGAAGAGGCGGCAAGAAGCGCCATGCGCCACCACCTGAAAAGCAGCCAGACGCGTTACCGCGCCATGCTGCGCGCGCCGCGCTGAATTTCAAGCTTGAACGACATCGCATGACCGAGGAGAACGACATGCAGCAGCTTCCGACATTCCCCACCGTTTCACCCGACGACGGCGTTGAACGCACCGTGCTTTCCGAAGCGCCGGAGCTGATGGTGGTTTCGTTCCGCTTCAAGACCGGCGCCGAAGGCAAGCTGCACAACCATCCGCATGTGCAATCCACCTATGTCGCCAGCGGCAGCTTCCGCTTTTACCGCGATGGCGAAGCCTACGACCTGCAGAAAGGCGACAGCCTCATCATTCCCGGCCATGTCGAGCACGGCTGCCTCTGCCTGGAAGAAGGCGAGCTCATCGACTGCTTCACCCCGCGCCGCGACGACTTTCTCTGAATCTGGCCGGCCTCAGGCCCGGGACAAATCCCGCAGGGTGCGTGGCAGGCTGTTCATGCACTCTGCCCCTGCTGTAGTAACGAGAAACTGGTCCTCGATCATCAGCGCGCCCAGACCTTCGCCGTAAAACGGCGCTTCAAGTGCCACCACCATGCCGGGAAGAATGACCTCCTCATTGTCATGGGAAAAGAACGGCCATTCCTCTATGCCCACGCCCCCGCCGACGGAATGGCCGAAATGACCGCGATAATATTCGCTGAATCCGTCTTTACGCATCGAATCCAGCATGGCGGCGTGCACCGCACCGAATGTATTGCCGGGACGAATCGCTTCCAGCCCGCTGGCAGAAGCTGCCTCCAGCGCCTTGAAAATATTGGCCGCGAGCGGAGAGACCGGACCCCATGAAAACGTCCGCGCGCCATCCGACGAATAACCATCGACCAGCGTGCCAACATCGGCCTTGATCAGGGCACCGGGCGTGACGACCGCCGTCATATCCGACAGGGCCGGACCGACAGATATATAGTCCCAATGGCCGCTCAGCGAAAAACCCGACTTCAAGGCATGCGACTGAGCGCCGGCTTTCCAGGCGTTGGAAAGCTCGCCGAGCGCCACGCCCGGCCGCACGGCCGCCGCCATCTCGGCCAGCCCTGCCTCAGCGGCCGCTGCGGCCCGCCTGAGAAGTTCGATCTCGCGCCCGGATTTCACCGCACGCAGACGTTTCAGCACTGTCGAACCATCAACCCAGGTCACAGCGGGCGTCGCCTCACGAAGAGCCAAAAAATCGGCCGCGGGCATGAATTCGAGATCGGCACCGATGCGCGCCGCAGACAGCCCGCGTTCCCGCAGAAGGTCGGCCAGCAAAACAAAGCAGGCGGCGCGATCGAATGTCTCCGGCCTCTGTCCGCCGGAATTGTTTCGGCGATAGGCACCGTCTACCTGCGAGACGTTTTCGACACCCGACAGATCGACCATATCTATCCAGATGCGGTGTCGGCGCAGATCGACATCCGGCGCGGCCTTCTCGACAAGAGGTGCGGCGTGATCGCTGACGACGGCGGCAAGCCCGGACGCAGCATCGGCTAGCACCAGCACAATCGCCGACCCCGCCCTGCCCCACATCGTCGCAACGCCCGCATGTGCTCCTACCGCATAACGGAAGGCTTCGGGCTGGAAAAGCACCAGCGCATCCATGCCCGCCTCACCCATCAACTGCTGCGCACGGCCTCGATCGATATCGCCCATAAGAACCCCGGTAGATTGTTTCACCCGCCGTGTTTTCAGGCGGGCGCGATTTTATCAAGATTCCGATTTATCAGCGGCTGCTGAGAGAAAGAAGCAGGAAAACAAGATAAGGTAGGAGGTTGGGGATAGTCCTCCTATAAAACAGTGCTTTTAGCACCACCATAGCATCCGCATTCCGTCACCCGGACGAGGTCCGGGGTCCAGCACGGTCAAGTCCTTGATCGCAAAAGGCTCCAGCCACGGCGCTGACACACCGTGGCTGGATGCCGGTCAAGCCCGGCATGACGGAGGAGAGGTAGCCGACTTTATCATCCATCTGGAGACCGCGGAAAACCCGCCGCCTCCGGTCGCGTCACGCCTCCAGCCACTTAACCTGCTCAGCCGTCAGCTTGATATCCAGCGCCGAAAGGCTGTCCTCCAGTTCGGCAATGGTGCGCGGCCCGATCAGCGGAATGACCGGGAAAGGCTGGGCGATGACATAAGCGAGCGCGATGTGGATCGGATGGCGGCCGAGTTTCCGGGCAAGCTCGATCGCCCGGTCGCGGCGGTGGAAGTTGCGGTCGGAATACCAGACGCGGACGATTTCCTCGTCATCGCGCTTGTCCCGCCCCGCACGGTCGGTGAAGAAGCCGCGCCCCTGGCTCGACCAGGCGAAATTCGGGATCTGGCGGGATTGGAGCCATGCCTTCCACTCATCATCCGATGCCGCCACACACCCCGCCCAGATGGGATCGAGCATTTCGGCAAGCGAGAAATTATTGGAAAGTGCGCCCGGCGCCTGTTTGCCGTTCTTTTGCGCATAGGCGGTGGCCTCGTCCATACGCTCGCGCGTCCAGTTCGATCCGCCAAAAATGCCCCGAATGCGACCACGCCGGACTTCGGCATCCATCGCATCGACAAATTCGCCGACCGGCACGTCGGGATTGTCACGATGCATGAAATAGACATCGACATAATCCGTCTTCAGACGCTCCAGCGACTGGTTGAGCTGCTTGGCGATCATGTCCGGATAGCAGAGCGGCGAATGCGCACCTTTGCCGATCAGCACGATTTCTTCGCGCGGCACGTTGCGGCTGGTGTGCCAGTCGCCGAATATGGCTTCCGTCTTGCCGCCGCCATAGACATAAGCCGTATCGAACAGATTGCCGCCCGCCTCATAAAAGGCATCGAGCGTCAGGGACGCGGAGGCGAAATTGGGGAAGAACTCGAAACCGAGTGCAACCACCGAAGCGGTTTTGGTGAGGCCGGGTATCTGCCGCTTCGGAACCGCATTGCCTGCCACGACCTTGCCACCGGCAATATTCGTGATGCGAGAGGTTGCTTTTTCGACGCTGTATTCCAGGCCAACGGCGGCACGCCACTGGTCCATGACACGTAGATTGCCGAGACTGTCGGCCCAGCCCATGCCGGGCGCGCCGAATTCCTGCTTGCCCTGCCTTATCGCCTCACCTGCTGCATCGACTTCGAAGGAATAGAGCCAGCGGTCTTCCGGCAACTCGATGGTTTCGACCTTGTCGCCCCTGAAAATATCGATCCGGCCGGTGCCACCCTTGTGGCCGGCGGCGAACCAGAAATCCTTGACCTCGATACGGCCTTCCGAACCGATGATGCGCAGCACATTGTCCTGCCCTGCCATGATCGAGCAGGAGACTTCGGCAATGATGCCGTTCGAAAATTTCAGAACGGCCGAAGCCCATTCATCGACGCCCGACTGGCCGAGATGGGCCGCACCTACAATCTTTTCCGGTTCGACGAAGGGTTTTCCTTCGACTGCACCGGCAATCAGCCGCACCATGGATACGGGATAACCGCCGACATCGAGAATGCCGCCGCCTGCCGTCTCATTGGAAAACAGGCGATGATCGGCACGGAAAGACCCCATGTTGAAACCGAAACTGGAGCGGATGATGCGGACATCGCCAACGGCGCGGTTCCTGATCAACTCCACCAGTTTTGCCGTCTGCGGATGCAGGCGGTACATATAGGCTTCGCCCGCAAAGACATCAGCCTTTTTCGCTTCGTGGAAAATGGCGTCGGCATCATAGGCGGAAAGCGCGATGGGCTTTTCCACCAGCACGTTTTTGCCCGCACGGATCGCCTTGATCGCCCATTCCGCATGGCCGGTATGGGGCGTGGCAATATAGACGGCGTCGATATGGGGATCGGAAAGCAGCGCATCGTAACCATGGATGATGCGCGCGCCGGGAAAGGCGTCAGCAAGGCCGGGCTTGTCCGGATTGCGGGTGGCGATAGCCTCGAGCTTACCCGTGCGGGAATGGGCAATGCCGTCCGCAAAGGTCTTGGCGATGGTGCCCGGGCCGATAATGCCCCAGCGGATCGGTTGGTCGGTCGTCATGAAATCCTCGTCTTGACTTGCGTGCTTGGGAAAGGGTTCAGCGCAGGCGATTGCCCTGACTGTCGAAAAGAAATGCCTTGCGGGCGGAAAGACCGACCGTCAGCCGATCACGATTGGCGACGTCTCGCGATTCCGGCCGCTCGATGACCAGTTGCTCACCGCCTTCCGTACGGGCATAGACATAGCTGGTATTGCCGAGGTGCTCGGCGACATCGACGTGAACGGTGAGATCGGCATCGCTCTGCCCGACATCGGCAAAATGTTCGGGCCGGATACCGAGCGAAACCTTGCTTCCCTCATTGAGCCGGTCCTTGATCGGCAGGGTCAGCCGCACGGCAGGATCGCTGTCGAGCGACAGCGTAACGCTTTGTCCACCTGTACCGATGACGGTCGCCTCCAGAAAATTCATCTTCGGCGAACCGACGAAACCGGCAACGAAACGGTTGGCGGGGTCGTCATAAAGATCGAGCGGGGCACCGACCTGTTCGATATTGCCCGCCCTCAAAACCACGATCTTGTCGGCCAGCGTCATCGCCTCGGTCTGGTCGTGGGTGACATAGATCATCGTGGTGCCAAGCTGCTTGTGCAGCCGCGAGATTTCCACCCGCATCTGCACCCGAAGTTCCGCATCGAGGTTCGACAAGGGCTCGTCGAACAGAAAGACCTGCGGTTCGCGCACGATGGCGCGGCCGATGGCGACACGCTGCCGCTGCCCGCCGGAAAGCTGCTTTGGCCGACGTTCCATCAACTCGTTGATCTGCAGGATTTCGGCAGCGCGGCTGACACGCTTTTCCGTGTCGGCCCTGGGATTACCGTTCATCCTCAGGCCGAAGGACAGGTTTTCGGCAACCGTCATGTGCGGATAGAGCGCATAGGATTGAAACACCATGGCGATGCCGCGATCGGCCGGATCTGCATCGTTGACCGTTCTGCCGCCGATACTGATATCGCCGTCCGATATATCCTCCAGCCCCGCGATCATACGCAGAAGCGTTGATTTGCCACAGCCGGACGGGCCGACGAAGACCACGAACTCGCCATCGGCAATATCGAGATCTGCACCATGGATGACTTTCAGCGCACCGTAGCGCTTGACGACATTCTTGAGCGAAAGTTCCGCCATGCGGTCTCTCCCCTTACTTGACTGCCCCGGCAGAAATGCCGGCGATGAAGTGGCGCTGCAAAGCCACGAAAACGATGAGAATGGGTGCGGTGAGCAGAACTGCACCGGCCATGATGCCACCCCATGACACTTTGGTAAGCCCGATGAGGGTGCCAAGTGCCACGGGTGCGGTCATCATTTCCGGGCGGGAGTTGATCAGCAGCGGCCAGAGATAATTATTCCACGAAGCGAGGAAGAGGATGATCGACAGCGCCGCCATGGTGGGGCGCGCCAATGGCAGGGCAATGCGCAGGAATATCTGCCATTCCTTGACGCCCTCGACCCTTGCTGCATCGAAAAGCTCCGTTGGCATCATGGAAAAGGATTGCCGCATGAAGAGCACGCCGAGCGAGTTGAACAGCGGCGGCACGATGAGTGCCACCCAGGTGTTGGCGAGCTTGAATTCGCGCGCCACCATGATGAATTGAGGAATGACGACGACTGCAAAAGGCAAGGTGATGGTGCCGAGAATGATGGCGATCACCACCGAGCGTCCCGCAAAACGATAGCGCGCCAGCGCCCAGCCCGCCATGGAGGTCAGAAACACCGAGAGAACCGTATAGATGACCGCAACGGTGATCGATATGAACATCGCCCGCAGGAAGTTGGTATCCGCCTGAAGGTTTTTGAAGTTCTCGATGAAATTGGTGGACGGGACGAGCACGATGTCGGGGCTGAAAATGCCAAAATCAGGCATTGTCGAGAACACGAACATCATCCACAGCGGAAATAGCCAGATGAGGGCAAGCGGCGTCAGCGTCGCATGCAGCGCGATCTTCTGCCAGAGAAGCGATCTGGATTTCGATCTCATTTCGGCTCCCTCCCGACCCAGAGATTAAGAAGCGAAATGGCGATGGCGAGCGCCGCCATGGTGTAAGCGATGGCCGAGGCGTAACCGAAATTGAGCGAAGTGAAGCCTTGCCGGTAAAGAAACAGGCCCAACGTTTCCGTGCCGCCGCCCGGACCACCCCTGTTGGTGATGAGGAAAGGCTCGGCAAAAAGCTGCATGGTGCCGATGACGGACAGGACCACGCAGAAAAGGATGATGGGTTTCAACAGCGGCAGTGTGATGTGGAAAAATTGCTGCCGCTTGTTCACCTTGTCCAGTGTCGCCGCCTCGTAGACATCGCCGGGGATGGATTGCAGGCCAGCCAGAATGATGATGGCATTATACCCTGCCCAGCGCCACGTGACGGCGATGATGACGAGCGCCATGGCCGCATTGGCATTGTCGAACCACGAGATGGGCGAAAGGCCAACGGAAGTGATGAGCTTGTTAATAATGCCGAAATCGGCACTGAACATCAGCCGGAAAACGGCCGCATAAGCGACTTCTCCGACGACGACGGGTGCGAAGAAGGCAAAACGGTAAAGCGGACGCACCTTCAACAGTGGCGAGTTCAGAAGCACCGCCATGACGGTCGCAAGCGCGATCATGACAGGCACCTGAATGACGAGAATGATCAGCGTATTGTAGAGCGCGTTATAAAACGCCGGATCGGAGACGAGCCGACCCCAGTTCATGGAGGGCGCAAACCGCCACGGATTGATGCGGGTATTCTGGAACGACAGCATGAACGAGCTGACGATCGGCCAGACCCAGAACGTCGCGAAAATCAGAAGATAGGGCGCAAGGAACGCATAAGCGATCCTGTTCCTTGACGGCATGACGACCTCCAGATGCGATGGTTGGAAAGCTTGGAGAGGCCGGTCCTGCTAAAACCGCAAGGCCGGCCATTCGAGAGCTTCATTCCGCGACCGGCAGCCCCGTGGCCGTTTCGATCTGCTTTGCGGCATCGTCGAGAGCTGCTTTCGCATCGGGATAACCACCTGCGAAATATTTGGTCTGTGTCGCCTTGTAGATCGCATCTGCATCCGACTGGAACGCGGTGCCACGGCTGGGCACGATTTTCGGCAGGGTCGCCAGAATATCGGTCCAGACCGCCTGCCCACCCCAATAGGGCTGCTTTTCCTTGACGAAAGGATCATCGATGGCGGAGAGAAGCGACGGAACGAGGCCGAATGACTTCAGCATCGTCACCTGCCCCTCATTGGTGGTCAGCGCGTAATCGATGTACTTCCAGGCGGCTTCCTTGTGCTTGGACGCCGAACTTATCGCCAGCGAAGAGCCACCGAGATTGGCGGCATGCGGACCGTCGGGCGTAAGGCTCGGCATCATATAGACACCCCACTTGCCCGAAAGATCGGGAGAGCCGGAGCGAACCGTGCCTTCATACCAGGCGCCATACATCTGGCTCGCGGCCTTGCCGGCAGTATTGGCCTGGATCTTCTCATCCCAGATCGCGGCCGTGATGATGCCGGCATCCCTCATCTGCTTGATCTTTTCAAGCGTCGCGACACAGGCAGGTTTGTTGATGGTGATGTTCTGGCCGTCGGTCGAAAAGTAACCGCATCCCTGCTCGTTGGCGATCATGCGGAACCACTCGCTGTCGCCGTTGAAGTCGGCCTGCGCCATCACGGTGCCGGGATTGGCAGCCATGACCTTCTTGCCAGCCGCGATGAAATCATCCCAGCTTTTGATGGTGGCCGGATCGACAGCAGCCTTTTCGTAGAAATCGCGCCGGTAAAAAACGGCCACCGGACCCGAATCCCAAGGCACCGCATAAGCTACGCCATCAACCTCCAGCTCCGTGCGTTTGAAGTCAGGAAAAAGCGCCTTTTTTTCAGGCGTATAGCCAACTGCAGTCAAATCCGTGAAACAATCCGGAAACCGGCTCCAGAACAGTTCCGCCTCGAAATTTTCGACCGTTACAATATCTGGGAGGCCGTCGCCACCCGCTGCGCAAGCCGCCAGCGTCTTGTCGAAAACCTGATTGTTTCCAAGGTCTTCAACAACAATCTTGATGTCAGGATTTTGCTTGTTGAACCCTTCGACAGTGGATTTAAGCGCCGATGCGGCGACATTCCAGCTCCAGATGGTTACGGTCTCGGATTGCGCCATTACCGGTGCTGCAAGGAGCACCAGAGCCGTCGACGCGCCAAGAAATTTAAAGCACATTGAAAACCTCCCTTTTTCAATTGCCGTTCTTTAGCGAACATGGGCACATTACCGGCGGCAGGAAATCTGTCTCGTACAAAGGGAACATCGATTTGGCGGAAAGTAAGATTGCCGAAAGAGCCTTCTACCAGCCGGGTGCAAGCAGCATCGAAGGCATGCCGACCACGCTCCAGCTTTTTTACAACCACCCGCCCATCATGCTCAGGCCGCACTGGCATGCGCAGGTGGAGGTGAACTATGTGATGTCGGGATCCGTACATTACCGGATGGGCGACCACGACCTTTCGCTCGATGCCGGCCAGATGTGCATTTTCTGGGGTGGCCAGCCGCACCAGATGGACCGTTCCTCCGATGATTCGATTTATGCGGGCGCGCATCTGCCGCTCGTCCATTTTTTCCGCATGCGGCTGCCGGCTGCGGTTTCCAGCCTGCTGATGGGCGGCGCAACGATGGTGAGTGCGCAGACAGACCGGGCCGACGAGGAAAATTTCGGCCGCTGGTTCCGTTACGTCACGTCGGGTGATCCGGCCAAGGCGCAGCACGCGGTGGAGGAATTGCTGCTGCGGGTGGAGCGCATGTTCCTCGAGCCCTATACCGTCATATCCTCCGCCGTCAGCGGCAAGCGGGAAGAAAATGACGAGAGCATGGCACCCTCCATCGGCGTGGTGCGCATGTGCGATTTCATTGCCGCCAATTTTCTAGACGACATCGACGCGACCGAGATTGCCCGCGCCGCCTCGCTTCATCCGAAATATGCGATGAACCTGTTTCGCAAATCCACCGGCATGACGCTGATCAAATACCTCACCTTGCTCAGGCTTTCCCGCGCGCAGGCGATGCTGATGAACGGCAAGGACAATATTCTGCAGATTGCCATGGAAAGCGGCTTCGGCTCCGTCAGTGCCTTCAACAAGGCGTTCCGTCAGATCGCCGGCATGTCGCCTTCCGATTTCCGCCGCGACATGCGCGCGACGGCGGCTTAATTTTCCGCCTCTTCAAAATCGGAGTAGCCGGCACTGCGCTGACCTGCCGCCTTGCGATAGGCGCGGGGCGAATTGCCGAGCATTCGCCGGAACATGGTGGTGAAAGCCGGAATATTCTCATAACCGGCATCCAGCGCCACATTGGTCACTGCCTCGCCCGCGGCAAGCCTTGGCAAAGACGCAAAAATGCAGGCCTGCTGGCGCCAGGTGACGAAACTCAGCCCCAACTCTTTGCGAAATAACCGCGTAAAGGAGCGCCGGCTCATGCCCATGGCGGCGGCCCAGTCATCGATTTCCACTCTGGCGACAGGCTTTTTCAGGAACTCGCGGCAAAGACCGGCAAGACGCTGATTATCGGGAAAGGGTAATCCCAGCGGGCGTTCCGGCAGACGGTTGACCTCATCGAGCAGAAGCGCCCGCACCAGTCCCTGCCGATGAAAAGCGGCGGGTTGCAACTCCTCGCCCAGCAATTCCGAAATCAGGCTGGAGGCGAGGGCGGTAATTTCCACCACCCTTGGGGCCTCGGCTTGAAACAGATCGGGGTGAACGTAGATCGAATGCATCTCCACCGTTGAGATGATCTCGGCCTCGTGTTTCAGCCCGGCTGGAATGATAAGCCCGTGACCGGGCGGTATCATCCAGCGCCCGGCGGCGGTGCTGACCAGCACGACGCCCTGGCGTGCGCACCATATCTGCACCCGTCCATGGCTGTGGATCGGCGTACGGTGTCCTGTGGGATAAGCACGGTGAAGCGCCAGCACCGGCTCGTTGGTGCCGTCGATCAATTTCAGGCTGCGCTCATGGTCGTCATCCGCCAGACGGGCGGGTTTTAGCGATTTGATTTTTGCCATTTGGCCCATTCACAAAGAAACTCGTCCAGAACACGAAAGCAGGCCAGAAACAATATGAATAAAAGCGGGAAGAAATAAAGGCACGTTTCCCGTCTCTCGCGGGAAATCTGGAGAGGATACATCATGGCCACCGTCACCAGCACCGGGTTCAGCCCGCAACGCACGGCGTTTTCAATCATTGCAGCAGCCAGCTTCTGCCACATGCTCAACGACATCATGCAATCGCTGCTGACGTCGCTTTATCCGCTGCTGAAGGCCAATTATGCGCTCGACTTCATGCAGATCGGGCTGCTCACCTTCGCCTTTCAGGTCACCGCATCGCTGTTGCAGCCGGTCGTCGGCATGGTGACCGATCGCTGGCCCATGCCTTTCTCCCTGCCAGTCGCCATGCTGTCCACCTGTGCCGGCCTCATCACGCTCGCATTCGCTCACAGCTTCGAGGTGCTCGTGATCGGCGCCTGCCTGATCGGTGTCGGCTCGGCTATCTTCCATCCGGAGGCTTCCCGCGTTGCTCGTCTGGCATCCGGTGGTCGCCACGGTCTGGCACAGTCCTTCTTCCAGGTTGGTGGCAATACAGGCACGGCCATCGGCCCGCTGCTGGCCGCCTTCATCGTCATCCCGTTCGGTCAGTCCAGCCTCAGCTGGTTCTCACTGATCGCGCTGATGGGCTTTGCCGTCTTGTCCTGGGTCGGCGTCTGGTATACCCGCCACCGCCGCGCGAATGTCGGCAAGGCTCCTGCCAGCCGCGCACTTCCGCTGGCACGCGGCACCGTGATGATGACGCTTGCCGTGCTGGTGGTTTTGACCGCCACCAAGAACGCCTATCTCGCCAGCCTTTCCAGCTATTTCACCTTCTACACCATCGAGAAGTTCGGGCTGGGCGTGCAGGATGCGCAGGTTCTGCTGTTCCTCTTCCTTGGCGCTTCTGCGGCGGGCGTTTTCTTCGGTGGCCCGATCGGCGACCGCTTCGGCTCGCGCGTCGTCATCTGGTTCTCGATCCTCGGCGTCATTCCTTTCGCGCTGATGCTGCCCTATGCGAACCTGTTCTGGACGACCGTTCTCGTCGTCGTCATCGGCTTCGTCTTCTCCTCCGCCTTCTCGGCAATCGTCGTGTTCGCGCAGGAACTGGTACCCGGGCGCGTTGGTCTCATCGCCGGCATGTTCTTCGGTTTTGCCTTTGGCTTCGGTGGCATCGGGGCCGCGGTTCTCGGGATCTATGCGGATAAGGAAGGCATCGAGTTCGTCTATCGCATCTGCTCCTACCTGCCGCTGCTCGGCCTGTTGACCGTGCTTTTGCCAAAGTTGCCGAGCCACCGGTAAAGACCCTTCGCTCTCAAGCGTTTCGTGACGGCAGTCACCTGTGATAATCACGGTGACTGCCGTAATTCGTTGAGCGAAGACCAGCCACATGCAGATACCGATAAAATCGATCCTCGTCTTTCATGCTGCGGCAAGGGCGGGCAGCATTTCGCGGGCGGCGGAAGAGCTGAGCGTTACGCCTTCAGCCGTTTCCCAGCAGATCCAGTTGCTGGAAGGCCAGCTTGGCACGACGCTGATGGCGCGGACCGGCCGCAAGGTGACGCTGACGGAGGCGGGCGAGCGGTACTTCTCGATGATCACCGCACAGATCGAGCAGATCACCGATGCCACCGACAGTATTCGCGGCTTCCGCTCGGTGACGACACTGACAATCAGGGCAACCCCGACCATTTCCAACAAATGGCTGCTGCCGCGTCTCGGCTCCTTTCTGGAGGAGCATCCCGAACTGGAAGTGCGCCTCGACGGCACCAACGAGCCGACCGATTTTTCGCAGGAGCTTGTCGACATAGAGCTGCGCCATGGCGATGGCCGCTGGCCGGGCCTGTTTGTGGAAGGGCTCGTGGAGGAAGAGTTCCTGCCGGTCTGTTCACCGGACATGCCCGGTGCCGGCACATTCCTGCCCGAAGATTTGCAGAACCAGCGGCTTATCCACTCGGTCAAGGCGCAGGCGCAATGGAACCACTGGTTCCCGCTCTCCGGCGTGACGGCTGAAAAGCGCTGGCGCCGCGTTCTGTTCGATCGCAGCCACATGGCCATCGACGCCGCCGTTCTAGGCATCGGCGTGGCGCTGGAAAGCACGTTGATGATGGAGCGGGAACTGCAACGCGGAATGCTGATCCCGGCCGTGGCCGATGCACCCCGCATCAAGCTCGTCACGCAATGGATCGTTTGCCCGCATTCCCACCTGCGCCAGAGAAAAGTGACGCTGTTTCTGGAGTGGATGCGAAAACAACGCGACGAGTGGCGTGCCCGTCGCGTTGTCTGATGCTTCAGGCTTCCTGCTTCAGTCTCAATAAAGACCCATCAACCGTATCGGCCCGAGCGTCAGCACCGGGAAAAGCACGAGTGCGAATATGGCGAGCGTCAGCACCGTCATCGGCGCCAGCGAACCACGAATGACATCCTCGATCTTCATGTTCGCCACCTGTGCTGCCGCGAACAGGCAGACCCCGACCGGCGGCGTTACAAGGCCGAGTGTCAGCGTCATGACAGTCACGATCAGGAAGTGGATCGGATCGATGCCAAGCGCCTCCACCGGCGGCATCAGCACCGGAATGAGGATGAACATGGCAGGGATAGCCTCCATGAAGATACCGATGATCAGCAGGAAAACGAAGATCACCAGCATGCCCGACATTGGCCCAAGGTTCATCGCCTTCAAAAGCTCGGCCACCTGTTCCGGCAGGCCGTCGAAGGTGAAGACCCAGGCGGCAAGCTGCGAGGTGGCGGCGATGAACAGGATGGTGCCGGAAATGCGCGCCGTGGAGATCAGTATTTCCGGCAATTCGCGAACCGGCAGCGTGCGATAGACCAGCACACCCAATACGGCCACATAAACGACCGCGATGGCTGCGGCTTCCGTCGGCGTGAACAGGCCACTGGCGATACCGATGATGAGGATCAGCGGCGTGAGCATCGGCAGGATGGCGCGAAGGCCGGTGACGATAACCAGACGGAAATTGAAGGGCGTCGGCGGATTGTAGCCGTAATGCACCGAATAGAAATGGTTAAACACAAGAAAAGCGAAGGCGATGAAGAGGCCGGGCACCAGACCCGCAATGAGCAGCGTGCCGATCGACACGTTGGCAATGGAACCGGCAATCACGATCAGGATCGAAGGCGGGATGATGGAGGAGAGCGTGGAGGTGCAGAGCGTCATGCCGACGGCATAACCCTTTGGAAATCCGTGTCGCTCCATGGCCTTGATTTCGATTGCGCCCACAGAGGCGATATCGGCGACAGAGGAGCCGGAGACGCCGGAAAAGATGACCGACGAAATGACGTTGACGTGGCCAAGCCCACCGGGAAGCCAGCCGACCATGGCCTCGGCGAAATCGAAGATGCGCTCCGCCACACGCCCGCGCTCCATCACCGTACCGACCAAAATAAAGAGTGGCACGGCGACGAGAAGGAAAGAGTTCATCGACGAGAACATCGTCTGCGAAAGTAGGTCCATGGGCATGGAGGTGAAGAGCCACAGCGTGCCGACACTGGCGAGCGCCAAAGCGATGGCGAGCGGCACACCCAGCATGCTGAGACCGAAAAAGGCGATGAGAAGAAAGACCGACATGGCTCAATGTCCTGCTGAAATGGAGATATCGGCGTGCGCGATCTCGTCCGCGGGGATACCGATCTCGGGGAGCGCGATCAGGTCCCGCCTGCTGCGCAGCGATTCGATGATGGCCAGCACGGCGATGACGGCCGAGACAGGCAGAACCATGCCGATGGTCCACATGGGGATGGGCAAAGTCGCGGCGGTCTCGTTCATCATGATCTGCTGGCGCACCAGGGTGAAGCCCGTCCAGCCCATCATGCCGAAGAAGAACACCGAAGAACCGACATAGATCGGCACCGCCAAGCGCCTGAACAGGCGGTGGAAAAGCACTAGAAATAGCACGACCCGGGCGCTTTCAACGGTGCGGAAACCTGCGGCGAGGCCGAGGAACACCATCCAGATGAAGAGAAAGCGTGTCGCCTCCTCGGTCCAGGGAAGAGGGCTGCCGATGAGGCGGCCAATGACCTGGAGAAGAACGACGACAAGAATACCGAAACAGGCCGCCCCGGCGGCGACATCAGCGATGACCTTGACGATGGTGCCGAGCACCGACGGTTTCGTATCGCGCATGACAATACCCTTCCACTGCTGAAACCGGATATCCGGTAAAACGAATGCCACCCTGCCGTTGCGGCAAGGCAACCCTTGCTGACGCTGGGAGCGGCCGGGTTGCTAATCGGTGCAACCCCGGCCCTCCTTTCACTGGCGGCGTCAGTTCGTCTTGAGGAAAGCCTGCGTCTTGTCGAAAAACGCCTGATCTTTCACGAGGGCGGAGAACTTTGCCGAAAGACCAGTCGCGACAGCCACGAAAGCCTTGCGCTCGTCATCGGTCAGCGTGTTGACCTCCATGCCGTTCTTCTTCAGCGTTGCGAGCGACTTGTCGATATCGGCAGCATCGTTCTCGGCTTTCCACAGCTCGGTTTCCGTGGCCGCGTCCCTCAACGCCGTCTTGAAGCCCTCGTCGAGGCCTTCGAAACGGGCCGGGTTCATGCCCAGCACCCAGGCGTCAGCGATGTGGTTGCTGATCGTCAGGTATTTCTGCACTTCATAAAGCTTGGCGCTGACAGGCACGTTGACCGGATTTTCCTGCCCGTCGACGACTTTCAGCTGGAGCGCGTTATAGACTTCCGCAAAGGCCATCGGCGTCGGGGCAGCACCCATGGCGCCGAAGAATTCGACCCAGAGCGGATTGTTCGGCACACGCAGCTTCATGCCCTTGAGATCGGCAGGCGATTTGATCGGCGCCTTGGAGTTGGTGATCTGGCGCAGCGGCCGAGACCAGAGATCGAGCCCAAGAATGCCGATCTTGCTCAGATCGCCGGAAAGCTCCTTACCAAGATCGCTGTCGAGATAGACGCGCAACTGGTCGATATCGCGGAACTGATAGGGAATGGCGATGGCCGTGAATTTCGGATTGAACGTCGCGTAAAGCGATGTCGAGTTCAAGAGCATGTCGAGCGAACCGCCGGCCAGCTGCTTGACGCCCGCCGAAGGATCGCCGCCATAAAGCGTGCCGTTCGGAAACACCTTGATCTTGAGCTTGCCGTCGGTCTTCTTCGAAACAATCTCGGCGAACTTGTTGGCCGCGAGCGTGATTTCCGACGTATCGGAATCCGGCGTCGAAAGCGTGAGCGTTTCCGCCTGCGCGATCGATGCAACAAGCATGGTGGCGGCAAGAGCCAGCCCGTAAAGTTTTGAAATTTTCATGTGTTCCTCCCTTTGTTGTGTCTAAACAGTTTCGAGCGTTCCTCCGAACGCATTCATGCGCTTAATTTCAAGGATCACACCGCTGTGATCAAGTTCGCCCGCACCATGCTCGACCATGGAACGGAACAGCCGGTCAACCTCCTCGCTGACCGGTAATTTCAGGCCCCGCCCCCGGGCAAAGGCCAGTGCCGTGGACGTATCCTTCAGCTGATATTTCGCTGGTCCGCCGGGGCGAAAATCGCCCTCAACCATGCGTTTTCCGTGCTGGCGGAAGACGGTGGAATCGGCAAAGCCACCAAGCAAAGCCTGCCGCACCTTCGCCGGGTCGGCTCCGCCCTCTTCGACAAGGGTGAGGGCCTCCGCGACGGCGCAGATCGTTGAAGCCACGATCAGCTGGTTGGCGAGCTTGGCCAACGAGCCGCAACCCACCGGACCGACATGGGTGACGCGGCCAAGGCAATCGAATAGTGGCCGCAGCGCATCCACGTCCCGCTGTTCACCACCGGCCATGATCGCAAGCGTTCCTTCGATCGCCCCTTTTTCACCGCCGGAAACCGGTGCGTCGACATAAGCGACGCCATGAGCCTTTGCCGCCTCCGCCTGTTCCCGTGCGCTGTCGACGGGAATGGAACTCATTACAAGAAGGACCGCGCCGGGTTTCATCGCTGAAATGACACCCGACGTCCCGAGCAAAACCGCGTCGCAGACCGGGCCTGAACTCAGCATGCAAAGCACGACATCCGCCTGCGCCACCGCCGCGCCAGCTGTCGCCACCGGCTCAACGCCTTTTTCCACCAGAATGGAGGCTTTTTCAGCGCTGCGGTTCCAGGCCCTGACCGGGAAACCGGCCTCAGCCAGACGCGCCGCCATGGGTGCGCCCATGATGCCCGTTCCGATGACGGCAATGTCGCGGATGTCCTGCATTTTCTCCATCCTTCAAAGCCATTGCCGGTTGAGGAAACGCACCGGCAACTCTTCTTCTATGAGGGCGGGAAACGCCTCGCGAAACCGGTCGAGATGGGGTGTTTTCAGATGGTCGTCGAAAGCTTCGCGGCTGTCATAGACCTCGTAGAACACCACGTTGTTTCCGGATTCCGGCCGCACCACATCGAATTGCCGGCAACCCGGTTCATCCTGAACCGAATGGATGGCATCATCTTGCGCTGCGTTCAGAAAGGCATCCATCGCGTCAGGCTTGACCCGGAATTCCGCGATTACCACGAAAGCTCCATTCGGCATGTCCCGTTCTCCGTCCATCACGCCGCAGCATCTTTTTGCGGACGGAACTGGTTTTCCATGTCCTGGCGAAGCTTCACCACATCCAGGTCGCTCACCAGTTCCACATCGTCGAAGCTGACGATCTGGTCCTTCCTGATGGCGCGCTTCAGCTTGACATTATGGGCAAGGCCGATCGGCAGCGCCTTGATGTCCAGGCTGCGGGTGGCCGGGATGGCATTGGCCCAAACCGCGTAACCGCCCTCGCCATCAAGCATTTCGCCGGGCTGCATGTCCTTCTTGGCCGTCGCAACCGCATCGCCGCGGAACTCCTTCGAGCAACCGGTGGCCTCATTGCGCAGTACGGCCGAAAGCACGCTGATCGAAGTTTCGAGACCGATGATGTGGAACGGACGCCACATGGAGGCGTACCAGCCCGAAGGATCGGTCAGCAGTCCATATTGCTTGAAGCAGGCGCGGGCATATTCATTATGCGCCTTGAAGGTGACGAAAACGCCGTAACGGATGTTATTAAACACCTCGCGACCATCCGGCTCCTGGCTTGCGGCAATATCCACGAGACCGGAGCGCGACATGCGGCCACCATCCGCAGCAGGGCGGAAGACGCGGGCCAGATCGTGCAGGCCGGCGGGCGGGAAGGCCAGACCGTCATCCGGGCAATCCAGCCCCGTGCCGTTTGCGACCGCCGCCATCTCGATGGCCGCCTTGGTGCCGTCGGTAAATGAATTGTACATTTTCGGATTGAAGTCGCCCTTGGCCACTTCCTCGTCAGTCCAGCCAAAGTAGCTCCAGACCGTATCAGGCGTCGAATACCGGTAACGCGGCTCGAAATTCATGCCCTTGCCGGCGGAAACGACCTCGAAGCCGGTGGCGCGTGCCCAATCGACCAATTCGCAGATCAGGGCCGGCTGGTCACCGTAAGCCATGGAGTAGATAAGACCCTTGGCCCGCGCCTTTTCAGCCAGGATCGGCCCGACCATCACATCGGCTTCCACATTGACCATGACGACATGTTTGTTGTGGTCGATGGCTCCGAGCGCATGGCGCGCGCCAGCCAGCGGATGGCCGGTCGCCTCGATCACGCATTCAATCTCGCCGCAGGCGAACAGTTCGTTCACATCGTCGGTCACATAGGTCTTGCCGCTCTTCAGCGCATCGGCGCAGCTCGTCGCGTCATAACGTTCCCTCGGCCAGCCGACGCGGTCAAACGATTCCCGCGCCTTGCCGACATTGAGATCGGCGACGGCGACCATGTGGAAACCGGCGATGCGCTGCGCCTGCGCCAGAACCATGGAACCGAACTTGCCGGCACCGATGAGACCGACCCTGACGGGCTTGCCACCGGCTGCGCGCTGCGACAGAAGAGAATAGAGATTCATGTTTTGACATCCTTCGCTGGGGAAATTGCTGGCGAGAGTGCCCAGTCAGCCCGGCGAAGGCCATGCGATACCGAGGCTGCGAAGGGTTGTCCCTCGCGGCACCGAAGACATGACGTTTCTGCGTTCCTCCCGGATCCCGGCACACACTTGCGCCGGCTCCCGCGGTCGCCTCCCAAAGCAACCCTGGGAACAGAGTAGGAGCGTTCAAATATTAGTTCTATTTAGAAAAACAGATTTTTCTTTTAATTTTTCTAACAAACTATCAAGCCGATTTGCGCAGCATCAGATCGGCACTGAGGAGAATGCGCTCGCGCATCCGTGTCGTGTCATCCGCCTCCTCATTCAGCTTCTGCAGCAGAAGTTCGATCGATAGCCTGCCGATTTCGTTATAATTCTGCGCAACCGTGGTAATCGGCGGGCAGGCATAACGCGAAAGCGGATGATCGTCATGGCCGGCGACCCTGAGATCGTAATCCGTGCCATGGCCGACCCTGATGCCCTTCTGGAAAGCGGCGGCGATGACGCCGAAGGCGATACGGTCATTGGCGCATAAAATAGTGCGCGAGGGCAAATGCCCTGCCCCATCCAGCAACCGGGTCGCTTCATCAAAGGCGAAACGCTCGAAATCCCAAGTGACGGTGCCGGGAACACCGATGACATGCGGCTCGAAACCAAGACGCTGCATCGCCTCCTCATAGGCCGTGCGGCGCGTTGCGGCGTTGGTATTGACCTGCGGCATGTCGAAGAAACAGGGCGGCTCGCCCGAACGGCAGAGATAATCCACCATCAGCCCGACGCTCTGGCGGTTGTCGGTGCCGACAAAGGCCGAGGTCTCGTCGAGTGGAGAATCGACATAGACGATCGGTATGCTGGCCGCCAGCTGCTCTAGCGTGGCGCGATGGGATTTGACGCCGAGCGGAGCGATGATGGCGCCCGCGACATTCATCGACTTGAAGGTGCGGATAGCCCGATCCTCGATTTCCGCCTTGCCGTCGGACGACAGCACGAAGGCAAGGAACCCCGCCTCGTTGGCGATGAGTTCGATACGGCTCGTCAGCGCCATGTAGAACGGGTCGGTCGAGTTGGGAATAATGATGCCGATGATATTGGAGCGGCGGCGGTTGAGGTTGACGGCGAAGATATTCGGTCGGAAGCCCGATTTCTTCAGCGCATCCTCGATGGCATCCCGCGTCTTCTTGCGGACCGAGGCCGGATCATTGAAGTATTTCGAAACAGTCGGGCGGGAAAGGCCGACGAATTCCGAGAACTCTTCCATCGTCCTGATAGATTTGGCCAAAGTGCTTGCCCCCATGAAATATTACATGTGGTACTCTATATCGACCGGCCTTCGCACGAAAAGCCGGTCGAATACGGTTATCAACGGCCAAACGATCATTCGGCTGCAAATTGCACTTTCATCGTCGCCGGATCGGACGGCTTTTTCATAAAGAACGGCAGCATATCCGAAAGCGGCAGCCGGTGCGACACCAGCCGCGCCATGACATCGCCATCCGTTTCCAGAATGGCAAGCGCCTGCGGTATGTTGCGGTTCAGCGAATGTGAGCCGACAAGCTTCAGCTGCCGCCGGAAGATTTCGAAAGGCGCAACCGAGATACGGGCATCCGGCGCGCAGACACCGAAAAACAGCGCCGTGCCGCCATCCGCGATCAGCGGGATCATTGCTTCCGCAACAGCTGCGATGCCGGTCGCATCCGCCACGAAATCGAACGACTTCTGTTGCCGCAGCAGCGCCTCTGACCCGGAAACCGCCGGCTGAAGTCCAAGACTTTCAGCGAAGTCCAGCCTGCTTTCGTTGATGTCCGCAATCGTCACCGTCGCGATGCCGCGTGATTTCAGCGACAGGGCGAGCAGCAGGCCGATGGGGCCGGCGCCAAAAACAAGCGCATTGCCCGGCACCGACCCACTCTCGCCAATGCCTGAGCTCTGCATTCCGTTGACGACGCAGGCGAGCGGTTCGGCAAGTGCTGCCACGTGATAGGGCATGGAATCTATGCCATGCAGTTGGTCGGCGCGCACCACGCTGAATTCCGCAAAACCGCCATTGTGGGAAACGCCATAGGCCTTCAGCGTGCTGCAAAGGTTGGTAAGCCCTTTCCTGCAACTGGTGCAGGTGCCGCAGGGCAGATTGGGATCGACGACAACCCTGTCGCCGACCTTGATGCCCGTGACATCTGCCGCCACCGCCGCAACTTCGCCGGCATATTCATGGCCGGGAATGACGGGAAAGGCACCGTCACCGTAACGCGCATGCAGCACGTCGATATCGGTATGGCACAGCCCCGAAGCCTTTACCCGGACAAGGGCATGCCCCGGCGGCAGATCGGCGACGGGCACGTCAGTAAGCACGGCACGTCCCTTCTCGACGAATTGAATCGCATGCATGGTCATCTCCGGCTTTTCAGCTCATCCAGTTGCCGCCGTCGACATTATATGTCTGGGCGAGAATATAGTCGCTGTCGGAAGAGGCGAGGAAAACTGCAAGGCCCTTAATGTCATCCGGCGTGGCGAAACGGCCGATCGGAACGGATTTGGCTACCGCCGCCTTCTTCTCACCCGGCTTCAAGCCTTCCCATTTAGCGAAATGCGCATCGACCACTTCCCAATGCTCGCCATCCACGACACCAGGCGCAATCGCATTGACGTTGATGCCGTGTTTGACGAGCGCCAGCGCCGCCGACTGCGTGGCGGAAATGATCGCCGCTTTGGAAGCGCAATAAAGCGTGACGAGCGCCTCGCCCCGCCGACCGGCCTGGCTCGCCATATTGATGATCTTGCCGCCGCGCGCACGCGCGATCATGACATTGGAGACGGCCTTCATCATGAAAAGCGGCCCCTTGAGATTGATGTCGAAAACCCGCTCATAGCTCTCTTCGGTAATGCCGTTGATCGGCGCCATATCGAAGATCGCGGCATTGTTGACGAGAATATCGATGCCGCCGAATTCCTCATCGACCGCCTTTACAACCGCATCGATCTGACCAAGGTCAGTCACGTCCAGCCGGATGGCCTTGGCGGATGGGCCGATAGCGGCTGCAGAAGCGGTTGCCCTGGCAATATCGATATCGGCGATGATGACCTTTGCACCCTCATCGGCGAAAGCCTGTGCAAAACCAAGGCCGATGCCGCGGGCGGCGCCGGTAATCAGCGCGACCTTGTTCTTCAATCTCATGTCGATCTCCGTGATGCATGACGAGTAAATTGGCCATGCCCGTTTGTTGTTAGATATTTTCCTCCCTCCCCTCATTGCTGTGCTTGTCACAGGAATCAGGAGATGGATGTGACAGCCCCACCCATGCCGCCCGCCACCAAGAGGCGAACGGGCGGCACGCCGGGAGGACGCGGCTACTTGATGTAGCCCGCGCGGGTCATGTCACGCTCGACCTGTTTCTGGGCGCCCTCGAGCGCCGTATCGACGGTCTGCTGGCCGGAGAGTGCTGCCGCAATCTGCTGGCCGACAACCGTGCCGATCGACTGGAATTCCGGTATGGCGACGAACTGCACGCCGGTATAGGGGACCGGATCCTTTGTCGGCTTCGACGGATCGGCGGACATGATGGCTTTCAGCACCGTATCCGCAAAGGGTGCGGCCTTCTTGTATTCCGGCAGCTCATAGGTGGATTTGCGCGTACCGGGCGGCACGGCGACCCAGCCTTCGCTTTCGCCGACCGTCTTAACATAGTTCTTCGAGGTCGCCCATTTAACGAATGACTTGGCGGTTTCGAGCTTCTTCGTGGTGTTCGGAATTGCAAGGTTCCATGACCACGACCAGCTCGATCCGTTCGGCGTTGCCTCTACCGGAGCACGCGTGAAAGCGGTCTTGTCGGCAACCTGGCTCTGTTTGGGATCGTAGATACGTCCCGCAGCCGAAGTAGCGTCAATCCACATGGCGCAATGGCCGGATGCGAACAGCGTCTGGTTCTCGTTAAAACCGTTGGTCGCCGCACCGGGCGGGCCGTAGGAGGTCATCAGCGCAACATAATCCGAGATCGCCTTTTTCCACGGCTCGCTCGTCAGCTGCGGCTTCCAGTCCATGTCGAACCAGCGTCCGCCATAGGTATTGATCATCGTGCCGAGGAAAGCCATGTTCTCGCCCCAGCCGGGCTTGCCGCGCAGGCAAATGCCATATTGCTGTTTCGACTTGTCCGTCAGCTTGGCTGCGAAGTCCTTGATCTGGTCGTAGCTTGGATTATCAGGCATTTTCAGGCCGGCCGCGTCGAACAGGTCCTTGCGGTAAAGGGTGAACGAGCTTTCGGTGTAAAACGGCACCGCGTAAAGCTTGCCGTTCACCGTCAGGCCTTTCTTGATCGGATCGAGCAGATCGGCGTAATCGTAATCGTCGCCGAGATCATCGACCGGGGCCAGCCAGCCCTGCTTGCCCCAGATCGGCGCTTCGTAACCGCCGATGGTCATGATGTCGAACTGGCCGCCATTGGTGGCGATATCGGTGGTGACGCGTTCGCGCAGAACATTCTCTTCCAGCACGATCCAGTTGATCTTGTTTCCTGTTTCCTTCTCCCAGGCGCTGGAAAGCTTCTGCATGATGATCATGTCGCCATTGTTGACAGTGGCGATGTTGATTTCTTCCGCCTGCGCAAGTCCGGCCAAAAGGCCCGCTCCAACCACAGACGACGACAGAATTCCAATGAATTTGCTCATGAGACCCGCTCCTCCTTTACGGATGTCCCCGCATAACAATACATGCGTAAATTTTTATCTCGCAAAATCGCGCCATTTGTCAACATCCAAAAATAAAATGTGACGTGAGCACTCTTGGATATATTTCTATAAATAGCTGTTTTAAAGTCGATAATGTCATCAAAAATAATTACATGATCCGCTTTACTTGCTGCATCGCAACAAAAACATCATCAAAAAATATCTTGACGCGCGTAAATTTTAACTGATATCCGGAAAATAACAGAGCCGGGACGCCGGGGATTTGCACCCACCGGAAAGGTGGGAGCCGAATGCATATGGAGGAGATGATGAGGCAGGTATCCGCACTTGCGCCGCACGCGAAAGGCCCGACCATTACGGCGGGTGAAATCCTCGTGGAAATCATGGCGACGACAGTGGGCGACGGTTTTCTCGAGCCGCAAACGCTGATCGGCCCCTTTCCAAGCGGCGCGCCCGCCATTTTCATCGATCAGGTCGCGCGTTGCGGCGGCAGCGCCGGCATTATCGCGGCGGTGGGCGATGACGATTTCGGCCGCCTCAACATCGAGCGGCTGCGCCGTGACGGCGTGGACATATCGGCCATCGCCACCATTGCGGACCGGCCGACCGGCAGCGCTTTTGTCCGCTACAGGGAAAACGGTGCACGGGATTTCGTTTTCAACATCGCCCATTCGGCAGCGCGCGAAACGCACATGACTGATAAGGCGCAGGCTCTCATCGAACAGGCGGGCCATGTGCACGTCATGGGATCGGCGTTTGCGATTGCCGGTATCGGCGAGATCATTCTGGAGGCGATCAAAAGCGTCAAGGCGCGCGGCGGCTCGGTGTCTTTCGATCCGAACATCCGCAAGGAACTGGTGCAGGGTAACGAGGGCCGCAAGCTAATCGATGATCTCCTTGATGTCACCGACCTTCTGCTGCCTTCCGGCGAAGAACTTCAAGCTGCCTCCGGTCTGGATGACGAGGACGCAGCGATAGAAAAGCTCCTCGCCTCCGGTATCGGCGAGATCGTGCTGAAGCGCGGCGCTCAAGGCGCCAGCCACTTCAGCCGCGCCTATGGACGCATCGACGCCCCCGGACTGACGGTCTCCGAAATCGATCCGACCGGCGCGGGCGACTGTTTCGGTGCAACCTACCTCACCTGCCGCCGCCTCGGCATGCATCCCGAAAGAGCGCTCGCCTATGCCAATGCATCCGGCGCGTACAACGTTATAAGGCGCGGCCCCATGGAGGGCGCTGCCAGCCTTGCCGAACTTGACGCCTTCATGACCGCGCTATTGTCGGAGGAAGTCCTATGACCACCATTCTGGAAAATCTCGCCGCCGCGCGCCGTGCCGGCAAGCCGGCAGGCATCACTTCGGTCTGCTCTGCCCACCCCGTTGTCCTGCGCGCCGCAATCCGCCGCGCCGCTGCCGGTCAAACAGGCGTGCTGATCGAGGCCACCTGCAACCAGGTCAATCATCTCGGCGGTTATACCGGCATGACGCCGCGCGACTTCGTTACCTTCGTCAACAGCATTGCGCAGGAAGAAGGACTGCCCGGCGAGCTCCTGATTTTCGGCGGCGATCATCTCGGCCCCAATCCCTGGCGCAGGGAGGAAGCCGAGGACGCGCTGACAAAAGCAGCCACCATGGTCGAAGCCTATGTCACAGCCGGTTTTCGCAAGATTCATCTGGATGCGTCGATGGGCTGCGCCGGTGAGCCGGCCGCACTGGATGACGTGACCATTGCCAATCGCGCGGCAAAACTCGCGGCTGTCGCCGAAAAGGCAGCCGCCGAGGCGGGGCTGCCAAAACCGCTTTACATTCTCGGCACCGAAGTGCCGGTGCCGGGCGGCGCCGATCACGTGCTCGACATGGTGGCGCCCACCGAGCCGCAGGCGGCGCGCACGACCATTGACCTGCACCGTGAGATATTTGCGCAGCACGGTCTTTCCGATGCGTTCGAACGGGTCATCGCCTTTGTCGTGCAGCCCGGAGTGGAATTCGGCAGCGACAATGTCGTCGCTTACAATCCGGATGCGGCCACGGCGCTCAGCGCCGTGCTGGACGGCGAACCGCAACTGGTCTTCGAGGCACACTCGACGGATTATCAAACGAGAGCAGCGCTTGCCGCCCTGGTGCGCGATGGATATCCGATCCTGAAAGTAGGTCCGGGGCTGACCTTCGCTTACCGCGAAGCACTCTACGCTCTCGATATGATCGCATCCGAGATGGTCGGCGACTATGGCGACCGGCCGCTGGCGCGGACCATGGAACAGCTGATGCTCGGCGCGCCCGGCGACTGGCAGGGTCATTACCATGGTGATGACATCACGCTCAGATTGCAGCGTCACTACAGCTACAGCGACCGCATTCGCTATTACTGGACAAGGCCCGAGGCACTCGCAGCCGTTTCCGCCTTGCATAAGGCGCTTGACGGGAAGACAATTCCCGAAACCCTGCTGCGCCAATACCTCGGCGAGCTGCCGCTCGCCACGGTTGCAGGCAAGGATATGGAGGAGGTTCTGATCGCCGCGGTGGATCAGGTGCTAGCAACCTACCATGCGGCGACGGGCGAAGGTCGCTGCTAAGACAATCGTCAAGTTAAATTCGGATGCCCCGGCGGAGACGTTGCGGGTATCGGTCATGGAGGGGACTACCAATGGCAACACGAAACACGAGCGGTCTGGCGCGGGTTATGCTTGCGCCTTCGGTGCTGCTTTTGCTGGTGTGGATGATCGTGCCCCTGGCGATGACGCTGTGGTTCTCATTCCAGAACTACAATCTGCTCAACCCTGCCAATGTCAGCTTTGCAGGCCTGTTCAATTACCAGTATTTCTATACCGATCCGGCCTTCTTCCAGTCGATCTTCAACACACTTGCCATCGTCGGCGGCGTGCTTTTGATCACCGTCATCGGCGGTATTGCGATTGCGCTTCTGCTTGACCAGGACATCTTCGGTCAGGGCATCGTGCGCATCATGATCATCTCGCCCTTCTTCGTCATGCCGCCTGTTGCGGCGCTGGTGTGGAAGAACATGATCATGCATCCCGGTTACGGCGTGCTTGCCGATCTGTCGCGCTTCTTCGGCCTGCAGCCGGTCGACTGGTTCGCGCAGTTTCCGCTGCTCTCCATCATCATCATCGTCGCCTGGCAATGGCTGCCCTTTGCGACGCTGATCCTGCTCACCGCCCTCCAGTCGCTCGATGGCGAGCAGAAGGAAGCGGCCGAGATGGATGGCGCCAACTTCATCAACCGCTTCATCTACCTGACGCTGCCGCATCTTGCCCGCGCCATCACCGTCGTCATCCTCATCCAGACGATCTTCCTGCTCGGCGTTTACGCGGAAATCCTCGTCACCACCAATGGCGGACCGGGTTACGCCTCGACCAACCTTGCCTTCCTCATCTATCGCACGGCGCTTCTGGGCTACGACGTCGGCGGCGCATCGGCCGGTGGCATCATCGCCGTCGTGCTCGCCAATATCGTCGCCATCTTCCTGATGCGCGCCGTCGGCAAGAACCTCGACCGTTAAGGAGAAGCGATCATGGCCCGCAAGACAACGACACGCGCAAAGATCGGCTTCACCATCGCGGCATGGGCCGTGGCGTTGCTGCTGTTCTTCCCGATCCTTTACGCCTTCCTCACCTCGATCAAGACCGAGCCGGAGGCGATTGCAGGCTTCAGCCTCATTCCCTCGGGCACGCTCGAAAACTACATCACCGTGCAGACCCAGCGCGATTACTTCAAGCCGTTCATGAACTCGGTCGTGCTGTCGCTCGGCTCGACGATCATCGCGCTCATGATCGCCATTCCCGCCGCCTGGGCCATGGCATTCTCGCCGACCAAACGCACCAAGGACATTCTGATGTGGATGCTCTCCACCAAGATGATGCCGGGGGTGGCGGTGCTGGTGCCGATCTACCTGATCTTCCGCAATGCCGGCCTGCTCGATACCCGCATTGGGCTGACCGTCATGCTCACCTTCATCAACCTGCCGATCGTGGTGTGGATGCTTTATACCTACTTCCGCGAAATCCCCGGCGAGATCCTTGAGGCAGCCCGCATGGATGGTGCCTCGCTCTGGAACGAGATCGTGCATGTACTGACCCCAATGGCGGTTCCGGGCATTGCCTCGACGCTGCTCCTGAACGTCATTCTCGCCTGGAACGAATCCTTCTGGACCATCCGGCTGACGACCACCAATGCGGCACCGCTGACAGCCTTCATCGCCTCCTTCTCCTCACCGCAGGGGCTGTTCTGGGCAAAGCTCTCGGCCGCCTCGATGATGGCGATCGCCCCCATTCTCGTCATCGGCTGGTTCTCGCAGAAACAACTCGTGCGTGGCCTCACCTTTGGCGCCGTGAAATAAGGAACGACAATAATGGGCAGCATTTCCCTTCAGAACGTGTCCAAGCTCTTCGGCGAGGCAAAAGTCATCCCGTCGATCGATCTCGATATCCATGACGGCGAGTTCGTCGTCTTCGTCGGCCCGTCCGGCTGCGGCAAGTCAACGCTGCTGCGCCTGATTGCCGGGCTGGAAGACGTCTCCGGCGGCAGAATAGTCATCGACGGCAACGACGCCACCGAAAAGGCCCCGGCCGAGCGCGGCCTTGCCATGGTGTTCCAGTCCTATGCGCTCTATCCGCATATGAGCGTGCGCAACAACATCGCCTTCCCGCTGAAGATGGCCAAGCTCGACAAGGCGGTGATCGATAAAAAGGTCGACGATGCCGCCCGTATCCTCAACCTCACCGATTATCTCGAGCGCCGGCCCTCGCAACTGTCCGGCGGCCAGCGCCAGCGTGTTGCCATCGGCCGCGCCATCGTGCGCGAACCGAAGGCGTTCCTGTTTGACGAACCGCTCTCCAACCTCGATGCGGCGCTGCGCGGCACCATGCGGCTGGAAATCTCCGAGCTGCACAACACACTGAAGACGACGATGATCTACGTCACCCACGACCAGGTGGAGGCCATGACCATGGCCGACAAGATCGTGGTCCTCAACCGCGGCAATATCGAGCAGGTCGGCTCGCCGATGGAGCTTTACCGCTCGCCCGCCAACCTCTTCGTCGCCGGCTTCATCGGCTCGCCGCGCATGAACCTGGTGACCGGCGATTACGCCCGGCAAAAGGGTGCGACCACCGCCGGCGTGCGACCCGAGCACCTGACGCTGTCGAAAGAAACCGGCCTGTGGCAGGGCAAGGTCACGGTTGCCGAACATCTCGGCTCCGACACCTTCCTCCACCTCGACGTCCCCGGCATCGGCCCCATCACCGCCAGAACCGACGGTGAATTCGAATGCAAACACGGCGATACCGTCTTCATCACACCCGATGATGCCAAAATCCACAGGTTCGATGACAAGGGCATCGCTATATGAAGCCTTAAGTTCAGGCCTCGTCGATCCTGACACCGTTTCGGTCAAAAACATGAAGCCGTTCCTGCGGGAAACCGACCCGCAGGGACCCGCCCGGCTGCAACAGCGCCCGATCAGACGAAAACAGCTTGAAGGGCAATCCATGCACGGTCAGGTGCAGGATGATGCCGAGACCCGTCGGCTCTACGAGATCGACGGTCGCCTCGACGGCACCATCCGCAGGCGAGACGGTGACATGTTCCGGCCGGATACCGAGTGTGACCGGCTCACCATCTGCAAGCTTCACGTTGCGGCCGAGTTCGAGGCGTGTGCCATCGCCGAGCACGACGAAACTACCGCCATTCTCCCGCCCGAGCCGTCCTTCGAGAAAATTCATGCCAGGCGAACCGATGAAACCGGCGACGAACAGATTGGCTGGGCGATCGTAGAGATCGAGCGGTGCGCCGATCTGCTGCACATGGCCGGCATTCATCGCAACGATACGCGAGGCAAGAGTCATCGCCTCGATCTGGTCATGGGTGACATAAACCGAGGTCGCGCCGAGATCAGCATGCATGCGCTTGATTTCGGCCCGCATCTGCTCGCGAAGCCGTGCATCGAGGTTGGAGAGAGGCTCATCGAACAGAAAGGCCTTAGGCTGCCGCACGATGGCCCGGCCCATGGCGACGCGCTGGCGCTGGCCGCCGGAAAGCGCCTTCGGACGGCGTGCCAGATAGGGATCGAGACCGAGTTTCGCCGAAGCACCGGCCACGGCCGCCGCGATTGTTTCCTTGGTGCTGCGGCGCAGGCGCAGGCTGTAGCTCATATTGTCGGCGACGCTCATATGCGGATAAAGCGCATAGGACTGGAACACCATGGCGATATCCCGGTCCTTCGGCTTGCGGTCGTTGACGCGCTCACCGTCGATGGTCAATTCGCCCGCTGAAATCTCCTCCAGACCGGCGATCATTCGCAGCAGTGTCGATTTTCCGCAGCCGGATGGGCCGACGAGGACGATGAATTCGCCGTCCTCGATCTTCAGATCGACCCCGTGCAAGACCGCAAGGTCGCCATAGGTCTTGCCGACATTCTTCAGCTCGATGGAAGCCATGGGATTATCCTTTCACCGCGCCGGCCGTCAGGCCCTGCACGAGATAACGTTGAATGAGCAGGAAGAAGAGACAGGCCGGAATGAGCGCCAGAACGCCCGCCGCCATCATCTGCCCGAAATCGACGGAAAATTTTGAAACGAAGGTCAACAGCCCGACCGGGAATGTGGCGCTCTGGTTGCCCGAAATCAGCATCAGCGCAAACAGCAGCTCGCTCCACGCGGCGGTGAAGACGAAGCCCAGCGTCGCAGCGATGCCCGGCAAAGTCAGCGGCAGGATGATCTGGCGGAATGCTGTAAACCGGCTTGCCCCGTCGATCATCGCCGCCTCTTCCAGATCCTTCGGAATACCGTCGAAGAAGGACTGCATGAGGAAAGTGGCAAACGGCACGTTGAAGGCGGTGTAGACGATGACGAGACCCGTCAGGCTGTTGGTGAGGCCGAGCGGCGACAGCATCTTGAAAATCGGCGCGACCAGCATGACCAGCGGAAACATCTGGGTAATCAGCATCAGCGCCACGATCCAGTATTTGCCCTTGAAGCGGAACCGCGACAGCGCATAACCGGACAGTGACGAGAGTACCGTAACGGCAAGTGCCGTGGAGCCGGCAACGATGACGCTGTTCTTAAAAAATGTCGGGAACGCACTGTTTTCTATGACATATCGATAGTGATCCAGCGTCGCGTGCGACGGCCACATCCGCACGCCTTCGCTATAAAGCAGGTCATTCGGCGTGACCGAGACCTTGAGCAGCCAGAACAGCGGAAACAGCGCAAAGACGATATAGGCGAGGATCGCCAGGCGATGGGCAAGGGTGAGGAATATCCTTGATGTCATCGGTCAGTCCTTCTCGATAAGGCGTTGGCGCAGGAGCACGATGAGCATGGAATAGGCCAGAAGCAGCACCAGAAGCACCAGCGCGATGGCCGAGGCATAACCGAAATCGAGCCGCCGGAAGGCCTGCGTGAAGATGTAGCTCGCAACGATCTGGGTGCGATCTGCCGGTCCGCCATTGGTCATGACGATGATGAGATCGGCAAAATTGGCGATCCAGACGGTGCGCAGCAAAACTGTGATGGCGATGGTGGGTGCGAGAAATGGGAGGGTGATGGAGGTGAAGCGCTGCAACGGGTTTGCCCCATCGATGGAAGCGGCCTCGTAAAGATCACGCGGGATCGCCTGAAGTGCGGCAAGCAATGTGATGGCGAAGAAGGGAATGCCCCACCAGACATTGGCGATGATCGGCCCCCACATGGCCAGCTGCGGATCGGCAAGAATATTGTTGGGCGCGGAGAGAAGCCCGAGCGAGACCATCCAGTGCGGCAGCGGTCCTATGACCGGATTGAACAGCCACGCCCAGTTGAGACCGGCGAGGAAGGTTGGCACGGCCCATGGCAGAAACACCAGCGCCTGTGCCAGCCCTCTGCCCGCGAACGGCTTGTCCAGCAGCAGCGCCAGAATGAGACCGAAGAAAAACTGCAGGAATACCGAAGCCCCCGTCCACCACAGCGTATTTTTCAGCGCCCGGTAAAAGGCCGCATCCTGCGACAGTGCCTCCAGATGCTTCAGGCCAACGAAACCGCCGGAAAAAGGATTGAGCAGCTGCACGTCGCGAAACGCATAGGACAGGCCGAGCACCAGCGGCACCAGCATGACGGCAACGATGAGCACGAGAACCGGCGCACTATAGAGCCAGGGTTCGGCCCAGTCGGCAAAACGCTGCATTGCCGGCTTGCCGACGCGGTTGCGCGCGGCCACGGGTCCGGCGCCATGGGCATAGGACATGATTGATCGCTCCTGATCGGACGGCGGGGGGCGGACAAGTTTTTCTAACGCTTCTGGCCAGCCGGTCCGCACGTTTTGAAATGGGGCCTGCCGTTTGGGACAGCCCGCAAGAACGGCCGCGCGGGTTCAAACCTCGCGCGGCCAACCGTGTGGTTTATTTGGAGGCGAGGAACTTCTGCTGCGCCTTCGTCATATAGTCAGCCCATTGCTTGGCGAGGTCTTCCGGTGAGATATCGCCAAGAAGCGCTTCCTGCGATGTCTTGATAACCAGCGAATCCTTGAAGAATGCGAATTCCTCAAGATAGGTCGGCATCTTCGTCGGCACGGCGTTCTTGTCCGCCAGTTCGTCGAACCAGCCCTTGAACTGCTCGCTGGCGTAGAAGGGGTCCTTCTCCGCCGACTTGTGCACCGGCAGCGCACCCGTCTTCTTGTTCCACTCGATATTGCCTTCCGGCCCTTCCAGCGTCTCGACCAGTTTCCAGGAGAGGTCCTTGTTGGCGGATGCCGACATGATCGACCAGCCGGCGAAACCGATGGTCGGGAAGGTCTTGCCGTCAGGGCCCTTCGGCATGGTCATGACGCCGAAATCTTCCGGCTTCATGCGCTGGGCAATGGCGATAAGGGCGTCCGGATCCTGATCGAGGAAGGCGCAGGTGCCAGAATAAAAGCCCGCGACGATCTCGTTGAAGCCCCAGTTGACGCTATCCTTCGGCGCCAACCCGGTCTTGTAGAGATCGACCACATAGGTCAGGCCCTTGACCCAGCCAGGGCTGTCGAAGGTGGATGTGCCGTCCTTGGTGAAGAACTCGTTCGATCCCGCCATAGACGCGCCGAACATGACCCAGCCGTTAAGGCCGCCCGGCCCGCCACGCAGGCAATAACCGTATTTGCCGGGAAGTGCTGCGACCTTCTTGGAGGCATCGGCGAATTCGTCGAGCGTCTTCGGCGGCTCCTTCACGCCAGCCTGTTCCAGCAGTTTCTTGTTGTAGAACATGGCCCGGAGATAAAAGCCGTAGGGAAGCATATAGGCCGTGTTCTTCACATCACGGCCGAGTTCCAGAGTGCGTTCGCTCAGACCCTTGGTGTACTCCCACTTGGCGAGATAAGGCTCGAGACTTTCGAGCATGCCGTTATTGGCATAAAGCGAAAGCCAAGTGTCGGGCATTTCCATGACATCAGGCACATCGCCGGCGGAGACCATCGTGGCGAATTTCTGGAAGGCCTCGCTCCAGGGCAGCGAGATGATCTCCACCTTGGTACCGGGATTGGCGCTTTCGAACTTCGAGACGATGCCCTTCAGCGTTTCCGTCCGTTCGGGACTTGTAATGACCTCGACCAGTTTCAAGGTCGTATCCGCCAGCGCCGTTCCGGTCATCAGGGCGGTAAAGATTGCTGCTGCTACCAGTTTTTTCATGTCGTTCTCCCCTTTTTGTCGTCAGTTTTAAGACGCGTCAGACGACCGAGGCCGCCTTGATCGCGGGTTCGAGATCGTTCCAGAGCGCTTCCGTGCCCTCCAGTCCGACATGCAGGCGCACGGAACGCGCGCTGATGCCGAACGTGTGGGCGGAGTTTGGCTGCGCCTTCTGTTCAAGCACCACTTCACCCGGGACGATCAGGCTTTCATGCCCACCCCAGGAAACACCCAGTTTGAAAAGCTTGAGGCGGTCGGCAAAAGCGCGCACATCCACCCCTTCCTTGAAAATGAAGGAAAACAGGCCGGACGTACCGTTGAGGCCAGGCGGCAGGCGGTTCGCCAATCCCGGATGGCAGACCTTTTCCACCACATCGAGCGCCTGCAGGCGGCTGGCAATATCCAACGCCGATGCCTGATGCGCCTTCATGCGCAGCGGCAGGGTGCGCAAGCCGCGGATGAGCAACCACGCATCGAAGGGCGACATCTTGCCACCGAGATAGGGATAGGTCTCTGCCCGAATGCGGTCGATCATTGCCTTTGAACCGGCAACCACGCCGGAGACCACATCGCTGTGCCCGCCGAGATATTTCGACGCCGAATGTACGACGAGATCGACACCGAGCGAGATCGGCTGCTGGAAGACAGGGCTTGCCCAGGAATTATCGATGACGGTGACGGCGCCATGGCGCTTGCCGATCGCGGCGAGTGCACCGACATCATGGGCCTCCATCACCCAACTGGTCGGGCTTTCCATGTAGAAGAGCTTCGCGCCCGGCATAGCCTTTTCAACCGCCGCCTCGTCGCGGCCGTCGACATAAACCACCTCGACATTCATGCGCTTCATGAAGGTACCAAACAGGCGGAACGCATCGGGATAGACATGGCGCACCGCGACGATGCGGTCGCCCGGCGAAACGAAGGAGAGAACGGTGGAGGAAATAGCCGACATGCCGCTGGCGAAGCCAAGCGCATCTTCCGCGCCCTCAAGCTTTGCCAGCATTTCCTCAAACATCCTGACGGTCGGGTTCAGTCCGCGCGTATAGACCGGCCTCACTTTCTCGCCGCGATAGGTGGAAACCATTTCATCATAGCTTGAGAAGGTGAAAAGCGAGGTCTGCACAAGCGGCGGGACCACAGCTTCGAAAGCGTGGGTCTCGTCATGCGCTACAATCAGGGAGGCGGGATCGAAGAGATCGTTGCCTTGGTTCATTTCGACATGTCCTTGATATCCTCCTCGACGACGGCGAGGATTTTCAGTGTTTCTTCACGGGCGGTCTCTGCATCGCCGACGGCGATTGCGTTGAATAGCGTGCGGTGAAAGGGAAAGGAGCGGCCGGCGAAATCCGGGCGGTCGAACGGCTTCGACCAGAAGCGCTCGAAACCTTCGCGCATCTGCTCCAGAAGCTGCTTGAAAAGCGTGTTGTGAGTTGCGTCGTAAATCGAAAGATGGAAAGCGAGGTCGGCCTTGCCGGATGTTCCCTCAGCCAGATGCACCCGCTCCATCTCATCGAGCCGCGCTTCCATCGTGGCGATATCCTCCACCGTGCGCCGGCGCGCCGCAGCCATCGAGGCCTCAACCTCGATGCCACGCCGGACTTCCAACGTCATCAACAACGCATCGCGCAGGCTTTCGGCATCGATGGAGATAGGCATATGCACGGTTGCGGCAGAAATCGGCTTAAGCAGATAATTGCCGCTGCCCTTGCGGCTGTCGATAACGCCCAGCGCCTGAAACTTACGGATGACCTCGCGAATGGTGGAACGGCCGACACCCAGGGCCACCATCAGCTCCCGCTCGGCCGGCAACCGGTCTCCAGCCTTCAGTCCTGCCCTCTCGACGTAATCGGAAAGTGCCGCCTCGACCTGGCGCACACGGTCGCTGGGTGGAATAGGCTGCATCAGTTCGCGGCTGGATCTGTCCAAGACTTACCCTTTGAATTGGTCTGACATCTTACCATTTCAAACGGTCGATCGATTGTCAACGGGGAACGCAAGTAGCCTCAACGGGAAGATCACCATCCCTGTTGAACCGCGTATTCGGGGAAAATAGAAGGAATTTAGAGATTTGAGCGCTTGTAACGCTGTGGAAGGCTTACCGGCTGGGCAAAATTTGCGAGACGGCTCAATGACCTTGGGGCCTAGGACAGAAGGAAAAACTTCTCCTCCGTCGTGCTCGGGCCTGTCCCGAGCACCTGCCAGCTATTGATTTTACGATACGTGACTGGATCCTCGGAACGGGCCCGAGGATGACGTCGAGTGTGGGGATACGTTAGTCAGGTGTCTGAGGGTGGCTGGTGCCACCCTCGCCCTTTTCGTCTTCTTACTGACTAAGCACGGCCGCCTTGATGGTATCGATGTTGTGGTTGACCATATCGATATAGGTTGCGGCCGGGCCGTCGGCTGTAGAGAGCGCATCGGAATAAAGCGTTCCGCCGACTTTCAGGCCGGTTTCCTTGGCAATCTGGTCCATCAACCGCTTGTCGGTGATGTTTTCAACGAAGATCGCCGAGGCCTTGTCGTGCTTGATCTGATCCACCAGCTTGGCGACGTCGGCGGCAGACGCTTCGGAATCCGTCGAAATGCCTTCCGGCGCCAGGAATTCGAGACCATAGGCATGCTCGAAATAACCGAAGGCATCATGTGAGGTGATGATGTTGCGTTTTTCCGGCGGGATGGCGGCGATCTCGGTCTTCACCTTCTCGTTCAAAGCCGCGAGCTTGGCGATATAGGCCTGTGAATTGGCGGTGTAAGTTGCGCAACCGGCCTTGTCGACCTCGCAAAATGCGCCGGCGATGTTCTTCACGTATATTTCCGCGTTCTTGATTGACTGCCAGGCATGCGGATCGAATTCACCGTGATTGTGTCCCTCATGGTCATGCGCTTCCTCTGCCTTGTGGTCGTGACCCGCCCCTTCCTCGGCTTCCGGATGTGCGTGACCGGCTGGCTCGTCGGAAATCTTGAGGGGTTTCACGCCCTTGGTCAGCTCCACCACCGGCGCCTTTGTGCCGCTGGTATCGATCAGCCGCTTCAGGAAGCCTTCGAATGCAAGGCCGTTCACCAGCACCACGTCCGCCTTGCTGACAGCAACGGCATCGGCCGGGCGCGGCTCGTAGACATGCGCGTCGCCGTCCGGTCCGACGATCGTGGTGATTTCGACGCGGTTGCCGCCGACATTCTTCGCGAAGTCGGCAATGATCGAGAAGCTGGCCACAACCTTGAGTTCAGCCGCAGAAGCCTGCGCCATCAGGACCGGGGAAAGGGAGAGAAGGCTTACGCAGGTAGCAAGACGTAGGGTTTGGAACATGAAGGGTTCTCCTTTTTTCAAACGCTGTTTTCAGGCCGTTCTGTGACGACCGGAACCGAGAAGATCGCGAAGCACACCGCGTGTGCCGAAGACGATGGACAGGACATAGATGACGCCTGTGGAAAGGATGATCGCCGGACCTGATGGCAGCGACGCGTGATAGGACAGAAGCAGGCCTGCAAAACACGAGACCATGCCGATGCCGATCGAGATGAAGCACATTGGCGCGACGCGGTTGGACCAGAAGCGGCTGGCGGCAGCGGGCAGCATCATCAGGCCAACCGAAAGCAGGGTTCCGAGCGCCTGAAACCCGCCGACCAGATTGAGGACGACGATGGCGAGGAAGAGGAAATGCACGGGGCTCCCCCAGTTGCTGACCGAGCGCAGAAACAGGGGATCGAGGCATTCCGCCAGCAGCGCGCGCCAGAATACCATCATCACCGTTAGCGTTACGACGCAGATACCGCCGATCAGGCCGAGCGCTTCGTTGTTCAGTGCCAGCACCGTGCCGAAAAGCACATGCATGAGATCGACACTGGAGCCGCGCCAGGAAACGAGCAGCACGCCGAGCGCCAGCGAAATGAGGTAAAAGGCTGCGAGCGAGGCATCCTCCTTCTGGATGGTGAAGCGCGACACCGCACCGGCACCCAGTGCCACCAGAAGACCGACGACCAGCCCGCCGATGGTCATCGGCAAAATCTCCAACCCGTAAAACAGAAAGCCCACCGCCGCGCCCGGCAAAATGGCGTGCGACATGGCATCACCCGTCAGGCTCATGCGGCGCAGCATCAGAAACACCCCGACCGGCCCGCAACTGACAGCCAGGATCAAGGCGCCGGCAAGCGCACGCTGCATGAAGATATACTGGATGAATGGCTCGATGAAGAAATCAGACATGGATATGCGAATGCGCCTGCGAGTGTTTGTGGAAATCCTGCGGCTTGTCCGCCAGGTCGGCGTTCACCGCCGCTGCAACGGGTTCGCACCAAGGGGCGTCGCCGTCCCATGCCTCGTGAAACCGTCGTGCCTGCTGCATCATTTCGGGCCTCAGAACCTCCCGTGTCGGGCCAAAGCCCACCAACCGTCTGGCAAGCAGAAGCGTTTGCGGAAAATGCTGACGCACCAGCTCGTAGTCATGAAGAACGGCCAGAACCGTGCGCCCCTCGGCAACCCATGCTTTGATCAGCACCATGAGGTCGGCGACGGTGCGCTCATCGACAGCGTTGAAGGGCTCATCCAGCAAAATCAGCTGCGCATCCTGCAACATGGCGCGGGCAAAAAGGGCGCGCTGCATCTGGCCGCCGGAGAGTGAATCGATATAGCGTTTTTCAAAGCCGGAAAGTCCGACCGCTTCCAACACATGGGCCATGGCCGCCCGGTCCGACTGGCGATGGCGAGCGAGCAGGCCGCGTTTGGGCCAGAGACCAAGCGCGACCAGATCGCGCACCTGTGCCGGAAAGGAACGGTCGAGTTCAGACTGCTGCGGCAGATAGGCGACGGAAACGCCTGGAGTAACCCGGCATTCACCGCCAAGTGGCTTCAAAATCCCGGCGATGCCCTTCATCAGCGTCGATTTTCCCGACCCATTGGCGCCGACCACCGCCGTGAGCGACCCTTTGGCAATATCGCCATCCAGATGATGCACCGCCGCGCGGCCTGCATATCCGAGTGTCAGATTTTTAAAGGCAAGGCACGGATCGTTCATCGATCCCTCCGGGGCATGATGTCATTTGATGACCCCTCATATGTAATGTTATTACATTCGTCAAACGAATACGTAATGAAATAACATTAACTATCGGAAAGGTAGGCTCCATCTCACATTGGACGACAACCTCAGGATCGCCTGGGGGTGTGATCATGCGGGGCTCTGGATTCCCGGGACAAGCCGAAGGAAGCATCCGGCAAGCAATTTTTCTAAAGCCAGTTGACACGCTGCGCCCATCTAATGTTATTACGTTACAAACAACAAGCGATGTAGCCACCAGCCCCGTCGTTCCCAAACCGCAAGTCGTGACGACGATGACTGCCACGCTACCACCGCTAATAAAACGAGGCCCGCATGTCGAAAAAACTTCCCGTCACTGTCCTCTCCGGCTTTCTTGGTGCCGGAAAGACGACGCTTCTCAACCATATTCTCGCCAACCGCGACGGTCTGCGGGTCGCGTTGATCGTCAACGACATGAGCGAGATCAATATCGATGCGGCACTTGTACGCGATGGCGGCGCCAATCTTTCGCGTACCGAGGAACAGCTTGTGGAAATGACCAATGGCTGCATCTGTTGCACGCTGCGCGACGACCTTCTGAATGAGGTACGCGCGCTCGCCGAGCAGGGCCGGTTCGATTATCTGCTGATCGAATCCACCGGCATCGCCGAGCCGCTGCCGGTGGCCGCCACTTTCGATTTTCGCGATGAAAACGGTCGCAGCCTTTCCGATGTCGCGCATCTGGACACGATGGTGACGGTGGTGGATGCCGCCAATCTTCTAAACGACTACGGTTCCTCCGACTTTCTTGCCGACCGTGGTGAGACGGCGGGTGAAGGGGACAACCGCACTATCGTCGACCTTCTGGTCGAGCAGATCGAATTTGCCGATGTCGTTGTCCTCAACAAGATCGGCACTGCCACGCCGGATGAGCGTGACGCCGCCCGCAAAATCATCGTCGGGCTGAACCCGGATGCAAAACTCATCGAAGCCGATTTCGGCAAGGTGGAACTGAAGGAGGTGCTGGGCACCGGCCGCTTCGATTTCGCCAAGGCCGAAGAACACCCGCTGTGGTTCAAGGAGTTGCACGGTTTCAAGGACCACATTCCCGAGACCGAGGAATATGGCATCCGCTCCTTCGTCTACCGCGCCAAGAAGCCGTTCGATCCCGTGCTGTTCCAACGTTTTATCGACCGCGCCTGGCCGGGTGTGGTGCGTGCCAAAGGCTTCTTCTGGCTGGCCACGCGGCCGGCTTATGTCGGGGAGATAAGCCAGGCTGGCGCACTGGTGCGCACCGGCAAAATGGGCCTTTGGTGGTCCGCCGTGCCGAGCGAGCAATGGCCGCGCGAGCAGCAGTTCCTCGACATGATGAAGCCCTATCTCGACCCGGTCTTTGGCGACCGCCGGCAGGAAATCGTCTTCATCGGTTCCGATCCCATGAGCGAAGCGCGCATCCGAGCGCAGCTCGATGCGTGTCTGATCGACACAGATGCCTTCACCCCGGACGCATGGCGACACCTGCCCGACCCCTTCGCCAGCTGGGACCGGAAGGCGGCTTGATTGGTTCTCAACTCCGGCATTTTAGACGAGCGGATGCCTCTTTCGCCTTCTCCCCGCCGGGGAGAAGGTCTCGGCAACGCAATTCAAAGAAAATTCAGCGTCACCAGCGTCAGCACAAGATAACGCCCAACCTTGGCAATGGTAACAAGCAGAAGAAAAACCGGCAGCGGCTCCTTCATGATGCCGGCCGCAACCGTCAGCGGATCGCCGATCAGCGGCGCCCAGCTGAGCAGCAGCGACCACTTGCCGTAACGCCTGTACCAGTTCTGGGCACGTTGCAGCGCGGCTTCCCCAACAGGAAACCACCGCCGATGCCGGAAGCGTTCGATGCCACGGCCGAGCAGCCAGTTGGCGAGGGATCCGGCGACATTGCCGGCGCTGGCAACAGTAACCAGCAGCCAGACCGGCTGGGACTTCAAAAGGATCAGGCCGGCAAGTGCGGCCTCCGACTGCATGGGCAGGATGGTTGCCGCGACAAAAGCCGTCAGAAACAAACCCGCATGTACCGCCAGATCGGCCATTCCGTACCCTTCAGATTTAGCGAATCCCGCTGCTCCTGAAGTGCCGGATGACGACACCTGTCGTCAAGCGCCATGGCGTTCGATACAGATGGCCTTACGGCGGATTGGCGGCGACGGCTCTGACGATATCATCACGCTCTATATCCAGCAGCGCCTGGTGAATTGAGAATTGCCGGGTTTTGCCGGATGCGGACAAAACGAGGATTACCGTTTCCTTCGGTGGGCAATCCGGCTGCACGCAGGCAATCTCGTTGACGGAAACGATCTCGTCCTCGCGGAGGGCAAGCAGCTCCCGCGTCCAGTGTTTCAGAAGACGGGCCTGAGAGACTATCGCAGAGCCGCTGCGTGCAAGCGGATTTGCTCTTGCCGTCATCGGGAAACCTTTCTTGCTGCCTGCGAGGCCAATGCCTCGAAGAGATCGCGGATCGGCTGCTGCGGCATATCCATGCCAATGAGGACAACACGGGTTGCACGGTTGCCATCCGGCCAGCTTTCCAGACGGCTCAGCGGATAAAGCCGGTGCTGCACGGCATGGGCGACCACTGGACGGTTCAGATCATCCGTCGCACCGAAAACTCCCTTGAGCCGCAGCAGACCGGAATGCACGTTGCTGGTGACGAGTTCGAGAAAGGTAACGATCGCCTGCGGATCGAAAGCGCCATCGAACGTCAAATCGAACGCCTCTACCCCGGCACCATGACGGTTGATATCGTGCCCGTGCGCGGCATGCAGGCTCAGCCTGTCGGCGGCAAGCCAGCCCGTCACGTCTTCCGGCTTGTTACGCAACGAATAATCCGCTGGCGCAAACAGCGACATCAGATTGAAGTCGCGCGCATTGCGGTCATGCAGGCGCGCGGCAGGATTGAGATCGGAGAGGCTCTCACAGCCCATCGCCGCCCCGTCAGTGAGATCGGTTTTGGTCAAAACAATGTGATCGGCAAAGGCAAGCTGTTTCCAGCCCTCGATGAAACTGTCGAGCATCGCCTGGCCGGAGGTAACGTCGAAAGCGGCAACGACGCCTGAGAGATGAAAGTGGCGGGCGACGATATGATCGCGCAGGCCCGCGGCAGGCGTACCGCCGGGAATCAGGCTGTTGATGATCGGCGCAGGATCGGCAAGGCCGGTGGTTTCGATGACGACACGCGATATTTCCGGCACCACCCCTTCCAGAAAGGCCTGATACAACTCGTAAAGCGAGGTGCGGATATCGCTGGTGGCGGTGCAACAGATGCAGCCGGTCGTGGTCCTGAAATAACGCTCCGATCCGGTGCGGACCAGGCCGTGATCCATGGGCACCGAACCGAATTCGTTGACGATGACGGCGGCACCACGCATTTCCGGTTCGCTCAGAAGCTCGTTCAGAAGCGTGGTCTTGCCCGCGCCCAGAAAGCCGGTAAGCAGTGTGACAGGCACCGTTCCGGTGGATGGGGTGACGGACGAGACGTCTTCTGGTGCAACCGCCTTCTTCCCCTTCATTCCGAACACATCCGCACCTTCAAGCAGCAAATCTTGGAGAGACTTAATACGTAATGTAATAACATATCAATACTCCTTTGAGAAATTCCTCGTGAACATGGCCTCGGAAAGCCGCTTCCGGTATCCCGTCGCGAACCATGCCCGCAAGCACACGAAAAAACCAAAGCGGACCCAAAATGGAATAATAAAACCGTTTCGTTCACTTTCGTTTTTTTCGTTCCACCGTCTATTGCATTTTCATTAGAGTTCGCTTTAAATCAGGCCGCTAATACAGAAAAGCTCGCCCGCAGCCATATCGAGGAGGATAGGCTGCAATAAGGGGCTGTATCTTTTACTGTTTTTAAAATGGGAGGAATCGCCTTGAAAAAACTCAGCTACCGTCTTGCTGCGGCATCTGCGCTTTCGTTTTTTGTCACATCGAACGCATTCGCCGCGACGGAAATCCAGTGGTGGCATGCCATGACCGGCGCCAATAACGAGGTCGTGGACGCGCTCGCGAAAGAGTTCAACGAAAGCCAGACAAACTACAAGATCATGCCCGTCTTCAAGGGCACCTATCCGGAAACCCTGAATGCCGGTATTGCGGCCTTCCGCGCCAAGCAGCCGCCGGCGATCATTCAGGTGTTCGACGCCGGTTCAGGCGTGATGATGGGTGCTGCCGGCGCAATCAAACCGGTGGCGGAAGTATTGAAGGAAGGCGGCTATACCTTCAACAAGGACGAATATCTGGCCGGCATCGTCGCCTATTATTCCAAGCCTGACGGCACCATGCTGTCCTTCCCCTATAATTCGTCCTCGCCGATCCTCTATTACAACAAGGATACCTTCCAGAAGGCAGGCCTTGACCCGGCAAATCCGCCGAAGACCTGGCCGGAGGTTTTCGAAGCCGCCAAGAAGATCAAGACAAGCGGCGCTGCCCAATGCGGCTTCACCTCAACATGGTTGACCTGGATCCAAACCGAAAACTTTGCCGCATGGAACAACGTTTCCTATGGCAGCAATGAAAACGGGCTGGGCGGCACCGATGTGAAGCTTGCCGTCAACGCGCCGCTCTTCGTCGAACACTTCCAGGCCATTGCCGACCTTGCGAAAGACGGCACCTTCCGTTACGGCGGGCGCACTTCGGAAGCCAAGCAGCTGTTCATGTCCGGCGAATGCGGCATCCTTACCGAATCCTCCGGCGGCCTTGGCGACATCATCAAGACCGGCATGAATTACGGTATCGGCCAGCTTCCCTACTACGAGGGTCATGGTCCGCAGAACACCATTCCCGGCGGCGCGAGCCTCTGGGTCTTCGGCGGCAAGAGCGATGCCGAATATAAAGGTGTGGCCGAGTTCTTCCATTTCCTTTCCCAGACCAAGATCCAGTCTCGTCTGCATCAGGTCTCTGGATACATGCCGGTAACGATCGCGGCCTATGAGGAAACCAAGAAATCCGGCTTCTATGACAAGAATCCCGGCCGCGAAACGCCGCTTCTGCAGATGATGGGCAAGCCACCGACAGAAAACTCCAAGGGCGTGCGCCTCGTGAACCTGCCGCAGGTCCGCGACATCATGAACGAAGAGTTCGAGGCGATGCTGGCCGGCAAGCAGGACGCGAAATCCGCACTCGACAAGATTGTCACGCGCGGTGATGCGGCCATCAAGCAGGCCACCGGCAACTAAACGATCCCTGCCCCCGCCCGCATCCTTACCCGGTGCGGGCGGTATTCCCATTTCATCAGGAGATCGCCGTGCAAAGCGTCGTATTCCCCAACAAGATCCTGCCCTATCTGCTGGTCGCGCCACAGATCATCCTGACGGTGATCTTTTTCTTCTGGCCGGCAAGTCAGGCGCTCTACCAGTCGACCATGCGCGAGGATGCCTTCGGGCTGAACAGCAATTTCGTCGGGCTGGCCAATTTTTCCGCCGTACTTTCGGATGAAAGCTATCTGAACGCGCTGCACGTCACGGTCATTTTCAGCGTCCTGACCGCACTCGTCTCGATGGGGCTGGCATTGCTTCTGGCAACGGCGGCAGACCGCGTGGTGCGCGGCAAAGGTTTTTACCGCACCATGATGATCATGCCCTATGCTGTGGCACCCGCCGTTGCTGGCATGCTGTGGCTGTTCATGTTCAATCCGGCCATGGGAACTTTCTCCTACATCCTGCGCCGCAACGGCATTATGTGGGACCCGCTGCTCAACGGCAATCAGGCCATGCTGCTCGTGGTCGCAGCCGCCGCATGGAAGCAGATCAGCTATAATTTCCTGTTTTTTGTCGCAGGCTTGCAGGCAATTCCGAAATCATTGCTGGAGGCGGCCTCCATTGACGGCGCACGCGGCTCGCGGCGCTTCTGGACCATCGTTTTCCCGCTGCTGGCGCCGACGACCTTCTTCCTGCTGGTCGTCAACACGGTCTATGCCTTCTTCGATACGTTCGGCATCATCCACGCAGTTACCGGCGGCGGCCCTGCCAAGGCGACGGAAACACTGGTCTACAAGGTATACAATGATGGCTTCGTAAACCTGAACCTCGGCTCTTCCGCCGCGCAATCCGTCATCCTGATGGTGATCGTCATTGCGCTGACCGCCTTCCAGTTCCGCTTCGTCGAGAAGCGCGTGCATTACGGCTGAGGATTTCCTGATGATTGAAAATCGCCCGGTCGCCCGCGTGATCGCCCATCTGATGCTTGTTCTCGGCATCATCATCGTGGCCTTCCCGATCTACTACACCTTCATCGCGTCATCCATGACGTCGAATGACATCATCCGCCCACCGATGTCGCTGCTGCCCGGCGACCATCTTGGTGAAAACTATACAGACGCCATGGTCGGCGGCGTCGAAAGAGTGGTTGGCGTCAGCCTTGAACGGCTGCTGTTCAACAGCTTTGTGGTGGCGCTCGCCATTGCCATCGGCAAGATCGTCATTTCGTTCCTGTCAGCTTTCGCAATCGTGTTTTTCCGTTTTCCCTTCCGCATGGGTTTCTTCTGGATGATCTTCATCACGCTCATGCTGCCGGTGGAGGTGCGCATCCTGCCCACCTACAAGGTCATCGTCGACCTGGGGCTTATCGATACCTATGCGGGACTGACCTTGCCGCTGATGGCATCCGCGACGGCGACGTTCCTGTTCCGGCAGTTTTTTCTGACCATTCCCGGTGAAATGGTCGAGGCGGCGCGCATCGACAATGCAGGGCCGTTCCGCTTCATGCGCGATATTCTGCTGCCGCTGTCGAAAACCAATATCGCCGCTCTCTTCGTGATCCTGTTCATCTATGGCTGGACCCAGTATCTCTGGCCGCTGCTCGTGACCAACGACGCCAAGATGAACACGATCATCATCGGCCTCAAGCGCATGGTGGATTTCACCGACGCTTCGACGCCCTGGAATTATGTGATGGTGACGGCGATCCTCGCCATCATCCCCCCGATTATCGTTGTGGTGCTGATGCAGCGCTGGTTCGTCAAAGGTTTGGTGGAGACCGAGAAGTAATGGCAAAAATTGCGCTGAAAGACGTCCGCAAGGTTTACGGCGGCAATGTCGACGCTATCAAGGGCGTATCGATGGATATAGCCGATGGCGAGATGATCGTATTGGTCGGCCCCTCCGGCTGCGGAAAATCAACATTGCTGCGCATGATCGCCGGGCTGGAAAGCATATCGGGCGGTGAGATCGTCATCGGCGACCGAGTCGTCAACGATCTCGAACCGTCAGACCGTGATATTGCCATGGTGTTCCAGAACTACGCGCTTTACCCGCATATGACGGTGCGGCAGAACCTCGCCTATGGCCTCAAGAACCGCAACACGCCGAAGGACGAGATCGACCGGCGTATCACCGAGGCGGCCAAGGCACTGGAAATCGAACAATACCTGGAGCGCAGGCCGCGCCAGCTCTCGGGTGGCCAGCGCCAGCGCGTGGCCATGGGCCGTGCCATCGTGCGCAAGCCCGCCGCATTCCTGTTCGATGAGCCGCTGTCCAACCTCGATGCCAAGCTGCGCGTGCAGATGCGCGTCGAAATCCGCCGCCTGCAACGCTCGCTCGCCACCACCAGCGTCTACGTAACCCATGATCAGATGGAAGCTATGACGCTAGCCGACCGCCTCGTGGTGCTGAATGCCGGCCGCATCGAGCAGATCGGCACACCTATCGAGCTTTACGAAAAACCGGCCACCACCTTCGTCGCTACCTTCATCGGTTCGCCCTCCATGAACCTCCTGCCCTACGGCACCCCATCGGCTAACGGCGCATCCGGATGGTCGGTGAATGGATCAGGTGCGCTGCCGCAAACCGCTGCCACACTTGGCATCCGCCCGGAAGACATCACGCTCGCGGAGACAGAAGCTCCCGATGCCGCTTTCACCGGCACCGTGCGGGTGGACGCCGTGGAATTGGTGGGCGCGGAAAGCTACGTGCACGGCTCCTTCACAGACGGCACCACCATCGTCTTCCGCGTTCCCGGCCGTTCGCAGCTTGGCATCGGCGAAAACCTGCGGATTGCCGCCCAGACGAAGGACTTCCATCTGTTTGATGCAGCGGGGAAGCGGATTTAGGATCTTACGACAGACAAGGAGACACCCGCCTCTCGGCGGGTGCTCGGACTACCAGACCAGCTCAACCTGTGGCCTACCGTTGGAGGTTTTCTCCACCGTACGTCCGGACGTATCGATATTGCAGTGGATACGCTGCCTGAAAGCCGAGAAGCTTTCGAAGGTCACCACATCCACGGGATCGTCGAGATGCAAGGTCAGCCGGTAGCGTTCCGGGTCGCCGCCTAGCGTTTGCACGCCCAGAACGGAGGCTACGAAGGGCTGGCCGAGATAGAGGCCTTCCACCCGCGAACCCAGAAGATAAGGATTGAATGCGGGACGGTTTCCCGCCGTGGCATACAGGGTGTTCCAGTCGCGGAAGCCATATTGCGCAGCGATGAGTTCCAGCGCCTTTGAATGGGTGATTGTCTGCCCCTGCCCTTCAAGGGCGGCGCGCAGCCGTTTTGCCTGCTCTTTCAGTCCCTCAAGCGCGGGAAGCGGTTTGGACACGTTCATAACGGTTCTCCAACATGCGCATGCCGTATTTTTCCGAAGGGGTCCGCGTTGCCATCGACGACATGCAAAACATGGGGATGACCGTCATTCCAAAAAGAGCTTCACCAGGGGCGCAAACGCCTGCGGACGGCCGGGGCTCTTCTGCCCGTGGCCGTCCGTATAGCTCAGAAAACGCCGCCCGTCAAAGGCGGCGCCGGAACCTAGGCCAAGGTCAGAAGCGATAGGTGATACCCGCACCGATCAACCAGGGATCGAGTTTCGCTTTGCCGCTGATTGGCGTGCCGCCGAGTTCTGCGGTCCAGTCGGTCTTCAGGAAAATCTTCTTCACGTCGAAGTTCACGCCCCAATGCTCGTCCAGCATATAGTCGAAACCCACCTGCACGGCCGCGCCGAACTTGTTCTTGACATCAAGATTGCTGAAGCCGGGTTTTTCGGACTGGTTGTAGAACATCGAATAGTTCACGCCCGCGCCGATATAGGGCTTGAAGGCGCCGAAATCGGTAAAGTGATATTGCAGGGTCAGCGTCGGCGGCAGCAACCACGTCTTGCCCACCGGCGTACCGGCCAGCACACCCTCGCCGTTGATCTTGGCGTATGTGGTGCCAAGGATGAGTTCGGCAGCGATATTCGGGGTGAAGAAATAGCTGATGTCGAGTTCAGGAATGACCGTATCCGAATAGGAGAGACCCGCACCCGGCACACCGTCAACGCTGCCGCTGTCATGGGTGATGACCCCGAGACCACGCACGCGCAGCATCCATGGGCTCGCCGCCGCAATCGCCTCTTCAGCGGTGGGGGCTGGTGCCGGCGGGGCCAGATCTGCCGCCATCGCGTTGGCCGACATCAGCATCGCCGCGACGCTCACCGTAACACTGGCAAGCAAGGCGGTCTTTTTGTTCCTGTTCGTCATTCCATCTCTCCTATCGCGCGCCGCAGCCGGGCAAGCCCGGGAAACCGGCTGATGGCGGCGGGCCTTCGCGAATCCTCGCTTGCCGCAGCCGCTACGGCCACTATCGCCAAGGGAGAGGTGAACGGATTGAGATGGATCAAACCGAAAGGCGAACGATAAGCCAGGGCAGCTAGCCGCCGCATGCTGTGATAATTACGCAACAGATAGCCATGACAACGGTCAAAATAGCGGGCTCGGCAGTCGGAAGTCGGCCTGCTTTCACAAGCCTTCTCCTTTGCAATCTCAGGCGGCCTGCGGTGCCAAAGTCGCGGAACCCGGCTTTTTGAGAAGCAGCACCGAGACAGCAGCGATCATGCACATCACACCGGCAATCTGCAGCGCGGGCATGTAAGTGTCGAAGTCGCTCTTGAAGAAACCTGCGCCAAAGGCAGCGGTGGCGGCCCCCAACTGATGCCCGGCAAACACCCAGCCGAAAACCAGGCCCGCCTTTTCGCGGCCGAAACTCTCAGCGGCAAGCTTCACCGTTGGCGGCACGGTTGCCACCCAGTCCAGCCCGTAAAATACGGCGAAGACCGAAAGCTCCACGAAGCTGAAGCCCGAGAAGGAGAGATAGATCAGGGACAGCCCGCGCAGACCGTAAAACCAGAAGAGCAGGAAGCGGTTGTCGAAACGGTCGGAAAGCCAGCCGGCGAAGATGGTGCCGAAGAAATCGAAAATGCCGATCACCGCCAGTGTGCCGGCCGCCGTGACCGCCGCCATGCCGAAATCACCGCAGATGGAAATCCAGTGTGTCTGGATAAGGCCGTTGGTGGAAAGTCCACAGACGAAGAACGTGCCGAAAAGCACCCAGAAAACCGGGTTTCCGGACACGCTCTTCAACGTCAGTATAGGGGATGCCAGTGTTGCAAGAAACTTGTGGTCCTGCTTCGGCGGTTTTACCACCACCGTCTCGCCATAGGCTGGCAGGCCGACATCGGCGGGATGGTCACGCATCAAGAGCAGCACGAGAATCATGGCGATCGCAATCACCGCAACGGATAGCGTCAGCGCGGTGCGCCAGCCATAGGCCTCCGTCAGTGCCGCGAGCAAAGGCAGAAAAACCAGCTGGCCGGTGGCGTTACTGGCCGTCATCAGGCCGATCACCAGTCCCCGACGCTTCGAAAACCAGCGCGACGCCACGGTCGCGCCCAGCACCAGTGCCGTCATGCCGGTGCCAACACCGATCACCACGCCCCATAGCAGCAACAGCTGCCACACCTCAGTCATGAAGAACGAAGCGACGATGCCGCCCATGATCAGCGCAAGGGCCGTCGACACGACCTGCCGAATACCGAAATGGTTCATGAAGGCAGCGGCAAAAGGCCCGAGCAGGCCGAAGAGCACCAGCCTGACCGCCATGGCAGATGAAATATCGGCAATATCCCAGCCGAACTCCTGATGAAGCGGCTGGATCATCACCCCGGCCGATCCCATCGCGCCGGCGGTTGCCAGCATCGTCAAAAAGGTGGTTGCAGCAACAAGCCAGCCATAATGTATATTTCTGTCGGCCATCCAGCTGGCAAGGCGTGTGGAGAGCATGTTCAAAATTCCTTTCCAGCGGCCAGCGGCCGAAATTTTACGGGTATATACCCTATATTGCGGGCAGATACCCGTTTTATCATCAAAAAATTACAGGGCTGCGAGTAGTTCCTGCAATTGAACGGTCTTTTCAGGGCCAAGCCGGGCCTCGATTTCGTCCTGTACTCCGTCCCAGAGGGGCGCGCCTGTTTTCAGGATCTCCTGCCCCTGCTCCGTCACGGTCAGCATCGCTTCGCGCTGATCCTCGCCATGGCCGATGGCCACCAGCCCAATGCGGGCCAGCACCTTGGTATTGCGACCAACTGTCGAGCGGTCCAGTTCCACCCGCGCGGCGAGATCGGTAAGCGACACCGGCGCCATGCGGTTGATGTTCCGCAACAGGCTGAACTGGCCGATATTGACGCCAAGCGGTGCCAGCGCCTCGTCGTAATAGGACGAGACCTTACGGGATGCTTTACGCAGCAGGATGCAGTGACAACTATCGTTTGGCATTTGTCTCGGGTATATACCCGCAAACTCTCCTGCGCAAGAGATGTTCGAAAATTATCGGCAATCAAAGGCCGTCCGCAAGGCCACAGGGTAGAAAGAAAAACCCCGGCAATCAGCCGGGGTTTCATATCAGTGACAGGGCTCGTCTCAGGCAGAGAGCCTGCGGCCGCTTGCGACCAGCATGCCAGCCGCACCTTCCAGCCAGCCGGCTTTGAGTTCAAGCGCCAGAAAACGGCTACGCTCGAACGGGCCGGGCATGATCAGGTGCTGGGCCTTATCGGCAAAAAAGCCGAAACGCTCATAATAGGCGGCGTCGCCGACCAGAAGAATGCCGCCATGGCCACGTTTGGTTGCCTCGGAGATTGCTGCACGCATCAGCGCCGAACCGATGCCCTTGCCCTCATGGGCAGCATCAACCGCAAGCGGGCCAAGCAGCAGCGCTTCGACAGCGCGGCCTTCGCGCGAAATGCCGGCCTCGACATTCCACAGGCGCACCGTGCCGATGACATGGCCGTCCTCGTCACGGGCGACGAGCGCCAGACCTTCCGCTGGCACGCGGCCGGCGCGCAGCTTTTCGGAAGACTTGCGGCGGCGGCCAGCGCCCATGGCGCGGTCAAGCAGGTTTTCACGGGCAACGACATCGCCCGGATTTTCCTGATCGACATGAAATGTCTGCGGGGTGAAAAATGCACGTACCGAATTCAGAAGAGCGGCCATCTCTCGGCCCTCCATCACACAACCGCCCACACGCGGCCCTTGATCAAAAATTGGTGGAGCCGTTCCGGCCCGCCGACACGCTTTCCTCGGCTGGAAGAGGAGCAGCAAGCAGGGATTTGCGCAACAGCACAATCGGCAAAGCCGGAACGGAAGCTTGTTCGAGACGCCGCCTTACTCAGCGGGCGGCGTTCGGATCAGATGACGTAGGCTTTCAGCGGCTCGAAACCGTTGAAGGCAACCGCCGAATAGGTCGTCGTATAGGCACCTGCGCCCTCGATCAGAACCTCGTCACCGATGGTCAGAGAGACCGGCAACGGGTACATGTTCTTTTCGTACAGCACGTCGGCGCTGTCGCAGGTCGGACCGGCCAGAACGCAAGGCTCCATCTCGTCCTGATCGCGCTCGGTGCGGATCGGGTAGCGGATAGCCTCATCCATCGTCTCGGCGAGACCGCCGAACTTGCCGATATCGAGGAACACCCAGCGATGGTTGTCGTTGTCGGACTTGCGCGACACGAGAACAACTTCCGCCTTGATGACGCCAGCGTTACCCACCATTCCACGGCCCGGCTCGATGATCGTCTTCGGGATCTGGTTGCCGAAGTGCTTGCGCAGCGCCGTGTCGATAGCCTGGCCGTATTCTTCGGCAGCAGGAACGTCGCGCAGGTACTTGGTCGGGAAACCACCGCCCATATTGACCATCTGCAGGTGAATGCCCTGCTTGGACAGCGAAGCGAAAACGCGCTTGGCATCGCCCAGCGCTGCATCCCATGCGTCGAGATTCATCATCTGCGAACCGACATGGAAGGAAACGCCGTAGGACTCGAGGCCCAGCTGATGTGCGTAGACCAGAACATCAACAGCCATCTGCGGTACGCAGCCGAACTTGCGCGACAGCGGCCATTCGGCACCTTCACCGTCCGTCAGCACGCGGCAGAAGACGCGCGCGCCAGGAGCGGCACGGGCAACCTTCTCGACTTCCTCATGGCTGTCGACGGCGAAGAGATCGATGCCGAGCGCGTAAGCGCGGGCGACATCGCGTTCCTTCTTGATGGTGTTGCCGAACGAGATCCGGTCGGACGTTGCACCTGCATCAAGCGCCATCTGGATTTCAGCCACGGAGGCGCAATCGAAGTTGGAGCCGAGTGAAGCAAGCAGCTTCAGGATTTCGGGAGCCGGGTTTGCCTTGACCGCATAATAGATCGCGCTGTTCGGCAGCGAATGCCGGAACGCGTTGAAATTGTCGCGCACGACGTCGAGGTCGACCACGAGGCAAGGGCCTTCGGGACGTCGGGTCTTGATGAAATCGAGAATGCGTGCAGTCGTCATCGATATATTCCCTATAAAACCGGCTCCGGAAAATCCGGAGGACAAAGGACGCTCGAGATATGCATACGAATCAGCCGGTGGAGGCGCAGAATCGATAGCATACGCTCAAGGCGCAAATATGAATGACGCCCTGCCAGAGCATCATTCGGCTTTGTCTGCCATCGATTGGAGGGAATGACCCGACCGCACTTCAGGCAATGATGGTGTGCCTCTTCAGTACCCCGGCTGATGGAAAGCCGGCAGAGAACCAGAAAGGCCCGCACCGTCGTTGCTTCATATGTCCTCGCATTTCCCGGTTGGCCGGAATAGCGACTGGAGGGGTTAGTTCCAGGTACCTTACCGAACTCCTCACCACATCGAGGACTCGGCGGACACACATGGGCACGTGCGACTTTGGGCAGCACGGGAGATAAGAATATTCGCCGTCATAATCAAGAGGATTTTTTCACCATATAGCGGATTTTTTCGGCAACCATTTTACGGGTTGAACAGTCACGCCTCAGCGTTCAATTATATGGAACGAACCGGAGGATTTTCATGGACACGCTCACCCGCATCCGCGCCTTTATCGACGTTGTCGAAGCGGAGGGTTTTTCCGCCGCTGCCCGCAAGACCGGGCGTTCCAAGGCGCTTTTGTCCAAATATGTCCGGGAACTGGAAGATGATCTCGGTGCACTGCTTCTCAACCGCACCACCCGGCAATTCTCGCTGACGGAGGCCGGCCATACCTATTACCGCACCGCCTCCGACATTTTGAAGGAGATCGACAACCTCGCCGATCTGGTGCGCGAGAAGAATGCCGATCTGAAGGGCAAGCTCAGAATATCCGTTCCGCGCACCTTCATCGACGCCGATGTTGGCCAGAGCCTCATCGATTTCGCCAAGGAAAATCCGGAACTGTCGCTGGAAATCGTCGCTGATGACCGATTCGTCGATCTGATCGAGGAAGGATTCGACCTTGCGATTCGCATTACGCGGCTGGAAGATTCAGGCCTCATCGCCCGCAAGATCTCCGATTTCCGGGTCTATGCAGTGGCGACGGCGGATTTTGTCGCCAGACACGGCCCGCTCAATGGTCCTCAGGACTTTTCCCGCGTGCCCTTCATCATCGACACCAACACCCGCTTCCACAACACCGTGCGTTATCTTGAAGCGGATGGCGGCTCGAACTCCGTTACCATCAGTGGACCGATCGAGGTGAACAGCCCGCAAGCGACACTCCGCGCCGCCCGCGCAGGGCTTGGCATCGCCATGGTGCCGGACTTTATTGCAAGACCCTTCATCCAGTCCGGCGAGCTTGTGACCCTGTTCGACGACTATATTTCCAAAGACCGCGGCATATATGCCGTCTACCCCCACCGCCGTTACCTTCCCGCCAAAGTGCGCAGCTTCGTGGATTATCTCTCGGCGTGGTTCAGGAAAAATGGATGAAGAGCGGGGGGAGCGGTATAGTTTCCGCCGACCTTCCTCTCGTCATGCCGTATTTAATCCGGCATCGAGCCGCGGCGCGCCAGCGCCATGAAAGACTCTATCGCGATCAACGACTTGATCGCGCTGCACCCCGGATCTGGTCCGGAGTGAAGGAGTGCGGATGCAACGCCTGCCTTCCCGCGGGCGTTGCATAGCTGGAAACCGCTTATCAGAACGGCGAATCCGGGAAGTGGAACTGCTTGGCATTTTCCTTGGTGATCAGCGTCGCGTCGAGAATATACTCGCCGGCAACCGGCACCTGATCGTAAAAATGACCAGCCGTCAGCTGCATGGCGGTCGCCACCATCGCTGGCGGATAGAGCACGTCGACCGGAACCAGCTTGTCGCCGTCCATCACGCGCTTGATCATGTCCTTGGAGCCGGCGCCAGCAACAATATACTTGATATCGGTGCGTTTCGCCTGCTGGATTGCCTCCAGCACGCCAACCGCCATGTCGTCGTCCTGACACCAGACCACGTCGATCTTCTTGTATTTGGTCAGGTAGTCCTGCATCACGCGGAAGGCGTCGTCGCGGTTCCAGTTGCCGTACTGGCGGTCGAGAACCTTGACGCTGGAGCCGGCAATACCCTTGTCGAAACCATCCTGGCGCTGCTGGTCGATCGGGATCGGCAGACCGCGAATGACCACCACTTCCGCATCAGGCGTGGTTTTCTTGATGTATTCGCCTGCCACCTGTCCCAGTGCCGGATTGTTACCCGCAACGTATAGATCGCGGATCGAATTGTCGTTGACGCTCGGCGCGCGGTCGACGAGCGCGACAAAGGTGCCCTTGTCCTTGATCTCCTTGATGGCGTTGACGAGCGGATCGGGATCAGACGGCAGCACGACCAGTGCGTCCAGCCCCTGCACGGCGAGATCCTGAAGCGCGTTTGCCTGATTGGCGGCATCCGGCGAGGTCTTGACGATGACGTTCAGACCCGGATGCTCCTTCATCAGAAGCTTTGCCACCCGTTCGGCATGGTAAACGACGCCCGCCGTCCAGCCGTGGTCGGCCGCCGGAATGGATACGCCGATCGTTACCTTCTTCTCCTGCGCATGGGCAGAACCCGCAAGAACGGCAGCCAGCGCGACAAATGCCACGCCGATGAATTTTCTACGCATAGTCTCTTTCCTCCCAAGACCGGGGCGTTCCTCCTGTTGTAACCGCGCATGCCCCAGATTGCGCGGCCAGATGTCTCATCGATGTCCGGCTATCTGCGGCTGAGCGAACGCTGCACCAGCATGGCGATGATGATGATCGCGCCCTGAATGGCACCGATCAGATATTCGCTGACGAAGTTCGACAGGATCATGATGTTGCCAACGATTTCCAGAATGAAGGCGCCGCAAATCGTGCCCCAGATGCGCCCCACCCCGCCCCGTAGCGCGGTGCCACCGACGACGACGGCGGTGATGGCCTGCAACTCCCACAACATGCCTGTAGTGGCCGAAGTGGAGGCAAGACGCGGCACGTAAAGCAGGACGGCAACGGCGACGCAAAGACCCTGAACCACATAGGCAATCGTGCGGACGCGAATGACCGAAATACCGGAGTAACGCGCCACATCCTCGCTGGAACCTACCGCCGTCAGATGCCTGCCGTAACGGGTACGGTAAAGCACGAAAGCGGCGATGGCGGCAGTGACGAAGATGACGATGACCGGCACCGGCACACCGATAACATTGCCGAAATAGACCGGGCGATAAAGCGTCTGGATTTCCGGGTTGCGCAGTGTGATCGCGCCCCCTTGCGACAGCCAGGTGGTGAGACCGCGATAAATGCCCATGGTGCCAAGCGTGGCGATGAAGGGCTCGATGCGGCCGATGGTGGTGATGAGGCCGTTTGCAAGCCCACAAGCGGCGCCGATGGCGATAGCCAGCGCCATGGCGGCCAGCAGCATCACCAGCGGATTGGCAATAACGCCGCTGTTCATGAACAGGATCATCAGGCTGGCAACGAAAGCCACCATCGCGCCGACGGAGAGATCAAGTCCGCCGGATGTGATGACATAGGTGGCGCCGAGCGCAATGATGGCGATGAAGGCGCTGCGGGTAACCACGTTCAGCAGATTGTCGATGCCGATGAAATTCGGATTGGCGACGGCGCCGAGAACCAGCAGCAAAGCCAGCGCCACAAAGGGCGCAACGGCGCGCAGGTCCCAGTCTTTCGAGGTCTTCGGCGTTTTGCCGTTATCAAGTGCGGCCTCAGTCATATTTCCCCTCAATTGTCTTTTCTTCAGGCCAATCTGCCGGGACATTAGCCCTCAGGCGAATTCCTGCGTGTGCACGCCAGTCGCAAGCGCCACGATATCGTTTTCGGTCATGCGTTCCCCCGTCACCTCGCCGACGATCCTGCCGGAGCGCATTACAAGGACGCGGTCGCAGATGCCGATCAGTTCCGGCATCTCCGAGGAGACGACGATGATCGACCTGCCCTCGTCTGCAAGCTTTGCTATGAAACGGTAGATCTGTTCCTTGGTGCCGATATCGATGCCGCGTGTTGGCTCGTCGATGATGACGATCGATGGATCGAGCAGCATCATCTTGGCGAGCAGCAGCTTTTGCTGGTTACCGCCGGACAGCTGGCCCGCGAGCAAGTCCTTACTTCCCGTGCGAATATCGAAATCACGCACCGCATCATCGAGCGCTGCCTTCTCTCGACGGATATCGATCTGGAACAGGCGGCTGAATTTCCTCAGCGAGGCGAGTGTGAGATTGACCCGCAAGTCCTTCGTCAGCAGCAATCCCTTGCCCTTCCGATCCTCGCTCAGATAAACGATACCGGCCTTCAGACTGTCTTCCGCCTTTGCAAAATGCACAGGCTTTCCGAGATGGCGGATCGTCCCCCGCCCTGGACGCAGGCCAAGCACGCCCTCCATAAGCTCCGTTCTGCCCGCGCCGACGAGACCCGCAAAACCGAGGATTTCGCCCTTTCGCAGGCTGAAACCGGCATCCTGCGCATAACCGGGAACGGTGAAATGCTCCACCTGCAAGACAGGCTCGTGCTCGCCGCCGGCGTTCCTGTCCGGATAGAGCTTGGCGACATCGCGTCCCACCATCAACCGCGCCATATCGGCGGGCTCAAGCGCCGATATTGGGTGGGAGCCGACCAACCTGCCATCGCGCAGAACGGTCACACGGTCGGCAATCTCCTTCACCTCCGGCAGGCGGTGCGAAATATAGAGCACGGCCACGCCCTTTGCCCTTATGTCCCTGATAACGTTCAGCAGCGCATCGGTTTCAATGGGCGTGAGGCTTGCGGTCGGCTCGTCGAAAATGACGACGCGATGCGGCACGAGCAGAACGCGGGCTATCTGCACCAGCTGGCGCTGGGCAATCGACAAGCTGCCGACGACGGCATCGGGATCGATCGTACCGCCGAGATCGGCGATAGCCCTCAGGGCGCCGGCACGCATGGCGCGGTCGTCCATCATCGGGCCTTTGCACAATTCGCGGCCCAGATAGATGTTCTGAGCCACCGTCAGATCCGGGGCCAGCAATATTTCCTGATGCACGAGAACGATGCCGCGATGTTCAGCGTCGACAGGTCCGCTCAGCGTAACTGCCTCGCCATCGATCCTGATTTCCCCACTCGAAGGCTTCTCATTGCCCGCAAGCAGTTTCATCAACGTCGATTTGCCAGCGCCGTTCTCGCCAATGATGGCGTGAACTTCGCCGGCGCGCACGGCAATCTCTATATCCTTCAGAACCTGGACGGGACCGAAAGATTTGGACAACCCGACAGTCCGTATAAGGACCTGATCTGGAGATTCCTCAGCAAAAGCCATGTGTCGTCACCGGTACCCGGTGCGAATGAACGGAGCTTGCCCCTCGATTTTACTTGAAATCATCATGCACGAACTCCTCCCAAAGCTCTTGGGAAGAAGCTAACGTTCGTTTTGAGGTACGTAAAGCAAATTTCGCTGGTCTTTTAGAATACACTCAAATTTGACCAGGACGATGGCGCCTAACGGCCCAAAAATTGGCGGCCATGGTCCCGCAGAGCATTGGAAATCCTCAGTGAGGCAATGCACCCACGAGATGCCTGTGGTTAGAGAAGGCGCTTCAGGGAGCTGGCTTCGGGTTGCGGGGAGGCCTTCGTTGTATCGCTGTTGTCGGCAGACCTGTTGCGCATTGCGGCGTAATAGGCGTTTTTTTGCTCGTACATATGCATGTCGGCACGGCGCACCAGCGATTCCATTGTCTCGCCGGCCTCGCTGGTTGCCACGCCCAGCGAAAGACTAAGCGGCGCATTGGAGTAGAACTGGTTGTTGATCTTCAGCAGTTCGTAAATGGTATCCACCATCGCCGCGGCGATCTGCTTGTCTGCGCCGGGCAAAAGGATGGCGAATTCATCACCGCCAATGCGCGCAGCATGGTTCGGCGCAGTAACGACACCGTTCAGGACTTCGCCAAGGCGCCGCAACAGCGCGTCGCCTGCGTCGTGCCCGAGCTTGTCATTGGCGTCCTTGAGGCCATTGAGATCGATGACGATGGCCGAAACGGGCCGGATCGTGCTGCGTTCCAGCCTGTTCATTTCGTCCGAATAGAACGCGCGATTGTGCAGCTTGGTTAGCACATCATGCTTGCCGAGATATTCGAGATAGGCCTCCGCCTTTTTCCGCGCCGTAATATCAGTCAGCGCCACCTGCACCAGCGACCAGTCGCGTTCGTGGCCGGGGAAAACGGAGAAATGCAGCAGCACATGCCGCTCTGAACCATCCAGCGCGTAGTTCACCACTTCGCGATGGTGGTTGAGATTGCCGTTCCACAGCTCCATCAGCTGTTCGCGGAAGGGCTTTTCCATTTCACCACGGAAAATATCGCCAAGCCGCTGCAAGAGAACCTGACGGTCCGGTGCACAAAACAGGTCCAGTGTTGCCCGGTTGACGTCGATCACGCGGATTTCGCTCATGCATTGGCGCACGAATTCGGGATGCACATCCATGAACACCCGGAAGTCGACGATGCCGCGTTCCCTGACCTCCTCGATCAGACGCCGAACCCGGCTGAAATCCTCCACCCACAGGGAAACGGGCGAATGTTGGAACATGCCTTCAGCATAACGGCGGTTGAAAAGCTCCTTGCGGCGAGCCTCCTCACGTTCCGTCACATCCTCTGTGGTCAGCAGCAACCGCCCGAGCGTCTGTTCGTAGCCGGGTATGACCGCACCGCGCAGCTGGATATCCAGCCGCTTTCCGCCAATCGAGTAATTGACGGCGTTGCTGATGAATTCGGTTTTTCCAGCCCAAAGCTCGGAAAGCTCGTTCACATGGCTTTCAAGCATGTCATCGCGGAAAATCCGGTGCAGATTATCGATCAGATGCGCCTTGTCCCGCGCTTCGAACAGTTCCAGCGTCTTGGCATTAACCTGAACTACGCGGATTTTCTGCGAGCACGCCGCCACCCGCGACAGATCTTCCAGCAAAAACGCCCGGATATCCTCGACGCCCTGCGCCCGCCAGATATCGAACTGGCTTTTCACCTCGCTGAAATCCTCGATCCACATCGCCACAGGGGCAAGATTGAAGATATTGGTATCGATCGTTTCAATCATACGGGCAGTCTTCTTCAGGATAATAAGGGCGGATGCCGAATGCCGAAATCGTGCGAGACAGCGATGACTGACCGCATATCTGGATTTATTAGGGATATTCGATCCAACGCAAGCCTTTATCGCGCAAGCCACCGGATTGCGCGATAAATCTCGGTTTCGCCAAGATTCCGCCCGTTACCAGAGCTTCACGTGGCGGTTCACATCCTTGTAGAGCAGGTAGCGGAAACGGCCCGGCCCGCCTGCATAGCAAGCCTGCGGGCAAAAAGCGCGCAGCCACATGAAATCACCCGCCTGCACTTCCACCCAATCCTCGTTCAGCCGGTAAACCGCCTTGCCTTCCAGCACGTAAAGACCGTGCTCCATGACATGGGTTTCCATGAAAGGAATGGTAGCGCCCGGCTCCAGGCTGACGATGTTGAGGTGCATGTCGTAACGCACGTCGTCGGGATCGATAAACCGGGTGGTCGCCCATTTGCCGTCCGTATCCGGCATCGCCGACAGAGCGTGCTCATCTTCATGCGTGAAGATCGCCGGCGGCGGCTCAAGGCCGTCCACCGCCTGAAACGCCTTGCGGACCCAGTGGAACTTGACTGGTGCCGTGCCGGAATTGCGCAGCTGCCAGCGCGAGCCGGCGGGCAGGAAGGCGAAGGAACCGGTCCGCAATGCATGCTGCACGCCCTCGAACTCCACGGTCATTTCACCATCAACGACAAAGATCGCCGCTTGCGCCCTTGCGTCTGGCTCCGGCCGCTCGCTGCCGCCGCCGGGCTGCACTTCAACGATATATTGCGCAAAAGTCTCAGAAAAACCGGTCATCGGCCGGGCGATGATCCAGGCCCGTGTCCCGGTCCAGTGCGGGAGCACGCTCGTCACGATATCGGACATGACGGTTTTGGGGATGACCGCATAGGCAGCCTTGAAAACAGCCTTGCTCGACAGCAGTTCCGTCTGACCCGGCAGACCGCCCATATCCGAATAATATTTCTTCATTTCAGCCATTCCATTCTGCAACGCATTTCGCGCGAATTCTTAGGCCTGTAGCGACGTTTAATCAAATAATTATTGGCGTGCACAGGGCTTGCCGCCCGCATGGTAAAATGCGGGCGGCCTATTTCGCGCGGACATGCGAAACGAAGTTCGGCTCAGGCCTTTTTGCGCATCGTGGCATAGACGATGTTGTGGTTTTCGCCGAAAAATACCTCCGCCTCGATACTTGCGGGATCGGCGCTGGCGTTGACGATCCGCCACATATCCGCCTTCGAGCGCAACAGCAGCGCCCAGTTCATGAAGGTCTCCATGTAGCCGTCGACCACGATGTCTTCGGAGAAGTTGGCGAAGAGGAACATTCCGCCGGGCTTCAGCATCTCCATGCAGCGCCGCGTAAGCTTGATCGCCACCTTGTCGTTCAGGTAATCGTAAAGACCGGCGGCATATACCAGATCGAATTTGCCGAGCTCGTGCGAACGCAGGACGATGTCACGCACCGAACCGTCAATCGCCTCGATGCAGCTGCCGTTGAAATCGCGGGCAACGGAACCGACACTCAGGGGATCTTGGTCAAGCGCCACCCAGCGCCGGATCTTGCCCTCTTTCAAGGCCACGGATGCATCCGCCTCGCGCAGATGTCCGGATGCAATGGTGAGGATTTCCGTTTCGCTTCCATGCCGGGCCGCGGCCTCGTCAACAAACCGGGTCAGCAAATCCCGCCGCTCGCGGACAGCGACCGAGGAACTGGCGTCCTTCGTATAATCGTAGAGAGCCGCGCCAAGCGGCGTTGCGTTCTTCACCTTATCGGCAACGCTGTCGTGACCGTAGATGAAGTCGAGAAGCTGCGCATCGCCCGAATAACCCCGCGGCTTTTCGAACGACCAGCGCGTGAACGGATCTTCCAGAAAATAGTCCGACACGGAGTGATTCTGCACCAGAGGAATCAGTTCAGCCCACACGCTTGAGTGGAGCTTTTCGCGCAGGCCATGCAGTGCGCCTGCCGTTCGATGTATTATCTCATGTGCTGAAACACCATTTTCGAACTGCTGTTGTGCCAATTCGAGAATGATCGCGATCTCTGCTTTCGCAACTGCGAAATGCTCATCGAACGCTTCCGTTTTCCGTGCAAAAATCTCTTTTGCGACAGTATCAGGAGTGATCAGACTTGCCCCGTCCAGATTTCTTTTCTTTACCTGCCTCACTTCAGCCTCCAGTATTAACACATTGTTAACTATACGTTTCTGGGAGACGGAAGGCCACTCGCTTTCGATTTTTGAGCAGTGTAGGGATACATTAGTTTATTAGCGTATTTTTTTGGTCACACTCGTGGACCGGAGGAGAAAGCGGATACGCGATTTAGTGAAACTTAATGTTGCGAGCGTATGATGCGCTCTTGCTTTTCATGTTTCCGCCCGCATGGAGAGAAATCGGCAGGAAATCGCGCTTAGCGTGAAAGTACACGCAAAGGTCGAATAAGCAGTTACTTGATAAAGTATACGCAACACTATGGGAAAGTGCATGAAGCACACGTTAGGCGAGGTGAGTGGACAGCAAGAATATCGGCGGCCGGACGCCCGGTTTTCTGATGAACTTCTTGCCCTTTACCAGCAGGAAGGTGAGCGTAGCCGCCGGGGTTCGATCAGGCGGGGCCTGTGGACGGCTGTTTTCATCTATCTGCTATTTGCCATTACGGACATCATTCTGGTGCCCGACGTCGCCTTTTACACCATCATCGCGCGACTTATCGTCGTCCTGACGTCCCTGCTGACGCTCGAAATTCAATTGCGCATGGGCGCGAGCACCGCCGCACTTGACCTCACCTGCGCCACTGCGCTGGTCATGGGCTATATTGGCTGGCTCGTGCCCTCGCTCTTGACCGACAATCTCGAAAACATGTCCTATTACATGGTTTTCGGGGCGATCTTCATGATGGGCGCCAATCTGTTTTTCACCTTCCGCTTCCATCTTTCGCTCGTGTCATCGGGCATCATTCTCGTCACCTATTTTCTGGCGGCGACGCAGTTTCCCGAAGATGCGTTCTACAAGCTCGCTTTCGGCACCTTCTATATATCCTGCTTCGTCTTCACCTCTTACGTGAACTGGAACCTGAACCGGGAACGCTACCACGTCTTTCTCAACGCACTGGAGGCCAAGGCCCAGCAGAAAGCGGCGGATGAGCGCGGGCAGGCGCTGTTGCGGCTTTCAAATACCGATTCCCTGACAGGCCTGCAGAACCGCCGCGCCATCGACCAGCATCTGCGCCTGTTGTGGGACAATTGGAGCAAGAAGGGGGAAGGTTTCGCCGTCTTTCTGATCGACGTGGATTTCTTCAAGAAATACAACGATCGCTACGGCCACCAGGAAGGCGACAAGTGTCTCGTTACGGTGGGCAACGCCCTGCAGGACGCGATCATCGACCATGGCGCCTCCATCGGCCGTTATGGCGGTGAGGAGTTCATCGTACTCGCTCCGTTCAAGTCCAGACAGCAGGTTGGTGAGCTTGCCGAAACCATCCGCCACACCGTCGAAGACCTGTCGCTTTCGCACGATCAGCGCCGGGACGGCACCTTCATCGTCACCGTCAGTATCGGCGCGTCTTTCACCCGCCCCAATCCGGACGGCAAGCTCGAAAAGATCATCAACGAGGCGGACCGGGCGCTTTACATCGCCAAGGCCAATGGCCGCAATTGCATGAAGCTGTTCGATCCGGACGATCCGCAGACCAGCGACGAAACCGAAAATATCGCCGCACTTCTGAAAATCGCTGTCGCGGAAAACCTCGTTTCTCTCGTCTATCAGCCGATCCTCAACATATCGACCAACGAGACGGCGGGAGCCGAAGCGTTGATGCGGCTTCGCCTGCTCGACGGTGGCTCCGTTTCGCCCGGCATCTTCATCCCGATTGCCGAACGCACCGGCACGATCATGGAGCTCGGTCTCTGGACCATAAAGACCGCCTGCCGGCAGATACTGGCCGATGACAAGGTATCGGTGGTCAGTGTCAACGTATCGCCGATGCAGCTGAAGAACCCCGGTTTTGCTACCTCGGTCGCAGCGATCCTCGTTGAGGCGGGGATTGCCGGCGGCAGGCTGGCCTTCGAGATCACCGAGGGCCTGGATATGGAGATGCATTCGGATGTATTGCGCTGCCTGAACGATCTGAAGACGCTCGGCATCAATATATGGCTGGATGATTTCGGAACTGGATTTGCGGGCCTTTCCTGGCTGCGGATGACGGATTTCGATACCGTCAAGATTGACCGCTCCTTCCTGCATGACAGCAAGACACCCCGCGGCCGGGCGATGTTGCAGGACATGATCCGTCTCATCCGCAATCGCGGCCACAAGATCCTGATCGAAGGCGTGGAGACGGAAGAGCAGCTGAGGCTCGTGCGCCAGCTCGAGATCGATTATGCGCAGGGTTATTATATCGGACGCCCGGTCGTCGCCGAAAGGCTGAACGTGGCGACTACCCCCTACCCGCAGCCCAAAATGCTACAGCGCCCCGCCTGACGATGCGATGGCGGCGAAAAGCCGCCGTCACCGACAGGCCCCGTCTTAGTGATATGCGGGCGGAATGATCGAGAATTTTGCCGCAAGTTCCGAAAACGCAGCCCGCGTGACGGGATCGACAGGTGCGCCTTCCCTCTCCCGCTTTGCCGCTACCGCCCATTCCCGATCGCCCGGCGCCATGACCTTGCAGTCCTCACGCGCTGGCGATCCCCGCAGTACCTCAAGATAGCGTTTCATGCCCTCGTCGAACACTTCGCGCTCAAGGAAGGCTTCCGGCTTCAACGCAAGGACGAAGGCCCCAAGCCCGCGCGGCTTGGAAAAATCAGGCCCCGACATTGGGGCGATATCGAAACTGAGCTTCATGCCGCTGAGAACGGCGCTGAAGATTTCTACCATTCCCGCAAGCGCCGCTCCCTTGAAACCGAAGGCACCGCCCAGCGGAGCCAGCATTTCAACGGCATTGGGGTTCTGCGTGTCGATACCGTCGCCATCAGACGCAACTCCTTCCGGCAATTGCTGTTCCAGGCTGCGGTAAAGCAAAACCCGGTTATAGGGCACGGCGCTGGTGGCCATGTCCAAAAGCCAGGGCATGTCATCGGCTGCCGGCACACCGACTGCAATGGGGTTGGTGCCGTGGAAACGCATCGCGCCGTCATGCAGGCGCACGAAACTGTCGGAGTTGCAAAAGGCGATGCCGATATACCCCTGCCGCGCCGCCTCCAGCACGTAAGCGCCGGCCGGGCCGAAATGCGAGGAATTCCTGATCGCAACGGCACCGATGCCGAATTTGCCCGCAAGCGCCATAGCGCTGTCCATGGCCGCATAGGTAGCGCGGGCGCCATGGGCATGGTCGGCGTCAATCGTCTCCACCGCGCCGAAACCGGAGACGCGGCTGATCTGCGGCCGGGGATTGAGTCGCCCGCCTTCAAGTCCTGCGACGTAGTGAGCAAGAAGCCGAACGCCGTGGCTGTCTACGCCCAGCCGTGTGCCATGCATCATGGCGCGGGTCGCCGCATCGGCCGTTTCATCATCGGTGCCGACAGCCAGGAAAACGGAACGGCAAAACCGCTCCAGTTCATCCAGCCTTGCGAGGACGGTGACATTTTCATTGCTGTGCGACATCAGGGGAACCTCCCGATTCCAGAATCCATGCCGCACAAGCTAGTCACGGGGCGCGTTTTTGCAATCGAATATCGCGCCCCGAATGGATCAATCAGTCGTCGCCGCCAATCGCCTCGTAAGTGTCGCGTTCACCGGCGATGATGGCGCGCTTGCCGACATGGTTGGCGGGACCGACAATGCCTTCCTGCTCCATGCGCTCGACCAGGGAGGCGGCACGATTGTATCCGACCGACAGGCGGCGCTGGATATAGGAGGTGGAGCATTTCTTGTCGCGCATCACGACCTTGACGGCCTTTTCATAGAGATCGTCGCTATCGTCGTCGCCCATCGATGTCTTGTCGAAGACCGCCGTTTCCTCTTCCGCCTCGTCGTCAGCCTCGTCGGCGTCTTCCGTAACGGTGCCGAGATATTCAGGCCGACCTTGGGTCTTCAGATGCGCCACGACCTTTTCTACTTCCTCGTCCGACACGAACGGACCGTGGACACGGGAGATACGGCCGCCACCCATCATGTGCAGCATGTCGCCCTGGCCGAGCAGATGTTCGGCACCCTGTTCGCCAAGGATGGTCCGGCTGTCGATCTTCGAGGTCACCTGGAAAGAAATGCGGGTCGGGAAGTTGGCCTTGATCGTGCCGGTGATGACATCGACCGAGGGGCGCTGGGTGGCCATGATGAGATGGATACCGGCAGCGCGCGCCATCTGCGCGAGACGCTGGATCGCGCCTTCGATCTCCTTGCCCGCGACCATCATCAGGTCGGCCATCTCGTCGACGATGACGACGATATAGGGCATGGCGGTGAGGTCCATTTCCTCCTGCTCGTAGACAGCTTCGCCGGTTGCGCGGTCGAAGCCGGTCTGCACGTTGCAGAACACCGTCTCCCCTTTGGCGCGGGCGGCAGCGGCCCTTGCGTTGTAACCGTCGATATTGCGCACACCGAGACGCGACATCTTGCGATAGCGGTCTTCCATTTCGCGCACGGCCCATTTCAGTGCCATGACCGCCTTCTTCGGATCGGTGACGACAGGGGTCAGAAGATGCGGAATGCCGTCATAGACCGAAAGCTCAAGCATCTTGGGATCGACCATGATCAGGCGGCATTCCTCCGGCTTCAACCGGTAGAGCAGAGACAGGATCATGGTGTTGATGGCGACCGACTTGCCCGAGCCGGTGGTACCGGCAACGAGCAGATGCGGCATCTTCGCCAGTTCGGCGATGACAGGTTCGCCGCCAATGGTCTTGCCAAGGCAAAGGGCTAGCTTCTGGCGGGTCTCGCTGTAATCGGTCGCTTCGATAAGCTCGCGCAGATAGACCGTCTCGCGCACCGGATTGGGAAGCTCGATACCGATGACATTGCGGCCGGGCACAACGGCGACACGCGCCGAGAGCGCCGACATCGAGCGGGCGATATCGTCCGACAGGCCGATAACGCGCGAGGACTTCACGCCGGGGGCGGGCTCGAATTCGTAAAGCGTCACAACCGGGCCGGGGCGCACATCGATGATCTCGCCCTTGATGCCGAAATCCTCCAGCACGCTTTCCAGCAAGCCAGCGCTTTGCTCAAGCGCCTCTGGCGTCATGGTCGTGGTCTGCTGGACGCGTGCCTGCTGCAGAAGATCGATGGAGGGGTATTCATATTCGCCGTCTGCAAAGACCGGCGCTTCCCGGAACATCGGCTGCGAGGCCTGGATGGGCGCGCGGGGCGTGAAACGCGGCTCGGCAACGATTCTTTCTGTCGGCTGAACCTGCTCAACAGGCCTCTGCGGCTCAGCAACCACGACCGTCTCCACGACCGGCTGCGGAGCGATCTCTGGTTCAACGACCTGAGTTGGGGCTGGAATTGCAGGATGATGCACGCCGATTTCGCGGTAAAGCCTGATCGCTGAACCACCTGGAATCCTGACGACGGGCGGTACGGCCGAAAGCCGGATTGCCGGAGCGGCAGGAGATGCGGATGCCAGCGTCGGGGCAATCGCAGGTGCTGTCAGCAACGGGTTTGCGAGAATTGTGCGCGCAGATGCGGGAAGGCCTTCTCCGGCGTCAACAGGCAGATCGAGCGTCATCACTTCCCAGAAAAGCTCATCCGGCAGATGGGCGGCAAAGGCGGGAATGGATGCCTGGTGCGTTGCGACCTGTTCGAAAGATGCAACCGACGCGGCGGGCAGCGGCTGAACGGGTGAATCAGTTCCCGGCACCGGCGCTTCGAAGACCGTGGGTGTGTCAACCGGCTGAGGCGGCATCAGGGCCGCTGCAGCGGCTTCTTCCGCTTGTTTGCGCGCAAGCTCCAGTCGCAATTTGTAGGTCAGCGCCCTTGCGCCCCGCGCGTCCGGCGGCTGCGGCAGAAACGGCATGCGTGGCGGTTGAATGCGCGGCTCCGGCGACTTTACGACCGTTGGAAGTGCAGGCTCCTGCACAGTAATCTCCGGCTGCACGACCATCTCAGGCTCGGCAGCTTCGGAAGGGATGTCGGCGGGAGCTTCCTCTTCCACAAGATGCGGCGTCTCGACCGGCATGCGTCGGCTAAAGGCGCTTTCCGGCGTGCGGGTGAAACGCACATTCGGGCCAAGCACGAAAGCATTCTGCCAGCCCGGCATTTCGGCGCGACCCTCGATGGCGTCGGCAGCGCTGACATCGGCATTCGGCCGGGGCGCAACACCCGCCTTCATTGCCGCGGCCTGCTCCTGACCGGCAACGGCCTTGCCGCCGGCATGACGAGCCTTATCGCTCCCCTCCCCTACGCTATTGGACGAATTCTGGAATCTGGATCGGGAGAAGCTCATGGCAGCGTGCACACTCATCATAAACGTACATATTTCGGTCTCCCTGAAATAGAAAATAAAGGTTAATTACCCCTTTCCAAACCGGGTCACGCAGACAGAATTTCGCTTTTGCCACAGGCGGGACGTGACATACGCCAGCAAGGTATCGGCACTCCAAGCCTCTATATTTATTGCGTTAAATCAGTTTTTCATCGCCGCTTTACGGCAACCGGCGCGGCTTAAGAAAAGGGGAGTGGCGCCTTGAAGCATATTGTTTCCGCAAGCGGTCGCGCAACGTAAAATCATTGCTGTAAAGCCCGTGAATTAACGTGGACACTGCTGCGGTTGCAGTCTTAAGATCGGGCAGGCCGCGGCCCAGCGGAAAGGCCCGCCCGCCCTCATTCCGGAGTGAACCTCATGTCGCCTGTCCACCTGTCCCGCCGCTCGCTTGTCAAGACCTCGCTCCTTCTTGCCGCAACCACCGGACTTGCGGGCATTGCCGCCGCGCAGCAGTCAAAGCCCGGTGGGCGGTTGATCGTTGCGGCCGATTCGGAGCCGAAGAACCTCAACCCGGCCATCGTTGCCTCCAACGGCGTGTTCTATATCGCGAGCAAGATCGTTGAGCCGCTGGCCGAGACCTCCTTCAATGGCAGGGACGGGCTGGAACCAAGGCTTGCGACGGAATGGCATGGATCGGATGACGGTTTGAGCGCCACGTTCAAGCTACGCGAAGGCGTGACCTGGCATGACGGCAAACCCTTCACCTCCGCGGATGTGGCTTTTTCCGCACTTTCGGTGTGGAAGCCGCTGCAAAACCTTGGGCGGCTGGTCTTTGCCAATCTTGAAAAAGTGGATACGCCAGATGACCACACGGCCATCTTCCACTTCTCCAAGCCGACACCCTTCCAGCTCATCCGCAACGCTTTGCCGGTTGTCACCAGCGTCGTGCCGAAACATCTTTATGAAGGCAGCGATATCGCCACCAATCCGGCCAATACGAAACCGGTCGGCACCGGACCTTTCGTTTTTGCGGAATATAAGCCCGGCGAATATTACCGCCTGACCCGCAATCCCAATTACTGGGGCAAGAACCAGCCGCAGCTCGATGAGATCATCTATCGCGTTCTGCCCGACCGGGCGGGCGCCGCCTCCGCGCTTGAAGCCGAAGAAATCCACCTTGCGGCCTTTTCCGCCGTGCCGCTTGCCGATCTTGCCCGCATCGCGAAGGAGCCGGGCATCAAGGTGATCCCGGAAGGTTACGAAGCCCTCACCTATCAGCTCGTCGTGGAAATCAACCACCGCCGCAAGGAGCTGGCCGACCTCAAGGTCAGGAAGGCGATCGCCCACGCCATCGACAAGAAATTCGTTATCGACAAGGTCTTCCTCGGTTACGCCACGGCATCGACCGGCCCCGTACCGAAAAATGCACCTCAGTTTTATACGAGAGACGTCGAGACATACGATTTCGACGTTGCCAAGGCGAACGCCCTGCTGGACGAGGCGGGTTATGCACGCGGAGCGAACGGAACGCGGTTTTCACTGAAGCTTCTGCCAGCGCCTTACTTCAATGAAACCAAGCAATTCGGTTCCTATCTTCGCCAGGCGCTACAGGAAATCGGCATCGATGCCGAACTGGTCAACAACGATGCCGCCGCGCACCAGAAGGCCGTCTATACCGACCATGCCTTCGATCTCGCCATCGCGCCGCCGGTCTTCCGTGGCGATCCGGCGATCTCCACCACCATTCTCGTGCGCTCCGGCATTCCAGCCGGCGTCGGCTTCTCCAATCAGGGAGGCTATGAGAACAAGGCGCTCGATGCACTGATCGACAAGGCGGCGGAAACCGTGGATACGGCAGCCCGCACGGTGCTCTACAAGGATTTCCAGAAGCAGATCGCCGCCGATCTGCCGCTGATCAATGTCGCCGAATGGGGTTTCATCACGGTTGCGCGCGATACGGTCAAACACGTCGCCAGCAATCCACGCTGGGCCGTTTCCAACTGGGCGGATACGGTGGTCGGCACCTGAGGAAGCGCCGTGAGGCGCGCGGCGACATTGCTACGGCGAAGGGTGATCAGCGCCATTCCAGTGCTGCTGATCGTTCTTGTCTTTACCTTCGTGCTGCTTGAAAACGCATCCGGTGACGCGGTTGACGCTTATCTCGTCTCCATCGGCGGCGGCGACGCCGGACTGCGGGATGCCCTGCGCGAGCAATATGGTCTGAACGGTTCGGTGTTGGCCCGCTTCTGGCTTTACGCCAGCTCGGTGCTGCGACTTGATTTCGGCTGGTCGCTTGCGTTTGACCGACCGGTGCTGGGGCTGATCCTCGAACGGCTGCCGAACACGCTGCTCCTGATGGGCAGTGCCACCGCGCTTGCTTTCATCACCGGCACCGCGCTCGGCATCCTGGCGGGCGCCCGTCCCGGCGGGTTGACCGACCGGGTACTCTCGGCCCTGTCGCTGGCGCTTTACGCCACGCCGGGCTTCTGGCTCGGCCTTGTGCTCGCCATCGTCTTTGCCGTGCAACTGAGGTGGCTGCCAACATCCGGCATCGAAACCATCGCATCCGGAAAACAGGGATTTGCAAGGGCGCTCGATATTGCCCGCCATCTTGTCCTGCCGGTCGCCAGTCTCGGGCTGATCTATCTGGCGCTTTTCCTGCGCGTCATGCGTACTGCCATGGCGGCGGTCTGGCCGCTGGATTTCGTGCTGTTCGCCAAGGCCAAGGGGCTTTCGAGACGGCGGATCGTGCTGCGCCATGTCGCACGCAACGCCGCCCTGCCCCTCGTCACCGTGCTTGGCCTGCAAGCGGCAACCATGCTCGGCGGCAGCGTGGTGATCGAGAGCGTTTTTGCCATTCCCGGTTTTGGCCGGCTTGCGCAGGAAGCCGTCAGCGGTCGCGACACACCGCTCTTGATGGGCATTATTCTGACAAGCGCCGTTTTCGTTGTCCTGATCAATCTCGTCGTTGATATTCTCTATGCCGTGTTCGATCCGCGCATCGGCAGCGGGGAGCAACAGACATGAGTTTCACTCTCCGGCTCCTGCGCAGTTTCGAAGGTGCGGCAGGTGCCATCATTCTAATGCTGCTTGCAGTAACGGCGCTCGCCGCTCCCCTCCTGTTTCCAGGTGACCCGCTGTCGATCGTAGGTGAGCCGCTCATCGCGCCCTTCTCCGACGCCGCCTCCCCCCTCGGCACCGACCGGTTGGGCCGCGATGTACTGGCGGGACTTGCCCACGGTGCGCAGGCATCCCTGCTCGTCGGCATCGGCGCTGCCGCTGCCGCCCTCATGATCGGCACCGTCGTCGGCACCATTGCCGGATTTGCCGGTGGCCTCGTGGATGAGGCGCTGATGCGTGTTACCGACGCCTTCCAGATCGTGCCGAATTTCCTTCTGGCGCTCGCCTTCGTCAGCACCATCGGTCCATCCATGCCCATCGTCATCCTTGCGATTGCGCTTGGCGCCTGGGCGGATCCAGCGCGGTTGATGCGGGCGCAGGTGTTGAGTATCCGCGAGCGGGATTACGTGCAGTCCGCCCGCGCCATCGGGATGCATCCGCTGGAGATCGCGTTTCGGCAAATACTTCCCAACGCCCTGCCGCCGGTTCTGGCGCTCGCCGCCATCATCGTCGCCGCCGCTATCCTCACCGAGGCGGCATTGTCCTTCCTCGGCCTTGGCGATCCGAATATCGTTACCTGGGGTTCGATGATCGCGGAAGGACGCAACGTGCTGCGCTCGGCGGCGTTTCTCTCAGTCATCCCCGGCATCGGTCTTCTGGTCACGGTTCTCGGCGTCTATCTTCTCGCGGAGGGGATCAACAAAGCGATGGCGACAGGGAAAGAAACGCCATGAGCGGCAATGCACTCTGCAGGATCGACGATCTCAGCGTCCGCTATGCGGCCGGCGACGGACCGGCGCTGCAGGATATTTCGCTGACGATCCGGCAGGGACAAAGGCTGGCGATCATCGGCGAAAGCGGTTCTGGCAAATCGACGCTCGCCAAGGCAATTGTCGGGCTTCTGCCTGTGAGCGCACGGGTTTCCGGCGATATTTCCTGGAGCCGCGACAGCGGTCTTTTCACGGACAGGCCGCAGCCGGGCCGCGATATCGGCTATATTTTTCAGGATACCGGTGCGACGCTGAACCCGGTTCTCACCATCGGTGAACAGGTGGCAGAAGGCGCTGTTCGGCATCTGGGCCTTTCATGGAAGCAGGCACGAGATCTTGCCCGCGATCTTCTGGAACGGGTGCGGTTGCCGCATCCCACGCATCTCCTCGGCGCCTATCCGCACCAGCTTTCCGGCGGGCAAAGACAGCGTGTGGCGATTGCTGCCGCCATTGCCGCGCACCCCGCAATCCTGATCGCCGACGAGGCGACGAGCGCGCTCGACACGGTGAGCCAGGCCGCCATTGCCGCGCTGCTGGATGGGCTGGTGCGTGAAGAAGAAAGAACGCTGGTCTTCATCACCCATGATATTGGTCTTGCTTCCGGCCTTGCCGACGAGATCGCCGTTCTGCATGCCGGACGGCTGGTGGAGCACGGCACCACCCGGCGGGTGTTATCCGCGCCTGCGCACGACTATACGCGCGCACTGCTCTCCGACTATCTCGACCTTTCGACACCGCCTCTGATCAATGAGGCCGCGTCATGAACGAAGCCCTTCTGAGCGTAGAGAACCTCTCGAAAACCTACCGGACCGGCGCACGCACGGTGGAAGCACTGTCCGATATATCCTTTTCGCTTCAGCCCGGCGAGACGCTTGGGCTTGCCGGCCCCTCCGGCTGCGGAAAATCGACACTGGCACGCATCCTGATGCGTCTGATCCCGGTCGACGAAGGCACGGTCCGTTTTGAAAATCGCGACTGGCTGGCGCATGATGGCGGCGAACTACGCGCGGCGCGGCGGCATATGCAGATGGTGTTTCAGGATACGCATGGCGCGTTCAACCCGCGCGCCAGCGTCGAGGATGCTATAGGCGAACCGCTGCGTATCCATCGCATCGTCGAACGACGCGAACGCCCTGCGGAAATCCGCCGCCTTCTCGAGCGTGTCGGGCTGCCCGCCCGCTATGCCGGCCGCTCGGTGTTCGAGCTTTCCGGCGGCCAGCGGCAGCGCGTGGCAATTGCCAGAGCCATCGCACTCAGACCATCCCTTCTCATTCTGGACGAGGCCGTTTCAGCGCTCGATGTCTCCGTACGCAGGCAAATTCTCGAACTGCTGGTCGAAATACAGCGAGAGACGGCCGTCGCCTGTATTTTCGTTTCCCACGACCTCGCGGTCATCCGCGCCGTCTGCCACCGCGTCGCCATCATGGAGGCGGGTCGGATCGTCGAGATCGGCAGGACAGCAAACATCGTTTCCACGCCGCAATCCTCGACCGCCAGAACCCTGATCGACGCTGCGCCGCGCCTGACCATCACCACGCAAGGATAAGACATGCCCGCCCCGGATTACGCATTGCTGCTCGACCCACCCGCCTTTCCAGCAGACCGTTACGCCGCTCTCGCCGACCGGCTGGCGGCGCTGATGGGCACGAAGAACGATGTGCTTCTGATACAGGCGGAAGCAGTGCTTGCGCTTGAAGCCGCGGCCACCAGCCTCGCGCGGCCGGGTCTGAGAGCGCTCAATATCGTCACTAGTCCCTATGGCGCGTGGTTCGGGGGCTGGCTGGAGCGTGGCGGCGCAACGGTTCGCAACCTGACCACCGCTCCGGCAAAGCCGATATCACTTCACGAGGTCGAGAGAGCGCTGGACGAAGGGCCAGGTTTTGATCTTCTCGCTATCGTGCACGCGGAATCCGCAAGCGGCATTCTCAACCCTCTGTCCGCCATTGCCGCGCTCGCCAAAGACAGAGGCATCGTCACGGTCGTCGATGCCGTCGCTTCCATCGGCGGCCATGCCTTCGAGGTTGACCGGCTCGGCATAGATATCGCGGTCATCGGCCCGCAAAAGGCGCTGGCAGGCCCGGCGGGCTTATCCGCCATCTCCGTCAGCGAAAGTGCCTGGAAACTTCTTTCACATGGCAATGCACCTGAGAACTCCATGCTTTCACTTCTCGACCAGAAGAAACTCTGGCTCGATACCGGCCGCGGCGCGCTGCCGGGAACACCTGCGCCGTTGGAATTCTATGCGCTGGAGGCGGCACTCGACCGGATAGAGGCAGAGGGTCTGGCATCCGCCAATGAACGCCACGAACGAGCGGCGACAGCCACTCGTAACGGTATCAAGGCACTTGGTATATCGACCTGGGTGGAGGAGACTGACGCGTCTGCTCTGGTTTCGACAGCGATCTTGCCGGACACGATGGATACCGGCGCATTTCTGGCGGCGGCATCCAGGGAGCAAGGTGCGGATGTCTCGGGCGGTGTCGGTCCCGGTGCGGAACGGCTGATAAGGCTCAATCACACCGGCCGACGCGCCAATCCGGATTCGGTGCAAGCCAATATCACCGCTGTTTCAAGCGCTTTGAGAAGCCTCGGCCATGCCGCAGATACCGATTCCGCGCTGGAAGCGGCCGAAAAAAGCTATTCCGGCACCTCCTCGAAGGGTCTCTGACAGCGCCGATAAACGTTCGTTGCGCGAAATCGGGTGCTGGCGGAACGTCAGTCACGCCATTGTTGTTAAAAATGGTAGACAAATTCCTTGGCCAATCTTGACGAAATCATGGCAACGCGCGAAACTTAACGCACTGTTAACTCGCGTGAAGAAGGGAAATGGCCATGGTAGCAGGGTTCAACATGCTCTCCTTTGACCTCTTTGGCATCGGCCGAAGAACGCCCGCCATAAACGAGCGGGTCGAGAAGGATTTGCAGGACAGGACGCCACGCAGACCGGACGACCAGTCCAACGATGACGACCGGGATCAGGAATACGAACTGTTCTTCTGGTCGCTTTATCCTGTGATTTAAGTTTTTAAGCGCAGGCTGACGGGGGCGGTTGAAACGTCGTTTTCCCGTCCTGCGGCCTTGAGCCGAAATGTGTTCAGCGTAGCCTCAAACACGGTGAAACAGTCGATCCGTGAAGAACACTTAAAATATACGCGACGTCATCCTCGGGCTTGACCAGAGGATTTACAAAATCTCGAAAAATCAAATATTTGCAGATGCTCTGGACAAGGCCGGGGCATGACGATGGAAAGGGCAAAGCCCTTTCCATCAAAGAGCCGTAGACGGCCCTGCCTTAGTGGTTGTCGCGCGGCAGACCCTTGGTCTGGGCAATGCGCTGATACTTCACGGCCGGTTCCAGAACCGCGCCGGTTTCCATCTGGCTGACGATGCCGCGCTGGATTTCCTGCCATGGCGTCTGGTGATCGGGGTACTTGAAGCCGCCCTCGGCGGAGAGCGTTTCGTAACGCTTGGCCAGTTCCTCGCCGGAAATCAGGATGTCGGCCTTGCCACGACCCACATCGATACGAACGCGGTCACCCGTCTGCAAGATGGCCAGACCACCGCCTGCCGCTGCTTCCGGAGAAGCGTTGAGGATGGACGGGCTGCCAGACGTGCCGGACTGGCGGCCGTCACCGATGCAGGGCAGCGAATTGACGCCTTCCTTCAAGAGATAGTCCGGCGCACGCATGTTCACCACTTCTGCCGCACCCGGATAACCGATCGGACCGGCACCGCGCATGAAGAGAACGGTGTTGGCGTCGATCTTCAGCGACGGATCGTCGATGCGGTGATGGTAATCTTCCGGACCGTCGAACACCACGGCACGGCCTTCGAAGGCTTCCGGGTCGTTCGGGTTGGAGAGATAACGGTTGCGGAATTCTTCCGAGATCACGCTCGTCTTCATGATGGCAGAGGAGAACAGGTTGCCGCGCAGAACACGGAAACCGGCGCGCTCCTTGAGCGGCTGGTCATAGGGACGGATGACCTTTTCGTCTTCGATGATGGCACCACGGCAATTGTCGCCGATGGTTTTGCCATTCACGGTCATGGCGTCTTCCATGATGAGCCCCTGGGTCATCAGCTGGTTGACGACAGCCGGAACGCCGCCGGCATGATAATAATCCTCGCCGAGATATTCACCGGCCGGCTGCAGGTTGACGAGCAGCGGCACGTCTTCACCGTAGGTCTGCCAGTCATCGACCGTCAGTTCAACGCCGACATGACGTGCAAGGCCGTTCAGATGGATCGGCGCGTTGGTGGAGCCACCGATGGCCGAGTTGACGCGGATGGCGTTGATGAAGGCATCCTTGGTCATGATGTCGGAAGGCTTAAGGTCTTCCTTGACCATTTCGACGATGCGAAGGCCGGTGAGATAGGAGATTTCCTGACGGTCGCGGTAAGGCGCCGGAATGGCGGCCGAGCCGGGCAGCTGCATGCCGAGTGCTTCGGCAAGCGAGTTCATCGTCGTCGCCGTGCCCATGGTGTTGCAATAGCCGGTGGAAGGTGCGGAAGAAGCGACGAGCTTGACGAAGCCTTGATAATCGATCTCGCCCTTGGCCAGCAGTTCACGCGCTTTCCAGACGATGGTGCCGGAACCGGTGCGCTCGCCACGGAACCAGCCGTTCAGCATGGGGCCGACGGAAAGGGCGATGGCCGGAATGTTGACGGTGGCCGCCGCCATAAGACAGGCAGGCGTGGTCTTGTCGCAGCCGATGGTCAAAACAACGCCGTCGAGCGGATAGCCGTAAAGCACTTCCACGAGGCCGAGATAGGCGAGATTGCGATCGAGACCCGCCGTCGGGCGCTTGCCGGTTTCCTGGATCGGATGCACCGGAAATTCAATGGCAATGCCGCCCGCTTCACGAATGCCTTCGCGCAGGCGATGCGCCAGCTCCAGATGGTGGCGATTGCAGGGCGAAAGGTCCGAGCCGGTCTGCGCGATGCCGATGATCGGGCGATCGGACTGAAGCTCGGCCTGGCTGAGACCGAAGTTCATGTAACGCTCGAGATAAAGCGCGGTCATATCAGCGTTTGCGGGGTTATCGAACCACGCGCGCGAACGAAGCTTGCCTTGGGTTGCGGGCAGATTGTCGGATTTGGTCATGATGCGGTCTCCAGCCGGAAGTGGCCAACGGTAAAATATTACGAAATGCGACAAGCTTATGTTGTGCGCAAGGAAAATGGAATCAGCTTCTCGGAAGCACGCATAACCGACAGACGAGCGCCAGACGAGTGACCTGGAGCCGTTCTTCAGCTTTAGCCGAATATTTTTCGGTGTTTACGACCATACCGACGTTGCGCAATGGCCTCTTCCCTCCCTGCCTTGCCGGATTGTAACTGACCCCGAGGCCCCACATTCCGTCACGACCTGACTTGCTTATTTGTATTACTATTAGATAGCGGCGCAGCCTGTCAAGCCGGACCAGAGTATATTGCGGGCGAGTTTTGCGCGCCGAAGAAATTGGAATACACACAATAAGCCATTGATTTATTATAGTTTAAGACCATGTTTCCATAAAATCGGCATGACGTGAATTGGAAATCCGCTAAAAAACCCCTTTTCAAGAGTATTACTATATGCTCATAGTGACGTCGTCACGCTGACATCATTTCTGGGAGGATAAGATGAGAAAAGCTCTTGCGGCAATCACTGTCGCCGTTTCCGCATGCCTTGCATCCAGTGTTTCCGCACAATCGCTGACCGTCGGCTTCTCGCAGATCGGCTCCGAATCCGGATGGCGCGCCGCTGAAACCACTGTCACCAAGCAGCAGGCCGAGAAGCGCGGCGTTACGCTGAAATTCGCCGACGCACAGCAGAAGCAGGAAAACCAGATCAAGGCCGTTCGCGGCTTCATCGCGCAGGGCGTCGATGCGATCCTGATCGCACCTGTCGTCGCAACCGGCTGGGACGCCGTGCTGAAGGAAGCCAAGGAAGAAAAAATCCCCGTCATCCTGCTCGATCGCCAGATCGAAGCGCCGGATGATCTTTATCTGACCGCGGTCACCTCGGATCAGGTTCACGAAGGCAAGGTTGCCGGCGACTGGCTCGTCAAGGATGTCGGCGCGAAGGACTGCAAGGTTGTCGAATTGCAGGGCACGACCGGCTCTTCGCCCGCCATCAACCGTAAGAAGGGCTTCGAAGAAGCCATCGCTTCGCACAAGAACATCAAGATCGTGCGCTCGCAGACGGGTGACTTCACCCGTACCAAGGGCAAGGAAGTGATGGAAAGCTTCATCAAGGCCGAAGGCGGCGGCAAGGATATCTGTGCCGTGTACGCTCACAATGACGACATGGCCGTCGGCGCGATCCAGGCGATCAAGGAAGCCGGCCTGAAGCCGGGATCCGACATCAAGGTCGTGTCCATCGATGCCGTACCTGACATCTTCAAGGCCATGGCCGCCGGTGAAGCCAATGCGACGGTGGAACTGACGCCTGACATGGCCGGTCCTGCCTTCGACGCTCTCGAAGCCTATCTGAAAGACAAAAAGGCACCGGCGAAGTGGATTCAGACGGAATCCAAGCTCTACACGGCGTCTGACGACCCGATGAAGGTCTACGAGGCGAAGAAGGGTCTGGGTTACTAATAGACCCCTTATCTTCGGAAGGAGCGGCGCGTCATGCGTGCCGCTCCGTCACAGCTTCTTTCATGCAGGGCCTGCGCAATGTCCGAAACGGCACCACTTCTGGAAGCACGCGCCATCGGTAAATCCTTTCTCGGGATAACGGCGCTGGACGGCGTCGATTTTTCGCTCGGGCGCGGTGAAATTCACGCGCTTCTCGGCGAAAACGGCGCGGGGAAATCAACACTCATCAAGATACTGACCGGCGTTTATCACCGCGACAGCGGCTCCATCTTTCTGGAAGGTAGCGAGATATCGCCCACCAATGTCGGCGAAGCGCAGGCACTCGGTATCGGCACCGTCTATCAGGAAGTAAACCTTCTCGAAAACCTGACTGTTGCCGAAAACCTCTTTCTCGGCCGCCAACCGCATCGCTTCGGGCTGATTGACAGAGCCTCGATGCAGAGACAATCGCAGGCGCTGCTGTCCCAATACGGGCTTTCGATCGACGTCAACGCTCTGCTTTCCAGCTATTCCGTCGCTATCCGCCAGATCATCGCCATTGCCCGCGCCGTCGATCTTTCCGGCAAGGTGCTGGTGCTGGACGAGCCGACCGCCAGCCTCGATGCCCACGAGGTCGAGATGCTGTTCGGTGTGCTGCGGAACTTGCGTGCGCGCGGTATCGGCATCGTCATCATCACCCACTTCCTAAACCAGGTCTACGATATCGCCGACCGCGTCACGGTTTTGCGCAACGGCCGCCTCGTCGGCACGCGCGACATCGGCAACCTGCCGAGGTCCGAACTCATTGCGATGATGCTTGGTCGCGAGCTTCAGCACATCACCCACGAGCATCAGGCCACTGACGACACGGTTGCCGAGGGCGAACCGCCGATCCGTTTCGAGGGGTACGGCAAACGCGGCAGCATCGCCCCCTTCGACCTCGGCATTCGGCCGGGAGAGATCGTCGGCGTCGCCGGTCTTTTGGGGTCGGGACGAACGGAAACGGCTTTCCTGCTGTTCGGCATCGACAAGCCCGATACCGGCAAGGCCACGATAGACGGAAAGACCATCGCTCTTTCTTCGCCTGAAGCCGCAATCACGGCCGGGTTCGGTTTCTGCCCGGAGGAGCGCAAGACTGATGGTATCATCGGCGACTTTTCCGTGACCGACAACATTGCTCTGGCTCTCCAGGCCCGCCAGGGTTGGGCGCGGCCGCTTTCGCGCCGGCAGAAGGTGGAACTGGCCGAAAGCTTCATCAAATCCCTCGACATCCGCCCGGCCGATCCTGACCGGCCGATAAAATTCCTGTCCGGCGGCAACCAGCAGAAAGCCATTCTGGCGCGCTGGCTTGCAACTCACCCCCGGCTTCTGATCCTCGATGAGCCGACCCGTGGTATCGATATCGGCGCCCATGCGGAAATCCTCAAAATGATCGAAAAACTCTGCACCGAGGGCATGTCGCTCGTCGTCATCTCGTCCGAACTGGAAGAACTGACCGCCGTTGCCCACCGGGTCGTCGTGCTGTCCGACCGCCGGCATGTCAGCGAATTGAAGGGCGGCGAGGTGACGGCCGACAACATCATGCGGGCAATTGCGGATGCGGCCAGAACGGAGGCGGCATGATGGTGGCTGTGACAAGGCGCCTGAAAAGGCTTGCTCCCCAACTGATCGCCCTCTTCGTCATTCTGGCAGCGATTACAATCGTTTCGCCGGGCTTCCTGCATGTTTCGTTCCAGAACGGCAGGCTTTACGGCAGTCTGATGGATATTCTCGTGCGTGCCGCACCCGTGGCGCTCCTGACCATTGGCATGACGCTGGTGATCGCCACCAAGGGCATCGATCTGTCGATCGGTGCTGTTATCGCCATTTGTGGAGCGGTGGCGGCAACGCTCATCAGCAACGGCCATTCCATCCCAACCGTCATCGCCATCTCGCTTGCTGTCGGCATCGCCTGCGGCCTGTGGAACGGGGTGCTGGTCGCCCTTCTCGACATCCAGCCGATCATCGCCACGCTGATCCTGATGGTGGCGGGGCGCGGCATCGCCCAGCTCATCACCGAAGGTGTCATTCTCACCTTCAACGACGACAGCTTTTCCGCCATCGGCTCCGGCTCCTTCGCGGGCATTCCCCTGCCCGTCATCATCTGGGTGGCGGCGGCGCTGATAATCGGCCTTCTGGTGCGCAAGAGCGCGCTCGGCTTTCTGATTGAGGCAACCGGCATCAATCGCCGCGCGGCAGCACTTGCCGGTGTGCGGGCACGCTTCCTGCTGTTTTTCGTCTACGCCGTTTCCGGTCTCTGCGCGGCCATCGCCGGCATGATCGTGACCGCCGATATTCGCGGTGCGGATGCCAACAATGCCGGGCTGTGGCTGGAACTGGACGCCATATTGGCGGTGGTGATCGGTGGTACATCGCTGAATGGCGGCCGCTTCTCCATCACCGCATCGCTGATCGGCGCGCTCATCATCCAGACCATCAATACCGGCATTCTGGTCTCCGGTTTCCCGCCGGAATTCAACCTCATCATCAAGGCTGGCATCATCATGGTGGTACTGACACTGCAATCGCCGGCAATCATGGCGGTTCTGGGCTTTGTCAAAACGCCAAAGCCACACGCAAGACCGGCCACGGCTAACGGAATGACCAAGGAAGGTACCGCGCGATGATCCACAGCCGCAATCTTCCGTTTCTGACCACACTGACGATCTTCCTTATCGCCTATCTTCTGTGCGTGCTGCAATATCCAGCGATCCTGTCGACACGGGTGATCGGCAATCTATTGACCGACAATGCCTTTCTCGGCATCGCTGCCGTTGGCATGACTTTCGTGATCCTGTCGGGTGGCATCGATCTGTCCATCGGCTCCGTCATCGCCTTCACCAGCGTTTTCGTGGCTGTCATGGTCGGCACCTATAATATTCACCCGCTGCTGGCCTTCGCCATCGTGCTCGTGATCTCAACGCTGTTCGGCTGCCTGATGGGGGCGATGATACGCTTCCTGTCGATCCCGCCATTCGTGGTGACGTTGGCGGGTATGTTCCTGGCGCGTGGCGCGGCCTATCTGATCTCGACGCAATCCGTGCCGATCTCGCATCCCTTCATCGATGCGATACAGGGATTTTATTTCCGCTTTCCCGGCGGCGGCAGGCTGACAGCACTTGCTATTGTCATGCTTCTCGTCTTTGCCGCCGGCATGCTGATTGCCAGCCGCACCCGCTTCGGCGCCAATGTCTATGCACTTGGCGGTAACCCGCAATCGGCCGAACTGATGGGAGTGCCGATCGGTACAACGACAATCGGCATCTACGCACTTTCAGGGTTCCTGTCCGGCCTCGCCGGCATCGTCTACACGCTCTACACCTCGTCGGGTTATTCGTTGGCGACGGTGGGCGTGGAGCTGGATGCTATTGCAGCTGTTGTCATTGGCGGAACGCTTCTGACGGGTGGAATGGGGCTGGTGGCGGGAACCTTCGTGGGACTGCTGATCCAGGGGTTGATCCAGACCTACATCGTTTTTGACGGAACCCTGTCATCCTGGTGGACCAAAATCGTTATTGGCGTGCTGCTTTTTGTCTTCATCGTGTTGCAGCGCGCAATCATCTGGTATTCAAACAGGAGACTGGCCGGACCACATCCGGCATAACCAACACGGAGGCTTTATTGGGGCTGCTCGAAACGACGATAAGCGGGCGAAAACGCCGGAACAGCCACGCGCATGTGGTCTCCGAACTCGGCAGCGCCATCGTCTCGGGCAGGATTGCGGAAGGATCCCTGCTGCCTAACGATGCCGAACTGTCCCTCCGTTTCGGGGTCTCGCGCACCGTGTTGCGCGAGACGATGAAGACGCTGGCGGCCAAGCGGCTGGTCGAACCCAAGGCAAAGGTCGGCACCCGCGTTCTCGACCGTTCGAGCTGGAACTTCTTTGACCCGGATGTGCTGGGCTGGCGCTGCGAAGCCGGAATAGACCAGGAATTCGTGACACATCTGGCGGAAATCCGCCTCGCGCTCGAACCGGCGGCGGCGGCAGCTGCCGCGCTTCAGGCATCGAATGACGATATCGTTTCCCTTTATGTGATTGCCGCCAAATTCGACAATCCGCAGCACACGCCGGAAACCATCGCCAAGGTCGATCTCGAATTCCACCTCGCCGTGGCGCACATGTCCGGCAATCCCTTCATGCGTTCGGCAAGCGGGCTGATAGAAGCCGCCCTTGCGATCTCATTCCAGCTTTCATCGCCGGCCTCGTCGCCCGGAACCATCGCCGAGATCGCTGCAAACCATCTGCGCATCGTGCACGCCATCGCCGCCCGTGATGCGGACGCCGCCGTGAAAGCCATGCGCCATGTAATAGAGGTCGGCAAGGACCGGACGCGAAAGGCAATCAAGACGCCTTGAAGGCTAAAAGCCTGTCGACATCCCTTCCGTCACCCCGGGCCTGATGCCACCATGACGGAGCCGGGGTTGGCTTTTTCATCATAAAATTCGGGCCTGCACGGATGCAGGCCCTTTTTCTTCCGGCAAGTATCTTACCCCTGCGACGCTTCAATCTGCGGCACCACGCCACGGCGCGATGCCATAAGCGATGCGCCGAGGAGTGCTGCAATGCTTACGAAAACGAAGACCATGGTCGCACCCTGAAGGTCGATCAGCAGTCCGCCCAGAACAGCGCCGCTGGAAATGGCGATCTGGAAGGTGGTGAGCAGCAACGCGCCTGCACTTTCGGCCTCGTCAGAGGCGACGCGGGTGATGAAGCTCTGCACGCTGACAGGAAGCGCGCCGAAGGCGAAACCCCAGGAGGCAATGGCAAAGCCAGCGACAACGGGAGATGCACCGGCAATCACCAGCACGGATGCTGATGCGGCAATCAGGGTGGCGGCAAACGTCACGGCCCATGCCGTGTTCTTCTCAGCGAGGAAGCCGCCGAAGAGATTACCGAAAAAACCGCCCACGCCGTAAGCCAGAAGAACGAGCGAGATTGCTTCGACGCCAAGCTGCGGCACATCTTCGAGGAAGGGGCGAACATAGGTGAAGCCGGCGAAGTGACCCGCGACGATGAACAGCGTCGTCAGAAGGCCGATCCTGACCTGCGGGCGCTGCAACAGCCGGAACATGGTGGACAGGCCGGGCGCACCGGCCGGCGGCAGCGAGGGAACGGTGAGCAACTGCACGACAAGTGCGACGACACCCAGCACGCCGGCGACGACAAAGGCCGCACGCCAGCCAAGCGTCGCGCCGATCCACGCCCCGACAGGGGCTGCGCAAACGGTGGCAACCGAAACGCCGGTTAGGATGATGGCCATGGCGCGCGGCATCTTATCCAGCGGAACAAGCCTTAGCGCCAGCGCCGCCGACATGGCCCAAAAGCCGCCAAGGCCGATGCCGAGCAAAACGCGCGATGTAAACAGCATGAAAAGACCGTTGGCAAAAGCGGCCAATGTGCTGGAAATGATCAGCAACGTCGTGAGGCCAAGCAGGGTCCAGCGGCGATCAATGCTGCGCGTGCCGATGACGACGCCGGGACCGGCAACCGCTGCGACCAGTGCCGTGACGGTGATGGATTGGCCTGCAATGCCGGAGCTGATGGAAAGATCGGTCGACAGTGGCGTCAGAAGGCTGACCGGCAGGAATTCCGCCGTTACCAGCCCGAAGACGCCGAGCGAAAGCGAAACCACCGCCGCCCACTTCGCATCCGGCTCTTGTCTGTGTGGCGCATATTCAAGTTCGTTGATTGTTCGGTTATTCATGAAAATCTCCTGATGCGCATTCTGGGAACGCGCCCTGAAACGGAATGGCAAAACGATGAAGCCGGTGGGAGCCCGGGTGCGTCGCCTCACAAATCGATGGTCGTAAGCTACGCGTGACAGCTCGGCGTTTCCATGCTACAAAATCCGCATTCCTTAACCAAACGTCCGAATTTGTGAGTTGCCATGAATGATGCACTGACGGAAATGCTGCGTGGTCTGCGGCTTGACGGCGTGGAATATGGCCGCTGCCGCATGGCAACGCCCTGGGCGACGGCCTTTCCCGAGCAGGAGGCGGCGCGGTTTCATTTCATCGGCGTGGGCCAGGCAAAATTACGCAAACCTTCCGGAGAATGGCTGACGCTTACGTGCGGCGATGCAGTGCTTCTGCCCCGTGGCCACGCCCATGTGCTGGGCAGCGGCGAGGATGTAACACCTGCCCTCTTCGATCGGTTCGGTAAAAAGGAAGTGTGTCAGGGCATTTTCGACATGGAATGTGCCGGTGCCGGCGGCGATACGGTGGCGTTTACCGCCTCGATGCGTTTCAACATGGATAATCTGCATCCGCTTTTGCAACTGATGCCGGATGTGATGCTGACCAGCGATCTCGCCAAAAGCGATCCGGCCATTCCGCATCTCCTGGAAGCCATGGCGCGCGAAGTGGAACTGAACCGCGTTGGTGCCGGTGGCATTCTGGCGCGGCTTGCCGATGTCTTGACGGCAACACTGATCCGCACATGGGTAGAATATGGTTGCGGCGATTCCAGCGGCTGGCTTGCCGCCGTGCGCAATCCCGAACTCGGACGGGTGCTTGCAGCGATCCACCTTACCCCCGAGAAAGACTGGAGCGTGGAAGAGCTTGCCTCCCTGATGGGTGCATCCCGCTCGAGTTTTGCAGAACGCTTCACCCGTGTGGTGGGTGAAAGCCCAGCCCGTTATGTCGTTCGCATACGCATGCATCAGGCGCGACTGTGGCTGCGCGAGGGTATGCGTGTAACGCTGGCGGCGGAAAAGCTCGGCTACGATTCCGAGGCATCTTTCAGCCGCGCCTTCAAACGCGTGATCGGCGCGCCGCCCAGCCAGTTCCGCAGGAAGGACACCTCCGGTCTGGAAGATGCGGCATAGGGCGCATCTTAGAGCACGTCCGGTTTAAACAGAATCTTGGGACGCGCTCTATCTCTTTGTTTTATGCATTTTCCGCACGTAAAACCGCTACGCACTTTTACTGGAAATGCTCTAATGGAAATTGCGGGAAATGACCTTTATCCGCTCCACTTCATCTCCGTCTTGGGTCGCAGGCGGTGGGCGTTTCCTGATGTTGCGATGATCGTCCGGCGGAATACCGTGGTGGAACTCGTCGCCACGCCCATACGGCAGAGGAAAGGGGTGGTTGCGCTCACCCACGCTTGCCAGCGCCTCTGACAGATCGGTCAGCCGGTGGGCGACCAGATGCACCACCTCGCCTTCCCGCTGGATCTTGCCGTAAATGCCGACCATACCGGCGGAAAGCACCACGCGCCGGTATTTTTCGAAGGTCTTGACCCACAGAACCGCATTGGCAATACCCGTCTCATCCTCCAGAGTCATGAAGATCACTCCCTTTGCCGAGCCTGGGCGCTGGCGCACCAGAACCAGCCCCGCCGTTTCCAGCCACGTGCCATCACGGACGCGCACCGCATCCGCGCAGCTGACGATGCGCCGACGGGAAAGATCGCGCCGCAGGAAGGACATGGGGTGTTCGCGCAGGGTCAGCCCCACATGGCCATAATCCTGCACCACCTCGCCGCCGTCAGTCATGGGCCGCAGCGCGACGGAGGGTTCGGAAAGCTCATCCACAACGGCGTTTTCCCGGCTGGCAGCGGCAGCAAAAAGCGGCAGCGGCTCATCCCTCAAAGCCTTGATGGCCCACAGCGCCTCGCGTCTGGAAAGCGAGAGCGACGGCAGAAAGGCATCGGCTTCGGCGAGACACACAAGTGCTGCGGCGGGAACACCTGCCCTTCGCCACAGATCGTCGACGGAGGCGAAATCGCGATCCTGACGGCAGGCGACAATTTTTGCTGCATGATCGTTGGAAAGCCCCTTCACCATGCGCAGGCCAAGCCGCACGGCGTAGCGCTCTTTACCATTCGCATTCTTCTTGCCCGTGGGCTCCAGCGTGCAATCAAAACGGCTGTTGTTGACACAAACCGGGCGCACCTCCACGCCATGGTCACGCGCATCACGCACAATCTGCGCCGGGGCGTAAAACCCCATGGGTTGCGAATTGAGAAGCGCCGTACAGAAAATATCGGGATGATGGCATTTCAGCCATGAGGAGGCATAGGCGATCAGCGCGAAGGAGGCCGCATGGCTTTCTGGAAAACCATAACTGCCGAACCCTTCCAGCTGCTTGAAGATGCGTTCGGCGAATTCTTTGTCATAGTCATTCGCGACCATGCCGGTGACCAATTTTTCCCTGAACTTGGAAATGGTGCCAACGTTCTTGAAAGTCGCCATGGCTCGACGCAATTGGTCAGCCTCATCTGCGGTGAAACCGGCGCAATCCATTGCAATCCGCATGGCCTGTTCCTGAAACAGCGGAACCCCCAGCGTCTTTTTGAGAATATTTTTAAGCTCCGGTTTTTCATACCGAACGGGCTCTTTTCCCTGACGCCGCCGCAAATAGGGATGTACCATATCTCCCTGAATGGGGCCGGGACGAACGATAGCGACCTGAATAACAAGATCGTAAAATTCGGCAGGCTTCAAACGCGGCAACATCGACATCTGCGCCCGGCTTTCGATCTGGAAAGTGCCTAACGTGTCGGCTTTTTGGATCATTGCAAACGTTGCAGGATCATTCGGGGGCATCGCGGCAAGATCGTATTTTTCTCCTGTACGAGCCTCCAGCAGGTCGAAGCCACGCTTCATGCAGGAAAGCATTCCAAGCGCCAGGCAATCCATTTTCATGAACCGGACGATATCGATATCGTCCTTATCCCATTCAATGATCTGTCGACCGTCCATGGCGGCTGGTTCAATTGGCACTAGCTCATCCAGCCTATCATGGGAAAGTACGAAGCCGCCCGGATGCTGGCTGTGATGGCGCGGTGTGCCAACAAGCTGGTTGGCAAGCTCGAAAGCCAGTTTAAGGCGACGATCCTCCATATTGAGGTTCAGTTCCTTCACCTCTTTTTCGCCAACTCCTTCGCTCCAGCGCCAGACTTGCGAAGACAGAAGTTTGGTCAAATCCTCCGGCAGACCTAGTACTTTACCAACATCTCGCAATGCCCCTCGACCACGGTAGCGGGTGACGACTGAACAAAGCGCCGCTTTATCGTGGCCATAGTTTTTGTAGACCCATTGAATAATCTCCTCACGACGCTGATGCTCGAAATCCACGTCGATGTCAGGCGGTTCACCCCGGTTTTCGGAAACAAAACGTTCAAAGACGAGATTGCTGAAACGAGCAGGATCAATGGCAGTGATACCAAGTACAAAACAGATAACCGAGTTTGCCGCCGAACCGCGTCCTTGGCACAAGATATCCATTTTGCGAGCCTGTCGGACGATAGCACTCACGGTCAGGAAATAGGGCGCATATTGCAATCTGCCGACAACATCCAACTCATGATGCAGCGCCTTTTCGACCTTCTCCGGCAAACCATGCGGGTAACGTCCCGGCACCGCTTCCCAGACGAGCTTTTCCAACGCCTGTTGTGCCGTCAGCCCCGGCAGGCTGCGCTCTTCAGGATATTGATAGACCAGCTCCTTCAGCGAAAAGGTGCAGCGCTTCACGATTTCGAGGCTGCGGGCCAGTGCTTCCGGGTAGCGGGCAAACAGCCGGTGCATTTCCTGCGGCGGCTTCATATAGCGGTCGGCATGCCGCTCGCGCCGGAAACCCGCCTCGTCAATGGTGCAATTGTGCCGGATGCAGGTAACGACATCCTGCAGCATGCGCCGCTCGGGCACATGAAACAGCACGTCATTGGTAACAACGGTCGGCACATCAGCGGCTGCAGCCATATTCGACAATTCGAAAAGCCGCATCTGGTCGTTGGGTCGTCTTCGCAGGCTCAGCGCCATATAGGCCCGGTCAGCAAAAGCGGCTTTCAACCGGCGCAGGCGAAGTGCGCAGAGATCGTCAGCCAGATCGGCGAGCAACACCACGATAAGGCCTTCGCCATAAGCTACGAGATCGTCCCATGTGAGCCGACACTTACCCTTGCCACCCCTCTTCTTGCCGACGGACAGCAGCCTGCAAAGCCGCCCGTAAGCCGGGCGATCCATGGGATAGACAAGCACGGAAAGATCGTCATCCAGATCGAGCCGGCAGCCGATGACGAGCCGGATGCCATGATTATCGGCCGCTTCATAAGCGCGGGGAATGGCCGCAAGGCTATTGCGATCGACGATGCCGAGTGCCTCGATACCGAGATTTTTTGCCTGTTCGAACAGTTCATCACAGGAACTTGCACCGCGCAGGAAGGAGAAATGCGTGGTCACCTGAAGCTCGGCATAGCGCGGCGTGCTCATGCGAAGACCCCATGGATGAACCAGCCCTGCGAGCCCGTCTCGGTATGTTCGCCATCACCGGAGCGGAAAATCCAGAAACGCTCGCCGATTTCGTTTTCCACTGTGAAATAATCGCGCACGGCGGCCTTTTCGCGGTCGCGTTTCCACCATTCGCCAAACACCCGTTCCGGCCCATCAGCGCGCCGCACATTATGGCGCACGCCTTTCCAGATGAAATAACGCGGCGGATGATCCGGAAGCAGCGCCAGAGTTTCGATGGGTTCCGGCCTTGCAAAAAGCCTGACCGGGCGCGGCCAGTGGCAAGGCCAGCCGAGGGTATCCTCAGGTGCCAGCGCCGCAACGCTGGCAAGAGAACGTTCCGGCACGTCGCTTGCCACCGCCGCATAACGATAGACCCTGTGGCCACGATTGAGGATGACATCGACCGTATCGGCGATTTCCGCACGCCCTTCCTCCAGAAGCGAAGACCGGGCCTGCGCGGCGACAAGCGGCTCGGCATGGGTGGCGGTCAGCACCATCATCTCAATGCCGAAGCCGGGATCGATGGTGTCGATCCGGTCGGTCAGAAGCCGGACAAGCTGTTTGACATCACGCACCGGTCTGGAGGTGCCGGCCCGCACGGCCTGCAAGCCGCTATCCACCCGGTGCAGCACCAGATCGACGCGACGTGCGCCAAGGCCGCGCTTTTCCAGCGAGACGCAAAGCTCCGCAACCAGCTTTTGCACATAGCGGGCAATCGTCTCCGCCGCCGCGATCGGCTCGGGAAAGGCGCGGCGCACCTCCACCAGTTCGGCAATGCGCACCGGCTCGATAGGTTCGCCAGTCTCGCCGAAAGCCTGGGCGAGCCGCCTGACCACTTCCGGGCCGAAACGCAGGGTCAGCGGCGCCCGCGGGGCCTCGGCAAGTTCGCCTATGGTGCGAAAACCGAGCACCTTCAATCCGGAAACGATACGCTCCTCCAGCCTGAGCGCCGCCAGCGGCAGCCCGCTGATCGCCGCCCGCTGTCCGCCCGGCGATACGATGCTGATCTCCTCACGGCCAAACCGGGCAAGCGCATGGGCCGCCCCCCAGCTATCGGCAATAGCAGCGCGGGCGGCGAAGCCTGCGGCATGCAGGCGGTTCACCATGCCGCTCAACATCAGCGTCTCATTGCCGTGCAGATGGTCCGCACCTGCCGTATCCAGCACCAGCCCATCAGGCGGATCTGCGGCGACGATCGGGGCATAGATACGCAGGAAATGAAAAGCGAGTTGTTGCAGGGCGCGGGCATCCGCCGCCGCATCCATATCCTCGACAACGAGACCCGGCACCAAAGCCTGCGCCTTGCTGACGGGTGTGCCGGGCCGGATGCCCGCCGCCTTTGCTGCCTTGTCCAGCGCCAGCACCAGGCGGCGGCTGCCCTGACGGCCGATCATGACCAGCGGCTTTTCAACCGGCGGCGCGTTCTGCCCCGAAAGACGCCGGTAGCGATCCGTCGGCCATGTCGGCAGGTAAAGCGAGACGACCCTTTGCATCACAGGCTTCCACTTCAAATGCAGCGCTTTCGCCGCCGCGACATCGCAAAAGTTCCAGAAACCAGCGTGGCCTGCCCACCCCCGGCACCGGCAGGGGCGAAGATGGCCGGACAGAGACACGCCAGCGGGTGACAGCGGCCGTCGGCTCGCCAAACAACGCCGCATCGGCCGGGCGCCGGAAGCGGCGAATGGCAATGCCGGTGACACCAGAGGTTTCCGCCGCCAGTTGCAACCGCCGCGAGGCATTCATAGGCAACTTCGCAAGCTCGCCCATCACGGCGCCAAAACCGTTGCAGCGCAAGCCTTCCTCGAAACAGTCGAGCACGCCTTTCTCATCGCGGCATTCGACGATGATGACCCGGTTCTGCGACAGGCCCGCCTGCGTCAATCCCGGCATGAACAGATCCCTGCGGGTGACACACCATAAGACCTTGCCGGACAGCCTTGCTGCCACACCGGCCGCAAAAAGCGCCGCTGCCGCACCATCGGCGGCGCCATTGCCGCCGCCGCTCACCTCATGCAGGCAACCGAGCTTCAGCCCGCCTCCAGGCAAATGGTGATCGATGGCATCCACGCCGAAAGGCAAGGCCTCGTGCAGGCGGTGAGGACCGCCACCGATCCTTTCCAGCCTTTCACGCAGCTCTTCGACAACGAGCAACTGTTCCGCGCGCTTTTGCATGGCATGACAGGTTTCAATTCCGGTTTTTCAGTTTTATTGTTCCTGTTTTGTTCTTATTTCAACAAAGAGTCAAGCAATGCCGTGCGGCTCTTCAACAGGTTTGCGCGGGAAGAGAGGGATTATGGCCTTGCGGCCATGTGTACCACCGTTAAAACGGATTATCCGGTCGGCCTCTCTCTTTTTGCGGATAATTGACGCGCCGGACATCAGGGTTTGGAGGAAACCGCCGATGATCGCCAGCATTCTGATTGCCGTGGTTGCGGCCATCCATGTTTACATCACCATTCTGGAAATGCTGCTGTGGGAAACGCCGGCCGGCCGCAAGGCCTTCGGCCTCTCTGCGGATTTTGCGCGACAGACGAAGGTGCTTGCCGCCAATCAGGGGCTTTACAATGGTTTTCTGGCAGCCGGATTGATCTATGGGCTCACGCAGGGCGATGAAGGACTGAGTTTCAAGGTCTTCTTCCTCACCTGCGTCCTGGTAGCCGGCATTTTCGGCGCCATTACCGCCAATATGAAAATCCTGTTCATTCAGGCTTTGCCGGCATTGTTTGCGCTCGGCTTCCTCTGGATCGGAGTATGAACCTATGACCGCATGGAACGATCTCCGCGCAAAAGACGCCCTCAACCGCATATTTATGGCGGCAGTGGCGAGTGCCGATCCCGCGAAGGTGCTGCAACATCATCTTCCTTCCCCGCCCAAGGGCAGGTGCGTGGTGGTCGGCGCGGGCAAGGCCTCGGCTGCCATGGCCGCAGCGCTTGATAAGGCCTGGGCGGATGTGAACCTCTCCGGTATCGTCGTAACCCGTTACGGTCATGCCGTTCCGGCCGGGCGCATCGAAATCATCGAGGCCTCCCATCCCGTGCCCGACGACATGAGTGCTGAAGCGGCAAGACGCATTCTTGCCGCCGTTGAAGGGCTGACCGCAGACGACATGGTGATCGCGCTGATTTCCGGCGGCGGTTCGGCACTGATGGTCGCACCCGCCCAAGGCATGACGCTTGCGGACAAGATGGCCGTCAACCGCGCGCTTCTCGCCAGCGGCGCGACGATTTCCGAGATGAACGCCGTGCGCAAGCACCTCTCCCGCATCAAGGGCGGGCGACTGGCGCTGGCCGCCAAACCGGCCAGAGTGGTTTCGCTATTGATTTCAGACGTACCGGGCGACGATCCCTCCGAAATCGCTTCCGGCCCCACGGTTGCCGATCCGAGCGATATCAACAATGTGCGGGAAATCGTCTCCCGTTATACGCTCGATCTTCCCGAGAATGTGCGCAAAGTGCTGGAAAAGGGGGAAGAAACGCCGAAGGCAGGCGATATAGAAGAGGATATCAGGCTGATCGCGACACCCTCGCTCGCCCTACAGGCGGCGGCGGACGAGGCGGTGAAGCTTGGCCTTACGCCGCTCATCCTCGGGGATTCGCTGGAGGGCGAGTCAAAGGATGTCGGCGCGGTGATGGCGGGTATCGCCCTCTCCGCCAGCCGCAAGGGCCTGCCAGTCAAAGGCCCGGCCGTGCTGCTTTCCGGCGGTGAAACCACGGTGACGATCGGTAAAGGGTTGGTCGGCAAGGGCGGGCGCAACACGGAATTTCTGCTGAGCCTTGCGCTGACGCTGAAGGGCGCAGGCGGTATCTGGGCCATCGCCGGCGATAGCGACGGCATAGACGGCGTTGAGGATGCGGCAGGCGCACTGGTGACGCCGGATACGCTTGCGCGTATGCGCAATGCCGGTGCCGATCCGCGCCAGTCGCTGGTGGGACACGACAGCTACACCGCCTTCAAGGCGGTTGGCGACCTTGTCGTGACCGGCCCGACGCTGACGAATGTGAATGATATCAGGGCGATTTTGATCGGGTGAAAGCGGGAGAGCTCGAGCCTGTTATGGCCGTCCGGTGCGCATCGTTGAAGGTGGCTGTTTTGACTATACCGTCGGACAGGTATATTCTGGTGGCCTGTCTTTCGGAGCCTCAGCCATGCGTTTTGGAGTGCTCGTAATTGGTCTAGCCGTGGCGCTGATCCCCACCTTGGCGGATGCCCACAATTGCAAATGCCGAAATCGCGGTGTCATGTTCGAACTCGGCCAGACATCCTGCCTGAGGGTCGATGGCGGCTCCTATCTCGCGCGCTGGGAAATGAAACTCAACGTCTCGTCCTGGACGAGAATACAGGACGGTTGCCCCGTGACAGAACGGATGCAGCAGCAGATGACACGCGTAAATTGATCACGTCTTCAGGTGGGTCATAAGGGAAAGCGGGCAGAGATAAGCCGAGAGCTTGCCCCCTCATCCGGCCTTCTCCCCCCCCCCCGCGGGGAGAAGAAATACGCCGCGACGCCATGTCGATCTTACAGCTTCACCCAGCCGCCATTCTTCTTACCGGATTCGATGCAGGCGGTGACAAAAGCGACGCCTTTGACACCGTCATCGACGGTTGGATAGGTGACCGCCTTGTCGAGCTCCGAACCGGTGCGGCGGGCTTCGATGGCGTAGGCCGCTTCGGTATAGATGGTCGCGAAGGCTTCGAGATATCCTTCCGGATGGCCCGAGGGAATGCGCGTGACGCGCGCGGCCGCAGCACCGGCGCCAGCACCGCCGCGGGTGATGAGCTGTTTCGGCTCGCCGAGCTTCGTGAACCAGAGATAGTTCGGATCAGCCTGCGTCCACTCGATGCCTGCCTTGTCGCCGTAAACGCGGACCTTCAGCCCGTTTTCATGCCCGACAGCCACCTGGCTGCACCAAAGCAGGCCCTTGGCTGACTGCTTGCCGTCCTTTGGCTTGAAGCGCAGCATCACATGCGCATTGTCGTCCAGACGGCGACCCTCCACGAAGGTATGTACATCCGCTGCCAGTTCATCGGCTTCCAGACCGGAAATGAAGCAGCCGAGATTATAGGCATGGGTGCCGATATCCCCTGTGGAGCCGCCTACACCGGATTGCGCCGGATCGGTGCGCCAGACGGCCTGTTTCGCACCGGTCTGCTCCAACGGCTCAGCCAGCCAATCCTGCGGATATTCCATCTGCACCAGACGGATGTTCCCGAGCGCACCGGTTTCCACCAGTTCACGCGCATGCCGCACCATCGGATAACCGGTGTAATTATGGGTGAGGATGAACAGCGCGTCAGCCTTGTCCGCCACGTCCTTCAGCTTTTTGGCATCCTCCAGATTGGAGGTCAGCGGCTTGTCGCAGATGACATGGATGCCGCGTTCCAGAAACGCCTTCGCCGCAGGATAATGCACGTGGTTGGGCGTGACGATCGCTACCGCCTCGATACCATCCTCGCGAAGCGCTTCCTTCTCGGCCATTTCTTCGAATGACCCATAGCAACGTTCTGGATCAAGCCCGAGTTCGCGACCGGAGGCGAGGGATTTTTCCGGTGTCGAGGACAAGGCCCCGGCCACGAGATCGAAGCGGTTGTCGAGCCGCGCGGCCATGCGGTGAACGCCGCCGATAAATGCACCTGAACCGCCACCGACCATGCCCAGGCGAATCCGCGTGTTCGCCTTGTCGGTTGTCTTTCCTTCAATAGCCATAATGTCTCCTCGGCATTTTCTAAGCGCATTCCCACACGGAAAACGGCTTCACACTTTTCCTGGAAATGCTTTCAAAGCCCAAGCATGCGCCGGTTGGCCGCATCGTCGGTGCCAGCAGATGCGAAATCATCAAAGGCTTTTTCCGTGACGCGGATGATATGGTGCTTGACGAACTCGGCCCCTTCCCGGGCACCGTCTTCAGGATGTTTCAGCGCGCATTCCCATTCAACCACTGCCCATCCGTCGAAATCATTGGCAGCCATTTTCGAGAAGACCGCACCGAAATCCACCTGCCCGTCACCCAGCGAGCGGAAGCGACCCGCACGGTTGACCCAACCCTGATAACCGCCATAGACGCCCTGGCGGCCGGTCGGATTGAACTCAGCGTCCTTGACGTGGAACATCTTGATGCGGTCTTTGTAGATGTCGATATTGTCAAGATAATCAAGGCATTGCAGCACATAATGCGACGGGTCGTATAGCATGTTGGCGCGCTTGTGGTTCTTCACACGCTCCAGGAACATCTCGAAAGTCACGCCATCATGCAGATCTTCGCCGGGATGGATTTCGTAGCAGACATCCACGCCCTGCTCATCGGCGTAATCAAGGATCGGCGTCCAGCGTTTTGCCAGCTCGTCAAAGGCGGTTTCCACCAGACCGGCCGGGCGCTGCGGCCACGGATAGATGAAGGGCCAGGCAAGAGCGCCCGAAAAGGTGGCATGTGCGTTGATGCCGAGATTTCTCGAGGCTTTCAGGGCAAGCTTCACCTGCTCCACCGCCCATTGCTGGCGAGCCTTCGGATTGCCGCGCACTTCAGGTGCTGCAAAACCATCGAAGGCCTCGTCATAGGCGGGGTGAACGGCAACCAGCTGGCCCTGCAAATGGGTGGAAAGCTCGGTTACCTCGACGCCGTTCTGGCGGGCGACACCCGCAAATTCGTCGCAATAATCCTTGGATTCGGCGGCCTTTTTCAGATCGATCAACTGCCCGGCCCAGGTGGGAACCTGCACGCCGGCATAACCCTTTTCTGCTGCCCATTTGGTAATGCCGTCCCATGTATTGAAAGGCGCAGCATCACCGGCAAACTGACCGAGAAAAAGACCCGGTCCCTTGATCGTTTTCATAAAAATCTCCTCCTGTATCGATACAGTTCAGCGGTAAAACCGCTTTGGCTCCCAATTTGCCAAGCTAACCGCTCATAATTTTCAGACAAGCCCCAAATGCCGGGGAGCGAGAGAATTTCGCTATTTCACTAAAAAACGAAACACGTCTAAAGCGCCAGACCGCTTGCCCTGTCGAACACATGCACACGCTCGTGATGCACGGTGGCGGCAAAGGGGGTGTTGACCTTGACCAGTTGCTCGCCATCCACCACCGCCGTAACCTGATCGCCCGCCAGTTCGAAGACCACATGCGTCTGCGCGCCTGTCGGCTCGACCAACACCGTCCTGCCGGACAGCGAAATATCGCCGCCGACGGTCGAACCGATATGTTCCGGTCTCAACCCAATCGTCACCGGCTGACCGCGCTTGACATTTCTTGAGGCGGCAATGCGGATCGCCGTCCCGTCCTTCAGCCGGGCGGCAGGGTGATCGCCCTCACCGTCGACCACGCCTTCGATGAGGTTCATGGCCGGCGAGCCGATGAAGGCGGCAACGAAGAGATTGGCAGGTGTCTTGTAAAGTTCGAGCGGCGTGCCCTGCTGCTCGATACGGCCGTGATTGAGCACCACCACCCGGTCGGCCAGCGTCATTGCCTCGATCTGGTCATGGGTGACGTAGATGGAGGTCGTACCGACTTTCTGATGCAGAGCCTTGATTTCGCTACGCATCTGCACGCGCAGCTTGGCATCCAGATTGGACAGCGGCTCATCAAAAAGGAAGACGGCCGGGTTGCGCACCACGGCGCGGCCCATGGCGACGCGCTGGCGCTGGCCACCGGAAAGCTGCGAGGGCTTGCGGTCCAGAAGCTTGCCGAGATCGAGCATGCGGGCGGCTTCCGCCACGCGCTCATCGATGACGTTTTTCGGCTGCCCGGCAAGCTTCAGGTTGAAGCCCATGTTTTCGGCGACCGTCATATGCGGATAAAGCGCATAGGATTGGAATACCATGGCGATATTGCGCTCGCGCGGCGTCATGGAATTGACGACGGTGCCGCCAATGAGGATATCCCCATCGGTGATTTCCTCCAGCCCGGCGATCATGCGCAGCAGGGTAGATTTGCCGCAGCCCGAAGGCCCGACCAACGCAATGAATTCGCCATCGGTTATATCGAGCGAGATGCCGTGAATGACATCGAGCGAGGCATAGGACTTGCGGATATCCCTAAGTTCGACGGAAGCCATGTTTTGCTCCTTTCAAGTCACGATTTGACGGCACCGGCCGTCAGGCCCGCGATAATGTGTTTCTGTGCGAGGAAGAAGACGATGACGGTCGGCAGGATCGTCAGCGTGATGAAGGCGAGCACGAGCTGCCATTCCGTGCCGAATTCGCCGCGATAGACCATGATGCCGAGCGGCCAGGGATATTTCGATTCCGAGTTCAGCATGATCAGCGGCAGGATGTAGCTGTTCCAGCTGCCGACGAAGGAAACGATCCCAACCGTCGCCACGATGGGTCGCGAGAGCGGCATCGAAATGTGCCAGAAGAAGCGCAGATAGCCGCAACCATCCACGAAGGCGGCCTGAAACAATTCCTCCGGCAGATTGCGGAAGTAATTGCGAAACAGAAGTATGCTCATGCCGAGCCCGAAAGCCACCTGCGGCAGAACCACGCCCCAATAGGTATCGAGCAGACCGAGATCGCGGATGCGGATGAACAGCGGCAGGATGGCGGTCGCCGCCGGGAACATCAGTCCCAGCAGGAAATAATTCAGCAGGAAAGACGAGCCAAAGAACTTCACATGCGCAAAGGTGAAGGCGGCCATAGCCGAGACGGTCAGCGTCAAAAAGACCGTCAACAGCGCAATCACCAGCGAATTGAATATCTGCAGCCAGTAGCGCTTGCCAAAGAGGATATCGCCGTAATTGGCCCATTGCCACTCGGCGGGCACGCCGAACGGGTTGACGCGCAGATCCCCCAGCGTCTTGAAGCCGCCAAGCGCCGTCGTCAGAAGCGGGATGAGCACGATGGCAGCGATCAGGCTCAGCGATATATAAAGATAGAGCTTTGTTTGCAGCGGCATGCGGACGGAAGTGGATGGTTCAGTCATGGCGCATGAAAATCCTTTTGTAACCGAAGGCGAGCGTCACGCAGATGACGAAGAGAACGACACCCACCGCGCTGCCAAGCCCCACCTGCATGCGCATGACGCCGTAGGTGTAGAGAAAGGTGACCATGGTTTGCGTGGAGTTGGACGGACCGCCGCCGGTGAGCGGCATGATCATGTCGAACAGCTGTAGCGAGCCGATCACCGCGAAAAAGACGGACAGGCGCACCGTTGAGCCGAGCATTGGCAAGGTGACGTATCGAAACTTCTGCCAGCCGGAGGCGCCGTCGATTTCGGCAGCTTCCAGCACGTTCTTGTCGACGGATTGAAGGCCGGCGATGAACAACATCATGTGGAAACCGAAATACTTCCAGACGATGACGCCAAGCACGGCGTAGATCGCCACGTCCTTGTCGGCCAGCACGTAAGGATTGGCGAAGCCGAAGAAATTGGAGATGGCAGCGAAAAGGCCGTAATCGCCATCATAAACGAAGCGCCAGATCAGGCCGGCCGCGACATCCGCAAGGACATAGGGCAGGAAGAAAACCAGCCGAAAGGCAACGACGCCCGGAAGGCGGTGCGCCAGCATCATGGCAAGCCAGATCGCCAGCGGGATCTGGATCAGCACGGAAATCAGGATGATGAGGCCGTTATTGAGCAGAGCCTGCGAAAAGGCGGCATTGCCGAACAGGACCTGGAAATTCTTCAAACCCACGAAATCGGTCGGCGTGCCGTAACCGTTCCAGCGGTAAAGGCTGTACCATGCCGCCTCGCCCATTGGCAGGATGACGAACAGGGTAAAGAGCAGCAATGCGGGCGGCAGGAAGACCAGCAGGGTCAGCGCACGGTCATGCGCGACCGAGCTTTGCTTGCGCTTCGTCTTCGACGCGCCGCGCGCCGGTATGGACGCAGAAGTCATGGAAATATCCGTCATCTCTATCCGCTTTCATTCAGGCAGATACTGCGGCGCCGCGTCCCGCGCGGCGCCGTCATGGAACCGAAATCAGCGAAGCTCGAAAGCATCCTGAATTTGCTTGGCACCCTCTTCGGCGCTCATCTGGCCGGAAACGATTTCGACTGAGACATCGTTGACCACGCGGCCAACCGCAGCGCCCAGTGTCTGGTCGAAGAAGTTCTGGTGCCAGGTAGAGCTTGCAAGCTGCTTGGCCGAATCCGCCAGCAGCGGGTTCTTGACCGCTCCATCCGCACCCGTCGCAACCGGCAGGATCATGCCCGCAGCCGCCATCTTCTCTTCACTTTCCTTGCTGGTCAGGAAGGTCGCGAAATCGATCGCTTCCTTGGAAGCGTTTTTCGTGACTGCCCAACCATTCAGACCGCCCAGCGTGTCGGTGGCTTTGCCAGCACCACCTTCGACGGCGGGAAAGGCGAAGCGACCGATATTGTCTGCCGCAAGGCCTTTGCCGTCACCGGCATTCTTGCGCTGGTTGGCTTCAGTATTGTCAAAGCCGAGGATCATCGCGGCCTTGCCGTCACCGAAGACGCCGAGCGCCTGCGGCCAGGTGGAGCCGAGATAGCCGGGCTGGAAGGGTTCGAGCTTGCCGAACTCGGCAAGTTGCTCGCCCGCCTTGATGATGGAAGGATCCATGAAGCCTTCACCCTCGCCCTTGCGGGCGGCGTCGAACACGGTCTGCCCGCCATTGCGCATGACGAGATAGCTCCAGTAGAAATGGATCGGCCATTTTTCACCGCCGCCACCGGCAATCGGAACGATACCGGCTGCCTTGATTTTCTTGACGGTGGCGCCGAGATCGTCCCAGGTCTTGATGTCTTCCGCCTTCACGCCCGCCTTGGCAAACAGCTCCTTGTTATAAAAGAAACTGACGAGGCTGACCTTGTAGGGCACTGCCCAGACCTTGCCGTCGAAGGAGAGGCCGTCGATTGCCGCCGCATTATAGGCCTGCCGCAGCTTGCCGCCATCGGCATCGAAAACCTCGCTCAAATCCTTGAGTGCACCGGTTTTTGACTGTTCCTCAAGGACGCCGCCGCCCCAGCTGTAAAAGAAATCGGGAACGTCGTTGGATTGCAGCAACGTCGGCAATTTGGCCTTGAAGGCCTCGTTTTCCAGAAACTGCAGTTGCACATCCACGTCTGGATGTTTGGCCTCATAGTCCTTGGCAATCTCCTCCCAGACGGCCACGGCTTTGGGGTCCAGTTCCACATGCATCCATTTAACGACCGTTGCGGCCGAGGCGCTTGCGGCGCCGAGCATGAGAGCAATGCTTGTCGTTGTGGCAAAGCCTATCAGCCTGCCGCTCAGGCTTGCGCCTGCGTGCCTAATCGTCATGATCGTGATCCTCCCTCGGGGATTTCCTCATTTATTCCCCAATGCGGATTAATTCACCTTAGCACTCGCTCATTGTCAAGGCGCCATGCCGATTTTTTGAGCGAACGGCTTGACACACCCCTCCCTGACACCGTTATTTAATCCGCAATCCGACATAAATTGGTTTTCGAACCGGCATTGATCGCAGCAGGACCCCATGAAGACCGCAGACCCAGAACTGATGCGCGCGATCAACCGGCTAAGCGTGCTGGACAGCATCCGCCGCCATGGACCGATCTCCCGGGTGGAAATCAGCGAAAGAACGCAGCTTTCCACCACCACCGTATCGGCGATCACCGCATCGCTGCTCGATGACGGGCTTATCCTGACCCGCCATATCGGCGATATCCGCACCGAGGGCGCACGCGGCAGGCCGCGGGTCATGCTGGAGCTGAACCCGGATGCGGCCCGCGTGGTGGGCGCCAAGATTGCGGCAAGCCGCATGGTCTTCGTCGTCACCGATTTTTGCGGCAACGTGCTGTCCACCCTCGCCCTGCCGATCCGTGTAGACCGCCAGCCGATCGGCGTCATTGCCGATCTGGTGGAAGACGGGGTGCGGCGTTGCGTGGTCGATGCCGGACTGTCGCTGGAAGATGTGGACATGGTCTGCCTTGGCCTGCCAGGTGTCATCGAACATCGCACCGGCAGGATCCGCAGCAGCCCTATCCTGCGGGAAGTAAACGTCGATTTTGCCGAGGAAATGACCTCACGGCTGAATTCCCCCACCATCATCGAAAGCGACGCCCACGCCATCACGCTTGCCCATCACTGGTTCGGCCATGCGCGCGATCTGGAGGACATGGTGCTGATCTCGCTCGAGCAGACACTCGGGCTTGGCGTGATGCATCAGAACCAGCTGTTTCGTGGTGCAGGCGGCCTCAGCCACAATCTCGGCGACCTCGTGATCGGCCTTGCCAGTGAAGGAACTGTGCGGCTGGCGAGCCAGGCGGGCGAGAACGCCATTCTCGGTTCCCGCCCGGTGGACGGGCGTTTTGCAGAAGCTATCCGGCTTGGTCGCGGCATGCAGCATGCCCATGCGCTGATTGCGGCGGAAGACAACGATCTTATTGCGGCAGTCTTGCGCGCCGGTGCAGCACTTGGCCTGACGCTTGCCAATATCGTTACGCTGTTTGCGCCGCCACGGGTCATCATCACCGGATCCAGTCTCGAGCTCGGCGAGCCATTCATTGCCAGCATCCGTGACAGTTACAACGCCGCCGTGCCGCCATCGCTGGCAGGCGTCGCAGAGCTGGTTTTCGACGTTGCAAGCGACGAACTGTGGGCGCAGGGGGCGGCAGCCGTCGCACTTTACGAGCTTTACGAATCGCCATGGAACACAACAGGGCCGGCGCTCTAGCCGGCAGGGTTGAGAGTGGGCTTAGGCATTTCTGATTTACGGGAGGAAATCACATGAACAAGGTCGGTATCGGCATCATCGGCTGCGGCAACATTTCCAGCGCCTATCTCAAGGCGATGGCGTCGTTTCCCATTCTCGACATTCGCGGACTGGCGGATATGAACGAGGAGACAGCAAAAGCGCGGGCTGACGAGTTCGGCCTTCAGGCAAGAAGTATCGACGAACTTCTGTCTGACCCCTCCGTGGAAATCGTCGTCAACCTGACGATTCCCAAGGCGCATGTGGAGGTGGGCCTGCGCGCACTTGAGGCGGGAAAACATGCCTATTCGGAAAAGCCGCTCGGCATCAATTTCGCGGAGGGTAAACGGCTTGCGGACGCGGCAAAGGCAAAGGGCCTGCGCATCGGTTCGGCACCGGACACGTTCCTCGGCGGCGGGCACCAGACCGCGCGCCGCCTGATCGACGAAGGTGTGCTCGGCCAGCCGGTTGGCGGAACGGCTACCTTCATGTGCCCCGGCCATGAGCGCTGGCATCCCAACCCCGCCTTTTATTACGAAGTCGGCGGCGGGCCGATGCTGGATATGGGACCCTATTACATCACCGATCTCGTCAACCTGTTCGGCCCGGTCGCCAAGGTGGCAGGTTTCGCCATCGCGCCGCGCAACGAACGCCTCATCACCAGCGAACCTAAGAATGGCGAGAAAATCCCAGTCCATGTCGCCACCCATGTTTCCGGCGTGCTGGCATTCAAGAACGGCGCGGTGGTGCAGGTGGGCATGAGCTTCGATGTGGCGGGCCACAAACATGTACCGCTGGAAATCTACGGAACGGAAGGCACATTGATCGTGCCCGACCCCAATCATTTCGGCGGCGAGGTGCAATTGCTGAAAAAGGGCGGCCAGTTCGAGCCGCAGGCACTGTCGTCGCCCTATGCTGACGGCAACTACCGCTCGATCGGCGTGGCCGACATGGCCCATGCGATCCGCGAAAACCGCCCGCACCGCGCCAATGGCGATCTTGCCCTGCATGTACTGGAGGTCATGGAGGCCTTCCAGACGGCATCGGACAGCGGCACCACCGTTTCCATCACCACCGAGGTGGAGCGCCCTGCTCCCCTTGAAACTTCGCTGGTCGACGGCCAGCTCGGCAAATAATCCCGAGGAGGAAATAAATGCGCGAAGCACTCATCGTCTGGGGCGGCTGGAGCGGCCACGAGCCGCAGGAATGCGCCACCATCGTCAAGGATATTCTGGAAGAGGATGGTTTCAAGGTCTATGTCGAGCACAGTACGGAGGCTTTTGCAGATCCTTCCGTGCATGATCTGAGCCTCGTCGTGCCGATCGTGACAATGTCGAAGATCGAAAAGGAAGAGATCAAGAATCTGACGGCTGCTGTGGAAAACGGCGTCGGCATCGCCGGCTTTCACGGTGGTGCGGGCGACAGTTTCCGCGACTGCGTCGAGTACCAGTTCATGATCGGCGGCCAATGGGTCGCCCATCCCGGCAATATCATCGACTATCACGTCAACATCACCCGCCCCGACGACCCGTTGATGGAGGGGATTTCCGATTTCCCCTACACATCGGAGCAATACTACATGCATGTCGATCCCTCCAACGAGGTGCTGGCGACGACAAAATTCACCGGCGACCATGCCTGGTGGATCGACGGTGTAGTGATGCCGGTGGTCTGGAAGCGCAAATACGGCAAGGGCCGCGTCTTCTATTCGGCGCTCGGCCATCAGGCCAAGGAGTTTTCCGTGCCGCAGATGAAAACCATGTTCCGCCGCGGCGCCAACTGGGCGGCACGTTGAAGCGTGCATTGAGAGGCGGCCAAACAAGGCCGCCTTTTCCTTATCATCAACCCCGGATAATTTCTTCCGCAGCCATCGCCACACCCAGAACGTGGTCATCCGTGCCGTGCAGGCCTGATAGCAGCAGGCCAACGGGCATGCCCGCCTCGCCCGTGCCGCACGGAATGGAAACGCCGCAGAGATCGAAGAAGTTGCCGATCTGGGTGTTGCGCAGGGTCTTGGCATTCATGGCAAAGAAGGTCTCATCATTCTCCACAAGCGGTGCGACCTTGGCCGCGACATGAGGCAATGTCGGCGATATCAGCAGCTCATTCTTGCCAATCATGCTCGAAAAAGCCGCCGTCATGCGTTCGCGCGCCTCGATGATGGCGATGTAATCCGGCATGGAGATATTCGCGCCCAGTCTTGCTCGCGCAACCACGCGCGGGTCCATGCGAGCCGCATCAGCACCTTCCAGCCGCGCCTTGTGCAGGGCGAAGGCTTCCGCCGTTACCAGCGCACCTTTTTCCTTGATAAGATCGAATAATTGCGAAAAGACCGGGAATGCCTGCCGCCGTACAGACGCGCCAGCGCGGGAAAGCCGTTGCACCGCCTGCTCGAAAGCGACCGCGACGCCCTCCTCGATGCCATCGAAAAACACTGTTTCCGGCACGACGAGCGACAAGCAGGACAGAGGCGTGCGCGCCGCATCAACAGCCGCCTTGCCACGCATGGCGGCATCTACCCACACAGCGTCCTGCACAGTGCGAGTGAGCGGGCCGAGCGAATCGAGACTTTTAGCCAGCGGATAGACGCCGCGCATCGAGTAACGGCCGCGGCTCGCCTTGTACCCTACCACACCGTTGAAGGCGGCGGGAATGCGCACCGATCCGCCGGTATCCGTACCGATTGCCGCCGGCACCAGACCGGCCGCAACCGCGACACCCGCGCCGGAAGAAGAGCCGCCCGGCAGCCGGTGGCCATCCGTGGAGGCGGGATTGCGCGGCGTTCCGTAATGCGGGTTGATGCCAAGGCCGGAAAACGCGAACTCGCTCATATTGGTGCGGCCGATGCAGACCATCCCGGCCTGCTTCAGCGCGCTCACCACATCCGCGTCACGGGACGCAGGCGCATCGTTCGAAAGCACCGTCGATCCAGCCGTGGTCACAGTGCCTTCGAGATCGAAAAGGTCCTTCCAGGCCACTGGAATGCCGTCGAGCACGCCGCAGGATCGACCCTCGCGAATGCGTTTTAAGGCACCTTCCGCCTCCGCCATGGCCCGCTCCGCCGTCAAGCCGACAAAGATCGCCCGGTCTTCCGATTTCCCGATAGCATCAAGCGTCTCTTCCGCCAAGGCGCGCGGATCAAGGTGGCCGCTCTGGATGAGAATGGAAAGTTGCGCGATGTTTTTGCCTTTGTGAGCCATGATATGTTCCCTGAAACCGGCATGTGACGCACAACATGCCGTTTATCGGCCGCTTGGCAAGGTCAATCGCGGTACCCTTACAACCATAAAGCCCGGTTGATGAGCGCGAAAAGAGGCCCCAATGCATCGGCGTATTCGGCGTCGATGTCCCATCGCAAGCCATCGAATATTTCAACCTGAGGTACATATTTTCGGCGCCTTATATAAGCGGCGACTATAAAAAGACGGATTAATTCTTAATCGCATCTAAACTTTGTTGAATTATTTAGCAGACACCATTGAAATACATGCCCTATAAAAATTCCATAAAACAATCATAACGCGACATCGCGGGGGAATATCGCGAATGGAAGAGACTGCCTATCGGGGGATAGATAGACAGACTGAAACCGGTGACACGCTTCGCTCAACGACGCAGCCGGTACCGGGCCGCTTTTCGCGGCGGCGTTCGCTCGCCAGCAAGATAACCCTGATATTTCTCGGCGGCGTGATCTTTTCCTACAGCATCGGGGCGCTCGTCGGCTGGTACATGTTCGTTGCCGCCGCCAGCGAGCAATGGCTCAACCAGGCCCGCGTCAATTCGCAGATTGCCAGCGCCACCCTGCGCAGCATCTATACCTATGTCAGCGTCACCGCCGACACGGACGGACAGGTGAACGGCATCTTGACCGACAAGCCGATTGGCGACGACGCATCCATTCTCGTTACCGGCTTTAATCCCAGCGACGTTCTCGCCCTCATCGGCGCGCAGACCAAGAATGCCGTCTGGCTTTTCCGCTACGATGAGGCCGATTCCGGATTCCGTCAAATCGCGGCGGCGTTCGACAACGCCACCGACGACGACGAAAAACCGATTGCCACCGATCCCATCTTCTCCAGAGATGCGGTCGCCGCGCGTTTTGCCACCGGCTTTGCGACGATTGGCGATTCCAGCCATTATATCGGCCTGTTGCCGATCATCAGCACGGAAACGAAAAAACCGATTGGCGCGGTCGCCGTCAGCATCGGCGGTTCGGACGCGCTTTATGGCGCGCAGCGCAAGCTCATCTACAATTCGCTCGTCGCCCTGATCGTGGTTCTGACCGTCACCGGCGTTCTCGTGACGCTGATTGCCAGGCATTTTCTGAAACCCGTTCCGGCGCTGGTGCAGGCGACACTCAGGATCGCCCGTGAGGAAACCGATGTCGTAACGCCGTTTCAGGATCGACGGGACGAGATCGGCGACATGGCCACCGCCATCGAAACCCTGCGGGAGGCCGTTCTGGAACGTGGACGGCTCAGGCAAATACGCGACATGGCGCAGCAACTGGAACATATGGCCCATCATGATGCCCTGACGGGGCTTCCCAACCGCGTGCTCTTGATGAAGACGCTGGAGAACCGTCTCGAACATCTTTCTACATCCGGCCAGCCGTTCAACGTCATGCTGCTCGATCTAGACCGCTTCAAGGCCGTTAACGATACGTTGGGACACGCGGCCGGCGACGCCCTGCTGGTGGCCGTGGCCTCGCGGATTTCCTCCGTGCTCGGTGAAAACGACATGGTGAGCAGGCTCGGCGGCGACGAATTTGCGATCATACAAGCGGTGACCGATAATTGTCGCGAGGATGCGGGCGCGCTGGCAAAGCGCGTGGTGCACGCGGTCTCGCGCAGCTTCAGCCTCGAAGGCAGCCATATAAGCGTCGATACCAGCATCGGCATCGCCTGCGCGCCCGATCACGGCAATTCCGCCACCCAGCTTCTGCAACATGCGGACCTTGGTCTCTATCGGGCGAAATCCATGGGATGCGGCTTCTTCGTCTTTTACGAGCCCGGCATGGACATGGCGGCGCAGCACAAGCACGCGCTCGAAATAGACATGAAATCCGCGCTCGAAAACCACGAATTCGAGCTGTATTACCAGCCCGTGGTCAATCTGGAGAGCGGCCGCATTGTCGCCTACGAGGCCCTTGCCAGATGGCGGCACAGCAAGCTTGGCATCATCACGCCGGATCGCTTCATCACGCTTGCCGAAGAAAACAATTTCATCAAACCTCTGGGCGAATGGGTTCTGGCGCAGGCCTGCATGGACGCCATGACCTGGCCCAGGGATATCCGGCTTGCCGTCAATCTTTCCGCCGTGCAGCTTTGCAATGACGATATTGTCCCGATCGTCGACAGCGCGCTGAAAGCCTCCGGCTTCCCGGCCGAGCGGCTCGAGCTTGAAGTGACGGAAACGGCAATGCTGGAGCGCGACAACAGCGCCAGGGCTTTAAAGCTGCTGAAGGAAATGGGCGTCCGCCTCGTGCTTGATGATTTCGGCACCGGTTATGCCGGGTTGAGCACGCTGACGCATGTTGCCTTCGACAAGATCAAGATCGACCGCGAATTCGTTTCCGGCCTGCCGGAAAATCCAATGTGCTCGGCCATCGTCAACACCATCATCGACATGGCAGAACAGATCGGCCTGAAAGTCACAGCCGAGGGCGTGGAAGACAAGAAACAGGTCGAGGCCCTCAAGCTTTCCGGATGCGACGAGGCGCAGGGCTATTATTTTGCCGAGCCGGCGCCGCTTGCCCGGATACTCAAGAACCGTGCCGTCATCGCCCAAACCGGAAACGACGAATATAGCGACGTCGGGCGACCGATGCAGGAAACCTATTACCCGCCACAAAAAGCGATTTGAGAACGCGGCTGACAGCCAAAAGGACATAAAATGCGCATTTCAGTATTTTGCCTTTTCCTCACATGCTTTATCCCCATAACTCCGGTGCAGGCCGCCGGCGAAGGCGATACGCTTCGGCAGATTGCCAAGACCGCGAAAATCCGCATCGGTTATCGTGAGGCCGAACCGCCGTTTTCCTATCAGCTGCCGGATGGAGAAGTGACCGGCTTCTCGACTGATCTTTGCCGCGCGATCAGCGAGGACATCCGCACGCAGCTGAAGCTGGACAAACTCGACATTGAATATGTAAAGGCCACGCCCGCAACCCGGTTCATTCTCGTCCGTAGCGGCAAGATCGATATTGAATGCGCGGCGACGACCAACAACAGCGAACGCCGGAAAATGGTGGATTTCTCCTATCCGAATTTCATGACCGCGACGCAATTTCTCTCCCGTAAACAGGACAATCTGAAGAGCCTTGCCGATCTGGCCGGACGCTCCGTCACATCCGCCTCCGGCACGGTCAACATCGAGCAACTGAATGCGGTGAACCGCGAAAAGAACCTCAATATCTCGGTGATGCCCACAAAAACCAATGAGGAAGCCTTCGAACTCGTCGTTGCCGGCAAGGCCTCTGCTTTCGTCATGGATGGCATATTGCTGGCGGCGCTGGCGGCAACATCGGAGAATCCCGACCTCTACGCGCTCTCGGACGAAACGCTGAGCGCACCCGAACCTTACGGCCTGGTGTTTCGGCGCAACGACCCGGCCTTTAAGGCGGCGGTCAACGAAAGCCTGCGGCAGATCTTCACCGGTCCCACCATTCATGGCCTTTACGAAAAATGGTTCACCAAACCCATTCCGCCCAATGGCATGAACCTGAACCTGCCGATGACCGCCTCCTTGAAAAAAGCCTATGACCATCCGAGCGAATACCGGGACTGAGGGCGTAAAAACCCCACCTCTATTTTATGAAAATGTTTTGACAGATAATTTTGGCTGGAGATGCGCGATGCAGAGATCGACATTGTGGCTCATGCTTGGGGTTTTTAGTCTTTTACCCACCATTGCAGCCGCCGACGACACCCAACCGCCTACACTCGAAACCATTGCCAGAACCGGCACCATCCGGCTCGGCTTTGCCGACAGAAATCTTCCCTTTTCCTATATGGGAATTGGTCCAGAGCCGATCGGTTACAGCATCGAACTGTGCCTGAAGGTGGCGGATTCCATCAAGAAGAAGTTGGGCCTGCCGGAATTGAAAATCGATTTCGTCAAGCGCACCCCCAGCAACCGCATCACGCTTCTCAATGACGGCACAATCGACATGGAATGCGTGGCGAGCACGAATACGGAGGAAAGACGCAAGGCCGTGTGGTTTTCCTACAGCCACTTCATCACCGGCACGCGTTATGTCGCGCTGAAATCAAGCAACATGACAAGCGTCAGCGATCTTGCCGGTCGAACCGTGGTCGTGACGACGGGAACGATCAATATCAGTCAGCTGAATGTGCTTAACCGCAAACTGGGACTGAACATCGCCGTCCTGCAAAATGACAGTACCGAAGGCAGTTTCGACATGGTGACGGAAGATCGAGCCTCTGCCTTCGTCATGGACGATATTCTTCTGAGGTCCTTTGTGGCTGAAACGGGCAAGCCCGAAGACTATTCCATCTCGAACGAATATCTCGCCCCACCACAGCCATATGGCCTGATGCTCCGACGGGGCGACACCGCCTTCAAGAACGCCGTCAACGAAGCCCTGGGGCAAATTTATGCGAGCGGCGAAATCAACGCGATCTACGACAAGTGGTTCAACGCGCCGATCCCGCCGAACGGCATAAACCTCAAGCGCCCGCTTCCCGACGATCTGGCCGAGGCATTTAGAATGCCGGTTGATACGACGGCCGAGTAAAGAAAAACGCCGCCCTGCAAGGGGCGGCGGTATTCGGAGAAAACATCACGCGGCGCGCAGGTCGGCGCTCAACGGTATCTCGACATCAATCTCCAATATGGAGACGTGCTCGTCACGATCCATCTTCACATGCACCCGATCGTTATCGATCTGCACATGCTTGGCGATGACGGCGAGAATTTCTTCCCGGAGGACGGCGACGAGATCGGTTCCCGACGACGCCCTTTCGTGGGCAAGCAGCACCTGCAGTCGCTCGCGCGCAAGCGGTGCCGACTTTTGTTTACGGAACAGGCCGAAAATGCTCATGCAGCCCTCCTAGCAAAGATCTTGGAGAAGATACCCCGCTTTTCGCCCGGAATGACCACCGGAATGTCCTCGCCTGACAGGCGGCGGGCAGCGTCAAAGTAAGCCATGGCAGGTGCGCAACGGGCATCCGCGAGCGTAACCGGTGCGCCGACGTTGGAAGCACGCAGCACATCCGTGCTTTCGGGAATGATACCGAGCAGCGGAATGGAGAGGATTTCCAGAACGTCGTCGACCTTCAGCATGTCGCCGCGCTCGGCACGGGCCGAATCATAGCGCGTCAGAAGCAGGTGCTTTTCCATGCGCTCGCCGCGTTCGGCCTTCAGCGTCTTGGAATCGAGCAGGCCGATGATGCGGTCACTGTCACGCACCGAGGAGACTTCCGGATTGGTGACCACGACGGCCACATCCGCATGGCGCATGGCCAGTGTCGCGCCGCGTTCGATACCGGCCGGGCTGTCGCAGATGACCCAGTCGAAATGTTTCTTCAACTCGGCGATGACCCATTCCACGCCTTCCGGCGTCAGATTGTCCTTGTCGCGTGTCTGCGAGGCGGGCAGCAGGAATAGCGTCTCGAGGCGCTTGTCGCGGATCAGCGCCTGCGTCAGCTTGGCATCGCCCTGGATGACGTTGACGAGATCGTAAACCACCCGGCGTTCAGCACCCATGACGAGATCGAGGTTACGCAAGCCGACGTCAAAATCGACAACCACGACCTTCTGCTTGTTCTGCGCCAGTGCGGCGCCAAGCGCTGCGGTCGAGGTGGTCTTGCCAACCCCGCCCTTGCCGGAAGTAACAACGACTACCTTCCCCATACGGCTCTCCTGTTCCTGTGTTGTTTTCTCTATGTCATCAGCCAAGTTTTTCGGCCTTTATCGTATCGTTTTCCAGCCACAGCTGAACGGGCTGGCCGCGCAGCTTGTCGTCAATGTCCTCGGCAACCTTGTAGACGCCGTCGATTGCCAGTAGCTCCGCCTCCAGCTTGCGGCAGAAGATGCGCGCCGAGACATTGCCAAGCGAACCGGCCATGGCGCGACCGCGCAACGCCCCGTAAATATGCACCGACCCTCCCGCGATGATTTCCGCACCCGAGGCGACGGAACCGATGACGGTCACATCGCCTTCAGGGAACATGATCGACTGGCCGGAGCGCACCGGCTCGTTGATGACCAGCGACTGTACCACGGCCCGGACCTCGCCCGAAGCACGCGGCTTTTCTTCCGGCAATTCGGCAGCGATGGCGACGGGCTCCACCTCGACATCTGAAGCGGGCTTTCCGCCCTTCAGTGACGGCGGCATGCCCGGCTCGATCATCGAGGGGCGAACACCTTCGATCCCCATGATTCCGACATTACGTTCCGTCAGCGCTGCCAGCAGAGCCTTCAGCCCTGCCTTGTCCAGCGACAGCTCAGACGCATCCAGAACCACCGGACGCGACAGGAAGAACCCGGCCGAACGTGCAGCAAGATCATCCAGCCGTTCCAGCCATTGATCGAGCGGAGCTTCAGGGGACAGAACGACCGCGAGGAAGGAGCGGCCTTTGATACGGATCGAACGCTGGTCTGTTAGCACTTTGGTCATCTTGGTAAACAAATCGTTGACAATTAGGTACCTCGAATATGGTTAACAAATGGTTAACAACACCCCTTAAACGACGGTTTCGTTAAGAGAATTCCGCTGCGAAAAATCTCATGCACAACATTCATAAGCTCCGTTTAGCTTTTGATTTTTCGAACTTTGATTGCTTTCGAAAACTCACAATAGCAGTTGATCCTTGCTGCAACCTGACGCCCGCATGACCGTATGCGGACGTCGCCTCCCCTGCCTGACCATGCCCCGAGTCGCAGCTCGTGCAAACTGTCCGATTCCGGCACGATGTCCGCCACTGGCGGATGGGTCGCCATTTGCTTGAGGAGCGGAAAAACGATTCCGTTATGCCTGCCGATGCTATAGACACGAGGCCAACCCGACACATCCAACGGAAGAATGTGATGCACAGCAAAGTCCCGGCGACCGCCCAGATCTCCTCGCGCGAATATGGCGCCTTCCTGTTCGACATGGATGGAACGCTGCTGAATTCCATTGCGGTGGTGGAGCGGGTCTGGCGCGAATGGGCCGTAGACAACGGCATAGAGCCGGAGGCGTTCCTGCAGCGCATCCATGGCATGCGCGCATCCGAGGTTGTGCGTCGCGAGGCAGTTCCCGGCCTCGATATCCAGGAACAGGCGGATATGCTTTTGCAAAAGGAAATGGACGACGTTGACGGCATCCTCCAGATTCCGCAGGCAGCAGCATTTCTTGAGAAATTGCCGGCCGGAAAATGGGCCATCGTCACCTCCGCCGCCCGTGCCCTTGCCGAACTCCGGTTGGCTGCGGCAGGCCTCACACCGCCTCCAGTGATGATCTGCGCCGAGGACGTCGTGAACGGCAAGCCTGACCCGGAGGGTTACAGAAAGGCTGCTGCGAAGCTCGGCGTCGCACCTGAAGACTGCGTCGTCTTCGAAGATGCGCCCGCTGGTATTCTGGCGGGGGAAAGCATGGGCGCCACGGTCGTGGTCATTAACGCCACTCATTCGCATCCCATCGAAACGCCGCACCTTTCCATCGGTGGGTACGGTGAGCTGGACGTCACCATCGGCGACGACGGCGGCTTGAAGCTCACAAGTAACAAGGGCTGAAAAGCCAACCCAAACATGCGGTGTCATCCTCGGGTCTGTCCCGAGGATCAATCACGTTTCGTAAAATCAGTCCGTTGCGGATGCTCAGGATAGGCCCGAGCATGACGGAGGAGACGTGTTCGGACTTTGTAATCACTTTCGACCAATGGCTTGGGTGGACCAGATTCCGCCTCCAGGCCGAAATGATGGAAATGGCAAAAAACAGCTAATCAAAGCGACTGCCGAGCCCGCCGCACCGGTCTCCAGTCTTTCGCCTTGCACTTTTCCTCTAGCGGCCAATTGACAGCACCGCATAAATCCTACCTAATAAAATTGGTAAGACCATCTTACCGCTTGCGCGAAGGGGGGAGACTTTCGCGCTGGGAGGACATCATGTTTGTGGCTCTGGAGCCGCGCCGCCTCTACAGGCTGGTCGCGGAACAAATTCGCTTGCTTATCGAGAGCGGGGAACTGACGGACGGTCAGCGCCTGCCGGCGGAGCGCGATCTGGCGGAACGTTTTGGCGTTTCCCGCCCGACGGTGCGGGAAGCACTGATCGTTCTGGAAGTGGAAGGCCATATCCATATCCGCATGGGTTCGGGCGTCTATGTGAACACGTCCCGCACGGCTAACAAGGCAAAGTCGCCCGTGCCGGACGCGCACGGCCCATTCGAAATCCTGCAGGCGCGCTGCATCATTGAAAGCGCTATCGCAGAGGAGGCCGCGAGGCTTGCCACGTCCGAATGCATCGCCAGGCTGGACGACATCATCGAACGCATGGCCGGGGCGCTCGACAATTCGCCGCAGGCCCTCAACCTCGACCGCGCCTTCCACACCGCCATTGCCGACATCATCGGCAACTCAGCGCTGAACCGCTTTACCGGCCTGATCTATGACGAGCGCAGCCTTTCGCCCTATTTTGAGAAGCTCGCCAGCTATTTCGAAGGTCCTCACACATGGATTCTCGCCGTTCAGGAACACCGGGTGATCCGCGACGCAATCGCGGCGAACGACCCGGAAGGCGCACGCGAGGCGATGCGGCAGCATCTGACGCTGTCGCAAAAGAGATTTTCCGAAAGTTTCGGGGAGGAAACGATCGGAGAAGAGTGACCGCGCCGCTACCGGCGATGGGAAAAACAGAAATCTGGCTTTAATTCGGGAGGAGTTAAGAATGAAAATCAGATTGTCAACTTTGATGGGTGCAACCGCTGCCATTTTGCTTTCGGCTTTGGCGGCACAGGCGCAAACAACGCTGAAATGGGCGCATGTGTACGAGACCTCCGAACCGTTCCACACGGATTCGGTCTGGGCTGCGGAAGAAATCGCCAAGCGCACCGACGGCCGCTACAAGGTGGATGTATTCCCCGCCTCGCAGCTCGGCAAGGAAGCGGATATCAACCAGGGCCTGAAGATCGGCACGGTGGATATCATCATCTCCGGCTCCAGTTTCGCCGCACGTGACTTCAAGCCGATCGGCGTTACCTATTTCCCCTATATCTTCCGCGATCCGAGCCATCTGATCGCCTATACCAAGAGTGATATCTTCAAGCGTCTTGCCAAGGGTTACGAGGACAAGACCGGCAACCACATCGCCGCCGTCAGCTATTACGGCACGCGCCACACCACGTCGAACAAGCCGATTGCCAACTGCGCCGACATGGCGGGGCTGAAGATGCGTGTTCCCGACGTTCCGGCCTATCTCGCCATGCCACGCGCCTGCGGTGCCAACACGACGCCGATCGCATTCGCAGAAGTCTATCTGGCGCTTCAGAACGGCACGGTCGATGCACAGGAAAACCCGCTGACGACCATCGAGGCAAAGAAGTTCTTCGAAGTGCAGAAGAACATCGTGCTGACCGGCCACATCGTCGACCACCTCAACACGGTGATCTCGAAGAACCTGTGGTCCAAGCTTTCCGATGAAGACAAGAAAATCTTCACGGACGTCATGCAGGAAGCCGCCGTGCGGACCACGAAGACCATCGAAGGACGCGAAAAAAGCCTCGTGGAAGAGTTCAAGAAGCGTGGCCTGACGGTCGCAGAGGTGGACAAGGCGGACTTCGAGAAGAACGTCGTGGAGAAGGTGAAGTTCGAGGACTTCGGTTACGACAAGGCCGACTGGGAAGCCATTCGCGCCGTCAAGTGAGCCAAGATCCGGTGCGGCCTTCGTTGCCGCACCGCCCTTTCTCTCCAGACGGGATATCTCAATGTCGCAGGAAATTCATACTCAGGTCACGCCTGAAGAACTCGCCCATACGTTTGACGAGGCGCCGCCCGAAGTCGACCTGAAGGTCTACGCCTTCGAGGACTGGGTTACGCTTGGCCTTTTCTGGCTGATGACAGGTTGCGTGTTCCTTCAATTCTTCACCCGTTACGTGCTTAACGACAGCTATGCCTGGACGGAAGAAATCGCCGTCAACTGCCTGATTGGCGTGGTGTTTCTAGGTTCGGTCATGTGCGTGCGCATGTCACGCCACATCCAGGTGGATGTGCTTTATCACTACGTTCCGCCGCAGGTTGCCCGCGTCATGTCGATCCTTGTCGACGTGCTGCGCATCCTGTTCTTCGCCTACACCTCGTGGCTGATGTGGCGGTATCTGGAAATCGTCGCGGACGAGGAAATGGTCACCGTCGCCCTGCCGCGCAACATCGTTTTCTATACGGTTCTGGCCGCTTTCGTCCTGATGTTCTTCCGTTCGGTGCAGGTCTTCATCGCCAATATGCAGCGTGGCTATTCCGTTCTGGAACGGCCGGAAGAATTCCAGAGCGCGGGGGATTGAACATATGCTTATTCTTATCGGCTCGTTTCTTCTGTTGATGCTGATCGGCCTGCCGGTCGCCATTTCAATGGCCACGGCATCGCTTCTCTACATCGTCTCGTACAATGTCGCGCCTGATATCATCGCGGCGCAGCGTCTGATTGCGGGCGTGGAAAGCTTCCCGCTTCTCGCCGTTCCCTTCTTCATCCTTGCTGGCAATCTCATGAACACGGCGGGGGTGACGGGACGCATCTATTCCTTCGCCGTGGCGCTGGTCGGGTGGATGAAAGGTGGTCTGGCACAGGTCAACATCATCGGCTCGGTGATCTTTTCCGGCATGTCCGGCACGGCCCTCGCCGACGCCGCCGGTATCGGCACCATCGAAATCAAGGCCATGAAGGATCATGGTTATCCGGTCGAAGCGGCCGTCGGCGTCACCGCCGCCTCCGCAACGCTCGGGCCGATCTTTCCGCCATCGTTGCCCTTCGTCATCTACGGCATGATGGCAAACGTCTCGATCGGCGCACTGTTCATGGCCGGCATCGTTCCGGGCGTCGTCATGACGCTTCTGATGATGATCACCGTTGCCGTCTTCGCCTACGTCAAGGGCTGGGGTTCCGATACGCCGTTCAACCTCAGAACCATCTTCGGCGCGTCGCTTGAAGTGCTCGTCGTCATGATGGTGCCGCTCGGCATCTATCTCCTGACGCTGTTTGGCCTGTCGCTCAACCTGTCGATCCTGATCGTGCTGGTGGTCTTGCTCGCCTGCGACTGGTATTTCGACTTCTCTGCCGTGATGGCCCTGATGACGCCGGTGATCCTGATCGGCGGCATGACGATGGGCTGGTTCACGCCGACGGAGGCGGCTGTCGCGGCCGTGTTGTGGTCTCTGTTCCTCGGGCTTGTCCGTTACCGGACGATGACGTTCAAGTCGCTGGCGAAATCGACCTTCGACACGATAGAGACCACGGCATCTGTTCTCTTCATCGTGGCGGCGGCATCAATCTTCGCATGGCTTCTGACGGTCAGCCAGGCCGCACAGCTGCTATCGGCGGCGATCCTGACGATCACCGACAGCAAGTGGATTTTCCTCCTGCTGGTCAACCTGCTGATGCTGTTCGTCGGCTGCTTCCTAGACACGATTGCGGCAATCACCATCCTCGTGCCGATCCTGTTGCCGCTGGTGCTGCAGTTTAATATCGACCCGGTGCATTTCGGCCTCATCGTCACGCTCAACCTGATGATAGGACTTCTGCATCCACCGCTCGGCATGGTGTTGTTCGTGCTCTCACGCGTGGCGAAACTCTCCGTCGAGCGCACGACCGTCGCCATTCTGCCGTGGCTGGTGCCGCTGTTCGTGGCGTTGTTGCTGATCACCTTCATTCCGGCGATCACGCTATGGCTGCCGACGGAAATGGGTCTGATCCGCTGACCAGCACATCCCCTGCCCGCGCGGTTCGCCGCGCGGGTTTGATTCATCCAATACACATACGATGAGAGGCACCTTGATGCAGACACGCGTGGCACGTTTATACGGCCGTGAAGATATCCGCGTCGAAACGCAGGACATGCAGGCGCCGGGCCCCGGTGAAGTGCTGCTGACCATGGCGGCGGGCGGCATTTGCGGCTCCGATCTACATTATTATCAGGACGGCGGCTTCGGGCCTGTGCGGGTTCGCGAGCCGATCATCTGCGGCCATGAGGCATCGGGGCGAGTGCAGGCGCTGGGCGAAGGCGTCAGTGGGCTCGCACTCGGCCAGCTCGTCGCCGTCAATCCCTCGCAGCCTTGCGGCCATTGCCATTTCTGCCTGAAGGGCCAACCGATCCATTGCCTCGATATGCGCTTCATGGGCAGCGCCATGCGCCTGCCGCACGAACAGGGCATGTTCCGTGATCGGCTCGTGGTTCCCGCAAAACAATGCGCGACATTTTCAGACACCACTTCGCCCGCTGAAGCCGCCTGCACCGAACCGCTTGCGGTCTGCCTGCATGCCGTCGCACAAGCGGGAGATCTGACCGGCGCCAAGGTGCTGGTGACAGGCGCCGGGCCGATCGGCCTCTTGACGATTGCCGCCGCCCGCCATGCCGGTGCCGGCGTCATTCTCGCCACCGACCTGACCGATGCGGCGCTGGAACGCGCGCCCGCCATGGGGGCAGACCGCACCATCAATGTCGCGAAAGACGCAGAAGCACTTTTACCCTATCAGGACAATAAGGGCTATTTCGACGTCATTTTCGATTGCTCCGCCGCGGCACCTGCGCTTCGCGCCGCCTTCGCCTGTGTACGTCCGCGCGGTACTGTCGTGCAGGTGGGCGTCACCGGTGACATAACCATTCCGCTCAATGCGCTGGTGGGCAAGGAAATCCTCTGGCGCGGCTCGCAGCGTTTCCACGACGAATTCGCCATTGCCGCCGGCCTGATCTCCACGCGCGGGATCGATGTGCGGCCGATCATTTCCCACAGCTTCCCGCTTGAAGAGGCGAAATCCGCATTCGAGCAGGCTGGAGACCGCTCCGCCGCCTGCAAGGTGCAGCTGACATTTTCCGCGGAATGATATTTGAGGATAAAAAATGAGACATACATGGCGCTGGTTCGGCCCGGTGGACAAGGTCACGGTTCAGGATGCGGCTCAGGCAGGGGCGGAAGGCATCGTAAGCGCGCTGCACCACATCACCACCGGCGATGTCTGGCCGGTGGATGAAATCGCCAAACGGCATGAGGCGATCAAGGCCGGTGGACTCTATTGGGACGTGGTGGAAAGCGTGCCGGTCTCCGAGGAGATCAAAACCCAGATGGGCGACTGGAAAAACCATATCGCCAACTGGCAGGAGACGCTGCGCCGCCTCTCCGCCAAGGGCATCCGCACCGTCTGCTACAATTTCATGCCGGTGCTGGACTGGACCCGCACCGATCTGCGCTGGGAAACGAAGCACGGCGCAAAAGCCATGCGTTTTGACCTTTCCGATTTCGCCGCCTTCGACATTCACATTCTCAAACGCCCCGACGCGAAGGCCGATTATCCGGAGTGGCTGATCGAGGAAGCGGCAAAACGTTTCGCCGACATGCCGGATACGAAGATCGCCGCACTCGGGCGTAATATCGGCGCGGGCCTGCCGGGTTCGGCGGATGGGTACACCCTCAGCCAGCTTCTCGAAAAGCTGCGCTCCTATCACGGTATAAACCGCGAAAAACTGCAGCAGAACCTGATTGATTTTCTGTCGGAAGTGACGCCGGTCGCGGAAGAAGTCGGCATCAACATCTGCGCCCACGGCGACGATCCCCCATGGCCGCTGCTCGGCCTGCCGCGTATTCTTTCAACGGAGTCCGACTACGCCCATATGCTCTCGCAAGTCGACAGCCGCGCCAATGGCGTCACGCTCTGCACCGGCTCGCTCGGCGCGCGGGCGGATAACGACCTGCCTTTCATCGCCAGCCGTTTTGCAGACCGCATCCATTTCGTGCATCTGCGCAACGTCACGCGCGACACCGACACCGTGCCCTGCTCCTTCTTCGAGGACGAGCATCTGGAAGGTGGAACGGATATGGTCGCCGTTATCGCAGCACTTCTGACGGAAGAATCCCGCCGTCGTGCGGAGGGCCGTGCAGACCACACCATTCCGATGCGGCCCGACCATGGCCAGGAAATCCTTGATGACCTGACGCGCGGGGCGCAGCCGGGATATCCCGCCATAGGCCGATTGAAGGGGCTGGCAGAGTTGCGCGGCATCGAGCGCACGCTGTCGCACGGCCGTTTCGGATTGGCGAAGCAGGCGAATTGAGCCGACACGATTGGCCGCCGGCAGCCTCTTAGCTTGCGGTCAATCGCGTCCTGAATTGAAGATACGAAAAGGCGGCAAGCCCACCGGCAATGGCGCCAACGGCTTTCACAACTGCATCTGTCATATGCGGATGCCGTGTGGGCGACAGAAATTGCAGCGCCTCGATGCCGAAAGCCGCCACGACACCCGCGACAATGATGGCAAGCCAGTAACGCGGATAGGCCAGCACGAAGGCAGCCGAACAGAAGGCAAAGGCGGCAGCGCGGTCGATGCCGACGGTCGTCAGCGTATGGGGCCGAAGCCCGATCGGGCAAACTGTAACGATCACGATCAGCAGCAGAACCGACCAGGCGATGTATTTCGGAAGTCTATTTGTCATCATGGCGTCACAATAGAGCGCCGCGCGCATAAACGGAAGATCGTCTTTTTCTTCCACCGCCCAATAAATCACACTTTTTGGACAGATACTGCACAAACCGGCTTTCGCTGAAGCCCTACTCGGGCTAAGGCAGAGGGCAACCGGACAAGGATCGCGGCTGATGGCTTTCAGGCTGTCGCCCTTCGGTCCGGTTTTACGGTATCGGGTGGATTTTCCACACAGGATCAGATTTTCAGGGAAGAGCACAATGAGTTTCAAGCCGCACGGCAAACATCTGGTTGCAGGAGAATGGGTCGCCACGGAAGCGAAATTCCGCAGCGAGCCTGCACATGGCGAAGCTTTCGATTTTTCGGTCGGCACCGTCGATCTGGTGAATGCGGCCGCAGAAGCAGCCGAAGAGGCTTTCTGGAGCTACGGCTACACGACCCGCGAAGAGCGCGCCGCATTCCTCGACACCATCGCCGATGAGATCGAGGCCCGCGCCGACGCCATCACTGAAATCGGCACGTCCGAGACCGGCCTGCCCGCAGGACGCCTGCAGGGTGAACGCGGCCGCACTACCGGACAGCTTCGCCTTTTCGCATCGCATATCCGCAAGGGTGACTATCTTGACCGCCGCCACGACGAAGCGCTGCCGGACCGCCAGCCGCTGCCGCGCCCGGATATCCGTCTGATGCAGCGTCCGATCGGCCCCGTTGCGGTCTTCGGTGCTTCCAACTTCCCGCTCGCCTTCTCGACCGCCGGTGGTGATACCGCCGCCGCTCTCGCAGCCGGCTGCCCGGTTGTGGTCAAGGGCCATTCCGCCCATCCCGGCACCGGTGAAATTATTGCCGAGGCCGTTCTCGCCGCCGTCAAGAAGCACAATCTGCATCCCGGCGTCTTCTCGCTGATCCAGGGCGGCCGCCGCGATGTCGGTTCCGCGCTCGTCCAGCATCCGCGCATCAAGGCAGTCGGCTTCACCGGCTCGCTCGCCGGTGGCCGCGCACTGTTCGATCTCTGCGCCCAGCGTCCGGAACCGATCCCGTTCTTCGGCGAACTCGGTTCTGTCAACCCGATGTTCCTGCTGCCGGAAGCCGTTTCCGCGCGCGGTGAAGCCATCGCCAAGGGCTGGGCAGGTTCGCTCACCATGGGTGCTGGCCAGTTCTGCACCAATCCCGGCATTGCCGTGGTGCTTGCCTCGCAGGCGGATGCCGTGTCGGAAACCGCACGTGCGGCCCTTTCCGAAGTCGGCCCGCAGGTCATGCTGACCGACGGTATCGCCGCTGCCTATCGTGACGGTCGCGACCGCATCGCAGCCGGCAACGGCGTGCGCGACGTTTTGACCACCACCTGCGACCTGCGTAACGCAACGCCTTACCTGTTCCGCGTTTCGGGCAAGGATTGGGTTGCCAACCACGCGCTCGCCGAAGAAGTCTTCGGACCGCTCGGCCTCATCGTGACGGTCGACAACGCTGAAGAAATGATCGAAGTGGCAAAGAGCTTCGAAGGTCAGCTGACAGCGACCATGCATCTTGACGCAGGTGACGCCGAACTCGGCCGCAAGCTGCTGCCGATCCTCGAGCGCAAGGCCGGCCGCGTTCTCGCCAATGGCTTCCCGACCGGCGTTGAAGTCTCCGAAGCCATGGTTCACGGCGGCCCCTACCCGGCTTCCACGAACTTCGGTGCGACCTCGGTCGGCACCATGTCGATCCGCCGCTTCACGCGCCCGGTTTCCTACCAGAATATTCCTTCGGTCGTTCTGCCGCAGGATATCCGCTGATCGAAAAAATGGGGAGGGCGCTCAAGCGCCCTCCCCATTTACAATAGTGCATCGGTATCAGGCCGACTGGATCGCCTGTATTTTCTCGATGCCGCCGACAGTGCCGGCGAAATCCTGCCAGACGCCCTGCGCACCCTTGCGCCATTCATCCAAGGCTTCCGGCTGCAAGACCTTGCCGCCCTTCGAAACGGCGAGCTCCACCGATTTCGCCTCATCCTCAACGATCAGCTGGTTGAAATAAAGCGCGCCTTCGCTGGAAGCCTCGGCAAGAACCTTCTTTTCTTCGTCATCGAGTTGGTTCCAGAAAGCCGCACCATAATAAACCACGCCCGATGCCCAGATATGGCCGGTCTCGGTCATGTAGGGCACAACCTCGTAAAGCTTGAACCCGGCATAGGCGGACTTCGTCAGATCCATGGCGTCGGCTACGCCGGTTGACAGTGCATTATAGGTCTCGGTGATGGGAATGCCGACCGGTGTGGTGCCGAAGGCGCTCCACAGCTTGGTGTGCAGCGGGCTCTGGATGACGCGGATCTTCTTGCCTTTGAGCTGCTCTGGTCGGGTTACCGGCTCCTTGGTCAGGAGATGGCGCGCACCGTAGTTGATGAAGTCTACGGCGACGAATTGCTGCGCGCCAAGCTTGGTCTTCAGCTCGCTGCCGGTCTCGCCCGTCACCACCTTGCGCACATGGTCTGCATCGCGGAACAGGAAGGGCAGATCGAGGATTTGCAGTTCCGGCACCCAGCCGGAGAGCGAAGAGACCGTGGAAAGGCTCGCCTGAACCGATCCGAGACGGATATTTTCCGCCACTTCCTTTTCGCCGCCCAGCGCACCGCTCTTGACGATGTTGAAGCGGAAACGGCCGGGCAGCTTTGCCTCCACCAGCTCGCTGATCTTCACCCAGATTTTCGTCTCCGGCTTGTCGTCCGCGAACAGGGAAGCGACCGTAATGTTACGGGTCCTGGCATTTGCGTTGCGGACGAAGGCGGGCGTGGCAAGTGCTGCCACACCCGCAGCGGAGAGTTTCAGGAGATTGCGACGATCGATAATAGTCATGAATAAAACCCCGGATTTAGAAGACAATGGCCCAGGCGCACAGAATGGCGAGGGAAACGAGAAGGGATAGGAGATAGGGAACGACGGCCTGGAATAGCGCCGTCGCTGGAATGCGGGTGACACCGCTGACGACGAAGATCAGCATGCCGAGCGGTGGTGTGAGGCCATGGATCATCAGGTTGACCACGAGAATGACGCCGAAATGGATGGGATCGATGCCGGCCGCAACGGCCGCGGGTAACAGGATCGGTCCAAACAGCAGGATGGCCGCACCGATATCCAGCACCAGCCCCACCACGAGCAGGATGAGGTTGGAAAGCAGAAGCACCGCGATCTTGCTGCCGCCAAGCAATGTCACGAAATCCGTGACGAGGCCGGAGACATTATCGACCGCCAGAAGGAAGGCGAAGGGGCCTGCCGTGCCGATAAGGAGACCGATGGCCGCCGCCTCACCGGCTGATTGCCGGAAAGTTGCGAAGATACGCCCCGCGCCCAGCCGGTACCCGAAGCCGAGAAGCAGCGTGTAGAGTGCGGCAAGTGCGGCCGCCTCCGTGGTGGTGACGACGCCGATGCGGATGCCGACCACCACGATGACGCCAAGACCGAAGGCGGGTATGGCGGCGATAGCCGAGCGCCAGCGTTCCGTGCCCGTGGCGCGCGGCAGGGTATCGACGCTGCGCACGCTCCAATGGATAGCCACCGCAAGGCAGATCGCCATCAGCCCGCCGGCAAAAAAGCCGCCGACCAGCAACGAGCCCACCGACAGGTTGGTAGCCGTTGCGAGGATGAGAAAGGCGATGGAGGGCGGGATGACATTGTCGAGCACCGACGTGGCAGCAATGATCGCGCCCGCCTGCGCCGGCGGATAGCCGTGTTTCACCAGTTCCGGCTGGAAGGTTGAAGCGCCGAAGGCGGCGTTGGCGACAGAGGAACCGGATGCGCCGGAAAACAGCACGCTGGTCAACAGCGTCGTCTGTGCCAGCCCTGCCCGGCGGTGTCCAACCATGGAGGCGGCGAACCGAACCAGCTGGTTGGCAACGCCCGATTCCGTCAGCAGGCTTCCGGCCAGCAGGAAGAAGGGGATGGCGAGCAGCAGGAATTTCGACATGCCTGTCACCGTTGAGGAAACGATGGCCGGCTCCGGCAAGGTACTGCCGAAGGCGATCGCTACATAGGCTGCGGCGAGAAAGGCATGGGCGAGCGGTGCTGCCAGCACCAGCCCCACCGCCGCCGTCAGCGCCAGAAACAGGCTGGGCGGCAGGCTCGTATCAACGAAGACTTCCGGCAGGCCGACATAGGCCACAATTGCAATGGTGAGAGACGCTAGAACGGCAAATGTCTTGCCCTCACTGACACGCTGAAGCACTAGGTAAAGAAGGATCAGTGCGCCGCCTGCACCCAGAAAGCCGAAACGCACCCATTCCGGCAGACCGAGTGTCGGAGACGTACCGCCCAGCATCGCCGCGATTTCAACGCCACCGAAGGCGAGGATCAGTGCTGCAACGAAGGAGAAGGCGTCCGCCAGAACTTCCGTGGCGGCATGAAACCGCTCAGGCAAAAACCGAACGAAAACATCGAGCCGCATGGCAAGCGCGCTTTTGAGGCTGAGCGGCGCGCCGACCGCGATCATCGCCACATGCAGCCAGATGCCGAGGTCTTCCGCACCGATGAAGCCAGTGTGAAACAGATAACGCAGGGTGACATTGACCAGCACCACCACGAGAAGAGTCGCAAGGATTGCGGCGGCGACCGCGCCGAGCCCCTTGTCCAGAACGGCAAGCGCCCGTTCCGCCGCACGCTGCGGACCGATGCGCCGTTGTGCAATCGTTGTTGCCGGACCAGCCGTCATGTCTTTTTTCTCCACTCCCGGAAGGCCATGCTTACGATGCCTTTGCCGAGAGGTCGCGGTCGAACAAAGTCGACCAGGTGAATTGTTTGGCTGACGAAACTTCCCGCGATACATCAAGACGCGGAAGAACCTTTTCCCCGAAACGGAAGGCCTCTTCCAGCAATGGCATGCCGGACAGAATAAAGGTATTCACGCCCGCCTTTTTATAGGCCTCCAGCGTACGGATGACCGTATCGGGCGACCCGACAATTGCGGTGCCCGGTCCCGGCCGGACAAGACCGATGCCGGCCCAGAGATTGGGGGCAATTTCGAGATCACGCAGGTTCTCAGGCTTCTGTCCACCATGCATCGCCGTCATGCGCTGCTGGCCGACGGAATCCGTCTTGCCGACGAAACGCTGGTTGGCGGCAATGGAACGCTCGTCCATGCGCCCGTAAAGATCGGCGGCGGCGGTCCATGCCTCTTCATCCGTATCGCGGACAATCACATACAGGCGAATGCCGTATTCCAGCTCGCGGCCGAGTTTCTCCGCACGCGCCTTGACGAGATTGACCTTCGCGCCGATCTGATCAGGTGTTTCACCCCAAGAAAGATAGGTCTCGACATGTTTGGCGGCAACCTCGATCGCCTTCTCCGAAGAGCCGCCGAACCATAGCGGTGGTGGCTCTATGCCTTGCCCCACCGGCAGTGCCAACTTTGCGCCTTCGGTCTGGAAATGGCGGCCCTTGAAATCGACCGTCTCACCGGCAAAAAGACGATGCCAGATCTGCAGATATTCATCCGCCATATCGTAGCGCTCGTCATGCGGCATGGTCATGCCATATGCACCGAGCATCTTTGCATCGCCAGAGACGACGTTGATCAGCAGGCGTCCGCGCGAAAATTCCTGAAGCGTCGCCGCCATCTTGGCGAGCAGCGTTGGCGCGACAAGGCCCGGATGAATCGCGACCAGAAACTTCAGCCGCTCGGTATAGGAAAGCAGTGCGCCAGCCAGAACCCAGACATCATGCGCGCCGGTGGCAAACAGGGCGCCTGTGTAACCAAGCTGATCATAAGCAAGCGCAAGCTGCTTGTAATAGCCGAGATCGACCTTGCGGGATCCTTCCGGTTGCCAGGGATAGGCACCATCTGGCGCGCACATGTACCAGAAAACGTTCATCTGTCGCCTCCCGCGCTGGCTGATTGTGGGGCCGGGCTCTGCCCGGTCAGAACCGGTAAAGAGAAATGGCCGTGCCTGTAAAGCGTATCGGCCTCCTCCTGCTGTTCGGCAAGGATATTTTCGGCGGCGGGCACCACCGAAAGATCGCGTGAGCGCAGCACCTTTGCCCAGGACTGCGCATCGCCTTCGCTGCCCGGCTCGGCGGCAAGAAGGGCCGCGGCTCTGTCTATATCCGCCATGACGGCGCGGCCAACGCGGTCCAGTTCGGCGGCAATCGCCTCGCGTTGTTCCAGCGCCACAGTGTGCCGCGCAAGCGTCCAGAACAGCGAACGGTTGGGAATGGTGGAGCCGCAACGGACCAGAAGACTGATCCCTTCATGGGTCAGGGCTTTTTCGAGCCGTGGCGACATCGTCACCCAGGCATCGACGCGGCCTTCCACGAGATCGCGCAGGCTATCGCTGTCACCGCTCTCGATGCGTATTACCTCCGCAAGACCAAGCCCCGCCCCTTCCAGGCTACGCGCAAGAAGATAGGTATGAAAAGACCCGTCAATCAGCGATATGCGTTTTCCCGAAAGGTCGGCCGCAGAGCGGATGGGGCTGTCGCGCCGCACGAGGATCGCGCCGTTTGCGGGGCGTGGTGCCGAGGCGGCGATATAAGCTGCGGAAAGCCCGCGCGCATCCGCCTCGATTGGCGGCGTCGAGCCCGTGCCGCCGAAATGAATTTCGCCTTTTTCCAAAAGCGCTGCGGTATCGCGCCCCTCGCGGTAGGGCACGAATTCCGGATCGAATTCATCAAACGCGCCGGGCCAGAGCCGGGCGAGCCTTAAATGCAGATTGTTGGGATGGACCCCGATTTTCATGTCGACACCTCATTTCTCAATCAATCTACTTTTTTATAGAATGTTTTCGAGGAACGTTTTGGCGATCCTCTGCGGGAAAGCGAAAGAGAAATCTACCAATCCTGTAGATTTTAAAAAAATCCTGATGTGGTCAAACTCGACCTAATCAAACCATTGAAATTTATCGCAATACAATTTACTTTTTTATAGTTTGAAAAATGGACCTGTAGTCGTGACGAAACCGGTTTCCAATCTCATCTGCCGCAGCGTGGTGGAGGCGAGCGAGCTTTTAAAGCTTGTCGCCAACGCCAATCGCCTGGCCATCGTCTGTTATCTCATGGAAACGGAGGCTTCCGTTTCCGCACTGGAATATGAACTCGGCATTCAGCAACCGACACTTTCCCAGCAGCTTGCCGAATTGCGCGATGCCGGTGTGATCGAAGGCTCGCGGGAAGGCAAACAGGTGATTTATCGCGTCACCGATCCGCGCATCATCCAGCTCGTTCTGACATTGCGCGGTCTTTATACTGATCTTTCTGATGTGACCGGCAAGAAAGGCAGGCGGGCTTTGCCACTAGATGAGGCGATGTTCGATTAGCATGATCGACCTCTACACCTGGATCACCCCGAACGGCCTGAAAATCTCGATTGCGCTGGAGGAACTCGGCCTGCCCTATGTCAGCCACGCCATCGACATCGAAAAAGGCGAACAATTCTCAGCCGACTATACCCGCATCAATCCCGGTTCGAAAATCCCGGCAATCATCGATCGCGATAACGGCACAGTTCTAACGGAATCGAACGCGATTCTGATCTATCTCGCCGAAAAGACCGGGCGTCTTCTGCCTGCCTCCCCCGCTGCGCGGCTGGCAGTCACCGAATGGCTGATGTGGCAGGCCGCCAATTTTGGCCCGACACTCGGTTATGCCCATTATTTCCTGACCTATAATGCCGGACAGGCACCCTTTGCGGAGGCGCGTTTCGCCTCGGATACGGAGCGACTCTACCGCACACTGAACGAGCGACTGACGGGCCGGGAATTCATCGCCGGTGATTTTTCCATAGCCGATATCGCCATCTGGCCATGGGTCTCGCGTTTCGCGCGCCATAAAATCGAACTCGACAATTATGCAGCGGTACAGCGATGGTATCGTCAGCTCGGACAGCGCGAAACATTCGGGCGCGGTTACCGCGTGCCTTTCGCGACATCCGATGTACCGGGTCTTTAACTCGCCTTAGCAGGCGACAAGGTGGCCGGGCGAGACCTCACGGTACTCACGCGGTTTCACCACGTAATCGATCGCGCGGATCGGGCTTTTCAGCTCGTCATTCGCGGCATTTCGCCGGGTGTTTCTGCGGTCCGGGTCCGGCACCGGCACGGCGGCCATCAGTTTGCGGGTGTAATCATGCTGCGGATTGTCGAACACCGCCGCACGTGGGCCGATTTCAACGATCTCGCCGAGATACATCACCGCTACCCGGTGGCTGACGCGCTCCACCACCGCCATGTCATGGCTGATGAACAGGAAGGCGAGATCGAGGCTCTGCTGCAGATCCAGCATCAGGTTGATGACCTGCGCCTTGATCGAAACATCAAGCGCCGAAACGCTCTCATCGGCGACAATCACCTTCGGCTGGAGCGCAAGCGCGCGGGCGATACAGATACGCTGACGCTGGCCGCCGGAAAATTCATGAGGGTAGCGCGCCGCCATATCGGGCGAAAGGCCGACCTTCGCCAGCATATCGGCCACAACATCCTTCGCCTCGCGGGCGCTTCCCATGCGGTGCTCCAGAAACGGTTCGGCAATCGCCGCACCTACCGTCATGCGCGGATTGAGCGAGGCATAGGGGTCCTGAAAGATCATCTGCACCGTTTTGCGCATCTCGCGCATGCCTAATTTGTCGAGGGCGAGAATATTCTCGCCATTGACCACCACTGAGCCGGCATCCGGCACGATCAGTCGCATGATGGCACGCCCGGTGGTCGATTTGCCGCAACCGCTTTCGCCGACCAACGACAATGTCTCGCCGGCCCTGAGATCAAAGGACACATTCTCCACCGCATGCACGCGGCCGCTGAGCCGTCCCAAAAGGCCAGAGTGAATATCGAAGCGCTTGGTCAGCCCTTCTACCTTGAGCACCGGCTGGGCACTCGCGTCAACGGTATCGCCCGGCCGCGCTTGCTGCTGCGTTTCGCCTGTGGTGGTGTTGACGATGGGAAATCTGAGCGGTCTTTCCTCACCCGTCATAGAACCCAGAACCGGAACGGCGGACAAAAGCGCGCGGGTGTAGGGATGCTTGCCGCGATGGAAAATATCGGCAGTAGCGCCAACTTCCACCTGCTCGCCGCGATACATGACGACGGTACGATCGGCGATTTCCGCCACCACGCCCATATCATGGGTGATGAACAGAACCGACGTGCCTTCCTCCTCCTGAAGCGTCTTGATGAGGTCAAGGATCTGGCCCTGAATGGTCACATCGAGTGCGGTCGTCGGCTCGTCGGCGATCAGCAGCTTCGGCCGGGATGCAAGCGCCATGGCGATCATCACGCGCTGGCGCATGCCGCCGGAAAAGCGATGCGGATATTCATCGAAACGCGATGCGGCTGAAGGAATACGGACCTTTTCGAGCAGACGAACCGTCTCCGCTTTTGCCTCTGTTTTCGACATCGGCTGGTGGCATAACAAGGCCTCGGAAATCTGGTCACCGATGGTGAACAGCGGGTTGAGGCTGGTCATCGGCTCCTGAAAGATCATGGCGACCTCATTTCCCCGCACCCGCCGCATGGCATCTTCAGAGAGGGACAGCAGGTTGCGCCCGCCAAGCAGGATTTCACCCTCCACCCTGCTGCTTTCACGATCCAGCAGCCGCATGATGGAGAGGGAGGTAACGCTTTTACCCGAGCCACTTTCACCGACAATCGCGACCGTCTCACCCGGCCCGACATCGAAGGAAATATCACGAACCACGGGTTTCCAGCCGCCATCCACGTGAAAGGACGTGGTGAGATTGCGGACGGAAAGCACGGCATCTTCGGCACCAACGGGTGCTGCCTGCGGCATGGTCATGATCGTTCCCTTCTTGTCGTTAGGTTTTGGCGGCGCAAGCGGTCAAGCCTAGTCCGGCCAGCGCAGCATGCCGTCGAAGCGGTGGCGGCTCCGGTCTTCGAAAGGTGTTGCAATCACCTCGTTGGAGGCGCGCGCCTTGTCCAGCTCATCCGCCAGCCGGGAAGCAACGATGGTTTCCTGTCCGGGATGCAGGTTGCATGGGTCGAGATAGAAATAGCGATGCTCTACCTCGTGGTCGCGGGTGATGATGGGAGGATTGCCCCTGGCCAACGCCGTCGTCAGGTCCCAGGCAGTGATATGCGCTTCTTCGGCATCGATGATCACGCGCAGCCTGTCGAGCGGGTTATTGGTCGGATCCGGCTCGATGAGCGCGGTCACGCCCGGGCGGCCATCCAGCGTTTCCTTCCAGAGATTGAGATATCCGGTCTCGCGCTCACGGATGCCGGCATGGTCGCGCTTTTCCCAGGCTTCCAGTGCCGCCATAACGCCATAGATGCTTTCCTTGCCGACCTTCATGCCGCGGGCAATACCCATATTTTGCAGGAAGGAGTTGCGCACCAGTTCCTTACTTCCGGCCACGATGCCGGAGGTGGGGCCGCCGAGAAACTTGTGGCCGGAATAGAGGACAATATCTGCGCCGGTGGCCAGAAACAGCTCCAGATCATATTCGGACGCCGCATCCACGATAACCGGAACACCCTTGGCATGCGCGATCTCTACGAATTCGGAAAGATGCAGCAGGCCATAATTTACGACATGGTGCGAGATGACATAGACCGCCGCCGCCGTCTTTTCGGTGATGGCGTTTTCCATGTGGAAGCGATGGGTCGATGTGGCCTGCCCGACCAGCACCACCTTGCCGCCACCAAGCCGGATCGCCTGATCCACCGGCGCGCCGTAGCTCACCACGTGCCCCATCTGCACCAGCACTTCGTTCTTTTCCGGTGCGATATCAGGCAGCTTTTCGATGGCCAGGAGATTGTTGCCGGTGATGGCCCCGGCAACAGCAAGGCTGATGCCGGAAGAGCAGGAGGCAGTGACGAAACCAGCCTCGCCGCCCGTCAGTCTCGCGATGATCGCGCTTGCCTTGCGCTGCAGATCGTTGATCTCTACGAATTGCGGCAGGATCGCCGCCATGGCCTCAACCGCCTCTGGAACGACGATGGAAGCACCGAGCGACGTCATGGTGCCCGAGACGTTGATGACCGGGCGAAGGCCGATCCTGCTTCTGATATCCTCGGTCATGTCTTTCTCCTGTCTTTGCGATGCGATAGGCATCGACATATATGCCATAATAATGTAATAGCTTCTCAGAATTCATGAGGAGCCCGAAATTGGACGCCCATAAACTGGACGAATTGTCTTCACACGCCTTGTCCGCGACCCAGGAAAACCCGGACGCGAAGGTGGCCAAGCGCTCGCGTGTCAGCGGCATTGATCGCGCTCTTCAGGTGATTGATTACCTTTACGAAACCGGATCGCCAGCTGGCGCTTACGCCATTGCCAAGGCGATCAAGGCGCCACTTTCCACCGTCTATGTGATCGTCGACGATCTGGTCGAAAAGAACATGCTGGCGCGCAACGCCGACGGTAACATATGGCTCGGCGCGCGGCTTTATCACTACGGCCTTGCCTATGCCCGCTCGCTGGATTTCATGGGTGTCGCCACCCACGAAATGCATGATCTGTGCCGCCATGCAGGCGAGACGGTGCAGCTTTGCGGTCGCGACGGTGACCATATGCTGGTGCTCGCCATGGCGGATGGCCCCAGCCATTTCCAGGTTGCCTCGCGCGTCGGCACCCGCGTTCCCTTGAACTGGACGGCATCCGGCCGCCTGCTCGTCGGCCATCTGCCGGAAGAGGAGCGAGTCGAGCTTTTCAAACGCTGCGCCCGCACGTCGCCCACCGGCCGTGCGGAAATCAACCCGGAAGCGCTTTCTCAATCGGCAGGCACGGCGTTCCGTGACCGGCTGTCGATACAGGTTGCGGAATCCGACTACGCCGTTGCCTGCATCGCCTCGCCGATCTGCGACACCAATGGAGAATGCGTGGCGACGATCTCCATCGTTCTGCCGGAACAGAAGGTGCTGGCGGACGAAAACCACTACACCGAACAGGTCAGGGTTTCGGCCGAAAGGATCGAAAAGCTGATGGGCTGGCGCAACCATTGAACGGCCTCAATCCCTAAGGGCGATGATGGCTTCTATCTCGACGGTGATGTTGCCCGGCAGCGAACCGAACCCCACGGCGGAGCGGGCGTGTTGCCCCGCATCGCCGAACACATCGATGAAGAGATCCGAACAACCGTTGATGACACTTGGGTGATCGCGGAAGTCGCTGACCGCATTGACCATGCCCAGCAGCTTGACCACCTTCTTCACCCGCGACAGATCCCCAAGCGCCTCATGCATGACGGCAAGAAGATTGATGCCGGTTAAACGCGCATGCTGGTACGCCTCGTCCAGCCCGATCTCGGCCCCGACCTTGCCGGCGTACAAGTGTCCGTTCTCCTCCCTCGGGCCCTGCCCCGAAAGATAGAGCATGTTGCCTTCCACCACATGCGTGACGAAATTGGCGATCGGCGGCGGTGGTGGCGGCAGCGAGATGCCGAGCGCGGCAAGCCGGTCGTAGGGCGAATGACGCCCATCTGCCTCAAGCGAAGACTGTTTCACGCGAATTCCTCATAATACCGGGACGGGTATCCCATATTCTCTGCGGAAGGCGGAGAGCATCCCTCCCCGCCGCTCCAGTCGGTTCAGCGCCAGGAATAGCCATGGCTGTGGCGCACGAGCTTGCGCGCTCTTGGGACATAACGGCTGGCGGCAATGGCCTCCGCACCGATGACCGCATAGCGCGGCTCGAACAGCCGCTTGAGACGCGAAACATCGCCATTGGAATCGGTCGCCTCCAGATCGGCATCGACAAGATCGAAAACCGTGAAATCCGCGCGCTGGCCAACATCGAGGCGGTTTTCCATGTCGAGGCGGATGATGGAGGCCGGATTGCGGGTGACGGCCTCGACGACATTTTCGAAGGGCATATCGACCGAGAGCAGCTTCGACATGGTCGTCGCCAGATCCCAGACGGGGAAATTCATCGAATGGCCATGCAAATCCGTGGAGATCGAGAAGGGCAAAAGGCCGCGCGCGATCGCCGCTTCCGCCACTTTGAAGGAGAAGGATGCACCGCCGTGGCCGATATCCAGCCGGATGCCTTCCCCGGCGCAGCGCTCCGCAAGGTTGAACAGGTCCTCGTCTTCCATGATGCTGGAGCCGGACTTGCCGTTGAAGCAATGGGTCACGACATCGCCGGGGCCGAGAATTTCCAGCACCTCATCGTAGAGCGCAGGCGGTTCACCCACATGCACCATCATCGGCACTTTCAGGATCTTGGCGATCTTCTTGCCGAGTTTGACCGGCGTAACACCCCAGGAACCCGTAATGACATGGCTCGCCCGCACCTTGAGGCCGACTATATGCTCGCTGTTCTCGGCATAACATTCAAGGATGCGGTCGAGGTCGATATCCTTGATATCGCGCAGTTCCGGCACCCGGTTGCAGGCGACAAGCCCGATGGAGCCGAGATTGAGGAAGGCCTTGATGCGTTCCTTCGAGGGTTCAATGATATATTCCCGGAAACCGTGGAAATTTGCTTCCCCCGCCGAACCGGCATCCACCAGCGTCGTCACGCCGCGCTCGGCCCCGCATTCTGAGGGACGGATGGAGATATCGGTGCCGCCATGCCAGATGTGCACGTGCAGATCCACCCAGCCGGGCGAGACGAATGCGCCCTTTGCGTCGATGCGCTGCGCATCCGCCGGCGCCTGAAGGGCAGGCCCAACCGCCACGACCTTGCCATCGCCGCCGATCAGGATATCGGTCTGGGCCTGTGGCGCGCCCTTTTCGAAGCCGACGGGTTTCACATTGGAGAGAAGAATGGGAGCTTGAAAAGGCGTTTTTGCCTGTTCACCGGACGTCATATTACAAATCCCTTCGCAGTCTTGGGTCGAGCATGTCCCGCAGCCCGTCGCCGACCATTTGCAGCGAGAGCACGGAAAGAATGATGGCAAAGCCGGGGAAATAGGTCATCCAGTCCGCCTGGCCGATATATTGGCGGCCAGCGGAGATCATGGTTCCCCAGGTCGGAATTTCGGGGCTGACACCCAGCCCCAGAAATGAAAGGCCGGCCTCGGCAAGCATGGCGCTGGCGAAAAGGAAGGTGCACTGCACAAGGATCGGCGAGATCAGATTGCGCAGCACATGCCGCGTCATGATGTGGAAGGTGGAGATGCCAAGCGCCTTGGCCGCCTCCACATAGGGCAATTCCCGGATCACCAGCGTCGAGGCGCGCACGATGCGGGCAAGGCGCGGCGAATAAACGACGGCAAGCGCAATGATTACCGTCGTCAGCGACGGCCCGAGTGCGGCCACTAGCGCGATGGCCAGCAAAATATCCGGAAACGCCATCATGGCATCGATCAGTCGCGCGATCGGCGTATCCAGTTTCTGGAAGAAACCGGCAAGCAGGCCGAGCGTGATGCCGAGCAACGCCGAGAGCGCCACCACGGCGGCCCCCACCAGAAGCGACAGCCTTCCCGCAAAAATGGTACGGGAAAAAACGTCGCGGCCGAACTCGTCGGTGCCGAACCAGTAGAGTTCGCTCGGCGGTTTCAGACGGTTGACGATCGACAGTTTCGATGGCGAATATGGCGCGATCATCGGCGCGAAAACGGCGAGCAGCACGAAGACGAGCAGCACGATCAAACCGGCTGCGACCGTCTTGCGCTTCAACAGACGCCGAATGAACAGGACGGTCGGGTTGCGCGCCGGCTGGGCGGTGGAGGTGATATCGGCCATCAGTAACGAACCCTCGGATCGACCAGCAGATACAGCATGTCGATGGCAAAATTGATGAGCACGTAAAGCCCGGCGATGACGAGAAGCGCGCCCTGAATGACCGGATAATCGCGCCTCAAGACGGCCGACACGACGAGATTGCCGACGCCCGGCAGGCCAAACACGGTTTCCGTAACGACCGCGCCGGAAATCAGCACGGCGGCGGTGAGACCAAGCACGGTGAGGATGGGGATGAGTGCGTTCTTCAGCGCGTGTTTCATCACAACCCGGCGTTCCTTGACGCCCTTGGCTCTGGCGGTGCGGACGTAGTCGTCGCCGAGAACATCCAGCATCGAGGCGCGGGTAAAGCGCAGAATGAGGGCGGAAGAAACGAGGCCGAGTGCGATGGCCGGCAAGGTCAGGTGGTACATGCGCTCGAGGAAGCTTGCGCCCGGACCGCCATATCCCGACACCGGGAACATATCGAGCCGGACGGCGAAGAACTGCATGAGGATCAGGCCAAGCCAGAAGCTCGGAATGCTCGCCGCCAGCATCGCAATGGTTGTCGCTGCCTGATCCACGAAGGAACCGCGCCGGTAAGCAGCATAGATGCCGATGGGAAGCGCGATGGCACTGGCGATCAACAGCGAAAAGATCGTCAGGAAGAAGGTCGGTTCCGCCCGATCCAGAAGCGCCGATCCAACCGGCATGTTGAGGAAGATCGACTGGCCGAGATCACCGCGCAGCAATTGCCCGATATAGTAGACATATTGCACGCCAAGCGACTGATCGAGGCCAAGTCTGGTGCGCAACTCCGCGATGTCCTGCGCCGAGGCATCCGGCCCGAGCATCACGGCCGCCGGATCACCGGGCGTGACGCGCAGGATGATGAAGACGATGGTGACGACGAGAAACATCACCACGATCATTCCGGCAAGTCTCTGGAAAATATACCGTATCACGTATGAATGCTCCGAAGCGCGTGATGGGCCGCTCTCAGGCGACGGTTGAACAGAGTTGTCGACGAGTGCCGGTAAACCCGGCGCTCATGGCTGGAAAACTCCCGCCTCCCTCATGCCGGATCTGATCCGGCATCCAGCCACCGCGCGTCTGCGTGGTGAAGGCGTCCTCTTGCGGTCAAAGACTTGATCGCGCTGGACCCCGGATTCAGTCCGGGGTCACGGAATGCGGAGCGGTCTTACTTCGTAACCGAAGCATTCCAGAAATAGGGCCAGGGAGCCGGATCGACGCCATCAAGCTTGTTGGACTTCGCCGCCACGGCGTTGAAGTCGCCGATCTTGATGAGCGGCAGCTCGTCATAGATCGTCTTCTGCACCTTGGCCCAGAGAGCAATGCGCTTCTCCGGATCAGCTTCCGAGGTGAAAGCGTCAACCGCCGCCTTGCGTGTCGGCGTGTCCCACCAGCCCGGCGAACCCGTGGAAAGTGCGCCGATCAGCGCCGGCTCCGGCAGGAAGGGGCTGTGGCTGATGTAGATATCCCAGAGCTTCGGGTCGGCACGACGCTGCGTCAGCGTCGCCCAGTCCACCACCTGCATATCCACCTTGAAACCGGCAAGCTTCAGATATTCCGCTGCCACCTGCGCCATTTTGTAGTGGAACTCATACTGACGGCTGGTGAGGATGCGCAGCGGCTCGCCATTATAACCGGCGGCCTTCAGCTTTTCGGCTGCGGCCTCCGGGTTGCCGACATTATAATTGCCTTCGACGCCCTCTTCCGAATGCCAGGAGAAATTGGACGGATAATAGGCGCCATCAAGCGCATAGAAATCCGTGCTGCCGAACGCCGCCGCCAGCATGTCCTCCATGTTCAACGCTTCGGTCACCGCCTTGCGGACCTCCAGCTTGGAAGACAAACCTTCCTTGGTGTTGAATACAAAGACCGGATAACCGAAGGGCTTCAGCATCAACGGCTGCGAGGCCGAGGAGGACTTCACCTTGGTGAAGGATTCCACCGGAATGGAATCGACATAGTCATACTGGCCGGAAACGGCGGCCTCGACACGGGTATTCGGATCGGGAACCGGAACGAAACGGATTTCATCGAGATACTGATGGCGCGCACCGCCATATCCGTCACTTTCACCGTCACGAGACTTGTAGCCGTCGAAACGGACGAGCTGGATATATTGGTCCGCCTTGCGTTCCTTCAACATATACGGGCCGGTGCCGACAAATTCTGTCATCGGCTCAGCCTGCTTTTCAGCGGGCAGAATTATGGCCGCTGAATTGTTGAAGGCCAGCAGGGACGTCAGCGGTGCATAAGGCTGCTTGAGGGTGATCGTCACCGTCTCGGCATCAGGCGCGGAGATATTGTCGATGAAACCGGCGACCTGTTTTCCGCGTGATGCGATCTTCATCCAGCGGCCAAGCGAGGTGACGACGTCTTCCGAGGACATATCGCTGCCGTCATGGAACTTGATGCCCTTCCGCAGCTTGATCGTGTAGGTTTTGCCGTCCGCACTGATGTCAGGCAGGCTTTCCGCCAGAAGCGGCGTCACCTTCCACCCCTTGTCGAAGGTGTAGAGCGTTTCGAAAATATGTTGCGTGACAATGCCGACGAGATCGGCCGTCGAGGCCATGGGATCGAGTGTCGGCGGCTCGCCGATCGTGGCGACATTGATCACACCGCCCTTTTCCGCAGCCATCATCACCCCCGGCGCAAGCATCAAAGCGGCAGTGGCGAGAAATGCAAGTTTACGTCTCATTGTTAAGCTCCCAGCTCTTGGTTCCGACCTTATGAGTTCCATTATTATGTTATATCAATCTTTATAACAGAATAACTCGATAAGGCGCCTTGTCAATAACAATGCGGCGCGAGGAAGGGTTTCCAAGACAGGCGAAATGGAAGACGGGCCTTTGCAAGAGGCGGAAACGGAACGTAAGTCGATGGAAAAGAGGCTATTTCGCCCGAAACACGGCGCGCGGCAAACACCGCTGCTGCCAGCCGGAACTGCGGAAACTACGGCTGGCTTTCGACGGGAAAACGAAGAGGAGGAATTAAGAGGCTTTGATATTTCGCATTTGCGAACAAAGTGCTATTGAGGATCAGACCAAGACTAGATTACGACAGACATAATCTCGCATTCTTATTAATCGTTACGTTATTCGCCTTCCCCAGCCGTGTTTTTAAGGGCTGCAGACAGACCAGATATTCTAAACCGCCGAGCTTTATTCCAAGGCGGGTTATAAATTTTTATTACGTTGAAATTATTGAGGAAATCATGAAGACGGCAATCGTGCATGACTGGCTCACCGACAGAGGTGGGGCCGAAAAAGTGCTTCACAACCTTCTTGAGATCTATCCTCACGCGGATCTCTATTGCCTTGTCGATTTCATGAGCGATCGAGACCGGGGCTTTCTCGGCGGCAGGCCGGTCAACACCTCCTTCATCCAGAAACTGCCTTTCGCTCGGAAAAAATATCGCTCCTATCTGCCGCTGATGCCGCTGGCCGTCGAACAATTTGATCTCAGCGGCTACGATCTGGTGATTTCCTCAAGCTACGCCGTCGCCAAGGGCGTCATCACCGGACCCGGCCAGTTTCACGTCTCCTATATTCACAGCCCCATCCGTTACGCCTGGGATCTCCAGCACCAGTACCTGAAAGAATCGAAGCTTAGTCGCGGTTTCGCCTCGTGGATCGCCCGTGCCGTTCTTCACTATATTCGCATGTGGGACATCCGCACCGCCAACGGCGTCGATCTCATGACGGTCAATTCCAAATTCATTCGCAGCCGGGTTCGCAAATGCTACGGACGCGACTCTACGGTTATTTATCCGCCCGTGGATACTTCCCATCTCTCCCCTTCCGACCTGAAAGGCGATTATTTCGTCACGGCTTCACGGCTGGTGCCTTACAAGAAGGTCCACCTCATCGTGGAAGCCTTTGCAAAAATGCCTGACAGACGACTGGTCGTCATCGGCGACGGCCCGGACATGAAACGCATCAAGGAAATCGCAACTCCAAATGTCGAGATTCTCGGCTTCGTCGGCAATGACGAGCTTCACAAATACATGGCGGAAGCCAAGGCATTCGTCTTCGCCGCCGAAGACGATTTCGGCATCGTCCCGGTTGAATCGCAAGCGCTGGGAACACCCGTCATCGCCTATGGAAAAGGCGGCGTACTAGAGACCGTTGTTCCTCTCGGCGCCTCCAATCAGCCGACCGGGCTTTATTTCCGCGAGCAAACGCCTGAAGCCATCTGCGCTGCGGTGCAGGAGTTTGTCGACAACTCCGACAGTTTCGACAAGAACGCCTGTGTCGACAACGCCGCCCGCTTTTCAAGTGAACGCTTCCTGCGAGAATTTGCCGATACCGTGAATTTCGCGCTGGCCGAGCGGGCCTGACAAGCAATTTCCAAGGTCGAATATATCCATATTGGATATACTCTGTTGACGTCGACGGAAAGGCCCAAGTCGCGTGACGGACCCTCTCTTGTCCAGCGCCGCTTCGCCGTCGCCTTGTCCGTAGTGCAGTCGCCGTGCATAATGATTCCTCGTTGTGAGCGAGGCGGCCCTGACCGGCCTACCTCATGAGTGATTTGGTCTTTGTACAAACAGAGGAATATCACAAATTGGTATCTAGTAAATACCAAATCGTGATATTTGTGCGGAATTATGAGCAGGAAACGCGTCGAGCCAAAGACGCCGTTAGGAAAACGGCTGACCGAGGTCCGCGAAGCACTGAAATTTGACGAGCGTGAGCCATTTGCTGAGGCACTAGGCCTGACAGTTGCAATGCTTGGTTACTATGAACGGGGCGACCGTATTCCCGACGCTGGCGTTTTGGCTCTTTATCGTGAGCGGTTCGGCATCAATATAAGTTGGCTCGTGGCCGGTATGGGTGACATGTTTGACACGGCGCCAGCGGCACCTACTCTTGCCTACGACGTTGCCCTGCTGCAAAAAATCAGCGACCGGGTCGAGACGATCTTCACGGAGTGCAGCCAAAAGTCGCCTACACGGTCTACAATAACGGAGGCCGCGCTTATTTATAACGAACTGGCCAAAACCATATCGGACATTCGCGACGTCCAGATGGTAGAGGCAATTTTACCCGTACTTCTGCTACGCTTCAGGGAGCGTATAACAACAGCGGGATCGGGCCTCGGCAAATACGAATCTTCAAGGTTTTAATAGTCAGCATATTTATACAGATGCCATAATAGACATATTTTCAATCTAATTCAATACTTCCGAGATATGATTAGTATTCATAATAAATTTCGTATCCATCTCAACTAAATAGTTCACTAAATTATAAATAATTTTTAAATTTACATTAGGTGTTTTCATGGAAGATAAGGCGTTGCGTGATCACAGCTATGATATAGCCAAGGGTCTCGGCATAATTATGGTTGTCTTCGGTCACACGGAAAGAGGTTTGAGTGTTTCCGGTATGCCGACGCACTTCAGCCTTATGGGCTTTATTGACTACACGATTTACACCTTCCATATGCCGTTTTTTTTCTTCGTGTCTGGACTTTTTTTCTCCGAAAAAAATGTCGCCCCGAAGGATTTTCTTGCCAAGCTCGGAAAGAATATCGCTTACCCCTATCTGTTTTGGTCAATTCTGCATGGCAGTCTGATGGTGGCTATGGGGCGTTTTGGTCTCACTAACACGACCATAGATTTCACCCGTGTCCTCGAAATCCTGTGGAACCCGATCAGCCCCTTCTGGTTTCTCTACGCATTGTTTTTCTGCCAACTTGCATCATATGTTTTCGTTCAGGTGCCTTCGCTTGTCCGCATGGCATTTGCGCTTGCCCTCTTCACGCTTTTTTATCTGTACAGCCAGTCTGTTCCTTTGGATATCGCATATGGGCTCGTCTATTTCACACTTGGCATTGTTGCCAAGAAATATGGTTTTCGGCAGAGGCGATACACGGTACGCTCATTTCTCGCGCTTCTCGTCGCCTTTGCGATTTCCACCTATTTCTCGTGGCAAACCGAAATTCCCGAACGGCTTCCTTTCCCATCCGCAATCCTCGGCATATTCCTGATTATCGCAATTTCGCAGGCGCTCGTTATTCGCGAAAGCGCGATTTCGTTGATGTTCAAGACACTCGGCCAGTTATCCGTTGGCGTGTATGTCATGCACATCATCGCTATCGGCTTTGCCCGAGCTGTCGCGGTGAAGCTTTTCCACGTAACGGATATGGCGAGTTTGCTGGCGATCACGACCGTTATCGGCGTTGCCATACCGGCCATCGTACAGATGACCGCTATCCGCTTAGGGATTCAAGAGTGGCTGGCGCTGCCGGCCTCCGCCCACCGTAAGCGTGAAACCAGCGCCGCAGACCAACCGGGGAGACTGAGGATCGGCCGCTGACGCAGGGAAAACATCCTGTAAAACAACCAATTATCGTGTTTTTAAGTCAAGCCTGAAAGAAACTGGACAAGCGTGACAAAACTGCACTAGCGCTATGCGGTAATCGCAGTGATTATGGCGTCCGATTGAATATTGAAGAACGACGATACTGACACCATTCGGGTTCGTGAATATTGTGCATGCTACGGGTTTTCCGGCGCAATCGAGCGACGACTTAACTTGAAGCGTCGCCTGAAGTTAGGCAATAAGCCTGATGCAAGCGTAGACATTTCGTGACACGATTCTGCTGAACGGATGTAATGCCCGGTTGAGATTTGATTTACCGGTGTCAAATATGAAGTGCCGATTTTTATAAAACTATACGATGTCCGGTTTGTTTCTTTTTTTCGGACGAAATTTATTTTGAGGACCAAATGCGTTTATTGAATGTTTCGATTCTGCTTGCCTCCGCAGCACTTGCGGGGTGCACCGTCACCGCGGCATCAGGCCCCGATGCGGCAACAATCGAATCCAACGCTTCGGTGAAATTCAGTTCCAAGGACAAAAAGAAAACCGCGGGCGTTGACTACGCCCTCATCGATATCAACAGTTCCGTCCTGAACTATGTCGGCGATACCACCACCGCTACCCTGCTCGGCAGTTTCGGCGGTGGCAAGGGTGGTGTTCCGGCGTTGCCGATGGGCGTTGGTGACGTGGTGCAGGTCGCAATCTTCGAAAGCCAGGCGGGCGGGCTTTTCATTCCAAACGATGCGGGCAGCCGTCCCGGCAACTTCATCAGCCTGCCGAACCAGACGGTAGACCGGGAAGGCAATATCAGCGTTCCCTATGCCGGCAAGATCCGCGCAACCGGCCGCAATGTCGAGGATGTGCAGAGCGAGATCGAGGAGCGTCTGGCCAACCGGGCGATCGAACCGCAGGTCCTCATCACCAAGATTTCCAGCCGCTCCGCACAGGCATCCGTGCTTGGCGACGTCAAGGAGCCGACGAAGGTCCAGCTTTCAGAAGCGGGTGACCGCGTTCTCGACGTCATCTCCTATGCAAAAGGCCTCAGCGCCCCGAATATCGAATCCTATGTCACGCTGATCCGTCGCGGCAAGACTGCGCGCGTCAACTACAATCACCTTGTCAGCACGCCTTCCGAGAACATCTATGTGGTTCCGGGCGACACGGTCATGGTGGAGCGTGAACGCCGCACCTATCTCGCTTTCGGCGCTTCCGGCCTCAATGGTCGTTTCGAATTTGAGGACGCCGCGCTCAAGCTCTCGGATGCACTGGGCAAGGCGGGCGGATTGCTCGATTCCCGTGCCGACCCTGCGCAGGTCTATGTCTATCGTACCGTCAAACGCGATCTTCTCGTGAAGCTTGGCATCGATATGTCCAAGTTCCCGGGACAGGAAGTTCCGGTCATCTTCCGCGCCAACCTGCGCGATCCCTCAACCTTCTTTGCCACCACGAAATTCCCGATGCAGGATCGCGATATCATCTACGTCACCAACTCGCAGGCAACCGAACTCTACAAGTTCCTGGATCTCGTCGGCTCCGTTCCCGCAACGGCCGGCAACGTCTCTGAGGATGTACTTGCGACGCGCAACGCCATCCGGGCGTTCTGACCCTCGGCAACTCGCCGCTCCTGTTCAAAGCCGCCCCGGAAACGAGGCGGCTTTTTCTTTTGGCCACGAGTGGGGTCAACTGTTGTGCATCGAGCCCGGCGACTGGCATATGCCCAAAACCGCCACAACCCTTGTTTCGCAAGGCAACATGACGGCAGACATCGTCGCCGCCATTACAAAAGTTTAAGGTGATTTTGCAGCGCATTGGGTGTCTTGTGGGAGCTAAAGCTGCTCCCAGGGCTTGCCGAACATGTTCGGGAAACATGTATTGCTCTCATTTTGCGGAACCGTCAGATGAAACGTTTCTGGACCGCCCTCAGCGTTCTCGCCATCGCAGCCGCCGGCGCGTGGTATTTTAAAGATCGCCTGCCGCTTGATCAAATTCCCTACCTCAAACAATTCGCCAGCGTTTCGCCACATGCAGAAACGGCAACGGCCGATGGATCTGCCGGCAAGAAGGGCCAGCCGTCGCAGAACGGTCAAGCCGGCCAGCAGACAGGCCAGAGGCAAGGCAGCGGGCGGCGCAATGGCGGGCCGCCTACCGTCAGCACCATCGCCGTCAACAAGGCGACGTTGCCGATGGATGCAACGGCGACGGGATGGGCGGTTGCGGCCGACATCACCAATATAGCGCCGCTTCAGGCCGGTCTCGTCACGGAAATCTCCGCGAAGGACGGCCAGCATATCAAGGCGGGCGATCTGATCCTCAAGATGGATGACCGTATCGCCCGCGCAGCCGTCGACAAGGACAAGGCCAATATCGCTGCCGATCAGGCAACACTGGAACAGACGGAAGCCGCCTTCCAGCGCGCCGCCAATCTGGTCAAGCAGAGCGCAGAGTCCCAGCAGGTACTGGATCAGGCACGGGCAGCCCGGGACAGCGCCGCCGCCAAGATCGATGCCGACAAGGCGGCGCTCGCTTCCGACCAGGTGACGCTCGAACATATGGAGATCCGTGCGCCCTTCGATGGGCGACTTGGCGATGTTACCGTCAGCCCCGGTGCCTATCTCAGCGCTGGCATCAATATTGTGACGATCACGAAATACGATCCCATCTCTGTCAGTTTTCGCCTGTCGCAGCGCTACCTGCCGCAATTGCGCGAAGGCGTTCAGAAGGACACGGCGGTCGATGTAGACCCGGCGGCAACCGGCGGCGAGCCCATGAGCGGCATGCTGCGTTTTTACGACAACGTCGTAGACCAAACGTCCGGTACCGTACTTGCCAAAGCGGAATTCAAGAACGATCGCGGGCTGTTGTGGCCCGGCCAGTCCGTCAACGTCACGGCTCATTTCGTCTCCGACGCGGAGATGATCGTCGTGCCGACGGTTGCCGTGCGGCCGGGGCCGAAGGGCAATTTCGTCTACACCGTCGATGACAACCACCGTGTTCATATGACGACCGTGGAAGTTGCCCGCTCGAACGGAGATCTCACCGCCATTGCAAGCGGCCTCACCGGCGGCGAGCATGTGATCATCGAAGGCCAGTCGGGACTTGCCGACGGTCAACAGGTGGTCGAGCAATTCTCGGACAAGGGCGGCGCGGCCGCCAATCTGGCCGCCAATATTCCGCAGCAGGAACAGGTGGGTAACCCATGATCCCGAATTTCTGCATCAACCGACCCGTCGCAACCACCCTTCTCGCCATCGGCCTCGTGCTCGCCGGGCTTGCCGGTTTCCGCCTGTTGCCCGTCGCTGCGCTGCCGAAAGTCGATTTTCCGACGATCAGCGTTTCGTCGTCGCTGTCGGGCGCCTCACCGCAAACCATGGCCACCTCAGTCACCACGCCGCTGGTGAAGCAGTTCGAGACCATTCCGGGTGTCAGCGAAATCAGCGCCACCAACACGCTGGGCAACAGCTCCATCGTGCTGCAATTCGATCTCAACCGTGACATCGACGCAGCGGCAGCCGATGTTCAGGCGGCGATTTCGCGCGCACAGCGACAGTTGCCAAGCAACATGACGACAACGCCGAGTTACCGCAAGACCAACCCGGCCGATGCGCCGGTACTGCTGCTTGCCATCAACAGCAAGGAGATGCCGACTAGCAAGGTGGACGAAATCGCCGAGAATATCATCTCGCCGCTGCTTTCAACCATTTCCGGCGTCGCGCAGGTGAGTATCTACGGCGCGCAGACCTATGCCGTGCGCATTGGCCTCGATCCCTCGCAGCTTCAGGCAAGAGGGCTTGGCGTCGATACCGTCACAACCGCCATCGCGCAGGCGAACAATCAGGTGCCCGTGGGCGCGCTGCAGAATGACAACCAGCGCCTGACGATCGAGGCAGACACCCAGCGCACCGATGCCGCGGCCTTCCGCTCGCTGGTGGTAGCGACAAGCAACGGTGCTTCCATCCATCTCGGCGATATCGCCAATGTCACCGACAGTATCGACAACCCCAATGCCGGCAGTTGGTTCGATGGCGAACAGGCGATCGTTCTTGCCGTGCAGCGCCAGCCGGACGCCAACACCGTTGATGTGGTGGATGCCATCCGGGCCAAGTTACCGGCGCTGCGCCAGCAATTGCCGCCATCGGTCAATATCAACGTCATGAATGACGCCTCGACCGCGATCAAGGACGCGATTGCCGACGTGCAGTTCACGCTGCTCCTCACCATAGGGCTGGTGGTTGCGGTTATCTATCTCTTCACCGGGCATCTGACGGCGACCATTATTCCGGGCCTTGCCGTGCCGCTATCACTGATCACCGCCTTCGGTGCCATGTATGTTCTGGGATACAGTATCGACAATATCTCGCTACTCGGACTGACATTGTCGGTCGGACTTGTGGTGGACGATGCGATCGTCATGCTGGAAAACATCCTGCGACTGCACGAGGAAAAAGGCCTGACGATGCGCGAGGCGGCCCTTCAGGGCGCCGCGGAAGTCAGCGGCACCATTCTGTCCATGTCCATCTCACTGGTTGCCGTGTTCATTCCCATTCTGCTGATGGGCGGAGTGATCGGCAGGCTGTTTAACGAATTCGGCATGGTGGTCACGCTGGCAATCATGGCGTCGGCGCTGGTTTCGCTGACTGTCACGCCCATGCTCGCCTCACGGCTTTCGGGTCATTCCTCCAGACCGCCGGCCATCATCCGTTGGTTCGACGCCGGCTTCGAACGCACGCTTCGCCTCTATGGCAAGGCCGTCGGCTGGTGCCTTTCCCATCGCCGCGTGGTTCTGGGCGCATTCCTGGCATCAGTTGCAGCATCGCTTTATCTGTTCGAGACTTTGCCCTCCAGCTTCTTCCCGCAGGAGGATATCGGTCGCCTTTCCGTGTCGACGCAGGCGCGTGAGGACATTTCCTATACCGCGATGCGTGATCTTCAGGCGCAGGTGGCCGATCAGATCCGCAAGAACCCGGCCGTGGTGCATGTCACCTCTACAGTCGGCGGCAACTCCCGCAACCCGCTGAATAACGGCTCGATGTTCGTGGAGCTGAAACCGAAGGAAGAGCGTGCACCGCTAAGCCAGGTATTGGCGGAACTGGGGCAGGCGACATCGAAGGTGGCGGGCATCCGCACCTATATCAATCCCCAGCAAAGCTTGCGTTTGGGCGGGCGCAGCTCCGCCAGCCAATACCAGCTCGTCATTCAGGGCCTGAATGCCGACGCGACCAATGAATGGTCGAACAAGCTGATGGAGGCGATGCGCCGCGACCGCACATTCGCCGCCGTCAATTCCGACGCTCAGAACGGCGCAATTGCGGCGACGATTTCGGTCGACCCGGAAAAGGCCGCCGCCTTCGGCATTACCAACGACCAATTGCGCAAGACGCTGGAAATGTCGTTCGGCGGTTATACGGCGGCGCAAATCCAGTCAACCGGTGATAGCTATGATGTGATCGTGGAGTTCGACAGCTCGAAACAGTGGAATGACGATTTCCTGAGCGACATCAACATTCTCTCGGCAAAATCGGGTGTTCTGGTTCCGCTTTCCAACTTCGCCGCCCTCACCCGCACGCAGGCGCCGGTGACCATCAACCAGACGGGCCAGCTCGTTTCCACCACGGTCTCCTTCAACCTGCCGGATGGCGTGGCGCTTTCGGATGCGACGAGCCGCATTGACCAGATCAAAACCACCATAGGCCTGCCGCAGGACGTATTCACCAGCTATGGCGGCACGGCGGCGATATTCCAGCAGAGCCAGGGCAATACCGGCATCCTCATTCTTGCGGCGGTGTTGACCATCTATGTGGTGCTGGGTGTGCTTTACGAAAGCTTCATCCACCCGCTGACCATCCTTTCCGGTCTGCCGGCGGCGGCTTTTGGCGCGCTGGTGGCGCTGAAGGTGATGGGCATGGATTTCTCGATCATCGCGCTCATCGGGCTGTTGATGCTGATCGGCATCGTCAAGAAAAACGCGATCATGATGATCGACGTTGCGGTGGAACTGATCCGCGAAAAGGCCGAACCGCCCACCCGTGCCATCCACGAAGCCTGCGTGCGCCGTTTCCGGCCGATCATGATGACGACCTTCTGCGCGCTGCTGGGCGCCCTGCCCATCGCCCTCGGCTCAGGCGCCAGCTCGGAACTGCGCCAGCCACTTGGTGTTGCCGTGGTCGGTGGTCTCATCGTCTCGCAATTGCTGACGCTGTTCATCACCCCGGTCATCTTCGTGGAAATGGACAGGTTGGGTACCTATCTCACCGGGCTGTTTTCGCGCAAGAAATCGGCCGAAAAACACGCGGAACCGCAAAAGCCGGAGGGTGCCATAGAACCCGACTCCGTCGCGGCATAGATCGTAGATACGCATTTCCGGACACAAACCGCGATGCGGTTTCTACCGGAAATGCGCTAATGCAAGCTTCCGAGGCGCTCCAGTGCCTCGGAAAATCCCTGTCCCTGCAACTGGAACGAAACCGTTCGGCCCTGCAGATCGGGGGCCTCTATCGTCAGGGTTTGTCCGGCCTTCAGCGCGGTTACAAGTTCGACGAACGGCGTGAAGGAAACGACGCAGCCCACGGGCAGACACGTGCTGACCTGAACTTCCTGCAACCGCACATTTCCGGATTTTACCGAAAACAGCTTTGTGACGGCAAGGCCGAAAGGCATGACCATGGTGCCGGAAAGCTTGTCCGGCGTCCCGACATCGTCCAGCCGGAATTCGACGGAGACGACCAGTTTGCGTGTCTTCTCCTCAAGCTGGACCTGAGCGATGGCGCAGAGCGGTTTTGCCGTCTCTGCCACCGGCGTACTGGCGTCATTATCATCTTTTTTCGCAGGCGCGACGCAAGCAAGCTGCCAACTCCCGTGAACCTCACGCAACGGCGCGTCCGCCTTTTTTTCTGCATCTTGCGCGGGAGCACCGCCTGCCACCAAACCGGCGGACAGGAACACCGTGAGAGCCGTTTTCCAAAGCGTGTTTTGACTGCGCTTCATCAGAAACGAACTCCAAGTTGGGCTGAAGCAGATTGATCCAGCAGACCCGCGCTAAAAACCGCGCCGTAGCGGAATGTCAACGTGGCGGATGGGTTGAGATTGTAGCTAAGCCCCAGATTGATCAATGCCACGTCGCGCGCCGTGGCAGCACTTGTCACAGAAAACGCACTGCCGCCCTCGTAGAACAGTGCGCTCTCCATCATCGGATCGCCATAGGCATGACGCCACCCGATATCGAGCATCGCGCGTCCAAGCATCCCCTCCAGCGCAATGTCACGGCTGATGCGCGCTCCGAGCGTCGAATAAAACTCGTCGTGGCTGACGGCACCCGAAGACACGGCGGCGATACCGCCCATTTCCCGGAAAGCATCCGTCCGCGTATTCACGTAAGCGATATTGGCGTAAGGCTCGATATGGGTGAGATCGAAATCGAACCGCCAGGCGGCTTCGGCAAAGACCTGCGTGGTGGAAGCGTCGTAACCGGCGGTGAGGTCCTCCTTCAATGTTGAAAAAGAAACCGCCCGGCGGGTTTCGACATCCTGAAAGGCATGGGTTGCACCAAGACGCAGGGATGCAGGGCCAATTGTTTTGCCCGCATAACCCGCCACATAGTAGCTGTCCACGTCAGCAGATGCAGCAGGAGAACCCTGGCTGATCACATCACGGCCGTAACCGGCCGCCACCCCGGCACGCCAGCCATCAGCCAAATCTCCCTCAACACCAAAGAGGACGCCACCGCCCTTCATGTCGGCCGATGCGCCGTTGCCATCGTCATCGATGCGGCCGCGGGAGCCGAAACCACTGGACCAGAACGTGAGGGAACCCTCGTCAATGTCAAACGGGTTTGACCCGCCTTCAGCATAGGCGACCGGAAGGATCGGGCGCGCATCGACACCTTCGAAAGCACTACGCAGCCGGTTGAGAATGACATCGCGGGTGAGTTGGCTGCGGTTGATCAAAGCCATGGCAAGCGAGGGGTGAATTTCCCCGGCAAGCTGCGCGAAGGCGGATTGGGTTTCGCCCTGCTGCAGAAACACGGCTGCCTCGTAGAGCTGCGAGCTTTCCCCAAGCGCCTCTATGGCGTTGGCGGCCCCGCGCGCATTGGCCGTCGATGTTTCAGCGGCCAGAAAGCCGGCATCCGCTGATGCCCGGGCGAAGGAAAGATAGGTGGCGCCGTCGTCGGCACTCCGGGCTACCCTTGCGGTCAGATAGGCGAAATTTTCGCCGACACTTGAAAACGTACCGGTAATTCCGCCCGTTGCCGTCAGGATCGTGTAGCGGGTGCCGAGGCTATAGGCGGTTTGGTTCACCAGCGACGTAACGACAAGACTGACATCATTGTCGATGGTGATGGTTCCGGTCACGGCAAGCCTGTCGGAATTGCCGGCGGCGTCGATTTCAACCTCATAGCGAGAGCCATTGGCAAATGTTGCGCTGCCCGTGGAAGCCAGCGTGCCGATCGAATTGCCGGGCGCGAGCGTGCCACCCGAGCCGACGGTCAGGCCGCCGATGGTGCCGGAGCCGCCAAGTGTCGCGCCGGTACCGACCGAAACAGCGCTTGCAAGCGAGCCATTGACGCTGAGCTTTCCAGAGGAAACCGCAGTGGTGCCCGTATAGGTACTATTTCCGGTCAAGACCAGATTACCATCGCCGGTCTTTTCAAAGGTACCAGTACCGCTGATGGCATTGGAAAGCGTGCCGGCACCATCGACAACGAGTTGCGCATCATTGGCGATGCCGCCCGAGCCGAAACTTTTTGCGGTGCCCTTCAGCGTGCCGGAAGAAATCGTGGTGCCGCCGGAATAGCTGTTATTGCCGCCAAGCGTTGTGACGCCAGCTTCGGCAACGACTTTGCCCGCACCTGAAATATCGGCTGAGAGTATATAGCCGGTCTCGGAATGGTTGAAGACGATGCTCCCATTGCCGGCACCGAAAGCAATCGTGCGCGCTTCCAACGCACCGGCTGAGCGGGCGGTTTGGCCCGCGGCAGCTCCGATGTTGAGCACGCCTGTGGAACCCGCCGACGCGGCAATGAGAATAGTGGGCGCAGCAAGCGAGGCTCCGCCGGTTATCTCCACGGAACCGTTTCCTGCATCGCCGACGACCATGAGATTGCCAACCGCAACACGCGATCCCACACCGCTGACCAGAACGTTTCCATTTGATCCCGCCGCACTGCCCGCATAGAGATCATAGGCAGCAAGCGATCCGCCGTTGGTAACGGTCAAGCTTCCGGAACCTTCAAAACCCACATCGACGGAGCCGGAGTTCACAACGCCGTTGTCGATATAAGCGGTGACGTTCGAACCCGCTCCTGTGATCGTCATCGTGCCGGAGGAACCGGCAAGATCACCGAGCATCACCTTGGCAGCTTTGATACCGCCGCCGGCGCTGACCGACACATTTCCTGTAGCCCCGCCTCCGTATCCGACAAAAAACGTTCCAGTCATCGCCCAGCTCGATCCGTCGCCCGCCACCGTTACGGTGGAAGTGGAACCGCCATGGGCCGCAACATAGCCGTCGCGGCTTTCCACCGTGCCACCGGCCTCGACGGTCATGGAACCGTTGCCGTCAAGGCCGACATTGAGATCGCCGCGGCTTTGCAATTTGCTGCCGACGCCGGATACGCGGGCGGAACCAGTACCACCGGCATTTGTTCCGATGATGATATTCGCTGCATCGACAAGGCCGCCGCCCGTGACCGCCAGCGAACCCGTGCCATTCACCCCCACCTCGAGGTCGCCGCGGTTGACTGCCCAGACCGAGCCCTGCCCATCCACGGCGGCAGCGCCCGTCGCACCCGCCACAACGCCGAGCCGCGCCGCCGTACTATCAACGGAGCCACCCGCCATAACGTTGAGCTTACCATTGCCGGCGGCACCGCCCGGATCGGCGACATCGCCACCGACCTGCAGGTCGCCGGTCTTCCAGTTCGAGCCGTCGCCGGTGACAGTCGCCTCACTTGCCGAATGGCGGCCGATAATGGCCTCGCCACTGGTTACGGTCCCTGCGGCCTCTACGAGAAGCGTTGCAGCTCCCGAATTTCCGACGACGAGCGATCCGCCGCTTTGCAGCGAGGAGCCCAGACGGCTTACCGTCACAGAACTTCCGTCCGCAGAAGCCAGATTGGCAATCACCGTCCTTGTCTGACTGATGACCGTACCGCCACCGGTTACGGTGAGCTTACCAACGCCTGCTTCGCCAACGACTATATCCCCCGACATGGTCCAGTGGCTGTCTTCACCGGAAACCAGCGCGGTTCCCGTCGTGCCGAGGTCTTCGGCCAGAACGCCTCTCGCGCTGTAAAGCGCGCTGGCGCCGAGCACCTCCAGATTTCCACCGCCGCCAGCTCCGGAAGACGACCCACTCACAAAAACGGTGTCGGAAGTCGTGAGAGTGGATGAATTGTCGAGCTTGAGGGAGCCATTTCCGGTCCCGCTTCCGCCAATAAGGACGTTCTTCGACGATGCCGTCGTGCCGTGCAAAAGGGAAAGGTTACCCACGCCGCTGTCTCCGATGGAGACGTCACCACCATTCTTCCAGTTCGCACCGATGAAATTTGCGGTGCCGGACGCGCCACTGACAGCGCCGAGAAGAACCGAATCTGTCTGCAAGCCGCCCTGCACCACCAGCGTGCCGGCCCCTGGCGCGGTGCCTATCAACAATTGACGGGCTTCAGCGCTCGTGCCTATCGTAATGACCGGGCCGTAGGTATCGATCATCGCATCATCGCGGGCATCAGGCACACGGCGCGACGGCCCCCAGTCCGCGTCGTTAAACCAGTCCCCCCCATCGGATCCCGTCCAGAGCAACGTTTCGGCGATAGCCTCTGATGCAGCGGCAAGCGAAAATATAAAGAAGAAAAGACCCGCCGTCCCGCAGACGAAAAGCCTGCTTGGCGTCAAGGCACGCATTTCCGCTGTCGGACAGGTTTCCCCTTCCGAAACATGGCAGAAACAAGCGGACATTCAGTCTCCCTAACCCGCGCGACGTGCGGTCTTCCTTTGATCGAGCGAATCATTTTGTGAATGAGATCAACTACGCCAGTTTGAAAGATGATTTCCAGTATGAACAGCGCAAAGCGTGGTTTTTACTGACAGACGAAACAAAAACGGAGCACGACAGGCGTGCTCCGTTAAATAAGCAACAAATGGCTGGAGTAAATCTCTACCGAGATCGAACGGCAAAATCCCGTTCTGCCTACTGCTTTGAAAACCGCCCGAAGGCTCCGCCTGAAAAGCACAGGGGATCGCCATCGCGGTGGGCGGCGCGCAGCACTTCGCCGACGATGATGGTGTGATCACCCGCATCGTGAGCTGCCGCCTGCCGGCATTCGAAACGGGCGAGCGTGCCCGGAATGACCGGAACGCCCTCGTCGTTGATTTCCCAGTCAAGATCGTCGAATGCGCGGCCGTTGCGGGTGAAGCGGGCGCTCAGCACGTCCTGATCTGCGCTAAGCACATGGATGGCGAAATGCGTTGCGCCGCTGAAGGCCGGATAGCGCGACGAATTTTTAGCGGGCGACCACAGCACCAGCGGCGGATCGAGCGATACCGACGCGAAGCTGTTGACCGTCATACCGATCGGCCCTTCGGGCGTCGTTGCCGTCACCACCGTTACGCCGGTGGTGAAAGCGCCGAGCGCATTGCGAAAGCTGCGGCTGTTTTCGCCGCCGGGAACAAATACATGCTCATTGGGCATTTTGATCGCTTCTGCGACTGTCATCACGGCACCTCGCTTCCAATTGCAAGTGTGTAAAGCTCAAACCATGTCTGGCGGTCGATGGTGACGCGCAGGGCATCGGCCGCCGTTTTTATGCGCTGAATATTGTTGGTGCCGAGCACGGGCACGATCTTTGCCGGATGCCGCAGCAGCCAGGCGATGGCAACGGCAGTGGCATCGACGCCCTGCTCGTTGCCGATGCGCTGCAGGGCGGCCATGGTTCCACCATGCGCACCGGAAAACAGCGAACCGCCGCCAAGCGGCGACCATGCCATCGGTGAAACGCGCTTTTCCTGCAGGAAGGCCAGATCGCCATTGGTGAAGCTATCGGTAGCAAGCAGGCTCATTTCGATCTGGTTCGTAACCAGCCGATTGCTCATAGCCGATTGCAGCAGGGCGAAATCCCACGGGCGGAAATTGGAAACGCCCACGGCCTTGACCTTGCCGGACGCTACCAGTGCATCGAGCGCCTTGCCGGTTTCTTCGGGATCGATCAGCGGATCGGGTCGGTGGATCAGCAGCAGATCGACATGATCCGTGCCCATGTCACGCAAGGAGGCCTCGACTGAAGCGTTGATATGGCCAGCCGTGGTATCGTAGTGCTTGACGCGGGCGGCTGAGTGACGCCCGGTCGGCGCCACGATGCCGCATTTCGTCACGATCTCGATCTTGTCGCGAAGGGATGGAGTTGCCTTGAGGCCGGCACCCAGAATGGCTTCCGCCGTGTATCCACCATATATATCGGCCTGATCCATGGTGGTGATGCCCTGCGCCAGGCAGGCTTCGATCTTTGCCTGTACATGGGAAGGCGAAGTATCAGCATCGTCGCCGATGCGCCACATGCCGTAAACGATGCGGCTAAGTTCCAGGTTTTCAGAAAGAGCGATACGTTCCATCAGTGGCGTTCCCCGTTGCCGAGCGGCGTGGCAGGTGTTTCAGAAGGCACCCGGCCGTATGCATGCGGCAGGGAGCAGGTTTTCATTTGCGGCAGGACCTTGGTTCCGAAGTGTTCAGCCTCGTCGAGATGCGGGTAACCCGAGAGGATGAAGGCGCGAATACCCATCTTCTGGTATTCCTCCAGCGCCGAAAGAACCTTGTCGGTGGAGCCGACGAGCGCTGCACCACAGCCGGAGCGCGCCCGGCCGATGCCGGTCCACAGGTTGGGTTCGACATAACCAAACTTGTCGGCCAGTTCCCGGGCACGCGCCTGATGCGATACACCGAGTGAGCCGCTGTCGTGGGCGCGGTTGCGGATCAGCTGGCCGTACTCGTCATTGAGCTTCGAAACAAGATGCTCGGCATATTCGCGCGCTTCCTGTTCGGTATCGCGCACGACCATATGGACGCGCAGGCCGTAATCCAGCGTGCGGCCATGGGCTGCGGCACGCTCATGGGCAGCGCGCATGCGATCTGCGAGCTGGTCTTTCGTTTCGGGCCACATCAGATACACGTCGCATTGCGCGCCGCACAGCTCCAGCGCATCCGGCGAATAACCGCCGAAATAGAGCAGCGGACCGCCATTCTGCTGGTACGGACGTGCAGGCTCGGTGGAGACACCCTTGAACTGGTAGATCTCGCCGTCATGGTCAATCGTGTCACGGGTCCAAGCCTGGCGCAAAATCTGCACGACTTCATGGCTGCGTTTGTAGCGAAACGCGCTGTCAGCCACCTCGCCGGGAAAATCGGAGCTGATGACGTTGAGCGTCAGGCGGCCCTTCAGCATGTGATCGAGCGTCGCCACCGTACGCGCCAGCATGATCGGCTGCATTTCGCCGCAACGGATTGCAGCAAGGAAATTGATGCGGTCGCTGATCGGAGCGCAACCCGCCACGAAGCTCAACGTGTCCTGGCCAACCTGATAGGAAGAGGGGCAGAGAATGTTACGAAAACCGAGTTCCTCGGCCTTTTTGACGATGTCGGAGCAATGTTCGAAGCTGGAGCGCAGGCTGCCATCCGGCACGCCCAGATAGGCGTAATCATCGGAACAAAGGGCAGAAAACCAGGAGACCTCGGCAGCATCGAGATCAGCGGATGTAACGGGTACGACGGTCATGCAATTCCTCCTCAAGGCCGCTCTCGTTTTTCTTGCATAACATCAAGAAATATGTAAATCAATGATGTATCAATTTTTGTTTTGCGGAGGGGATGGCATCATGAAACACACGGGCGGCAGCCTGCCTATGTATTTGCAGATCGCCGAAATGCTGGTGCGCGAAGTCGCTGCGGGCCGTCTGACAGATGGTGAAAAGCTTGCTCCCGAACGGGATATGGCAGCCGATCTCGGCATTGCTGTCGGCACGCTTCGCAAGGCGCTTGCGGAGTTGCAGGAGCGTGGACTGCTGGAGCGCGTGCAGGGTTCCGGTAATTACATCCGGGCAGTCAGCGATCCGCAGAGCGTTTATGCCTTCTTCCGGCTTGAGATGATCGAGGGCGGCGGCCTGCCAACGGCGGAGGTGCTGGATGTTGCCCGCCTTGCCAAGCCCTCCACCCTGCCCGCCTTTGGCACATCGCCGGAAGGCCACCGCATCCGCCGCCTGAGGCGTATCGCAGGGAAACCGGCGGCGATCGAGGAGATCTGGCTCGACGGCTCCTATGTCGACACGATTACCATCGAGAACCTGTCGGAATCGCTCTATCTCTATTACCGCACCCGCCTCAATCTCTGGATATCGAAGGCCGAAGACCGCATCGACCTCGGGGAAGTGCCAGAGTGGGCGCCTGCACAATTCGGCCAGAAATCCGGCGCGTCGGTGCCGCGTGTCCTTCGCCTGAGCCAGGGTCAGGACGGCGCCGTGGCTGAAGTCTCATGGACATGGTTCGACCACACTGTCGCGCGGTACGTTTCACGCATACGTTGAAAACGCACGAAATTCGCGTGATCCACATGAACAGAGAAAATTGACCGCAGGCAAGGAAGCCGCGACCTGCCACGCAGGGGTTTTCGTTGAAATATTTCTACAAATCAAAGCTTTGCCGGTTTTTGATTTCTGTCAGAAATAAAATTGATACACTATTGATTTCCTTTTGACGAAAGGTAATATCACGGGCCTAGGGAGACAGGCGTTTTGCCGTCCCACGATATCGCCGGACGATCGGGATGATTTTTTCGAAAAGCGATGCGTGGATTTGAAGGTTGATGCCGGGTTTGCGTTCATCCGATTTTGGACGCCCCGGACGTGAGGAGGAAAAGATGGCTTCAGTCAGCCTGCGCAAGCTGGACAAGAGTTACGGTGCCCTGCGCATCGTCAAGGGTATCGACCTTGAAATCAACGATGGTGAATTCGTGGTTTTCGTCGGCCCCTCCGGCTGCGGAAAATCCACGACGCTGCGCATGGTCGCCGGGCTGGAAAGCATCAGCGGCGGTGAGGTGATGATCGGCGACCGTGTTGTCAACAAACTGCCGCCGCGCGAGCGCGACATCGCCATGGTGTTTCAGGACTACGCGCTTTACCCGCACAAGACGGTGCGTGAAAACATGGGTTTCAGCCTGAAGGTACGTGGTGTCAGCGCCTCGCAGGCCAATGCCAGCATTGATGAGGCAGCGAATATGCTGGGCATCGGCCATCTGCTGGACCGTCGTCCGGGCCAGCTCTCAGGCGGCCAGCGCCAGCGCGTGGCCATGGGCCGCGCCATCGTGCGCCGCCCGCAGGTGTTCCTGTTCGATGAGCCGCTTTCCAACCTCGACGCAAAACTGCGCGGACAGGTTCGCACGGAAATCAAGCGCCTGCACCAGCAGCTCGGCACCACCATCATCTACGTGACGCATGATCAGGTGGAGGCGATGACGCTGGCTGACCGCATCGTCATTCTGCGCGGCGGCGATATCGAGCAGGTCGGCACGCCGGACGAGGTCTATAACCGTCCGGAAAGCGTGTTCGTCGGCGGTTTCGTCGGTGCGCCTGCCATGAATTTCGCCCGCGCCAAAGTGATTGGCGACAGGCTTACATTTGCGGACGGCAACTCTCTTCCATTGGCAGCAGTCAGACCGTCCCGTGAAACGGCGCTCGATGGACGGGAGGTCATCGTCGGCATTCGCCCTGAACATTTCGGTCCTGCCGGGGGATTTGACACACAGCTTTCCGTCAAGGTGCAGGTGGTGGAGCCTCTGGGGTCGGATACGCTGGTGCATTTCACCCTCGGTGATGCAGCGCTGACGGCGAGAATGCCGCCAGAGATGAAACCGGCGCCGAATGAGGAACTGAAGATCGGCCTCGACCCATCGAAGGTGCACCTGTTCGACGTGACGACGGAACGCTCCATTCAGTGACAGGATCGGGCCGCCACCGGCCCGGCTTCAAGATTTCAATAACGGGAGGAAAACATGAAATTCAAAGCCCTTACGGGAGCGGCGCTCTGCGCGACGATGCTCAGCTTTTCGGGACAGGCCTTTGCCGACGCCGAACTAAAAATCTTCGTTTCCAGCCAGCATCAACCCGATGTATGGCGCAAGGCGCTCGATCAATATGAGGCGAAGACGCCCGGCGTGAAAGTCGTGATCGAGACCGGCGGCAACACCTCCGAAATGCAGGCGCAATATCTCAACACCGTCATGTCTGCCAAGGATTCGAGCCTTGACGTGCTGATGCTCGATGTCATCCGTCCCGCACAGTTCGCAACCGCTGGCTGGACCAGCGATTTCTCCGGCAAGGACTTGTCCGCCTACCTGCCGACCTATGCCGAGGCAAACACCGTGAACGGCAAGATCGTGGCGCTGCCGGCGTTCGCCGATTCCATGTTCCTCTACTATCGCAAGGACTTGCTGGACAAATACGGCATGCAGCCGCCGACCACCTGGGACGAGCTAAAGGAAGCGTCCAAGAAGGTTATGGAGGGCGAAAAGAACCCCGAGCTTCAGGGCCTTTCCTTCCAGGGCAAGGCCATCGAAGGTGCAGTGTGCACGTTCCTGCTGCCCTACTGGAGCGAAGGCAAGTCGCTGGTTCAAAACGGCAAGCTGAATTTCGACAATCAGGCGGCCGTGGATTCGCTGAAGCTCTGGAAGAGCTTCGTCGACGAAGGCGTTTCCAAGAAGAACATTTCCGAAGTGGCGACCGACGACACGCGCAAGGAATTCCAGGCGGGCAAGGTTCTCTTCGCCGTCAACTGGTCCTACGCCTGGACCCATTTTCAGGGCAAGGAATCGCAGGTGAACGACAAGGTTGGTGTCGCCCGTCTGCCGGCTGTCAAGGGCGGGGAGCAGACGACGTGCCTCGGCGGCTGGGAATTCGGCGTTTCCGCCTATTCCAAGCAGCAGGACGAAGCCAAGAAACTGGTGGAATATCTGTCCAGCCAGGATGTTTCGAAGTTCATGGCCATCAACGCCGCGCTGCTGCCCACCTATGCCTCGCTCTACAAGGATGCTGATGTGACCAAGTCCATCCCTTGGTTTGCGGATGCGCTTCCGGTTGTTGAAACGGCAAAGGCCCGTCCGGTCACACCGCGTTACAACGAGGTCAGCGAAACGATCCGCACCACGGTCAATGGCGTGCTTGCGGGCGTGATGTCGCCGGAAGACGGCGCAAAGCAGATGGAAAGCCGTCTGCGTCGCGTGTTGCGCTAAGCCCTGTGGCCGGGGGCGGCATGCAAGACATGCCGTTGCCGGCCTGTTTGGCCGAACCAGTTAAAATCGCCTGAACGGCGCGATAGACGGGCCGGAACTTAACCGGTCTGATCGGGAGACGATGACGTGAATTCAGTTGCGGGAGTGGCAGACGTGACGATGCCGGAGAGAACAATGGTCAGGGTGGACGAGAAACCGCAGCCGCGCTGGACACGGTGGCTCGATCTCGGTGACCGGTCGCTTGCCGTGCTTTTGCTGGCGCCTGCAGCCATTCTTCTTTCGCTTATCATCGTCTATCCGGTGGCGCGTCTCGTCTACACCTCGTTTTTCAGCCTTTCGCTGACATCAGGCCTGCCGGCGGAATTCATCGGCTTTGAAAACTACACGGCGATGCTCGATGACCCGATTTTCTGGGAAACGACCTGGAATACGGTGCTGATAACGCTGATAACGGTGCCGGGAGCGCTGTTCATGGGCCTGGGCCTTGCGCTCCTCGCCAACCTGCCGTTTTCCATGCAATGGCCGATGCGCCTGTCGCTGCTCATCCCCTGGGCGCTGCCGCTGTCGTTCGCCGGCCTCATCTTCGCGTGGTTTTTCCACTACGAATACGGCGTGGTCAACGATGTGCTGAACCGGCTGGGCTTTGAAGGCATCATCTGGTTCAACTCCCCGAACTGGGCCTTTGCGGCCATCTGCCTGACCATCATCTGGAAGACCTCCTCCTTCATGGCACTGATGATCCTTGCAGGGCTGCAAACCATTCCGCGCTCGCTTTATGAAGCCGCAGATGTGGATGGCGCCGGCAAGCTCAGGCAGTTCTTCGAGATCACGCTGCCGCTCCTCAAGCCCTCGATCGTCGTTGCTCTCATCTTCCGCACCATCACGGCGCTGCAGACCTTTGATATTCCATACATGATGACCGGCGGCGGACCCGGCACATCAACCACGACGCTCGCCATGTACATTCACCAGAACACTGTTTCCTTCCTTGATCTCGGTTACGGTTCGGCACTGGCGGTCATGATGTTTGCGCTCTCCATGTGCGTCACCGCCGTTTATCTCCGCATTATCAGGACGAAGGACTGATCCCATGAGCACCGTTGCAACCTCCTCCGGTCTGTCCTCCTTCTTCTCCGGCAAGCCGCTGCGCTTCATTGCGGCCTCCATATTGCTGGTCAACGGCCTGTTTCCGGCAATATGGATCCTGTTCACCTCGCTGAAAACCGAAGCGGAACTGACGGTGAAACCGATCACATGGTTTCCGCATGCGCCAACGCTTGCCAATTACATGCAGGCCTTTTCCGACCAGCCGTTGCACCTCTTCCTGTTCAACAGCTTCATGGTTGCGCTGCTTTCCACGGCCCTCACAATTCTGATTTCGGTGCTGGCAGCCTATGCGCTGGCGCGGCTCGATCTCAAATATCGGGCGCTGATCCTCTCGCTCATCATCGCCGTTTCCACATTCCCGCTGGTAACGCTGCTGGTGCCTCTGTTCGAGATCATGCGTGCGCTCAACCTGCTCAATAGCTGGACTGCTCTTATCCTGCCTTACACCGTGCTCTCCCTGCCGGTCTGCACGCTGATGCTGGTGTCGTTCTTCGAAAGCATCCCGCGCGATCTGGAAAACGCCGCCATGATTGATGGCTGCACCCGCATCGGCGCGCTGTTCAAGGTTGTCGTGCCACTCTGCGCGCCGGGCGTCTTCACCGCCGGTATTCTCGCTTTCGTGAACGCCTGGGACGAATTCCTGCTGGCGCTTTCCTTCAATTCCAATCCGGCACTGCGCACGCTGCCGGTCGGCATCCAGCTTTACCAGGGTGAGTTCGCTTTCCCCTGGCCCGTCATCTCGGCGGCGCTAGTGGTCGGCATCGTCCCGGTCGCGATCCTGATCGTCATCTTTCAGGAACGCGTCGTCTCCGGTCTCACCGCCGGCGGTCTCAAGGGTTAAACAGGTACAGTCATGCAATTCGAAAAGACCAGAGACGGCTTCACGCTTGCGATTGGCGGCCGCACCATTCTTTCTCATTCGCCTGAGAACCCGGCTTTCTTCGCCGGTTTCGGCAAGGAGCGGATGGATATGTATCGCGGCAATTTCGATATCGAGGACTATGTCATCGAACGAACTGCGCTCCGCCACGCCGAAGTCAGTGGCGACAGCGTTACGCTGTCTTCCGCACCCGGGCAGGCCGCGCGCTTTCATCTGGCGCTGGATGGAAATGCCATCAGGGTCACGGCGCTGGATGAAACCATCAATCGGCTGTGGCTGCGGATCGTCGCAGATGAGGACGAACATGTCTGGGGCGGTGGCGAACAGATGTCCTATTTCGACATGCGCGGCCGCCGCTTTCCGCTCTGGACCTCCGAACCCGGTGTCGGCCGCGACAAGACCGCTGAAATCACCTTCAAGGCTGACGTCAGCGGCAAGGCGGGTGGCGATTATTACAACACCAATTACCCGCAGCCGACCTATCTGTCGTCGCGCAAATATGCTCTGCATGTGGAGACCAGCGCCTATTCGGTCTTCGATTTCCGCAACGAAGATTTCCACGAAGTCGAGATCTGGGCGATCCCCGAGAGGATCGAGTTTTTCACCGGCGATCGTTTCACCGATATCGTTTCCGCCCTCTCGCTGCGGTTCGGACGCCAGCCGGAACTGCCGGAGTGGGTCTATAGCGGCGCGATCATCGGGTTAAAGGATGGCGCCAACTCCTTTGCCCGGCTGGAAAAAATCCGCGCTGCCGGAACCAAGGTCTCCGGCCTGTGGTGCGAGGACTGGGTGGGGCTTCGCCAGACATCCTTTGGCGCCCGGCTCTTCTGGGACTGGCAGGCCAATGAGGCGCGTTATCCGCATCTGCGTCAGAAGATCGCCGAGCTTGCCGATCAGGGCATTCGTTTTCTGGGATACGTGAACCCCTATCTCTGCGTCGACGGCCCGCTTTTTCCGGAGGCGGAGGCGGCCGGTTATTTCGCCACCGGTGCGGACGGCAAGACGGCGCTCGTGGATTTCGGCGAGTTCGATTGTGGCGTGGTCGATTTCACCAATCCGGCCGCAGCCGAGTGGTTTGCCGAAGAGATCATCGGCAAGAACATGCTGGATTTCGGCCTTTCCGGCTGGATGGCCGATTTCGGCGAATATCTGCCGATCGACATCACGCTATCGAACGGCATCGACGCCAAACTGATGCACAATGCCTGGCCGACGCTCTGGGCAGAGGTCAACGCCAAGGCCGTTGAAAGCCGCGGCAAAACCGGCGAAGCGCTGTTCTTCATGCGGGCGGGCTTTACCGGTGTGCAAGCCCATTGCCCGCTACTGTGGGGCGGTGACCAGTCCGTCGATTTCTCCCGCCATGACGGTCTCGTCACCGTCATATGTGGCGCATTGTCTTCCGGTCTTCTCGGCAATGCCTATCACCATTCCGATATTGGCGGTTATACCAGCCTGTTCGGCAATGTCAGAACCCCGGAACTCATCATGCGCTGGACAGAGATGGCAGCCTTTACCCCTGTCATGCGCACCCATGAGGGCAATCGCCCGCGCGACAATCTCCAGATCGATCAGGACGAGACGGTTCTTGGTCATTTTGCCCGCATGACGGCGATCTACGTTGCACTCGCTCCCTATCTGAAATCGCTCTCCACTGAAGCGGCCAAAACCGGCCTGCCGGTACAGCGCCCGCTTTTCCTGCATCACGAGAACGACCGGCAGACCTATGCCATTCAGGACAGCTATCTCTACGGGGCCGACATGCTGGTCGCACCCGTGTGCAAGGCGGGGGAGACGCAGCGCACGCTTTACCTTCCGGGCGATAGTGAATGGGTGCATCTTTGGAGTGGCGCGCGGTATTTTGGCGGGCACGAGATCACCGTGGAGGCTCCGATAGGCCAACCGGCTGTGTTCTACCGCGCTGAAACGCCCTTTACTGCGTTATTTGAACAGCTTCGCAATATCGCTTGAAGCATCACCTTCCGGCCATTTCCAAAAAACGCCGCAAATATTGCGGCGTTCAACCGATGCTTTAACAGGCCTCGCTAAACGGCCATCAGCCCGTCAGGCGTGGTGATGTAATGGCTTTCTTGAACAGCACCGTCATCGCGTCGCTGATGCCCTGGGACGGGCTGACTTCGAAGTACAGGCCCGGGGAAGCACAGCTCTGCATGCGTGAGCCGATTTCCGCCTGAAAGGGTTTGATCCAGCTATTATACCAGTCATTCGTCGGCAGCGGCAGATAGGTGGTATAAAGCACCGCGATACGAAAACCCTTTTCCTTCAATTTCGTACAGTCTTTGATGTCGATCGGCTCCTGACAGCGGCCTCCTGTCAGTTTTTTCGTACAGGAGGACGGCTTGTAACTGTCGCCCACCCCGTCTGAAACAAAGAAAATAACCTTATCCGGGTTTGCCGAGCTTGCGCCCGTGCCCGAACTGCCGACCTTATCTCCAATCTGGACCAGTGCCCGGTCGAAATCGGTTTGCTGGTCGTTGTTGTATCCCTGATAGGGGATCGACATCAGGTTGATTTCACCAGCTTTTTTCTTTGCTGCGTCCAGATCCGAGGTTAGCGAAACGACCTCAAGCAGCTTGGTATCTTCCGCCCGTTCCCCGAAGGTATAGACGGCCATGCGATATTGATTGCTGCTTTTGCGCGTGGACTTTGCCGTGTCCATCAGGCTGGCGGTTGCCTTAGCAACCACGTCGATACGCGTCGTAACCCCGAGTTTCTTGGCCTTGAAGTAATAGCTGTTCGGGTCTGCCACGCCGTCCTTCACGATGTGACAGGCAAAAGCGCATTTATCGCCAGTATTCGCAACCAGGGTGGCAACATCCGTGGGTGTGGCGCCCACTCCCATGGAGGGCGTATTATCAAGTAGAAGATAGAAATCGCTGAAGGTTTCCGTTTCGTATTTGGCCGTGGCCGTGCCGCCAACCGAAACGAAATCTTTCCCCAGAAGCCCTGAGAGCGTCGTGCTGACCGACGCCTTGAAGCTGACGGACGACTCGACCACATTGCCGTGCTTGATCACCGAAACATCGACAGAGGTAATGGTGTAGTCCGCGTCGCCGCGCTGATTGCCATCGAAGAATGCCCGGGCTTCGTCATTGCCGACGGGAATGACACCGTCCCCCGACATCTTCTTTGCCGCCTGAACACTTGCGGACATATCGGCGACTGCCGCCAGAGCTGCGGAATCCGCCGCCTGCTGCAGATCGGCTTTGACCGACATGCCGCGCGTAATATCGAGCGCCACACCGGCAGCCCCGCACAGAGGCACCATGAGCAGCGCGGTCAGAATGCCAAAATTTCCAGATTTCTCTTGCCAGAAGTTTTTCAAGTTCGCCCCCAACCATTCTGGGAGCTGAAGCTAATACAGCGGAATTGAAAAGCGGTTTCAATAAATAACTAATTTTTGATAAACTTAATATAATCAATAACTAATATGTTCGCGGCAAATTCGCCAATATTCTCGTTAACTTTCAACGTTGACATTACTTCAAAACCCTCCTAGCAAATCAGTCTCTTCCGAGGGGAGCACCTGACGGTGCTGAGATGGCGATGAGCCGGACCCTTGAACCTGATCCGGGTCATGCCGGCGTAGGAACGGAAACTGTAGCGCGTTTGCGGTACTGCCCTTTCTCTTCTCCGCTTTGCCCGGATCTCCGTGATCGCCACAGCTGGAGACCGAACGATGATGATGAAACATCCTTCCCTTCGTATACGGTACGGCTGCGTCTGAGGCCCGGCCGATGCGTGCCTCCCATGCGCTTAAGGGCGTCGTTCTCATTCTGATTGTCTGGCAGCTGGGCATCTGGCTGTTTGCACCGCCCCGCTATATCCTGCCCTCGCCCGCCGATGTTGCCGCAGCACTCCTGCGCCAGCCTGCCTTCCTGTTCGGACAGGCCATGGTGACATCAGGTGAAATGGCCGCCGGGCTTGCGGCTGGCATTGCCGCCGGCATTCTCGTTGCCTTTACGATTGCCGCCGTCCCGCGTTTTGGCCGCCTCGTCTGGCCCATGGTTCTCGTGTTGCAGGCATTTCCGGTCTTCGTGCTGGCCCCCATTCTCGTACTCTGGTTCGGTTTCGGCATGGCTTCGAAAGTGGTCATGACGGCGATCATCATCTTTTTCCCCGTCGCTTCAGCCTTCACCGATGGCCTCAATCGCACGGATCGGACGATCCTCGATGCCGCCTCGCTGACGGAGGCGAGCCACTGGCAAATCCTAATCCGGTTGCGTGTGCCGCTGGCGCTTCCCTCACTCATTTCCGGGCTGAGGGTCGCAGCTCCGCTCGCCCCGCTCGGCGCGGTCATTGGCGAATGGGTGGGCGCCTCCGCCGGGCTGGGTTTTGTCATGATCCAGTCCAATGCCCGCATGCAGACCGACACAATGTTCGCCGCCATGACCATTCTCGCCGTCATGGCGGTGCTGCTGCGGCTTGTCGTCGACCGGGCAACGGCCAACCTCGCCCCCTGGGCCAAAGAAACAGACCACGTCATTCCTTTCAAACATTTGCGGAGACTTTCGGCATCATGAAACGAACTCTTCTTTCCCTCATCGTTGCGGCAGCAAGCGTGCTTTCGCCCGTGCAATCGCAGGCGGCAGACAAGCTTACCGTATTGCTGGAATGGTTCGTGAACCCGGACCATGCACCGATGGTGATTGCCAAGGAACGCGGCCTTTTCGCCGATGCAGGGCTGGAGGTCGAGTTGATCCCGCCCGCAGACCCATCCGCCGTACCGCGTCTCGTCTCGGCAAAGCAGGCCGATATCGGTGTACACTACCAGCCGAACCTCTATCTCGACCACGATGCAGGGCTGCCGCTTGTCCGTTTCGGCACGCTGGTGGAAACCCCGCTGAACACCGTCACCGTTCTGGCCGATGGTCCGATCAAGAGCCTGAAGGACCTGAAGGGCAAGAAGGTCGGCTTCTCGGTTTCCGGTTTCGAGGATGCTATGCTGAAGCGCATGCTGGAGAAGGAGGGACTGACGAAAGACGATGTGGAACTGGTCAACGTCAATTTCTCACTCTCGCCGTCCCTGATTGCCGGCAAGGTCGATGCCACGCTTGGCGGTTTCCGTAATTTCGAACTGACGCAGATGAAGCTTGAGGGCCACGACGGCCGCTCGTTCTTCCCCGAGGAACATGGCGTGCCCGCCTATGACGAACTGATCTTCGTCACCCATCGTGATCTCGTGAAAGACAGCCGCCTGCCGCGTTTTCTCTCGGCCGTTGAGCAAGCCGCGATTTTCATCACCAACCACCCGCAAGAATCCTGGCAGCTTTTCATCAAGGCCTATCCGAACCTTGACGACGCGCTGAACAAACAGGCGTTTTTCGATACGCTGCCGCGTTTTGCCAAACGTCCAGGCGCACTCGATCGCACCCGATACACGCGCTTCGGCACCTTCATGCAGGACATGCAACTGATCAAGCAGGCGCCGGCGGCGGAAGACATTGCCGTGGAGCTGCAATAACCATGGCAAACAGTTTTCCGACTGCGGCGAAGGCCGCGGAGATCCTCGAAAGGGTAAGGCAGACGCGCCCGCGCGTGCATTGCCTGATGAACACCGTGGTGCAGAAATTCACCGCGGACGGCATTACCGTTGTCGGCGGCATCCCCTCGATGACAACCTCACTCGAAGAAATCGGTGCTTTCGTCACGAAAGCCGATGCGGTGACGATCAATCTCGGCACGCTCGACGCCGACCGGCGCAAAGTCATTCGATTTGCCGTCGAGATTGCCCGCGCGGCTGGCAAGCCGTGGATTCTGGACCCCGTGCATTGCGACTATTCGCCATCGCGACTGGCGTTCGCGCGTGACCTGATCTCGCTTGGACCCACCATCGTGCGCGGCAACAGCGCTGAGATGAGCCTGATCGGTGCTGTTCCGAACGCCATCAGGATAGAGACCGGACCTGTCGATAACCTGCGCGACGCCACACGGAGCGTCAGAATCGTTAACGGTCACCCGTGGATGGCGAAGGTGACAGGCACGGGTTGCCTATCGGGTGGCGTCATCGCCGCCTTCATGGCGGTGGAAAAAGACGCACTGACGGCCGCCGCCGCCGCCCTCGCCATCACGGGTGTAGCAGCCGAACTGGCAGCGAAAAACGCCAAAGGTCCCGGCACATTCGAACCGGCATTTCTCGATGTGCTTTCAGAAATTTCCGGCGAAGACATAATAAACCATGCGAGGATTGAGCATGAACAAGGTTGATTACCGTCTCAACGCGCTGGTTGATGCGAGCCTCGGCGATGTCGCGCCGTTGGCCGAGCTTGCTCTGGCGGCCGCACTCAACGGCGCGACCATCCTGCAATATCGCGACAAACACGCCTCCACGCGAGAGATGATCGAAAACGCCCTCGCCATTCGCGAAGCCATTGCCGGCACCGGCGTGCCGCTGGTCATCAACGACCGGGTGGATGTGGCGCTCGCCTCTGGCGCGGACGGGGTGCATCTCGGCGCCGATGATATGGATGCCCAAACCGCCAGACGCATCCTTGGAGATAAGGCGATCATCGGCCTCACCGTCAAGAACCGCGCCGATACCGAGCGGGCGGCCTCCATGCCCGCCGATTATGCCTGCATTGGTGGCGTGTTCGAAACGGTTTCCAAGGTCAATCCCGACAAGCCTGTCGGCCTCGACGGCTTTACGACGCTTCGCACTCTGCTTCGCGAATTGCGGCCCGGCATGCCGGTGGGCGCCATCGCCGGTATCGATCTTGCCCGCGTGCCGAACGTCATCGCCACCGGTGCGGATGGTGTCGCCGTCATTTCTGCAATCTTCCGCGCAGGCGATATTGCCAGCGCAACCAGGGACTTCCGCGCGGCAGTCGATGCAGCGCTGAAAGCGAGACAGCCATGACAGCAATCGCATTGACCATTGCCGGCTCAGACAGCGGCGGCGGCGCGGGCATTCAGGCCGACATCAAGACTTTCTCGGCGCTTGGCGCTTATGCCGCCAGCGTCATCACCGCCATTACCGCACAGAACACCAAAGGTGTGACAGCAGTGGAGGATATTTCCGTCGCCACAATCGTCGCGCAGATGGATGCGGTTTTTTCCGATCTTGCCGTCAATGCGGTGAAGATCGGCATGGTATCGCGGATCGAAACCATCGCGGCCATAGCTGCAAGGCTTCGGCAGCAGCCCCAGCCGGTGGTGCTCGACCCCGTGATGGTTGCGACCTCCGGCGACCGTCTGTTGCATACGGATGCGATCGAGACATTGCGGCGCGACCTGCTGCCGCTCGCCACCATTGTCACGCCGAACCTACCTGAAGCAGCGCTTCTCACCGGCTTGCCGATCGCAGCCACGCAGACGGACATCACCCGCCAGGCAGACATGATCCTGACGACGGGTGCAAAAGCAGTGCTCATCAAAGGCGGCCATGGCGACGGGCCGGAAAGCACGGACTATCTTTTCGCAAACGGCACCATGCAGACGCTTTCCGCACCGCGGGTGGACACAAAAAACGACCACGGCACCGGCTGCACGCTGGCGGCGGCGATCACCGCGCATCTGTCCATGGGGCATGATCTGGCGGAGGCAGTGGGGCTTGCGAAGGAGTATCTGAATGGGGCGCTTGGCGCTGGTCGGGGGCTTGCCATTGGGCAGGGTCGCGGGCCGGTGCATCATTTTTATCGGTGGTGGGGGTGAGGCCGAGGCACTGAGCAAGGGGCTTACCCCTTCGATCCTGCCGGACATCTCCTCACAAGGAGGGAGATTGGCTGGGACTTCTGCCTCAGTCCACGCAATCCTCTCAATGAAAGACACTCGCTGACAGGATGGTGATTAAGCCGCTTGTCGATCTCCCCTTGTGGGGGAGATGCCCGGCAGGACAGAGGGGGGTGGCCGCGCCTTCCGCCGTGAGCTAGAGTTCGCTACAGGCTACATCACCGCGCCTTCGGCGTCGCCAACACATTCCTGATCGCAAAACTCGAATGAATCCGCGAAACACCCGGCAGCTTCGACAGAATCTCCTTATGGATGCGCTCGAAATCGCCCGCACTTTCCGCCTCACATCGCAGGAAATAATCCGACCCGCCCGTCATCAGGTAACATTCGCGGATTTCTGGATAACGCCGCACCGCGTTCTCAAACCTGTTGAGAAAATCCTCCGTCTGGCGGTCGAGCGTGATCTGCACGATCACAGAGATCACCTCGCCGCCGGCAAGGCCGCTGGTGAGCGCCGTATAGCCTCGGATGATACCCTCCCGTTCCAGAATATCGACCCGGCGAAGACAGGCGGAGGCCGAAAGGCCGACTTCTGCGGCAAGTTTCGCATTGCTGATGCGGGCATTGAGCCGGAGCAGGCGGATGATGTGGCGGTCGGTCGCGTCGAGTGACGACATAGAAAATTCCAATATGACAATGAAAGTTGCGTAGATTGAAATTTTATCGCATTTTCTTCGAATAATAGCCAAGAAATTCGATAATCGTTGCAATACTCTCATATGATAAAAATGAGGGTGAACGACCATGGACATGCAGATCAGCCGCCAGCAGGCAGCGGGTGGTGCAAGCGGCCATCTGACCATCGATCTTGGCGCATTACGCGATAATTATCTCGCGCTTGCGGCAATGGCGCCCACATCGCAGACGGCAGCGGTCGTCAAGGCTGACGCATACGGCCTAGGCGCGGATATCGTCTCGCAGGTGCTGTTTGAAGCGGGCTGCCGGAATTTCTTCGTCGCCCATATCGATGAAGCGCTGGCGCTCCGGCTGCGTCTTTCAGCGGAAGCGCGGATTTTCGTCCTCAACGGGCTTCAGCCCGGTAACGAAACCTCCTGCGCAGCCATGGCCGTCACACCGGTTCTGAATTCGCTCGAGCATATCGCCCAATGGGCAGCCCACGCCAAAAATCTTGGCAAGACGTTACCCGCCGCAGTGCAGATCGATACCGGCATGTGCCGTCTCGGCCTCTCTCCCGAGCAGCTTGAAGTCCTCGTCTCCCGGCCGCAACTGCTTGATGGTATCGACATCGCCTTCGTGATGAGCCACCTCGCCTGCGCCGACGAGCCGGATCACCTCTCCAATGCCGCCCAACTCTCTGTGATGCGAAAAGCCGCTGTCGCTTTTCCTGATGTATCCGTCTGTTTTTCCAATTCCGGCGGCATCTTTCTGGGCAACGACTATCATAACTCACTGCTACGCCCCGGCATCGCGCTTTATGGCGGCGCGCCCTCCGTTACCCGTCCCAATCCGATGAAACCGGTCGTCCGGCTTGATATCGCCGTCATTCAGACCCGCGACGTTCCCGCCGGATCGCTGGTTGGTTACGGCGGCTCTTTCGAAGCGGCCGGGCCGACGCGCCTTGCGACGATCGCGGCTGGTTATGCCGATGGCCTGCCGCGATCGCTCAGCAATCGCGGCGCAGCATGGTACAATGGCGTTCGCCTGCCCATTGCTGGTCGCGTTTCAATGGACAGCATCATTCTCGACATATCCGCCCTGCCCTTGGGAACATTGACGCAAGGGAGCTTCGTGCAGATGATCGGGCCTGACCAGACGCTGGAAGACATTGCCGAGGATGCGGGCACGATCGCCTATGAAATCCTGACCGGCCTCGGACGCCGTTACCGCCGCAATTATATTCAGCCGGGCGAAACCCCGGCCGTCGCTTCAACATCTGTCAGCCATAAGTGAGACGATCATGAACGTCACTATCCTCGGAGCCGGCGTCGTCGGCGTGACCTCCGCCTGGTATCTGGCCAAAGCCGGGCACAAGGTGACGGTGATCGACCGCCAGCCGGCCGCAGCGCTTGAAACCAGCTTTGCCAATGCCGGCGAGGTTTCCCCCGGCTATTCCTCGCCATGGGCCGCGCCCGGCATTCCGATGAAGGCCATGAAGTGGCTGTTCATGAAACATGCCCCGCTCATCATCCGCCCGACTGCCGATCCGGCGGCGTGGCGCTGGATGAGCCAGATGCTGCGCAACTGCACATCGGCGCGTTATGCCATCAACAAGAGCCGCATGGTGCGCATTGCCGAATATAGCCGCGATTGCCTGATGGCGCTGCGAGACGAAACCGGGATAGAATACGACCAGCGCATGCAGGGCACACTGGAGGTTTTCCGCACCCAGAAGCAGTTCGACGCCATCGGCAAGGATGTGGACGTGCTGACGGCAGGTGGCGTGCCTTTCGAAATTCTCGACCGCGACGGCTGCGCCGCCATCGAGCCCGGCCTTTCTCCTTCCAGGGAAAAGATCGTCGGCGGCCTGCGCCTGCCCGGTGATGAAACCGGCGACTGCTTCATGTTCACCACCGAACTTGCGCGCATGGCTGAAGAGGCGGGAGTCACCTTCATCTACGATACCGGCATCATGCGCCCCATCGTCGAGGCAGGCCGTATCAAGGCCGTGGAAACCACCAAGGGGCTGGTGGAAGCCGATATTTTCGTCGCCGCACTGGGCAGCTATTCCCCGCAATTCGTCCGCCAGCTCGGCCTTACCCTGCCGGTTTACCCGGTCAAGGGCTACTCCATCACGGTTCCGATCGTTAAGGAGGAACGCGCGCCTGTTTCGACCGTGATGGACGAAACGTTCAAGGTGGCGATCACCCGGCTCGGCTCGCGCATCCGCGCCGGTGGCATGGCGGAAATCGCCGGTTTCAGCAAGGATCTGCCCGCAGCAAGACAGGAAACTCTGGCCCATTCGGTGGAAGACCTGTTCGGCGGCGCAGGTGACCAGAGCCAGGCGAAATTCTGGTGCGGCCTGCGCCCGATGACGCCGGATGGCACGCCTGTCATCGGCGCCACCCGCTACAGCAATCTTTATCTCAACACCGGCCACGGTACGCTTGGCTGGACCATGTCATGCGGCTCGGCCCGTGTGCTTGCCGATCTCATCAGCGGGAAGAAGCCCGAGATAGACACGCACGATCTGGCACTCAGCCGTTACGCAGCCTGAAGTGCGACAGGGCGCTTATCCCCGTCTGAACAGCACGCTTGTCCCCGTCTGAAAGGCGGGGATGGTGGCCGCTCAAAGTGCCAGTGCGTCTTTCAGCGCCAATCCTTCCTTCATGCGAAGGTCGAGATCGGCCTCGATGTGATCGAGGTGCTGCAGCATCAAGGCACGGGCCTTTGCCGCATCCTTCGCCTCCAGCGCATCGAGCAGGTCGGCATGATCGTTGTGGCCGCAGCTTGAAACGCCCGAGCGCCCGTAGAGCGCGATAACCAGCGACGAGCGGGCGACCAGTTCGTCCATGAATTTTTCGAGGATGGCATTGCCGGCAAGCGAGGCCAGCATCAGGTGGAAATCGCCTGATGCCTTAATTTCCGCGCGCCTGGCGTGCGGGCCGCGCTCATGCTGGTGGCGGCTTTCCTGAACCAGATGCTCTCTCAGCTGCTTCACCGCCGCAGGCGTAATCTTTTCGATTGCGGCGTCCAGAACGCCGGGCTCGATCAGCCGGCGCGAAGCAAAAACCTGCCGCGCTTCGTCCGGTGTGGGGTTGGAGACGAAAGCGCCGCGGTTGCGCTCGGCCTTTACCAGTCCTTCGTAAGCCAGCATCTGAAGAGCCGCCCGCACCACCGTGCGGCTGACATCGAACAGCGTTCCCACTTCCGATTCCGACAGCTTCGTTCCCGGGGCAAGCCGTCTGTCGACAATCGCATCGCGCAGCGTATCTCGAATAGCCTGGGCACGGTCTTCGTGGGATGAATCGGAATTGACGGTTATATGGGCAAGGCTCATGGAATTGTCCTGTTTGAACTTGAGTTCTAGCGCGAAGCGCGGCTTGCGCAAACAGGAATTGCGAGCTGTCGCCAGCCGCCACAATTCATTCAGCGCCCGTTCAGCAGGCGCGCTATATTTCTTTAACCATCGAATTTGCAACTGGCAGCGCCCTGCCATCCGGATGGAAGAAGATCATGTCGTCCTTTGCAGCTAAAACCGTTCTGGCTATCGCCGTCGCCGCCGCCACCATCGTGCCCTTCAACAGCGCATCCGCCGATGACTGGGGCCGCCGCGACCGTCGCGATGCCGCCATTCTGGGTGGCGTGCTTGGCCTTGCCGCCGGTGTCGCCGTTGGCTCAGCCCTTTCCCGCCCGGCACCGGTAGACGACGAGCGCGTCTATATCGACCCGCCGCGTCGCTATGAACCGAGCTATGTCTACGAAGAGCCGGACTACCGCTATTATCAGCCGCAGCCGCAGCCCGTTTATCGACCCGCTCCGGTCTATCGTCCGGCACCGGTTTACCGTGCCCAACCGGTCTATGACAATAATTCCGGCTACTACCAGCAACGCCGTACCTACCGCACCATCGAGCCGTGGACGAATGCCTGGTACGATTATTGCTCGCAACGTTATCGCAGCTTCAACGGCCGCTCCGGCACCTATGTCGGCAATGACGGCCAGCGTCATTTCTGCGTAGCGGGTTGATCGGGGACAACGTCTGCGCAGTTATCGCTGTTAATAATCAGGCCGCGGACGGAAACGTCCGCGGCTTTTCATTAAGTGTCACCCCAGATCCTGCGGCACCTCAAGCAGCGCCGTTCTTCACATAATCCGCCCGGTTGATGCCGTGACGTTGCAGCTTGTCGTAAAAGGTCTTGCGGGCAATGCCGAGTGTCGCAATGGTTTCGGCCACGTCGCCATTCGATTGCACAAGCGTTTCGCGAATGATCTGCGCTTCTATTTCATCCATTCGCTCCGGCAGGGTGCCGGAAGCCGGAATGCTCGATTGCGAAACAGTCGTGTTGGCCGCTTCCATCTCCAGCCCCAATATTACCCTTTCAGCGAAGTGCCCGAGTTCGCGCACATTGCCCGGCCAGTCGTGGTCGTTAAGGCGGCGGGAAACGCCGGCGCTGATCTGCGGCACCGGCATGTTGAACCGGTTGGCGGCCTTGGTGACGAAGTGCGAAAACAGCAGCGGAATATCCGCCTTGCGTTCGCGCAGAGGCGGTATCGACAGCGTCACCACATTCAGCCGGTAATAGAGATCCTCGCGAAACGTGCCACGCTCGGCCGGGTCGCCGAGATCCACCTTCGCCGCCGCCACCACGCGAATATCGACCGGCCGCTCCTCATTCGAACCGAGTGGCGAGACCTCGCGCATTTCCAGAACGCGCAACATCTTCACCTGCACGGCAAGCGGCATGCTTTCGATCTCGTCCAGAAACAGCGTGCCGCCGCTTGAATGTTCGATGCGACCAACGCGTTTTTTCTGCGCACCGGTGAAAGCACCCGGCTCATGGCCGAAAAGCTCGCTTTCGATCACCGTTTCCGGCAGCGCCCCACAATTCAGCGCCACAAAATTGCCCCTGGATCGCTTCTTGCTCCAGCGGTGAAGGGCAGTTGCCACCACTTCCTTGCCGCTGCCCGTCTCACCTGCCACCAGCACGTCCACGTCCGTATCAGCAATGTGCCGGAGCGTGGTGCGCAGGCGTTCCATGGCGGGCGTCTGGCCAATCAGCGGCAAATCGTCCTCGGCTTGAGCACTCGCCCGGCGAAGCGCGCGGTTTTCGAGCACGAGGCGGCGCTTTTCCAGCGCGCGGCGGGCGCTTTCAACCATGCGTTCGGCGGGGAATGGTTTGGCGATGAAATCATACGCGCCGTTATGAAGGGCATCGACCGCCATCGGCACATCACCGTGGCCGGTGATGAGGATAACAGGCAGATCGACGTCGATCTTGCGGACATGGTCGAAGAACTCAAGCCCGGTCATGCCGGGCATGCGCACATCGGTGATGACGACGCCGTCGAAATCCTCGTTGAGCGCCGCAAGTGCCTGTTCGGCGCGGGAAAAGGAGGTGACGGGCAATCCGTCGAGTTCCAACGTCTGCACCATCGCCTTGCGCAACTGGGAGTCGTCATCCACCAGAAATATGGTTCCACCTGCCATCATGTCATGCTCGCTTCAGATATACGGAAAAAGACGTGCCTGCCTCGCTGCTCGTTACCTCAATACGCCCGCCATAGTCGGAGGCGATATCGTTGGAGATAACGAGACCAAGGCCGAGGCCGCTTTCCTTGGATGTATTAAAGGGCGAAAAAAGCTGGGCGCGGATCGCTTCGGGAATGCCGGTCCCATTGTCGCTGACCGAAAGCAAGACCATGTCGCCTTCCTCGCGCACCCGCACCTCGACACGCGCCGCATCAATCGCTTCAGTGGCTTCCAGTGCGTTTTGCAGAAGGTTGATGAGAATTTGCTCGAGCCGGATGCGGCTGCCAAGCACCTTCAGGTCCTGATCCGGCAACACGATATCAAGCGCATCCATCTGACCGGAAAAACGGCTGCGCAACAGCATCACCGCGCCTTCGATGACCAGTTTCAGACTGACCGGTTCGGCAGCGGTGCGGCCCTTGCGCGCCAATATCTTCAAGTCGCCGGTAATCGTGCCGATGCGATCGGTCAATGCCGCGATGTTTTCGAGATTTTCGTTGGCCTCCGCCCTGCGGTCGCGTTTCAGCAGGGTGCGGGCATTGTCAGCAAAGGCGCGGATCGTCGCTACCGGCTGGTTGATTTCGTGGGCAACGCCGGCCGCCACCTGCCCCAGAATGGAGAGACGGTTGGCCTGCACCAGCTCGTGCTGCACGTTGCGCAATTCACCTGTCGTCTTTTCGTGCAGGGTAATTTCCGCCTGAAGATGGTCGCGGGTCCTCGTCAGGTCACGGGTGCGCTCCTGCACCTTCATTTCCAGCTCGGTGCGGGCGCGCTGCTCCTCTTCCTTTTCCCTCAGCGCCTTGTGCCTGCGCCACAGCCACAGAGCCGAAAGAGCCATAAGCGGCATCAGCGTCGCCAGCGCCACCACCCTGCCCTCGCGAATGGCGGCGTTCAGCGCCGGTGCCACCGGTTGCAGATAATGCAGGGTCCATGAGGTCGTCGGCACCGGCGTTTCCAACCGCAGATAATCGCCGCGCTCACTTGCCGGGTCATCGACACGGATGAGCGGAACGCCGTCGCTCGAGAGTCGCGCCATCCGGAACGGCAGCGTTGTCAGCGCCTCGTTACCGAATTGCAGGCTTTCGGAAATGGCTTTGCGTCGCGCCTCGTCAATCGGCGCTACGGTCTTGAAGCGCCAATCCGGCACGCTCGTCATCAGCACGACGCCGTTCCTGTCAACCACATAGACCGGTTTACCGCCGATGTTCCAATCCGCCTCCAGACGGTTGAACTCCACCTTGGCGATGACGACGCCGAGCGGCCGACCATCTGCGGCATCGATGCGGCGCGAGATATAAAGGCCCGGCCGTCGGCTGACATTGCCAAGCGCATAATGTTCGGACATGCCGGTATTCATCGCCGCCTGAAAATATTCGCGGAAGGCATAATTGGAGCCGACGAAGCTGTCGGCCTGCCGCCAGTTACTGGAGGCAATTGTCAAGCCGGTCGGTCCGGTCACATAGATGACAGAGGACTGCGTGCCTTCGATCAGCCCCTCCAGCTTGCGGTTCAGCCGGTCAATGGCAGGCGCGCCACCGCCATCCAGCGCAGTCGCAAGGTCGGGATCGCCGGACAGAACCAGCGGAATGGCGCGTGGCCGCTCCAGAGCGACATTCAGAAGCGCGATCTTGAGTTCGGCATCGGTGGAGGCCTCGGACGCGGCGGTGCGTATTGCCTGGTTTCGCGCAAACTCATCGGCAACCAGTAGAGCTCCCAGGCTGACGAGCAGCCACAAGCCCGCCAACGCCAGCCATTGAGCGCGCCGTCGTGCCTGGGAATGAGAGGCCTGATCTTCTTGGGTCATGCGACAATTGTGCGGATTTACACACAGACCGCAAGAGGTTTTGTCCGGATATCCGCACATACGCCGGCGAGCTGATACGGCGTCAATAAAAAGTACTTTTTAAATCAGCCAGTTACACCAAATAAGCAAGTCTGGCATGCGTATTGCACATGACTCCTCAATCGGCGCGAAGCCGTCAACGACACGGCGATCCCGGGAGGCCAATTAAGGCAGGGTGAGGCCGAGGAGGAAAAAACATGATCGATACAACAACCGTGGCGGCAGGCCACGCCAAGCAGCCATTCTACAAGCACCTGTATTTCCAGGTTCTGGTCGCCATTATCGCCGGTATCGCGCTTGGCCATTTCTATCCGGCCTTCGGCGAACAGCTGAAGCCGCTCGGCGACGGCTTTATCCGTCTCGTCAAGATGATCATCGCTCCCGTCATCTTCCTCACTGTCGCAACCGGCATCGCCGGCATGAACGATATGAAGAAGGTTGGACGCGTGGCCGGCAAGGCCATGATCTACTTCCTCGTGTTCTCCACCCTCGCGCTCATTGTCGGCCTCATCGTCGCCAACACCGTGCAGCCGGGCGCCGGCATGAACATCGATCCGGCCACGCTGGATGCCAAGGCCGTCGCGACCTACGCCGACAAGGCCCATGAGCAGACCATCACCGGCTTCCTGATGAACATCATCCCGACCACCATCGTCGGCGCATTCGCCAGCGGTGATATCCTGCAGGTGCTGTTCTTCTCCGTGCTGTTCGGCATCGCGCTCGGCATCGTCGGTGAAAAGGGCAAGCCCGTCACCGATTTCATGCATGCCATGATGTATCCGATCTTCAAGCTGGTCGCGATCCTGATGAAGGCCGCCCCCATCGGTGCCTTCGGCGCCATGGCATTCACCATCGGGAAATACGGCATCTCGTCCGTCACCAACCTCGCGATGCTGATCGGCACCTTCTACGTCACATCAGCACTGTTCGTGTTCGTTGTCCTCGGCGCTGTCTGCCGCTATAACGGCTTCTCGATCGTCGCGCTTATCCGCTACATCAAGGAAGAACTGCTGCTGGTTCTCGGCACCTCGTCTTCGGAAGCCGCCCTTCCGGGCCTGATGAGCAAGATGGAAAAGGCCGGCTGCAAGCGCTCCGTCGTCGGTCTCGTCATCCCCACCGGTTACTCCTTCAACCTCGACGGCACCAACATCTACATGACGCTGGCTGCCCTATTCATTGCCCAGGCGACCGGCATCCACCTCTCCTTCGGCGAACAGATCCTGCTGCTGCTCGTGGCCATGCTCTCCTCCAAGGGTGCTGCCGGCATCACAGGCGCTGGCTTCATCACGTTGGCCGCAACGCTCTCCGTCGTGCCATCGGTTCCGGTTGCCGGCATGGCGCTCATCCTCGGCATCGACCGCTTCATGTCGGAATGCCGCGCACTCACCAACTTCGTCGGCAATGCGGTCGCCACCATCGTTGTTGCCCGCTGGGAAGGTGAACTGGATCAGGAGCAGCTCGCCCGCGTTCTCAGCGGCAAGGAAGAATTCACCGGCATCGCGGATGTGGATTCGCTTCCGGGTGCGGTTCAACCCGCCGAGTAACACGACCTCCCAAGGTCCAGCCTGTCCCGGTTTGTCCGGGCAGGCTCTCGCATGAAGGCCGGCGCATCAGATCGATGCTCCGGCCTTTCATCGTTTGAAGCCCTCCCAACCGTCGAAAACGGTTTTTATCGCCGTGCGGATGTTATAGGCCAGATCGAGCAAGAACGAATGCGAAAAGCGGAGTAGGCCCTTATGAAGAACCTGTTTCTGGCCTGGCAATTCTGGGCACTGCTATCGGCGGCCCTTGCGGCATTGACCGCGATTTTTGCGAAAATCGGCATCGAAAACGTCAATTCCGATTTCGCCACCTTCATACGCACCATCGTCATTCTCGCCGCCGCTGGCCTAATGGTTTATGTTACCGGCAACTGGCAGCAGCCCTCCACCATTTCGGCGCGGACTTGGACCTTTCTCGTGCTTTCGGGGCTGGCGACCGGCGCATCTTGGATATGTTACTTCCGGGCGCTGAAAATCGGCGATGCCGCCCGCGTCGCCCCCATCGACAAGCTCAGTGTCGTGTTCGTCGCCGTCTTCGCGGTTCTGTTTCTGGGGGAACGGCTGTCGCTGCCCAACTGGCTGGGTGTGGTGCTAATCGCCTGCGGCGCGGTGCTTGTGGCATACCGGGGATAAGGCGAGCTAACAGCGGTGCCCGGCCGGACGAACCGGCCGGGACATTCGCAAAGTCATCAGGCGCGTGCGGCCGCAACCTTGTCCAGTCCGCGCTTAACGCCGGCGAACAGCTCATCAAGCTGCTCGGCCGTGATGATCAGCGGTGGGCAGAAGCAGATGGATTCGCCGATCGGGCGAGTGATCACGCCCTCATCCTCAATGGCGGCGGCAATGGCGAGCGTCGCATCACCCGGCTTCGTACCTTCCCACGGCTTTATCTCCAGCGCGCCAAGAAGACCGACGCCGCGCGAGGAATGCACCAGCGGATGGTCGGAAAGCGCTTTCAGATGATCGAGGAACTTTCCTTCCAGCCTCGCGACATTACCGACCAGATCGCGCTCCTGAATGATCTTCAGGTTTTCGAGACCTACGGCCGTCGCGACCGGGTGGCCGGAGGCGGTATAACCATGGCCGAAGGAGCCGATCCTGTCGGATTCGTCGGCGATCGGCTGGTAGAAACCGTCATTCATGATGATCGCCGAAAGCGGCATGTAGGATGAGGATATCTGCTTGGAAACAACAAGCACATCCGGCTTGATGCCGTAGGTCTCGCAGGCGAACATCTTACCTGTGCGGCCGAATCCGCAGATGACCTCGTCCACGACAAGCAGAATGTCGTATTTCTTAAGGATTGCCTGCACACCTTCCCAATAACCTACAGGCGGCAGAAGAACCCCGCCGGCACCCATCACCGGCTCGCCCCAGAAGGCGGCGACGGTTTCCGGGCCTTCGCTGAGGATCAGATCTTCGAGTTCCTTCAGAATACGCGCGGTAAAATCCGCCTCGCTTTCACCTTGCTTGCCGAAGTGCACATAGGAGGGGCAGGCCGTATGCAGCATGCGGTCCAGCGGCAGGTCGAAGCTTTCATGGTTGCGCGGCAGGCCGGTGATCGAGGCCGAGGCAATCGTCACGCCATGATAACCCTTGATGCGGCCGATGATCTTCTTCTTGTCCTTTTTGCCCAGCGCATTGGAGCGATACCACACCATCTTGGCAACAAGATCGTTCGCCTCCGATCCCGAAGACGTGAAATGGACCTTCGACATCGGCACTGGCGCAAGCTCGATCAGCAACTCGGCAAGATCGACCGATGGGCCGTGCGTCTTGTAGGAGAAGGTGTGGTAATAGGGCAGCTTCTGCATCTGCTTCGTCGCAGCGTCCACCAGTCGCTGTTCACCGAAGCCAAGCGCCACAGACCAAAGCCCCGCCATCGCCTCGATATAACGCTTGCCGCTGCTGTCGGTCACATAGATGCCTTCACCACTTTCGATGACCAGACCACCGGTCTTTTCGAATTTACGCAGATTGACGTTCGGATGCATCTGGTAGGCGATATCGCGTGCCTCGACGGAATTCGGCAGAATGGTCATGGGATAAAGGCTCCGTTTCGGTTGGATGGGCTGAAGCGTCAGACGTGCTGGCCGCCATTGATGAGAATTTCTGCGCCGTTGATGTAGCTCGACTGCTCCGAGCAGAGGAAGTAGATGGTCTGCGCCACCTCTGCCGTGGTGCCGAGCCGCCCGAGCGGGACCTGCGCCTCCACGAGTTCAGCGGTTCCGGGTGAAAGGATGGCGGTGTTGATTTCGCCGGGCGCAATGGCATTGGCGCGCACGCCGCGCGGGCCGAATTCATGCGCCAGCTCCCGTGTCAGCGCCGCAAGTCCCGCCTTCGATGCCGCATAGGCAACGCCCGCGAAAGGGTGCACCCGCGAGCCGACAATGGAGGTAACGTTGACGATGCAGCCTTTTGCCGCCTCCAGTTCCGGCAGAAGCGCACGGGCAAGAAGCGCCGTCGAGACGAGATTGACGTTGAGCACCCGCGTCCAGATCTCCGCCGTGGTGTCGGCAACGCCAAGGCGGCTACCGCCTTCGCCCTTCGGCGAGATTCCGGCATTGTTGACGAGTGCGGCCAGCTTTCCTTCCGGCAGGCGCGAGCGCACCTCGTCGGCCAGATCGTCGATGCGGGACAAGTCCTCCAGATCGGCCTGGATATGGCTTTCGCGCGCAGATGGCCAGCGGCATTCCTCTGAAAAGGGTTGCCGCGACACGGTCAGGATTCTCCAGCCTTTTTCCTGAAACAGCTTGACGGTGGCATGCCCTATTCCGCGGCTCGCACCAGTCAAAAGCATAAAAGGAACAGCCATGAGAGAACTCCTTTGCCATGCGAACCGTTGAGCCGGCCGCGCATTCAGCCCGCATGTTAGAGTGCTGCGACCCGCTGACAAGGGCTATTTTGTCGCGGTGCACGAATGGGAGCCGCGTCACGGGCTAATCCCATTTGATATAGGCCTTTCACCCGAAGGGAATATTTGAAGCCGGCCATTTGCTCATAAAATGCAATCTCCCGAATCTGTGATCCGTATTGGGAGGGGGACGAATGCGTATCGACATCATCGACACCGACGCCGGCTTCGAGGCGATCCGGCAAAACTGGGAAGCGGTGTTCATGGCCGATCCCCATTCCCGACACTTCCTGTCCTGGGGCTGGCTGCGGGATTACATGCCGCGCCGCAAGCGCTGGTTCATCCTAGCGCTCAGGGAACGCCCCGAAGGCTCGCCCTATGTGGCATTTTTTCCGCTGCGCATCGTCACCGAACCAGACAAGAAAACCGGCCGCTTCCACGACAGCATCGTCATGGCTGGCAATGCCGCGGCGGACTACACCGGCTTCATTACCCTGCCGGAATATGAAAATAACGCGGTTGCCGGTTTCTGTTCCTATATTCGGCAGCAGAACTGGACCGAACTCAAGCTCGACTATCTTTCCGGCCCGCCGGAGCGGCGCGACGCGATGATCCGCGCGCTTCAGGGGCCACTCGTCATGTTCCGCGACAACATGCCGACCAACCCCTATAACATCAACAATTGCATCTGCCCGGTCGTGGCCCTGCCGGACACGTTCGACTCCTATCTCGACAGCCATATGAGCAGCCAGTCCCGGCAAAAGCTCCGGCGCTTCATGAGGAAGGTGGAAGGCGGTGACGAATACCGTATCACCTTCGCAACGAGAGAAACAATCAAGCGGGACATGGGCATCCTGTTCGATTTCTGGCGCATCCGCTGGGCGCCCCACAAGGGCAAGGAGCGCACCGAACTGTTGATCGGCGCAACACGGCAAATGCTGATGGATGTCTATATCCGCGGCGATCTGGAAGTGCCGGTCCTATGGTTCGGCGACCAGCCGCTCGGCGCGCTTGCCAATATCATCGACCGGCAGAAAAAGTCGGTATTGTTCTACATTACCGGTCGTGACGAGAACTGGAAGACCCCCTCACCCGGCCTCGTGCTGCACGGACACTGCATCCGCAGGGCGATCGAACAGGGTTTCAAGACTTATGATTTCCTGCGAGGCAACGAGCCGTACAAATATTTTTTCGGCCCGGAGGAGCACAAGCTCAGCTGCACGCTGTTCCGCACCCGCTCGGGCGACAATCTCGGCGGCAAGCTCCACCCGCGCAGCATACGCTTCGTCTACGAAGAGGGTCTCAAACTTTACAAGACGGGCAAGAAGGCAGCCGCCAACATCGCCTTTTCCCAGGTGCTGGCAGCCGCGCCTGATCACCTTGGCGCACAATTCGGGCTGGCCAATCTGACCTTCGACCGCGGCGAATTCCGCGAAGCGGAAATCGCTTTCCTCGGTCTCCTCGGCAGCGGTCAGGACCCGGTTCTGCTGTGGATGCGCATAGGCGAAGCGCGGTTGGCGCAACGGCAATATCACGAGGCGTCCGAAGCATTCCGTCAGGTGACCAATCGCGCACCCTTCCACCGCGAGGCGCTCTACAAATGCGCCGTGGCGCTGATTGCCGCCGAAAGAACGATGGAAGGCGCCGAAATCCTCGACAGATTGCAGCATTACCATTCTGACGACGCGGCGCATCTGGAATATGCCGAAAAGGCGCGCGCAGCCCTTGCCCGGCTGGAACTGAGAAAGGCCAGGATTCCGCTGCCTGCCGATGTCATCACGCTGAGCGCCAGGCCAAAATCGACGGGCAAGCGCTGGCGTCCGCCAAAGGTTTTGCATTGAACGTAATGACCTGTAAGTTGCGGCAGACAAAATCGGCCGGACGACTTGCAAGGGTTTTTTATGTTTCTGACCAACAAGGATATGCTCGACCTCATCGAGCTGCGCCATGATCTGCACCGCCATCCGGAAATTTCCGGCGAGGAGAAGGAAACAGCGCGGCGTATTCGCGATTTCCTCAAGCAGGCAAAACCGGATCGGATGTTCACCGATCTTGGTGGTCATGGCGTGGCAGCGGTCTACGACAGCGGCAAAAGCGGTCCGGTAGTCCTCATCCGCTCGGAACTCGACGCTCTGCCCATTCAGGAAAAAACCGACGCCGAATACCGCTCCGGCACAGATGGTAAGGGCCATCTTTGCGGCCATGACGGTCATTCCACCATTCTGACGGCGCTTGCACTCGGACTTTCCAGAAAGCGCCCGGAAACCGGCAGCGTCGTACTGCTCTACCAACCGGCGGAAGAGACAGGTGCGGGTGCGGCCGCCGTCATCGCCGATCCACGCTTTGGCGAGATGAAGCCGGATTATTCCTTTTCTCTTCACAATCTTCCCGGCCTGCCATTCGGCCATGTCAGCGTGGTGGAAGGGCCGGTCAACTGCGCATCACGCGGCATCAAAATCCGCTTCTCTGGCAAGACCGCGCACGCCTCCTCCCCGGAGCATGGCGTCTCGCCGATGCGGGCGATATCTGAGTTGATGCCGGCTTTGACCGATCTCGGTTCCGGTTTTCCACCGCAACCCGATTTTTCGATGGTGACAATCACCCATGCCGTGATGGGTGAAGCGGCCTTCGGCATTTCTCCGGCAGACGCGGAAATCTGGGCGACGCTCAGGACGCTGACAGACGACCGAATGGAAAAACTCTGCGCGGATGCGGAAGCGCTGGCAAAAAAGGTGGCGGAAGAACAGAAACTGACACTCGATATCGCCTATGACGATATTTTCCTGCATTGCGAAAACGCGCCGGAAGCCGTCGACCATATCCTGCGGGCGCTGACTGAGGAGAAAATTTCCCACGGGTCGGAAGGTTTGCCAATGCGGGCCTCCGAGGATTTCGGACGGTTCCGCGCCGTCTCGTCATCGGCCATGTTCTTTTTGGGCGCAGGCAAGGACTATCCCAACCTGCACAATCCCGACTACGACTTTCCGGATGGGCTGATCGATATCGGCGCACGCATCTTCATGCGCATCATCCGCAACCTCACCGACGCGGGGTAAGCAACGGCAGCCCATTGCCGCCCAACGCCATCAGCCGCCTTGGGGCCCTCTGCTCGGCCGGGCGGCACGGACCGCTGCCAGTCCCCTGATGCCCTCCTTATCGCCAATGGACGTCAGACTTTCGAAAATCTGCGCAGCATCGGCGTAGCGGTTCATGGCAAGATAGGAATAACCGCGCAATACCATGAGATCGGTGCGCTCATCGGCAAGCCGCGCCCGCTGATCAAGCAGCAGAAGCGTTTCCGCATAACGTTTCGACTGGAAGGCGGAAACCGCCCTGTCCGCCAGGATTGAAACCTGCAACTCGGTCGCGCGCGGGCGGTCCATGCGCGATTTCGTCGCCGAGACAGCGGCATGGTCCGTCAGCCCCATGCGCAGATAGGCAAGGGTCTGGCCATAGGCCGCATCGCTTTTAACAGTCGACTGGCCGCCGGCAATGGCGGATTCGAAAGCCTTCAGGGCTTCCGCCGGCCGGTTGGTCTCCATCAGGCACCAGCCGAGATCAAGCGCCTGCTGTGCGGGCAGGCGCTGCGGATCGGGATAGACCGCGCAGGAGCGTGGACGCGACGAGGCACTTACGGTCCTCTGCGTCTGCGCTGGCAGACGCGCCTGCTTGCGCGAAGGCTCCGGAGCCGGCTGCTGGACAGACGGCTGGCTATAAGCCACCACTGTCTCAGGCTGCGGCGCATAGGGCGCGGGTGCCGTTGTCTGGGAAGCTGTGGCGACAGGCGGTGCGGTGACCGGCGCTATCTGCTGCGCGGACTGGTCCACCATGCGTGCCGTTCCCACATCAGCGATGCGTTGCGAGCGGCTTGCCCATTGCTGCTGTATGCCGCGCAGACCGGCGAGATTGCGCAGATCGTGATAGCTGACTGCCATGCCATAGGCCGATGGTTCGTCATCGGCTTTCCAGCCAAGCGCAGTGCTGAACCATTGCAAGGCGAGCGGCGTCTGCCGGAAAGCAAGCGAATACCAGCCGAACTGCTGCGCGGTTGCTGCATCCTTCCGGGTTATTGTTTCAGCGGCGATGCGCTGCAGCACATCCGGCGGCAGGACCACAGGCGGCTCAAGCGCCAGAAGATTGGCTGTCGCGGCAAGATAGGTCGCAAGCCCGTCGTCCGAAGCGGTGCGCCACTTATACATGACGTCCTCGGCTTCACGCGGTTCGTTGCGGTCGATCAGCGCCAGCGCCAACCCCTGCGATGCAGACGCGCTGTCTTCCTCTTCCCGCGCCTTGCGAAACCACTTTTCCGCCTCCGCCATGTTCTTCTGGCGGATATTGTACCAGCCGAGCAGCAGGGCATCGCTTGCAAGCTTGTCGGTCTCGGCTAGCCTTTCAAGCCGCATCAGATAGGCGGAAGGAACGGAAATTCCCTCCTTCTCCCCTGCCTTCGCCACGAACTGGCGGGCGAGATCGTTTTTGACCGGTTCGAATTCCAGCTGACCGTCGGCGTTGGGCTTTTCCTTGGCAAGCAAATCGCCGATCATCTCCGCCGGCAAAAGCGCGGATGCCTTCTGCACCGTGGCGAGCCGGTCGCTGGGCGTCGTGCAATTGTTGAGAATGTAGAGATAGGCGTCGCGCGCCCGTCCCATCCGGTCGGTATTGGCAAACGCATCGGCAACCCGCCACAGGACATCCACCTCGCTACAGGTCAGCAGGCCGGGATTGCTGGCGGCCGCGTCCACCACTGTCGCATATTGCTTGAGATCGGAAGCGTTGACGAGCCGCTGGCGGGCCTCGGCGAGGGAAAGCATGCCGGTCAGATTGTCGGGCGGCTGCCAGCCGGGCTCCGCCTGCTGGCGGTCGGCGATCGCCTTTCTGACCTCGGCGTAACGACCGTCGCTATAAAGCTGCCACATGGCATCGAGCCGGGGATCGCCGTTCACGGGAATGGCGAGCGGATCGGCAGGCGGTGTCCAGTTCGGATAGAGCGTGCGCAGCCTCGCGATTTCGGCCTGAAGGCGCTGGGTATCGCCCTTGGCCGCGAAATAGCGCAGCGCGCTGAGATCGACCTCGGGCATATCTGATGACGCCGGCTGGGTCTCGCGGGGTACGGGCGCCTGCGCCATTTGGGGCTGCGATATCTGTCCACCCGTCTGTGTCTGCGTAACCGGCGGTTGCGGATCAGTCGCCGGCACCGTTACCGCTGGCGTCACGGGTTGGGTTAGCTGCGCCATCTCGCGATCTTTAAGGAACGCGTTGATCTGGGCCGGATTGGCTGCCGCTGGAGAAACGCGCTGCGCCGCACGGTTGTCGCCAACCGCCGAAGTATGCATGTCCGATACACGTCCGAGAATGGTGTCGCGCCAGTGGAAGGCGGCGAGCGCAATCAGAAGCAGGATGAGAGCCGAGGTAGACAGCGGTTTGTTCATCGGCACTCCCCGTTATTCCTTGCCAGAAACGACAATGCCAGAAGATGCAATGTAGAAGGATAATAGAGCGTTGGCTGAAAGCCTTTCAGTTCGGCAGGCACAGTCGGGCCACCGCCGGCGCAGGCTGCGAGCGCCGGAATGATGCGATAACCGGGATCCGACAGAACGTCCTTGACCGCGCCGCTCTTGAGATCGAAGGTTCCCGCAGCACCGCTTTCCAGCGTCATGCCGTTTTTCAGGCGGTCAAGCAGCTCCGGCGAGCCCATTTTCGCCCTTGCAAGATAAAGCGGAATCCGCACCGCATTGTAACCAAACTCGGGTGGAAACGCCGATGCCGGTTGCGGTTTCGTCTTCATCGACACCCAGTCGGCGGGCAGTTTCCTGTCGCTGAAAGCAAACGTACCGATCTGCGCCACGCCGTCGTCGGCAAGCGCCTTCCAGAGTGGTGATGGTGCGACGAGATTGAGGACCGGAAATGCTTCGAAAATCAGATACGAAGGATTGACCACCGGGCCGTCGCCCCGGTCAACCTCGCCAAAGCCGCTGGCGGCGGGCAAAAGCAGCGTTCGCCCGCCGCGCTGAACGACAGTCTTCTTGAGGACGGCTGATGCGATGGCCGCCGATGCCTCGGCATAGTCCTGCCGGTTCCACTGCCCGGCAGCCAGCGCCAGCGCGTAGGCAATCAGAATATCGCCATCCGTGGCATTGTTGATGTCAGTCACATGTGGTCTGGTGCGCGGATCCCATTTCCACGCGGAGAGACCGTCGTCGCGCACCAGGAGTTCCGTGCGGGTAAAACTCCATATCAGCTCGAAGTCGGCAATGTTCTCTGAAAGAACGGCAAGCCACATGCCGTAACCCTGGCCTTCGCTGTGGCTGATATTGCCGTTACCGGTATCGATGATGCGCCCGCCGGGATCGAGAAACGCACTTTTATAGGCAGACCATGCCTCAGGCGAGACAGATGCGGCGCGGGCAATCGAGATGCTTGAGATCAGCGCCATCAGCGACAAGCAGAAAATGCCGGCAAGTCTTAAAATCCCAGGCCTCATCGGTGTCGCCCCATCATACGCAGCATCGCGAAGGTGGCAAAGCCCAGGAGCGACACGAACCCGATGAATGCCAGCGAATAGGAAAGAACATTGGAAGACAGCCAATTAGCAGCGATCAGCCTCCAGTTCGAGAGGGAAAACGCCCGCGTGACATAGAAATACGGCTGCCCCACCTCGACCGTTTCGATCTTTTCTGCACCGGCATCGTAAGCTGCGACCCTCCCGGTGACGTCGCGCCAATGGTTTTCACGCACCATCGAAGACATGCCATCACGAAGCTCCGCCGACGTCGGGGCGGTAGCCAGCGTCCAGACCCCTTCGCCGGAAGGGCTGAGACCCTGCACCAGCATGAAGGAGACATTGCCGGGTGGCGCATAGGGTTGCTCGGCCGCCGGCAGGAAACGCAGCGTATCGGAACTCAGATCGAAATTCCGCTTCATCCACTCCTCAAAGGAGGACACCTGCCCCTGCCAGATGCCGCCATCCACCCGCTCCCGCCAGTCATTAAAGAGGGTTTCGCTGTTCTGCGCAGGCGGCTGAACGCCTGTTCCCATTTTCCAGGATATCTGGCTGGAAGGGACAAGATTGAACTGGCTGATCAGCGATTGCGGGAATTGCGAAATCGTCCCGACGAACAGGGCGTCACGGTCGCCGATCACAAGCGGCGAGGCGACGGTCTCGACATTGATCGGATATCCCGCGGCGCTTGCCAGCCGGCTGACCAATGTCGCCGCCGCCGACATGGTGTCGGTATCGAAACGATCAAGCGACAATGCGACGGGATTTGCGGCAAACCTGTAGGGCTGCCCGGCACCGGACATCGCGGCGAGATCGGGCTTGCGACCGATCTGCGCGTAATCAGGAATATGGATTTCCGATGTGTCGAACAGGGCAAAACGCGGGGTCGTGCTGGCCGGCGCTCCCGGCGCACAGACCTGATCCTGCGCCGTCATCAACACGGCCTCGATGGTGATCTTGTTCGGGCCAGGCTTGAAATGGCGCATTGTCACATTGATGGGCAGATGCCGGAAAATGCCGCCACCATTGTTGGAGATCGGCACGGTCGAGGCGATCTCGTCATTGACGTAGATGTCTATATGGCTACCGGGCAGCACCTGCGAGGAATAGGCGGCATCGAGCAGCATGGCCGCCTCGCCATAGGCCGACGCATAAAAATCGGCGGGCATGCCGACGTAGAATTCGTTGCGGAAACGCCGTCCACCAAATTCGCTGCTCTCAAGCCCAAGCTCGGAAAGCGCGATGCGACGGTCCGACATGATGAGCGGCACATCCGGCGCATGCCAGCTGCGGGTGGAAAAGGTCGTTCTCTGGGCACCGGGCGTGCGCGAGATCGAGGAAAACAGCGTCTCAATCGCCGCCTGGACCGCCTGCGGGGTGGGACCGCTGACGAAGAGCGGCGAGAGGCCACCCGGTGCAGTGGTATCGAAGCCGGCAAAAGCACCCGCCGACGCCTCGGGCGGCACCGCGCCGGTGAAGCCGGCAATTTCGCGTGCGGTGCCGACAAGAACCACCAGCGTTCCCGCCTTGCGTTCAGCGGAGGGTGCTGCCATGAAACGGATCGTCTGGTTCGGCATCTGGGTTCGGAGCGCCAGAGCCTGCGAAAGGCGCAGCAGCGAATCTGCAAATGCCGGATTGCCGAGCGCAGGTGCAACGATCTCGATCGACGTTGCCGCCTTAGCGTCCGGACCGGTTGCCTGGATGTCGTCGATATTGGTGAAGTTGCCCGCGACATCGGCGTTGAAGCCGATATAGGTGTTCGCCGGATTAACATCGGTCCACAGATCATAAGTGGACTGGATTGTGCAATCGGTTCTGTGGCGCTGCTGCACGCCAAGCGTCACGACATTCGCGCCCACCTGCAGGACACCGGGTGGAATTTTCAAGGAAACATTGCCCTCGCCGTCGGGCGCCTCGATGCGCGCCGTATCCAGCGGAACATTGTTGAGGCTGACCTGGAAATTCGAGTCTTCCGGCGCGACCACGATGGCGTTCTGATAACCGATATTCAGCGAAACGGCGGCATTCACCTGCTCGGGCGTCAGATAAATGCTCCACTGCCGCCGGTCCATTTCGCCGGAAAGGCTGAGCTTTTCATACGGCAAGATATACCGGCGACGGCTATCCGCCGCGGATGACGGTGCCTGAACGGGTGCGGGTCTCGCCTGACCCTGCGGCGGCATGGATACGGGTGGCGTCAGCGGCCGCAGCGGCGCAGGTGCGGGCTGCATTACCACTGGAGGCTGGCCCACTGGAGGCTGGGTCGATTGCTGGGCTGGCTGCGGCTGGCGCGGTACAGCTGGGGGAAGCGGCGGCGGCGGCACGGGTGCCGGGGCTGTCTGTGCAGGCTTCTCCGGCGACATGTCGAAGGGTGAGGACTGCGCCATCGCACCGGTTGCGACGACACCCAACATCAGCGCTGTCAGTGAACTCCTGATCGTTTTACCGCCGGTCATTTTATAACTCCGGCAGGTTTGACGGTTTTGGAGGCGGGCCGGAGCGCCTTGGCCAGATAAAACAGGCCGCGCTGCGTCTGGAACAGCGATATCGCGAGAAAGATCGCCGTGCCTCTGATGAGGCCGGGGTTCTTGCGGCGCACGCGCTGGAACTCGCTCCATTGTTCGGAATTGGCGAAGATCAGGTCGGCGATCAGGCGATGATCGATGGCGCGCTGCGGCGAGAATGTGCAGCCTATGGAAATGAAACCGTCGCTACGGACCGTGCGGACCACATTGATGGTCATGGTTTCCGGCACGCCCTCGCTATGCGGCTTCACCCTAATTATCGCTGTCGTGTTCTTTTCGATCGCGGTGGTGCTGTCGAAAAGATTGATCAGCAGGCCATGCACCGACACGTTGTCGATGGAGGCCGGCACCCATGCGTCGCTACCCTCAAGCTTGACCTCGCAGCGCCGCTTGACGGTGATGCGCCGCGACGCCGATTTTTCGCCGCGCTCGGAGACGACGCCAAGCGCACAGCCCGCGAAAATGAGGTTGAGCAGGTTCCAGCCGCCGACGACGAGTGTGACGTCCGCCTTGTATGGCTCGGCATAGATGCGCCAGATGGCAAAGGCCATCGCAACCAGCAAAAGCGCGAAAATGACGAAGAACGGGCGGCTGATTTCCGAAAGCCGCGCCTCGGCGATGGATTCGTCCTTCGCCGTCACCTTGAAGGTCGGCTTGCCCGGATTGAAGATCACCGACACGACGGCTGGCAGAAGGTGGACCGTCTGCACATATTCGTAGAGTTCAGAAATCCACGGCCAGCGGAAGCTGCCGTAGAGATAGTTCTGCATCATCAGGTTCACGAGCATATACGCGGCCGTATAAGCCAAAAACTCGCCGCCGGAGGCCACGAAAATCTGAAGATCGAAGAACAGGTAGAACAACGGCGCAAACAGGAAGATCGTGCGCGGGAACGGGAAAAGCCAGAACAGCGTCGACGACATGTAGCAAAGACGCTGCGTGAAGGAGAGACCACGGCGGAACAGAGGCTGGCGAAAGATCAGGATCTGCATCATGCCCTGCGCCCAGCGGCTGCGCTGGCCGATGAAGCTTGCGAAGGTGGCCGGTTGCAGCCCGGCGATCAGGGGCTTGTCGACATAGACGCTGTTCCAGCCGCGCGAATGCAGCGCCAGCGCCGTTTCGCAGTCCTCGGTGATGCTGACGCCGCTGAACCCTTCCGTATCCAGCAGTGCCTCGCGCCGCAGCACGGCGGCGGAACCACAGAAGAACGCGCCGTTCCACTTGTCGAGACCGCGCTGGATGATGCCGTAAAACATCTCGTTTTCGCTCGGCATCGTCTCGAAAGTGCGCAGATTGCGCTCGATCGGATCGGGATTGACGAAGAAGTGCGGCGTCTGCACCAGGAAGAGCCGGGGGTCTTCCTCGAAATAGCCCACCGTTTCCAGAAGGAAATCGCGCGCCGGCGCATGGTCGGCGTCAAACACCGTCACCAGTTCGCCGGTCGAGTGGGCGAGGCCGTTATTGAGATTTCCGGCCTTGGCGTGGACGTTGCGCTCGCGCGTCAGATAACGCACGTCGAGGTCCTCGCAAAGCTTCTTCAACTCCTCATGGCGGCGCTGTGCCGCCTGAGCCTCGACGATATTGCTGGCATTACGCTTCTGCACCGAGCCGCCGTCGTCCAACAGCCAGACGGTGAACTTGTCGGCCGGGTAATCCATGTTCTTCGCCGCCGCCAGCGTATTGGCGAGAAGCTCCGCGTCCTCGTTGTAACTCGGCACGAAAACATCGACCGTCGGCCGGTAATCGGGCGAGCCAGGCCGGGTCTTGCGGGAAGGCAGCGGCATCGACACGATGACGAGGCTGAGACCCAGCATCACGACGCTGTACATTTCCGCGAGATAAAGCAGAAAGCCGGGAATGAAGTTTTCGAGCTGGTTGACGGGCGGCAGCGTGCTCGTGGTGCGCCAATAGACATAACGAAGGACGATGGCCGTGCCGAAACCAAGCGCCACGAGCCGCCAGGCTCCCTGCCCGTTAAAACTCTTTATTGTTGCGAGAAGTACAAGCGAGATCGCCGTGGCGACCAGGTGCGTCTGCAGGCTGACCGGCATCGTGACGATGGCCAGAACGCAAAGCGACACAAGAAACCAGACAATGATTGTGATGGCCTTGTTCATCCCGAAACTTTCCGCTCTCTTCCCCGCCCGGAATTTTTACCGGGATCTTTTACAATGCCCTCTTCTGCTGTTGCTCCAGCCATCACCTGCATCCCGGAGGCGCTGCCGAACCGGACAGACATGTGGGCGACGGAATAGCCACCTGCGGAACCTGCGTCGGCTGCTGGCTCTCCACCTGCACGCTGGCCGCGCGCCTGCCGACTACAGCAGGCCTTGCGGGCTGGGCGGGTGCGCCAACTGATGTGGGTGACGGAATACTGACTGCCGCCACCGGCGGTAGCGGCTGCGCCGTTGGCTGAACAGGCGTGACGGGTACGGCAGCACGGCGCACGGGTTGCAATGGTATGCTCGCGGTCACTTCACTGCCGGGCCGCATCGGCACATCATTGGTCTTCATGGGATAGACCGGATGGCCCGGCCGCCCAAGGTTCTGATCCACCGCCTGCGGCGTGCCATAGGGGTTCCAGCTTTGCGAGGCATAGGTGCCGGTGATCGTGTAATTATACATTACCGTCAGAAGCTGCTCGACACTTGCCCCCGACTGGCAGAGACGGAGCCGCACCTTGATACGCCCCAGGTTGCGGAAATCCTGCCGCATGCTTTCGGGCGAGCGGATGTCCTGCCAGCCATAAAGGCAGGTATCGCTGCCTCGGCCCTTGCCGGCCGCATAAGAAAAGGCGCCGTAACCGTTCTGCAGATAGTTCGCCGACATGACGATGTTCTCACCCGGAAACTCCGAGCGGATTTCCCGCGCGACGGAGGATGCCTTAAAGCCGGAGAAAGTCAAAGCATCGCGATCGGTGTCGCCGGCCTGCTGCGGACCGAAGAACTCGGCCTTGATGTAGTTCTGTCCGGGCGTAGCGGCTTCGGCGCGCAATACGACCTGCTGTGCCACGGCATTGGAATAGGTGCGGTTGACCACGGTGACGATTTCCGGACCGCCGGGCGGTGGGAATACCAGCGCTTCGGATGCAGACAACATCTTTGCGCCCCCGAACGACCTGACGCCCGAGGGAGTATTGCAGCCCGAAAGAACTGCAATAGAGAATAGCAATGAAGTAAAGGCAGAAAATTTCACTGCCCCGTGCCCCTTTATTTCCCCAAGCCCTAACAGGTTAAAAGGAGACCGAATCACTAATGACCAGACCATTGTTACGAAATACGGGAGGCAGGCGAATAAGCAATATCAAATTTAAGAAGTATCAAACTTACGTTGTGGTTTCTGAAATTTGTGACGTTCGAATCACTCGCAGGGCGTTACCCTTTACGAGACGACGGAACCAAATCGCGCTGGTGCGGGTTCGCTCGGCATGAGGTCGATATTTTTACGGTTGCAGCGCAATATGTCCCATGGTCTACTTGTGTCTATAATGACGTATTTTTATTGATCACTTTTTTCATTCAACTGTAAAAACAGAGAGTTGACGCATGACTGTGCAATTTCCGAGTATCGCGCAGGCGCTTGCCGAAGAGATCGGAACCTTACGGAAATGGCTTGAAGAGGACGCACTACCGCTGTGGTGGGAGGTGGGCTCCGCCCGTCCGGACGGCGGTTTTTACGAGCGCCTCGGCCAGGATGCGAAACCGGTTTTTTCTGATGACCGCCGCGCCCGCGTGCAGCCGCGTCAGGCCTATTGTTTCGCTGCCGCCGGCCAGAACGGCTGGCAGGGTCCGTGGAAGGACGCGTTGCTGCATGGGCTGAGCTGGTTCGAAAAGGTCTATCGCCTCGATAACGGCCTTTACGGCAACCTCGCCGACCAGACCGGCAAGCTGATCGATCCGTCCTTCGATCTCTACAATCAGGCTTTTGCGCTTTTCGCCGCAGCACAGACGGCCGCAGCCCTTCCCGACCGCAAGGACGAGATGCGTGGCCGGGCGCTCGATATCCTCGCCATCCTCAATCGCGACTACAAACACTCCGTCGCCGGCTTTGAGGAAGCGAACCCGCCGCGCACGCCGCTCTGCTCCAATCCGCATATGCATCTTTTCGAGGCGATGCTTGCCTGGGAGGTACAGGACCCCGAAGGCCCATGGACCGCGCTGGCCGACGAGATCGCCAGCCTTGCACTCACCCGCTTCATTGATGGCAGCAATGGCGGGCTACGCGAATTCTTCGGCCATGACTGGATGCCGTTTGAAGGCGAGAAGGGCCGCATCATGGAGCCCGGCCACCAGTTCGAATGGGCCTGGCTTCTGGTGCGCTGGGGCAGCCTGCGCAACAATGGCGAGGCAATCGCCAAGGCCAAGCGCATGTTCGAGATCGGCGAAGCGCATGGCATCTGCCCGCGCCGCAAGGTCGCGATCATGAGCCTGTACGATGATTTTTCGGTACATGACGGGCTGGCGCGGCTCTGGCCGCAGACGGAATGGCTGAAGGCAGCCGTGCGCCTTGCCAGCGTGACCACTGGTGAGGAAAGACAGCGTTATCTTGCCTCGGGCCTTAGGGCCATCGGCGCGCTGCAGCCTTTCCTCGACACACCGGTCAAAGGGCTTTGGTTCGACAAATGGCCGGCCGACAAGCCGATGCTGGACGAACCGGCACCGGCCAGCACTTTTTACCATATCGTCTGTGCCATCTATGAGGCTGAGGCCGTACTCGCCTCCAGCCATTAAAGTCCGGGCGGGCGAGCGGGCCGGGCGTCCGCTCTACCCGCTCCAGCCTCAGTTAAGCCGCGCCGGGCGCACAACGCGCCAGTCGGGCTTACCGAGATTGTGCGGCCATGGGTGCACGTCCTTGTCGTTGAAATAGACGACCTCTTCCAGCTTGGGAAAATCCGCCTGTTTCAGCGTCACGTCGTTCATCCATGGACGGACGTAGGAATCGCCGCCTTCATAACCCAGTTCAGCAACCCAGACCGGTTTATTGAAGGTTTCGACAAGCCCATAGCCCTTGCGCAGGAGATCGGTGAACTTCTGCGGCCCGCCATATTCGATCTTGTCATAGTCCTCGAGACCGAAGACCGAGAGACCGACCAGGTCCGCGTAATTGTCACCAGGATAGTAAGCGCGCAGACCGTCGAGACCTTTCGGCGACCACATCACCTTGACGCCGGGGACCGCCTTGCGGGTCATGTCCACCATGCGTTTGTAGGCCGTGATATAGTCCTGCGGGTTCCAGCCCGACCACGAGAAGCGGCCGGATGTGTCTTCCATTTCCTGTCCCCAACGCAGGATCAGCGGGCTCTTCATTGCGGACATGCGTGCGGCGATCGCCTGCATGTTCTTGTCGTAGTCGCCTCCCATCACCTTGCGGCGCAACTCGTCGGAGGTGAGCCGCCAGTTGACGTCCCATGACCAGGGTTCGACCGTGATCAGCACATTGCGCTTGCGCTCCAGAGCATAGGCGTCTGCGAGCGCGAGGCTGTCGAGATCAACGTCCTCCCAAGGCAGGAACAGATGTTCCGTCGCCACCCCGGTCTGGCCGGTGAAATCGCCGTGCGGATCGTAGGCGCCGAAGCGTATACCATCCGCGTGCAATATCGGACGTTTGTCGGCAAGCGTCTTCATGCCCGTGGAGCCCATGGGCGCGACCCCCTGGGCATCGAGTTTGAATATGGGGTACATGCTGGCTGAAGCAGCAACAGCAGCCCCGCTTGCAAAGAGCAGTCTTCTTCTTGTTATTTGCATGACACTTTCCTCCTACCTCGTCGCAGTCATCGCCTTGCCGTAGGCGGCGATTTGCGGGGTGACGTCGTCCTTGCGGACAAGTTTCAGGAATTCATCTCCGGGCCGTGGCGGATTATGCCGGAAGACGTACCAGGGGCCGCCCTGCTTGCGCTGGTAAAGCACCTGACCGATGCGACCGTGGTCGAAACACGTATCGGCCTTGCCGTTTCCGGCATCGGTTTTCCAGGTAGCGCGCATGCACAGCGTACCTTTGGCATCGACGGTCCAACGGCCTTCACCGACGGCCTTCTTGCCTTTCTCTTCAGTCAGAGCGATGAACTTGCGGCCATCGGCGATGAAGCGTCCGCCGCCAGTCTCCCATTTCCAGGTCTTGTCGTAATACATATCTACGACTTCGCTGGTCCGGAGCGGTTTCGGCGTCTTCGTGCCGCCCGCGGCGTGGACGGCACTTGGCGCGATCACCGCAAGGCAGAGTACGAAAGCGGAGAACCCGCATTTGCTTATTGTTGTTCTCATCACAGCCTCCTCCTTCTATTGTCCGACCCTATTGTCGGCCAGCATGATTTCTCCGGTTGTCATGACCGGTGGCGGCACCATGGGCTCCGCCTGCATGTTTCGAATTCCGGGCATTCCCGGCAGTACGATGCGCAGTTTCAGACGCACCGATCTCGCTCCCTCCACGCCAGCACCGGCCACGGTGAACCGCGTCTCAGTGAAGCTGACATAGGGTTGCCCGTGCGACAGGGCCTCCAGCCCACCAATCGCATGGGAGCTGAGTTCCGCGGCACTACCTGCCACAAGCAGCAACGAACAGGCGGCGACCGTCGCCCCTCCGCGCAATGCCGGCAGCCGTGGCAAGCCGTTTTCCATGGTGTGTCGGACGAGAAGAAAAACCGAAAGGCCCGCGTAGATCGCCACGTTGATCGCGGCGAAGACGAAGAAACCTTCCGCAGCGTTTTCACGCGGCGCCAGCACCATTGCGAGAAGGCTTAGTGCCGCCAGAACCATGTACGGCGCGATTACGCGCAGCGGCAGCGGCGGTTTTGCCTGCGTGCCCTTGGGTGTAATGCGAAAGTCGACGAAATCGCCACGGATCGTATCGCGTATCGCCGCAAGCACACCCATCAACGACCAGGGCCAGCGCAGGAACAGAAACACGATGGCTTCCCACCCGAAGAGTTTCGCATCATGCGGGCGAAAGGCCCCCGTGGCCCGCCAGAAAAAGGCGAACACGATCATGATGAGTGAAATCGGCAGGAAATGCGCCAGAAACACCGGATAGGAGGCATTGACGAGTACCTGGCCGCTCAACAGTGCAAAAGCGGGAAGCACGAACATCAGTGCCATGAAGCCGGAAAACAGGGGATACCAGAGCTGTGAAAACAGGAACTGGAATTTCAACCGCAAGGGAAGCTTCGGCACGTAATGCCGCGAATATTGCAAGAGGATGGTCATCAGACTGCGTGACCACTGGAATTCCTGCACCACGAGATCGGTAAAAGTCACCGGCCCGTCGCCATGCGCGACTGCGTTGACGGCGTGGACGCCGCGCCAGCCGCCAGCGTTCATCAAAAGCGTGGTGGAATGGTCCTCGGCAAGCTCGGGTCCCAGACCGCCCACCTCACGCAGGGCTTTGGTGCGCACGGCATAATGCGAGCCGATGCAAAGCGGCGCCCAGCTGTTGTTGTAACCCAGCTGCAGGGCGCCGTGCAGGCTTGCTTCGGCATAAAGCCTGCCGCGCGCAGCCCAGCTCTCCTTTGCATTGGCATCGCAGATGCTTGGTGCGGAGACATATCCAACCGCCGGATCGGCGAAAGGACGGATGATTTCGCTCAGATAGTCCGGTTCCGGAACGTGATCGGCGTCGAATTGCGCGACGAAATCATAACGCTCATACCCGTAATGATCGTAAAAATAAGCGAGATTGCCTTCCTTGCAACGGGTGCGGCGAGGCCATGTCTTGCGGTGATAATCGACGACACCCTTCCGGGTCGAAACGAAAACGCCGTGCGCGCCGCACCATTTCAGCGTTTGCGCATCCGGGTCCTCATCCGCAAGCCACACATCGAATTCCAGGCCCTTCTGCTCCAGCATGGCCTGCAGCGTCTTTTGTACTACGGTAAAAGGTTCCGACGGCGCCTTGGTTACAACCATCGCCACCCTACCCTGCGGCAGAGGCGAGCGCCGGTCGACGACCCTGGCGTTCAGGAAGATGAAGATGAAATAGGACGGCAGAAGCGTGATCCACGCGAGCGTTACCGTAACGATCGTAAAATACGGCCAGTCGATGACCCGATCCCGGTCCAGCCACCAGATCCAGAAATAGGCAAGCGTCACCAGCCAACCGCCAATGCCCAGACGATAGGCCATGCGGTTCCAGCCGGTGAAGACGGGCAGCATTCGCAATTGGCCCGCGACGGGACGCGATGATGGTACGGAAGGGGTAGAGCGAGCTTTCATGACAGCACCTCCAGCCCGAAGCCGGGACCAGCCGTGCGGATGATGGTGTCTATATCGGAGCGCTTCGGCGCAAAGCCGAGGGTCGCCCTCGCTCTTTCTATGTCGGCGAACAGGGCGGGCGGATCACCGGCGCGCCTTGCGCCGAAATGCACCGGCACTTCCTGTCCCGTGACGCGATGGATCGCGCGGATGATATCCCCGACCGATGTGCCGTGGCCGGAGCCGAGATTGACACGAAGGGTCTCGCCGCCATCGGAAAGATAGTTGACGGCGGCCACATGGGCATCAGCCAGATCGCTGACATGGATGTAGTCGCGGATACAGGTGCCGTCGCTGGTGTCATAATCCTGGCCGAAGACATCAAGTTGCGGTAGCCGTGAGGCGGCAGCCATCAGTGCCCGGGGGATCAGATGGGTTTCCGGCTCGTGGCGTTCGTAAAGTTCGCCATCCGGGTCGGCACCCGCCGCATTGAAGTAGCGCAGCGCGACGAAACGCAGGCCATAGGCGGCAGCGTAATCATCGAGCGCCATTTCAAAAATCAGCTTCGTGCGACCGTAGGGATTGACCGGCATCTGCGCCGTTTCCTCACGGATCGGTAATTGCGGCGGCACGCCATAGGTGGCGCAGCTGGAGGAAAATACCAGCCCGCCGATATTCTGGTCGAGACAGGCATCCAGAAGCGCCAGACTACCGCCGACATTGTTGCGGTAATATTTGCGCGGATCCTCGACGGATTCGCCGACATAGGCATTGGCGGCGCAATGGATGACGAAGGCTGGCGAGAACTCGTTAAGCGTGGCCTTCAAGAGACTACGATCCAGAATGTCGCCCTCGATGAAGGGACCCCAGCGAACCGAATCCGCGTGACCCGTGGAGAGATTATCGTAGGCAATGGGCTTGAAGCCGGAATGCGCCAGCGCCTTGCAGATGTGGCTGCCTATGAATCCGGCCCCGCCCGTGACGAGGATTGTACGGGACATCTCATACGGCCTCCGCAACCTTCTTGCCGGCCAGCAGCGCATCGAAATAGACGATGGTTTTCTCCAGACCGGTTTCGAGCGGTACGCGCGGTTGCCATCTGAGCATTTCCTTGGCACGCGAAATATCGGGACGGCGCTGCTGCGGATCATCGATCGCAGCGGGCAGATGAACGATGCGCGAGCGGGAATTCGTCATGCGGATGACGATATCGGCCAGTTGCCGCACCGGAATTTCAGTCGGGTTGCCGAGATTGATCGGTCCGATGCAATCCTTCGGCTTGGCTGAAAAGCGCAGGAACCCGTCGATCAGATCATCGACGTAGCAGAAGGAGCGCGTCTGGCTGCCGTCGCCATAAATGGTGATGTCCGAACCCTTCAGCGCCTGGACGATGAAGTTGGAAACCACCCGCCCATCATCGGGGCGCATGCGCGGCCCATAGGTGTTGAAGATGCGCCCAACCTTGATATCGACGCCATAAAAGCGGTGATAATCGAAAAAAAGCGTTTCGGCGCTGCGCTTGCCCTCATCGTAGCAGGCTCGCGGCCCGATTGTATTTACGTTGCCGAAATAGCTTTCCGGCTGCGGATTGACAAGCGGGTCGCCATAGACTTCCGATGTCGAGGATTGCACCACGGTTGCACCGCATCTGCGAGCGACTTCGAGAACGTTGACCGCGCCGAGCACATTGGTAAGCAGGGTGCCGACTGGATCACGCTGGTAGTCCGGCGGCGAGGCCGGCGACGCGAAGTTGAAGATCAGCGAGACGTCTATGTCATAGGGCTTGCGGACATCATGCTCGACCATCAAAAACCGCTTGTTGGCTTGCAAATGCTCAACATTCACGGTCCGTCCAGTCGAAAGATCGTCGAGACAGATCACCTCATGACCGCAAGCCAACAGACGTTCGCAAAGATGGGAGCCAAGGAAACCAGCCCCGCCGTTGACCAGAACGCGCTGGCCTGGCCGCCACTCGGAATAGATTGTAGCGCCGTTGTCATGGTCGTTGGGAACGAAATTACGCATTACACACTCCTCCCAATGAGGAACCAGCCCGGCTGATTCGACTTGAACTAGATCAAACTCCAGATTGCAGGATATTTCGAATGTCACCTCCGGTTTTTATTTCTTCTGGAGGTTTTAATATTTGGATTCGGTATATTTCAACTTTTATGATAGGCGCGTCATAAAACAGGTCAACTTTATTTTATCGAAATATTACAATTGATTACCCCGAATTACTCGTATTAATCACTCGATTTAATACTTTTTAACTACGCCTCCATTATGCCTTTCTTATTGAGCATTAGCGCAAGCTTCGCTCAACCAGTCGGGACTATTCTGGTTTTGTAAGGCTCGGTCCACCGGGGCAAAACCACCCGGCGAGATGCGACAGCTAGTCGATTTCAGGGGACATACATCATGAATGAAATGCCTTATTCCCATAACAGCAAAGCGGCCCGCCGCTGTCGTTTTGCACTTGTTGCCGCCGCACTTGCGACGTTCACTTTCGCAACGGCCTCGTGCTCCGTCGTTGAAGATGCCGTTCTGATCAAGACCGCATCTGCTAATACGGCGACGATCAAGAGCCGGGTTGCTCCAGCCAAGGCGTCCTACGGCTATGACAAGACAGGCAACGCAGCCGTCACGCTTGTTGCCGATACTTACGACACACCGACGATATCGCCGCGGCATTCCTATTCCGGTTCTTCTCCCTATATCTGCTCACCGAGCGGATTTGGTCAGAAGTCCCGCTGTTTCCTGAGGCCCTGAGCCTCAAGCATAACCTCTGCTTGAAACTCGCGTCCTTGCGGCATCAGGCCGCCAGATGTTCAGTTTCTCCAGCCGGAGATAGCCGCGTCGTCATCCTTGTGAAAGAAGCGCGACGCTGCCTCCGTTCGGTTGCGCACATTCATCTTCTTGTAGATGTTGCGAACGTGCACCTTTACGGTATTCTCGGACAGGTGAAGCCGGTCGGCAATGATCTTGTTTTGCGTTCCCTTGCAAAGCAGGTCGAGGATCTGCACCTCGCGCGTCGTCAGCGCCGCCATTTCACTCTTGCTGACGGCAAGAGCATCGGCGCGGTTGGCGATCACGGCGTTGCTTTGAACGCTTTTGCCGTTCACGGCCTGGGAATAGGGGGTGAGCTTGCCGAGAAGGGCAGCGGGAAAATGCTCCCCGCCCTTCATGAGGAGATCAACCGCCGCCATGAAAACGTCGAGCCGCAGATTAAGCGGCAGCACGCCATCGATGATACGCATCCCCACCAGTTGCTTCAGCGGCTCCTCAAACTTGTCGATGGTTTCGACGACAAGTGCAATCGGGGCGTCCGGATGCTTTTCGCGGACTGCCGAAAGAACGGTATGAAGCCGCTCGCCCGACATGCGGTAAGGCAGGACCAGCCGGACATCGGCGCCATAGTCATCGTCGATCGTTGCCGACGACATAACGCTCATCACAGCGAATGTAGGGAACTTTTTGCCCAGCGCCTCCACGAGGCACTCGGAAAACAGGTCCGGATCCGCGATGATCAATAAAGTTCCATTTATAGGCGCAACGGCTCCACTTTGTTTTGCCGCATAATCTGAAGTTCCCATGAACATCGACGTCTCCCCTAAAGCGCTACGCATTACGTTCTTTTTGGTTGTGTGCTCTGTCATTCGCCGGGACACCCCCTAGAAACAAATGGGGCAACTCCCGCTTCACGCCATGTCAACTATCATTAATTACCCGTTAATTAAGGAGGCTAATACGAAAAGCTGTGCAAAGAAATGGCCCAAATGGGTTATTTATTGCAATTGACGTACAAAATTGGTTACGCCCGTAATGAATCGTTCACCCCGGAACCATTGCAAAAACAAACACATCGGAAAAGCTTTCGCTGCGGTTTTGCAATCCGGGAAAATATAACTTTTGGTTGATATCCCTTTACATACCTGCCCGGCAAACGAGCTTCCGGAATGTGCCATTTCGGGATAGGGACCCTTTCCACCGCCATTGACAATATTTTTCGAAAAAGCAGCTTTTCCCGGCCTGAACACAATTATTTGCGTCTGAACCGGTGGCAAATCTCCATGCAAACCGCCCTCCAACATATATATTGGTGGTAAGGGTGCCGATATGTTTAGCCCGAATTGATAGCTAGGAAGAGCGATTTTTCTGCTGCACAGTCTGACCGTCGCTGCAAACAGTGACCGATGGAAAGACAACCCTGGCTTTGACGTGTGTTTGCAAACGCCGGTTCCTTTTCAAGCCATAACGAAAGCAAAAAGACGAAGCCACCGCGCTCCCAACGGAGCGAGGAACGGATTTGTGCGCCTTAATACCGAGTAGCGCACAAGGGCTGAACGAGAAGAGCCCGGTTACGGGCCGATGCCAAGCCGCAGATGAGACGTACCGATTGCATCTGCAGAACATCAATCTTTGTGCAACGCGGAGCAAGCGCGAAAAAATCCCGTTTTAGATGAGAGGGATTTCGAAAGCTGCTCCGAGCTTTTTCGGAGGAAATCGACATGGGTTACAATTCACAGCCTGCGGGCGACGACATCACCAAGATTGGCGCGCTTTCGGAGGGTTTCGCCAACACCTCGACCAATGACGCAGAGGTGGACGACAGCAACGTCGGCACCGCAAACGGTGAAAACCGCAACAACGACAACAGCGACAACAGCACCAATGTGGATGTTGACGCCAAAATCGACGTTGCAGTGGGCAACGGCGACAATCGCGACAACGACTATGACTGGAGCTATGACAGCAAGTCTTACAGCGACAACGATACGACCGTAAAGACGAGCACCGAAACCAGCACCGAAATCAAGACCGATTACGACTGGAGCTATGAAAGCAAGTCGTACAGCGACAACGACACCAACGTGAAGACGGTCACGGACACGGACACCAAGACCTTCTCCTACTCCGACGACGACACGACAACAACAACAACGACGACTTCCGACAGCTTCAACTCCGCTGACAGTTTCTACAAGTCGGATGACGACTTCGGCAACATCGCCGGCGTCAAGGATGTCGGCAATCTAGGCATCGCTGGCGGAGACCTCACCTTTAACCTCGGTGACGACTTCTCCTTCACACTTGATGTCGACAATATCCTCAACAGCTCGCTCAACGGCGAAGGCAACGACACGGGCTTCAGCCTTGTGCAGGCCAACCACCTGGCGGATCAGGATCAGGCCTGGGATGTCAGAATGGACAATGGTGGTGCCCAGAACCACCTGAGCGCGAATGCCGGCGACGCCTTTGGCGCAGAAGGCATGGACGGCAAGGGATGGGACCTCAAGGCCGGCGACGACGCTGCGGGTACCAGCACTGCCGATGCATCGGCTATCCTTGCAAACTCCGGCTTCCATCTGGAACTGGTGCAGGGTGCCAACATGCTCTCCAATGCCGTTGATGTCTCGGTCACAGGCGGTAACTCGCATGTTTCTGATACAGGCGAGGACAGCGGCTCCTGACGAGTACCTCTCTATGAAAAAAGCTGCACCGGCATTCGCCGGTGCAGTTTGCGGTTGAAGGACCGGGTTTGCGTGAAGACGAAGCACCGCCTCTTGGACGTGTGCCGCCCGCCGCCCCAGGCTCTGCCGCGATGATCAGGGAGGAACCTGCAATGCAAATCGACAGAATTTCAGACATGATTGCGCATTTCATCGGCCTGTTCGACACGGTGATCGAGGAAGCGCGTCTAAGAAGCAACTATGCCGAAGGCACGGCACACGCGAACCAAGACCGGTTGTCGGATGATGACGCGGCAAGACTGCTCGACAAGAACTACGACTTGCAGCTTCAGGATTACGATCCCGGCGTTAAATATCGCGCCGGCTATTACGACTTCGACTATCTGCAACCGCATTTCGCCCGCATGGTCGAACACGACATGCAGCAGCTTGCAAATGCGATACCGGTCGATATGTCAGCCGCGCATTTCCGTTTTCCGGGCAGTGTCTCCTTTGAGCAAGAACGCGAACTGGTGGTGCACACCGGCCCCGGCTCGGTTATCGCCCATGTCACGCAGGTCAATATTCTTCAGGACGACGACTATCTGAACATGACGGACGGCCCCAATGTGGCGCGCGACACCAGTTTCGTGACCCAGCGCACCGTCGAGTTCCATAACGAAGCAGCCGTCTTCACGCCCTTTTCCGTTTTCCAGCGCACCGACAGCTACGACGCGTTGCAAGCGCTCGCCAAATCAGCACATGATTATATCGACCATGCGCGCGAAAATGACGTGACGTCCCTTGGAACCGGCGCGGAACAGGATTTCGTTCTCGCCGGCAATGACATCAACAGCCTCTACATCAATGGCTCCATGGCAAGTGAAAAGCCAACGCTCGACGACTTCATGCCGGATCGTGGCATTGCCAAGCCCGCTGAAGAGCCGGAAAAGAGCGATGTTTCGCTGCATGAGGATAGCCCCGCCGGAAACAGCCTCGATGTGGCTGCCGGCGCAAATGTCGTCGCCAACATAGCAACGCTGGTCAATACTGCCGTCATGGCCTCCGTCACCACCGTCATGGGCGATTATCACCAGATCGACGCAATCACCCAGGCCTATGTCTATAGCGACCGCGATGAGGTCGATTCCGTTTTCACGCAGTCCGAAGACCATGCCGCAACCGCCGCCTACAATATTGCGACCTTCTCACGCAGTGTCTATCCGGGCGCGGAAAGCGCCGACAGCAGCCACGATAGTGGTGAAACGCCAATATTTCCCACCGCCTGGCGTGTCAGCGTCCTCGAGGGAGACGTGTCCTTCGTCCACTGGATCGAGCAGTACCAGTTCATCAGCGACAACGACACACTGACGGTTACCTCTTCGGGTGCCAGCGTCAGCTTGCTGAGCGGTGGCAACGCTGCCCTCAACATCGCCAATTTCCTCGGCATCGGCATGCAGTACGATCTGGTCATCGTCGGTGGCAATGTGCTGGACATGAACCTCATCAGCCAGATCGCCGTGCTTTACGACAATGACTGGATCCGCGCCAACCCCGACGCGCCTGAGGGCGCCACCGTTCAGTCCGGCAACAACCTGTTGTGGAACGACGCCAGCATCCACAATGTCGGCAGCAACGACCGTTTCGAAACCATGCCGGACTACATGGCGCAGACGGTGAAAGCGATTAACGAGCGTGATCCGAACATGCCGGACGCGCTTGCCCACGATGCCAATTTTGCGGGCTATCAGGGGATCAACGTCCTTTACATCACTGGCAATCTTTATGACGTCAGCATCATCAAACAGGTGAGCGTGCTGGGCGATTCCGACTATGTGACGCAGGCAGCAGCAAAGATTCTCGAAAACAACGAGAACGTCACGATCCATATCGATACCGGCAGCAACGCCGTCATCAATCTCGCGCAGATTATCGATTACGACAGCTTCGGTTCCACCACCTACGTCGCAGGCGGGCTTTATTCGGATGCTATCCTGATACAGGGCGGCATCATCGAAAACGATGCGTCGCAACCGGGTCACCAAGGCCAGCAGCTGGCAAACGAAGTGATCGCTTTTCTGCACGACGATCCCGCCACCATTCAGAATGAATCCGATGGCGTCATCAACGCCGGTCACGACATGTCGTGGTCGAGCGCGCATTCATCCGACGTCATGCAGGCGGTCACTGCATAGGTTTTGACAGGCGGGGAGAGACGCCAGCCGCCAAAGCCGCAAAAACCGCGAGATCACCGAGGGGATTAATAAAAAAATGGATCATATTTCAAGAAAAACCATTGCCGTCGGGCGCTCGCTGGACTTGCCGCTGGATCAGGATGCGGAAGACAGCAAGCTGACTGATGCCTGCATTTCGGCCATAAACGAGGCCGTCGAAAACCTGCGCCACCTGTCCGGCGCGGAACCAACGGCGAAAGCAGCCCCACCCTCCCCTGAGATCACACTGCCCCGGCCCCTTCCGCAACCTTCCCCAAACGCCGAACAACCGCAAATGCGTAACGTTCCGCAGAAAAGGCCAGTGCCGCCGCAGCAAGACCGGCGCCCCGCCTCGCCGCCGGAGCCGGAAGCAAAGGTGGACAATACCGAGCTGAAAAGCGCACCCGACCTGCCCTTCGTCAAGACCATCGACAATAATGACGGGCCTATCCGTGAAAACGAGCGCCGTCCGGTGACGGGCGGCGGCGGCAACGGCAAGGAGCCGACGGAGAATGGCGGTGGTGGCGGAGGCGGAGGCGGAGGCGGAAGCCAGAGCGGCTTCCACAAGCGCAGTGAACCCGTCAATTTCGCCGCCAGCCTCGCCAAGGGCATCGCCGCGATGCGGCGCAACATGGTGATCGTGATGCTGTTCACCGTCGCCATCAACGTTCTGCTGCTTGCCATCCCGCTCTATCTGTTTCAAATCTCGGACCGAGTCCTGACAAGCCGGTCCATGGATACGCTCGTCATGCTCACGGTCGCCGTTCTCGGCGCGGTTTTACTGCAAGCCTTCCTGGACGCCATCCGGCGCTTCATCCTGATGCGCACCGCTGTCGAGCTTGAAGTGCAGCTTGGCGCGCCGATCCTGTCGGCAGCGGCCCGCGCCTCCCTGCATGGCAACGGCAAGGACTACCAGATCCTGCAGGACCTGCAGCAGCTGCGTTCCTTCATTACCTCCGGCACCCTCATCGCCTTTCTCGATGCGCCGTTGATGCCGCTCTTCATCGTGGTGGTTTATCTTGTTCATCCGCATCTCGGCATCATCATCATGGTCTGCTGCGCGGTGCTGTTCATCATAGCGTGGCTGAACCAGCGTTTCACCGCCAGACAGTTCGCCGAAGCCTCGGGTTATCTGAGCCGCGCCAATTTCCATCTCGATTCCATGTCGCGCAACTCGCAGATCATCAATGCCATGGCGATGATCCCAGAGGCCGTGAAGATGTGGGGCCGTGAAACAGCCGGATCGCTGAAGTCGCATGTGGCGGCGCAGGATCGCAACATCATGTTCTCAGGTGTTTCCAAAGCAGCCCGCATGATTACACAGGTCGCACTCCTGGGTTGGGGCGCGCATCTGTCTCTCGCAGGCGAACTGACCGGCGGCATGGTGATCGCAGCATCCATCATTTCCGGCCGCGCGCTGGCGCCCATCGAAGGAGCGATCGAGGGCTGGCATCAGTTCAACAAATCTGCAGCCTCCTATAGCCGTATCAAGCAGCTTCTCATCACCTCACCGCTCAATTTCCCGCGTCTGCGCCTGCCCAATCCGGAAGGGCGTCTGGATGTGGAACGTATCCTTTTCGTGCCGCCGCCGCAGAAGAAGGTGATCTTGAACGGCATTTCCTTTTCGCTGAAGAAAGGTGAATCCCTCGCCATCATCGGCAATTCCGGTTCCGGCAAGACGACGCTTGGCAAGATGCTGGTCGGCTCCATCCTTCCCACTTCCGGCAATGTCCGTCTTGACCTCATGGACCTGCGCAACTGGGACCAGCGGCAATTCGGTGAAAGCATCGGTTATCTGCCGCAGGACGTGCAGCTGTTCCCCGGTACCATCAAGGCCAATATCTGTCGCATGCGTGACGATGTCGAAGACCGGCAGATCTACGAGGCGGCTGTGCTCGCCGACGTGCACGAACTGATCGCCGGTTTCCCGCAGGGTTACGAAACCGTGGTTGCCGCCGATGGTGCACCGCTTTCGGGCGGCCAGAAGCAGCGCATCGCGCTTGCCCGCGCCTTCTTCGGTGATCCAAAATTCGTGGTTCTGGACGAACCAAACTCCAACCTCGATACGCAGGGCGAACAGGCGCTGGCAAAAGCCATTCTGCACGCCAAGAAACAGGGCATCACCACCGTCACCATCACCCAGCGACCCGCACTTCTTCAGTGCGTCGACAAGATAATGGTGCTGAAGGATGGATCGGTCGCCATGTTCGGCGAACGGATGGACGTGCTGAAGGCCATTTCCGGCAATGGCCGGCAAAGTAGCCAGTCTCCGCAGATCGAGGGTTGAGGATCGTCATGTTCAAGAAAAAAACTGCCGTTGCCGTCGCAGAGGTAAAACCCCAGGGCCAGCTTGAGTGGTACAGCGAAGTGCCACGTTCCATTCGCCTCCACAGTTCAATCGGTCTTGCCGTGCTGCTCGCTTCCTTTGGCGGCTTCGGGTACTGGGCCGGCACTGCCCCACTCTCCGCCGCCATCATTGCCCAGGGCAGCTTTGTCGCCACAGGCAACAACAAGGTCGTGCAGCATCTGGAGGGCGGCATCATCAAGGAAATGATGGTCAGCGAAGGCGACACCGTCAAGGAAGGCGACGTGCTTCTGACGCTCGACAAGACGACGGCGCTCGCCAACGAGCGCATGTTCCAGCTGAGACGCCTTCGCCTCGAAACCATCGTCACGCGCCTGCGCGCCGAGGCGCAGGGCCAAAAAAGCTTCAAGGTGCCTGACATCGTCATGAAGGAAGCCAGCGATCCTGATATCAAATCCATCATCCAGAGCCAGAACATCGTGTTCCACAGCAAGATCGTGAAGCTCGACGAGCAGCTGAATCTCATCGAAAAGAATATCAAGTCGCTGGAGTTTCGTTATACAGGCTATGAGGGGCAGAAGCAGTCCTTCGACCGTCAACTGGCACTTTTGACCCAGGAGCGTGATTCCAAGGAAAGGCTTGCCAAGGACGGTGTCATCCGCAAGACCGACATGCTGGCGCTGGAGCGCGCGATTGCCGATGCCATGGGCGATATCGCCCGTCTGACCGGCGAGATGAACCAGAGCGAGGCTGAAATCGCTAAGTTCAAGCAGGAAGCGGTCATTGCCATCAACGCCAACAAGCAGGCTGCTCTCGACGCGCTCGAAACCGCCGAAGCGGATCTGGACAGCGTGCGCGAGCAGGTACGAGGTGCCGCCGAAGTGCTGGAACGCACCGTCATCCGCTCCCCCGTCAACGGTACCGTGGTGCGCGCCTATTACCACACGGCAGGCGGCGTTATCACGACCGGCAAGCCGATCATGGAAATCCTGCCCGCCCACGTTCCCCTGATCCTTGAGGCGCAGGTTCTCAGAACGTCCATCGACCAGTTGCATGAGGGCCAGACGGCAGCGATCCGCCTTTCGGCGCTGAACCGCCGCACCACGCCGGTTCTGAACGGCAAGGTCTTTTACGTCTCCGCCGACAGCATCGAGGAAAATGCAGGCCTGCAGGTTAAGGACGTCTATATCGTGCGCGTGCAGGTTTCAGACGAGGAGATCGCGAAGGTCCATAATTTCCATCCCGTTCCCGGCATGCCGGCGGATGTCTTGATCCAGACTTCGGAGCGAACCTTCTTCGAATATCTGACCAAACCTATCTCCGACAGCATGTCCCGAGCATTCAAGGAAAGATGAAGAAATACCGCTTTTCCAGGAAGGTTGGACGGCAGTTTTGCGTCTGGAAAATGCGGAACGCAGAATGGACCTACACTGTCAATCCCGTCCAGATCGGCATAGAATGCCAGTATAGGTCTGGTGGGGCGGGAGAACAGCATGGCGGCAATGTCTGATATATTGCTGATGGTCGGCAGGCTGAATTACGTGTGGACCAACACCGAAAGCCTGATGATCTATCTGATCGTCCATCTCCTGAAAGTGGAGAAGGAAGCGGCCATCGTCGTGTTTCTGACGCTCAACACCACGCGCGCGCGCATGGATCTCATCGAGCGTCTGGCAAAGCTTCCCTCAACGCCGGCGCCGGATCGCAAGACCATTCTCTCCATCATGGCGCGGCTCAAGAAAGAATCGAAGACGCGCAACAAATACAATCATTGCATCTACTCCTTCGACGAGAAGGGCGAAATCGCCAGCACCCAGCTCATGCGACTGGTGGAGGACGAAACCCAGGTCCGTTACGGCAAGGTAGAACGCATGGACGAGAAAGAAATCGAACACCTCGAGAAATCCATCGCCGACATCGTCTCCGTCAGCAAGGACATGTGGAGTTTCATCCACGCCAGCCCGCACGTCTCTTCGGATTACCTCTAGGATCGGGCAGCGCGAACGCTCAGGCTCTCGTTTGTAACCGCACGCCAATCGCGGGATGAGTTTCGCTATTCTGCATGGCTTTCGCCGGAAGGCACAGTTTTCCGGCGGCGAAATACAGCAGGAACGAACCGATCTGGAATGGGAAGATGATATCGATCTCCACGAAGGAGCGGACGACGAACAGCGCGCAGATGGCAAAGAGAATGACGCCCTGCGGATCGCTCTGGCGCATCAGGACCGAGCGCAGATGGCCGAGCAGCGTTCCGTAAAGCACCATGCCGAGCAGAACCATGCCGACGATGCCATTCTCCACCACAGTCTCGATATAGGTGTTGTGAAAATGGAAGCCGCTGCGTCCGGTGATGAAGAAGTCGTTCCACAGGCGCTCGGCATCGGCAAAACCCACCACCCAGAACCCCTGGTAACCAACGCCGAGGATCGGTGTCTGCTTTGCCGCTTCGATGCCCTGCTGCCAGAGATAGGTGCGTCCTGTCAGTGTCGAATCCTTGCCGAAAAGGCCGAGAATGGCATCAAGCAAGCCGAACTGCAGGGACGCAACCACCAGCAATATGCCAAGACCGCCAAGTGCGAAAAAGGTCATCTTGCGGTTGGCCGGTGAAAGCATGCCAATCGGGATGAAACCGATGATGAGGGCGACCACCGCCGCCGTGGTAATGGTGGATGTGGCCGATTGCGAAGCAATTAGGCTATAGGCCGATAAGAGCCCGGTGACGCCCGCGACCGGCAGCCAGATACCCCTTTGCTTGAGGATCAGCACGGATGAGACGGCAAAAATGACGCCGAGCGAGGCGTAAAAGCCAAGCTGGTTCTTCGATGAGAAAGCCCCGACGAAACTGTAGGTTCCATCAAGCGCATCGAAAAGGTGGACACCGAACAGCAGCGAATAGAGCAGAATGACGGTGATACCGATCAACGCCCCACGCGTCAGCGTGCGGATGGAGACCACCCGCATGGCGATAAGTGCACAGACGATATGCGTCATATACTGGATCGATGCGCGCATGGTGACCGATGCTGCCTCTGACCAGAAGCTCGACAGCACGGTCAGGATGCCGAAGGCGAATATCCACAGATAGCGCGGATAGTTACCCAGCACGCGCCGGTAATTGACCACTACAAGGGGCAGCCACATGCCATAATAGGCCAGAACCGAGATTTGCCCGAAACGCGACGAATAGGCGAAAACGAAGAATGACAGCGCAATCGCCGCCATTCCGTAGACTTCATTGCGTTCGGGATCGATCAGTGCCGATTTGGCGATCCGCATGAAAACCTCACTGCATCAGGATTTCGGACGAGACCTTGATGACGTCGCCTGGCTGGAGCAAGGCGTTTTCATCCACCTTCACTTCCTTCGGCTTGCCGTTTTCCTCACGCACCACGACGTAGCTGATTGTCGCGGATTTTCCCGACGGATCGAAACGGATCGCCTCAGCCGATTGTGCGAGCGCCTCCGACATCAATTCCCGGCTTGTACCCAGTTGCAGATTGAGCTTGTCGAGTTCCGCTTCCGTGTCCTGCAATTCCTTGGAGCGCTGTGCCACCCAGTCGTTGCGCAGGTTGATCTCATCCTGGGTCGCCTTGTTGATATCCTGCTTGGCCCGCAGCGACTGCGTGTCGATATCGAGCAGTGCAGCCTCCACCTCTGCTGCCCGTTCTTCCGCGGAAATACGCCGTTGCGATAGTGCAAGGCCCTGCTCGTTCAGCCGATTGACGCGATCTCGGTCCTCATTGGCAAGCTCGAGCTGGCGGTTTTGCGTTTCCGATTTCTTCTTCAGCGATTCGACTTCGCTTTCCAGGAGCGCATGCAGATCCGTCAACGCCTTAAGCTGCAAAGTGTAACGCTCGGTGCGCGATTTCATCAGCGCGCTTTCGCTGGCGAGAAGCGCGTCGATCTCGGCAATCTTTTCCATCTCCGGCGTCTTGGCGATGACCGTGTCACCCTTGACCTCGGCGATCAACCGCGCCTGACGGGCAAGCAGCCTTGCGCGCTGGTTGTCGTAAACGGCTGCGTCGCCGCGGGCATTGATGAAGTCGCGGGCAAAACGCTGCCCGGCATCGGAGCGCCGCAACCCACCGGCAAGGCTTACGGCCTTCAACACCGTGAGATTGGCAGCATAGGGATATTCGCCAGGCGTCTGTACATCACCGCTGAGGAAGATCGGCCGGAACTGGGCGATTTCGACAGAAGCCGACGGCAGGTTGCGAAGGGCGAACTTGCTCTGAAGCTGGGCTCCAATCGCCTCACCGACCTCCGCTGACGTCTTCCCCGCCACATCCAGCTGGCCGATGAAGGGCAGCGACAGCGCGCCGGATGGGCCGACGGAATAATCGCCGTTGATGACATCCCAGTTGCGGATGCTGCCATCGGCCGGCTGCCATTCGGCAACGCGGATGCGCAGCTTGTCGGCGGTGCCGAGCTTGTATTGAGCGCCTTCCGCAGCCATTGCGGAAAGCGGCGCTCCGAATGCGACGGATGCGACAAGCAGAAGGGCGGAGAAAGTGCGTCCGGCGGTTCTTTTTACAAGCGGACGGCTGGCGACGGCAATAGGACCGTTCATCGGGAAACTCCCTGTTTGCGGATCGCCGCGCGGGCGATCAGGCGATAGAGCAGCCGGACGGTGCCGGCTCCACAGCGCCGCAAAAAGCGGCCATTATGATTTGCACCAATGACGCACCCAAAGACCGGACTTGGGATCCCGGTCAGGGTGCGTGGCAAAACAAAGATCGATAAAGCCAAACTCAATATCGGTTTTCAGTAGCTTCCGCGTGAAAGGCACACGGCGGGAATGGTCTTGACGATGATGAAGACGTCCTGTCGCATCGACCAGTTCTGCACATATTGCGTGTCGAAAGCCACGCGGGTCTTGTAGCTTACGTCATTGCGGCCGCTGATCTGCCAAAGGCCGGTCAGGCCCGGACGGGTGCTGAGGTAATAGGCGGCATCGCTTTCGTAGTAGCTCAGCTCCTCGTCGACAACGGGGCGCGGGCCAACGACGCTCATTTCGCCGCGGATGATGTTGAGAAGCTGCGGCAGCTCATCAAGGCTGAGCTTGCGCAGCACGGCACCAACTGCGGTTACGCGCGGATCATTCTTGAGTTTGCGGGTCGCACGCCATTCCTCGGCGGCTTCCGGATTGGCGGCAAGATATTGCCGCAACATTTCATCACCGTTCATCGCCATCGTCCTGAATTTCAGGCAATGGAAATAGCGGCCATTATGTCCCACACGCCGATGCCCATAAAAGATCGGGCCGGGATCGGACAATTTCACCAGTGCGGCGATCAACAGAAAAATCGGGCTGAAGATGAGCAGCGCAAGCACGGCCGATGTCATATCGAAGCTGCGTTTTGCGATGCCCCCGATAGGGAAACTGACATCGAAGTCTTCGGAACTGCTGAGTGTCTGTTCAGCCGATTGGGTCGCGGACTTCATAGAGAGAACTCCATTTATGTTTTGCGATTGGTCGGTGCCCGGAGGCGTGTCTTTCCGTCTAAAAGAGATAACAAGTCTGTGTTCTGAATTTGATGCTAATGGATTTTTTGTAAGGCACATTGCCCCTGACCGTCTATGCGATTTCTTGCGAGAGCGGCCGATCAACGTCAGGGCAATATTAACGGTTGCATAAAAAAGCAACAAATGTGCCGGCGGCCATGTGTTGAGAGCATGGGTGCCGCTCCCGCATGTATTGCGTTTTCGACAACAGATAGTCTTTTCTTATATGTTTCTTGTGACTTAATCAGGTGAGACAGGAACGCCAAGAACAGCCATGCGTCGGGAAGAATATTAAATTTTTTTGCAGCGCAGCAAGATTGTGGCAATGCATATAAAATTTGACATATTAGCCGGGATTTTTTTGCCCGCACGCCAACTTCACCAAGAAAAAGCGATGGAAAAATTGCAAAAGCGGCGCAAAAGCGGCAAAATAATGGCAGAAACCCGTATCAAAGTTTGGTCGGATCGTAGAAAATCTCTTCGGCTGGACCATATTATCTCCGGCCACAACGGTCAGACCACCATTCCGGCGTAACTTTACGCGAAAAGCCATGGAATCAGAAGGTGGGTGGCGTGCAGGCACTGATGACCTCGCACGGCACTGGACCAACGCAGCGGAAGCGGTGCGGCCTCCGGCTTTCGAAATAATAGGCATCCCCCGGCCCGAGCACCCGCCGCTCCTCGTCGACCGTCACCTCCAGACGCCCGGAGAGGATGATACCCCCCTCTTCTCCATCGTGGACCAGTGGCACCTTGCCGGTATCGGCACCCGGCTGGTAACATTCCTTCAGGATTTGCAGGCTGCGACCAAAAACATTTTCGCCCACCTGCCGGAAGGATATCGGCCCCTTGCCGATTTCGACCAGTTCATCCGCGCGGTAAAATGCCTTGCGGCTGGTCTCCGGCTCGTAGGCGAAAAATTCGGCAAGGCCGATCGGTATACCGTCGAGAATGCGCTTCAGCGCGCCGACGGACGGGTTGGAGGTGTTGGATTCGATCAGGGAAATCGTCGAATTGGTAACGCCGGCGCGTCTTGCCAGTTCACGCTGGGAAATATTGTGACGCAGCCGCAAATGGCGCAAACGCCCGCCTATATCCACCGACATGCGTGATCCCCCGTTGCCGTTGTTTGAAATATCGAAAACTACCTTTCCCGCCTATAACATTTTCAATGGCTTGGCCACAGCGAGAAAAGGGCTTGTTCAGCCCGGAAAATAGCTTTCAATCACCGGCACCGAACAGGAGCACCGTTATGGACAACCCCAACCGATCCAACTCCACCTCACTCGACAGCTACTGGATGCCATTTACCGCCAACCGGCAGTTCAAGGCCAATCCCCGCCTGCTGACGAGCGCGGAGGGCATGTATTACACCAGCAATGACGGTCGTCAGGTTCTCGACGGCACAGCTGGCCTGTGGTGCGTCAATGTCGGCCATGGCCGCCACCAGATTGCATCCGCCGTCAAACACCAGCTTTCGACCATGGATTATGCGCCCTCGTTTCAGATGGGCCATCCCGTCGCCTTCGAATTCGCCGAGCGGCTGGCGGAAATCGCGCCCGGCCCGGAGGGCGCGAAGCTCGACCGCGTTTTCTACACCGGCTCGGGTTCTGAATCAGTCGATACGGCGCTGAAGATTGCCATCGCCTATCAGCGCGCCATCGGTCAGGGCACCCGCAGCCGCCTGATCGGCCGTGAGCGCGGTTATCACGGCGTCGGTTTCGGCGGCATCTCCGTTGGTGGCCTTGTCAACAACCGCCGTGTTTTCCCGCAAATCCCGGCCGACCACCTGCGTCACACCCACGATCTGGCGAAAAACAGCTTCGTAAAGGGCCAGCCCGAGCATGGTGCTGAACTGGCAGACGATCTGGAACGGCTGGTTGCCCTGCATGGGGCCGAAACCATCGCGGCCTGTATCGTTGAACCGGTAGCCGGCTCCACCGGCGTGCTGGTGCCGCCGAAGGGTTATCTGGAGCGCCTGCGGGCCATCTGCGACAAGCACGGCATTCTGTTGATCTTCGATGAGGTCATCACCGGTTTCGGCCGTATGGGCTCGTCCTTTGCCAGCAACTACTTCGGCGTGACGCCTGACATCGTCACCACCGCCAAGGGGCTGACCAACGGCGCAATCCCGATGGGTGCGGTTTTCACCAGCCGCAAGGTGCACGATGCGTTGATGCATGGGCCGGACAACCAGATCGAGCTGTTCCACGGCTATACCTATTCCGGACATCCGGTTGCCTGCGCCGCCGGCATCGCCACGCTCAACATCTACCGCGACGAAGGGCTCTTTACCCGCGCGGCAGAAATGCAGGATGTCTGGCACGACGCGATCCATTCGCTGAAGGGCTTGCCCAATGTCATCGACATCCGCACCATCGGCTTCATCGCCGGCATCGAGCTGCAATCGCGTGATGGAGCTATCGGCGCACGCGCCTATGACGTTTTCGTGGATTGCTTCGAGCGCGGTCTGCTCATTCGCGTCACGGGCGATATCATCGCCCTTTCGCCGCCGCTTATCGCCGAAAAATCCCATTTCGACGATATCGTATCGATCTTGGGCGACGCGCTGAAAAGAGCGGATTAAGAGTATAAATCTCTAATAAATAAAAGGCTGCAATTTCTATTGCAGCCTTTTTGCATTTATCAAGGCCGCAACAAAAATAGATCATTTCTTAAGCATATTCTATTAATTTCCCGCAGTATAACCAACCGAGCGGGAATGGCCTCATGGCGTCGATTCAGAAAAAGATTATATTGGCAAGCATTGCAATATTTTCCATCACCGGAAGCGCGGCGGGGGTCGGCATCTGGGCGACGAATACGCTCAATCGCAATAGTACGGATGTATCGCGGTCCGCCGAGATACTTCACAATCATATGCGTGCCGACATGATGCACGATGCGCTGCGCTCAGACGTGCTGGCAGCCATTCTTTCCACGAATGATACGATGGGCCTGTCGTTCGACGCGGTAAAGGCTGACCTTGCCGAACATGAAGCCACTTTCCTTGAAGCAATGAAGCTAAACAAGGCGCTTACCGAAGGCACGAATGCCAAAGCCGTTATCGAGAGCGTTGAAAAGCCGCTTCAGTCGTATCTGGAAAGCGCCAAAACGGTGGTTGGCCTCGTCAACGCCGATCCGGGCGCGGCGACAAAAATGATTCCGGACTTCATGCGCCAGTTCACCACTCTCGAAACCGCGATGGAAACGGCGAGCGAACAGATCGACGCGCTTTCCGAAGCAACTGTCGCGGAAAGCCAGGAAACGAAAGCGGTAATCGAGCTGGTATTAAAAGGGCTGCTGGTTCTGGCGACACTCTTCTGCGTAGGCCTCTTTATCCTCACCCGCAAAACGGTAACCGGTCCAATCCTGCGCCTGTCGAAGACGATGGAAATCCTTGCCAGCGGCGACACGTCACAGCCACCTTCAGGCATCGACCGGAAGGACGAGATCGGCTCCATGTCCGGCGCGGTCGAAATATTCCGGCAGGCGGCGATTGCCAATCGGGCGCTCGAAGAACAGGCCGCAGCAGCCAGACTGCAGGCAGAAGCCGATCAGGCGGCCGCGCGGCAGCAAGCGGAGGACGATGCGTCTGAGCGGCTGCGCATCGCCACTTCCGGTCTTGCGACAGGACTGAAGCGGCTGGCATCGGGCGATCTGGCGTTTCAGCTCGATCAGGCCTTTGCCCCTCAATTCGAGGCCTTGCGTCACGATTTCAACAGCTCAGTGCGTCAACTCGGCGAAACGCTGTTCGCCATTTCCGATGGCATCAGCACGATTGACGGCAGCAGCCGGGAAATCGCCGCAGGTGCCGGCGATCTTTCCCGCCGCACGGAAAATCAGGCGGCGTCTCTGGAACAGACCGCAGCAGCGCTCGATGAAATCACGGTCAATGTTTCAAACGCCAACAAGCGTGCCGCCGAAGCGCGGCTCGCCGCCACCGATGCCAACCACAGCGCACTGAAATCTGTGGAGGTTGTCAGCCATGCGGAAGAGGCGATGCGTCGCATCGAAACCTCGTCCCGGCAGATCACCGGCATCGTCGGCGCCATAGACGAGATCGCCTTCCAGACAAATCTTCTGGCGTTGAATGCAGGCGTGGAAGCAGCGCGCGCCGGTGAAGCCGGCAAGGGATTTGCCGTAGTGGCGCAGGAGGTGCGCGATCTCGCCCAGCGCGCAGCAAAGGCCGCAAGCGAAATCCGCGATCATATCCGGCAATCCTCGACGGAAGTGGAAAGCGGCGTGAAACTGGTTCTCGACACCGGCACGGCGCTGAAGGATATCGGCGAGCGTATCGCCGGCATCGATCGCCATATGAACGCCATCGCCACATCGGCGACCGAACAATCGACCGGTCTTGCCGAAATCAACGCGGCGGTAAACTCCATGGATCACGCCACCCAGCAAAATGCGGCAATGGTGGAGCAGTCCACTGCGGCTTCTGCAATGCTCGCCGCCGAAACGGCAAAGCTGCGCTCGCTTGTATCGCGGTTCCGTCTGGAGATGGAAAGTGCCGGTAGCCGCGACGTTACCCGTCGCGTGGCCTGAGGTCGCTGCCGCAGATCGAGCCGGCAGCAGCAGTTATCGAAGCGCTGTGATTGCGCCTTCATTCACCAGCCATTTCCAGCCGCCCTCTCAGGCGGCTGGAAATTTTGTCTATCAATAGGTCTGCATTGGCTGCGACAGGCCATCGCCGACCACGCCGCCGCCATACTGCGCCACGGGCACGCCCGCCTGCCCGATAGGAACACCCTGCTGTGCCGGCCCGAGCGCCGTGACCACAATCGGCGTGCCATCAGGCACACGGTTATAGAGGTCGACAATATCCTGGTTCAGCAGACGCACGCAGCCGGAGGAAACCGACTTGCCGATCGTCCACCATTCCGGCGAGCCGTGCAGACGGTAGATCGTGTCCTTGCCGTCCTTGAAGATATAAAGTGCACGCGCACCGAGCGGGTTCTTGAGGCCCGGCTCCATGCCGCCGTTGCGGCCACTATAGGGTTCCAGCTCAGGCTGGCGGGCAATCATCTCGTCGGGAGGGGTCCAGCGCGGCCATTGACGCTTGTACTGGATAACGCCGCGTCCGGCCCATTCGAAGCCCGCGCGGCCGAGACCGACGCCGTAACGCATGGCCTGGTTGTTCTCGTAGGTGAGATAAAGGAAATGGTTGGCGGTATCGACCACGATGATGCCGGGACGCTCACCGGTGGGGTTTTCCACCATTTGCCGCAGGAACTGGCGCGGGATGCGCTTGTAGGGAATTTCCGGCAACGGAAACTGCTCGTCGGGCTTCGGACCGTACATCAGGGCATACATCGGGTCGTCGGCGGGGGCGGTTGGCCGTGTGGCCTCACGCGCGGTGGTGTTGCAGCCTGCAAGGCCGGCCAGCGCCAATCCGCCCGCTCCAAGCAGGAAACCTCGCCGGGTCGTTGTCGTGTCGTTCAATTGAAAAACCTCATCTGCGTCATCTTACGCTGGCAAAGGGATCTGCCAGCGCCGCCTCGGGGCGGCTTATAGGGTACTTCGTGCCGGAGACCTGCGATGCCATGGCCTTTGCGCCACTGGATTTCAGGATGGCACGGAAGCTCGGGTGCATGCCGCCGTCTACATACGCGCTGACCGGGGCAGAAGTTCCCTCGTTCATCGCGGCGGCAAATTTCTGTTGCTCTTCGGCCAGTTTCGACGCCACCAGCGGATCCGGCTGGTTTATCGCAGGTGGGCAGGCCGCCAGCGGATCGGCAGGCTCACCGCCGGCAAATTCGCTGTTAAAAACGTATCGCCGGCCGCAAACGGAAACCTTTGGCTGGCGGCGCGTCACCTCGAAATAGTCGTAGCCTTCCTTGAGCGTCTTCCAGAAGGGCATATTGGGATCGTCCCGATTCGCCACCATGTTCCGCGCGCTCATGCGGAAGGGATAGGCCTGAACCTGAAAGCGGTCCTGCCCGCCCTGCAAAGCGCGCGCCACCACCGCATAAATCTCGCCGACCTGTTGATCGGTCATCGCGTAACAGCCTGACGAAGAACAGGCGCCATGCACCATCAACGCTTCGCCGGTGTAACCAAGCGCCGATTCCAGCCGGTTGGGATAGCCAAGATTGAAGGAGACGTAATATTGCGAATTGGGGTTCAGCATGCCTGCAGAGACATGATAAAATCCTTCCGGCGCCTGCCGGTCGCCCGTCTTCATCTTCGGGCCAAGTTTTCCGGACCAGCGGCACATGGGATAGGTCTTGAGCAGCGCGTAGTTACCGGTCTTGTCGATCTTCCAGACCTCAAGCTCGCTTTCCTGCTTGAAAATGCGAACGAGAACCGGGCTTTCCGGGCGCATGCTCTTGGCAGACATCTGCGCCATCATCTTGGATGACAGCTTCGGCGGGTCCTTTTTGACGCTGTCGAGACCCATGGAGGTGCACGCGGCGAGACCGCCGCCGATCGCGACGACCGCAGCTATTCTCATTCCCGCTTTCACCTTGCGCCGCAGCCTCGCACTTGCGAAGTTCAGCAATGCATTCATACCCATGGATCGTTCTGCCCGCCCGATTTGCCCGCCTTTGCGGCAGAGGCTTAACTAGCGAAGGTGGCCATATGGCGGCAACCTCCCGCAAGGACAAAGTCTCGTGAACAGACGTTACCCATTCGTTAATCATACGCACACAAGCCTGTGATGGAACTGCCGCTACCGAAGAAGCCCCTGCCCGCCATCGATCCATACCGGCGTTCCGGTGATATGGCGCGACTGGTCGGATGCCAGAAAACCGATCAATGCAGCAACATCCTCGCTCGTCCCTGCAACCCCGCCGGTGACCGGAATGTCACCCGCCGGGAAACGGACTGGCACTTCGGTCCTGTCGCGCCCGCGTATGTCGGTATTTTCGTCAATCGCCGTTTCAATTTCGCCCGGACACACCGCGTTGACACGGATGCGATGACGCCCGAGCTCCAGCGCCAGTTGCTGGGCCATGGCAAGCTGCCCGGCCTTCGTCACCGAATAGGCGGTAGCGCCCGGCGAGTTGAAAGTGCGTGTGCCGTTGATGGAAGAGACGATGACGATGGAGCCGCCACCTGCCGCCTTCAGATGCGGCACACTGGCATGGATAGTGAGATAGGTGCCTCGCAGGTTGATGCGGATCGTATCGTCCCACTCCGAAGGCGTCAGCTCGTCAATCGGTGCCCAGACGCCGTTGACGCCCGCATTGGCCACCACGACATCCAGACGACCGAAAGCATTCACGAGCTCTGCAACTGAGTGTCGCATCGCTGCCTCTTCCGCCACATCGGCGACGAGGACCTTAGAAGCGCCGGATCCGGCAGAAATCTCATTTTCCACCGCCTGCAATTCAGATTCGGTACGGCCGAGAAGGCCTACGGAAAAGCCTTCCGCAGCCAGATGAAGGGCAGCAGCCCGGCCGATGCCGGAGCCAGCGCCGGTGACGAGGGCGACTTTACCATTGGTCAATGTCACAGCCCTCCTTTTCTCGACGCGATCGAGGTGACCGTCGCCGAGACGGGGTCGCTGGCCGGAAAACTGTCTTCCAGCCCCTCTTCCAGTTCCTCTTCAAGAATGTCGCGATCCTTCGATGTGCGGGCGCTCGCCTGACCGTGCGGGACTTCATCCTGCGCCGTGCCGAGAGCGGAAAACTGCGACGGAGCATCGGCGCCTTGACGCGTTCCGAATGCCGTCAGCTGAACCATCACCGCGCTCGCGCGTTTGATGGCCTCCGCATCGTCGACGCCATCAAGACCGTCGGCAAGGCGGACCGAGACCTGATCGCCGTCGCTGCCGACAAATTCCACGGAAATCACTCCGTTATCCCGTTTTACATAGGTCGTAGAAAGTTGCATGACATGCCCTCCGATTTGAAAAAGCATCGGCGCAATCCGATGCGACAACACACTGAAACCTGAATTCACAACGATGGCAGAGCAGAAGGGGTTCCAGATGGACCAGGCCTTGGGCCCGGAAATGCAGGAGCGCTTCTTTCAGCGCGATCCCGTTGACGTTGCCCGCGCCCTCATCGGCGTGGAATTCCGCGTCGGCAATACCGGCGGCATCATCGTGGAAACCGAAGCCTATCATCCTGATGATCCGGCATCCCATAGTTTCAATGGGCAGACCCCACGCACCAAGGCGATGTTCGGCCCGGCCGGCCATCTATATGTCTACCGGTCCTATGGCATTCACTGGTGCGCAAATTTCGTATGCGCTCCGGGCTCCGCCGTGCTTCTGCGCGCCATCGAACCCCTTACCGGCATAGACATGATGAAACTGCGTCGAGGAACTGACAAACTAAAACTGTTATGTTCCGGCCCCGGCAGGCTTTGTCAGGCCTTGGCCATCACCGGAGAAATGGACGGAGAACCGCTGGATCGCCCGCCGTTTTTCCTCCGTCTGCCAAAGGAGGCCGCTGCCGTTACCAGCGGCAGACGCATCGGCATCAGCCGTGCGCAGGATTATCCTTGGCGCTTCGGGCTTGAAGGCTCGGCCTTCCTCAGCAAGAAATTCGAACAGGCCTGAAACCTACAAGACCTTCGGCGGTCCGTCGTTTTCATCTGGATTGGGCGTTGGCGCCTCGTCCGGCAGCCTGTCGGGCTCCGGCTCTTTGACCGGCGGTATATCCGGCTGTGGCGGCACCGGCATTGGCGGGTCCGGATAGGGTTCAACGGGAACAGTTGGCATTGCAGCTCCTGATATAAACGCTTCGTCCAATGCGGAATCGAAATGCGTTTTCATCTGCTGGGACAACGCGAGAGCGCCGCCCCTCGTCAGGCGGCGCAACACCCAATTCGCCCATCGGTCAAATGCCGGTCAGGTCCCTTCGGTTTCATTGCACCGCCCTGTGGATTGTACAGGGCAAACGCAGGAAAACGCCGGTCAGTTCCGTTTTTTTGGGAAGCTTTTGCGAGGGCTCAGGCGAAACCGAGCGAGCTGCGGGAAATATCGCGGTTTTCGCAATAGTCGCGGGAGTGGGCCTCATGTCCGTGTTCGCGAGCGGTGGAACGGGTTAGTTCCGGGCTGGGTACGTTGAGCAGCGCATCGGCATAGGTGCCGGTTGCCTCCACGTCATCGATCACAGTCTGTTGTTGCGGCTTTAAAAATTCAAACATCGGTCACCTCCTTCAACACGTCCCCTCAACGCGCTGGCCCAGGTCCTGTTCCAAAAGGCCTGTGCAGCTTCGATTATACACGAGATGACACTGGCGTATAGGCGGTGAAAGACGAACGGCAATCAATTGACGTTCACAAAATGGAATGGAATCAGTGAGCTATGGCGACGAGCTCAGGCTGGACCGACCGATTCCCGCAAGATCAGTTCGACCGGCCACAATTCCTGAACCTCGCGGACGGGACGGCCGCCGACGATCTGCAGAAGCAGGTCCGTAACCCGCATGCCAGCCATGCGCATGGGCGAGCGGGTGGTGGAAAGCGGCGGCATCATGCTTTCCGGAGTGAGGTAAGGAAACACGTCGTCATGGGCGATGACGGACACGTCCTTGCCGATCACCAATCCCAGCTGGGTTGCCGCGCGATAGACGCCCTGCGCCGTCATCATCGCGCCGGCGACGAAGGCGGTCGGGCGCGGCGTCTGCTCCAGCAGCGAGCGGGCGAAACGGAAGGCGGCATCTTCGCTGAAATGCTCGCTCATCATGAGGCGCGGATCAGGCGTGATGCCATGGGTCGCCAGCGCATCGCGAAAACCCTGTTCGCGGTCCTGCACGAATGTACGGCCTGTCGGGCCGTTGATCATCGCGATGCGACGGTGGCCACGTTCCAGAAAATGGATTGTCGGACGATACGTCACATCATGATTGTCGATATCGAGCCAGGCGTGCTCGAACGCCGTCTTCGAGCGGCCATGCACGATAAAAGGCACGCCCAGGCGATTGAGCAGCGCGATGCGCTCGTCCTCCGGACGCGGCGAATGCACGATTATGCCATCCACCCGTCCGCTCGAGGCCAGCCGGCTGAAAATCGCCAGCTCTTCCTCAATGTTATTGTCGACGGTGACGCTGACGAGAATATCGGTCTCTTCGCCTTCCAGCCGCGTCGCCATGCCGCCCATGAATTCCGAAAAGAAATGCCCGCCGCCCGAACGGCCCATCACGACACCGATCGCGCCGGCCCTGCCTGTTGCCAGCCTGACCGCGTTGGCATTGGGCCGGTAGCCGTATTTCAGCGCAGCATCCATCACCCGCTGGCGCGTTTCTTCACGCACCTCGGGATAGCCGCCAAGCGCGCGGCTGACGGTTGTGGGCGACAGCCCGACCTTTTCTGCGAATTCCTTGAGCTTCATGTTTTCTGCCAATTTGCTCCTGCATGCGTTGCCGCCGCAGATTTTTCAAGCGGACAAAAATTGAAATCGCTTTCAATTTATTCCCACCTGAAACCTTACAGTTCGCCATTTCGAAAGGCAAACCCTACGTAACAACATCCGAAGATGCCTAATTTCCACGCCATAAGAAAGAGTATTGACAGATTTGTCGGCTTTTGCGAACTTCACACCAGTCAAAAGCGCTTTCAATTTTGAGGATGATTGAAAGCGTCAACGGAGGAGTTTGACAATGAATATTTCCATGAAGACTTTGTTGCTGTGTGGCAGCGTGCTGTCTGCGGCAGTTTCCGCGCAGGCGGCCGAACTTTCCATCGCCGCCAACTCGACCGGCAAGAACATTGCATTTTTCAAGGAGCGGATCGCCGCCTTCGAAAAAGAGACCGGCCACAAGGTCAATCTCGTCACCATGCCGTCATCGTCCAGTGAGCAGTTCAGCCAGTACCGGCTATGGCTTGCCGCGGGTAACAAGGATGTCGACGTCTACCAGACGGACGTGATCTGGGCGCCGCAGCTCTCCGACCAATTCGTGGACCTGACCGAAGCGACGAAGGATGTCATCGGCGATCATTTCCCCTCCATCGTGGCGTCGCAGACCGTGGACGGCAAGCTTGTCGCCATGCCGATGTTCACCGACGCGCCCGCACTATTCTACCGCAAGGACCTTCTTGAAAAATACGGCAAACAGCCGCCCAAAACCTGGAAGGAACTGGGCGAGACCGCCAAGGAAATTCAGGACAAGGAGCGCACAGCCGGGCAGAAAGACCTGTGGGGCTTTGTCTTCCAGGGCAGCGCCTATGAGGGCCTGACCTGCAACGCTCTGGAATGGATTGCGTCTGCCGGTGGCGGCCATATCGTTGAGACCAACGGCGACATCTCCATCAACAACGAGAAAGCCGCAGCCGCGATTGAAGCCGCCAAGGGCTGGGTCGGCACCATCGCGCCGCAGGGCGTGCTTGCCTATAAGGAAGAGGAAGCACGCGGCGTCTGGCAGACCGGCAATTCCGTCTTCATGCGCAACTGGCCCTATGCCTATGCGCTTGGAAACGGTGCCGACAGCGCCATCAAGGGCAAATTCGGCGTCACGCCGCTGCCGGCCGGTGAAGAGGGTGCGGCACCCGCCTCAACGCTCGGCGGCTGGAACCTCGCCGTTTCGAAATATTCCGACGATCAGGAAGCTGCCATCCAGCTCGTGAAGTTCCTCGCATCGAAGGATACCCAGAAGATGCGTGCGATCCAGCTTTCCAACATGCCTACGATCGCCTCGCTTTACGACGACAAGGATGTCGCGGACGCACAGCCTTTCATGCCGACATGGAAGCCGATTTTCCAGACCGCCGTTCCACGCCCCTCCGCCTCGGCGAAGGTGAAATACAACGAGGTTTCGGCCAAATTCTGGGGTGCCGTGCACAACACGCTCTCCGGCAACGGCACGGCGGCGGAAAACCTTGAGCTCCTTGAAGTCGAACTGACCGATCTCAAAGGCAACGGCTGGTAATCCGGCTCGTGTGGGAAACGGTCTCGCCTGAGCGTTTCCCACACCCCAACTGCGAGATATCCCCATGAACGATACCGCCCTTCAAAGACCGGTCGCGGCATCCGGCACCGGCTCCGATCTTCAGTCGGAACGCCTGAAATCCGCATGGCTGTTCCTTGCCCCCACGTTTCTGGTACTTGCGATGGTGGCCGGCTGGCCGCTGGTGCGCACCGTCTGGTTCAGCCTCACCGACGCGTCGCTGACCAATCTCGACGGCGCACAATTCGTTGGCTTCAAGAACTACCTCACCTGGATCACGCTCAGCAGCGGCCGCACCATCTATCGCGGCCTGCTGGCGGATCCCGCCTGGTGGGGCGCGGTTCTGAACACGCTGAAATTCACCATCCTTTCGGTCAGCTTCGAAACCGTTCTCGGCCTTATCGTTGCGCTGGTGCTGAACGCGGAATTCAAGGGACGCGGCCTCGTGCGCGCCGCCATCCTCGTTCCATGGGCCATTCCCACCATCGTCTCGGCGCAGATGTGGGCGTGGATGCTGAACGACCAGTTCGGTATCTTGAACGACCTGTTCCTCAATCTCGGGCTGATCTCCCACAAGATCGCATGGACAGCCAATCCGGACACTGCAATGGTCGCCGTGCTGATTGTCGATATCTGGAAGACGACGCCCTTCATGGCGTTGCTCATTCTCGCCGGCCTACAAATGGTGCCGAAGGACATGTACGAGGCGGCGAAGGTGGACGGCATCCACCCCGTCAAGGTGTTCTTCCGCGTCACCCTGCCGATGATCCGGCCAGCACTCATGGTTGCCGTCATCTTCCGTATGCTGGATGCGATGCGCGTCTTCGACCTCATCTACATTCTGACGCCCAATAACGCCCAGACCCGCACGATGTCGGTGCTGGCGCGTGAAAACCTGTTCGATTTCGACAAGTTCGCCTATGGCGCAGCCGCTTCCACCATGCTGTTCCTCATCATCGCCTCGATAACAGTCGTTTATATGTGGCTCGGGCGCGTCAACACAGATGGAGCTTCGCGATGACCCTGCCAAGCATCCTGAAAACCACCGCCTTTTATGCGCTGGTCGCCGTCATCATGGTGATTTCGGTATTCCCGTTCTATTACGCGATACTGACCAGCCTGAAATCCGGCTCAGCGCTGTTCCAGGTGAACTACTGGCCGCGTGAATTCTCGTTGACCAATTACAACTTCGTCATCGGCAACGGCACGTTCCTGCGCAATCTCGGCAATTCGCTGTTCGTTGCATCTTCAGTCGTCGTACTGTCGCTGTTCCTTGCGGTAACGGCGTCCTATGCGCTGGCCCGTGTCCGTTTCCGGGGCCGCTCGCTGCTTCTGCTCACCATCCTCTCGGTTTCGATGTTTCCGCAGATCGCCGTTCTCGCCGGCCTGTTCGAACTTATCCGCTGGGCTGGCATCTTCAACACGCCGCTCGCGCTGATCTTTTCCTACATGATCTTTACCCTGCCCTTCACTGTCTGGGTGCTGACGACATTCATGCGCGACCTGCCGATCGAAATCGAGGAAGCGGCAATCGTCGATGGCGCAACGCCATGGGTCATCATCACCCAGGTTTTCATGCCGCTGATGTGGCCGGCGCTCGTCACCACAGGGCTTCTCGCCTTCATTGCGGCTTGGAACGAGTTCCTCTTCGCGCTCACCTTCACCTCATCGAACGAACAGCGCACGGTTCCGGTCGCCATCGCACTTCTTTCGGGCGGTTCGCAGTTTGAAATCCCCTGGGGAACGATCATGGCGGCCTCCGTCATCGTCACCGCCCCGCTCGTCGTCCTCGTTCTTATCTTCCAGCGACGCATCATTTCCGGCCTCACCGCCGGCGGCGTCAAAGGCTAGGAGAAAACTTATGACCACCATTCAACTGCGCAATCTTCGCAAATCCTTCGGCGCCTTCGATGTCATCAAGGGCATCGACATGGACATCCGCTCCGGCGAGTTCATGGTTTTCGTCGGCCCTTCCGGCTGCGGCAAGTCCACGCTGCTACGCCTCATCTGCGGGCTCGAGGAAATCACTGGCGGCACGCTCTCCTTTGACGGAGAGGCCGTCAACCGCCTCCCACCCGCCAAGCGTGGCGTCGCCATGGTCTTCCAGTCCTATGCGCTTTATCCGCATATGACCGTATTCGAAAACATGGCCTTCGGCATGAAACTCTCTGGCGCCGACAAGGAACAGCGCCGCAAGCGTGTAGAGGCGGCAGCGGAAATGCTGCAGCTCACGCCCTATCTGGAACGCCTGCCGAAGCAGCTTTCCGGCGGCCAGCGCCAGCGTGTCGCCATCGGCCGCGCCATCGTGCGTGATCCGAAAGTGTTCCTGTTCGACGAACCGCTCTCCAACCTCGATGCGGCGCTGCGCGTCGCAACCCGTCTCGAAATCGCCAAGCTGCACCGGGAGATGCATGACACGACGATGATCTACGTCACCCACGACCAGGTGGAAGCCATGACGCTTGCCGACCGCATCTGCGTTCTGCGCGATGGCCGCGTCGAACAGATCGGCACGCCGCTCGAGCTTTACGAAAGCCCGGTCAACACCTTCGTTGCCGGCTTCATCGGCTCGCCGAAGATGAACTTCCTCGCCGGCAAATATGCGGAAGTCGAAGGTGCCGCGACCATCGGCATCCGCCCCGAACACCTTGCGATCGGCGCCGGTGAGACCGGCTGGAACGGCGAAATCATCCATTCGGAAATGCTGGGATCGGACAGCTACATCTATGTCGAGATTGGTGCTGGCGAACCCATCGTCGTTCGTGAGGAAGGCGTGACCGACCGCAAGCCGGGAGAAAAAATCGTTCTCGTGCCGGATGCGGCGCAGATCCACCGCTTCGACGCGCAGGGCCAGGCCCTTGCCCGCAATCCCGTGCGCGGCGCCGCCTGAACAGTTAACTTTCGCCGGATCACCCAAGCTTCCGGCTTTCACCAAGGAGCAAGAAAATGACCATCAACACCGTTGTATGGGGCGAAAATATCCACGAACACATCAACGAGACGGTGCGTTCGATCTACCCTGATGGTATGCACAACACCATTGCCGATGCGCTGAATACCAACCCCGAGATCAGCGCCACCACCGCCACGCTTCAGGAACCGGAACACGGCCTTTCGCAGGATCGTCTGGACAACACCGACGTTCTGGTCTGGTGGGGCCACAAGGACCACGGTGCGGTTCAGGATGAGATCGTCGAGCGCGTTGCCAAGCGTGTCTGGGAAGGCATGGGCCTCATCGTCCTGCATTCCGGCCACTTCTCCAAGCCTTTCAAGCGACTGATGGGCACGCCCTGCGCGCTGAAATGGCGTGAGGCGGGCGAACGCGAACGCCTGTGGACGATCAATCCGCGCCACCCGATCGCAGCCGGCCTGCCCGAGCATTTCGAGCTGGAAAACGAAGAGATGTATGGCGAGCAGTTCTCCGTGCCGGAGCCGCTGGAAACCGTCTTCATCTCCTGGTTCCAGGGCGGCGAAGTCTTCCGTTCAGGCCTCACCTGGCGCCGCGGAGCTGGCAACATCTTCTATTTCCGCCCCGGCCACGAGACTTATCCGACCTATCACGACGCCAATGTACAGAAGGTCATCAGCAATTCGGTGAAATGGGCCTATAATCCGGTCGGCGCACTGAAAAGCATTCATGACGCCCCCAACGTTCCCGTCGACAAGGCGCTGGAGCCGATCGAAGAACGCGGCCCCAAGCTGCACAAGGCAGGCGAAGCAGGTTACAGGTAAACAGCCATGAGACTTCTCATTCTCGGAACCGGCGGCATGGCCAACAACCATGCCACATATTTCTCGCAAATCCCCGGCGTCGAACTGGTGGCTGCGGTGGATGTGGACGATGTGGTGGTGCGGGGCTTTGCGCTTCGCCACAACATTCCGCTCTCCTTTACCTCGCTGGATGACGCGATTGCCTGGGGCGAGTTCGACGCGGCGGCAAACGTCACGCCGGATGCGATTCACCACCCTACCAGCCTCAAGCTTCTGGCGGCGGGCAAACATGTTTTCTGCGAAAAGCCGCTGGCGGAAAACTACGCCAAGGCCGCCGAAATGGCCGATGCCGCAGAAAAAGCGGGCCTCGTCGCCATGGTCAACCTCACCTATCGCAATGTCGCCCCCTTGCAGGCGGCACGCGAAATGGTGCTTGCCGGCAAGATCGGAAAGGTGCGCCATCTGGAAGCCTCCTATCTCCAGAGCTGGCTCGTTTCCAAGGCCTGGGGCGACTGGATGACGGAGAGCAAGTGGCTGTGGCGGCTTTCCACCAAGCACGGCTCAAACGGTGTTCTGGGTGATGTCGGCATCCACATTCTGGACTTCGCCTCCTATGGCGCGGGCAGCGATGTGGAGCGCATCTTCACGCGCCTGAAGACCTTCGACAAATATGAAGGCAACAAGATCGGCGCCTACGATCTCGACGCCAATGACAGCTTCACCATGACCGCCGAGTTGGAAAACGGCGCCATGGGCGTCATTCACGCCAGCCGCTGGGCAACGGGCCACCTCAACGAACTGCGCCTGCGCATCCATGGCGACAAGGGTGCGCTAGAGGTGATCCACACGCCTGACTATTCCAGCCTGCGGGCCTGCATCGGCGACGATGTGGAAAGGGCGATCTGGAAGACAATCGATGTCGACCCGGTGCCGACGAATTACGAAAAATTCGCCAAGGCCGTCATGGAAGGCGGCATTGCTGACCCGGACTTCCGCCACGCCGCGAATTTGCAGAAGGTGCTTGATCTCTCGATCATCGCCGACCGCGAACGGCGGGAACTGGCCGTCTCGGCTTGAATTGCAAGGGCGCGGCGGCGTAAGCCGCCGCTTCCAGTACTGCAGCGTGTACTGTTATCTTCCGTCATCCCGAATCTAGCCCGGCATGACGGAGGTACTACCTCAAACGCCTCGCCTATTCCCCCACAAGAGCACATGCAACTGCGGCAGCACGCGGGCGGAAAACCAACGGTCTTCGCTGACCTTGTCTACCAGCCACAACATGCGATCCATGATCCCATCGATATCCACACGCGCGTCGTCGTCATCAGGCGGCGGCGGCGTGTGGTTGCCGGGCTGGAGGTAAATCGGCAAATGCGGGAAACGGGCCGATGCAGCCTTGGCATAAGCATAGTCCGCATCGTCAAACACCACGATCTTCAGCGCCACCTGCGGTCCATCGCCGGCGGCGGCAAGACAGTCTTCAAAGGCCCGCCAGTCGGTTTCCATGCCGCTCGATGGTGGCTTTGGGCTCAGCACCAGATGATCGAGATCGCCAAACCAGTCTTTTGCGATGCTGCCCTGCGTTTCCAGCGCGAACCTATAGCCCTCGCCCTGCCCCTTTGCGATTAGTTGCCCAAGGGGCTGGATGGCGGGATTGCCGCCCGAAAGCGACACCGTCAGCGGCATACCGCCGGAAAGCCGTCGCACCTCCTGCCAGATCGCCTCGACGGACATCGGTTTCCATGTGTCGCGATACTCGCTGTCGACGGCATGCAGCGTATCGCACCAGGAGCAGCGGTAATCGCAGCCACCAGTGCGAACGAAAACGGTAGGCAGACCAATCAGCAAACCCTCGCCCTGAATGGTCGGGCCGAAGATTTCGCTGATGCGGATCGCTGTTTCCTTCGCTGCAACTTTCTGTGCAGCCGCCGTCATGGCCGGTATTCCGCCCAGGTCTTGGCGGTTTCGCTCACTCGCACGGCGCTGGTTTCCGGCAGGCTCGTCTTGCACCAATCGTAAAAGTGCTTCGCCAGACATTCTGCTGTCACCCGGTCATGGCCGAGAACGTCGTTCAGGTGGCGATGATCGAAATGATCGTCGATGTAGCGCTTCAGCGGCGCGAGTTCGTGGTAATCACGCACGAAACCGTGCTCGTTCAGCTCTTCGCCTGATAGTTCGACCTCAACGATGTAATTATGCCCGTGCAGGCGGGCGCACTGATGGTCGGCGGGCAGGCTTTTCAACTGGTGAGAAGCGGAGAAATGGAACTCCTTGGTGATGCGAAACATCAACGCACCTCCTGTGCCGCATAGGCATGGGTGGCCGCCACCCAGAAATCGGGGTCCTCATAGTCCGTCGGATCGGTAACACCTGCCAGATGGAAGGCCTCGCGCCGCTCCACGCAGGTGCCGCAACGGCCACAATGGCGAGAGCCGCCCTTGTAACAGGACCAGGTTTCGCCAAATGGGGTGCCGTATTTCACCGCGTCAGTCACAATCGCCGCTTTGGAGACGGTGACATAAGGCGCAAACAAGGTGACGTCGGCGTAGCCTTCCAGCGCATGCGCCTGCATGGCATTAAAGCTGTCGATGAAGCCCGGCCGGCAATCGGGATAGATGAAATGGTCGCCGCCATGCACGGCGATCGCCACCGCATCCGCCTGCTGGGCGGCGGCAAGGCCGAAGGCGATGGTCAGCATGATGGCGTTGCGGTTCGGCACCACCGTGGAGCGCATGGTCTCTTCCGCATAATGTCCGTCCGGCACGTCGATATCGTCCGTCAGCGCGGAACCGGTGAGGTGCGCGCCGATGGTTTTGATGTCGATGAGATGATGCGGCACGCCGAGACGTTTTGCGCAGTCGGCTGCGAAATCCAGCTCCTTCTTGTGGCGCTGGCCGTAATCGAAGGAGACGAGAGCGAGAAGTTCATGTTCCGCCGCGATTTTGTGCGCAAGCGAAACGGAGTCCAATCCGCCGGAGCAGATGACGATGGTTTTCATACGTTGGGATCCCTTGTTTTGACCGGGTGGGCTGCGACCGGATTACGGGGGCGGCTTTAAACCAAAGCGAAGCGATTGTGAAGGGCTTTGCGGAAATAGCAGAAATTCCGCGCAATCCACGAAATTGCCCCGCCGCAGCAACAAGACGAAACAATCGCGACATAAGCGGGAAACCGGCTTGATCTAGAACGGATCGAACGTTGCAGTTCTTGAAGGGTATTGCCGATGGCGGCCGGTTCTATGTTCCTCTTTTCGCTAAGCGATCTCAGCTCCATCGGCTCCGGCATTTTGATGGCGTTGGCAGGCGCGCTTTATGTCACCCTTACCATTCGTGGGCTGATGGCCACCGTGCGTCATGGATAAGGCACTCGGCAACAGGCGCCCAGGGCTCAGGCGCAATCTTGCAGTCTTACTTTTCGTGGCCTCGGCGACGCTCGTCGCCACGATAGGGATCGCCCCGTTCGTTTTCCTGATCTGGATGGTTACGACCGTCGCACGCTGGCTTGGTTTTTTCATCGGCTTTTGAGACACGAAGCTCGCGATGATGCGGCGGAGCGGAAGGAGCCCGGCAAAACGGCAGTGCGCCGGGCTCTTTTTTTTCGATAGACCGGGCTCAGCGCAGCAGCGCCTGCGCCTCCTCGATGCCGAGTGCGGCCGGCTGCGTGCAGGTCGTCGTCATCTCGATGAAGCGGCCTTCTTCTCCGGATTTGAGGATGGAGGTCATCACGTCGATGCCATGCAGGGAGCGATCCAGCGAGCAGCGTGCATCGCGGCCTTCAAGGATAGCAATCGCCATATCGGCCAGGCCTGCCGTGCGATAATTGGCGCGCGGGCCATTCGGGCTTTCCTGGTTGGCAATGCCGAAGGGATGCGCCCAGTCTTCCAGCGGCTGGATATTCTTGTCGCGTCCGCTCGCCTCCACCACACCGCCGAAGAAGTTCGGGTCCGGCACGTAGATCGATCCTTCCGTGCCGTAAAGTTCCATATTGGCGTGGCGATGCGACCACACATCCCAGCTGGCCGAAAGTGTGATCGTTGCTCCGTTCACGAATTCCAGAAGCGCATGGATGTTGGTTGGCGTTTCTACCGGGATGATCTCGCCGTTCAGCGGCTGGCTGGTCACCGTTCGGGTGGGGTTGGCCATTGATGTCAGTGCGCCAACGCGCTTGACCGGGCCGATGAGGTTGATGAGGTTCGCCACATAATAGGGGCCAAGATCGAGGATCGGCCCGCCCCCCTTCAGAAAGAAGAAGCCTGGATTGGGGTGCCACATCTCCATGCCGGGGCTCATCACATGGCAGGTGCCCGAGGTGATGCGCCCGACCTTGCCCTCGTCGATATATTGCCGGGCAAGCTGATGCGCGCCGCCAAGGAAAGTATCAGGCGCGCAGCCGACGGAAAGGTTCTTCTCGCGGGCGATGCGCCGCAATTCCTCGCCTTCCTCCAGCGAAAGCACCAGCGGCTTTTCCGAATAGACGTGTTTACCCGCCTCGAGTGCCGCTTTCGACACGGGAAAATGCGCGGCGGGAATGGTGAGGTTCACCACCACGTCGATGTCCTTGTTGGCGAGCAGTTCCTCGATCGACTGCGCCGTGACACCAAATTCTTCTGCCCTCAGTTCCGCCGCATTGCGGTTAAGGTCGGCGCAGGCCAGCACCTTGATGCCCTTGAAGAGCGGCGCCAGCGAAAAGTAAGCAGACGAGATGTTGCCGCACCCGATGATGCCGACGCCCAGTTCCCTTTGCATGATGAAAACTCCGGATTGATGCTCAATAGGTTTTGAAGGATGCGATGGAGCGGGTGATCAGCCGATCGATGTCCTTGGGATTGTCGTGTTCGACCACGAAATGTTTCGTGGCGGATTTTGCCTTCAGTGCTGCCACGAGGGCCTTCCAGTCCACCGTGCCGTGGCCGACATCCGCCCAGCCGTCCTCATCCGCATTTTCGCCTGATGGTGCGATGTCCTTCACGTGCACGGCGGTGATGCGCTTGCCGTAGCTTTCGATCCAGGCGAGCGGATCGGCATTGCCTCTGATAATCCAGGCGATATCCGCCTCCCATTTCAGGTCCGGTCCGCCGGCAAAAATCTGCTCCTGCGGGGTGGAGCCGTCCGGGAGTACCTTGAACTCGAAATCGTGGTTGTGCCAGCCGAAGGTCAGCCCGGCATCCACGAATGGTTTACCCGCTTCCTGCAGGCGCTTGCCGAAGGCGAACCATCCAGCCGCGTCCGCCGGGCGCTGGTCGGGCATCAGGTAAGGGCAATAAATCGCTTCCACGCCCAGAACCTTGGCGATGTTCAGGGCCTTTTTCGGATCACCCTCGAGAAGGTCGAGGCCGAAATGGCCGGTCGGCATGGCAAGACCATTGGCATCGAGTTCGGAGCGCAGGCTGTTCAACCCGGCGTCATCAAGCGAGGCGTACATGGCGCCGTAACCTTCGACCTGTTTGTAACCGGCCGCCGAAAGCTTCTTCAAAATATTGGAAAACGGCTGGAAATTGCGGGCGCTGTAAAGCTGGAAACCGAGTTCTGTCATTATCTCCTCCATAGAGATGTGGGTGCTTGGGATGGTGTTGGGGGTAAAATCGGGGCCCTTCCTAAAGCCGCTCTTCGCTCTGCGCATCGAACAGCGAGGCCATGGTGAGGTCCAGGCCGAGGCGAACCCGGGTGCCCGGCGCAAACCGCCTGTGGCCGCCAACGCGCACGGACAGGGTATGACCGGCATGTTTGAGCCAGATCAGATTGTCGGCGCCCATCGGCTCCTCGATATCAACGATCGCCTCATGCACCTCGCCGCTGACGATGTCGGCATCGACGCGCACATGTTCGGGACGCACACCGAGAACCACGGCACGACCGGCGACAAGCGGCGTCTCCGGCTGATAACCGTCCAGCGAAAAGGTGACGCCGTTGGTGGTGAAGACCACCTTGCCGTCCTTCTCGATCAATTCACCACGCAGGAAATTCATTGAGGGCGAACCGATGAAGCCCGCGACGAAGAGGTTCCTTGGCTTGTTGTAGATGGTGACGGGATCGGCGAGCTGCTGGATGACGCCGCTTTTCATGATGGCGATACGATCCGCCAGCGTCAGCGCCTCGATCTGGTCATGCGTCACATAGATCATGGTGTTTTTCAGCGCCTGGTGCAGCCGCTTGATCTCGACGCGCAGTTCCGAGCGCAGCTTGGCGTCTAGGTTGGAAAGCGGTTCATCGAACAGGAACACATCCACGTCGCGCACCAGCGCCCGGCCGATCGCCACGCGCTGGCGCTGGCCGCCGGAAAGCTCGGCGGGCTTGCGCTTCAGGAGTGGTTCGATCTGCAATATGCCCGCCGCCCGTTTGACGCGCCGGTCGATTTCCTCTTTCGGAACCTTGGCGACCTGAAGGCCGAAGGAGAGATTCTTCTCCACCGTCATCTGCGGATAGAGCGCATAGGACTGGAACACCATGCCGATGCCACGATCCTTCGGCTCCTCCCAGGTAACGTTGCGGTCCTTGATGAAGATTTGCCCGTCGGTTGGCTCCAAAAGGCCCGCAATGCAATTGAGAAGTGTCGACTTGCCGCAGCCGGAAGAGCCGAGCAGCACGAGGAACTCGCCGTCGTAAATATCGAGATTGAGGTCTTTCAGGACGGTAACGGCACCGAAGGACAGGGAAAGATCGCGAATGGAAACGCTTTTGTTCATATAACTCAACCTTTTACTGCGCCTGCGGCGATGCCACGGACGAAAAGCCTGCCGGACACGAAATAAACGATCAACGGCACGGCCCCGGTGAGAAGGGTTGCGGCCATGTTGACGTTGTATTCCTTCACGCCCTGCACGGAGTTGACGATATTATTGAGCTGCACCGTCATCGGGTAATATTCCGGCCGCGTGAACACGACGCCGAACAGGAAGTCGTTCCAGATGCCGGTGACCTGCAGGATCATCGCCACGACGAAGATCGGCAGCGACATGGGCAGCATGATGCGAAAATAGATCTGCCAGAAATTGGCGCCATCAATACGTGCCGCCTTGAACAATTCCTCCGGCAGCGACGCAAAATAGTTGCGGAAGAGTAGCGTCAGGATCGGCATGCCGAAAATCGTGTGCACGATCACGAGGCCAGTCAGAGTGCCATAAATGCCCAATTCGCGCAGCACGATGACGATCGGGTAGATCATCACCTGATAGGGGATGAAGGCACCGATGATGAGGATCGAGAAGAACAGTTCCGAACCCCTGAACTTCCAGTTCGCGATGGCGTAACCGCTGACGGAAGCCACGATGATCGAGATCACGACCGAAGGTATGAGGATGCGTACCGAGTTCCAGAAGCCGCGTGAAAGCCCGTCGCAGTTCAGCCCGGTGCAGGCATTCGCCCAGGCTTTCACCCAGGGTTCGAAGGTGATTTCCACCGGCGGCGCAAAAATGTTGCCGAGCCGTATTTCCGGCATGCCCTTCAGAGAGGTGACGACCATCACGTAAAGCGGCAGCAGGTAATAGGCGGCAGCGACAAACAGCGTGCCGTAGAGAATGATGTTGCGGCGGGAAAACGTTTTTTTCGGCTTCTTGCCGCGGGGACCGGAAAGGTCGGTGGCAACCGCATCGGTTGCGGCGGCGACCGTGTTCAATGTGCTGATATTAGCCACGCTTCTTGCCTCCGAATTCGAGGTACGCCCATGGAATGACGATGATGGCGACGGTCAGAAGCATCATGGTGGATGCGGCGAAGCCCTGCCCCAGGTTCTGCGCCTGGAACATGTAGTCATAGACATATTTCGCCGGCACTTCGGATGCGATGCCCGGTCCGCCACTGGTCTGCGCCACCACCAGATCGTAAACCTTGACGATGCCGCTCGCGATAATGACGAGCGTGGTGATGAAGACCGGCCGCATCATGGGAATGATGATGAGGATATAAGTCTTCCACATCGGAATGCCGTCGACGCGCGTCGCCTTCCAGATATCCTCGTCTATGCCGCGAAGACCGGCCAGCATCAGGCACATGACGAGCCCCGTGCCCTGCCAGAGCGCCGCGATCAGGATGCCGTAGATAACGATCTCGGAATTATAAAGCGGATCGAAGGTGAAGCTTTCCCACCCCATCGAGCGGACCACGGACTGAATGCCAAATTCCGGGTTCAACAGCCATTGCCAGACAAGGCCGGTAACGATGAACGACAGAGCAAAGGGATAAAGGAAGATGGTGCGGAAGGTGTTCTCGAAACGGATCTTCTGATCCATCAGCGCCGCCAGCACGAAGCCGATCACCAGACTGAAGATCAGCGAGAGAATTCCGTAGATCGCCAGATTCTGGATGGAAATGATCCAGCGCGGTGCGGCCCACAACCGCTCATACTGGTCGAAACCGATGAAGCTTGCACGTGGCAGAAGCTTGGAATTGGTGAATGAGTAAATCACCGTCCAGACCGTTCCGCCGAGAAAAATCACGACGGCGGTCAATATCATGGGAATGGAAGCAATCTTCGAATTGAGATTGCGGAAAAGCTGGTTGGGGCGGCCGGAGCGCGCTAGACCCGCCATGGATGACCCTCCTGTAACGTTGCCGTTGATAGCCAGGCAAGGTCGCAAAGACCTCGCCCCAATCCTCCGGGCTTGCGCGTTTACGCATCCCGCAGGGAGCTTACGGCGGATGGATGCCACCCGCCGCACAAGAGGTTGCGGTTAGTCAGCGGAACCGATGATGCCGGCGAAGCGCTTTTGTGCATCTTCTGCAGTCATCGCGCTGGCAAAAAACTCCGCCATCAGGTCTTCTTTCTGCTTCTGCGTATCAGCAGAAATCAGCTGGTCTGTGCTGGTCAGCGCATTGCCCTTGGCCAGAATTTCCAGACCCTTCTTCATGCAGTCATTGGCCGCATTCAGGTCGACGTCGCCACGGATCGGCAGCGAGCCTTTCTTAAGGTTGAAAGCCACCTGCGTTTTAGGATCGACGATGGTTGCGGCCAGAACGTCCTGCGCCTTGGATTTTGCTTCATCCTTCAGCAGCGGGAAGTAAAAGGCGTCGCCGCCGGTGGTGAGATAGTCGTTAAGGCCGAGACCCGGCAGGCAAGTGTAGTCCGTACCCGCCTTCTGGTTGGCAAGCTGGAACTCGCCCTGCGCCCAGTCGCCCATGATCTGGCCGCCGGCCTTGCCTGTTATGACCATGTTGGTGGCCTGGTTCCAGTCCTGAACATTGGTGCCCTTGGCCATGTCGCGGGCCTCGACGGCGGCCGCGAAAATCTTGGCCATGTCGGGACCGGCCGCTGCTTCGGCATCCTTGTCGCCATAGACCTTCTGATAAAGATCCTTGCCGCCGATCGAAAGCGTCAGCGTGTCGAACAGGCCATTGGCCTGCCATGCCTGACCGCCGAGCGCGAGCGGCTGGATGCCGGCTTTTTTCAGTGCTGGTGCTGCGGCAGCAAATTCAGTCCAGTTCTTGGGAACTTCGACGCCCGCTTTCTTGAACGCTTCGTTGGAAAGCCACAACCATTGCCAAGAATGGATGTTGACCGGCGCGCAATAGATCTTGCCGTCGATGGTGCAGCTGTCGAGCAGGCTTGCCGGCTTTATGACGTCTTTCCACTTGCCCTTTTCGGCAACGTCGGTCAGGTCGCGCATCAGGCCGGCCTGCACCAGTTCTTCCGCCTGTCTGCCATGGTTGAACTGGGTGGCACCCATCGGGTCGCCGCCGGTGATACGGCTAATCATGATCGGACGGGCGGTGCCGCCCGAACCGGCAATAGCGCCGTCCACCCACTTGTTGCCGGTGGCATCAAAAGCCTTGGCAAGTTCGGCAACGGCAGCGGCTTCACCGCCCGATGTCCACCAATGGGTAACTTCAAGATCGGTAGCCCCAGCGACACCCGCCGGAATCATAACACTGGCCAAAAAGGCCGCAGAAATAAAGCGCATTCGCATGAGTCTCCTCCCTCACTGAAACGTTGCAGTTGGAACGTAAGCGAAGATTTTTGATTAGGCAACCGCCTAAAAAATGAATCTCGCCGCGGCTCGCCGCGCTGTTTCGAGCAGATACAAACGTGCCGAACGGCTAGATTTGTTGAGAAAGAAGATTGGGAATTTGGAAGGATGCCGAATGGCACGACAAAGACTGCGCACCCGTAATCTGCAGGCAACTTAGTATCTTCATAGTCTTCCGACTTTGGCGTCGGTTCCCGCGCACAGAGTGCCAAGCCCGCATGGATGGGCAAACATAAGGTGAGCGATCGTGAAACGTTGGCACATTCTTTTGATGATCGGTCTGGCGGGCGTGTTATCGCTTTTGCTCGCACCGTTCGAACGGCTGGCGTCGGGACAGGATCTTTCCTTCACGATACGGGTTGTGATGCTCGTCCAGCCGGCAGTCCTGATCATTGCTGCGGTGGCGACGGGTCAAGCGCTCGCCGGCAAACTCGGGCTGGGCACTCCACTGATCGATGCATGGCTGAAAGGAACCGGGTTCGGGCCAGTCTTGCGCAGGCAAGCCCCATCAGCTTTGCTGACGGGTCTTCTCGTCGGCCTGTTGATGATCGCTTATTCGTCTGTGATCCTGCCTGCCTTAACCGATACGGCAACCATGGAAAAAATGGCGGCGTTTGAAGTCCCACTCGTCACCCGGCTTCTCTATGGCGGCATAACGGAGGAGCTGCTGACCCGATGGGGCTTGATGGCATTCTTCGCATGGGTGCTCTGGCGAATAGTGGGCAAGGGACAAGTCCAGCCGGTCATGCTGTGGACTGCCATTGTCATCGCAGCGGCCCTTTTTGCCGTGGGCCACCTGCCCTTTCTGTTTGCCATTGCCGTTCATCCGCAACCATTGCTGATTGTCAGTGTCCTGCTCGGCAATTTTATCCCCGGACTGACGTTCGGGTGGTTGTTCTGGCGTCGCGGGCTGGAAGCAGCGATGCTTTCCCACGCCTTCGCCCACTGCGTGAATGCAACTGTCGCCTGATCCGTCGAACCGACAGAAAAGCTAGGGATTTATCATCCCGGCCCCGCTGGCCGGGATAAAATGCCGCTTCGGTGCGGGCAGTAGTCCTACTGCCTCTTATAATCATCCTCGATGCGGATGACGTCGTCTTCGCCAAGATACGCGCCGGTCTGGATTTCGACCAACTCAAGCGGAATCTGCCCCTCATTGGCAAGCCGATGCGGTTGGCCAATCGGGATATAGACGGACTGGTTTTCCGTCAGCAGCCGGGTTTCGTCGCCAATCGTCACGGTTGCCGTGCCCTTGACGATGATCCAGTGCTCCGAGCGGTGATAATGTTTCTGGAACGAGATGCGGTGGCCAGGATCAACCGTGATGTGGCCCACGCGGTAGCGCTCGTCCACATACATATGTTCGATGTAACCCCATGGACGATAGACTCGCCTGTGCGCTTGCGTCCGCGGCGCGTGTTCGCCATCCTTCAGTGTTTCCACCAGGCCTTTCACATCCTGCACCCGGTTTTTCGGCACCACCAGAACCGCATCCTTGGTGGCCACCACCACCAGATCCTTCGCGCCCACCACCGTCGTCAGCAATTGCGTGGAATGGATCAGGCAGCCCTCGGAATCGATGAAGACACCGTCGCCCTCGAGCGCATTGTCGTTGCCGTGCTTGTCGGCGATTTCCCAGATCGCGTCCCAGCTGCCGATATCCGACCAGCGGAAATGGCCGTGCACCACCGCCATGCGCTTGGTCTTTTCGATCACCGCATAGTCGATGGAGTTTTTCGGCGAGGCTTCGAAGCTCGCCTGATGCAGGCGCACGAAGCCAAGGTCGCTTTCATATTGTTCGACCGACTGCGTTACTGCCGCAAGAATCTCTGGCGCGAATGCCTTGAGTTCGGCAATCATCACGTCGGAACGGAACAGGAAGTTGCCGGAGTTCCAGAGATAACCCTTCTCCAGATAGGAGATTGCCGTCTTCACATCCGGCTTTTCCACGAATGCTTCAACGATGCTCAGGTCAGCTTCACCATCAATCGCTTCACCAGGCTTGATGTAGCCGTAGGAGGTGCGCGGTTCGGTTGGCACCAGACCGAAAACGACGATATTGCCCTGATCGGCGGCCCTGGCGCCAAGCCTCACGGACTCTGAGAATTTGTCGGCATCCAGCACCACATGGTCGGCGGCAAGCGCCAGCACCAGGCATCCCGGCTCCCGGCGCTCTGCCAGCACGGCGGCAGCGGCCATGGCGGCGGCACTGTCGCGGCGGGCGGGTTCGAGAACCACCGTAGCCGGAAGATCGATCTCCTCAGCCTGACGGCGGGCGAAGAAGCGGAAATCCTCGTTGGTGATCACCAGCGGCTCGGCATAAAGCGCCTTGTCGGCCACGCGCGTCAGTGTCTGCTGATAGGTCGAAAGATTGCCGACCAGCGGCTGGAACTGCTTGGGCAACTGATCGCGCGATACCGGCCAAAGCCGTGATCCCGCCCCACCAGCAAGAAGAACCGGCGTGATCTTTCGAGATTGTTCCGTCACAATAAAAACCTTTCCAACTTTAAAAAATTTCCGGCGGGCCGGACAATATACATATTTACCAATGCTGCCATCATCGGTTCACGGGCGGATAAGCGCAAGCTCATAAGTTCGCCTTGTGAAAGCTTGGTGAATGTCGGACCCGTTTTGCTAACGCAACGCACAGGGTGAGGTTCCGCGCGAAGGGCGATCAGTCGCTTTGAAAGGCCGCAAAGAAAAACCCGGGCGAATGGCCCGGGTTTCCGTTTTCAGAGCGATGACATGTCAGGATCAGTTCGGCAGCGCGTAAGCGATCACGTAGTCGCCACGGTCAGGAGACTGACGTGCACCGCCGGCCGAGATGACGACATATTGCTTGCCTGTCTTCGGAGACTTGTAGCTCATCGGGCCGCCCTGGCTGCCGACCGGAAGGCGGGCCTTCCAGACTTCCTTGCCGGTCGCCGTATCGAAGGCGCGCAGATAATAATCCTGGGTGCCGGCGATGAAAACGAGACCGCCCTGGGTGGCAAGCGTTCCGCCGAGCGTGGGCATGCCGATCGGGATCGGCAGACCCATCTTGATGCCGAGCGGACCGGTATCTTCAACGGTGCCGACAGGAACCTGCCACTTGATCTGCTGCGTCTTCATGTCGATCGCAGTCATCGAGCCATAGGGCGGAGCCTGGCAGGGAATGCCGAGAGCAGACAGGAAACGGTTCTTGTTCACCGCATAGGGCGTGCCCTTCATGGGAACAACGCCCATGCCGGTATTGACGCTTTCGCCGCCGCTTGCCGTTGCCTTGGTGGGAGCCGCTTCCTTCATCTCAATCCACAGGCCGAGGCGCATGTCGTTGATGAAGATTGTGTTGGTCGTCGGGTCAGTCGAGATGCCGCCCCAGTTCATGCCGCCAAGCGAACCCGGGAAGGCGAGGGAGAGGTCCGTGCCCGGCGCCGTATAGAGGCCTTCATAACGCATGCCCTTGAAAGCGATACGGCACAAAAGCTGATCGAAAGGGGTGGCACCCCACATATCGGCTTCCGTCAGCGTCTGCGCGCCGATTTGCGGCATGCCCACCGAACGCGGCTGCGTTGGTGCATATGGCTCGTTCGGAATGTTGCCGGCCTTGACCGGAACGTCTTCCACCTTGGTCAGCGGCTGACCAGTCGCCCGGTCCAGCACATAGATCTGACCGGCCTTGGTGCCGAAGACCAGAGCCGGAACGGTCGTTCCGTCAGCCTTCGGGAAATCTATGAAGCTCGGCTGCATCGGCACGTCGAAGTCCCAGAGATCATTATGAACCGTCTGGTAGACCCACTTTTCGCGGCCGGTCGTGGCATCGAGCGCCAGCATGGAAGCGCCGTATTTATGATCGAGCGGTGTGCGCGTCGCGCCGTAAAGATCGACCGAGGGGCTGCCCACCGGCATGAAGACCGTGTTCAGCTCCGGATCGTAGGACATGGATGCCCAGACGTTCGGCGTGGAACGGGTATAGGTCTGGCCCTCGGGCGGCAGCTTGGTGATTTCAGGATTGCCGGGATCGAAAGCCCAGCGAAGCTCACCCGTCACCACGTCGAAACCGCGCATCACGCCGCCAGGCATATCCACCTGTACGTTGTCAGCGATACGTCCGCCGACCACGACGGTGGTGCCGGCCAGTGTGGGGGCCGATGTCAGCACGTATTGCGGGTCCGGCGCATCACCAAGACCGATCTTCAGATCGACGCGGCCATTGGTGCCGAAATCCGGGCAAAACGCGCCGGTGTCGGCGTCGAGCGCGATGAGTTCCGCGTTGATGGTGTTCATGAGAATGCGGCGCTGGCAAAGCGCACCGTCGGCTACGATCGCCGGGGTGACAGGCGTTGCACCCGGAGCGGTCGGCTGCTTCAGCTGCGCCTTGGCATCGAAATAGGCAAGACCACGGCAACGCATCCAGACGGTGGATTTGGCGTTGATTTCGGTCTTCCACTTCTGTGCGCCGGTATCGGCGTCGAGCGCGATGACATTGTTGTGCGGTGTGCACACAAACACGGTGTCGCCGACCTGAAGCGGCGTTTCCTGATCTTCCGCACCGTTCGCGCCGGGGCTGATCGGCGTGTCGCCGGTCCGGTAGGTCCATGCCACCTCAAGGTTCTTGACGTTATCGCGGTTGATTTCATCAAGCGCAACGAAGCGGCTGCCGCCCGCCGTATTGCCGTAATGTTCCCAGTTCTTCTGCTCTTTTTCCGGCGTTACCGGCGTCAGTGCAGCAACCTCACCCTTGAAGGCGACGGTCGGATGCGGCACGAACATGCCGGCAAAACCCGCAGCGGACGCGATGGCCAGAACGCCAGCAAGGGCAAACGAAGCGCCGTAAGCGGGCGTCTTGCCAGCCGCGCGCCGCAGCAGCGGATAGGAGAGCGCAACCACCGTGGCGCCCACACCCAACGCCAGCAGGCGGGAGATGAGCGGCCAGAAGTGCAGTCCGGCTTCCCACACTGCCCAAACACCGCTGACGATGAAGACAAGGCCGAAGAGGAGCGCGCCGGCGGGCTTGCGCAGGAGAATAAGCAAGCCGGAGACGATCAGTGCGATACCCGCCAAGACGAAATAGAGGCTACCGCCGAGTGTTGCGAGCTGCCCGCCGCCAATGGCGAAGAACAGTCCCGCAGCGACGATGACAGCGCCGAGCACGAAGAGCCATAATCTGGCTACGAGCGACGTTGAGGTTGCTGGTTTACTCATGAAATTAAATATCCGGTTAGGAGAGCCGCCGCTAAGGCTGACGCCCGATGATCTTTCAATGCCCGGCCCAGGCCAGACAGTCCGCCGCACTTACGGCTGAGCGAAGATGCGCTGAAGGCGACGAGGCAAAATGGGGAACAATGGTGCGGGAGACTTCCGTGGTGACTGTCATTTTGACCCATTCACTGCAGTTTATCGCCGGCCCCAATGGACGGCGGACAATGTGCTCGAACAAATCCTCCCAAGTTCGTATCGCAGAGGCCCGCATGCAGGCACTGGGCGACCGAAACCTCGGTGCGGTATAACGTCGCCTGCGACAAGATGACAATGCGCAAGACGGGCATTTTTGATAAGCTGCGCTTATACCATATCAACACCTACAACACAAAGACCTCTCCGCCGATGGATATTCGCCAGCTCGCCATTTTTGTGGAAGCCGCAAGGGCTAAAAATTTCCGCGCGGCCGCTTTGCAGCTGGGCATCGCCCAACCGGCCGTAACCCAGCGTATCCGGCAACTGGAAGAAAATCTGGGCTTCAAGCTTTTCCTCCGTGTCAACCGCGGTGTGGAACTTACGCCGGCTGGGCAGTCGATGCTGCTCGATGCGGAGGAAATTCTTGCCCGCACCAAGGGCGCGCTGGAAAAGGCACACCAGATCAGGCGCGGCCAGCTCGGCACGCTGCGAATCGGCTTCGGCACCAGCGTGATGGCGGAACGCAAATTGCCGGCGCTGATCACCCGTTATGGCAACGACCACAGGGAGGTCACGCTGGAACTCCTGCCCGGCATGACGATGGAACAGTTGATCGAGCAGGTGGCGACGCGCAAGACAGACGTCGCTTTCATTCGCGCACCCCTGCCCCAATTGCCGCAGAGCTTGCGGGCCATGCCCTTCGACCGCTCCAAACTGTGCGTCGCCCTGCCGGAGCGCCATCCGCTCACCTCCCGTCCCAGGGTTTCGGTTGGCGATATCGTGCGGGAAAAACTGCTGCTGCCGGTGGACGAGATCGGCCTGGGGCTCAGCAGCAGCGCGCTTTCCCTTTTCGAGGATGCAGGCTGTGAGCCGGAAATCGGCATGCGCATCGCCAACGTCAACACCATCCTTGCCCTCGTGGAAGCTGGCGCGGGAATTTCCATTCTGCCGGAAAGCACCGTGCGCTCCACAAGGGGCATCACGGGTGTACCGCTCGAAAGCGCCGATGCCTGGTCAGATAGCGTGCTGGTCGTCAGGCGCGGTCCGCTTGCCCTCCATGTGGAGGCCTTCGTGAATATGGTACGGCAGGCCTACCAGCCCCACCTATAACGCCGACAATACGCAATTAATCGATTGAATCGGCCACAAATTTCGCCACGGCTAAATTTGCTGCACTGAACAACATTCAACGCTTGGCACGCGCGCGAAAAATACAATAACAACGACGGATATTTTTACACTGTTATCGACACGAAAGCACACTCAGCCCATGTCCGACACGACGAAGCCCGCCAGCACCAGAACATCGGTTACGGATCAGGAAGCACTGGATTTCCACGCGCAAGGCAGACCGGGGAAACTGGAAATCACCCCGACCAAGCCGATGGCGACTCAGCGGGATCTGTCGCTTGCCTATTCGCCAGGAGTGGCCGTGCCGGTGAAAGCCATCGCCGAAAATCCGGCGACGGCTTACGATTATACGACACGCGGCAACATGGTAGCAGTGATCTCCAACGGCACGGCGATCCTCGGTCTCGGCAATCTCGGCGCGCTCGCCTCCAAGCCTGTCATGGAAGGCAAGTCCGTTCTGTTCAAACGCTTTGCGGATGTGGATTCCATCGATCTCGAGGTTGATACCGAAGACGCCGACGAATTCATCAATTGCGTGCGTTACCTTGGCCCCTCCTTCGGTGGCATCAATCTGGAAGACATCAAGGCGCCGGAATGTTTCATCATCGAAAGCCGCCTGCGCGAGCTGATGGACATTCCCGTTTTCCATGACGACCAGCACGGAACCGCCATCATCGCCGCCGCCGGTCTCATCAACGCCATCGAACTGACCGGCCGAGACTTCAAGACGACGAAGCTCGTCTGCAACGGCGCAGGTGCTGCTGCCATCGCCTGCATGGACCTCATCAAGGCCATGGGTTTCAACCCCGAAAACATCACGCTTTGCGACACCAAGGGCGTGATCTACCAGGGCCGCACCGAAGGCATGAACCAGTGGAAATCCGCCCATGCGGTCAAGACTAACAACCGCACGCTGACTGAGGCCATGAAGGGCGCAGATGTCGTCTTCGGCCTGTCGCAGAAGGGTGCCTTCACTGAAGAGATGATCCGCTCCATGGCGCCGAAGCCGATCATTTTCGCGATGGCCAACCCTGACCCGGAAATCACCCCGGAAGAAGTCGCCCGCATCCGCGATGACGCCATCATGGCGACCGGGCGTTCGGATTATCCGAACCAGGTCAACAACGTCCTCGGCTTTCCCTATATCTTCCGCGGCGCGCTCGATGTCCGCGCAAGCCAGATCAACGACGCGATGAAGATTGCCGCCGCACAGGCGCTGGCCGATCTTGCCCGCGAGGATGTGCCGGATGATGTGGCCGCCGCCTATCAGGGCAACCGCCCGCGCTTCGGATCGCAATATATCATTCCCGTTCCCTTCGATCCGCGACTGATCTCGGCCATTCCGGTAGCCGTGGCCAAGGCCGCCATCGAAACCGGCGTCGCTCGCCGCGAATTGCCCGATCTCGATGCCTATGCCCGCGAGCTTTCCGCCCGCCGCGACCCCATGGCGTCGACCACGCAGCGCCTTTACGAGCGTGTGCGCCGCTCTCCGAAGCGGGTCGTTTTCGCCGAAGCGGAAGAAGAACAGGTGATGCGCGCAGCGATCTCGTTTACCGCGCAGGGGCTTGGCACCGCCATCCTGCTCGGCCGTGACGACATCATCAAGGCCAATGCGGAGCGTGCCGGCATCGATCTCGACCGCGCCAATATCGAGATCACCAATGCCCGCCTTTCCAGCCGCGTCGATGCCTATGTCGATTATCTCTATGCGCGGTTGCAGCGCGGCGGCTTCCTGCTGCGCGACGTGCAGCGCCTGATTCACAACGACCGTAACCATTTCGCCGCCTGCATGGTGGCGATGGGTGACGCGGACGCCGTGGTGACTGGCGTTACCCGCAACTATTCCACGGCGCTCGAGGATATCCGCCGCTGCATCAACACCAAACCCGGCCACCGTGTCATCGGCGTTTCGCTGGTCGTGTCGCGCAACCGAACGGTCTTCGTGGCAGATACCGCCGTGCACGACATGCCGTCCGCCGAAGATTTGGCCGATATCGCGGAAGAAGCAGCAGGTCTCGCCCGCCGTTTCGGCTACGAACCGCGTGTGGCGATGCTCGCCTATTCCACCTTCGGCCAGCCGGTTGGCGAACGCTCCGACAAGGTGCGCGAAGCGGTGAAAATCCTCGACAAGCGCAACGTCAATTTCGAGGTCGATGGGGAAATGTCGGCCGATGTGGCGCTGAACCATCATCGCATGCAGAGCCAGTATCCCTTTGCCCGCCTTTCCGGTGCAGCCAACGTGCTGGTCATGCCCGCCATCCATTCCGCCTCGATCTCCACCAAGATGCTGCAGGAACTGGGCGGTGCGACCGTCATCGGCCCGCTTCTCGTCGGCCTCGACAAATCGGTGCAGATCACCTCGATGGGCGCCAAGGACAGCGACATCGTCAATATGGCGGCGATCGCGGCCTATAACGCCGGTCGGTAACGATGCGGGAGCGCTCTTCGGGAGAAGGCGCTCAAAATGCCCAGGCATAGCCAGCGTCATCCTCGCCCCTGTGGCGAGGATATGCCAAAGCGCCAAACCCCGCCAGCGTAAGAACAAGATTCTACGATTTCAAATTATTAGGTTATTTTTTCCCACCAGAGAACTTATTGGAACACGATTTTATTTATACGATTTTTTGCGCAACGCCAATTCTCGCTCTCGACGGACGCCTCATGTAGTTTCCACCCACAACCAAAAGGAAATACCCATGGCCCTCTCCTTCTCCAGATTTGCCGCGAAACTCATCGCCGGAACCGTCGTCATCGCTTCGATGGCCACCGCCGCTCACGCGGATGCTACGATCGACCGTATCAAGGGTCGCGGCAAGCTCACCGTCGGCGTCATCCTGTCCGGCGCGCCTTTCGGCTTCATCGATCCGAAGACGCAGGAGCAGAAGGGCCTCAACATCGACGTTGCCAAGGCGCTGGCCGCCGGTCTCGGTGTGGAGCTGGTGACCGAAACCGTGACCCCGCCCAACCGCGTGCAGTTCCTGCAGCAGGGCAAGGTCGATATTCTGATCGCCAACATGCAGTACACGGAAGAGCGCGCCAAAACGCTCGATTACGTGCCCACCCCCTATGACCGCCAGGGCGGCGCCGCCATCGGCCGCAAGGACTCGGGCATCAAGGACTGGCCGGACCTGAAGGGCAAGATTGCCTGCGTATCGCAGGGCTCCAACTACACTCAGCCGCTGATCGAGCAATATGGCGCGCAGGTAAAGGCGTTGCCGAGCCAGCCGGAATCGCTGCTCGCGCTGAAGGGCGGCAATTGCGATGTCTCCGTACACGTCAACGGCACGCTGAGCCTGATGCTTCAGGACCGCGCCGATGAGTGGAAGGATTACGGCATTCTGATCCCCACCGACCTTATCCCTTCTGACTCCGTCATCTGGCTGCGCAAGGGCGAGGCCGACACGCAGGCTGCGCTCGACAAGATCGTCAAGGAGCTGCACGCTTCCGGCAAAATGATCGAATTCGCCAAGGCCAACCGCCTGCCGAGCATCGGCTTCATGGAAGAGCAGAAGACGAAGCTCTCCGCGGCGCAGTAAAGGCTGGGCAATCCCGCTCGCTCCGTCACCCCGGACCTGGTCCGGGGGACCAGCATGTCGTAGGGGCATCTGCCATCACGGAGATTTCCCCTCACCACTGAGAACGGCCGGTTTCGCCCGCCGTTCTTTTCTGCTTTATAGCAAGACAGGTCATTCTGGCACCGCCTGCCGGGCGGCAGCCGCGACAACAGCATGGATATCCGATGCAGGATGGATTTACAGCGCGTTTCATAGAGTTGGCCGCGCATATAGGCCTCAACTATGACTTCCTGAACAGCGGCTACGAGGTTCAGATCTGGCTCGACGGCATGAAGATGACACTCATCCTCGTCGCCGTCACCTTGCCGCTCAGCCTCGTTTTCGGCTTCATCTTCGCCGCAATGCTCACGTCAGGCAAAGGCTGGCTCGCCGGTCCCGTGCGCGCCTATGTGGAATTGACGCGCAACACGCCGACGCTGGTGCAGCTGATGTGTGGTTTCCTTGTGCTAAACATGTTGATTTCAAACGCGCTCGGCGGCGCGCAGAACAATCCGCTCACCCCGTTCTTCTGGGTCGTCGCCATCACCGGCCTGCACGTTGCCGCTTTCCATGCGGAAGCCTTGCGCGGCGGTATCGAAGCGGTGCCGGCCACCACCATCGAGGCGGCACGCGCCATCGGTTTCAGCTCTTTCGAGATTTTACGTTACGTGGAATTTCCGCTGGCAATCCGCACCGCACTTCCTTCCATCATCAACAATCTCATCAATCTGGTGAAGCTCACCACCGTCGGCTCGGCGATTGCGGTCGGTGAAATCACCTATGCCTCGATCCTGATCTGGACGCAGCGCGACAATGTGGTCGAACTGATGCTGGTGATCCTCATCTTTTTCAGTGTCATCAATTTCATCGTCGCAAGGGCGGGCCTGTGGCTTGAGCGGCGTCTTGCGGTTCCGGGGTTCGGTCAATGAGCGCGGTGGTCTCTCCAACACAGGCGGCGAAGAAGCTGCCTTTCGGCACCATTCTTCTGTGCGGCGTGCTCGTTGCCGTCGTGCTGTGGCTGGTTCTCGATCCCTCGCTCGGACAGGTGCTGCTGGAATGGCTGCCCTATCTCGGCAAGGGTTTTGCCATGAATGTGCTGATCAGCATCCTGGCGATTGCCATCGGCACCATCATCGGCGTCGTGCTTGGCATCATGGAGCTTGCGCCCTATCGCCTCGTGCGCGCGCCGGCGCTCACCTACGTGCAAATCTTCCGCAACGCCCCGCATCTGGTGCTGATTTTCGCCGCGACCTACATCTTCCCCTTCGAGATCGTCGCCTTCGGCAACTACATTCCGTTTCCAGACTGGATCAAGGCCGTCGTCGGCCTTGCGATTCCGGCCAGCGCCCACATCGCCGAAATCACCCGTGGCGCCATCCAGTCCATTCCCACCGCACAATGGGAAGCGGCGCAGGGCCTCGGGTTTTCGCGCAACCAGACGCTGCGCTGGATAATCCTGCCGCAATGCGTGAAGCGCTCGCTGCCGCCGTGGATGAACCTTTACGCCTCCATCACCATGGGCACGGCGCTTGCCTCGCTGGTCGGCGTGCATGAGCTTCTCCACGCCGCAACCGATGCCAGCACCGCCGTGCAGCGCAACGATTTCACCGTCGTGGTCTATCTCACCGTCCTGATGGCGTTCTTCCTGTTCTGCTATCCAGTGTCCCGTTTCACGCAGCGCCTTGAACGGCGCTTCGCTTCCCGCTGATTGGAATACACCATGCCCGCATCCGCCCCCCAAACCGCCACCAAAGCTCTGGTTGAACTGGAAGGCGTGCACCTGTCCTTCGGCGACAATCAAGTGCTCAAAGGCATTGATCTCACCGTCAACAAGGGCGACGCCGTCTCCATCATCGGCCCTTCCGGCTCGGGCAAATCCACGATCCTGCGCTGCATCAACGGCCTGCTCATTCCGCAATCTGGCAAGATCACCGTGGGCGGCACCCGCGTCGATCAGCTGAAAACGGAAGCTGAGCGCATAACGCTGCGCAAGCGCATCGGCATCGTCTTCCAGCAGTTCAACCTCTTCCCGCATCTGACGGTGATGGAAAACATCACCATCGCGCCAATCAAAATCCTCGGCACGCCGAAGGCGGAAGCCGAGCGTCATGCCCGCGAATTGCTGGAAAAAGTCCGCCTGTCGCAGAAAGTGGATGCCTATCCCGGTCAGCTGTCCGGCGGCCAGCAGCAGCGTGTGGCCATTGCCCGCGCGCTTGCCATGCGGCCTGAACTGGTGCTGTTCGACGAGGTTACCTCCGCACTCGATCCGGAAACCGTGGGCGAAGTGCTCGCCGTCATCCGCGATCTCGTCAATGACGGCATGACCAGCATTCTCGTGACCCACGAAATGCGCTTCGCCGAGGAAATCAGCGACAATATCGTCTTCACGGAAAACGGCCTGATCGTCGATCAGGGCACGCCGGAGCATATCTTCTACAAGTCTACCAATCCGCGTATCAACGCCTTCGTAAAGGGCCTCGGCGGACAGGTGGCACGGGTCGCCGACGGCGAAGGGATCTGACGCCATGACCGCCGACGAAAAACTCACCCTTCATCTGGCAGAAGCCATCGCCGCCTCTGATCCGCTCCGCGACGAAGAGGCTGTGACGATCGCCCGTACGGCGCTGATCGACTTTTTCGCCTGTATGCTAGGTGGCGCTTCCGACCGAAGCACGAAAATCCTCATCGACAGCTTTACGTCAGGCACATCCGGCACGGCGGGCATTGTCGGCAATGATCTGCGCACGGAGGCTTTCACCGCCGCCCTCATCAATGGTCATGCGGGGCACGTGCTGGATTATGACGACGTCCACGGCAGCGTACGCGGCCACCCCACCGTCGCCATCGTTCCCGCTCTATTGGCTGTTGCGGTCGAGGAAGGCTCTATGGCGGACGCATTTATTGCCGCCTATATTGTCGGGCTGGAAACCATGGCGCGGCTTGGCCTGTCGCTCGGCACCAAGCATTACGAAAATGGCTTCCACGCCACCGCGACCCTCGGCCCCATCGGTGCGGCAGCGGCCATCGCCCATCTTCTGAAATTCACCCCGCAGACGACCGCTATCGCACTCGGCCTTGCCGCCACGCAATCTGCCGGACTTCGCCTGCAATTCGGTTATGATGCGAAGCCCCTGCATGCCGGGCTTGCGACACGCGCTGGCCTCACCGCCGCGCAGCTGGCAAGATCAGGTTTTCAGGGCGCGCCGGATTTTCTGGAAAACCCTATCGGCTTTTATTCCGCCTTCGCCTTTGGCGCGGAACAGCCGAAACGGCTCCTGTCCGGCTGGGGCACACCCTGGCAGATCGTCTCTCCCGGATTGACGCTCAAGGCATTTCCCTGCTGCACCGCCAGCCACCCTGTTGCCGTCGGTGCGCTTGCACTGCGCAGCGCCAATGATCTGGCACCAGATGAAATCGAAACTGTCGTCATCACCTTTCCCCCGGGAGGCGATGCCGCTCTTGTGGGTTCGGCCACACCCGCCACGGGCATCGATGCGCGTTTCAGCGCCGAATATGTCTTCGCAGCCGCACTGACGGATGGCGCACTCGGCATCACCCATTTCGACGAACGTCCTGCACGCGCCGACCTGCTTGGACTTTCCGCAAAAGTCTCGCGCCGGCACGACGAGACCGCCCGCCGCCTCTCGCCGGATCCTACCACCCGTTTCGTGGTCATCGACGTGACGAAGAAGGACGGCACGGTGCTGTCGCGCCGCATTGACGGTCTTCCCGGCATTGATGACCCCACGGAAAAATTTGCCGACGCCACTGGCGGCAATGAAAAATTCGCCGGAATTCCGGCACTGGTGCGGACCATGAAAACCTCAGCCGACCTCAAGAAGCTAGAAGCGCTTCTGGCAACGCAAATATAACACGACCGAAATAAAGGCATGATCACCATGACCACGACTACCCGCAAAAGACAGATGCATCTTGGCCTGTTCCTGCAAGGAGCAGGCCACCACGTTTCCGGCTGGCGTCACCCGGATGCGGAGGCCGGCAGCGAGAATTTCGACCTGTTGACCCGCGTCACGAAAATGGCCGAAGAGGCCAAGTTCGACATGGTCTTTCTGGCCGATGGCCTCACCAGCGGCGTCGACGCCCATCCCTCGATGATCGCCCGTTTCGAGCCGCTTACCCTGCTTGCGGCGCTTGCCATGGTGACAAACAAGATCGGACTGGCCGCCACCGCCTCCACCACCTATGGTGAGCCCTACCACACCGCACGCGCCTTCGCCTCCATCGACCATCTCAGCCACGGGCGTGCGGCGTGGAACATCGTTACCACCTCCTATGCCCGCACGGCGGCGAACTTCTCCAAGAGCCATCCTGAGCATGACGAGCGTTATGCCGTTGCGGAAGAATATGTGAACGTCGTGCGTGGCCTGTGGGACAGCTGGGACGACGACGCCTTCGTAAAGGACAAGGAAGGCGGCCGTTACGTCGATCCGCAGAAGGTCCATATTCTCGATCACGAAGGCAAATATTTCACGGTGAAGGGTCCGCTGAACATTCCGCGTTCGCCACAGGGTCACCCGGTTCTCATTCAGGCCGGCTCCTCCGGCCCGGGACAGGATCTCGCCGCCCGCACTGCCGATATCGTCTTCACAGCCCAGCAGGCCATTTCCGAGGCGCAGGCCTTCTACACCAGCCTAAAGGCGCGAGTGGAGAAATTCGGCCGCGATCCCGCAAGCGTCGCCGTAATGCCCGGTTTCATGCCCATCATCGGCAAGAGTTTCGAAGAGGCCGGCGAAAAGCTGAAGGAGCTGAACCGCTGGACCGACATCAAGAGCGCCATGCCGTTGCTTGAGGAACGCATCGGCCATAGCCTTACCGAGTACGATCTCGACGGCCCGCTGCCGGACCTGCCTATTTCCGACCAGTTGCGCAGCCGCGCCGAACTTTTGACCGAACTGGCGCGCCGCGAAAAGTTGACGATCCGGGAACTGGCGCTGCGCGTTGCAGCTGGTCGTGGCCACCATATCGTCATGGGCACGGCCAAGGACGTTGCGGATCGCATGCAGGAGTGGTTCGAGAACGGCGCCGCAGACGGCTTCAACGTCATGCCGCCCTTCTTCCCCGGTGGGCTGGACGAATTCAACCGCGAAGTCGTGCCGCTCTTGCAGGAACGTGGCCTGTTCCGCAAGGAATACGAAGGCTCGACGTTGCGCGACCATCTCGGCATCAACAGGCCTGCCCTGCGGGCATAAAAAACGGATGCCCGGCGACGGGCATCCGCATGACAAGAGGCTCACGTAGAAGCAGGCTGTCGCCGATCCGTCAGGCCGCTTTCCTTCCCGACAGTTTCACACTGTGGCTCGTCCGCGACGAGTTGGATGAAATGGATGCCCCGTCGTCGCGCTGGGTCGCGCGGCGGTTCAGTTTGAACAGGCTGACCAGTTGCGCCAGTACATCCGCACCCTGGGCAAGGGTAGCGCTAATGGCGGTCGTGCGCGCGCTCATCGCCGCGTTTTCCTGCGTCATCCGGTCGAGCTGGTTGACTGCACGGTTGATTTCGCTGATGCCTAAGGCCTGTTCATCGGCGGCCTTGGCGATCATATCGACATTGCCGTCAATGTGCTTCACCAGCGCATCGATCTGCTTCAGCGCCTCACCTGTCTCGCCGACAAGCCGCACGCCTTCCAGAACCTCGGTGCCGGAATTGTTGATGAGCGCCTTGATTTCCTTGGCGGCACTGGCGGAGCGTTGCGCAAGTTCGCGCACCTCCTGTGCCACGACCGCAAAACCCTTGCCCGCATCGCCCGCGCGTGCGGCTTCGACGCCCGCATTCAGGGCAAGAAGGTTGGTCTGGAAGGCGATTTCGTCGATAACGCCGATAATCTGGCTGATTTCCCGCGATGCCGTCTCGATGCGCTGCATGGCGTTGACGGTACGCCCAACGACTTCCGTGGAAGCCGCCGTTGACGTCCGCGCACTCTGAACGAGTTTTCGGGTTTCCTTGGTGTTTTCCGTCGATGCCCGTACGGTCGCGGTGATTTCTTCCAGCGCCGCCGAGGTTTCCTCCAGCGCCACGGCCTGCTCGCGCGATCTTTCGGCGAGATGAACAGAGGCTTCGCTGACTTCCTGGCTGCTTCTGGTCAGGTCATCGGTCTGCCCAAGAACATTTTCCAGGGTTTTCTGGAATTCGGCGATGGACTTGTTGAAATCCCGTCTCAGCCCCTCGAACTCACCCACGAAAGGCTTGTCGAGCGTGACGCGGATGTTGCACTGGGAAAGACGCTCAAGCGCAGCGCCCAGTTCTTCCACCGCATGGACGCGGTCCGTTATATCGAAGGCGAATTTCACCACCTTGACGACTTTTCCCCGCTCGTCGATGATCGGGTTGTAGGACGCCTGGATGAAGACGCGTTTTTCGTTCTTGCCAAGCCGCATGAACTGACCGGTCGAGAACTCGCCCTTACTAAGATCCTTCCAGAAATTCCGGTACTCTTCGGACTGCACGTAGCCACGCTCACAAAACATCGAATGATGGTTGCCGATGATCTCTTCCGCTGTGTAGCCGAGTGCTGTCAGGAAGTTTTCATTTGCGGAGAGAATTTTCCCCTCGGGCGTGAACTCGATCATCGCCTGCGCCCGCGAAAGCGCCGCCAGCTTGCCGTTATCCTCGGTGCTTCGGCGCTTCGTCGCCGTGATATCGGAAGCGATCTTGACCACCTTGTAAGGTTTGCCGAAACGAAAAACCGGATTGTAGGAGGCTTCAATCCAGATGTCGTCGCCGGTTTTCGACCGCCGCCGATATTGGCCCTGATCGTATTCGCCGCGTGAGAGTTTCGCCCAGAAGGCCTTGTATTCGGGTGACGCTACATCTTCGGGAGACAGGAACATGCTGTGAGGGCGTCCGATGATTTCTGATTGCTGATAGCCGACCGCCTTGCAGAAATTGTCGTTCGCCTTCAGAATTTTTCCAGTCAGATCGAACTCGATGATGGCTTGCGAGCGGCTTAGGGCATCAAGTACCGCAGATGCGTCCGTACCGAGTTTGAAAAATTGAGACATGTCTTTGAACTCCCAACAATAACCTGTATGCGGACCTTTCCTCCTCGATGCCAAAGAGATGAAAATAACGGATCGGTCTGCGTGCACGCGAAACCTAGCCGGACACCGTTAAATAGCAATTAATGATGACCCATAACTATTGGTCCAATGGCCGAAACTGTTGGCAAGAATACTTCAGACCCCGCTCCCTTTACCAACCCGTCCGCACCGGATGAGAACCGCTTATTTGCCACAGTGCTGATATTTCTGCCGCAGCAGAGCGATACGGGCTTTCATCGGTACGGCATTCATTGTTATGGCGGGCTTGAAAGATTTGTGTTGCAGGAGCGCCGATGACCAAAACCCTGAAATGCGACGTGCTGGTGATCGGCACCGGCATTATCGGTTCGATGGCGGCGCTTTACCTGCAAAATGCCGGGCGTGAGGTCTTTCTTCTGGAGCGCGGTGAAGTTGCCCGGGGCGCGAGCTCCGGTAATGCCGGCATCCTGGCCTTTCCCGAAATCATCCCCATTCCCGCCCCCGGCATCATGAGAAAAGCACCGCGCTGGCTTTTCGATCCGCTCGGCCCGCTCAGCGTGCCGCCTGCCTATGCGCCGAAGATCGCGCCGTGGCTGTGGCGTTTCTGGCGCGCCAGCGCTGAGCGCAACTTTCGCCACGGCCTGAGAGCGCTCAGCGAGATCAACCGGCTGTCTGCCACCGAAATGGCCCATGTCGCCGCCATGCCGGAGCTCTCGCACTTTGTCGCGAAAACCGGCACGCTCGATCTTTACGACAGCGAAGCCAGCCTCAACGCTGCCCGCAAGGACTGGGATGAAAAGGAACAGGCAGGCTTCTCTTCCAAGCGTGTCGGCCGCAACGAGATAGACGAGTTGCAGCCGGGTCTTGCCCCGCAATTCCGCCACGCCATGTTCTCGCCTGATGGCTTGCAGGTCTCCGATCCCTACGACTTCACCCGTGCCATTTTCGATCTGGTGATCGCCCGTGGCGGAAAGCTGCGCAAGGGCGAGGCAGAACGCATCGACGCCGTCGGCGAAAGTACGATCGTGACCCTGGAAAACGGCGACAAGATCGACGCCGACAAGGTGGTGATCGCCTGCGGCGCGTGGTCCAAGCCGCTTGCCGCAACACTTGGCAACATCGTGCCGCTGGAAACCGAACGCGGCTATAACACCACCCTGCCCGCCGGCGCCTTCAACCTCACGCGCCAGCTTTATTTCAACGACCACGGTTTTGTCGTCACCCCGCTATCTTCTGGTATCCGCGTTGGCGGCGCAGTCGAGTTGGGCGGTCTGGAATTGAAGCCGAATTTCAAGCGATCCGAGGCCATGCTCAAGAAAGCCGGGCGTTTCCTGCCCGGTCTTAAGGTGGAAGGCGGCCAGCAATGGATGGGGTTCCGCCCTTCGATGCCGGACTGTCTTCCCGTCATCGGCACCGCGCGCACCACACCTTCCGTCATCTATGCCTTCGGCCATGGTCATCTGGGGCTGACACAATCGGCAGCTACCGCCCGCCTCGTGACGCAACTGGCAAACGGTGAGGAGACCGCAATATCGGTCGATCCGTTCCGTCCGGGGCGTTTTTCCTGAAAATGCGGAAATCCGGTTTCAAGCCGGTTAGAGTTTTTACAGTTTAAGCGGACGCCTGCGCGCTATTTCACCTGCTGTACGGAATCTTCCGGAAACTCCACCGTGGCGAAGGACGGATAGACCTTTCGCAGGATCGTCACCTGCTGCTGATCGCTCACACGCAGCAAATACCATTGCGTACCGTCGATAAGCGCCAGGGTATGGGATTTCGCTTCGATCGTCTGGCCGCCGGTTTCCATCACCGTTTTCGTCGGAACGAGTGCATAGGGCGTTCCATCAGGCGTCTGCTGCACACTGATCGCCGCCGTGTCCATGGTGAATTCGGTGATCTTGACTGCCGCAAGCGCCATTTGCATCTGCGTGGTCAGAGCGCTACGCAACTGCCCGACGGAAACACCCGCGTCGTTTGCAATGAATTCAAAGATTTTCGGCGGCACCGTCCGGCCGACAAAATCAAAATCCTGCGCATTCAAGGCGGCGCTGAACCGCTCTATCTGTGTTCGCAGCTTGTCCTGCTCGGACGGCAAAAGATCGCGCGACAAAGCGGGATGCGACATCACCGCCAGTAATAACAGCCAGGAAAACAGGCGTTTCATTGCTTCGCCTTTCCGGGTTGGGGCCTGCCGGTTGCCCGGCATCGCAACGTCCTGCGCCGCGAAACGCTTGTGAACAGCGTCGCTCAGCGCAGCAGAATGAAACCCGCAGCCGAAAGCACGAGGAAAACGATAAGGCCGCCAAGGAAACCCACGGACGTAAAGAAACCCGCGACCATGGCCAACATCAGCACACAGACCAGCATCGTGCCGTACTTCGTCATCGCAAGAAAAGCGTTATAGGTCTTTTCATGCTCGGCGTAGTTCATCTCGGCGCCAACTTCGACCGGACCTGTGTGGTGTTCGCTCATTCCGCTTCCCCTTCTGCTCCATCCGCCATACCCGCCGCACAAGACAATTTGCCCCGCGGACGATAACGGGCCCATGCCGGATTCTCCGGAGCCAGAGGTAACATGAAGTCGGCGAAAAGTGCAATGCGTTCCACACGAAAGAACATCGATGGCAAGCGGGGCAAACGGTATGCAGTGCAAAGCGTGCCGTCATGCAACATTCTTTTGTAAACGGTTGAAAACGGCGGCCATGCGGCCGGTTTAATAGTGGTTTCGGTTGCTTTTCGGACAACCTGCCCATACACGGGATTCTGTGGGGAGGAACGCCGGAATTTGGCTGTGCGGATACGCGTGGAGGCGTGCCCGTCACGATGGCCGACCGGCTTGCTTGCCACCATAACCCGCAAAGGGCCCGGCAAGGGAAGAGGGGAAAGTCATGAAACCGCTTTTGAAATTAAGTGCGCTGATCGACCTTGTCAGCGAAGCTCTGGGCAAGGTCGCCGGTTATCTGGTGCTTGTCTGCTGCCTCGTCAGCGCCGGAAACGCCATGGTGCGTTATACCTTCAATTATAGTTCAAACGGCTGGCTCGAAATCCAGTGGTACATGTTTGCCTTTATCGTGCTGGTGGGTGCCTCCTACACGCTGCGCATGAACGAACATGTGCGGGTCGACATCATCTACGGGGCTATCTCGTCTCGCACGCGCCTGTGGGTGGACATCATCGGCATCGTACTTTTTCTTATGCCCGCCTGCTTTTATCTGGCCTGGCTTTCCTGGCCGATGTTCATGCTTTCCTGGCATCAGAACGAAATGTCCTCCAATGCCGGCGGGCTCATCCGCTGGCCGGTGAAACTCATCATCTTCGCCGGTTTCGCCCTTCTGGTTCTTCAGGGATTTTCCGAACTCATCAAGCGCATCGGCGCCCTCAACGGGCTTTATGCGCTCGATACGAAGTACGAAAAACCCCTGCAATGATCGCCGCGATCTGAACCTTCAGGATATTTCCCATGTTCGAATATGGTATTCTTCCGCCACTGATGTTCCTCGGCATGATCATCTTCATGCTCTACGGATTTCCGGTCGCTTTCTCTCTTGCCACCGTCGGTCTGGTTTTCGGCGTCATCGGCATCTTCACCGAGCATTTTTCGCCGGCCTTCCTTCAGGCCTTGCCGCTGCGCATCTTCGGCATCGTCTCGAACGACCTGCTGCTCGCCATTCCCTTCTTCACCTTCATGGGCGCGATCCTGGAGCGATGCGGGCTTGCCGAAGATTTGCTTGAAGGCACGGGCAAGCTGTTCGGCGCCATTCCGGGCGGCCTCGCCTATGCCGTCATCATCGTCGGCGCAATCCTTGGCGCGATCACCGGCACGGTTGCGGCCTCCGTCATCACCATGGGCGTCATCTCGCTGCCGATCATGCTAAAATACGGTTACAATCCGCGGCTTGCAACCGGCGTCATCGCCGCGTCGGGAACCATCACGCAGGTCATTCCACCTTCGCTCGTGCTGATCGTTCTTGCCGACCAGCTCGGTAAATCCGTCGGCGACATGTATCTCGGCGCGATCGGCCCGTCGATCCTGCAAGTCGCCATCTTCATGCTCTTCATCCTGTTCATGTCGATCGTGCGGCCGAAGGATTTGCCTGCTTTGCCGCCGGAAGCGCGGGGCGAACTCAACCGTGCACTGGTATTTCGCGTGCTGGCGGGCATGGTGCCCTCCATCGTGCTGATCTTCCTCGTGCTCGGCACCATCTTCCTCGGCCTTGCAACACCAACGGAAGCCGGCGCGCTCGGCGTCGTCGGCGCCATGGCGCTGGCCGCAGCCCACCGCCGCCTCACCTGGGACCTCGTCAAGCAGGGCATGCATTCCACCATGCACATCACGTCCATGGTGGTGTTCATTCTGGTAGGCGCCACCTGCTTTTCCCTCGTCTTTCAGGGCATGGACGGTTCACTGTGGATCGAGCACATGTTGTCGGGCATTCCGGGCGGCCCGATCGGCTTCCTGATCTTCGTCAACATCTTCATCTTCTTCCTCGCCTTCTTCCTCGATTTCTTCGAGATCGCCTTCATCGTCATCCCGATGCTCGCACCCATCGCGCAGGCGCTCGGCATCGACCTGATCTGGTTCGGCGTGCTGATCTGCATCAACATGCAGACCAGCTTCATGCACCCGCCCTTCGGTTTCGCGCTGTTCTACCTGCGCTCAATCGCGCCGCGCACGGTCAAGACCTCGGATATCTACATGGGTGCCATTCCCTGGCTCGGCATGCAGCTCATCCTCGTCGCCATCGTGATCTTCTGGCCGGAATCCGTCACCTACTGGTTGGACAAAGCACCCCAGGTGGACCTCAACTCCATCAAGATCGAAGTGCCTGCCTTCGGCAATCAGGGCGGCAACACCATGCCCAATTTCGGCCTGCCAGGAGGCCAGCCGGGTGGGTTGCCAGGCATGCCTAACCTCGGTGAACCACCGAAGATCGGGCCTTAACCGGCGTCTTTTAAGGATTTTTCGGAGAACTTATCGTTGCTGAGTGGAAGACAGGGTTGCACCCTGCCTTCCATTTACTCTGTGTGGAAATTGAACCTGACAGTCATCGACCAGCCTGTCCGGTTTTTCCGAGGTCGGCGTGGCCAATCCTTGCCGACACTGCAGCCAGTCACTGAGCCCGCTGCTTTTGCTTCCGACAGCCCTGATCGTCAATCGCCCTTTCCTGTCGGGCGCATGCAGGCGCGACGGCACAACAAAAACCCCGGAGACCGAAGTCCCCGAGGCTTTTGTCCGGTCCGCCGCACCGAATAATCAGAGCTTGCCGTTACGCTGCTGGATCATCATGAAAGTATCGAAAGTATATTCCGCAAGCTGCATCCACAGGTAACCCTCACGCTTGAAGGCGACCTGATCCTCGTAGATCTTCTTGAAATCCGGATTGGTTGCTGAAATATTGGCATAGACTTCCAACGCCGCCTTATAGCAGGCCTCGAGGATTTCCTGGCTGAAGGGCCGCAGCACGGCACCTTCCGAAACCAGCTGCTTGATGGCGATGGGGTTTTTCGCGTCGTATTTCGCCATCATGCTGGTATTTGCGAAGGCACAGGCATCCTGCAGGACCGTCTGGTAGTTCTTCGGCAGGCTGTTCCACTTGTCCAGATTGACGAAAGAATGGATGACCGGGCCGCCTTCCCAGAAGGCCGGGTAATAATAGTATTTCGCCACCTTCTGGAAACCGAGCTTGTGGTCGTCATACGGACCAACCCATTCCGCAGCGTCGATGGTGCCTTTTTCCAGCGCCGGATAGATGTCGCCGCCAGCGATCTGCTGCGGCACCACGCCGAGCTTTTCCACCACCTTGCCGGCAAGACCGGCAATGCGCATCTTCACGCCCTTGAAATCGTCGACGGTGTTGATTTCCTTGCGGAACCAGCCGCCCATCTGGGCGCCGGTATTGCCTGATATCATGCCGTAGAGATTGTGCTTGGCGTAAAACTCGTTGAGAAGCTTGTTGCCGTTGCCTTCGTAGAACCAGGAATTGGTCAGGCGGGCATTAAGACCGAACGGTATCGCCGTGCCGATGGCGAAGGTCGGATCCTTGCCGACGTAATAATAGGAGCAGGTATGGCACATTTCCACCGTACCCGATGATACGGCATCGGCCGCCTGCAGGCCGGGCACGATTTCGCCAGCCGCAAAGGGCTGGATGGTGAAATTGCCGTCAGTAGCGGCCGCCACGTGTTTGGCAACATCCTCGGCGCCGCCATAGATCGTATCGAGCGACTTCGGAAACGACGACGTCAGTCGCCAGGTTATCTTGGTATTCTGTTGTGCAATTGCGGGCGCAGCCAAGGCTGTCGCGGCAGCCCCTGCCAGCGCACCTTTTTTCATAAAGGAACGGCGATCCATCTATATCCTCCCAGATATCAACGCTGCCCGCAGCTTGAATTCCCCTCGTGCTGTTCAGGCATCGCAGCAAAGTAAGCACGGTTACCGCCCAGCTGACAAGCACCCGCGCCAAGAATTAATTGCCGGAAAACCAGCCTTGTCGGGATTTTTTCGGCGGCCTCTTCGCTATTTTATTTGCAACTGAAATATCACGACGCCGCCTTATACTTTAGCCGCATATATCGCGCTCCGAGGACGAAACACATGCTTGACTTGGCCCGCTGGCAGTCGCACAAATTTTCGAAGATTCGCCCCCGGAGCCACCATGCCAAAACCGATTATCGCCGTCCCCGCCGACATCCGGCATTTCACCGGAGCCGACTGGCACGCCGCGCAGAACCAGTATCTTTCCGCGGCGCTGAAGGTGGCTGATGTCATGTCCTTCATCGTTCCGGCCTTTGAAGACGGCAATGAGGTCGATGCCATCCTCGACCGGGTCGATGGCTTGCTCGTCTCCGGCTCGGCCACCAATGTTCACCCTTCTCTTTACGGAAAAGAGGCACAGGAGAGTGACGGCCCGTTCGATCCAGCCCGCGACGCCACCAGCCTGCCGCTGATCCGCCGGGCGTTGGAACGCGGCATTCCGATGCTTGCCATCTGTCGCGGCATTCAGGAGCTGAACGTCGCGCTGGGCGGCACGCTTGCTTCCGAAATTCAGGAACAGCCCGGAATCTGGGACCACCGCAAGCCGGAACATGAAGACCGCGACGTGGCCTTCGCCATCCGCCAGCCGGTGCATGTACGCGAAGGCTCCTGCATTGCACAGCATCTTGGCGTCTCGGGAGAAATCCAGATCAATTCGCTGCACCGGCAGGCAATTGCCGAGACCGCGCCACGCCTGCAGGTGGAGGCGACGGCGGCAGACGGCACGATCGAGGCCGTTTCCGTCATCGATGCCAAGGGCTTTGCCGTTGGTGTGCAATGGCATCCGGAATATTGGGCCGAGACGGACGCACCCTCGCGCGCTTTGTTCGAAGCTTTCGGCAAGGCAGTTCACGAGTACCGGAACAGCAAGGCCTGAAACCGACCCCTCCCCTCCAAGGTCACTCAGGCCCTTGTCGATAGGACAAAAAAAGGGGCAAGCCTGAAAGGCCTGCCCCAGGTCCGGGAGGAGGAGTGCTTAGCGTTTTGCGCGTTTCTTCTGGCGGTAGACGTCCGCGACGACGGCAGCCACGATGATCAGTCCCTTGACGATCTCCTGGTAATAGGCATCGACCCTGAGGAACGTGAAACCGGATGTCATGACACCGAGAATGATGGTGCCGATCACTGTTCCGGTAATACGGCCGGCACCGCCGGCGAGCGAAGTGCCGCCGATAACGGCCGCGGCGATGGCGTCGAGTTCATACATCACGCCCATGCCGGCCTGCGCCGTCTGTGCACGGGCGGCGGTGACGACGCCTGCAAGACCGGCCAGCATGCCGGCAATGGCATAGACCTTGATCAGATGCGCCTCGATATTGATACCGGAAACACGGGCGGCCTGCTGGTTGGCGCCGATGGCATAGGTGAACTTGCCGTAACGGGTGTAACGCAGCGCAACGTGGAAAATAACCGCGACGACGAGGAAAACCACGACCGGCCAGACACCTGTACCGATGAAGGTGAAACCGTCGGTCAGACCGGAAATCGGCTGGCCCTTGGTGTACCATTTGGAAAGGCCGCGCGCCGTCACCATCATGCCGAGGGTTGCGATGAAGGGCGGGATTTTCGTGCGCGCTATAAGCTGCCCGTTGATGAAACCGGCCAAAGCGCCAGCCAGAATGCCGACAGCCAGCGGCATGAAGAAAGGGAGATCGGTCAGACCCGGGTAAAGCGCCCGCGGCCATGTGGAGGCCTGCCCCACGCTGGCGGACAACATCGCCGTCAGACCGACGACCGAACCGGAGGACAGATCGATGCCGCCGGTGATGATGACCTGCGTGACGCCGACGGCGATGATGCCGATGACCGACACCTGCAGGATCATGATCGTCAGGCGCTGCTGGTTCATCAGAAAGCTCTGGCCGATGAAAATCCAGCCAAGAATTTCGTAAACCAGCGCGATGCCAATCAGCACGAAAAATATATTTGCTTCGGGCGGTATGCGCCTGTGCGGCTTGCGCCCGGATTTTGCATCCAACTCTGCGTTGGCGGCGGCGTTCGTATTCATAGTCATTCCTCCTCGAGAAATCCCGGCGCGCCTCACCGCGATGCGAGATCCATCACTTTCACCTGTGTGGCTTCACTTCTGTCAAGGAAGCCCGTCACGCGACCTTCATGCATGACCATGATACGGTCGCTCATGCCCAGAACCTCCGGCATTTCGGAGGAAATCATGATAACGGCGACGCCATTGCGCGCCATCTCGCCAACCAGCTTGTGGATTTCGGCTTTTGCGCCAACATCGATCCCGCGCGTCGGCTCATCCAGAATGAGGATGCGTGGCTGTGTCAGCATCCAGCGCCCGATCAGCACCTTCTGCTGATTGCCGCCCGACAGGTTTTCGATGCGCTCGTAAAGATTGGGCGTCTTGACCCTGAGCTTGCGGCACATGTCGTCGCAGGCTTCCGAAAGCGTCTTTTCCTGCACGAAGCCGTTGGCGACATATTTGTCCTGAAGAACCGCGATCTGCATATTCTCAAGAATATTGAGGATCAGCAGGCAGCCGGTATCCTTGCGGTCTTCCGTCAGGAACGCCATGCGGTGACGGATCGCCTCTGTCGGACTTGCGATCGACACAGGCTTGCCGTTGATTTCCACAGTGCCCGAAGACGCCGGCGTAACGCCGAACACCGTTTCCGCAACGTTCGAGCGGCCAGAACCGACAAGGCCGGCGACGCCTAGAATTTCCCCGGCGCGAACATCAAATGACACGTCATGGAAGACGCCGTTCAGTGTCAGATTCTTGACCGACAGCACCACATCGCCGATCGGAACCTCTTCCTTCGGAAACATCTGGGTAATTTCGCGCCCCACCATCATGCGGATGATGTCGTCACGCGTCACATCGGTGGACGCGTGGGTGCCGATATATTTGCCGTCGCGAAAGACGGAAAACTCATCGGCGATCTCGAAAAGCTCATTCATCTTGTGGGTGATGTAGACGATGCCGATACCGCGTTCCCTGAGATCGCGGATGATACGGAACAGATGTTCCACCTCGCGCTCCGTCAACGCTGACGTCGGTTCGTCCATGATGAGAACGTCGGAATCGTAGGAAACCGCCTTGGCGATTTCGACCATCTGCCGGCTTGCAACCGATAGTTCGCCGACACGCATTTCCGGATCGAGATCGATACCGAGCCTTTCGAGCAATGTCTGGGTGCGGCGATACATTTCGCCATGGTCGATAAAGCCCAGCCGGTTTTTCGGCTCGCGGCGAATCCATATATTTTCCGCCACCGTCATATAGGCCATCAGGTTGAGTTCCTGATGGATCATCGCAATGCCGTTTTCGAGCGCATCAAGCGGTGAATCGAGGCGTATCGCAGCGCCCTTCAGGCGAATTTCTCCGACATCCGGCTGGTAGATACCTGCCAGAATCTTCATCAGCGTCGATTTACCGGCGCCATTCTCACCCATCAGCGCATGCACAGTGCCGCGCTTGAGGTGGAACGAAACGTCATCCAGCGCAACAACGCCGGGAAATTCCTTGCGTATGCCGTCCGCTGCGAGAAGATATTCTGCATTGGGCACGGCGCCGCTGGCGCGCACGGCGGCCATTGTCGATGGGCTGACGACCATCTTATCCTCCACGATAGACAAAAATGACCGGGGGAAGAGGTTTCGCCAAAAAGCGCCCATCCTCCGGGGAGGCCTACAGCGCCGTGCCGGTCAAGACACACAAAAGCGCTGTAACACTTTGAATTCACTGAAATACTATTCTAGCCTGCTTCAACTCGGCGTCTGAGACGCCGACTGCCGTCCAGAACCGGCATTTGCTTCCGATATTGCTTGAAACGGTCGCAAATGCCGGTAAAGGGTCGTCAGTTCTTGGCTACGTAGTCCTTGACGTTTTCCGGGGTAACGAGCTGGAAGGGAATGTAGACCTTCTTATCCACCTTGTCGCCCTTGACGAGCTTCAGTGCGGCATCGAGAGCACCCTTGCCCTGGCCAGCCGCATCCTGGAAGACCGTCACATCGAGATCGCCTGCCTGCATGGCGGCAAGAGCGTCTTGCGTGGCGTCCACACCGGCAACGACATATTCCTTCATGTCCTTGCCCGCGGCCTTCAGCGCCTGGACAGCGCCGATCGCCATTTCATCGTTATTGGCGATGACGGCATTGAACTCGATACCGCTGGACAGCCAGTTGGTGCCGAGGTCGGAACCCTGCGTGCGCTGCCAATTGGCCGTCTGCTCTTCAACCACGGAAATGCCCTTGCATTCATCGGTTTTCAGAACATCGTGAACGGCCTGCGTGCGCATGCGCGCGCCCTGATTGGACAACTCGCCCATCATGATCACGGCCTTGCCCTTGCCACCGAGAAGGCGGCAGACTTCCTTGGTTTCAAGCGTGCCGGCCACGGTTTCTTCCGATGCCACGAAGGCCTGGCCGTCCGGCAGGGCATCCACGTTCACCGGCTGGCGGTTGACGTAAACCAGCGGAATCTTGGCTTCAGCAGCAAGTTTCGACATGGCCGCCGTCGCATCCGTATCAACCGGATTGACGATGATCGCATCGACCTTGGAGGCGATGAAATTCTGGATCTGGCTCTGCTGCTTGGCAACGTCGTTCTGCGCGTCCTCAACTTGCAGGGTGACGCCCTTCAGCTCCTTGGAATAATCCTGCATGCCGTTGCGCAGCACCGTCAGGAAGTTGTCGTCGAACAGGGCCATCGAAACACCGACGGTCTCGGCATGTGCCGCCGTGCCCAAAAGCACAGACATAGCCGCACTGATAATAAGCTTTTTCATTGTTTTCTCCTCCTCGGTGTCCAGCGCCACCTCTCCCAGCCGGAAACGGACCCGAGAGCCCGCCGCTAACTCCTCACATCCAGAAAACGGAATAATGAAACCGAATTTCTGTTGTTCGATATATTTATTCCATTTTTGGTTCGAACGTCAATGCTTTCTTCGTGGCCGTGGAGCGAGACGGCACACAAGGCGGTGATGACCAGGAGTTTTCAGAGAAAACGGGGATAGCCCCCTCCGCCCTGGCGTGGGCGGAGGGGGCTCATGCGCTTGCTGAGCACTTTCGCGGAAGTCGCTGGGCTGCCTGCGATAAAACGTCAGCGACAAATGGAAGAGTGGGATGGGCGCGAAAGACGCGCCACGTCTTAATCGTGAAAACCGGGCATCACATCCGCCGGAATGGGGCAGACATAATCACTGCCCTCGGTTTTCTCCAGCCATTCTTTTTTGACACTTTCAAGCAGCTCGGGCGAGGTCATCAGCGAAAGACCTGTCGATGCGAGCGTCTTGGCGGCGTGTGCCATGGCTTTGTGGGCGGCCGGGCTTTTGCCCTGCGCCACCACCTGCCATGTGTGCGGATTGGTCCCGATTGCCCATGCGGGCGTCCAGCATTGCGCTGTCGGCGTCACCCAGCTGACATCACCGACATCGGTCGATCCGGCACGAAAATGCGATTGCCCCTCGAAATCGCGCAGGCCGAGATGCAGCGGCGTCGACCCGTCGATCTTCCCGTTGGAAAAGACGTCGCCCTTGATCTGGTAGAGCCGGATACTGCTCTTGATTGCCTCTTCCGTGAACGTGTCCTGAATGACCTTGGCGAAGGCCTGATCGGCCTCGTCGAAGGCTATGGGTCCAAGCGCCACCATGTTTTCATGCATCGCCGTTTCGAGCGTGATGTTGGGCAGGAGATTGGTGGAGGCGGTATCGAAGACGATCTCCACCTCTGTTTCGGTCATCATGGCCGCACCAAGCGCGACCTTGTCCACACGGGCTGCGAGATCGAGCGCCTGGCGCATTTCAGGTGCGCGGATCAGATAGAGCACTTCGGCCTTTGCCTGCACCACATTTGCCGCTTTGCCGCCGGCATCGGTGATCGCATAATGCACCCGGCAATCCTGCGGCATGTGTTCGCGCAGGAAATTGACGCCGACATTCATCAGTTCAACGGCATCGAGCGCCGAGCGACCAAGATGGGCGGCGTTGGAGGCATGGGAAGCAACACCTTTGAAGCGGTAAAAATATTCCAGCACCGCGAGATTGTTGGTGGAGCGCACGCCGTTGAAGGGCGCGGGATGCCACGTCAAAGCCGCATCGACATCGTCAAACAGACCGGCACGCACCATGAAAGTCTTGCCGGAACCGCCCTCTTCGCCGGGGCAGCCATAATAACGCACCGTGCCGGGCAGGTTGTTGGCTTTCAGATGCCGGGCGAGTGCGATGGCGGCCATCAGCGAGCCGACGCCGAGCAGGTTGTGGCCGCAGCCATGGCCGGTGGCATCGGATTCAAGCGGTTTTGCCTCAGCCACGCCGGCCATCTGGCTCATGCCGGCAAGCGCGTCAAATTCGCCTAGGAAGGCAATAACCGGCCTGCCGTGACCGAATTCACCGATGAAGGCCGTGTCCATGCCGGCTACGCCGCGGCGGACTGCAAAGCCGTTTTCCTCAAGCGCGTTTGCCAGAACCCCGGAGGATTGCCTCTCCTCGAATTTGAGTTCGGCAAAATCCCAAATGCTGTCGCTCAAAGTGGTGAAATGTGGCTTCATTGACTCGATTTCGGCGGCAATCGACATCACGGCTTCACGATTCATGGCTTGTCCTCGCATTCCTGCCCTTTAAGGGCGCACGCAAACGCTTCGGCGGGGGGGGGCCGCCAAATCATTACGGTCATGATGGAAAATGCCCGTGCCGGGCTTTACTTCCGGCGCGGGTAATATTGGATCAGTTGTCGACCGAGACTTCCCAGAGGCGGGCGTTCGACTGCCAGACCGGCTGACCCTTGAGCTTCTTGGTCGCGCCCCAGACATCGACCATGTCGTAAAGGAAGATGCCGGGCATTTCCTTCAGCATCAGTTCGTGGAACTCGTCGAAAATCTTCTGGCGCTTCGCCTGGTCGGCCTCGACGTAGGCGGCCTTCATCAGCTCGATCGCCTTCGGATCATCCCACATCAGGGAGGCGTTCTTGTCCTTGTTACCGACATAGAATGCATACATCAGGGCCGGATCGAGACGCGGCGCGACAGACTGCGAGATCACCTGATAATTGCCGGAACGGCGACGATCCACCTGCGTGGCATAGTCCAGCACCTCGATCTGTACGTTCAGACCCGCCTGCTGCATCATGGCCTGCGCCATGACGGCTGCCGGAAAACTCGGCACATTGCCGCGCTTGTTGGCGATGATAGAGATCGGCTCGCCCTTGTAACCGGCTGCCTCCAGTTCCTTCTTGGCTGCCTCAATGTCATAGGCCGGACGCTTCTTCTGGGTCTCATCGAAATAGACCGAGTCCTGTGAAACCATCGAGCCGTTGGCTTCGCCCGTACCGTTCGATGCGGCGGCGACCAATTCATCGAGATCAAGCGCCATCGCCATGGCGCGGCGCACGCCGGGATTGCTCAGCACCTTGTCGCGGGTCTGAATATAGAAAAGGTTCTTGCCGTTGTTGCGGGCAACAATGAGCTGCATCTTCTCATTCGTCTTGAACTCCGGAATGAGATCGGGAGAAATCTCGGCGGTGTCGAGCACGCCGGATTCGAGGCCCGCCTTCACGGTCGAGGCGTCCGGAATAACCATGAACTTGATGCCGTCGGCCAGCGGCCGCTTGGAGCCGACCATGCCATCCGGCTTGCCGTCATTTACAGGCGAAACATAATCCGCGAATTTGGCGAGGCGGATATATTCACCCTTTTTCCATTCGTTCCACTGGAACGGACCGGTGCCGATGGGCTTGACGAAGCTGCCGTCAGCGGCAACGGATTCCGGCGAGATCATGCCGGTATAACCGCATTCGGGCCGCGACATCAGGCCGAGGAAAACGGCTGACGGCTTTTCAAGCGTGATCTGAACCGTGGAGGCGTCCGTGGCCTTGACGCCGGTGACATGCGCGGCACCGCCTTCCACGAAATCATTCAGGCAGGCCCATTTGGTTTCGGGCTTCAGATAGCGCGTCCAGTTCCAGACGACATCCTCTGCGGTGAGCGGCTTGCCGTTATGGAATTTTACATCCGCGCGCAGCTTGAACGTATAGGTGAGACCATCTGGCGAAACGTCGAAGCTCTTGGCAAGCAGCGGCTTTACTTCGCCGCCATTGTTGTAACCGACGAGGCCTTCGACGATGTGCAGGATCACCCCGTCCGTATTGCCGTCACGATTGACGCCGGGATTACTGCTGCGCAGATCGGAGCTCTGCGCGATGGTGATGTCGCGAGCCGCCGCGATATTGGCTGTTACGAGCAGGGCCGCGCCTGCGAGAAGAAGTTTTTTCACTGTTCTACCCTCTTTGTTGTCGTTGATTATCATTGTTGAAATCCATCCCAGCAGGCCTGCGCCAGCCGGCCGATCGTTTCGAGCGCGATGGTGTATCCCGGCGTGCCGTCAGGCATCACCTGCAGCACTTCATCGGTATAGGCGGTGATGATGAAAGACGGCGCGCCGTTTCTGTAGACGATGCCGGCGTCCATACGCCCGCGCTTGCCGCGTCCGCTCTTGCTCGCCACCACAGCCTCGAACGGCAGGCGGGAGCGGATTCCGTAGCGCAATATCTGGTTTTTCAGCGTCTGCATTGCCCAGCCGCACAATTGCGGGCTGCAGCCGAGCTTTGCCTGCGCCTCTGGCGAGGACTGGGCATCAAGAATGGTCTGAAGCAGCAGCACCTGGTCCGCCGCCGAGGTGGTGGTGACGGTCTTCAGCGGATGATCGGCCGCCAGCGCCAACGGCGGAATGAGGAAACGGTGGTGCGTATTGGCCATGCCGAGCGTCTTGCAATAGCTATCCACTTCCTCAAGCGTCAGCCGCTCCAGCACCATCTTGGTGCAGACATTGTCGCTCAGCACCATCATGCCGGCGAGCGCATCGCGCAGGGAAATGACGATACCCGGCGTCAGATAGCGGAACATGCCGCTGGCCACCTCTTCCGCCAGCCTCTTCTCATAGGTGACGGGCTGGTCGAGATCGAGCCGCCCTTCGCTGGCGGCCTTGAGCACGGCCATCATGATCGACGTCTTGCGGGTGCTGCCCGATGGGGTCTCCTCGTTTTCTCCCCGTCCGATCTCTTCGCCGGTCAGGAGATTGCGCACCATGAAGCGCGTCACAAAAGGCTGTGCATCACAGATAGCATTCAGTTGGGCAGCCACAGTCATTGTCATCTTCCTGTTAAACTTCTTCTTCCAGACGCCATTTGAGTGTCACACCGCCCTTTTCATTCTGGTCGAGGGCGGGAATGGCCGAGAGGAGCCGGCGTGTGTAGGCCTCTCTCGGGCTGTCGAAAATCGTGTCGCGGTCGCCCTCTTCGATGATACGGCCGTCCTGCATGACGACGACACGGTCGGCCACCTGTTCGACCACGCCGAGATCGTGGCTGATGAACAGGCAGGAAAAGCCGTAACGTTTCTGCAGATCGGAAAAGAGATCCAGCACCTGCGCCCGCACCGTCACGTCAAGGGCGGAAACCGGTTCGTCGGCGATCAGGAACCGCGGACGGCGGGCAATGGCACGGGCAATCGCCACGCGCTGGCGTTGGCCGCCGGAAAGCTCGTGCGGATAACGGCTGGCATAGTCTGCGCCAAGCCCCACCTCTTCCAGCGTTTCCAGCGCCCGCTTGCGCTTGGCGGCCTGATCGAGACCGGGGACGAGACGCAACGCCTCATCCACCAGCGCCTGAATGGTCATTCGCGGATCGAGTGAGGAATAGGGATCCTGAAACACCATCTGGCAATTCAGGCGATAGTCGTTCCAGTCCTCGTTGCGTTCCCGCCCCTGAAACTGGATCTGCCCTTCGCTTTCCTTTACGAGACCGGCAATGGTGCGGCCAAGCGTGGTCTTGCCGGAGCCGGAGCCACCGACCAGCGCCACGACCTCACCTTCGTGAATATCGATGCTGACCCCATGCAGCGCCCGCTTCGGCTTGGCTTTCTTCAGCAGTGACTTGCGTCCGGCATAATCGACAACAATGTTTCGGGCTGAAATCATCGGCGCCTTGCTGGTGTCGACGACACGCGGCTCGCCCCGGAAGGGCAAAGAGGAAAGCAGCTTTTTCGTATAGGGATGCTGCGGCGCATCGAGTAGGTCTTCGGTGCGACCCTGTTCGACGATCGCGCCCTTCTCCATAACCACGATACGGCTCGTATAGCGGGCCACCATCGGCAGGTCATGGCTGATGAGAAGGACGGCTGTTCCCTCCGCCCGTGTCAGTTCGACCATCAGCTCCATGACGTCGCGCTGGATGACGGCATCGAGCGCCGTCGTCGGCTCGTCGGCGATCAGCAGCGCCGGTTTCAGGAGCATGACCGAGGCTAGCATGATGCGCTGGCGCATGCCGCCGGAAAACTCATGCGGATAGGCAGCAAGCGCCCCTTCGGGATCGCGGATGCCGACCCGTCTCAGCATCTCGAGAATTTTTTCGCGGCGCTCTTCCGGCGATAACTTGGTGTGAAGGATCAGGCCTTCTTCCAGCTGCCGGCCAATCGTCATCGACGGATTGAGAGAGGTCATCGGCTCCTGGAAAACGACGCCGATTTCCGCGCCGCGCAGGCGGCGAAGTTCCCTTGCCGGCAGGGACATCACGTCCCTTCCCTTGTAGATGACCGATCCGCCGGTGACGGCAATTGCCGGGGGCAGAAGCGAGATGAGCGCGCGGGTGGCCAGCGTCTTTCCCGATCCGCTTTCGCCGACGATGCCGAAGATTTCGCCAGGCGCAATATCGAAAGAAACATCCTTGACGACCCGGTGGCCGCTTCCTGCAACCTCCAGCGAAAGGCCGCGCACGGTAAGAAGAGTATTGTCCGTCATTTGAGACCTCTCATACGCGGGTCAAGCCTGTCGCGAAGGGCATCGCCCAGAAGATTGATGCCGAGCAGTGTCAGCGCGATGCAGAGACCGGGGAAAAGCCCGAGCCAGACGGCTTGCTGAATAAAGGGCCGGCCGGCGGCCAGCATGTTGCCCCAGGTGGGGGCCGGCGGTGGCACACCAAGGCCGAGGAAGGACAGTGCGCTTTCCGAGAGGATTGCCCAGCCGAACATGGACGTGGCAAGCACCGTGATCGGCGCGATGCAATTGGGCAGGATATGGCGGAACATGGTGTAGATCTCGCCATTGCCCATCACCAGCGATGCCTCGATGAACTCGCGCTCACGCAGCGACAATACCGCGCCACGCACCACGCGGGCCATGGACGGCGTGTAGGCGATGCCGAGCGCAAAGATTATGCCGTACTGGTTGGCGCCAAAGACCGCGAGAAGGCCAAGCGCCAGGAGAATGCCCGGAAAGGCGAGAAGCGCGTTGTTGATGGCCATGATGACGCCATCCACCCAGCCGCGTGCATAACCACTGACAAGACCGATCAGAGTGCCGCAGATCGTTGCGAAGCTGACCGTCAGGAAGCCGATCCAGACGCTGGCACGCGCGCCGACCATCAGGCGGCTGAGAACATCGCGCCCGAATTCGTCGGTGCCGAGAAGATGGCTGGGACCGGGCGCGGCCAGCCGCGAGGCGAAACCGAGCTTCATCGGATCATAGGGCGTCCAGAACAGGCCGGTAATGGCGGTGATGAGCAGGAGGCCGATGAGAACGCCGCCGATAAGCCCGTTGAGTGTGAACTTTTTCATTCGGCAACCACACGCGGATCGAAGAGGGGATAAAGAAGGTCGACGAAGAGATTGACCAGCACGTAGGACAGGGAAACGAACAGCAGGCAGCCCTGTATGACGGGGTAGTCACGCGCAAAGATACTGTCGACCATCAGCCGCCCGAGCCCCGGAATGGTAAAGACCGTCTCGATGACGGCGATGCCGCCGAGAAGATTGCCGAGGATGAGGCCGATCATCGTCCATGTCGGACCAAAGGCATTCTTGAAGGCGTGCCGCCAGAGGACGGCGCTCTCCGAAAGTCCCTTGGCGCGGGCATGGGTAATGTAATCCAGCCGCAGCACTTCCAGCGTGGAGGCGCGAGCCATGCGGATCAGAACACCCATTTCGTGGATCACCAGCGTCATGACAGGCAGGACAAGATAGAGCATGCCGCCAACGAGATTGTCGCTGATCGACACGTATCCCAGCACCGGCAGCCAGCCGAGCTTTAGGCCGAAGAACAACAGAAGCAGAAGCCCGAGCCAGAATGTCGGTATGGACAGAAGCAGGGTTGCCGTTCCCACCAGTGCAAGATCGGTCAGGCTGTTCTGTTTCCAGGCGGCGATCACACCTGCCGGAACCGCAATCAGGCTGGCGAGCAGAACGGCGACGACGACGATCTCGGCACTGACGAGGAACCGCGACACGACCAGCGGCAATACTGCCTCGTCGTTGACGATGGACCGGCCGAAATCGCCCTGCACCACATTGCCCGCCCATATAAAGAACTGTTGCGGCATGGACTTGTCGAGACCAAGCTCTGTTCTCATCGCCTCGATCTGTTCCGGTTGCGCCATGTCGCCCAGCATCAGGGCGGCTGGATCACCCGGAATGAAGCGGATGAGCGCAAAAACCGTGATCGACACAAAGGCGATCGTCGGCAGCGCCATCAAAAGACGGCTCAGTATGAATCTTATCATCGGTTCCCCACGATTGATGGCCGGGAACGTGCTCCCGCCTCTATCGGTTTCGTTGCGAATGACTATGACGGATTGATAAATAACGCGCAATATTATGCATAAACGTCATACGCCTATGCAGAATGGTGGCACGTTTCATCCTGACAGGGACAATGAGATTTCTCGCGAAAAACCCTGTTTTCAGTCGATTTTTTGCGAAAGCTGGATTTGTTGCTTCAAGGCGTCGCTGAGTGCCTGCGCCGCGATGGACAGCGGTGCGCCCGAGGCCCGGGCAAGACCGAACTCCTGCGTTGATTGCGGAATGAAGGGCAGCGCCACAACGGGAAGGTGCCTGTAGAGGTTAGCATAAAAACTGCTGATGATCGTAACGCCCAGACCATGCGCGACATAGGCACATGCGGAACTGTTGGTGTGGGTCTCGATCTTCACCATGGGCTTGACGCCCGCCTTCTTGAAGACCTGCTCGAGCGCCATGCGGTTCGGCCGCTGCCTGCCGATCAGAATGAGCGGAACGTTGCGCAGGTCCTTCACCGTTATCTCGGTAAGCTCGGCTAAAGGGTGATCCTGACGGACCACGCAGACGCTTTTGCCGGTGGCGACACGCTCGACATCAATGCCCGGTCCAATCTCACCTTCCATGCGCAGGAAACCGAGGTCGATCACCCGCTCGCCAACCAGCCTGTTGATGGCGGTGGTCGTTTCAAAGAAAGTCTCGATGCGCACGCCGGGGAAATCCCTGACATAGTCTATCAGCATGGCGGGCGCGAAGTTCTCCCACATGCTGCTCGGCAGGCCGATGCGGACGATTTCCGGACCGGCAGCACCATTGCGCAGATCTTCGGCGTGGCCGGACATGCGGTCGACGGCAAGCAGCACATTTTCCGCGTCACGCGCGAGAAGCGCTGCCTCCGGCGTCGGGATCAGCCGCCCCTTGTCACGGGCAAACAGCGTCAGCGACAGGTCCGCCTCGAGCTGAGCCAGAAGCCGGCTGATACCGGACTGGCTGAGCCCCATGGCCTTGGCGGTGGCGATGGTCGAGCCGGTGGAAAGAAGCGTGCGAAGGACTTCGAGCTGCTTGATATTCATGAGGCCAGCACCATGGGATGAAAAGACGAGCCGGTTTCGGTTCAGACCTTTTGCCGCCGATAGGCCTTCATGTCACCGGTTTTTTTCGCATTGTCATTCGGCCCGGTCGGTCGCCGGTTACAATTCCACGTCATAGACCCTGTCGTGGGTGGCAACACGGGCCTCTCCTGATGGAGTCACCCAGCCCCGGAACATGCCGGGCGTATTATAGGGCGCGGCAATGCCACCTTCGGCATCGATGGCGACAAGACCCGCACCGATATCGTAGGGCGCCAGATCCTTGTGGACGAGGTTGCCAGCGGCGGTTTCCAGATTCTGCCCGAGATAGGCGACACGGGACGCGATCTCATGGCCGACGACGTAACGGATGAAAAATTCACCCTTGCCGGTGCCGGAAACGGCGCAGGCGCCGTCGCGTGCATAGGTGCCCGCCCCGATCACAGGGCTGTCACCCACCCGGCCGTCAGGCTTGTTGGTGTAGCCGCCGGTGGATGTCGCGGCTGCGAGATGCCCAGCCGCATCGAGTGCCACGGCACCGACGGTTCCGTGTTTTTCGTTTTCCGTCGCTTCCGTACCTGCGGTGGCATGGGCCTTCATGGCCGCCAGCGCCTCGACACGCTTTTGAGTGGTGAAATAGGATTGAGGCTCCGTGGCAAGCCCTTTCTCCTGCGCAAACCGGTCAGCCGCTTCACCGGTGAGATAGACTGCGCGTTCATCCTCCATGAGCGCCCGGGCCGCCTTCACGGGGTTGCGGATGGCGCGGGAGGCGCTGATTGCGCCTGCCGCAAGGGTCTTGCCATCCATGATCGACGCGTCGAGTTCGTGAATGCCATTCTCGTTGAGCGCCGCCCCATGGCCTGCGTTGAAATGCGGGCTGTCCTCCATGACGACGACTGCCGCCTCAACCGCTTCCAGCGCAGTTCCGCCAGCCTTGAGCACACCATAACCGGCGCGCAGTGCCGCTGCCAGATCCTGGCGCGCCGCTTCCCATTCCTCCGGAGTCATGCTGTCTTCCGGCATAACCCCGCAACCACCGTGAATGGCCAGTGCGATCTTCGTCATATCCTCACTCCACTGTTGCCCCGCCGCAGGCAGGGCCTCTTACCATCAATGAAAGGCGATATCGCCGATAACACGCACGCGGACCCTGCGAGCGCCGCCAGGCAGATAGGCGATGGGAATATCCTCCACCTCAAGCGTCTTGAGGCTCGCGCGCTCCGCTCCCGAAGCGACCGCCGCGTTCTGCGCTTCGGTCTCGGCTTTCGCAAGGGCCTCGTCGCGGCTCAACCCGGAAAAGACCTGATCCACCTCACCGGACACCTGCGCCATCGCTGCGCCGAGCGCATTGGCAACGCCTGCATTTTCCACACGCAGCACCTCGGATGCGCCCGGCACCTGCTCCGGTATCAGGAATGCGCCGCCGCCGACCGCGACGAGCGGCACGTCTTCGGCTGATGTCTTCATCTGGTCGAAACTGTCAGCCACCATGTCGCGGATATGGCCGAGTGTCGCCTGCACGAATGCCGGATCGAGGCCCTTCACACGATCCCTGTCGCCCATCTCGATCAGGCCTGCCGCAACGGCGATATCCGATGTCGTCAGTGTCTCGCCGCCGAAAACGCGGGCTTCAGTCAGGATGCGATACCCCACCGAGCGCGGGCCGATCTTGCCTGTCTGCGGGTCGACAATGGTGCCGCCGCCAAGTGCTACAGGTAGAAGATCGGGCATGCGGAACAGGGTGCGGACCCCGCCAATATGGACAATATTATTTGCCTCACGCGGAAAACCACCGACAAGGCAACCAATATCGGAGGTGGTGCCGCCGACATCCACCACCATGGCATCGGAAAGCCCGGTGAGGAAAGCGGCACCACGCATCGAATTGGTCGGGCCGGAAGCGAAGCTGTGCACGGGGTTTGCGGCAGCCACATCCGCAAGCGCCACGGTGCCGTCGTTCTGTGTAAGATAGAACGGCGCCTTTACACCCGCTTCGCGCAGCGCATCCGAAAATGCCTGTACCGTGGTCCTGCCGAGCGTCTGCAAGGCGGCATTCAGAAGTGCGACGTTTTCGCGTTCCAGAAGCCCGATACGGCCCAGCGTATGGGAAAGCGTGATGCGTGCATCGGGGATCACCGAACTGACAATCTCCGCCGCCCTCACCTCGCACTCCGTGGTCAGCGGCGAAAAGGTTGCAGAAATGGCGATCGAGGTGATGCCCGCATCGCGGATTTTCATCGCCGCTTCACGGATTTCATCCGGGATCATCGGCACCAGCGGACTGCCATCATATTCATGGCCACCATGAACCATGAAGATCAGCGGATCGACGGCCTCGTAGAGATCCTTCGGCCAGTCGCACATGGGCGGCAGTGAAGAACCGGTCGGCAGCGCGATGCGGATGGCCGCAACCCGCTCCAGCCGGGCACGCTCCACGACTGCATTGGTGAAATGGGTGGTGCCGATCATGACCGCATCGATCGGGCGATCTGCCGCGCCGACATGGCCAGACACGTGAGCTAGGGCCGCCTTCACGCCGGACAGGACATCCTGCGTGGTCGGAACCTTGATCGAGGCTACAATGGCGTCTCCATCGATCAGAACGGCATCCGTATTGGTGCCGCCAACGTCAATACCGATGCGTTTCATGGGAATACCGATCTGAAGTCAATGTCATAACCGAAGGCGCGCGGGCCAACGGCAGCAATGCCGGCAGGCGTCGTCAAGAGTTCCGGCGCCGGCAGGGCGATAACCGTGACACGCTGGCCATAGCGCACCGATTCCGTGCCGATGGCGCTGCCCGAAACACTGTCAAGAAGGCAGATCAAATCCGGCGTCATGGCGACCGGCTGGCCGTCGCGGAAGGCGACCGCCCACTCATTCTGGAAGGCAAGTTCCATGCGTGAGCCGCGATCGGCGTCGATGCCTTCAATGGTCGTACTGCCGCGCAGAAAGCCACCGGTGGTCTCGCGGGCGACATCCACCACCTTGCCGCGGAACAGCTGTTTGCCACCCTCATGGTTGAGAACCGCCTGAACCGGGTCATCATGGCGTGCACGCGCCTCCATCACCGCGCGCCCGAGTTCGGTCGCCTTTGTGACGGTGTAATGAATGCCCCATTCCTTCACTTCCTTGCCGGTGCGCGGCGCCTTGCAGGTGGCGGCGGTGGAACCAACTTCGGTGCAGACCTTGCGCGAGATGCGCTCCATCCATTTCCAGGACGCAGCGCGCGTCACGATCACCTCATTGTCGCGTACATCGACCAGCGACAGCGGAAACATCGGCAGGTTGCCGATGGCGAATGAGGTCATCTGCGCTTCGGGATAAGCACGCCCCATGGCATCGGCATTGACGACGGGACGGTCGAGCATGGCGGCGGCGAGGAAGGACGATAACGCATTCGAACCGCCGATTTCCACGCTCATGATCGCCCGGAAAGGCTTGCCGAGATAATCCTCCATGACCTCGACCGCGCGGGCAAGATGAACGGGGTCTCCCAGCCGTTCCTGACCAACAAGCGGTGCACCCATCTTGGAGACGACCGCAACCATGTCATCATCGGCAAGCGCCATGGGGTCCATGACCTTCACCCGTCTGCCTTCGGCATAAAGACGGCGCAGATTGAGCGTCGAGATATAGGGATTGCCTCCACCGCCCGTTCCCAGAATCCAGGCGCCGGTGGCGAGAGGTTCGATATCGTCTTCGGAAAATTCCTGGATCATGCGTCATCCTCGGGCATGCCGCAGCCGTTCCGGCGCAAGCGATGCTCCTTCCCTTTATCGTTCCAAGTCTCATCGGCCCCGCCCTGCGGCGGGACCGCTTTTCATGGGACGGAGATCACTCCGCCTTGCAGTCCCAATGGAAGTTGGAGAAGTTCAGGTCCCAACTCTGCATGGGAATGAACTCGTAACCCTGAAGGCACTTGTTCGCGGCATAGCGGCGGTTAGGTGCAACCGCCCAGACATCCGGTTGAAGATCGGCGATCTTGGTCTGAAGGTCCTTGTAGGTGGCGTTCTGTTCGCTGGTATCGGTCGTGGCACGGACCTTGTCGATTAGCCCGTCGATTTCCGCGTTCTGCAGCCATTCCATCGACATCCATGTGCCTGATGCCCTGGAGTGATACTGGTTGTAGAACATCGCATCTGGAGACGGATAGGTCGGCGAGATATTGACCTGCGTCGACGCTGGCGTCGTTTCAGGCTTGGAGGAAAGCTCGACGATACGGTTCCATGGCTCGGGCTTGATATCGAGCGTGATGCCGATCTGCTCGAGGCTGGATTGCAAAAGCAGCGCCACTTCCGCCTCGAAGGCCAGCGAAGCGACATAGCTGTTGACCAGCGTGATCTTCTGGCCGGCATATTTCGACTTCGCCAGTTCCTCCTTCGCCTTTTCCAGATCGTACACGCCGGGCTGAATATCGCCGTTATGCGCATCCTTGAAAGCGTCGGAGAGCGGCCCCTGCATGTCGAAACCGGGATAGATTACTTCCTGGATCGTCTTGTAATCCGTCGCATAGGCAATGGCGCGACGAACGTGAACGTCGTCGGTCGGGTAAACCTTGGTGTTGAGCTTGATGACGAAACCGCCGGCGGTGCGGGTCTGGATCAGCTTGTAACCCTTCATGCGGCCGATAGATTCATAGGTGTCGTTGCCAAGGCCGTGCGAGGAAAGGCCAAGTTCGCCCTTTTCAGCCAGCGCCTTGACGGTGGCGTCGTCGCTCGTCTGGACGAAGCGTACTTCGTCGATCGGCTTGCCCTTGGTCCAGCCAAGGAAATAGTCCGCATTGCGGGCAATGACCATATCGGCAGAACGGTTGTAGCTGACGAGCTTGTATGGGCCGGAACCGGCGGAATGTTCGCCCACATAGGCCTCGCCCCACTTGTCTTCGGGCTTGGCATTGGCTTCGATCAACGTCTTGTTCAGCGCCATCATCAGCGGCGTGGAGGCCATGAAGGGCGAAAACTGACGCTCGATCTTCATGACGAGGGTCGCATCATCAGGCGCGCTGACGTTTTCGGGCTTCAGCACGCCGACGATGAGGTTCGACGGACCCTTGTTGATGCCGAGCAGGCGCTGCACCGACCAGACGAGATCGGCAGCCTTCACCGCCGTGCCATCCTGGAACTTCGCATCGTCGCGCAGATGGAAGGTATAGGTCAGGCCGTCTTCAGAAATATCCCAGGACTTTGCCAGATGCGGCACGATTTCGCCCTTGGCATTCACCGTGGTCAGGCCGTCATACATGTTCACGATAGCCATGTAGCCGGTATAGTCAGTTACTTTCGCCGGGTCGAGCGAGCTGAATATCTGCATGGTGTTGACCGCGACCGAAACCTTGTCCTCCGCAAAAGCAGCGGAAGAAACAAGCGGCAACGCGATTGCCGTGCCGAGCGCAAGCACGGCAAGGCGGGAAGGAAGTCCTGGCATTTTCATTGTCGTTCTCCTCTTTATTGCGGGTCATTTGCCCCGCTTATGGTTAGGCAGCCTTGCCGACCGGGACGGGCAGCGGTGAGAAAGGAATGTCCGGGTAACCGAAAGCCGCCGGTCCAACGACTTCGAGCGCGCGGGCGCTGCGCAGCAGATCGTGGCAGGGGATCGCGACAACGGCCACGCGCTGGCCGTAACGCAGGACTTCGGTGGTTATCGGGTAACCGGTATCGACATCGAGCAAGACGATCAGATCAGGAACGGTCACTTCCACCTTGCCGTCACGGCGGAACAGCAGGAATTCGTTCTGGATCGCCACGCTCGCCGTCTGGCCCGAGCAATCGTCGAAGCCGGAAAGCTCGACATCGCCCACGGCGAAACCGCCGCGCAGATGGCGTTTCAGATCGGTGATCTTGCCGTTGAAGATGCGCCTTCCACCTTCAAGCGCGCAGACTGCCGCAATCGGGTCTTCCTGTTGCTTGCGGGCACGGATCACCGCCTCGCCGAGCGCGATCGCCTTGGTGTAGGTTTTCGGAATACCATACTGGTGCACGTAGTGGGCCTGCATCGGCGCGGTCGCCAGCATCGCGCCGCCGCCCTGAGAAACGACGCAGGCGCGGGCCATGCGCTCGTGCCAGACTTCGGAAACGGCGTGGCTGAAGATCACGGCATTGCCGTGCAGGTCGCACATCACCGATGGCGTCGAACTGTGGCCATAGATGGAGAAGGTCGTCATCTGCATCTCGGGAAAAGCCCGGCCCATGCCGTCGCAATCGAGGATCGGCAGGCCACCAAGCGCCGCCGTCACCAGCGGGTTCATGGAGTTCGAGCCGCCGATTTCCTCGCAGACGATGGCGTCTACCGGCGTGCGGATCAGCTCTTCCATGGCGCGCAGGCAACGCAGACCCTCACGGCCCTCGCGGATGCGTTCCACGCCGACAACGGGGGCGCCAATGCCGCCGATGGACATGCATAGTGCGTCCGGCTCGATGGCGTCGGTCGCAAGGATCTTCATCTCGTAACCGGCCTTCATGGCCTCGAGTGCAAGCAGCTTTCCCAGATAGGGGTTGCCGCCGCCGCCCGTGCCGAGAATGCCCGCACCGATTTCCAGCGCGTCGAGATCTTCCCTCGTCAGCGTACGCAATGCCGCTTCGTCATATTTCAGCTTGCGCGTCTCAGCCATGATTGGCTCCCATTTCTCCAACGACTTTCACATGAATGCGGGTGGCATTGCCGGGCAGATAGGCAAGCGGCATATCCTCGCGCTCGATGACTTCCAGCGTTTCGGCCACTGCGCCTGCCGCAATCGCCTTTTCGCGCGCCTCGGCCTCCGCCTCGGCAAGCGCGCTTTCACGCGTGCGCCCCTCGATCAGCGAGAAGACGCGGTCCGTCTCGCCGCTGATCTGCGCGATCGCTGCACCCACGGCATTCGCCACCGCGAAATTCTCGGGGCGGATGACCTCCAGATCGCCGATACGGTCAGGCATGAGAATGGAGCCGCCGCCAACGGCGATCACCGGAACCGGCGATGACGAGATGCGGCTGCGTTCCACACAGGACTCGAGCATGTCGTTGATCTTTTTGACTGCGGCATCCACCAGCCGCTTGTCCAGAGTGGAAACCAGAGCCTTCTCGCCCACGTCCGCCTTGCCGGATGCGACAGCAATATCGGTTGCAGTCAGGGTCGTGCCGCCGAAGCAGAGCGCCTCGCGGCGGACGCGGTAACCGACGGATTTCGGGCCAACGATGAGGCCATGTTCGCCATTGACCACCAGCGAGCCGCCACCGAGACCGATCGAGAACACATCCGGCATGCGGAAATTGGTGCGCACGCCACCAATATCCACCGTCGTGGACGCCTGGCGCGGAAAGCCGTGCGACAGCGAGCCGACATCGGAGGTGGTGCCGCCGACATCCACGACCACGGCATCCTTGAGGCCGGTGAGGAAAGCCGCGCCGCGCATGGAATTCGTCGGCCCGGAGGCGAAGGTGAGCACGGGGAAGCCACGCACCACATCCGCCGCCATCAGCGTGCCGTCGTTCTGGGTGATGTAGAACGGGCAGGTTATGCCCGCTGCCTTCAGCGCCTCGCCGAAAGCGGCAACGGTGCGGTCCGCAAGCGAAAGAAGGCTGGCATTCATGATCGCAGCACTTTCGCGGGCGAGCAGACCATGCCGTCCGATATCCTTGGACATAACCACCGGCAGGCCGGGGCAGCGCTCCTGCAGGATATCCTTCGCCCGCACTTCCATCGCATCATTGATGCCGCTGAAGACGCAGGTGACGGCCGCGGCCTTCAGGCCCTTTGCGCGGATATCGGCGGCGATGCGGACAATCTCGTCCTCATCGAGGGCTGAGATTTCGCGACCGTCGAATTCATATCCACCGCGGACCTGGTAGCCGTGGTTACCAACGATTTCCCGGAGGTCATCCGGCCAGTCGACCATCGGCGGCAGGCCAGCGCCGGACGGCAGGCCGATCCGGATGGCTGCGACCTCGTCCATATGCCGCCGCTCGATCACCGCATTAGTGAAATGCGTGGTGCCGATCATCACGGCATCGATGCGTGCCCTGTCGATGCCCGACGCCTCGATCACCTTTTCAAGGGCTTCGATGACACCGGACGTCACATCTTCGGTGGTGGAGGCTTTCACCCCCGCCAGAACGGTCTTTTCCTGTAACACAACGGCATCGGTATTCGTGCCGCCGACGTCAATTCCAACGCGATACACGTCAGGCTCCTCTTTTATCAATCGGTCGTTTTTACGAGGAAGCGCATGCGCTCTTCCTCCGTCACGGTGGGTTTCAGGCGCTCTTCCTCGTCGGTGACGACGGGGATCGCCGCAATAAGGGCGCGGGTGTAGGGATGCTCTGGCTCGGCGAAAACCGCAGACGTCACCCCTTCCTCGACGATCTCGCCACGCAGCATGATGGCAATGCGCGAACAGAAATTGCGCATCAGCGACAGGTCGTGCGAGATCATCAGATAGGTCAGGCCAAGCTCTTCCCGCAGCTGCAGCAGAAGGTCGATAACGGTCTTCTGCACGGAGACATCGAGCGCCGCCGTCGGCTCGTCGAGGATGAGGATCTTCGGTTCAGCCGCGAGTGCCCGGGCAATGGCGACACGCTGCTTCTGTCCGCCGGAAAGTTCATGCGGGTATTTACCGAGATAGGATTGCGGCAATCGCACCAGCCCCATCAGTTCCTGCATCCGGCGTTCGCGCGCCTCACCGTCCATACCGATGGATTTCAACGGTAGGGTAAGCGTCTGCCTGACCGTGCGCTTCGGATTAAGGGAAGTGCCCGGATTTTGATAGACGATCTGCGTCAGCCGCTTGCCACGCCCGGGAGATGGGGCGTCGATGACAAGATTGCCGGAGGTCGGGCGCGAAAGTCCCATGATCATGCGGGCGACCGAGGTTTTTCCAGAACCGGATTCGCCGGCAAGACCGAAAATTTCGCCGTCCTTCAGCGTCAGGTTCACATCGCGCACGGCGTGGTAACCGTTGCGTCTGCCGTAAATCTTGTTCAGTCCCTCGATGGTAACGATCGGCGAGCGTGTGCTCTGCGCAAGATCGGCGACACGCGGACCGTAGAGCGGCGGCACCGCATCCAGCAGCGACCGCGTGTAATCCGCAGCGGGAGCGTGCAGGATTTGCGTGCAGGGACCGGTCTCGACGATATCGCCATGGTGCATAACCACGACCCGATCCGCCACCTTACGTACGACACCGAGATTATGGGTGATCATCAGCAGGGCCATATTTTCTTCGGCAACCAGCTGGTTGATGAGATTGAGAATTTCATCCTGCGTGGTGACGTCGAGCGCCGTGCCGGGCTCATCCGCGATGAGGAGCTTCGGCTGATGCAGCAGCGCAAGCCCGATCAACACGCGCTGGCGCATGCCCCCCGAAAGCTCGGACGGATAGGCATTCATGACCCGCTCGGTATCGCCAAGCTGCACGCGGCGCAGAACCGCTGCGATACGGGTGCGGCGCTCTGCCTTGGACGAGTTGATGCCGTTGCGCTTGTCGGCAAAGCGCATGACATCATCGAGATGCGTGCCGATCTTGAAGACCGGATTGAAGGAAGACAGTGGGTCCTGCATGATCAGCGAAAACGCCGTTCCCTTCAGCGCCTCGCGTTCCCTTCGCGGCATGGCGAGCACATCCCGCCCGTCGATGACGATGGCGCCGGAGGCAATAGTGGCATTCTTTGGCAAAGTGCCGATGATCGCCTTGGCGGTGACCGATTTACCCGATCCGGTTTCGCCGATCAGCGCCACCCGCTCGCCGGCTGAGACTGTGAAGGCGACATCGCGCAGCACCTGGCGCGTGCGGCCGTAATTGGTGAAGGTGACGTTGAGGTTTTCGACTTTGAGAAGCGGTTCAGTCATGGCTTTAGCTTTCCACGTCGAACATGTCGCGCAGGCCGTCGCCCAGCAGATTGAAACCCAGCGTCACGTAAAGCACGGCCGCGCCGGGGCAGAGGACTTCCCACCAGAAATCCGGCATGAACTGGCGCCCGTCGGCAACCATCGAGCCGAGATCGGGGGTTGGCGGCTTGACGCCGAAACCGAGGAAACTGAGCGTCGCGCCGAAGAGGATGACGAAAGCCGCATCCAGCGTCGTCTTGACTGATATGACCGAGACGCAATTGGGCAGAATTTCGCGAAAGAGAATGTGCAGCGGACCCGCACCTGCAAGACGTGCCGCTTCGATATAGTCCTCGGATGCGATGGATTTCGACACCGAATAGATCAGCCGCGCATGCCAGGTCCACCATAGAAGCGTGATCGCGATCATGGCGTTCATCAAGGTGGGTTCCAGCAGGTTGGAGACCGCCAGCGCCATGACGAGCGGCGGCATGGCCAGCATCACATTCGTCAGGCCGCTGATGATTTTTTCAGTCCAGCCGCCGAAATAACCGGCGACCAGGCCAAGTACGGTGCCGACCGGGACCGAGATGCCGAGCACGCCAATGACGAGAAGAAGCGAGACCCTGAGCCCGAAGACAGTTCGGGAAAAGATGTCGCGTCCGGCCTTGTCGGTTCCGAACCAGTGCTCCAGATCCGGCGGCATGTGGCGGGAACGAAAATCGACGACCGCGCCGATATGTTTGGGATAGGGTGTAAGCCAGGGCGCAAAGATCGCCAGAACCAGCACCGACAACAGGATCAGCGAACCGATGACCGCTGCCGGATTGCGGCTGAAGCGGTACCACATCATGTAACCGGCGCTTAAGCCCCGATCGGTGGGTTCGAGCATTTTCATATCAGCCATCAGCGAGCCTCCTTGCGGCGCAGGCGCGGGTCGATGATCGAGATCAGGACATCAACGATCAGGTTCGCAACGATGAAGAACAGGCCGGCCACCAGCACCACGGCAGTCACGGCATTGAGGTCTTTCTGAAGGATGGCGTTCAGCCCGTAGGATGCGAATCCGCCCCAGGCGAAGACCATTTCGATCACGAAGGCATTGCCGATCAGCGAGGCGAATTCGAGCCCCATGATCGTCAGCGGGGCGATGGAGGAAAGCTTCAGCAGATAACGGAAGATGATGACCCGCTCCGGCACGCCGAAGCTTTGCAGGGTGAGCACGTGATCCTTGCGCTGGTTCTCGATCATCGAGGAACGCGTGATGCGGGTGATCTGGCCGATACCGGCCATGGAGAGCGCAAAGGCCGGCAGCGCAAGGTGCTTCAGCGCATCCAGCACCACATCGAACCGTCCGGCAAGCGTACCGTCGATCAGGATGAAGCCCGTCGGGCCACCCTGCCAGCCAAGTGAGTGATCGATCCTACCGATGATCGGCCAGCCGGAGAGAAAGCGAGCGGCCAGCAATTGCAGCGTGATGGCAAACAGAAAGCTCGGGATCGTCACGCCGGTGAGCGAGAGGATACGGCCGATATGGTCGAGCGGACGGTCGCGGTAATGCGCGGTGATGACGCCGAGCGGGATGGCGACGGCAAACATGAAGATGACTGAGACCAGAACCAGTTCGACGGTCGCAGGAACGGTCTGGGACAGATCGGTGGTGACGGGGCGCTGGGAAACCAGCGAGAAGCCCAGGTCACCGTGCAGGGCGTTGCCGATATAGTCGAGGTATTGGGCGGCGAGCGGCTTATCGAGACCCATCTCGCCACGCAGCGCATCAACTTGTTCCTGTGTTGCGGCAGGGCCGAGCGCCATGCGGGCAGGATCACCCGGCACCACACGGGCTAGAGCAAAAATCATGATGGACAGGGCGATCATGACCAGCACGAAAGCGCCTAGCCTGTTCAAAATCGCGACCAGCGGATGTTGCTGCATCGGTGGACCGTTCCTTGTGCATCAGTTTCCTGAGCACAAGTTTTCACCACATGTCCTTTTGAACAATCGCAGAAAGGTATAGTTTTTTGATAAATGAGTATAGGTTTTTGAATTCAGATCTCCTATCCCTGTCTGAATGACGCTTCTGCCGCGCACCACACTTTGCCGCCGTATCGCCAGCGAAACCGCAGGCGTGATCTTTCTGCGCGCGCCGGCGGGCGCCGGGAAAAGCGTTCTCATGGACTTGCTGGCACAAGAGCTGGGGACCGAGGTATGCCGGACGCACCAGCCCAGAAGTGATGAGGCGGCAAAAGGCTATCTACTTTGGGATGTGCCGGTCTTCGCACGCGCGGTCCGCATGCCCGCCCCTATTCTGGAAACCGTGCGTTTCGTGGTCATCGCCTGCCGTCCGGATCAACGTATCAGCGGGCTGGCGCGGCAAATATTGCATCGTGGTTCGCTGACGATCGGAGCGCATGAACTGGCCTTTGGCCAAGATGAGACCGCGGGCCTTCCAACAGAACAGAAGCGTCTGGCGCTCAATGATTATGCGGGGTGGCCGGCCTTTCTGTCTCTCGCTCGCCTCGCCGACGAAAAACTATGCGTCGACTATCTGCGGGAAAATTATCTGCCGCATCTGTCACCGGCCCAGACGGTCGCGCTTTCGCTCTGGCTGGAAAATCCCTCGGCAGAACCCGACGCTGAATGGGCAGAACTTCTGCCGCCCTTCCTGATCGCAAACCCCGAAAAACACGACACACTGATAAGGCTTCTGACCGTGGCAGCGGGAGAACGTCTCGCCACATTACAGGCTGGCAGGGCAGTGGTAGAGGTCGCTTCCGCATTCGAGAAGGAAGGGCGGGCGCTTGCGGCAATGGCCATGTTGCTTGACCGCGGTTATGAGACCCACGCCGCGCAAATCCTAGAACGCGCCCATGGACGCGAACTGATCTACAGGAGCAGCGTCGACAGGTTTCGCGAGATCATCATGCGGTTTTCGCAGGACATGATCGCGGCGAATGAAACAGTCCTCTTCGCCGTCACCCGCGCATTGCTGAAACAGGGCGAATTGCAACGCGTGCGCCATCTGCTTGGCAAGAGCCTCGGTTCGGATTATCTCGATCCACTCAAGGTGCTTGCCCGCGGTTCGCGTTTTTCCTTTGCCGCCCGCACCTTCCGGCTGAACCTGATGATTGCCGAAGACCTGACCCCCAATGACGCTGTGATAACGCGCCTCGGGGAATTCATGGCCGATTACCCCATGGACGATCACGGCAAATGGGCGGCCTATTACAATGCGCTGCTGGAATTCGAAATCCGCCGCCGTAATTTTCGCGAGGCCGAGGCCGCCGCCGCCCGCGCGCTTATCTATCTGCGCAAGATGGGCGGGCAGCCGCTGCTCGAATTCTTCATCCATCTGCACCAGATCGTCCTGCGACTGATGAGCGGTGATGTGCTCTTGGCCCGTCGCGCGGCACAGGATGCGCGCACGAGGTTGGAACAGGTGCCACACGACGCCGCGCAGGAGTTCCGAATGCTGCGGCTGGCGGAAGCCTGCCTTGCCTATGAGGCGGGAAAACCGCGCGACCTGTTGCACTTCGTCGAGCATGAATTCGACCACTTCGCCGCCGCCGAGATATGGCCGAGCCTGATGCAGTTTGCCCTGCATTATGCCTCGCAGGTGCTGATCGATCATTTTCCGATGACCGTTCGTCCGGGCTTTCTCGACGGCCTGTGGATTCACCTTTCGGAAGGGCTGCAATTCCATGCGATGATGGAGATCAGAACAGCCATCGCCTACCAGAACGCCAACCGCTGGGCGGATGCGGCAGCGACGCTATCGGCAATTCGCATGCCGATGGGTCGCAACTGGGTGGAGAGCGCGAATGAGGACCTTGCCCGGCTCACGCGGCGCGACGAAATCGCCTATGTGATGGCCTGGCTCCGCGACGCGGTACATCTTTTCACGCCGCGCGCCTATCTCTCCCGGCAGATGGATGCAATGATCGCCAACCCCAAGGTCACCAACCGCGAAAAAGTCGCACTCAGAATATGGCAGAGCTATGCCGCGCACCAGCGTCGCGACAGTGCCGGCGCCCGCGCCCATATCCTCAACGCACTTGAATCGGCGACGCGCCTTGGCTGCAACGGCGTCCTGTCGGAGGAGCGCATATTCCTGTCGCCGCTTCTGAACAATCGCCGTATCCGCGGTTTCATCGAAACCTCTTCCGATGTCCGGACCGCGCTGTCGATTTTCGCCGCCTCGGTCAACTCGCCGCAGGCACGCGCTCTGCATGGCGGGCTTTCACAGCGGGAAGCACAGATGCTGCAATTGCTGGCCAGCGGCATGTCGAACAAGAAGATCGCGCAGACCCTCAACATCTCGGAAGTGACGGTAAAATTCCATCTCGGAAACCTGTTCCGCAAGCTGGATTGCAAACGACGCGCGGAAGCGATCCGCGCAGCGAAAGCGCTGGGCTGGCTTTGATCTCAAGTCGTGACTGCCGATCAGAAAAGCCCGCTCCCTGTCCCAAACCTATTCCTCCCGGAAGGCGCGGTTGATCTGGTCCGTCAGCGGCTTGGCGATATAGGACAGCGCGGTGCGCTCGCTGGTCTGGATGAAGGCCTCGGCAGGCATGCCTGGCATCAGCGGCGCATTGTTCAGCTTTTCCCGCTCGGCAACCGGTATGGAAATCCGCGCCAGATAATAGGAGAGGCCGGTCCTCTGGTCGGTGGTGATATCGGCGGCGATGCGACTGACATGGCCTTCCAGTTCCGGCGTGACGCGTTGGTTGAACGCGGTCATCCGCAGCATCGCTTTTTGCCCTACCTGCAACTGGTCTATATCCTTCGGCACGATCTGCACCTCTAGCGCCAGTTCGTCCCCATCAGGCACGATGAGCATGATCGGGTCGGCCGGCGTCACCACGCCGCCCACGGTATGCACCGCCATTTCATGCACCATGCCGGATTGCGGCGCGATGATATCGATACGCTTCAGCTCGTCCTCGGCAGCGACCTTCCGCTCGACATATTCACCCGTCTGCGCCTGTATCTCGCGTAGTTCCCGGCCCACTTCGGTGCGCAGTTCCTGATCGATCTGCAGGATTTGCAGTTTCGTTTCGGTGATCCGGCCCGCCGTCTGCGCCTGATAGGCGATTTTTTCGCCGCGCTCACCGCCAAATGTCGCGGCCTGGGTCTGCAGACTGTTCAGCCGCTGCACGGACACGATGCCCTGCTCCCGCAAGGATTTCTGCGAGGTGATCTCAGCCTGCAAAACCGCAAGCCCGTTGTCGTAGGCGACTTCCTGTGCCCTCAACCCTTCGATTTCATGTTCGAACTGGGTGATACGCTCCACAAGCTGTGCTTTGCGCCCCTCGCGATAGGATTTGCGGAATTCGAACAGCCTAGTTTCGCTGCGCATGGCGGAAGCAACATCGGGATCGTCCTTGCGCGCCACCAGAGCCTGTGGAAAAACGAGTTCCGGCAGATCGTCCCGCTCGGCCTCCAGCCTTGCCATGCGCGCGCTCAGCTCATCCAGCCGCTTGGTCACTATGGCGAGATTAGCGCGGGTCTGGGTGGCGTCGAGACGCATGACGACGTCGCCGGCCTTTACCCTGCCACCTTCGCTCACCAGAATTTCACCGACGACGCCACCTTTGGGGTGCTGTACCTTCTTGGTATAGGAATCGACCACAAGATGACCGGACGCGACGACCGCGCCAGCAAGATTTGTCGTCGCTGCCCATCCGCCGACGCCGGCCAGCAGTGCGACGCTTGCGGCAAGACCGGCAAGAAGATGTTTGCGGATGGAGCGGGACACTTGCGTGCGCTGGTCAATTTTTGACATCCGTATCTCCTTTCTGCCTGTTCTCTTCGCCACTCTCTTCCAGCGCCACCGTCTTAGGTTGGGTATTCGCGACGACACGCAATGGTGAAACCGTGTGGGCGGATGCGGTGAAACCTTTCGCCGCTTGAGCGTTCGGAGTGCGCAGCACTTTCGAGAGAACCTCGTCGCGCGGACCGAAGGCTTTCATCCGCCCTTCCTCCATCATCAAAATGAAATCGACGGCACCGATCGCGCTGGGCCGATGCGCGACGACGATAGCGATACCGTTGCGCGCCTTGACCGACGCGATCGCCCTGACGACGGCGGCCTCGCCCTCCGCATCGAGATTGGCATTCGGCTCGTCCAGCACGACGATGAAGGGATCGCCATAAAGCGCACGCGCGAGACCGATACGCTGGCGTTGTCCTGCCGAAAGCGCGGATCCTGCCTCGCCGATATCGCTGTCGTAACCCTTTTCGAAGCGCAGGATCAGTTCGTGCGCACCGGCGGCTTTCGCAGCGGCAATGATTGCGTCGGGATCGGGATTGTCCTCGAAACGGGAAATGTTTTCGCCGATCGTGCCGTCGAAAAGCTCCACGCCCTGCGGCAGATAACCGATATGGCGGCCGAGAGCTTCGCGATCCCATTGATCGAAGCTCGCACCATCAAGCCGCACCTTGCCGGCGGCGGGCATCCAGGCTCCGGTGAGAATGCGCGCAAGAGTGGATTTTCCCGAGCCGGACGGGCCGATGACACCGAGCGCGTTCCCGGCGGTCATAACGAAACCAAGGCCCGCGACGGTCGGTTTTCTCGCTCCCGGTGGAATGATGGTGACGTTTTCGACTTTCAATTCTTTCTCAGGCTGCGGCAGTGCCATTGCGGTCGCCGTTACCGGCATCTGCGCAAAAAGCTCCCTCAGCCGCGCCCAACTCTGGCGGGCGGCAACGAAGGACTTCCAGTTGGATATGGCGAGATCGACCGGCGCCAAAGCCCGGCCCATCATGATCGAACTGGCGATCATCACGCCGCCTGAGGCCTCCTGCTGAATGACCAGCCATGCGCCGACCGCCAAAATGGCCGATTGCAGCACGATCCGCAGGGATTTTGCGATATTGCCGAGGCCGCCGGCTACATCGCCCGCCTTGCGGTTGGCGGCGAGATAAGCCTCGTTGGAGATTTGCCAGCGTTTGCCAAGCCGGCCGCCGAGCCCCATGGCCTGCACGACTTCGGCGTTGCGGCGCGAGGCTTCCAGCTGCCGGTTGCGCGCCATGTTTTCGACCATGGTGTCGCGGATCGGCTTCTGCGAGAACATATTGGTCAAGATGGTGAGGGATATGAGCAGAACGGCACCGGCAAGAGCTGTCACGCCGATCCAGAAATGAAACAGAAAACATATACCGAGATAGAGCGGCATCCAAGGCAGATCGAAAAAGGCGGTCGGCCCCGTGCCAGACAGAAAACCGCGCACATTGTCGAGATCGCGCAGCGGCTGCAGGCCGTCCCCCGGCATACGGTTGACGAGCGGCAGGCGCACCACCGCATCATGCACCGTGCCGGAATAGCGCATGTCGAAGTCCTCGCCGATACGGATCAGGACCCGGGCGCGGATGATGTCGAGCAGGCACTGGAAGCCGTAGAGGCCGAGCGCAAGAATGGCGATCCCGACCAGTGTCGGCAGACTGCCGCTGGCCAGCACCCGGTCGTAAACCTGAAGCATGAACAGGGGTGACGTCAGCGCCAGGATGTTGACCACACCGCTGACGAGCGCCACACCGAGAAACGTGCTTTTAAGGGGCGAAACAACCGCCGCAGTGAGGGACTGCGGCGGTGTCTGCTGGTGGTTTTGAAAGCCCACAGCCTGATTTTCCTTTAAGCGGCAAGCGCCGATGCGCTGGCGAAAATGAAGTCCGATGCGTCGAGTACGCTTGCATCGACACCGTTGAGCGTGATGGATACGGACGTGTCTGCTGCCGAAAGGATAACGGCATTTCCGTTATCGTTATACCACAACAAATCATTCACCGAAGTTGCACCCCAGGCGGAAACATCAAGCGTATCCGTACCATCCTGATAACCGTAGGTTCCGGTCGGGCCAGCATTCACGACGTCATTGCCGCCGGAGAATACGAAGGTGTCCGCGCCGGCAAAGCCCGTCAGGGTGTTGGACGCGGCCGTATCCTCGATCACCGTGCCGGTGGCCGCGAAGTAGTCATAGAAGCCGGCCAGAGAGCCGAAACGGGCAAGCTGGTAAACGGCGAGATCGAGAAGATCGCGCGCACCTGCAAGCGAATAGGAGCTATCAGGATCGATCAGCAGTTCCTGCTGGCTGACGGCGATGCCGCTGGTGGACTGGCTGTAACCGGTGCCGAGAACGATGCTGTCGACCGAACCCGTCAGGTTGCCCTGGGAGTATTGCAGGGCACCGCTCATGACGATGCCCTTGCCACCGTTGCTGCCATCGCCCCACGCCTCATAGGTCGTGTTCGGATCGATAGTGGTGGTGGCGAGAGAGCTGGTCTGAGCGTCGTAGAACGCACCATAGGTCGAACCGAAACCGCTCGTCCAACCGTTGAGGTAACCGATCAGGTCGGAGGAAGACTGCGTCAGTTGAATTGTGGTAGCCATAGGTGTACTCCTTTGCTGGCCAATAGGGATACCTTGGTCATGTGACGAAGGCGTTTCATCTCCGGGACGGGCTGCAACCCCAGCCCGGAGAATTTCTTACGCACATCAAAACTTCACGTTCATCGTCGCGATAAAGGTGCGGCCCGGGGCCGTATAGGCACTCGCTGCCGGGATGTATTTGCGGTCCGTCAGGTTGTTGACCGCGAAACGAAGCGTCGCCCTGTCGTTGAAGGCATAGGAGCCGTAGAGGTCGACCGTCGTGTAGGGATCGGTTAACTCACGCAGATTACCCTCCGTATCGAGCGAACGGGACTGGGTCGGCGTGACGTGGTTCAGCCGTGCGCCCAAAGAGAATTTTTCCTCGAAGAAACGCATGCCGCCATCGAGCGTCAGCTTTACCTTGGGTGCAACGTCACCCGGCCATGCGACGATCTCGCCGCTTGTCGTGGTCGTGCTGTTAGAGAAAACCTGCGTTTTGTCCGGCCAATCGGTCTTCAGCAGCGTCGCCGAGCCACCAAGCCAGAAGCTTCGCGCATCGTAATTGCCCTCGAACTCAAGCCCACGCATGTAGGTCGTGCCGTCGAGATTGACGAAGCTGGTATAGGTCCGATCCGCCACCTGATCCGTGACGAGATAACCGAGAGCGATATAATCCTTAACCTCACGGCGAAAGGCGGCCATTTTGATGCGCACGGAATCGTGGTCCAGTAGCACACCGTCAAAGCTCATATTCGCGCCGATTTCGTAAGTGGTGGCTTTTTCGGCCCGCAGGGATGCGTTCGGGGCATATTCATATCCGGGGCTGTCCCCCGGACGGGCACCGGCAAAGAGAGCCTCGAGAATTGTCGGCGGACGCAGGCTCTGGGAATAGCTCACATAGGGACGGAACCAGTCGACGGGTTTCAGTTCAATCGTGGCGGAGGGTAGCCAGGCACTGTAGGTGCGATCGATATCGACATTGTGCGCCGGGTATTCGGTAACAGGTATCGGTGGCGTGGTTGTGCCAGTTCCAGGCATGCAGCCTGCCGAAGCATTAGGCCAGGCACGCGCCAGATAAAGCGCGTAGCGCGCAGCCCAGGACGGGTTGGCGGGAAGGAACACCTGATTGAAATAGTCGAGAGGTGTGTAATGGTTGCCGACTGGATCGCAAGGGACAGAGGTGTCTACGAGATAGCTGCGGGTACTGTAATAAGTCGCCGATCCCTTCAGGCGTGACCAGTCGTAACGCACGCCGCCACTTAGCGTGATCCAATCCGCCGGCTCCAGCTCACCGTTTAAAAACAGGCTCGCGACATCGCGCCGCCCGGCGGGGCTGAAAGCCGTGTAGCTGGTAGCAAAGGAGGGGTTTTCCTTGATCTTGGAGCTCATAGCAACGGATGTGGCTATATCCCGGAAGGCTTCGGCCCCATAATTCAGGCTGAGCGCACCCGCCTTGGTGTCGAAACGACTGGTATTTTCCAGGCTGCCGCCGAAACTGCGCAGGCCCATATCAAGGTTCGTTTCAACAGCATATCCTTTGCGCGCCGACCGCAACTCGTGCGTCATATTGTCGTTCAGCCACAGCGAAGACTTGAAGTCTATGAGTTCGCTTTCAGGATCCCAGTCCAGCTTGGCAACGATACTGTCGTTACGCACGCTCTCCCGGTCTATCTGTTCGGCGGCACCCTGCACGAAGTCATTCTGCTGATGCATCCATGACAGAGACGTTTTCACATCCCCGAAGTCACCTTCCCCCTTGAAAAAACTCGACCAGCCGTCCCGGCCGAGCAGGTCCTTCATCGTCAATGCGGTGCTTCGTGCCTCGCCTCTTGTGCCGATCTTGTATTCATCCATGATCGTGCGGCTGTAACCGGCAACGAAGGAGAGAGGGCCATCCGGCTCTCGGACAGCAGCCAGAACCGAACCCTGAAAATCGTAACCATTGGTACCGCGGGAAACATTCACCTCTCCGCCCTTGTTTGCACCCTCAGGGATGAGATCGACGGCGCTGACAGTGCGGAACTCGACCTTTCCGCCCAGCGAACCGGCATTGCCGGATGTGGCGTTGGTCATTTTTTCCACCTCGACGGCGCGGATGAAGGCCACATCCACATAGGCCTGGCCGTTATTGGCAGAATAAATCGAGGCACCACCGGTGCTGAAACCACGCTGCGCATTCTGCCGCGCACCATCGATGGAGACGACCACACGGCCGCTTTCCTGCAAGCCACGTACATTGGGCGAAACGGTAGGGAAGCTGCCGTTGCCCTCACCGGCATAGACGCCGGAGACGCGGTTGAAGACGTCGCGCGTGTTCCGCACGCCGGCGGACTGGATCGCCTCGCGGCTGACGACGCTGACACTGGCGGGTGTTTCATAAACCCAGTCGGGCGTTCCCTGATAACCGGTGCCGGCAATGGAATTGCGTCCGGTTTTTCCGGTCACGGTAATTTCTTCCAGAACGGTCGTGCCTTCCGCCCCGGAAAGATCGGCAGCGGCCTGCCCCGAGCCGATGACGACGGTTCTGCCATTTCCGGCAAACCGGAAATTCACGCCCGTGCCGGCCAGAAGCCGGGACAGCGCATCGCGCACCGTAAAACTGCCGGTAACGGCATTGGTGCGCACATTGCCGGCGGACGGTGTGGCAAGCGTAACCTGCAGACCGGATTGCCGCCCGAAAGCGCCGACAACGGAGGACAGCGGCTGGGCGGGAATATTAAAAGGCCGCGTTGCACCCTGCTCGCCACCGAGGCGCTGACCATTGACGGCATTCGGTCCGCTCTGCGCAAAAGCCGGTACCGACATTGAAACGACCACCGCCGTTGTCGCCAAAAGCATGGTCATACGTGCCGGCTTTGCCGCGTTTTTCCCTGAACCGTTTATACGTATCTGGAGGCGCATACTGCTTTTGTCTTCCTGTCTTCGCTCCGGCTATATCTTGACCGGATTACTCAACAAAAAGACGATTGCCTCGGCGGTTTTTTTCAGGGTTTCGGAAAATTTTTAATAAGCGACTGAAAACAAATATGATTTTTTGTTTTATGGCGCTTCAGAAACGGGTGATGATGCGGGCAGTATTGGCAATTGCATGCACCTTGCCCTTATAGGGTTCCACCAATGCTTCCAGCGCACGGTCCGGATCGCGAAGATTGTAGAAGCCAGTCACCCGCTGCTCTGCAAGCGTCTTGTCCGCCATCGTCAGCCATGCGGGATGATACCGCTGGATTTGCTCGACGACAGAACCGATCGTCGCATCCACAACGTAAAGCTCGCCGTTGCGCCAGCCACCAATATCCTCGACAGGAACGGTTTCTTTCCGGATCGCACCGGAGGCGTCGACAACCAACATCTCACCCGGAACGAGCCGCGTTGGTGGCGCGTTGCGGAAGGAAGCTTCCACGGAACCATGCGCAAGCGCGACTTGCGTCACGCCATCCGTCATGTCGACATCGAAAGCCGTGCCAAGCACTTGGACGGTCAGGTTTTTGGCCTCCACGACAAAGGGACGGTCGCTATCCGGCACGACATCAAAAAAAGCTTCGCCCTTCAGCACCTTCACATTACGGCGGCCATTGGCAAAATCAGTGGTAAGCGCACTTGCCGCGGCAAGCTGCACCCTGCTGCCGTCTTCAAGGGTTATGGTGCGGCTCTCCGCAGTGCTGGTCTGATATTCGGCCTTGATATGGACGAAAAGCGTGGGAACGAACAGCACCGCAAGACAGAGAGACGCTGCAGCCACCGCCATGCCGGCATAATGCCGCAAGGACCAGCGCCGTCGCGATGCCTGTTTTCCGGCAACGCCAGGAAGGTGCGGCGCGTCTTCCCAGAGGCTCTTTAAACCCGGCTCGACCAGACCGAGATTCCGCCAAGTCTTGCATGTCCGCTCCCAGGCCAGACGATTTGCCGGCGAAGCAGCCAACCATCGATCGAATTCCGCCTTCAGCCGCGGTTCCGCCGAACCCGTCTGCAGGCGTATCAGCCAGTCGGCAGCCTCTTCCGCCTTCCCGGTCGGCAATGTTATTTTTTTATCGGGATCAATGGTCATTGAGCCTGTCAGTTCCTTTGACTGGGCGGAGGAGATGCCTCGTCTTCCGTGTTGCTATAAAGACGTTTGAGGGAGAACTTTTTTTCACAAGATGAAACAATAAAGGCTATTTTACTGCATTTCTTTGGTAATGGCGGCAATACTACTCTTAATCAGACGGTGGGCGCTAGCCACGGATACGCCGAGGTGACGGGCGATCTCTTCCATATTGTAGCCGCCAAATCTATGCATTTCCAATGCCACACGCGCCTGAACCGGCAGAGAGGCCAAAATAGTCTGCATCTGCCGGACCTCGTCGCAGAACAGGGCATGCTCTTCGGGTGTGCCGTGACCCTGCGGTATGCCCCAGAATGGGGTATCGTCGGGCCGCTCCCGCAGGTCCTGCCGGTTGCGGCGGCGATTATCGAGGGCGAGGTTGCGGACGATGCGGAAAAGATAGGATTTGAGGTTGGAAGGATTGCCGGAACCTTCGGGAACGAATTTCAGGAATGCCTCCTGAACCACGTCCTCCGCGTCCGCCCGCGACCCTAAAATAAGCGTGGCGTATTTGATCAGGTCAACCCTGTGCGCGACGTAAGCGTTATAACGCTTGTCATCTTCCCGTATGCCCATGTCTCAACCGAGAGAAATTTCAAGGATAAACGAAACTGCAAGCCTCCAAACGACAAAGCAGTTTTACCGTCTAAACCTCTAGCACCCAAACTCTCGACCGAACAGATATTTCATGACTATTATTATCAAGAATTTGTGCGGTCGCGGGTCCTGCAACAGCCGGAGACTCGCAGACCCGGCGGCAGGCGCGGCCGGGTCCTGTGATAGCGTCAGATAGCGCCGTCGACTATGACCATCGGTCTGCCCTGCGAACAGGGTTCGATGCGCGCATCGATGCGGTAGATATCGCGCAGCATGGCCGGGGTTATCACCGTCTCGGTGCTGCCGCTCACCACCATTTCGCCGCGCGCGATCACCATTGTATTCTCGCAATAACGAAGCGCATGATTGAGGTCGTGCAGGGCGATCAGCACGATCATGCCGGTCTTCTGGGCAAGGTCGGTCACAAACCCCAGAACCTCGACCTGCCGGTGGAGATCGAGAGCGGATGTCGGCTCGTCCATCAACAGCACCTCCGGCTTGCGGGCCAGCGCTTGCGCCAGCGACACAAGCTGCCGCTGACCGCCCGACAATTCGCCGAGCCCCCGGAAGGCGAGATCGTGGATTTTCAGCGCCTTGAGAATGGCGTCGATCTCGAACAGCTCATCGTCGTGAACACGCCAGCCGCCGCCCTGCTTGGCGGACAGAAGCACGGATTCGTAAACCGTCAGCACGGCGTTGGCGCCGGTGTCCTGCGGCATGTAGCAGATGGCCCGGTTGCCGCGTGCCGTATCTGACAACTCGACAAGCCCGGGACCGGAGATCAGGCTGGCGATGCGCTTGAAAAGCGTGGACTTGCCAGCAGCGTTCGGGCCAATGACCGCCGTGACGCTGCCGCTTTCCAGCGTATCGATGCCGACTTTGGAGAGAACAGTCGTGCGGCCGTAGGCAGCGCCGACATCCTTCAATGCGAGCGCTACCATGCGCGTCTCCTGTTGCCGAAAATGAGCGCGAAAAAGAACGGTACGCCAACCAGCGCCGTAATGACGCCGATTGGCAGAATTGCGCCGGGAATGAGTATCTTGCTGATAACAGAGGTTGCCGACAACAGCAGCGCCCCGCAGATCACCGAGCCCGGCAGAAAGAACCGCTGATCTTCGCCCACCACCATGCGGGCTATGTGCGGGCCGACAAGCCCGACGAAACCGATGGTGCCAACGAAAGAAACCGGAATCGCGGCAAGAAGGCTGACCGTCAGCATGGTCTGCAGCCGCAGCCGACGCACATTGATGCCCATGCTGGCTGCCTTGTCGTCACCCAGCCGAAGCGCCGTCAGCGCCCATGCGCTGCGCATGAACATCGGCACCGTAACGAGAAGAATACCACCGGTGATATAGACCTTTTCCCACGTGGCCTTGGTCAGGCTGCCCATGGTCCAGAAAACGACGGCAGCGAGCGCCTGTTCGGAGGCCAGATATTCAAGCAGCGACAATGCGGCATTGAAGGTGAACACCAGCGCGATACCGAGAAGGACGATAGTCTCCACGGTAACGCCGCGCATCGTCGAGGCAAAATGAATGAACAGGGCGGCAATCATCGCCATGATGAAGGCGTTGATCGGCACCATGTACTGGACGGCACCGGGAAAGATCGCCACGCCGCCAACAAGGGCCAGCGCGGCGCCGAAACTGGCGGCGGCCGAAATGCCGAGCGTAAACGGGCTGGCGAGAGGGTTAGACAGGATGGTCTGCATCTGTGCGCCCGCAACCGAAAGCGACGCGCCGACGGTGACCGCCATCAGCGCAATCGGCATGCGGATATCCCATATCACCACCCGAAGCTGGTTTGCAGCAGCAGCCGGATCGGCAATCGTCGCCAGAACTTCTGATATCGTGTAGCGCGCCGGCCCAAGTGCCATGTCGGCAGCCATACTGAAACAAAGGGCGATGAAAAGCCCGAAGAGAATAACGATCCTTCGCGCAGCAAGGGCGCGATATTGATCGCGCCCACTCACGCCAACGGCGCTTTCATTCAACGAACTCATTCATTCGAACCTTTTTCGAGGGATGCGAAGTAGCCTGGCTTGTAGGTGACGGGCAGGAATTTCCGGTGAAATTCCTCAAAATTCTTCTCGGGATCGAGATCGGCGAAGAGCTCGGGGTGGAACCACTTGGCGAATTGCTGAATCGGAAAGAACTCGTAGGGCGCGCCGTAGAACTGGTGCCAGACGGCATGGACATTGCCTTGTTTGACAGCCTTCAGTTCCGGAAACGGCGTGCGCTTCATCAGGTTTGCCAGTCTTTTCCTGGAAAGAGCCATGTCGGCTCCGCGTCCAACGGGAACGAACTGGTTGATGTCGGATTCAGCCGCCCAGTTTGAGCCGGTGACGATGACATGATCCGGATCGGCAACGACGAGCTGCTCGGGATTGAGATCGCCGAACGTCGTCTTGATGATGCCGTCGGCAATATTATGACCGCCAGCGAGATCGACCATCGCGCCGAAATTGACCGGGCCGAAGGTGCGGCAGCAATTGTCCTCACCGGAAATGCCGGGCGCGCGCTCGATGAAGACGCCGGGACGCTTCAGGTCCTTGACGCTGGCGAGCCGGTCGGTCACGCGGGCGATTTCTGCACGGCGATAGGCGATGAATTCCTTTGCCCGCTCTTGCGCGCCAAACATTTTCCCGAGAATTTCAATCGAGGCTTCGCTGTTCTTTTCGGGATCGATGCGAAAATCGAGATAGACGATCTTGATTCCGGCGGCGGCGGCCTTTTCTTCGAAACCACTTTCCTTGGCGGATTTTTCCGCTTCCAGATTGAGGGTGATCACGTCAGGCGAAAGGGTAATGGCCGTTTCCAGACTGAAATCGCCCTGCGGCACATAACCGAAGCGCGGCAGTTTTTCGATCTGCGGAAAGCGCTCGACATAAGCGGCGTAGCTGTCAGGGTCCTTCTTGAGGAGATCGTCACGCCAGCCGACAATGGTGTCGAAGGTCTGGTCGCCCTTGAGCGCCGCGATGACGTGGATCTGGCGCGCCTCGCCGACGATGACACGTTTGACTGGCAGGTCCAGTTCGACCTTGCGTCCGGTGACATCGGTGATTTCTCCGGCATAAGCCGGAAAAGCGAGAAGAGACAAAGCCAGCACCGCAAGATGCCTGAGAGCGTTAAGCCGCATGAGAAGTCCTCTTAGTTCCAAAAGAAAATGATGAAGCCGCATGGCTGCGGCTTCATCCATCGATCGGACGGCGCTCCCCTTCACCGTCCCTGTCTTATTTCGTGTCCTTCAGCGACACAAAGTAACCGGGCTTGTAGTCGAGCGGCAGGAAGCGGGCATGCAGCTCCTTGAAGGTCGCCTCGGGGTCGAGATCCTTAAAGAGGTCCGGGTGCAGCCACTTGGCGATTTCCTGAATGGCCACGAACTGATACGGGTTGTTGTAGAACTGGTGCCAGATGGCGTGGACATTGCCGTTCTTGACCGCCTGTACCCCGGTGAAAGCCGGGCGCTTGGTCAGGTTTTCAAGCTTGCGGTGGGCTTCCTTCATATCCGCGCCATAACCGACACCGACCCAGTTGCCGCCGGGAACATAACCGTTCCAGTTGCCACCCGTGATGATGATCTGTTCCGGATTCGAGGCGATGATCTCTTCCGGATTGACGTTGCCGAACGTGCCGGGAATGATGTCCTTGGCCATGTTGATGCCGCCGGCGAGTTCTACCATCTTGCCGAAATTCTCGTTGCCGAAGGACATGCAGCAATCGTCGGAATAACCGCCGGCGCGTTCGACGAACACGACGGGCTTCTTCGGATTGGCCTTTTCAAGCGTATCGGTGACCTTGGCGATGGAGTCAGCGCGGAACTTGATGAAGTCCTCGGCGATCTTTTCCTTGCCGGTCAGCTGGCCCATCAGACGCATGCTCGGCTCGGTGTTTTCCATCGGCTTTTCGCGGAAGTCGACGTAAACGAGCGGGATGCCGACCTTTTCGAGCTTCTCGATGTAACCGGCTTCCTGCGTGGCGGTCTTCGCATCGATGTTCATCAGGATCACGTCTGGCTGCAGCGAAATGGCCTGCTCGATGTCGAAAGTGCCATCCTTCATGCCGCCAAAGGTCGGCAGCTTGGCAATATCAGGGTACTTGGCGAGATAGGCCGCATAGGTTTCCGGGTCGGCTTTCGCCAAGTCGTCGCGCCAGCCGACAACGTGCTGGAAAGGGTTTTCCTTGTCGAGCGCGGCCAGGAAATAGATCTGACGGCCTTCGCCGAGGATCACATGCGAAACGGGCACATTGACTTCCACGTCGCGGCCGGTCACATCCTTGACGGTGACCTTTTCGGCCAATGCAGGCCACGCTGCGGATACGAGAAGGCCAAGGGCAAGTGCCGCGGATTTGGCTGAGATGCGCATCGGATATTGCTCTCCAGTGTTGACTGGCGCGGCTGTATTATTTTCTGACTATACTAGTCAAGTTTTATGTTTTAGAGCCATTCTTAACTGACCGGTATGTGAGCTGAAGACCGATGATCGACACTATCCACTATGGCAAAAACGACAGCCTGAGAGACGAAATCAAAACCTATTGGTCCGGCCGCGCCGCGACTTTCGACCTTTCTCCCGGACATGAGATTTTCTCCGAAGAAGAGCGCAAGGCCTGGCACGCGCTGGTTTTGAAGCATCTGGGCCAGGGAGAAGGCCGCAAAGCGCTGGATCTGGCTAGCGGCACCGGCGTTATCTCGCACCTGATGGACGATCTCGGTTTTCAGGTCACCGGCATGGATTGGTCGGAAACCATGCTGGAGCTTGCAAGGGCGAAGGCGAAAACCCGTGGGCGCAATATCCGCTTTTTTGTCGGCGACGCCGAGAACACGATGGAGCCGGACGAAAGCGCCGACGTCATCATCACCCGCCATCTGGTCTGGACGCTGGTGGACCCGAAGGCGAGCTTTGCCGAATGGTTCCGTGTCTTGAAACCCGGTGGACGCCTGCTCATTGTCGATGGCGATTTCGTCAACACCGGCTGGCGCGAAAGACTGGTCAAGAAGCTGGCGGCGGGTCTGGAAAGCATCGGCCTTGTGAAGCCGGACCAGCCGCACAAGCCGGCGGATCCGGAAAACACCTTCAACAGCATTCTCTCGCGGGTCTATTTTTCACAGGGTGCAAGAGCTGGTGACGTCGCGGCGCTGTTGCGTGAGATCGGCTTCGAACCCGTTGCCATCGATCAGGAACTTCAGGCCATTCATCGTGCCCAGGCGAAAAATTTCAGTCTGCTGAAAGGCATTTTGCGGGGATTGCAGCACCGTTATGCAGTATGCGCCGTGAAGCCGCACACGTCCGGCAAGGGATAGGGCGACCAAAGCCCCCAAAGCTGCCGCCCAGCTCTCCGTCACCCCGGATGTGATCCGGGGTCCAGTGCGACCAAGTCCTTGATCGCGTAATAATAGTTTCTCACGGCGCAGACGCGCCTTGGCTGGATGCAGGATCTAGTCCGGCATGACGCATGAAAACGCGACGCAGGGACCTCATTTTTCCGCCCGCTCGAATAGCTCCTCAAAGCGCGGCTTCGCCCGGCCGGGGACCTCTACCGTCCTGTAGCTCTGCGGCAAAACCGCGTCCCCCACCTTGATCAGCATGACCATGCCCATGCCGTAATGCGGCGAGCATTTAATGCCGTAAAAGCCTGGCTTTTCGAAGCCGGTCTCGAATTCGTCGTTGATCCGGCTTTTGAAACCTTCAATACCTTCGGGAACCATACCGTCGATCGTCGCGGCATTATGGCTCTTGTGGCTCGGCACGAAGCGCACGCGGTCGCCGGGAGCGATCTCCAGAAAATCGGGCTCGAACACCATGGAGCCCTTTTCGCCCCGGTTCAGCATCTTCACCTCGAAGGTCTCGGCTCCGGCTTGAATGGAAAACCCTGTGGCCACAACCATGGCAAGTCCCGCGGAAACGCAAAGCTTTCGCGCGCCAAAGCGGAGATTTGCAAGTCTTTTCAATTTCATCATCGTGCCGTTGCTTTCCTTGCATGATCGGCCGTCCCGTGGGCCGGCAGAAAACGAATATGTGAAAATCCGCTTTCATCCGTGGTGATGACGGATTGCACCCCGAACACATCGGCGATGGTCGAAGAAGTGAGGACCTCGCGCGGTGGGCCGACAGCGATCATTTCACCCCGATGCATGATGGCGACGCGGTCGCAGAACATGGCAGCGTGATTGAGATCGTGCAGAGCCGCCACAACCGTCAGTCCCTGCCTGCGCACCAGATCGAGCAGGCCGATCTGGTGGCCGATATCGAGATGGTTGGTCGGCTCGTCCAGCAGCAGAATATGCGGCTCCTGCGCCAATGCGCGGGCAATGTGCAGGCGCTGGCGTTCGCCGCCGGAAAGGTGATGCCAGTTTCGCGCGGCCTTGTCCGCCATATCGACATTTCCAAGCGCTGCATCAACGATGGCATCGTCCTTCGGCGACCATGCGGAAAGCGGGCCGAGATAGGGCGTGCGCCCCAGTTCCACGGCCTGCCGCGCGCTGATGCGCTCGGTGGTTTCGGCCTGCTGCTCCACAAAGGCCAGCCTGCGGGCAAGTTCGCGCCGCCCGAATGTGGCAAGCCGTTCCTCACCAAGCATAACATGACCCCGACGCGGCATGCGAATGCCGGCCAGCATGGAAAGCAGCGTGCTTTTACCCGAACCGTTCGGCCCGATGATACCCAGAAACTCGCCCGGGGCGACCTCCAGCGAAACACCGCGCACGATGTCGAGATTGCCGGCATGGAAATGCAGATCGTGGGCGGATAATTTCATGACCGGCCTCTCTTCTGCCCGAGAATGAAGGCGAAGGCGGGCGCGCCGACCAGCGCAGTGATCACGCCGATCGGCAGCACCTGCCCCGGAATGACGGTGCGCGAAAGAATATCTGCGATGATCATGAAAATTGCCCCGGTCAGCGCCGTCACCGGCAGCAACATGCCGTGGCGAACGCCAACGAAGATGCGCGCCGCATGCGGGATGACGAGACCGACAAAGCCGATAGAACCGACCAGCGACACCATGACTGCCGTCATGACAGCCGAAACCGAGATCAGCACCGCATAGACCCGGCGCACCGGAATACCGAGCGAAGCTGCTGCCTGACTGCCGAAAGCGAAAGCATCAAGCGCGCGTGCGTACCAGAGGCACACCGCAAGACCCGCAATACTGACTGGCAAAGCCAGCCAGACATCCGGCCAGCGCACGCCCGAAAGATTGCCCAGCAGCCAGAACATGATGCCGCGCGCCTGTTCGGCATTGGCGGATTTGGTGACGATGAACGACGTCATGGCGTTGAACAGTTGCGAACCGGCGACCCCCGCCAGAATGATGGCGCTGTTGCCGTGCCCTGCCCGCACCGCCAGAAGGCTGACCAGCGAAAAAGCCACAAAAGCCCCGATCAGGGCGCCCGCCGGCATCGTCAGGAACCCCGCCCCGAAGCCCAGAAGCGCCACGGCCACTGCCCCGGTTGAGGCGCCTGCGGAAATACCGAGGATATAGGGATCGGCGAGCGGGTTGCGCAGGAGTGATTGAAGCACCGCACCGGCCAGCGCCAGCGAGGCGCCACAGCACGCGGCAACAACGGCGCGGCTGAGACGGTAACTCCAGACGATGCCCTCATCCAGCGGCTCCAGCGGATAACCCGCATGAAAAACACGATTGGCAATGGTCTTTGCCACCACGTCGAACGGAATGGCAGTCTCGCCGATGGCCGCACCGCCAATCAGCGCGACGAGCAGCAGGGCGAGTGCGGCAAATGCCAGACCCGCCCTGCCAAGATTGACGGAAAGACCGTTCACTTGGCGAGACCGGCTGTGGAAATCGCCTCAGCCAGCGTTTCAATGCCTTCGATCGTGCGGATAGTCGGGTTCATCGCCTGCGCGTCCATTTCGAAGACATGGGCCGCCTTGACGGCGGGCATGATGCTGGCAACCGGATCGGTAGCGAGGAACTTGAGCTTGACGGCGACGTCATCGGCGGGGAAACGCCGGCGGTCCATCTTGCCGGCAACGATCACGGACGGATTGGCCTTGGCGATGGTTTCCCAGCCAACAGTCGGCCATTCCTCATCGCTTTCGATAACGTTCTTCAGCCCGAGCGCGGACATGATGTAACCCGGCGCACCATTGCGGCCCGCCACGTAAGGATCGATATCCAGCTCGGCGCTGGAGAACCAGAAAACTGCTGAAATCTTGCCATTCGCCGAAGCGATCTTGGCGCGGGCGGCTTCCTCACGCTTTTTCAGGTCGGCAACGACTTCCTCGCCGCGATCCTGCACGTTGAAAATTTTCGCAAGGTCGCGGACCTCCTGGTAGATCAGGTCCATGGTGAAAACGGACTTGCGCACGCCGTCGCCGCCGCCGGAATTATCCTTGCCCATGCAATCGGCAGGGGAGGTATAAACGGGAATACCGAGTTCGGCGAATTGCTCCGGTGTTCCAACAACGCCTTCGGGACCGATCTGCCACTGGAACTGCGTCGTCACGAGGTCCGGCCTCTTGCCAACCACCGCCTCGAAGCTCGGATCATTGTCGGCAAGCCGCTCCACCTTGGCATTGGCGTCTTCGTAACCCTTCAGAACCGGGCCGATCCACAGCGCCGTGCCCACCACCTTGTCGGCAACGCCGAGCAGATAGAGAACCTCGGTCGTGCTCTGGCCGACCGATACTGTGCGGGCGGGCGCCTGCTTGAAGGTGATTTCGTGACCGCAGCTATTGATCGTCAGCGGATAGGTGGTTTCGGCAGCCTGAGCGGCACCGGGGGTCAAGGCCGCTAATGCGACAGCCAGAAGACCGGCGGAAACCGGCAGGTGTTTGAAATGAAACATATGTTCTCCAGTCTAAATAAAGTGGCGTGATCCGCAGGCCGCGCGTCAAAACGCGTAGTGACAGAGCGACAACAAGTGTGGAGATGGAGAACGGGACTTTAAATACGTTTCCGCGGACGGAAAGGTCATAATTAGCTCCTCTTCCGGGCATCCCCGCCCGTAACGATGGTCAATATTATGACGGCAGGTCTCCTGGCTCACGAATATGCGCCGTTCATCTGCCTTCCCGCACCTTGAAGGGTGCAGTGGCATGACGCTTTTCAGGCGTCACGAGGATGAACGGCAATCCGCTTACAGTTGCGGGGGCAGCCACGGCATTGGGCGATAGAAATCGCCCGCACCATGTTCCCTATTAATCCCTTTGCCCTTCGGCTTCAGGAACCGTCGCTTTCTGACATAAGGGGCAAGCGACGGGGCGTCAATTGCGATAGTGCTGCAGCTCAGCACAAAGACGGGCCTGCCAGAGCGAAAATTTTTGTAGCACCGGAAGGCGCCGGTTGCGGCGCGTCTTTGGACATGGTGGTAAGAGTTTCAATCACCACCAGCCCGGATTGCGCAATAAAATCAGTAAAGAGACTATTGTCGCTGATGGTGTCGAGGCGCACCAGCTCATCGTCCAGATCGGAAAAATGCCGCCTCACAAGCGCAATCGCATCCATGTCCGCACCCGCAACGACCGGACCGATAATGTGGCCCCGCCCCGCCGCACGGCGCAGCGCAAAAGCGATAAGACGGTCCGCCTCAAACACACCGTAACCCGCATTCTGCGTCAAAAGTCGCTGTAAAACGTTCCGGCGCGAAACGCCAAAAGCCGCCCGGTCTAGTTCCACCACATCAGTCAGATGACCTGCGGATAACGGCTCTATTTGTTGTTTTCTGCCGGGCGGCGGTATCTCGAAAAGGCAATTCGCCCTTCCCCGGAAGAGATATACTTTTTCCGCATCGCCGGCAAAGCCCAACCTTGAAAACAGCCGCCGCGACGCTCCCGTCGCGTTCAACCGCAGGGAGACAGCGGGGAATGTCGCGACAAGTTTCTGCACCAGCCATGGTGCTACGCCCTGCCCCTGCAAACGGGGGGAAACAATGACCATGCCAAGCGTCGCAAACCCCTGATCATAGGGAAAGAGCATCGCGGTTGCGACAACACGGTCGATCTCATCGAGCGCAGCAAGACCCACGCCGCATTGCCGCAGAAAACACCATTCATTCGCGTGATATCGCCATCCGACGGCCATGGAGAGTGCATGCAGATGATCGGCATCCACCTCCGCGATATCCACGGTCCGCAGTTCGAAACTATCGACTTTGAGCAGGTCCATAACCAACGGCCCTCATCCCCTACGGCTCACAACCTTCATCCGGTCCCGGCCTAGCCCACGACATCCGACGGTAGCCGGTTACGCCAGCACGAATTTTCTGAAAGCACTGGAAGGTCACAACAATCTACCGAAATCATCCGCATTTCAGCAGATAAACGTCGCAGTCCATTCTAAGCTTTCGGGATGACAATCCGGTCAGCGGAGACGACCATTGAACGCAATCGAAATCCTTGAGCGTCTCGTCGGTTTCCCGTCGGTCGTCGGAACCGCCAATGGCGATATTGCCGGCTGGATCGCCGATTATCTTGAAAGCCACGGCGCGAAAGTATCGCTGCTTGCGGGACCGGAGGGCGACCGCGCCAATCTCTTCGCCACCTTCGGCCCGGCCGATCGCGCCGGATATGTTTTGTCCGGCCATATGGATGTCGTGCCCGCCAGCGAGCCGGAATGGTCTTCCGATCCCTTTACGCTGCGGGCGGAAAATGATCGTCTCTACGGGCGCGGAACCACCGACATGAAGGGTTTTCTGGCCACGGTTCTCGCCGCGGCACCTGCATTTGCGCGCATGGCGCTGAAACGTCCCGTGCATATCGCCTTTTCCTATGACGAGGAGGCGGGTTGCCGTGGCGTTCCGCATCTTCTCGCCAGATTGCCTGAACTGTGCGCCCAGCCGGCGGGCGCAATCATCGGCGAGCCCAGCAATATGCGGGCGGTTCGTGCGCACAAGGGTAAAGCAGCAGCTCGCATTACCATCCGTGGCCGTTCCGGCCATTCGTCACGCCCTGATCAGGGGGTGAATGCCATTCACCTGATGACCGGCATCATGGCAAAGGCCGTGGAGACGACACATGAGCTGACGAAAGGCCCCTTTGAAGCGACCTTCGAGCCGCCCTATTCCTCGCTGCAGATCGGCACGATGAAGGGCGGCCAGGCGATCAACATCATCCCCGATTTCTCGGCCATCGAGCTGGAAGCGCGGGCAATTTCCGGCACATCGCCGCTGGAACTGCTCGGGCCGGTTCGCGCAAGCGTCGAGGCTCTTGCAGCAAAGGGTGTCGATATCGAATGGACGCCTATGAGCGATTACCCGGCGCTTTCGCTTGCAGCCGATGCTCCGCTTGTTCTGCTTCTGGAGGAATTGACCGGCACCCCCTGTCTCGCCGCCGTCAGCTACGGCACGGAGGCGGGGCTGTTCCAGGCGGCAGGCATCGACGCCATCATCTGTGGGCCGGGGGATATCGGCCGCGCCCACAAGCCGGACGAGTTCATAACGACGGGCGAACTTTCGGCCTGCCAGTCGATGCTGGAAACACTCGCAAGCCGCTGTACGGCTTGAACCTTCGGGAAGCATAGATTTCAGATGACGTTTCTCTTCAATTCCGACGCCAAGCGTGGCGAAATTTTCCGGCAGGCTCTGGCCGCAGAACTGCCTGATCTGCCGTTTTCGATGGATGCGTCAACTGTCGATCCCGACGCAGTCCGTTACCTCATCACCTGGACGGTACCACAGGACATTGCCCGATATCGCAATCTCGAAGTCCTGTTTTCGATCGGCGCGGGTGTCGACCAGTTTCACATCGAGGCGATCCCTCAGACGGTAAAGGTCGTACGCATGGTGGATGAGGGCATCATCCGCATGATGCAGGAATATATCTGCCTCGGCGTACTTTCCCTTCACCGCAACCTGCCGGTCTATTTAAACCAGCAGCGCCAGCAACTGTGGAATGCCCTACCCCAGCGTCAGGCTGAAGAGTGCCGGGTGGGCGTTCTCGGCCTCGGCATGCTGGGCGTTGCGGCGCTGGAGCGGCTGAAACCTTTCGGCTTTCCGCTTTCCGGCTGGAGCCGCTCACCGCGTCAGATCGATGGCGTCACCTGCCATCATGGCGACGACGGCCTCAAAGCCATCCTCTCCACCAGCAATATTCTCGTCTGCCTGCTGCCTCTCACCGACGAGACCACCGGGCTTCTGAACGCCGAGCGTCTGGGGATGCTTCCCGAAGGGGCGGGGCTGGTTCACGCCGGGCGCGGCAAACAGCTCGATCACGACGCTTTGCTCGATGCACTCAACAGCGACAGGCTTTCAGGTGCGGTGATTGACGTTACCGATCCGGAGCCCCTGCCCAAAGACCACCGCTTCTGGACCCACCCGAAAATTCTCCTGACGCCGCATGTTGCCAGCGTCACCCAGCCCCATTCCGCTGCCCGCACCGTCGTCGAAAATATCAAACGATACGAATCCGGTCTCGAACCGCTCGGCCTCGTTGACCGTAGCCGCGGATATTGATCCTACCGTTCCAAGAAAGGACACCCATGTCTCTCCTCAAGACCATCGACACCAATCCCGCCTTTGAACCGAAAGCCTCCAAGGCCCTGCCCGAACGCCTCATCGCCGGCGACCCGTCGTTCAAAACCTGGCCGCTAGATGAAGCCCGTGATGGCACCGTGCATACTGGCATATGGGAAGCGACCCCCGGCGAAAGCCGCTCGATCAAGGGCGAGACATTCGAGTTCTGCCACATTATCGAAGGCGTTATCGAGATCACACCGGAAGGCGGCGCGCCGCTGCGTTACACAGCGGGCGACAGCTTCGTCATGAAGCCCGGTTTCGTTGGCGTCTGGAAGACAATCGAAACCGTGCGCAAGATCTATGTGACTGTGAACGGATGATTTGCCGAACAGCATGCCTGGCATCCCGGCTGATGGAGAGGCATTTTTGAGAAAAGCGATGGCTGGCAATCCACAGGTGGATGCCAGCCATGGTTTACATGGGTATCCTGCCCGGATGCGTTTCGACCGGATTTACGGCCCTCGATCGGACCCGCCGCAAGATTTTCGGCGCGGTCTTCATGCCCGCCGAAGATTGCGCTGTGGGCCACCAGCAAAACAGGATTTTCGTTCACCGCCCCCGCCGCAGTCGGTCGATGCTGCTTGCCATCAGGGAGTAGCTTTGGCGCATATCCACAGAGGATCATCCATGACGCTCAGCTTCGATCCAGACAGCCTGTCCCTGCCGATCGGCCATTTCATCGGCGACCGGCTGATCCCGGCTAAAAACGGCATCGACATGCATCGTCCTTCGGACGGCATCGAATATGCCGGTTGCCCGAAGGCGGATGCGGCACTTGTCGATGAGGCGGTACAAACCGCCAAAGCCGCACTGAAGAGCAGCAACTGGGGCAGCGTACGCCCGCGTGAGCGCACCAGGGTGCTGCAACGCTGGGCAGACCTGATCGAGCAGGAAGCCGAGACGCTGGCGAAAATAGAAGCGCTCTCCTCGACCCGGCCCGTGGGCCACCTGATTGCCGGCGATATCGCCGTCACTGCCGAACAGATCCGTTTCTTTGCCGAATTTGCGGACAAGGAGGGCGGTGATCTCGTGCCGACCGACGATACAAGCGTCGGCATGATCATGACCGAGCCCTATGGCGTCGTGGGCGCCATTACGCCCTGGAATTTTCCGGTGTCCATGGCGGGCTGGAAGCTTGGCCCGGCACTCGCAGCCGGCAATGCCGTAGTGCTGAAACCATCGGAAATGACGCCCTTCTCCAGCATTTTCATGGCGCAACTGGCCATCAAGGCAGGGCTGCCCGCCGGGCTCATCAACATCGTGCTGGGTGACGGGCCTGTGACAGGCAATGCCATCACCGGCCATCCCGAAATTTCCAAGGTCAGCTTCACCGGATCGACGGCAGCAGGTTCGGCCATCATGGCCAATATCGCGCGTACCGGCGTCAAGCCCATGACGCTGGAACTGGGCGGCAAAAGTCCGCAGCTGGTTTTTGCAGATGCCGATATCGAAAAAGCCGCCGCCGCGATCGCCGGCAATATTCTGTCCAATGCCGGGCAGGCCTGCGTTGCCGGCTCGCGCATCATCGTTGAAGAGAGTGTCGCAGAGGCGCTTTCCGCCGCAATCATCGCCCGTATGAAGACGGTGAAGCCCGGCCCGACCTGGGACGAAGCAACACAGTATTCGCCGATCATCTCCGAAGTGCAGCGCCAGCGCATCGACGGCATCGTGCAGGCGGCCGTCGCCCATGGCGGCGAATGCCTGACGGGCGGCGCGATCATGGACGGTCCGGGTTATTTCTACCAGCCGACCTTGATCGCAAATGTCGACCAGACCTCCCCTGCTGTCACAGAGGAGATATTCGGGCCAGTGCTGACCCTGCAAACGTTCAAGACGGAAGAAGAGGCGCTGGCGCTCGCCGATCATCCGACCTACGGTCTTGCCGCGGGTCTTTTCAGCCGCGATATCTCGCGCGTCATGCGCCTGTCGCGCGCCATCCAGGCAGGAACGATCTGGGTCAACCGTTATGGCCGCTCCCGCGACCATATCCTGCCGACCGGCGGTTACAAACGCTCCGGCATCGGCAAGGATCTCGGACGGGAGGCCTATCTCGCCAACCGCAAGAGCAAAAGCGTCCTGATCGGACTGTAACAGGGGAAACATCTTGAAAACGCATCGCATCGCACTCATTCCCGGAGACGGTATCGGCAAAAGCGTGACTGATGCCGCATGGCAGGTTCTCAACACCGCAGCAAAAAGCTCCGGTTTTGCGCTTGAAGGCACCGAATTCCCCTGGTCCTGCGCCTTCTACAAGGAGACCGGCGCGATGATGCCGAAGGATGGCATCGAGACCCTGCGCGGCTTCGACGCCATTCTGCTGGGCGCGGTGGGCTGGCCAGCGGAGGTGCCGGATTCGGTGTCGTTGCACGGCCTGCTTCTGCCGATCCGCAAGGCTTTTGTGCAATACGCCAATATCCGCCCACACCGGCTTCTGCCCGGCGTGCAGGGACCGTTGAAAGCGGATGGATTCGACATTCTCTGCATCCGCGAAAATACCGAGGGTGAATATTCCGGTGCCGGCGGACGCGTGCATCAGGGCACCGAAGACGAGGTCGCTGTCGAAACATCCATCTTCACCCGCAAGGGCGTGGAACGCATCCTGCGCTTCGGCTTCGAGCAGGCGCAAAAGCGTCGCGGCAAGTTGGCCTCCGTCACCAAATCCAACGCCCAGAAATATTCGATGGTGTTCTGGGACGAGGTGACGCAAAAGCTCGCCGCCGAATATCCGGATGTTGAAGTTTCCAGCTACCATATCGACGCCATGGCGGCGCGCATGGTGATGGCGCCGGAAAGCCTCGATGTCGTGGTCGCCTCAAACCTCTTCGGCGATATTCTGACAGATCTCGGTGCGGCCATTCAGGGCGGCCTCGGTTTTGCCGCCTCCGCCAATATCAATCCCAACCGCACGGCACCCTCCATGTTCGAGCCGGTGCACGGTTCGGCCCCTGACATCGCCCATCTCGGCATTGCCAACCCCATCGCCGCCATCTGGTCCGGCGCCATGATGCTGGAGCATCTGGGTGAGGCGGATGCGGCCAAGCGGGTCATGGCGGCGCTGGAAAAGGCGACCGGCCGGGGCATCGGCACTGTGCCGGGCAAGGACAAGACAGACGTAATAACTGCCGCAGTTCTCGCGGCTCTCGACTGATTTCGGAGACAGATAATGCAGGGCTTGAAGGATAAGGAACTCTTTCGCCAAACGGGTTTGATCGGCGGCGCATGGAAAGCGGCCGCATCAGGCGAGACGGTCGACGTGATCGACCCGGCGACGCAGGCGGTGATCGGCACCGTGCCGGATATGGGCAGCGTGGAAACCCGCGCGGCCATCGAAGCCGCCAACGCTGCCTTCGGTCCGTGGAAGAAGAAAACGCACGCGGAGCGCGCGGCGCTTCTGGAAAAATGGTTCGCGTTGATGATCGAACACATCGATGATCTCGGCCTGATGTTGACCATCGAACAGGGCAAGCCACTCGAAGAGGCCAAGGGCGAAATCCGTTACGGAGCATCCTTCGTCAAGTGGTTTGCGGAAGAAGGCCGACGCATCAGCGGCGGCACCATTCCCTCTCCGACGCCGGATCGCCGGATCGTGGTGCTGAAGGAGCCGGTTGGCGTCTGCGGCATCATCACACCGTGGAATTTCCCGAACGCCATGATCACCCGCAAGGTCGCGCCGGCACTGGCGGCCGGCTGCACCGTGGTCATCAAGCCCTCGGAATTCACGCCCTATTCGGCCTTAGCGCTCGGCGTTCTCGCCGAACGTGCAGGCATTCCGGCTGGCGTCATCAACATCGTCACCGGCATGCCGACGGAGATTGGCAACGAGATCATGGCCAATGAGACGGTGCGCAAAATTTCCTTCACGGGCTCTACCCGTGTCGGTTCGCTGCTGATGCGCGGTGCGGCCGACAGTGTAAAACGACTGTCGCTGGAACTCGGCGGCAATGCCCCTTTCATCGTATTCGACGATGCCGATCTCGATCTCGCCATCGAAGGCGCGCTCGTTTCGAAATTCCGCAATGGCGGTCAGACCTGCGTCTGCGCCAACCGCATTCTCGTTCAGGCGAGCGTTTACGATGCATTTGCGAAAAAACTGGCTGATCGCGTCGATGCCATGCGCGTCGGACCCGGAACGGAGCTAGGTGTTTCCATCGGTCCGATGATCAACGAGCCGGCAATCGCCAAAATCCGCGCGCATATCGATGACGCCGTTTCCAAGGGCGCCGAGATCATTACCAAGCCGCATGATCTGCCTGAAGGTTCGCAATATACCGCACCGGTGGTGCTGACGGGCGCAACAACCGCCATGCGGCTGGCGAGCGAAGAGACCTTCGGGCCGGTCGCCCCGCTCTTCCGCTTCGAGACGGAAGTGGAGGCGATTGCGATCGCCAACGGCACGCCCTTCGGCCTTGCTGCCTATTTCTATACTGAAAGCCTCAAACGCGCCTGGCGCGTGGGCGAGGCGCTGGAGTTCGGCATGGTCGGCCTCAATACCGGCGCGATCTCCACCGAAGTCGCCCCCTTCGGCGGCGTCAAGCAATCCGGCCTCGGCCGCGAAGGCGCACAGGTCGGCATCGAGGAATATCTGGAAATGAAGACGTTCCACATCGGTGGACTTGCCTGAAGACTGTTTCTTTCTCCCCGCCTAAAGGGTCGCTCTGCGGCCCTTCTTTTTTTGTTGCGAAATTGAAAAAACAGCATTCCCAGGGCTGGAAGAAAAGTCCGAGGGCATGAATTGGTTTCGCAAAGCCACGGCATTCACGTGTCGTGCCCCCCGACTAGATCCGGGTTCCAGCGCGATCACGTCATTGATCACAAAAGACTATTCACCGTGCAGGCGCGCAACGGTTGGATGCCAGATCAAGTCCGGCATGACGAAGGAATGAACTAGCGCGCTACTGAATCTTATCCAGCATCTTGTAATAAAGCCCCACCAGCGGAAGAAACCAGGGCTTGCCGAAATGGCCAGGCACCGCCGGCCAGTCCATCCCCTTCAGCGGGTTGTTGTCCGGGCGACCCAGAATGGAGTCAGCCATGATCATGCCCAGATGGGTGGAAAGCTGGGCGCCGTGGCCGGAATAGCCCATGGCGTACCAGACGCCGTCATGGAAACCGGCACGGGGATAACGGTCCTTGGTCATATCAACCAGTCCGCCCCAGCAATAATCGATCGGCACATGCGCAAGCTGAGGGAATATGCGGTGCAGGCTGTCCATCAGGATCGCGCCACTTTTGGCATCCGAACGCTGGTCCGATGTCGTGGAAAAGCGCGCGCGGCCGCCGAAGATCAACCGGTTGTCCGGTGCGAGGCGGAAATAATTGCCGATATTCATGGTATTGACGTAGGTGCGGTTACCCGGGACAGACGCCTTGATCTCGGCATCCGTCAATGGTCGCGTGGCGATGATGAAACTGCCGACCGCGATGATGCGGCGGCGGAAATAGCCAAAGCCGGAGGGCGTGTAGGCGCCCGTTGCCACCAGAACATTATCGGCAGTTACCTTGCCGCGCGCCGTTTCCAGCGTGTGGGTCTTGCCGTTCTGAGTATGTTTCGTCACCGCCGCATTTTCGAAGATCACCGCGCCATGGCGGCTGGCAGCCTGCGCAAGGCCGGCCACATAGCGGCCCATATGCATCATGGCGCTCTTCTTGGACAGCATGGCGCCATAAAAGGGAGAGCCGATTTCCGCCTTGAGATCGTCAACCGACAGAAGCGCCGTATCGGGATCCACCTCGGCATGAACAGCCTCAAAATTCTTCGCCAGACTTTCGAAATGCTGCGGTTTCGAAGCCATTTTCAGCTTGCCGGCGCGGCGGAAGTTACAATCGATCCCTTCCTCGGCGATCAGGCTTTCCAGCGTGTCGATCGAGGCATCCAGCGCCTTGTAGAGCGCGATGGCGCGCTCCTTGCCGAGTTCCGCCTTGGCGGAGAGGTAGGAATGGGCAAGCCCGTTGTTGAGGTGGCCGCCATTGCGGCCGGAAGCACCCCAGCCGACGCGCTGCCCTTCAAGAACAACCACGCGTGCGCCCGCTTTTGCCAGCTGGCGCGCAGCACCCAGACCCGTGAAGCCGCCACCAATGACGGCCACATCGTAATGGCCTTCGACAGGACCTTCCGCCGCCCCAGCAAACAGGGGCGCCGTGTCGTGCCAATAGGAGACGAGCTTCATGATCCGGTCCTTCCTTACAGTCCGACGACGCCCGCGAGACCGGAAATATCGGAGATCTCCGTATAACCGTAATAGGGGTTTGCCGGTTCGTGGCCGCGGTTGACCCAGACCTTGTTCTTGATGCCGAGATCGTGCGCGGACATCAGGTCGTAGCGGAAGGAGGACGAGACGTGCAGAATATCTTCCGGGCCGCAGCCGAGCATGTCGAACAAATATTCGAAAGCCTTGAAATGCGGCTTGTAGGCCTGCGCCTGTTCCGCGGTATAGACGGCATGGAACGGCGCACCAAGCTTTGCCACATTCGACATGATCTGCGAATTCATGGCGTTAGACAGAATGACCAGCGGAATTTCCTTGGCAACCTTCGCAAGACCGGCCGGAACGTCCGCATGCGGACCCCATGTCGGAACGCGCTCATAAACCATTACCGCATCTTCGTCCTTGAAGGCCACACCGTTGCGCTTGCAGGTGCGCGACAGGGCGTTATGGACGACTTCGGCGTAAGGCTTCCAGTCATGCATGACCTCGTCCAGGCGATAGGCAGAGAAGTCCTTGATGAATTGCTGCATCTCGGCCTCGTCCAGACGATCACCATAGAGATCGCGGGCAGCTTCTGCCATCTGGAAATGAATCAGCGTACCGTGGCAATCGAAAGTGATGTATTTCGGGCGGAAGATGGTCATGTCGTCGTCGTCCTTGCTTGGGGATGGGTGGTGGCTGCAATAACAAGATCATAGAGGCCTTTGCCCGGTCGACGCACTGCAATTGCCATTCGCGAAAGCAGATTGTTGCGTATGCAGCCGCCAGTTTGGCAGAGAGTTGCGTGCGACAAAACCGAAAGCCGCCCCACACCCCCGGTTCTGCGGATGGAAGCAGATGATGTGCGGCATAAGATGCGGCGGCGGGTAAATGCAACAGTGAAACATATCGAACCTTGCCATTCGTCGGGACAATGTTCTTTTGCCGCCGGTCTATCAATGAACATGAAGAATAAAACGGAGTTGGGCCATGCAAGCCAGCCTCATCGATATCCAGAAATTTGAGCCGCAACACCTCGACGCCGCCGTCGAGCTTTCCCGCCAGGCCGGATGGCCACACCGCCGGGAAGACTGGGCGCTCGTCCTTTCACTGAGCAAGGGTTTCGTCGCTATCGAAAACGGTCGCGTCGTCGGAACCGCAATGGCCACGCTTCTCGGAGACACCTGCGCCACCGTCAACATGGTGATCGTGGACGAGGCCATGCGCGGCCGTGGTCTCGGACGCAAGCTGATGCAGGCGGTCGTCGATGCTGCGGAAAATCGCGAGTGCCGTCTGACCGCCACCGCTGAAGGCCTCCCCCTCTATGAGAAGATGGGGTTCGTCGCATGCGGCGAAGTGCGTCAGCATCAGGGAATTCCTACGGCCGCCGATAAGCCCGCCAATGTGGCATGGGCAGAAACGATTGTACCGGCAGAGCTTGCCGCACTCGACGCGCAGGCATTCGGTGCGGATCGTACGGCACTCTTTACCGAGCTTGCGGATAGGGCACGGTTTGCGGTGGTTCAACAGCATGGCGCCATCAAGGGTTTTGCAGGCCTTCGCGCCTTTGGCCGTGGTGAAGTCATCGGCCCGATTGTGGCGGAAACTGCTGAAATCGCAAAAGATTTGATTACCTTCGTAGTTTCCGAGCGCCCCGGCGCATTCCTGCGCGTGGACACCACCACCGAGACGGGCCTCGGTCCCTGGCTTGCCGAATACGGTCTTGGCCATGTCGGTGGCGGCATCGCCATGCGCCGGCCGAAGGCGGAAACCTCTGCCGACAAAAAACTGAAAACATTCGCGTTGACCAGCCAGGCGCTGGGCTGAATCCGGAGAGACCCATGTTAAGCAATTCACTGATCGAGCTCGACCGCGCCCATCTGGTGCACCCGGTCTCTTCCTTCCGCGGCCATGAAAAGCTTGGCGTGCGCGTTCTGAAATCGGCAAAGGGCGCCACGATTACCGACATGACCGGCCACCAGCTGATCGACGGTTTCGCCGGCCTCTGGTGCGTCAATGCAGGCTATGGGCATGACAGCATCGTGGAAGCGGCGGCAAAGCAGATGCGTGAGCTGCCCTATGCCACCGCCTATTTCGACATTGGCAGCGAACCCGCCATCCGCCTGGCCTCCGAACTCGCCGACCGCGCACCCGGCGATCTCAACCACGTCTATTTCACGCTTGGCGGATCCGACGCGGTGGACAGCACCATCCGCTTCATCCGCTATTACTGGCATGCCAAAGGCCAGCCGCAGCGCGACCAGTTCATTTCCATCGAACAGGGTTATCACGGCTCCACCACCGCCGGTTCAGGCCTGACTGCGCTGCCCGCCTTCCATGCAGGTTTCGGCGTGCCTTACGACTGGCAGCACAAAATTCCGTCTCACTATGCCTATCGCAATCCGGTCGGCAGCGACCCCGCCGCCATCATCGCCTCTTCCCTGCAAATCCTGAAGGACAAGATCGAGGCTATCGGCCCGGATCGGGTCGCCGCCTTTTATGCCGAGCCCATTCAGGGCTCCGGTGGCGTTCTGGTGCCGCCGCCTGGCTGGATCAAGGCCATGCGCGAACTCTGCCGTTCCTACGGCATTCTCTTCGTTGCCGACGAAGTCATCACCGGCTTCGGCCGCACGGGACCACTGTTTGCCTGTGCCGACGAAGATATCGTGCCGGACTTCATCACGGCCGCCAAGGGTCTGACTTCAGGCTATGTGCCGATGGGCGCCGTCTTCATGGCCGACCATGTTTATGATACAATAGCCGACTTCGCCGGCGATGCCGCGGTAGGGCACGGTTATACCTATTCCGCCCATCCCGTCAGTGCCGCAGTTGGTCTCGAAGTGCTGAAACTTTACGAGGGCGGGCTTCTGGAAAACGGCCGGCGTGCCGGTCAGCGGCTGATGGCCGGGCTGGAAGGATTGAGAAGCCATCCGCTGGTTGGCGATGTGCGCGGCCGGGGCATGCTCGCCGCTATCGAACTCGTGACCGACAAAGAGAAGAAAACCCCACTGCCGGCTGCAGCGGCCCCCGCACGCAAGGTTTTTGACCGCGCCTGGGAAAACGGCCTCATCGTGCGCGCCTTCGCCAACGGCATCCTCGGCTACGCGCCGCCGCTGTGTTGCACCGATGACGAGATCGACGCCATTATAGAGCGGACGCTGAAAACCCTCGACCAGACGCTCGATGACCCGGCAGTGCGGGCCGCCATGGCCTGAGGCGAACAGTGGATGGCGTTGCGGCACCTTCTCGAAATGTCGCAACGCCGCACATATTCGCAATATTCTGCCGAAGACCCGATCCTTTTCGGAGAATCCGGCGCGCTGGAACTGCCAAACTATCAACAGAAAAAGCACTAAACGCCATAAAAAAGGGCGTTAGCAAGAATGGGAACGGGGCAAGGATCCCGTCCGGGAACAGAATAAAATGCCGCAGCCTTCCCAAGGGCGCTACGCGGCAAAGCGGAGACCGACATTGCCCAAGAAACTGAGCGACTTCAAATATATGAGCTTCGACGTGGTGGGAACTCTCATCGACTTCGAAGGTGGCTTGAAATCGACCCTGATCCAGATCGGCGCTGAAAACGGCGTTGAGGTCGAGGGTGAAAAGGCGCTCGGCCTTTACCGCGCGGCGCGTTACTCCGACGCCACCGATCTGTTTCCGGACGATCTCGTCCGCGTCTACCTGATCATCGCTCCGGAACTCAGTTTGCCGGCGGAGCGCGCTCTGGGTGAGCGCCTGCGCGACGCGGCAAAAAACTGGAAAGGCTTTGAAGACAGCCGTGCCGCGATGGCCGAGCTTGCAAAGACGCATCGTCTCATTGCCATGACCAACGCCCAGCGCTGGGCCTTCGAGTATTTCTCGAAGGAACTCGGTAGTCCCTTTTACGCCGCTTTCACAGCGGATGATACCGGCACGGAAAAGCCGGATCCCGCATTCTTCGAGAAGGTTTTCGCCTTCGTTGAAAGCGAAGGCGCATCGAAGGACGACATTCTGCACGTTGCGCAGAGCCAGTACCACGATATCGGCATTTCACGGAAACTCGGGATGACCAATTGCTGGATAGAGCGCCGCCACGCCCAGAAGGGATATGGCGGCACCATCGAGCCGGAGAACTTTACCGAACCGGATTATCACTTCACCTCGATGGCCGGCCTTGCCGAGGCCACGAGACACTCGGGCCGCTGAACCGCCTGTGGCATGACGCGCACTGGGGCGTGGATGCCGAAAATTTCTGCAGATGCCATTTCAACAAATCATACAAAAGGGGAAGACCATGAGTGACAGGATTACAAATTGGACCCGCTCTGACGATGCCGCCGTTGAACAGGCTATCCGTCGCGGCGCGACGCGGCGAGAGCTGCTTCACATGATGCTGGCCGGTGGCGTAGCACTTTCCGCCGGTTCGGCCATTCTCGGCCGCGCCTCGCAGGCTCTGGCGGCCACTCCCGTTTCCGGTGGCACGCTGAAGGCGGCCGGCTGGTCCTCCTCCACGGCCGACACGCTCGATCCCGCAAAAGCCTCGCTTTCGACGGATTACGTTCGTTGCTGCGCGCTCTATAACCGGCTGAGCTTCCTCGATGTTTCCGGCACGCCCCAGATGGAACTGGCCGAATCCATCGAAACGAAGGACGCCAAGACCTGGACGGTGAAGCTGCGTTCCGGCGTCACCTTCCATGACGGCAAGGCGCTGACCGCCGATGACGTGGTCTATTCGCTGAAGCGCCACCTTGACCCGGCTGTCGGTTCGAAGGTCGCCAAGATCGCCGCCCAGATGACCGGCTTCAAGGCGATCGACAAGAGCACCGTCGAGATCACGCTGGCAAACGCGAATGCAGACCTGCCGGCCATCCTGGCATTGCATCATTTCATGATCGTTGCCGATGGCGCGACCGATTTCTCCAAGGGGAACGGCACCGGTGCCTTCAAGCTGGAGAAATTCGAACCCGGCGTCCGCTCGATCATGTCGAAAAACACCAATTACTGGAAACAGGGTGGCCCGCACGTCGATAGCTTCGAATTCTTCGCGATTGCCGAAGACAATGCCCGCGTTAATGCCCTCATTTCGGGCGATATCCACCTCGCAGCGGCTATCAATCCGCGTTCGCTGCGTCTGCTCGACAAGCAGGAAGGCATCGTTCTGTCCAAGGGAACGTCCGGCAACTACACCAACCTCAATATGCGGCTGGACCAGACGCCCGGCAACAATGCCGATTTCATCGCCGGCATGAAGTCGATCGTCAACCGCGAGCAGATCGTCAAGGCGGCTCTGCGTGGCCTCGGCGAAGTCGGCAACGACCAGCCCGTGCCGCCAATGAGTCCCTACCACAATCCGGACCTCAAGCCGAAGGCCTTCGATCCTGATAAGGCGAAGTTCCACTTTGAAAAAGCGGGGCTTATCGGTCAGTCCATCCCGGTCATCACCTCGGATGCCGCAAACTCTGCTGTGGACATGGCGATGATCATCCAGGCGTCGGCCGCAGAAATCGGTGTAAAGCTGGATGTGCAGCGCGTTCCATCGGACGGTTACTGGAGCAATTACTGGCTCAAGGCGCCTATTCACTTCGGCAACATCAACCCGCGCCCGACCCCGGATATTCTGTTCTCGCTGCTTTACGCCTCCGACGCGCCGTGGAACGAAAGCCAGTACAAGTCGCCGAAGTTCGACAAGATGATGCTCGAAGCACGCGGCATGCTGGACATGGACAAGCGCAAGCAGATCTACTTCGAAATGGAAAAGATGATCGCCGACGAAGCCGGCACCATCATTCCCGCCTATATCACCAATGTCGACGCCATCACCTCCAAGCTGAAGGGCCTGGAAGCCAATCCGCTCGGCGGCATGATGGGTTACGCCTTTGCTGAATACGTCTGGCTCGAAGCCTGATAGACCAAGGGGCCGGGCGCTGATGCGCCCGGCAACCTTTCCGCCGGTGCGGAAAGCCTCCACAGCTGGAGCGAAACTTTGAAAAATAAGCGGTTTTCGCCTGATATATCGCCCAAGCAATACAATTTGGATCATGATGATTTCAGGTCGATCCGGCCTGAAATCATCATGACCCAGGCAGGTCGCAGGAGCATGTAAATGAACAGCCGGATACTCTCCCTTATCGCCAGGCGGCTGGTCGTCATGCTGACGACGCTGCTTATCGTATCGTTTATCGTCTTTTCCGCCACGAGCCTCCTGCCCGGCGACACGGCAACGATCCTTCTTGGCCAGTCGGCAACGCCGGAGGCCGTGGCTGGTCTGCGCACCGCCATGCATCTCGATGACCCGGCCCTTCTGCGTTTTGTCCGCTGGCTTTTTGGCCTGCTGCACGGCGAACTCGGCACGTCCTACGCCAACAATATGGCGATCGCCGACCTCATAGGTCCACGTTTCGTCAACTCCATGAAGCTTGCCGGCATCACCACTGTTATCGCCGTGCCGCTGGCCCTGACGCTCGGCATCAGCTCCGCCATGCTGCGTGGAACGCTTTATGATCGCGCCGTCACCATCCTGACCATCGGTGTCATTTCCGTGCCGGAATTCATGATCGCGACGCTCGCCGTTCTGCTGTTCGCCGTATACCTGAAGTGGCTGCCGGCCCTGTCGCTGGTTAGCGAGGTGCATACCGTGTTCGATATGCTGCGGGTTTACGCCATGCCGGTCATCACCCTCACCTTCGTCGTGTCGGCACAGATGATCCGCATGAGCCGCGCCGCCGTCATCGAGACGCTCGATACGCCCTATGTGGAAATGGCGCTCCTGAAGGGCGCACCGCGCATGCGCATCGTCCTACGTCACGCGCTTCCCAACGCGCTCGGCCCCATCGTCAATGCGGTTGCTTTGTCGCTTTCCTATCTCGTCGGCGGCGTCATCATCGTCGAGACCATCTTCAATTATCCCGGCATCGCCAAGCTGATGGTTGATGGCGTCGCGACCCGCGACCTGCCACTGATCCAGAGCTGCGCAATGATTTTCTGCGTCGGTTATCTCCTCCTCATCACAACCGCCGATATCATTGCCATCATGTCCAATCCGAGGCTGCGCTGATGACCGACCATATCAAAATAACTTCGGGGACCTCGCGCTTGGGTTACAAAATCAACGTCGTCGGCGTTTTCGGCTTTCTCGTCATTTTTCTCTGGGCCATGGTCGCGATCTTTGCGCCCTATCTCATCCCGCATCCCGTCGGTGAAATCGTCGATCTCGATTATTTCGGTCCGATGACCTCCGATCTCTGGCTCGGCTCCGACTATCTCGGCCGCGACGTGTTTTCCCGCATTCTCATGGGGGCGCGTTTCACGGTCGGCATTTCACTTGCGGCCGTCACCATCGCCTGCGTGTCCGGTGTCGTTCTCGGCATGAGCGCTGCCGTGGTCGGCGGCTGGTTCGATGCGGCACTCAGCCGTTTTCTCGATGCGGTGAACTCCATTCCAAGCAAGCTTTTCGGGCTTGTGGTTGTCGCTGCCGTCGGCTCCTCCATTCCAGTGCTGATCGTCACCCTGTCGGTTATCTATACGCCGGGCGCCTATCGCTTTGCCCGGGCGCTCGCCGTCAATGTCAACACCATGGATTTCGTCACCGTCGCCCGCGTGCGCGGCGAGAGCCTCTTGCACCTCATCAGCTCCGAAATCCTTCCAAACATCATCCGTCCTGTGCTGGCCGATCTCGGCGTGCGCTTTGTGTTCATCGTGCTGCTTCTGTCGGGCCTTTCCTTCCTCGGTCTCGGCCTGCAGCCGCCGAATGCAGACTGGGGTGCGCTGGTGCGTGAAAACATCGGCGGCCTGCCCTTTGCCGCGCCAGCCGTGATCTTTCCGTCGTTGGCGATTGCCAGCCTGACGATCAGCGTCAATCTGCTGATCGACAATCTGCCGCAGAAAATCCGCGACAGGAGCGAATAATGACCAATCTTGTTGAAATCCGTGGACTTAAAGTCGAGGCGACCACCGATTCCGGCCGCCGCATCCAAATCATCAGGGGTGTAGACATCGATATCGCCGATGGCGAGATCGTCGCATTGATCGGCGAAAGCGGCTCCGGCAAGACCACCATTGCACTGACATTGATGGGATATGCCCGCCCAGGCTGCCGTATTTCCGGTGGCAGCGTCACGGTGGCAGGCCGCGACATGGTACAGCTTTCCGAAATGGAACGGGCGAAGATCCGCGGCACGAAAATTTCCTACGTCCCTCAAAGCGCCGCAGCCGCCTTCAATCCGGCGCAAAAGATTATCGACCAGGTCATAGAGGTCACCCGCATCCACGATCTGATGCCGCCGCAGGAGGCGCGCCAAAGAGCGGTGGAACTGTTCAAGGCATTGTCGCTGCCCAATCCCGAAACCATCGGCGACCGTTATCCGCACCAGGTTTCCGGCGGCCAGCTTCAGCGTCTCTCCGCCGCCATGGCGCTGATCGGCAACCCGGAACTGGTCATTTTCGACGAACCGACCACAGCACTCGACGTGACGACACAGATCGAGGTTCTCCGTGCCTTCAAATCAGCGATGCGCAAGGGCGGTATCGGCGGCGTCTATGTTTCGCACGATCTCGCCGTCGTTGCCCAGATTGCCGACCGGATCGTGGTGCTGAAAGGCGGCGAGATACAGGAAACCGGCACGACCACGGATATTCTCGAGAATGCCCAGCATCCTTATACGCGGGAGTTGCTCACCGCTTTTAACGACAAGGTACGCACCGTAGCGCCGCTAAAACAAAGTGACGCGAAGCCGCTGCTGGATATCGAGAAGCTGATCGCCGGCTATGGCACGAAAGGCGACGACCATATGCCGCTGGTGCGTGCGGTCGATTCCGTCAGCCTTGCGGTCTATCCCGGACGCAATCTCGGCATCATCGGCGAATCCGGTTGCGGAAAATCGACGCTGGCGCGCGCCATTGCCGGCATTCTGCCCGCCGCCAGCGGTCATGTCATCTTCGAAGGCCGGCAGCTGGATGCCGATGCCCGCCGACGCACCAGCGATCAATTGCGCCGCATGCAGATCGTCTTCCAATATGCCGATACGGCGCTCAACCCGGCCAAATCCATCGAGGATATTCTCGGCCGACCACTGACCTTTTATCACGGCATGAGAGGCAAGGCGCGCGACGCCCGGATCGACCAGTTGCTGGATATGGTGAAGCTGCCGCGCTCGGTTCGCCACCGCCATCCTTCCGGCCTGTCGGGCGGACAGAAGCAGCGCGTCAACTTCGCCCGCGCGCTCGCAGCAGAACCATCGCTCATCATTTGCGATGAAATTACCTCGGCGCTTGATACGGTCGTCGCAGCCGCGATCATCGACCTGCTCGGCGAACTCCAGCGAGAGCTGAACCTCTCCTACATCTTCATCAGCCACGATCTCTCCGTGGTGGAAACCATCTGCGACGAAATCGTCGTGATGTATGGCGGACAGAAAGTGGAGCATCTGGAAACGGAAGCGATCAAGTCGCCGACCCATCCCTATTCGAAGCTCCTGTTCTCCTCGGTACCTAAGCTCGACCCGAAATGGCTCGACAATCTTCAGCAGGATGCAGAGTTAGTGCGGGCGTTTTCCAAGAGGTGACAACATCAGTTTCGTCATCCTCGGGCTCGTCCCCGGGATGACGTTGAGTATGATGCGACGTGTCTCGATACTCTGGCGCCCCTGCAAAGGGACGTCTTCCACCTCAAAGCGGAAACAGGCTGGTCAGCGGCATATGCGATTTGATGATCGGCGATTTCAGCACAACGAAGCTGAAATATTTGTCGATACCGACGTCCATGTCCGTCAGCCGCTCCATGATCGACTGATATTCGACGATGCCGGAGGTGACGAATTTCAGGAGGTAATCGTAACCGCCTGAAACGAGGTGGCATTCCACCACCTGATCGATCTTTTCGATAACGCCGAGAAAACGGGCGAAGTCGATCTGGCGGTGGTTCTTGAGCGTGATCTCGGTGAATACCGTCAGCGTCTGGCCGAGCTTGTTGATGTTGATCTGTGCCGAATAACCTTCGATATAGCCCTCGGCCTGAAGCTTCTTGACGCGCATCAGGCAGGGACTTGGCGAGAGATTGACAAGCTCCGCCAGCTCGACATTGGTGATGCGACCATTTTTCTGGAGTTCGTAAAGGATCTTGATGTCGATCCGGTCAAGTTTCATCACGTGCGGAACCCCTTTTATATTTTTTCGTGCACGCGGCATAAAATTCTGACGCGGCCATGGAAATCTTATCACATGAGCGAGCCCTGTCGACGCGGGGATGTTTTTTTCATCCAGCATAAAGAGTTGCAGACATGGCTACGAACAGCAGGAGATTCCGGCAATCGGCGCAGTCTGGCAGCGTTTACCCGGCGACCAAGGTAAATTAAGACGAATACAAGGAGCCCCACCATGCCTGCGCCGCTGCAACAGATCACGACATCACCGGAACTGCCGAAATCCGCGGACGCCGTCATTATCGGCGGCGGCATCGTCGGCGTGTTCGCAGCCTATTACCTCGCCCGGCGTGGCCTGAAAGTGGCTCTTGTCGAAAAAGGTCTTGTTGGCGCGGAGCAATCCAGCCGCAACTGGGGTTGGTGCCGGCAGCAGAACCGCGACGCCCGCGAATTACCGATTTCAACGCAGAGCCTGGCGCTCTGGGAACGGTTTGCCGCAGAAAGCGGCGAAGACACCGGTTTCCGCCGCTGCGGATTGTTCTACCTGAGCGACAACGAAGCTGAAATTGCCGGCTGGGCGCGCTGGCGCGACTTTGCCATCACCGCAGGCGTGACGACGCATATGTTGAGCGCGGATGAGGCGAGCAACCGCGGACGCGCAACGGGAAAACGCTGGAAGGGTGGCGTCTTTTCGCCAACGGACGGCACCGCCGATCCCTCGATGGCGGCGCCGGCCGTCGCGCGCGCCCTCATGAAACTGGGCGGAACGGTGCACCAGAATTGCGCCGCGCGCGGTCTGGAGACGGAAGGTGGTCGCGTTAGCGCCGTCGTTACCGAAAAAGGCACGATCCGCACCAAAACCGCCATCATGTCCGGCGGAGCCTGGGCCTCGTCCTTCTGCCGCCAGCTCGGAATTCGTTTTCCGCAGGCCGCTGTCCGCTCCTCAATCCTGTCCGTCACAGCAGGTGCGGAAGGACTGCCAGATGCACTGCATACAAAAGCCGTTTCTGTAACACGCCGGAACAACGGCGGTTACACGCTCGCCATCAGCGGCCTCGGTCGCATCGACCCGACCGCGCAGCAAATGCGGTTTGCACGCGAATTCGTTCCGATGTTTCTCAAGCGCTGGCGCAGCCTGCGACCGGGTGGATTGGAAGGAGTTCGCGGTGGGCACGAAACGCTGAAACACTGGCGGCTCGATGCGCAGACGCCGATGGAGCGGGTTCGCATTCTCGATCCGAAACCGAATGCCGCCGCCATCCGTGAGACCCACAAAAGAGCGCTGGAACTTCTGCCTGCACTCCGCAAAACCCAGATATCCGCTGCCTGGGCCGGCTTCATCGACAGCACGCCGGATGGTGTGCCCGCCATCGGCGAGACCAGCGAATTGCCCGGTTTCATCCTCGCCGCCGGTTTCAGCGGCCACGGTTTCGGCATCGGACCCGGTGCTGGCCACCTGATCGCCGATATCGTGACGGGTTCAACCCCGATCGTTGACCCCGCCCCGTATCATCCCAGCCGTTTCCTTGACTCGTCATGGGGCAAGGTCGCGGATTTCTGATTGTTCTGCGCAGGCTAACAGACGAATAAAACAGCACCCGCAGGCATGACCTGCGGGTGCTGCCGTCCACCGCATTTATTCGACCGGTCAGCTTTTCGGCAGGCCGGGTGGGTTGGTTCGCGATTCCGGCAAGGCCTCTTCCGAAAGCTGCCAGCGTTCCAGTATCTTCGCGTAAGCACCGCTCTTGATCAGATCGTTGGTGGCGAGCGTCAGCGCATCGGCCAGTCCCGAACCCTTGCGGGTGGTGATGGCGACATCCGAACGTTCCGGCCAGCCGGCGGAGAGTGTTCCGACACGCTTGATCGTCTTGTCACGCGCGGCGATGAAGACCAGCTGCGCATGCGGCTGGACGATCACATCCGCCCGCCCGGCAGAAAGCGCGACAAGCCGGGTGGCCTCGTCGTCATAATATTGCAGCTCAAGCGGCTTTAATCCGGCGGCGACATTCTCGTCATTCCATTTCAGCAGAATACGCTCCTGATTGGTGCCAGCACCGACGATGATCTTCAGGCCCGCCGCATCCTTCGGCTCATTGATGGCGGTGATGCCGCTATCGGATTTGACGAAAAATCCGTGCAGGCCCTGACGATAGGTTGAAAAGTCGAACTTCTCCTTGCGCTGCTCAGTGACGCCGACATTGGAGATGACAGCATCATATTTGCCGGAGGCAAGCCCCAGCGGCCAATCCGCCCAGGCCACAGCCACCAGCTCAAGCTCAAGGCCGAGGCTGTCCGCCACGGCAAGCGCATAGTCCGGATCGGCCCCCACCACGGTCTTGGCGTCCGTCGCATAGGTCGCGAGCGGCGGTCCACCAGGTGCAACCGCGACCGTGAGTTTGCCCGGGGTGATGAATTTGAAATCTTTCGGGATGGCGGCGATCGCGCCGGGGTCTTTTTCTACCCTGATCCGGCCAGGCTGGTCTGCCGAAAGATCGAAGACATCAGTTGCGAAAGCCGATCCGAAAGCGGCGATAGAGAGAAAAACGCCGAACGTGACTGTGGCAAGACGAGAGGTGAGTGCCATTCTGGCTCCCCGATAAAATGGATTGCGGGACGGAGGTAGCGCGGGCGGGAGGAGCCCGCGCTACCGGCTGAGTGATGTCCCACCTTCAACTCAGCGTGTTGGCAACTCCGCTTTTCTAGAAAATCGGCCGTTAGCTCTTGGGCAGACCGGGCGGATTGGTGCGAGATTCGGTGATGGCTTCCGAACCGAGGTTCCAGCGGGCGAGAACCTTGCCGTAATTGCCGTTCTTGATCTGGGCATTCAGCGCCGCCGTGATGGCTGCGGCAATTCCGGCATCCTTTTTGGAGGCAACGGCGATTTCCGCCGCTTCCGGCCAGCCGCCGGAGAAGGTACCAACGAGCTTGGTCTTCTTCTGGCTTGCCGCCTGGAAGGCGGACGTCGCGTTGGGGCCGAGATAGGCGTCCGCGCGACCGGATTGCAGGGCGACATCAAGCACGGCCTGATCGTCGTAATATTGCACCTCGGTGTCGGCCAGACCCTTGGCCTTGTTGTCCTTGATCCATTTCAGCAAGATCTGCTCCTGATTGGTGGCAGCTCCGACAATAACTTTCAGCCCGGCCACATCCTCGGGCTTGCTGATGCTCGTCACCTTGCTGTTGCTGCCCACGTAAAAGCCGAGCAGATCGTTGCGGTAGCTGGAGAAGTCGAACTTTTCCTTGCGGGCTTCCGTCACCGTGATGTTGGAGGTGACGGCATCATATTTGCCGGAGGTGAGACCCAGCGGCCAATCGGCCCAGGCGATCGGAACTAGCTGAAGTTCAAGGCCAAGACTGTCAGCAACCAGCTGGGCGATATCCGGCTCCACACCAACAGGCGTTTTTGTATCGCTGGCATAATCGACCAGCGGCAGCCGGAACGGCACAGTCGCGACCGTCAGCTTTCCATCCGCGACGAACTTGTGGCCAGCGGGCAGAAGCTTGATCGCCTCTTCCACATTCTCGGCGCGCACCCGCCCCTTCTGCTCCGGCGACAGGTCGATTTCCTGCGCATGCCCAGCTGGTATCAGCACGGTGGTAGCGGTGAAAAGACCGCCTGCAAGCAACGACAATAATTTCGATGAAAAAGCCATGCGAGTGTTTCCTTTGTTGTTTTGATTAGAGAACTTTTGCGAGGAATTCGGCGGTGCGGGGATGTTCCGGGCTGTTGAACACCTGTTCCGGCGTGCCCGTTTCGATGATGCGGCCCTGTTCCATGAAGACGACCCTGTCGGAGACTTCACGGGCAAAACCGATTTCATGGGTAACGATGATGAGCGTGACGCCGGAGCGGGAAAGCTCCTTGATGACATCAAGCACTTCGTTGACGAGTTCAGGATCGAGCGCGGATGTCGGCTCATCGAACAGCAACACCTTCGGCCGCAACGCCAGCGCCCGGGCGATCGCCACGCGTTGCTGCTGACCGCCGGAAAGCTGACGAGGATAAGCACCAGCTTTTTCGGCAAGGCCGACGCGAGCCAGAAGATCGCGCGCCTCGGCCTGCGCCTGCTCTTTCGATATGCCACGAACGGCGATGGGTGCTTCGATGATGTTTTCAAGCGCGGTCAGATGCGGGAACAGGTTGAAGCTCTGAAACACCATGCCCACTTCGGCGCGGCGCTTGAGGATTTCCCGTTCCTTCAGCTCATAAAGCGTATCGCCCTTTTGACGATAACCGACCAGTTCACCGTCTATGGCGATAAAACCGTCATCAACGCGCTCGAGATGGTTGATGGAGCGCAGCAATGTGGACTTGCCGGAGCCGGATTGGCCGAGAATGGTGGTGACACTGCCTGCCGGAATGGAAAGGCTGATATCATCCAGCACCTTCAGCGACCCGAAGGATTTCGAAACGCCATGAATATTGACCGACCCGCCACGATTTCCGAGCTGAAAGCTCACGGCACGGGCAGGCACCGAACGCTCGGGCCTTGCGGCTGTCGTGGCCACCGTTTCCACGGCTTCAGGCAAGGGTTTGCGTGGAAGGAAGGTGCGGTAAATCGTGGCGAACAGCGACGGCGGCGGATTGCGCAGCGCACCGCGTGAAAAATGCCGCTCGATATGGTGCTGCACGATCGAAAGCGCCGTCAGGATCACCAGATACCAGACGGTCGCGACCATCAGCAGCGGGATCACTTCCAGATTGCGGCGATAGATGATCTGGATCGTGTAGAACAGCTCCGGCAGGGCAAGGATATAGACCTGCGAAGTCCCCTTGGCGAGGCCGATGATGTCGTTGAAGGCGGTGGGCAGGATGGAGCGCATCGCCTGCGGCAGAACGATGCGGGACGCCTGCCGCCGCCGGGGAAGGCCGAGTGCTGCGGCAGCCTCAAGCTGTCCCTGATCAACCGAAAGAATGCCGCCACGGACGATTTCGGATGCGAAGGCGGCCTGATTGAGCGTCAGCCCCAGAACGGCGGCCGCGAACGGCGTCATCAGCTGCGTGGTATTCCAGCTGAAGAAGTTGATGCCGGTATAGGGCACACCGATCGTTACGGTCTCATAGAGATAACCGAGATTGTTGAGGATCAGCAAAAGCACGATCAGCGGGATGGATCGAAAAATCCAGATATAGGTCCAGGATACGGCAACCAGCAGTGGCGAGCGTGAAACGCGGGCAAGCGCCAACAGCGTTCCCAGCGCGAAACCGAGCACCGCACCGAGCGCGGTCAGCAGCAGCGTCCGGCCGAGACCGACCAACACCGGTTCAGCGAAAAACCATTCCGCAAAGACATCCCAGCCCCAGCGCGGATTGCCGAAAACGGAATGCAGAACGGCCGCAATGATGAGTACGGAGAAGACCGTTCCCACCGTCCGCAAGGGGTAGCGGGCCGGCACGATGCGGAAATGGGAGTACCCACCCTTGATCGGTTCACCCTTCTGGTCGCTCAATGCAACATGCGGAAAATCAGAGGCTATCGTCATCGGAAAAAGCCTTTCACGGGTGGGCCGGGGAAGAGTGCGGCCGGGCCGCCGGTATCGAAGCGCCTTCCGCAACGGAGGCGGCGGCGCTATCGGCAAGCCATTTTTCGAAAGGCAGCGACCTGATCGTTTCAGGATCGGCCGACGTATCGAATAACGCGCGATAACCATTGGTGAGATAAAGGCCGACCGCTTCCGGCTGGCGGAAGCCCGTGGTCAGATAGACACGGGCGTAACCCTGCCGGATCGCCTGCCGCTCCAGCTCCTGCAGCACTATTTTGGCAAGCCCCTGCCGGCGGTGGGCCGAATGGGTCCAGACCCGCTTGAACTCGGCGGTTTCCTCGTCGTAGCGCATGAAGGCACCGCCGGCGATCGCCTTGCCGCCACGCAAGAGCAGCAGGAAATTGCCCGACGGCGGGCTGAAAGCCTCCGGCGGATATTTGTTAAGTTCCGCCTTGGCGCCTTCCGCGTTGAAATATGTGCCGTAGCGGCTGTCATATTCGAACAGCAACTCCTCCAGAAGCGGGGTTGCGAGCGGATCCTTGACCGATGTGTAGAGAAAACTGTCGCTCATCTCATTGTCCTAAACTCGTTGCATCAGGAGAGGTATGCTTCGGCCAGACGCACCCAGAAGCGTGCCGCAGGCGCAATGATCGCATCGTTGAAATCGTAGTGAGGGCTGTGCAGCGGCGCGCTGTCGCCATTGCCGACGAAGAGATAGGAGCCCGGCCGCTCCAGAAGCATGAAGGCGAAATCCTCGCTCGCCGTTCGCGGCTGAAAGCCTTCTGCAACCTGTTCGGCTGGAAAATGCCGTTTGGCGACGTCGCGGGCAAAAGCCGTCTGCCTGATGTGATTGATGACGGGCGGAAAGCCACGGGAATAGGTGACATCGGCGCTTGCGCCGAAGCTTTCCGCCTGTGCTTTGGCAAGGGCGGGAAGCCGCTCCTCCAGTCTGTCGCGCACGGCGGGCGAAAAGGCCCGCGCGGTAATCTGCAGTTCGACACTCTCGGGAATGACGTTGGAAGCAGTTCCGCCATGGATGGAGCCTACCGTCAGCACCGCCATGTCTCGCGGGTCGACATTGCGCGAGACGATGCTCTGCAAGGCGGTGACGAAGCTTGCCGAGGCAAGAACCGGATCAACCGTTTCATGCGGCGCCGCCCCGTGCCCGCCCTTGCCGATGATCCGAACCTTCGCCTTGTCGACGGAGGCCATGGCAGGCCCTTCGACAAAGCCGAATTGTCCGGTTTCAACACCCGGCCAGTTGTGCAGGCCGAACACGGCATCGACGGGAAACCGCTCGAAAAGCCTGTCCTTTATCATCGCTCTAGCACCTGCACCGATTTCCTCGGCGGGTTGGAAAATCAGCGTCAGTGTGCCAGAAAAACTCGATGTTTCAGCTAGATAACGGGCAGCGGCTAGCAGGATCGTCGTGTGACCGTCATGACCGCAGGCATGCATGACGCCCTGCGTCTGGCTGGCATAGGCAAGACCGGTTTCCTCGACGATGGGCAGGGCGTCGATATCGGCGCGGATACCCAGACGCTTGTCACCATGACCACGTTTCAACGTGGCGACGACGCCATGGCCCCCGACACCCTCGGTCACCTCATATCCGAAGGAGAGGAGATAACGGGCAACGAGCGCCGCCGTGCGCTTTTCCCCAAGCGAAAGCTCCGGATGCCGGTGAAGATCGTGCCGGATGGCGATGCTTTCCTCGATGAAGGCAAGGATTCCCCGTTCGGCGTCGTCCTGCGGACGCGCGCCGTCAATGCGGATATTCATGGTTCTGGTCTCCTGCGCTGCGCTTTACCCGCACAGCACCTTGAAATTCTCTCCGGGCGGCAATGGCCGCCGCCCGACCCCGCTTCTATGCGATCGCCTTGTTGGGACCGCTTTCAGCGTGGGAATAGATGCTGTCCTTGAAAGGCAGGCCGAGATGCTCACGCAGCGTTGTGCCTTCCAGATGCGGTTCGAAATATCCGCGCCGTTGCAGCACCGGTATGACGAGGCGGATGAAATCATCCAGCCCTTCGGCAATCACCGGGAAGCCCAGAATGAAACCATCGGCCGCATCGTGCTCCACCCAGCGGATGATCTCGTCCGCCACCTTGTCCGGGGTTCCGATGAAACCTTCGCGCGGGGTCGCGGCCTCCAGCGCCGCTTCGCGCAACGTCTGGTTCTTTTCCTTCGCACGGCGCTTGATGCGGTCTGTCGTCGAACGGAAGCTGTTCTTGCCGATCTCGCCAAGTTCGGGGAAAGGCTCGTCCAGTGGATAGACACTGAAGTCGTGGTGATCGAAGAAACGGCCGAGATAGGCGAGCGCATCCTCGATGGTGATGAGGTTGCGGATGATGTCGTATTTCGCTTCCGCCGCCTCCTGCGTTTCGCCCACAATCGGCCCGATGCCGGGGAAAATCTTCACGTCGGCAGCGGACCTTCCCTGCGCGACAGCACTCTGCTTCACACGCTTGAGGAATGTCTGGTTTTCCTCGAGCGATGCGGAATTGGTAAAAACGGCGTCGGCATGTTTGCCCGCAAGCCCGATACCGGCATCCGAAGAACCCGCCTGGAAAATCACCGGCTGCCCCTGCGGCGAACGCTGGATGTTCAGCGGGCCTTCCACCTGGAAGAAGCGACCCTTGTGGCCGAGCGTGTGGAGTTTTTGCCTGTCGAAGAACTGTCCCGTCTCGCGGTTACGCACGAAGGCATCGTCGTCCCAGCTGTCCCACAGGCCCTTGATCACCTCCAGATATTCATCGGCGATCTCGTAACGCAGCGCATGTTCGGGATGGTTGCGGCTGTAGTTCTTCGCCGTACCTTCGAGTGGCGTCGTCACTGCATTCCAGCCGGCCCTGCCGCCGCTCAGAAGATCGAGCGAGGCGAACTGGCGCGCGATGGTGAAGGGGTCGCTGTAGGAGGTCGAAACCGTGCCGGCAAGACCGATCTTCGAGGTGACGGAGGCCAGCGCCGAAAGGATGGTTAAAGGCTCGAACCGGTTGAGGAAGTGCGGAATGGACTTGTCGTTGATGTAAAGCCCGTCGGCCACGAAGGCGAAGGCGATGCCGGCGGCTTCTGCCTTCAGCGCGTTCTTCCTGAAGAAATCGAAGTTGACGCTGGCATCAACAGGGCTTTTCGGGTGCCGCCAGGCGTTCATGTGCCCGCCGGGGCCCTGGAGCATGATGCCGAAACGGATTGTCTTTTTCGTCATGTCATTTCCTCCTGAGGACAAGTTCACGCGGCCTTGGAAAGGCGGTGTGTGGCCAGCAATTCGATCGAGGCGAGCCTTTGATCGGCCCCCACATGCGGCGGTTCCACGATGAATTCCTCGATACCGTGCTCATCGGAAAGCGCGCGCAGCGCCTTGTGAATATCGTCCGGCCCGCCATGCAGGACGTTGGGCTTACGCTCCTCGATGCGATAATCGGTATCGCCGGACTGGCGGGCGAATTCTTCCGCCTGTTCACGGCGGCCAAGGTTGAACGCCTTGCCGTCGCTGAGGAACACCCGATAGATGCGCTGACCTTCCACCTGCCGCGCCGCATGATCGGGATCGCTGGCGGCAAAGACGGAGAGGGCAAGGATCGGCGCCCTGCCGCCGCTCTCCTCACGGAAAGCCGACAGGCTGCTGCGAAGAACCTCCGGATCACCATTGAGGTGGCCGGCAAAGACGAAATTCCATCCTCTGGAAGCTGCAAGCCTTGCGCTTTCCGGGCTGGCACCGAGCAGAAACCGTTCCACCGCAACCGGCGGCACCGGTGTTGCCTGCAATCCGGCCTGCGCATGCCCCTGCGGCGCGGCACCGGAGAGAAACGTGGTAAGTTCACCAAAAGCCGTTTCGAAATCCGGCTTGCGGGCAGGATCATAGGCCTGCTGTAGGGCAGAGGTCGCAAGCGGCAGCCCGCCCGGTGTCTTGCCGACGCCGAGATCGACCCGGCCGGGGGCAAGCGACGACAGCACGTTGAAAACCTCGGCGACCTTGTAGGGGCTGTAATGCTGCAGCATCACGCCGCCCGAGCCGACGCGGATGCGCGAGGTCTTCGCCAGAATCCATGCAACCAGCGCTTCCGGCGCGGAACCGGCAAGCTCCGGCGAATTGTGATGTTCTGCCACCCAGAATCGGCGATAGCCCAGTTCTTCGGCGCGTTTGGCGAGATTGATCGTGTCGCGGAACGCGCTTGCCGCGTTCTCACCCGTTGGAACAGGGCTCTTGTCCAGCAAACTGAGAGTATACATCATCACCTCGCACGTCTTTTGATGCATACTTTGTCTACTGATTTTATATAGTAATAAAGGACGTTCGTTCCACGTTGCGACGCGATCAGAGAAAATATTGTTTCCCGCTATGGTTTCGGCAGGCGTCTTTGGCAAAGCAATCCGAAACGATGAGGAAACAAGGCGAAAAATGATGGTGCGAAGCCGCTTTGTGCATCGAGCCCAGACGAAACGGACTTGCGCGGGAATTCGGTAAAAACTACTTAGTAAGTTGAGAACACCATAACCCGGCACTCAGAAGGTGCTGGCCCTCTTTGCGGATCATGCGATGTTGACCAAAAAAGGCAAATACGGACTGAAGGCTCTTGTCGATCTGGCGCGGTTGCCCCAGGGCGAGACCGCTTTTGTGACCGAGATTGCAACCCGCAACAATATTCCGAAAAAATTTCTGGATACTATTCTTCTGGAACTGCGCAACAGCGGCATTCTGCGTTCCAAGAAGGGACCGAATGGCGGTTATTCGCTGTCGAAAATGCCATCGGAAATCATGATCGGGCAGGTCATCCGCACGCTGGACGGGCCCTTGGCCCCCATCCGCTGTGCCAGCCGCACCGCTTTTGAAGCCTGCGACGACTGCGACGATCCTGAGACCTGTCAGGTCAGGGTTTCGATGACGGACGTGCGGGACGCCATCGCAACAATCCTGGACAATATGACGCTCGCACAATTCGTGGCAAAAGGCGGACAAGACGCGCAATTTATTCCGGCAGGCGAATAAGCGCCGCTTACTGCCGGCGCAGATCGTCGCCCAGGGTCGCAATCAGCCCGGATTCACTTGCGCCATCGATAAGGCCGAGACGGGCCATTAGAATTTCCAGCGTGATGGCATTGTTGCGGACAGAGCGAAAGGTCACGCTTTCCGCCCCCACCTGCGCCGCATCGATATTGGCCGCGAGGCGGGAAATCTGCGCCTTCAGCAATTCGATTGCGAGAAATATTTCGCCGATAAGGGGGCGCGCATCGCCTTCCTCTGCCAATCTGTTAATCAGCAACGCTGAAAGCTCACGCTGTTTCTCACCCAGAGCCACGGCGGCCTTCAGCAGGGTGAAAACAGAGGCTGCCAGATTTCCAGCGCCCTGGGCAAGAAACGCGACCTGATCGGCGCGCAGCAGGCCGTCCCATGATGTATCCGGGCGATTGCGCAGAACGACGAGCACGGCCTGCCCTGCCGCGTTGACTGCCGGGACAACGATCCAGTCTGCATCTGAGGTAACTGATCGGGCAATGTCATCGGGCAGCCGCAAGCCATAGTCGTCGCCAGTCAACAGAACCGCCTGATCCACGCCGGCGTCAGATGAGGCAAGCGCAAAGGTCTCACCAAGATCGAGGCGGGCGAAGAGTGTCTTGCGCTGCTCCTCGCCACCGGCGTTCCTGATGAATTCCAGCGCCGTGAAATGTTCGGCAAGCGCATGCGCTGCCTCCGCATCCGCCGCGGAAATAATCGAGAGAGCTTGCGAGAGAACGTCGTTTGTGATGTCCGCCCCGCCCAGATCGTTTGGAACGGAAAGGGCGAGAAGGCCGGAACGGGCAATCCGCGCGTGGATTTGCGCGGCACTTTCCACCGCGCATTTTTCGGCAATCGTCCGGGCAACGGTCAGTACATCCCCATCCGCGCCGAGGCGCGGGGACACGAAACGAATTCTTTCGCCGAGCGGCGTGACAGATCCCATGCTCAACTCCCTCAAAGAATGACCCAGTGAAAGCGCCGGAAAGGCCAGAACTCAGTCCAGCGAATGATAACGGCCGTTTTGATAGACCAGCGAGTGACCCGACCCGATGCGGATCGCCTCCACCTTGCCGATGATGATGACGTGGCTGTGGCGCTCGATCGCCTCCTCGATGGTGCAATCGATCGCGGCAACGGCGTCCTCGAGGATGGGCGCGCCGCTCGCCAGACGGGTCCATTCCGCGCCGCGATAACGGTCCACACCTTTCAGACCGCCAATACCGGCAAACTGGTTGGCGATGAACTGATGGTTCGGGCCGATAATATTCACCGCCAGATGGCCGAAGCGCTGCACCACAGGCCATGTTGACGAGGAGCGGTTGAGCGCAACCAGAATTCTTGGCGGATCGACCGACAGGGCGGTGGCGGATGTTACCGTAGCACCCGTGCGCGCATCACCCTCGCCCGCCGTAATGACGCTGACACCGCCGCCGAGCGTCCTGAGCGCCGCCTTAAGGCTATCGGCATCCGGCGCCTTGCCAGAGACGGGGTCGCGGAGATTGATGAATTGTTGATCCTTGGCCGCATATTGCAATGTCATCGATCGCTCCTGAAAACAGCTTGTTGCTCAATAGTTAGCAGCGGCGGCGGGGCGTGAAATAGACATCGTTTTCCATAATACTTATATTCTATGGAAATAATGTTTTATATGCCGCTCTCTCGTGGACGCTCCGCCGAATGACGCCCATCGGAAAGGCTAACCGGAAGACAGGGCCACCTGCCTTCCGGCGATTGATCACGAGCCGGATACCAGCTTGACGTTACCGCCGTGGCCGCCGCCGCCGAAAACCTGTTTCGTGCCGAAAGACGAACGGATCTGATTACGTGGTCCATTAAGCCCGATTTCCGGAAACAGCAATTCGGATAGACGGTAGGCTTCCTCCAGATGCGGATAGCCCGATGCGATGACGGTATCGATGCCCAGCGCCTGATACTCCCGCAGCCGCGCCGCAACTGTCTTCGGCGAACCCACCATCGCGGTGCCGGCGCCAGAGCGGACAAGGCCGATGCCCGCCCACAAGTTCGGAGAGACTTCAAGCTGGTCACGCCGGCCATTATGCAGCGCCCGCATCCTTGCCTGACCTACCGAATCCGACGCCTTTAAGAAGGCCTCCTGAGCGGAAGCGATGGTTTCGTCGGAAAGCTTGGAAATCAGTTTGTCCGCATCGGCCCAGGCCTCCTCATCGGTTTCGCGCACGATGAAATGCAGGCGAATGCCGAATGTCACTTCTCGCCCTTTTTTCGCTGCGGCGGCGCGAACCTTGGCGATTTTTTCCGCCACCTGTGCCGGCGGCTCACCCCAGGTCAGATATTTGTCGGTGATACCGGCCGAGAACTCGATACCGGCATCGGAGGAGCCGCCGAAATAAAGCGGCGGACGCGGTTCCTGCACCGGTGGCAGGCCGAGCCTGGCACCCTGTGCCTTGATATATTTGCCGTCGAGATCTCCCTTGCCAGTTTCGATCAACGAATTGAACACCTGGAAGAACTCGTCAGCGTGGTCGTAGCGCTCGTCATGCGGCAGAAAGATGCCATCACCAGCCAGCTCCTGCGCGCTGCCGCCAACGACGATGTTGAGAAGCAGCCGGCCATGGGAAACACGGTCCAGCGTGGAGGCCAGCCGCGCATAATAGGCCGGCGAGGCAACGCCCGGACGGATGGCGACGAGGAATTTCAGTTTCTCGGTATAGGCGGCGAGATTGGCCGCGAGGATGAAGGATTCCTCGCAGGCGACGCCGGTGGGAATAAGCACCCCGGAATAACCGAGCCGATCCGCAGCCTGCGCTATTTCCCGGAAATAGCCGGGATCGGCGGGACGTGACAGATCGTCGGAGCCAAGATAGCTGCCGTCGCCTGAGGTGGGTATGAACCACAGAAAATCGAGTGGTTTGTCAGCTGTGCTCATCGACAGGTCCTTTGCAATCCGCCCATCGGGCAATTCGGCTGGGTACTAAAAGGGTAGCCAATTCCCCGCCGCGTTTAAGAAATTTTGTTCCAATTTCCGCGCCGCAAGGAGAGTTTATCTCCGCTGGGAAATGGCTCTGGGAAGCGAAAACAAACCTTTCGTCTCCCTGTGTCAGAGGACCGGATAAAGTCCGAGCATCGCGAAATTCATTTCGTAAATCTCTTCCCGCTCAAGGTCGAGATCGCTCTTTTCCCGCCTGATACGACCGGAATGATCCAGCGGCTGGAGACTGCCCTGATCATCCCCTCGCGGCCTACGCCTGGCCAGACCGAACAGATCGACAGTAAACGCGTGAAGTCCCTGCGGCATGTGCGCCTCCTTTGGTCATTCGCTCTATCCTCCGGCGAGCGCCCAGATTGGTCAATATTTTCCATAAAATTACTATTCTATAATTGGCGGATTGCCGGCAAACGTGGACTAAGGTTGCGGCAGCGGGAAAAATTCCGTTTCGAACCGCCAATAAAGGGGTCATCGCAATGGCGCCGACACGATGGCCGCTCGAAGCACGGACTTGGGACGAAAAGACTATAGAGCGCCGGCATCACCCTGCAGCAGCGCACCGTGCAGAGCGGGTGATCCGCGCTTCCTCGATCTGCCGGCCTTGATTTCGGACGCGGCTTTCAGGCGTGCGAAAAGAGCATAGCCCTCGGACCACCGGCCGAAACCGGCGGCGATATTGATGTGTCCAACGGAGCCGAGATTGAAGATATCGCTTCCCCAGTCAGCGGCGGTGCGGGCCAACTCGTCCGGGTTCATATAGGGGTCGTTCATGCTACCCACGACGAGACTGGGGAAGGTGAGCGGCGCCCGAGGAAATGCGCCGAAGCGGACGATGCATGGATGCATTGCCTCCACTCTGTCGAGATGGGCGGGCGCCACCAGAAGCGCACCCCTGATTTTGCTGGCCACGGGTCGTGTCGCCATATTAGCGACAAGCAGGCAACCGAGGCTGTGGGCGACAATATAGGCGCTTTCGGTTGCGGCGAGCGCCGCTTCCAGACGCTCAAGCCAGTCTTCAAGAACCGGGCATTCCCAATTCTGCTGATCGACCAGCTGCGCCTCCGAATCTTCCAGCAGCCAGTGCCGCTGCCAATGCCCCTCATCCGAACCGTTGAGGCCGGGGACAATCAAGGTGGTACACATGCCTACTCCGTGGTTTGCGGGCGGGGTGTGCCAAGAATGGTGAATTTCGCAATTTTAGTCGACTATTGCCTTGCTCAGCTTTTCCGAACTCGAGAAAAATCGATCCAGACAATTCCGTTCTGGCAAAAAATACGTTCTCGGCAGCGGCCTTGGCACTGCACATGTGGAATCATCGCCTAAAATATTTTCCATAGAAAATATGTTCTAATTGAGCAAACCACGCGGAAAGCTTTTCCTCTGCCGCATCCCAAAAGAAACGCAGCTGCTTGGCCGTGCCGCCGCCGGTTTGTCATTCTCGCACTATCGGAGACCACAACCTCCCGAACCCCAAAATGGCAAATGCCGAGCCTCGGCAGGGCCATTCAACCGCGACATAAAGCGAAAATTCAGGCGGACAATGTGAGCAGCACGAGCGAATTTCTCTGGTACATCCCCAATGACGTCAAACCCGGACATCGGGGCGACGCCGTCAGCGAAAACCACAACAGCCTCGATACTTTAACTACCCATGCCAGGGCGCTGGAAAACCATGGTTGGAAGGGCGCGTTGATCGGCACCGGCTGGGGGCGTCCGGATACCTTTACGGTTGCGGCGTCGCTTACCGCGCGTACCACCACTTTCGAGCCACTGATCGCCATCCGCCCCGGCTACTGGAAGCCGGCCAATCTCGCATCGGCCGCCGCCACGCTCGACCAGCTTTCTGGTGGCCGGGTACGAATCAATGTCGTTTCCGGCCGGGACGAGCTTTCGGCCTATGGCGACGAAGAAGGCGATCAGGCGCAGCGTTATGCGCGCACGAAGGAGTTCATGCGGCTGGTGCGTCGGCTCTGGACTGAGGAAAACGTCACTTTCGATGGCGACCATTTCCGGGTCAAGAACTCCACCGTCTCGCCGCGCATCAGTGAGAGTGCCGGCCGGCCACATCCCAAGCTTTATTTCGGCGGCGCGTCCGAGGCCGCCGAACAGGTTGCCGCAACTGAAGCCGATGTACAGCTCTTATGGGGCGAACCGCTCGCCGGCGTGCGCGAAAGGATCGAACGTCTCAGACATTTCAGTGAGACCCTCGGCCGTGACCTGCCGCCGCTGCAATTCGGTCTTCGGATCACCACGCTGGTGCGCGAAACCACGGCTGAGGCTTGGCGCGATGCGGAAGCAAAGGTGGCAGAGATGGCTGCGAACAATGGCGTGCGCTGGAACGATCATCTGCAAGGGGTCGCAGTCGGCCAGCGCCGCCTGCTGGATCTGCACACGCAGAGCGATGTACTGGACGACAATCTTTACACCGCACCCGGCAAATTTGGCGGCGGCGGTGCCGCAACGACATGGCTCGTCGGTTCGGCGGAAGACGTCGCCGCGTCGCTGCGCAAATACCGCGCGCTTGGCATCACCCATTTCGTGCTTTCCGACACGCCCTATCTTCAGGAAATTGAACGACAGGGCGACAAGCTGTTGCCGCTACTCCGGGACTGATGCGGGCGGCGTCAACATGGGCGGCCTGCCGAACAAAGCCGCCCATGTCTTCTACGGTCAGTCGCCGACAGCCTTGATGCTCTGACGGCCGAGGATAGTTCGTATCATGTGGCTTTGCGGCGCATGCGCCCTTGCCGTTATGGCGTCGCGGTGATGCCGCTCGAGATTATAGTCCCGGCGAAGGCCGCGATTGCCGCCAAGCTCCAGCGCCAGATCCGTCACCGCCACCGCATTGTCGATCACCACATGACGAACGGCGAGCGCATCCGTGCCTACCTTCTCACCCGCATCGATATCACGCGCGACGGAGCGGAGCAGACGCCTGTTTGCTGCGAGAAGCACCTCGATCTCGCCCAGACCTTCCTGAATGCGCGGAATGGATGACAGCGGAGCACCAAGGCTTGCCGGAACATGGCCTGTCAGATGGCGCAAAAGGGCGTCACGCGCCGAAAGCGCGACACCGTGATAGACGGAGGCCAGCAGCACGAAGAAATTGTAACCGTCCGCCTCATCCCGCCGCAACGGCTCGTCCGCCGGCTGTTCGGCAACGATATCGGCGAGCGGCACCCTCACATCCTCAAGCAGGAGATCGTCGCTGGCGGTTGCATACATTCCGGTCGCTTCCCATGCCTTTTCCCGGCCGATGCCCGGCGCATCGAGCGGGACCAGAAGCTGGATCAGGCGCGGCACCTCTTCCGTCGTGACGGCAAGTACAATCGCCCATTTCAGACCCGGCAGGCCGGTGACGAAGCTCTTGCGGCCATTGACCACCCAGAAATCGCCCTCGATCCGCGCCGTCGTTTCCGGCAGGCCGCCATGGGCCGGGGAACCGATCCCCGGCTCTGCCTGCGCATTGTTCAGAAGCGCCCGCTCCCTGTTATTGGCGGCCAGCACTTTTGCCGCGAGATCTGCCGGCCACTTGCCGCGCCGGATGGCAGCATGAACGCTGTAATGCATGGCAAGGATGAGGGCGGTTGACGGATCACCCTTGGCAATGGCGGCGATGACGGCATGCGCGGTTTCCATGCCCTCCCCCCAGCCACCGTCCTTTTCAGCCGTCACGAGACCAAGCAGGCCAGACTCAAAAAGAGCAGCAAAATTACCGGCGGCGAATTCGCCGCTTTTGTCATACTCCGCCGCAGTCAGGCTGAAATCTTCGGCGAGCGCGGTTGCGATGGCGACGGGATTCAAGTGCTGCTCCGGGCTCGGAACGGCGGATAAAGCGCCGCTCATGCCACCGCCCTTTCACTGGCCGTGACGAAACGGTCATCGATCCACGCAGCGAGATCGAAGTCGTTTTCAAGGAAGCCCCATTGATGCAGGAAATCCTTGTAATGGCCGACAGCGGCGACGAGGTCTGCATCGAGGCCAAGACCTAGATGGCGGTGGACATCCGGGCCGTTGGCGGCCAGAACCTGCTCTTCGGTCGCACCCGCCTCGCTCGCGATAAAACGGCGGGTCTCTTCCGGATGCTGCTCCGCCCAGAGCGAGGCTTTGGCAATGGCGGCAACCAGCCGCTCCACCAGATCCGGGCGCTCATCGGCAAGTCGTCCGTCGACTGTCAACACGCGGGGAGAGCCGGAGTTGATACGTATCTTCGGGTCGGGGTGAAAACCGAATTCCGCCACCTGCATGGCGCCGATCAGGTTCGCGGCGGCGATACCGGCAGTACCCTTGACGAAAATCGCATCAACCTCACCCCGCAACAGCGCGATGATCTCCTCACCGAAGGATTGTCGCCGCTTCAGGCCGAAAAGGGATGGTCCCTCCTGTGTCGCCAGCACGGAATCCTTGATGATGATATCCTTCAGCTCGATATCCTCGACCTTCAGCCCCTCCAGCGAAAGCGCCGAAACGATGCCCTTCAACGCTGTCGCTCGCATGAAATCGACAATGCCATCAGGTCTGCGCGGCACACCGAAACGGCGGCCGACGAGATCGGCAAGCGAGCGGATACCGGTTTCAGGAAGGGTGATGATCGCCTGGAACTCATCCGTCCAGGTAATGCCGATAAGACGCGTATTGCGCCCTTCCGAGCGGGCGCGGATAGGGGGCACATTGCCGCCGTGGCGGAAGGACCATTCCAGCGTGTGGTTGAAATGGCTCTGCCGCACAGAACGATCCGGTGAATCGATGATGGATTTCAGCGATATCCCCACATCCTCGAAGGTCTGCGCGAGATAACCGAGCTGCGCTGCAAGCCCCACGGGCGTGGGCACCGGGCAACGTGTGTACCAGATTTCAGAAAGTGTCGTGCTCATGGCTTTGGCCTCGATGAAAACGATGACACCAGAAAGCGATGCTGCGGTGCCCGTCGACGAAAGGGGGATATCCCTGCCCGCCGCAAAAGGCGGGCAGGGTCTGGCGAGACGATCAGGATGCGGCGATATGCGCGAAGGCCAGGCTGCCCGCGACGCCTTCGGCACCTATAGTGTGATCGGCAATGCGCTTGTTGAAGATGGTGATTTCAGGTGCCGCAACGATGTCGATGGCAGGAACGTCATCGACGAGGATCTGCTGTATTTCCTTCCATTGCGCGACGCGCTTGTCCGGATCGATCTCGACAGCGGCAGCTTCCAGCAGCGCATCCACCTTGGGATTGCTATAAGCAGCGCCATTGGAGAAGGGCACGCCCTTCTTGAAGTTCTTGGACCAGTAGAGCCGCTGCACACCGACTGTCGGGTCGAAGAGATTGCTCATGCCCTCATAGGCAAAGTCGAAATCGCGATCCGTGTAGATGCGCTTCGTGTAGGTGGCGAAATCCTGCGTCCGCACCGTCACATCCACGCCGACCTTTGCCAGTGCCTGGCGAATGTAGTCCGCGCCGCGCGGATAGGCCTCGGTGCTCGGCACATAGTCCAGATTGAGCTTGAAACGGATGCCATCCGCGCCGCGCTTGTATCCCGCCTCGTCCAGCAGCGCTTCGGCCGCCTTCAGATCGATCGGATAGGTCTTCAGATCTTCGACAAACCATTTCGTCAGCTTCGGATTGATCGGGCCGGTGATTGTCGCGCCATAGCCATAATTGACCGTGTTGAAGATGACTTTGCGGTCGATCACATGCGCGAAGGCACGGCGGACGCGGACGTCCTTGAACACATCCTTTTCGAGGTTGAACTCAACGCGGCTGATCGAATTCGAATATTGATATCCGTTCGTCTCGAAGCCGAGGCTCGGTAGCTCCTTCAGGCGGTCGAGATCGCTATAGGCGACCGGTGTGCTTGGAGCGAGATCGATCTCACCGGTTTCGATTGCGATGGCACGGGCCGACGCATCTGGAATGAAGCGGACGATAAGCTTGTCGAGATAGGGGCGCGGCGCATCCCAGTAATCGGCATTGCGCTCAAAAACGATATGGCTGCCGCGCACCCACTCCTTGAACTTGAACGGGCCGGTGCCAACAGGCGCGAGATTGATGGGATTTTCGGTAACTTTCGTGCCTTCATAAAGATGCTTGGGCACGATAGGCGTTTCAGCAGCGGCAAGCGCCGTTATCAGATACGGCGCAGGCTTGGAAAGAACCAGTACGGCTGTCAGATCATCCGGGGTCTCGACGCTGGTGAGGTTCAGGAAGGTATTGCGCCCGCGCGGATGCACTTCCTTGATGGTGTTGATGGAGAACGCCACATCGGCAGATGTGAAGGACTTGCCGTCATGCCATTTCACACCGGGCCTCAGATTGAAGGTGTAACGCAGGCCATCGCCGCTGACATCCCATGATTTGGCCAGGAGCGGCTTGGGATTGAGGTCGAAATCGTAGGTCAGCAGCCCTTCCGTGACCTTGGGCGATATGTAGACGGAATTATAGGCCGTGTGCGCGATCGTCGTCAGAACCGGCGGTTCCGATGAGATGAGCAAAGTGGCCGTTCCGCCGCTTGCCGGCTCTGCTGCGTTGAGCTTCAGCCCCGGCAACGACACCACGCCAAGCGCCGCCGACGCCAGCAGAAATCCGCGCCGCGTCGTCTGGTTGAAAACAGTCATGCGATACCTCTCCTTAATTGAACCGGCAAAAAACCGGCAAAACTGAACGGCCGCGCTTGGAAAGAAGTTTGTTCCGCAGACGAGAGTGAGATTGGCATGAAGCACCAACCATTCTCATAAATAGGAATTATCTTTTCTTTATGGCGCATTTTTCCGTAAATTTCAGAAAATAATTCTATTACTCTTTGACAAATTCCATAAAATTAGTCAACTAATACCAACGCCTTTGCGGGCCGATTTCATGTTTTCAAGCGAATGGACTGGAGCCGATGTCGAATTCAAAACGGATTTTATCGCAGGCAAGGCGGGTGGCCATTCAGGCCGTCCCGACGGTTCTCGGTATCGTCATCCTGAACTTCTTCCTGCTGCAGCTGGCGCCTGGTGATGCGGCTGATGTGCTGGCCGCGGAAGCGGGTTCGGCGACCGTCGAGACCATGGCCGAGATTCGCTCCCGCTTCGGGCTCGACCTGCCGGTCGTCCATCAGCTCATGAACTATCTCGGCAATCTGGCCCAGTTCAGCCTCGGCTTTTCACCCCGCTACGGCATGCCGGTCGCCGATCTCATCGGCCAGCGGTTGCCCGGCACGCTGGCGCTGATGGGAGCAGCACTTGGCATTGCGATTTTCGTCGGCGTTTTCCTCGGCTCCATCATGGCGCTCTTTTCCGGCAAGCTGCCGGACCGGATCATTTCGATTGGCTCGCTAATCTTTTATTCCGTGCCGGGCTTCTGGATCGGCCTGATGCTTATCCTCACCTTCTCGGTCAAGCTCGGCTGGCTTCCGTCTGGCGGCGACAGCACCATCGGCAGCAGCCTTACCGGCCTCGACGCCTTTCTGGACAGGCTGCGCTATATCGTTCTCCCCGCCCTTTCGCTGGCGCTTTATTTTCTGGCGATTTATGCCCGCCTCACCCGCGCGGCGATGCTGGAAGTCAAATCCCAGGACTATGTGCGCACGGCACGGGCAAAAGGCGTTTCGCCTTTCCGGCTCACCACACGCCATATTCTGCGCAACGCGCTCATCCCGATCACCACCATGGCCGGCATGCATATTGGTGGCCTGCTGGGCGGCGCGGTCGTGGTGGAGACCGTCTTCAGCTGGCCAGGCCTTGGCCGTCTTGCTTTCGAGGCCGTCATGGCCCGCGATTTCAGCGTACTGCTCGGCATTCTGCTTCTCTCTTCACTCGTCGTCATCATTGTCAATGCGGCCGTGGACCTGTTGCAGGCATGGCTCGACCCCCGCATCGGAGAAAGCCGATGAATTCCTCCCAGACATCAGCAGTTCTCGACGCGGCCGAACTCAGTGCCCAAGAGAGCAATCCCAAACCTAAAAAACCTGAAGAAAAGGTCTGGCCCTATATTCATGCGCCGGACGCACTTTCAGCCCGCTCCGTCTCCGTGCCGCGGCGCGGACTGCGGCGGGAACTGAAGATTTTCCTGACCAATCCCAACGCCATCGTTGGGCTGCTGTTTCTCGCCACCGTCCTCATCGCCGCTGTCACGGCCCCGCTGATCTATCCGGGCGATCCGCTGGAAATGGTGGCCCGCCCCTTCCTCTGGCCCGGCCAGAATCCGGCCTATCCGCTCGGCACCGATTCCATGGGTCGTGATGTGCTGGCGGGGATCGTGCACGGCGCACGCATCTCGCTCACCGTCGGTGTCGTCGCCACCCTGATCGGGCTGACGATCGGCATAACAATCGGTGCTTTCGCCGGTTATTTCGGCGGCGTCATCGACGATATTCTCGTGAAGATCATCGAAATCTTCCAGACATTGCCGAACTTCGTGCTGCTGGTGGTGCTCGTCGCCATCGCCCAGCCTTCGGTCACCACGGTAACCTCGGCAATCGGCATCATTACCTGGCCACTCGTTGCGCGCCTGACCCGCGCCGAATTCCGCGCCATCCGCGAGAAGGACTATGTGCTTGCCGCCCGCAGCCTCGGTTATGGCCATGCGCGTATCGTGTTTCAGGAAATCCTGCCCAACGCCCTGCCGCCGATCATCGTCACCTCCTCCGTCATGGTGGCGGGTGCGATCCTCATGGAAGCAGCCCTTTCCTTCATGGGACTTGGCGACCCCAACCGTGTTTCCTGGGGTTCGATGATCGGGTCGGGACGCGATGTCATCCGCACCGCCTGGTATCTGACCGCCCTTCCCGGCCTCGCCATCGTCTTCACCGTCATTTCGCTGAACCTCATCAGCGACGGTCTCAACGATGCGCTAAACCCCCGTTTTTCGGAGGAACGCCGATGAGCAAACTGATCGAAGTCCACGATCTCTCCGTCAGCTTCGGCTCAGCCCAACCGGTCAAGGGCGTCAGCTTCGATGTGCAGTCCGGCGAAATGCTGGCAATCGTCGGCGAAAGTGGCTCGGGAAAATCGCTGACTGCGCTCGGCCTGATCGGCCTGTTGCCGTCGCATGCAAAAACCGGCGGGCGTGTTCTGCTCGAAGGCCGCGATCTCCTGCCGCTTTCCGAGCGGCAATGGCGAGGCATTCGCGGCCGCGATATAGGCATGATCTTTCAGGAACCGATGACGTCGCTGAACCCGGTCCTGACGGTGGGCGAACAGATTGTCGAGGTGCTGCGAATCCATGAAAGGATCGACAGGCACCAGGCGCGCAAACGCGCCATCGAGCTTCTGGACCTCGTCAATATTCCCGACGCCCGTCGCCGCGTGGACGATTATCCGCACCAGCTTTCCGGCGGCATGCGCCAGCGCGTCATGATCGCCATCGGCGTTGCCTGCAATCCCAAATTGCTGATCGCCGACGAGGCGACGACAGCGCTGGACGTGACGATACAGGCGCAGATCCTGCAGCTGCTCGATAATCTGCGTCGTGATCTCAACATGGCCGTCATCCTCATCACCCACGATCTCGGCATTGTGGCGCAATGGGCCGACCGGGTGATGGTCATGTATGCCGGCCGCAAGGTGGAAGAAGGATTGCCTGAACCGGTTTTCTCCAATCCTTACCACCCCTATACGCGCGGCCTGCTGGCTGCCTCTCCGCGCGCCGAAGACGGCCAGCATTATCGCGACGGGCCACTCATCGAAATTCCGGGTTCAATCGTTTCCGCCACGGGCGAGCGTGGCTGCGCCTTCCGGCCACGCTGTCCGAGCGCCCGCGGTTTCTGCGGGCAGTTCGTACCGCCGCTGAGGCTGATCTCGGAAGGCCGCTACGCCGCCTGCCCCTTCGTATCCCCCACATCCCAAGAGGTATCCGATGACGCTCTTGTCAGTGCATAGTCTTTCCACCCACTATTCGGGAGGACGCGGAACAGTCCGCGCCGTCGACGATGTGTCGCTCGACATCGAGGCGGGCGAGACCGTGGCGCTGGTGGGTGAATCAGGCTGCGGCAAATCCTCGCTCGGCAAGTCGCTGATGCGGCTGGTGGAACCCACTTCCGGCAGGATCACCTTCAAGGGCGCCGATGTCACGGCGATGACGTCGTCGCAGCTGCGCGGCATCCGCCGCCGCATCCAGATGATCTTTCAGGACCCATTCGCGTCGCTCAATCCGCGCCAGACGGTGCGAACCATCCTTACCGGGCCGTTGAAGGTGCACGGCATCGGCGACAGGGCGCAACAGCGTGAGATCGTCGAGGCGATCGTCGCGCAGGTGGGTCTGCCGCCTGATGCACTCGACCGTTATCCGCATGAGTTTTCCGGCGGCCAGCGCCAGCGCATCGGCATTGCCCGGGCGCTCGTTCTCGAGCCGGAACTGGTCGTCTGCGACGAGCCTGTTTCGGCGCTCGATCTTTCCATACAGGCGCAGATCCTCAATCTTCTGGTGGAGATGAAGAAACGGCTTTCTCTGTCCTATCTCTTCGTGTCCCACGACCTTTCGGTCGTGCGCTATTTTTCCGATCGCGTTCTCGTCATGTATCTCGGCAAGATCGTGGAAAGCGCACCGACCGCGGAGCTCTGGGCCTCGCCGAAACACCCCTATACCCGTGCGCTTCTCGCAGCCGTTCCCGATCCCGCGCGCCGCAAGCAGGCAGCGCCCATTTCCGGCGACCTGCCGAGCCCGCACAACCCGCCATCCGGCTGCCGGTTTCACACCCGCTGCCCACTCGCCACAGACCTCTGTCGCGAAAAAGCGCCGGATTACACCCTTTTCGGCAAGAACCACGCCGTGGCTTGCCACCATGCCCAATAAACTGAAGGAGCAACCATAATGGTCGACTATCGCTATCTCGGACGCAGCGCGCTGAAAGTTTCACCGCTGAGCCTCGGCACGATGATGTTCGGAGGCCCGACGCCGGATGACGTGGCCTTCCGCATCATCGACAAGGCACGTGAGCAGGGCATCAACTTCATCGACACTGCCGATGTCTATCACGACGGCAAGTCGGAAGAAGTCGTTGGTCGCGGCATCAAGGCCAGTCGCGATCACTGGGTTCTGGCAACGAAATTCGTCAATTCCCACACCAAGGGTCCGAACCTTGGCGGCCATTCGCGCAAGTGGGTGATCGAGACCGTCGAGAATTCGCTTCGCCGTCTCAACACCGACTACATCGATATCCTCTATTTCCACCGCGCCGTCTTCGACGCGCCGCTGGAAGAGCCGGTGCGCGCCATTGCCGATCTCATCCGTGCGGGCAAGCTGCGCTATTTCGGCGTTTCGAACTTCCGGGGCTGGCGCATCGCCGAAATTTCACATCTGGCCGATCAGCTCGGCATCGACCGGCCTATCGCCAGCCAGCCGCTCTACAACATCGTCAACCGCACGGCCGAAGCCGAGCAGCTGCCCGCGGCACATAATTACGGGCTGGGCGTCGTTTCCTATTCGCCGCTGGCACGTGGCGTGCTGACCGGCAAATATCAGCCGGGTGAGCAGCCGGGTGCAGATACCCGTGTCGGCCGTGGCGACAAGCGGGTTCTGGAAACGGAATGGCGCCCCGAGTCGATCGAAATCGCCCAGAAGGTTGCGGCGCACGCCGCATCGAAGGGTGTTTCGGCAGCGGATTTTGCGCTCGCCTGGGTGTTGAACAACAAGTTCGTCACCGCCGCGATCACCGGCCCGCGCACTGAAGACCATTGGGACGGTTACGTCCGCGCCCTCGATGTGAAGATCGATGCGGAAGACGAGGCGCTGGTCGACAGCCTTGTGACGACAGGCCATCCCTCGACACCCGGCTTCAACGATCCGAGCCATCCCGTCGAAGGCCGTGTGCCGCGCAATATCGAACCTGCTCCCCGCCAGGTCGTCAAGCCGCGCGCGGTCGCCTGATCGTCCAGAAGAAAATGCCTGCGGCGCGACCGTGCCGCAGGTCATCACATCCGCTCAGGGAAACCCGCAATGTCCAATCCTAAAATGCAGACCGCAACCACCGACAATTCCGGCGTGCCGAGCCGAGACGACATTCTGGCCCGCGCCAGGGACATTGCGGCTGTTGCTGCCAAGGATGCCGCCCGCCGTGAGCGTCAGCGGGAACTTCCCTTCGAAATCTTCGGCCTGATCAAAGAAGCCAAGATCGGCACGCTACGCATCCCCGAGGCCAAGGGCGGACCGGGCGGGTCGATTGCGGACTATATAGAAGTGCTGATGATCCTCGGGGAAGCCGACAGCAATATTCCGCACGCACTCCGCAGCCATTTCAATTTCACCGAAAACCTCGCTCTCACACCGATCGAGCTTGAGGATCGGCGGCACCTCGAAAATGTCCTCGCCGGCAAGCTCTTCGCGGGCGCCAGCACGGAACAGGGTACCAAACGCCCCGGCGAAATCACCACGCGCCTCAGCGCCGATGGCGACCGTTATCGTCTGAACGGCCGCAAATGGTATGCGACCGGCACCGCCTTCGCAGATTTCGGCACCTTCAGCGCTGTCGGCGACGACGAACAGCCGATCGGCGTCCTCATTCCGCTTGATCGGCCCGGGATCACCATTCTCGATGACTGGGACAGCATGGGCCAGCGCATGACGGCAAGCGGCGGCGTTTTGCTTGAAAATGTCGAGGTGCTCCAGCATGAACTGACGACCCGCAAGCTCGGCAGCCAGGTCGGACGCCACAGCTCGGCCATGCGACAGTTGCATCTCGCTGCCTCTGCCGCCGGTGCCGTTCAGGGCGCACTCAACGACGGCATTGACTATGTTCTGCGCCAGGCGCGCACCACGCTCCACAGCAGCGCCGAAACCGCCAATCAGGACCCCTTTGTGCAAAAGATGCTCGGCGAGATCAGCGCCGGTGCCTTTGCCGTCAAGACGCTGATCCGCGAGGCGGCAAGAACGCTCGACAGGACCGCCGCCGCCTTTTCCAGCGGCGACGAAGAGGCGATAGAAGCGGCTTTGCTGGAAGGTTCTCTCGCTACCGCCCGTACCCAGATCATCGCATCGCAGCTTTCACTGACGGTCGCCACCAACCTTTACGAACTCGGCGGCGGATCGGCGACGTCCAGCGAGCGGAATTTCGACCGCCACTGGCGCAACATCCGCACGGTCTACAACCACAATCCGCTTGCCCACAAGGCGCGTGTCATCGGCGACTACTATCTCAACGGCACCACGACGCACCTCAGGGAAGGCCGGGTATTCTAGCCATGAAGGAAAAACGGCCATGAGAACGGAATTTATCCCTCCTTCGGTCGCAAGAGCGGCTTTTCGATTGCCGACGCTTTCCCGGCTGCCGCCGCTGACGGCCCTGCGCGCATTTGTCGTGGCCGCGCGTCACGCCAGCTTCTCGCGGGCGGCGGAGGAATTACATGTCTCGACTGCCGCAATCGGCCAGCAGGTGCGCATTCTCGAAACCCATCTCGGGCAAACGCTCTTCAGCCGCCAGCGCGGCGAACTGGTGCTGACCGAGGCCGGCAGCACGCTTTACCCCGGCCTTGCGGACGCTTTCGAGACCATGATCGGCAGCCTTTCCGATCTCATGGCCTCCGGCGGCCGGCGGCAGGTGAAGGTTGTGGCGGAAGGCTGTTTTGCGGCCCGATGGCTGGCACCACGGTTGGGAACCATCGTTCCAGCCCTTGGAGACGTAGATATCTCGATTGAATCTCTCGAGGGCGATACCATCGACCTCACGCATTTCGATGCCGATTGCGCGATCGTCGTGACCCACGGACAAATCCCCGGTTTCATTCACGAACCGCTTTTTGCCGATACCGTCAGTGCCGTCTGCACCCCGGATTTTGCCACCCGCCACCAGCTATGTGGTGAACCCGAGCGGCTTCGGGATATCTCTTTTGCGATGTTGCGCGGCAACGGCGCGGATGCTGCCTTCGAATGGGCAAACTGGCTTCGCGCCTGCCGCATTCCGCTTCGGCTTTCAGCAACCGGACCGCGCTTTTCGCGCCAGACCGCGCTGATAGAGGCACTCTTGTCCAGCCACGGCATCGGCCTTGCGCGCCACTCGCTGATTTCCGAAGAGCTTCGAACTGGCCGTCTGATCGCACCTTTCGGCGTGCCTCAGCCGACCGCCAGCCGGTATCATCTGCTGACCAGTCCTGACAGGCGGCGGCTGCCGGAAATCGCATCTCTACTCGCCTTGTTGCGCGAGGATACACGCTCTCTCGAAGCCGCCGCCTGAACACGCCCGTCCCACATCAGGCGCGTTCCCTTTGCAACTCCCTGGTCGTATGGATGTTTTCCGGCCGGGGCAGGCCGTAATGATCACGCAGCGTGTCGCCCTCGTAATCCTCGCGGAACAGCCCGCGCTGTTTGAGGATCGGCACGACCTCGTCGACGAAAATATCGAACCCGCCATTCAGCCATGGCGGCATGATGTTGAAGCCGTCGGCAGCACCTTCACGGAACCAGGTCTCTATCCAGTCTGCCACCTGTTCCGGCGTTCCCGAAATCACCTTGTGGCCGCGCCCACCGGCAAGCCGGTGCAACAATTGCCGGATCGTCGGATTTTCCCGGTCGATGACATCGAGAACCAGCTGATGGCGGCTGCTATCCGCCTGCGCGCGCGTCGCTTCCACCGCCTCCTTCGGCAACGGCTGATCGAGATCGGCCGATGAGAGATCAATGCCTGTAATGCGCTGCAACTGCCCGAGCGAAAAGGCCGGCTGGATGAGATCGTTGAAACTCGCCTCGAGCTTTCGCGCCTCCTCTTCGGTGGAGGCGATGAAGGGGCTGATCCCCGGCAGGATTTTCACATGGGCGGGATTGCGCCCCGTGGCCGCGACACGCCTCTTGATGTCGGAATAAAAAGACCGCGCACTCTCCAGAGTTTGATGCGCGGTAAAGATTGCCTCGGCATACCGGGCAGCAAAGCCACGGCCGTCCTCCGAAGAGCCGGCCTGCACATAGACCGGCCTGCCCTGCGGAGAGCGTGGCAGGTTAAGCGCGCCCCGTACCCGGTAGAACTCGCCCTCGTGACTGGCGGGATGGATGCGGTCGGTATCGGCGAAAAGACCGCTCTCCTTGTCGGCGACGATGGCATCGTCTTCCCAGCTGTCCCAGAGCTTCGTCACCACATCGACGAACTCAGTCGCCTGCCGATAACGGTCGGCATGCGGCGGATGCTGCTGGAGATTGAAGTTTCCGGCCGCCGCATCGGCCGAGGTCGTCACGATGTTCCAGCCCACCCGGCCACCGCTGATATGATCGACCGAGGCGAACAGCCGCGCGAGATTGTAAGGCTCGTAATAGGTGGTGGAGGCCGTCGCAATGAAGCCGATCTTTTCGGTGACGGCCGCCAAGGCCGCCAGCATGGTGATAGGTTCCAGCCGGTGCCGGGCGGCATAGCGGATATTGGCGTCCAGCACCGGCGCATCGGCAAAGAAAATGGCATCCAGCTTTGCCGCCTCGGCCTTGCGGGCGATATCCTGGTAGAGCCTTATATCGGTGACGCGCAGTGGCTCCGACTCGGGGTGGCGCCAGGCTGCTTCATGGTGCCCACCCGGATAGATGAACGCATTGAGGACCAGCTTCTCGGATTTTCTGCTCATGGCGATGAACCCTTTTCAACTTGACGCGGCTTTAAACGAGAGGTGAGGAGGCGCTTACGCCTCCTTCGTCACCCACGCTTTGGCGAGATTGCCGCTGAGACCCTCCGCCCCTGTCGCGTAATCCTTGATGCGGCCGCTGCCGACGACCGGCTGGATTGGCGAAACGAGATTGATGACGGGAAGATCCTTGGCGACGACGGCCTGAAACTCCTTGAAGAAGGCTGCGCGCTTTTCGATATCCGGCTCCACCGCGGCCGCTTCCAGCAGCCGGTCCACCTCCGGATTGGCGTAGTGGCTGGCATTTGAGAACGGCAGGCCGATCTTGAAGTTCTTGCTCCAGTAGACACGCTGCACGCCGGCCGTCGGATCGAAGGTATTGGAGAGGGATTCGACTGAAAGATCCCAGGCGCGATCGGTATAAACGACCTTCACATAGGTGCCGAAATCGAATTTCTGGATATCCGCCTCGATGCCGATCTTGGAAAGCGCCTGCGCTATGAAATCCGAATAGGTCTGAGGGTTGAACGGGTTGGTGGTGACCCTGAGCTTGAAGCGCTTGCCGCCATCCTTGCGCGGAAAGCCCGCCTCATCCAGCAGCTTTTCCGCCAGCGCGACGTCGAATTTGGCAAAACCGATATCCGGATTGTGGAACTTCGCAAGGCCGGGGCTGATCGGCGTGGGCGATGGCACGGCGTAACCGTAAAGCACGGTATCGATCAACGCCGGAATGTCGATCGCGTGAGCGATGGCCTGCCTCACCTTCAATTCCTTGAGATATTCGTTCTCAAGGTTGATGACGAGCTGGTTCTGCTGGCCGGCATAGGCGTAGATGCGGTCATCCACCTTCAGCGTCGGGATGGATTTCAGTCGTTCCAGATCGGCAAGCGCCACCGGGTTCGGGCCAATGTCGCCCTCTCCGGTTTCCAGCGCCGCCGCGCGAGCGCCCGCATCGTTGATGAGGCGAATGATGACGCGGTCGAGATAGGGGCCTGACGCGTCCCAGTAGTCGGCATTCTTTTCCAGAAGAATATGGCTGCCCGGCACCCATTCCTTCAGCACGAAGGGGCCGCTGCCGATGATCTGGGCGGGTTTTGGATTATCAGTCGGCTTGAAGGTCTCGAAGATGTGCTTTGGCACAACAGGCGATTCAGATGAGGCGAGCGCGGTTATCAATCCCGGCGCCGGCTTGGAAAGCTTCACCTTTGCGACCAGCGGATCGGAAGTATCGACGCTTTCAACATGCGAGAAAGTCGCCCGGCCGCGCGGATGGGCTTCCTTCAGCCGCAGGATCGAGAACTCCACATCTGCCGATGTCACCGGCTTGCCGTCATGGAACTTCGCATTCGGCTGCAGATGAAAGACATATTCCAGCCCGTCGGCGGAAACGCTCCATTCTTTGGCAAGGCTCGGCTTGGGCGAAAGTTCGTAATCGTACGTCAAAAGCCCGTCATAAATCTTCGAGCCGATGAACTGCGGACCACCCGCACTGGTATTGATTGCCACGAGCTGCGTCGGCTCGGGAAAATAGACGATCTTGAGCGTACCGCCCGAAACCGGCTCTTCAGCAGCAGCGAAAGAACCACCTGGAAGCGCCACGAAAGCGCCGGCAGCGAGTGCAATTTTATGAAACTGGCGTCTGGAAAAGGTCATGTCTGTCTCCGAAAAATCCGATGTGCTGGGTGGGGCATCTCAGTGCAGTTGCGGGAACCCGTGACGCTCGGCGAGGATTTGCAAAATGCGTTTCGTGTCCTGAATGAAGTGCGTGTCGCCTTTGGTGGTCGCATCGGCTGGTGCGTCGCCGATAAAGACGAACAGCGGCAACGACTGGTTTTCCTCACCCACGACGGCGATGACCGCTTCGCGCGGACGCTGAAAACCGACCCGGTGGATATCGATCCCGGCGGCAAGGTCCGGAAAGGCGGCAAGCAGGCCTTCGATCTGGTTACAATGCGGGCAGACGAACCGGACACCGGGGTGCTTGGGGTCTTCAAAACCGGGGGCAATCAAAAAAAGCGTATCCTTGGCCATGGCATCCATCATGTGCGGGTGAGATTTCATGGACACAGTGCAGGCAGAGAAATCAGAGGTCCAGAAAGCTATTCTTCCAGCAAAACGAAGAATTCCTTCGCCCTAAATTATTGAAGAAATTGATTTTTTTAGAGTTCCGATAACAGGCATCACCGTTCCTGCCGGCCTGTTCCAAAGGCAACGTTTTTCCCGAAAACGCCGTTATCGCGCGATAGTGGAAAAAGGCCGGAGGGCCTTTTTCAGCAATAAAAAACCCGGCAGAACTGCCGGGTTTTTCAATGCCATATGCAAAACGCTCACTCGTTCTTCCAGGCCGTCGACAGATCGCCATAGGCAATGTCGATGGTGGTGACGAGAGACTGCAGGCTGGTGTTGCGCAGAATGACGGTCGGCAGGGCGACGATAGAGAAATTCGGCAATTCGTCACCGGTGATTTTCTGGATATCGTGGAACTGCCCCGCCCGTTTCGTTTCATCCACTTCAATCGCGGCGGCGCGGAAAAGCTCATCCACCCTCGGATTGTTGTAGTGGGCGGCATTGACGTATGGCGCGGGTTTCTTGATGCCATCGGACCAGTAGAGCCGCTGCACGCCCGCTGTCGGATCAAACAACCGGCTGATGCCGTTCACCGTCAGGTCAAAACCGCGCTCCGTATAGACGCGCTTGATGAAGGTGGCGAGATCGCCTTCAACGATATCCACCTTCACGCCGAGCTTGCCAAAGGACGAGCGTAGATATTCGGAGGTTTTGCGGAAGACGTCGGAGGGCAGGAAGGCCAGCCGCAGCGAAAAACGCGTGCCATCCGCACCCCTCGGATACCCCGCCTTGTCCAGCAGCTCGTTCGCTTTGGCCAGATCGAAAGGATAGGTAAAGGGCTTCTCGTCATTATAGGCGGTGAAGACCGCTGGAATGTTCGAACCGGCGGGTTTCGCCGTGCCGAAGAAGATCGCGTCGTTGATGAAATTGCGGTCGATGGCATGGGCCAGCGCGTGCCGCACCTCCTTTTTCGCGAGGATCGGGTTCTCCAGATTGAACTCGAATACGGCGGCGTTATTGAGATAGGAGTCGGTATAGACCTCCACCGAAAGCTTGGGATTTTGCCGCAAACGCTCCAGATCGCTGTAGGAGACATCGGCGGTATAATCCGCCTCGCCCGTTTCCACCGAGATGGTGGTGGAGGCCGCGTCAGCGACGAACCGCGCCACGAAGCCATCGAGATAGGGAAGATCGGCCTGCCAGTAGTTCGGGTTCTTCTTGAGCTTCACATAACTGCCGCGTTTCCATTCCTCGAACACGAAGGGGCCGGTGCCAACGGGCGCGTTGCCGTTCGGGCTCTCATTGTAGTTTTCCGAAGCATAGGCATGGGCCGGCAAAATGGGCGTTTCGCCACCGGTCAACGCCCGCAGAAGATAGGGTGCCGGTTTGGAAAGCACCACTACCGCCGTCAGCGGATCGGGCGTTTCGATATCGGCAACATTGGCGAAAGTGATACGGCCGCGTGGGCCCACCTTCTTGAAGGCAAGCAGGGAAAATTTCACATCCTGTGCGGTGAAATCCTTGCCATCATGCCATTTGACGCCCTTGCGCAGCTTGAAGGTGTAGCGCAGCCCGTCGGCGGAGGTTTCCCAGCTTTCGGCGAGAACCGGATGCGGCTTGAACTCGCTGTCGAAGCGCACCAATCCTTCCAGGATCTTGGTGGAAATGGCGCGCGTGCGCGTATTGGAATCGGAAAGGGGCACAAGCGTCGTCGGCTCACCGAGACCCGCAAGGGTGACAATACCGCCCTTTTTCGGCGTTTCCGCCGCCAGCACCGGCAGGGATGGCAGCAGCATGGCCGCACCTAGCGCAGCACTCAAAAGCAATGTCTTACGTCTTGTAATATCCATGGATGTTTCCTCTTGCAGGCTTGTTTTCAAATTTTCAGGCAGGCTTCAGCCGGGTTTCGACCAGCCGGGCAAACAAGGTGGCGCCGACCGGCAGGATGGCATCGTCGACAATGAAACCGGGATTATGGGCAGGCACGGTGCCGGAATGACCGAGGGTGAAAAACGCACCGGGCGCATGTTTCAGGAGATCGGCGAAATCCTCGCTGCCCATGAAGCGGCTGGGCTCGGTGGAAACGCGCTCGTCTCCGAGAACTTCGCGCGCCACCCCGGCCACAATCTCCACCGACGCGTCGTCATTGGTCAGAACCGAGAATATGTCGCGAATATCCACCTCGGCGGTCAGGCCGTGAGCCGCGGCAATATGATCCGAGATGGTGCGGATACGGCCGCGGATCGTTTCGCGCACGCTGTCGGAGAAGGCCCGCACCGTGCCTGCAATCGAGGCCGTTTCGGGGATGACGTTATAGGCCGATCCCGCCTCGATGCGAGTGATCGACAAGACGGCTGGATCGGTCGGCGGCACATTGCGGCTGACGATGGTCTGCAAGGCCTGGATGAGTTCACCCGTCGCCGGCACCGGATCACGCGAGACATCCGGGTGAGCCGCATGCGCGCCCCTGCCCTTCAGCCGGATATCGAAGAAATCGGCGCCTGCCAGAATGGTGCCCGGCGAAACCTTCAGATGGTTGGGTGCTGCATGGGAGGAATTGTGCAACCCGTAAATTTCATCGACGGGGAAATCCTTGAATAACCCATCGGCGATCATGGCGCGTGCGCCACCCAGACCTTCCTCGGCGGGCTGGAAAATGAAAATCACCGTGCCGGCGAAATCACGGGTTTCCGCCAGATAGCGGGCGGTGCCAAGCAATATGGTGGTGTGCACATCATGCCCGCAGCCGTGGAACTTGCCGGGATAGACGGATGCATAAGGCAGCCCGGTTTCTTCCGGCATCGGCAGGGCATCCATATCCGCCCTCAACCCGATTGAACGGTTGCCGGCATGGCGGCCACGCAGCACGCCGACCACGCCGGTCTTGCCATAACCGCGATGCACCTCAATGCCCCAGGAGGTGAGTTTCTCGGCGACGATGCCGGAGGTGCGCACCTCTTCGAAACCGATTTCCGGATGCTGGTGCAGATCGTGGCGGATGGAGACGAGTTCGGGAACATAGGTCCCGATCCGGTCTATGACTTTCGGCGCGGGCGTTTTGACGGGATCGACGGCAATATTCACGGTATCTCCTCAGGGCAAAAAAGATCGTTCTCGCAATCTCTGTGATTGCGAAGTGCTCAGCTTCAGAACTGGAAATCTGAGGTGGGAGAGGCGTCAAAGCCTCAGGCCAGCCTCCTTCATCAAGGGCAGAATGCGCTCAGCGAAATATTCGAGATCTTCGCGGAAATCGTAGAAATTCAGCTGCACGCCATCGATGCCAGCCTTTTTCAAGCCGACAAGCTGCTCGACCACCTGCTCCGGCGAGCCGATTATTTCGATATTGCCGCCGAGATTGCGCCCCTGCTTGTGGCGCGCATCGCCGCGGCCACGCCAGGCATGGGCGTCGCTTTCGTAATTGTTGGTCGCAAAGGCACGGGTGCCGGGCTGCGGTTTTCCCGCCTCGATAGCGTCGGCATAGGCGATCGCTTGCTTCTCCGTGTCACGGCTGACGATGATCGGATTGATGAGCGTCTTCACCTGACGGCCATAGGCCCTGGCGCGGTTCTTGATGGTGGCGATATGATCGGGAAGCGTTTCCAGCGCGCTGTCGATATGCGCGCCGCCGGGCGAGGTAACGAAAACCAGATCGGAATGGCGCGCGGCGAAATCGATACCGGCCGGCGAGCCGGTCGCCGTCACCAGCGGCGGGCGGCCAAAGGCGGGCTTTGGCGTTATCCAGCCGTTGTTGATGGCCCAGGGGTTAAGCTTACCCTCATAGGAGAAGTTTTCGGTTTCACCCCACAGGCGGTGAAGCACATCGAACAACTCGCCCGCCATGTCGTAGCGCTTGTCATGGTCGATCCGCTGCCAGCCGAACATTTCATGCTCGATGGCGCGATGGCCGGTGACGATGTTGATGCCCCATCGTCCCCTGGCGATATGATCCAGCGTCGCGCCATATTTGGCGAGATGAAGCGGATGCAGTGGACCGTAAAGCACATGAATGGTGGAGATCAGAAGAATACTCTTCGTGACCGCCACCATGGCACCGAGTGCGATGAAACTGTCGAGCGAGGATTCGCCGTCATAACCGCCCTTGGGCAGCCATTGCGTGCGGCTGAAGGCGATTTCGAAACCAAGCTCCTCCGCGCGCTTCACCAGCTCCGCATTGTAGTCGAAGGTCCAGCTATTGCTGGTTGGCAGGGTGGAGAAGTTGATGTCCTGCAGATTGAGGAACAGCCCCAGCATCAGTGGCTGTTTCGCTGCGCGGCTGAGCGGGCTGTCTTCGAAATCAGTGGGGCTTTTCAGTTCGGGACCTTCAGGCAGTGAAACAGTCAGCGCCATGTCTTTTCTCCCTCGGAATGATTACCCTGCGGGGTGGTCGCTGCCAGCCGGGCGCGCAAATAGGCCTCCACACTGCGGGGCAGCCGACCGGTAATCTGCTCGATGTTGTCGTTGACGGAGGCCGCGAGGCCCTCGCGGATAAGTTGGCCGAATTCACCAATCGCTTTCTGTTCGAACGCTCCGATATGCGGCGGAAAAACGGAAGCGGAATGATGCGATATCCCCACGGGGCGATGCAGGATACGGGCCGCGATGCGGGCGATTTCCAGCGCCGTCAAGGCTTCACCGCCGGTTAGTACAAAGGCGCCGGAAACAGACGTGCTCGCAGTCAAGGCGTGAACCGCCACATCGGCTATATCGTCGGCATCAATGAAGGAAACGGCCGCATCGCCGAAACGGGCGGGCACATCCTCCCCCTTGCGTAGTGCTGCGACGACGAGTTCCAGCGCCACCTGCATCCAGGCATTCGGCCTTAGCACCGTATGCGCAATGCCGCTCCCGGACAGATGTTTTTCGACCTCGGCATGGGCAGCACCCGAGATGGAGCGTGCGGCATTGGCGATGGTCCAGTCGGAGCCGGATATTTTCGCGATCCGCGATACGCTGGCGGAGAGAGCGGCATCAATGACCGCCTTCTGGTCCGCCGCCAGCGTTTCACCGATTGGGGAAAGCAGGAACACCGTGTCTATTGCGCGTGAGGCCTCTTTCAGGCTGGCCGGATCGGAGAAATTACCCTCCGAAATATCCACCCTGTCGCCCCAGAGCTTGTGCGCGTCCTCACCCCGGCGGGTCAGCACCCTAACCTTCGCCTCTTTTTGCAAAAGGCGGCTGACGACGCGTTGGCCGAGCTTGCCGGTTGCACCCGTTACAAGAATGGTTGCTGTCATGACGCCCTCACTTCGCCGCAGCCGGTTGCAGTAAAGAAGGGGCGCGCGGATCGGCCCAGTCGCTCACATCGAAATCGTCAGGGATGAATTTCCATTCCAGCAGGAAATCCTTGAAGTGGCTGAGCGCATCCAGCTCCGCCGGATCGAGATCGAGCCTCAGGTTTCGGTACACATCCGCTCCGTTGGCGGCGAAAACCGCTTCCTCGCTGACGCCGATCTCGCGGGCGATGAAACGCACCGCTTCCGCCGGATTGTCATTCGCCCAGCCGGCAACCCGCTGTACCGTGGCCACGAGGTCGGCGACGAGATCGGGCCTTTCATCGGCAAAGGTGGCATCCACGGTCAAAGGACGTGGCGTGCCGTTATTGATGCGGATTTTCGGATCGGGGTGAAAGCCGGTCGACACGACGACCTGCGCGCCAATGAGATTGGCGACGGTGACGCCCTCCGCCCCTTTGACAAAAAACGCATCGATCTTTCCGCGATGCAGTGCCGCGATCTCCTCCCCATAGGGCAGCCGTCGGCGCAGGCCATGGAACCTGTCATCAGCCGGACCGAGCAGCACCGGCTCGGTTGCGGTGAGATCGACCAGCTCGACCTCCGCCACGGAAAGGCCGGAAACGGTCAGTGCCGACACGATGCCCTTGAGCGATGTCGCGCGCTGGAAGTCGATGGTTTCGTTCGGTCGTTTCGGCAGCCCGATGCGCCGGCCCTTCAGCTCGCCGCCCTTTGTTATCCCGCTGGCTGGCAGGGCTATGACCGCCTGAAACTCGTCGGTCCTGGTCAACCCGACAAGACGCGTCTGGCGTCCACCAGATTTTGCCCAGATAGGCGGAATATTGCCGCCCTGACGGAAGGACCAGTCCAGACGGTGATCGAAATGGCTCTGGCGAATGGCCGGATCCGCCGCATCGCGAATGGAGGAAACAGTAATGCCGTGGCCGGCGAAACTCTCCTCGATCCAGCCAAGCTGCACCGCGATGGAAAGCGGCGTTGGCGCCGGGCAGCGCGTGTACCAGACGGTTTCAGGGTGGGTTACCTTGCGAAGGGCCGCATCAGCCATGGCGTTCGTCCTCTCAATTGCGATCTCTACGACACGCTACACGCCATAAAATATTTTCTATAGATAAAGTGTACTATTTGAGAGGCCATTGAGGAAATTCGTTTCCATATCAGCATGGCTTCGTGCTTCCGGTAAAATATCTTTTCGGAAACGGCGTCACTCTCGAGCGATACTTCGGCGGAGAGTGGCACTCGATGTGAGCGTCTCCTTAAGAGCGTCGGCCATGGCTCGGAAGTTTTTCTTCTCCTGACAGCAAGGATTTTTAACTCGCGACCGGAACACCGGCTGTTACGCTTCCCCGCAATTGCGCCGGACCCGCAAGCCGGCAATCCAACAGACCTGAAAGAAAAAGTGGCAGCATGAGCACGAACAAACGCCGGCTCAATCTCAATGTCGGCATCAATACCACCGGATACCTCGCCAATGCCTGGAAATACAGGAGCGGAGACCGGCACGATATCAACGATATCGGCTATTACCGGCGACTGACGGAACTGGCTCACAAAGGCCGGTTCGACGCCGTTTTCCTTTCGGATCACCCGGCATTGCTGACCGACCCGACAAGCCGGCCGTTTCACACCATCGATCCGCTCATCCTTTCCACATCGCTTGCCGCACAGGTGCCGGACATCGGGTTCGTGGCGACGGTGTCCTCCACCTATAACTCGCCCTATAATTTTGCGAGACGAACGCAATCCATCGATATCGTCACGGGCGGTCGGTTGATCGTCAACATCGTCTCCTCCTTCAATCCGAACGTCGCCGCCAATTTCGGCAACGACCCGTTGCCGCCGCGCAATGAGCGATACGCCAAGGCCACGGAATTTCTCGATGTCGCGAAAAAGCTCTGGTCGAGCTGGGATCCGCGCCGCGAAGGCGAGGTGCCGGAAGGCCGCTTCTGGGATGCGGCGACGGCCGAGACCATCGATCACGAGGGGCAATATTTCCATGTCAAAGGCCCGCTCAACGTCCCTCGTGGACCGCAGGGGCACCCCGTCATCGCTCAGGCGGGCGCTTCCGAGGGCGGCATCGATCTGGCGGCACGTCATGGCGAGATTATCTATTGCAACATATTGTCCCGTCCCGCCGGCCAGGCCTTTGGCAAAAAGGTCCGTGACCGCGCAGTGTCTTTCGGCCGCGATCCCTCGGGCATCCGCATCGTTCCCGGCCTCGTCGTCATTCTCGGCGAGACGCGCGAGGAAGCGCTGCGCAAACACGAACTCTACAGCGGAACCGGCTCGGAAGACGGTCTTCTGGCACGCTTCGCTAAGGAAAACGGTATCGATCCCCGCGATTTCGATCCCGACGCGAAACTGGATGGCGAGCACTTCATTCCCGACCAGAACCGCCAATGGGCAGTAGGCATGGGGCTTGGCCTTTCCGAACTGCTGACCCATGAAAAGCTCACCGCCCGCGAGGCCGTGCGGCGCTCGGAGGGGCATCACCGGCTGCTGCTCGGCACAGCGGAAGAGGTGGCGGACGGTATCATCGATCTCTGGCAGGACGGAACGGTTGACGGCTACACGTTGCAGCCGCCCCGTGCCCCTGACGATATCGCCGAATTCGTCGAACAAGTCGTGCCGGTGCTGCAAGACCGCGGCGTTTATCCGCGCGAATACGAAGGCACGACCATACGCGAGAGATACGGCCTGCCTCAACCGGACTGACGCTGTTCCTCTCGTTCGCCATTCCCACGCTCGGCGCAGGAATGGCGACGTTGTGAACGCGCTATTGAGCTGTCGCCACTTTCAGAACCGGCCGCCCGCCGGAAAGCTGCGGCACGACGGACGCGAAATCCGTCACGATCTGGCGATAGTCTTCCGGCTGGAATTCATAGGGCAGTTCCAGACGGAATTCCAAGACATGCGGCAGAACGGGATCGCGCAACAGCTTCTCCAGAATTTCATCCGTCGTCCCTACAATATCAGGCAGAAAAAGCGTGCGGCGCGCACCATGCGGCGCATGCGTGCGCTTGTCGCGCTCGGCCGCAAACTCCGCATAACGGCGGCGTGTCGCCGGGCTGGCACTGTCTGTCGGTAAAATCACGCGGCCAAGGGCGACGCGCGGCTGGCGCTCATGCGCCCATTCCTGCCGAAAGCGGCTGACGAGGGCCGCCTGCGCCGTCAGAAAATCATCGGTATTTTCACCGCTGACGATATTGCCGGTCAGCAGATTGAATCCCGCCTTCCCCGCCCAGCGTGCGGAATTCTGCGATCCGCCGCCATACCACAGCCGGTCGGTCAACCCCTTGGCGAAGGGCCGAAGGCGCGGCACCTGCGCGCCCGCTGCATTGCCCGCCTCCGTTTCGCTGGACAGCGGTTCTGATCTCAAGGCCCTGGCGAGCTTCTCGGCACGGGCATGGCTGTAATCCGCATCGGGTGCCGTATCGACATAATCCGAAATCAGATGGGCGAAGGGCGGCGCACCGACGGAAACGCCGACATTCAACCGTCCGTGTGACAGCACATCCACGGTGGCGAGATCTTCCGCCAGCCTGAAAGGGTTTTCATAACCCAGTTGAATGACGGCGGTGCCGAGGCCAATCCGCTTGGTGCGCTGCGACGCCGCCGCGAGAAAGGTAGCGGCCGAGGACACGCCGCGTTCCAGATGGCGCTGGCGGACCCAGGCGCTATCATAACCCAGCGCCTCGCCGGCTTCGAAAAGCTGCAGAGTTTCCTCCAGCCCCTGCGCAGGATCATCATCGTGATAGTTGCCGGGAACCAGAAAAGCAAAATGCGAGATATGGGAAAGAGGCATGGTGTGCATCCGGGAATGTTTGTTGAGGCATGATGAAGCTCAGACAGCGCAGGTGCGGCCATCATCCAGTACCGCGCATACCCAAGCAGAATGCACGATGACCGGCATCGCTGGCGCGGCATGGTCTTTTATAGTCCCGGCGATTTTTGAAAGATCGTTGCGCGATTCAGTAGTCTACTAAAATTATAGATTAATCCTCGAGGGGCGGTCGCTTTATCTCCTCTCCATCCTTGTAAATACGCCGACATATCGAGCGCCGCGCGAATGTCCTTGATTTTCCTTCCCAACATGTAATACAGATTATCATATATGTTGACAAATAACGCATACATGTATGACATTGCAGCCACCACGAACGCTGCGATACCTGCATGAGGGAGGAATTATGATCATCACCGACGTCGAGGTCCGTGTTTTCCGCACGACGACCCGTCGGCACTCGGACAGTGCCGGTCACGCACATCCGGGTCCGGCGCATCAGGTGGAACAGGCCATGCTGACCATCCGCACGGAAGACGGACAGGAAGGCCATTCCTTCACAGCGCCGGAAATCGTTCGCCCGCATGTCATCGAAAAATTCGTCAAGAAGGTGCTGATCGGCGAGGATCATCGCGACCGGGAACGCCTTTGGCAGGACCTTGCTCACTGGCAACGCGGCTCGGCGGCGCAGCTGACGGACCGCACGCTGGCGGTGGTGGACTGCGCGCTCTGGGACCTTGCCGGCCGCAGCCTCGGACAACCTGTATACAAGTTGATCGGCGGTTATCGCGACAAGGTGCTCGCCTATGGCTCGATCATGTGCGGCGACGAGCTGGAAGGCGGCCTTGCAACGCCTGAAGACTATGGCCGGTTCGCCGAAACGCTGGTGAAGCGCGGTTACAAGGGCATCAAGCTTCACACCTGGATGCCGCCCGTCAGCTGGGCGCCGGATGTGAAGATGGACCTCAAAGCCTGCGCGGCCGTGCGCGAGGCGGTCGGGCCCGATATCCGCCTGATGATCGACGCCTTTCACTGGTATTCCCGCACCGATGCGCTGGCATTGGGACGTGGCCTTGAAAAGCTCGGCTTCGACTGGATCGAAGAGCCGATGGATGAGCAGTCGCTCTCCTCCTACAAGTGGCTCGCCGACAATCTCGATATTCCCGTCGTCGGCCCGGAAAGTGCTGCTGGCAAGCACTGGCACCGCGCAGAATGGATCAAGGCCGGCGCCTGCGATATTCTTCGCACCGGCGTCAACGATGTCGGCGGCATCACGCCGGCGCTCAAGACCATGCATCTGGCCGAAGCCTTCGGCATGGAATGCGAGGTGCATGGCAATACGGCCATGAACCTGCATGTGGTCGCCGCCACCAAGAATTGCCGCTGGTACGAGCGCGGCCTCCTGCATCCCTTCCTCGAATATGATGACGGCCACGACTATCTGAAGTCTTTGTCCGACCCGATGGACCGCGATGGCTTCGTTCACGTTCCCGACCGGCCGGGCCTTGGCGAGGATATCGATTTCGATTTCATCGACAACAACCGGGTGAGATAAGGCTATGAAAACCGTGCTCGCCTTTGGAGACAGCCTCACCTGGGGCGCAGACCCGGCAACGGGTCTCCGCCACCGGCCTGAGCATCGTTGGCCGGAGGTGCTGGAGGCCGAGCTTTCCGGAAAGGCGAAGGTTCATGCCGAAGGACTTGGCGGACGCACCACCTGTTATGACGACCATGCCGGCCCGGCCTGCCGCAATGGCGCGCGGGCGCTTGAAGTCGCGCTTTCGTGCCACATGCCGCTTGATCTCGTCATCGTCATGCTCGGCACCAACGACATCAAGCCGGTGCATGGCGGTCGCGCGGAAGCCGCTGTTTCGGGCATGCGGCGGCTGGCGCAAATCGTCGAGACCTTCATCTACAAGCCGCGAGATGCAGTGCCTAAGCTTCTGATCGTCGCGCCACCGCCCTGCGTCGCAGGCCCCGCTGGAGAACCGGCGGGCGGCCGCGATATCGGACAATCACTACGGCTTGCGCCGCTCTACCACAAACTCGCCGCCGAACTTGGACATCACTTCTTTGATGCCGGATCGGTCGCCAGCGCCTCGCCAGTGGATGGCGTGCATCTGGAAGCGCCGGCAACGGCCGCAATCGGCCGGGCGCTCGCCGCTCCGGTCAGAGACATTCTTGGCTGATCACACGAAGCCTGTGGAGGAACAGGCGCGCGGATCGAAACGTGGAAGGCCGTATGAACCGGCCGTATGGGAGGAAAAATGAGACATTTTCTTGCAACCGCAGCCCTCGGTGCACTGCTGATCGGCGCCATGCCGCTCAGCGTCTTTGCCGAAACGCCGAAGGACCAGCTCATCGTCGCCACGACCATGAGCAATATCCTGACCCTTGATCCAGCCGCCATTACCGGCCGCGAGACGGTGCAGGTTCTGAATAATATCTACGACACGCTGGTCGTGCTTTCGCCCAAAGATCGCAGCGTCCAGCCCCGCCTTGCCGAACGTTGGGAAATCGGCGAGGACCGGAAATCGATCCGCTTCCACCTGCGCGCCGACGCCAAGTTCGCGTCCGGTAACGCCGTGACGGCAAAGGACGTGGCATGGAGCCTGAAACGTTTGCTCGCCCGCAATCTGGCGCAATCGTCTTTCCTCAAAACGCGCGGTTTCAAGCTGGAGGATGCCGACAAGCTTTTCGTCGCTGAAAACGACCAGACCTTCGTGCTTAATATTCCGAAGCCTGATGATCCCAACCTGCTGCTGATGATCCTTGCACAGAATGGGCCCGGCTCGATCATCGACAGCCAGACGGCGCTTGCCAACGAAAAGGACGGCGATCTCGGTGGCGCGTGGCTGACGCTCAATTCGGCGGGCTCCGGCCCGTTCAAGCTGACCCAGTGGAAATCCAACGAATATATCATCCTCACCCGCAACGACGATTACTGGGGTGAAAAAGCCAAGATGAAGCGCGTCCTGATGCGCCATCTGCCGGAATCGCAATCGCAGCGGCTGATGCTGGAAAAGGGCGATATCGATGTCGCCTATTCCCTGCAGGCGCCGGACCTGAAGTCGCTCGAAGCCGACAAGACCATCGCCATCGAATCCACACCCGGCTCCGGTTTTTATTACCTCAGCGTTTCGATGAAGGACGAGCGCTTCGCGAACAAGAAAGTGCGCGAAGCCCTGCGTTACCTGATCGACTACGACGGTCTCGACAAGGCGGTCATGCCCTATTACGGCAAGCTGCATCAGCGCTCTCTCAGCACCGGTGTGATGGGCGCGCTGCCGGATCAGGGTTACAAGCTCGATATTGCAAAAGCCAAAGCGCTTCTGGCTGAAGCCGGTTATCCAAACGGTTTCAAGACGACGCTGCGCGTGCTTTCGGAAGACCCCTTCATGAAAGCGGCAACGGCCATCCAGAACACGCTGGCCCAGGCCGGCATCCAGGCCGAACTTATCAGCGGTTCCGGCGACCAGATTTACGGCGCCATGCGCGAGCGCAACTTCGAACTGCTTCTCGGCCGCGGCGGCGGCGGCCAGCAGCCGCATCCGGACAATAACCTGCGCTCCATCGCCTATAATCCGAACAATGCGGACGACGCCAAGCTCACCAACTATCAGAGCTGGCGCACGAGCTTCTTCGATGAAAAGCTGAACAAGATGATCGAAGAAGCCCTTGTCGAGCGCGACGTGGCGAAACAGACGAAGCTCTACGAGGACCTTCAGGCCTATATGGACGAGATTGTCATGTCCATTCAGCCATTCTCCGAAGTCGTCGACACCGCCGCTTTCCGCAGCGACATCAAGGGTATGATCGTTAGCCCCTGGCTCTCGCGCTTTGAAGAGGTTAGCAAGGAGCGGTGAGCGGCTGCCATATCTGCGAGTAGGAAAAGGCGCGGCTAACCCCGCGCCTTTTTGCTGGCAACAAGGCCCCATTCACCCAATGTGTTAGGCGCAATGTGAGCAGCCTAGGCGGAGTTGTCCAAAAAAATTGCCCGGCACTGAAGGCCGGGCAAGGAAGGAGGATTTTATTATTCGTGACGCCCCGGAGGAGGACGATCACGCGTTGGGAGGTGTCATGCGCCTTCATATTCCAGCGAGGCGCCGATCAGTTCGCGCGCATAGGGATGTGTCGCGCCATTGCCGGCGATGGCCTCACGCGGCAGGATTTCGGTGATTTCGCCGCGCAGCATCACGGCGAAGCGGTCGCACATGTGGTCGACCACGGCGAGATCGTGCGTCACCATGATATAGGTGAAGCCGCGCTCTTCGCGCAGGCGCTGCAACAGGTTGAGGATTTCGGCCTGCACCGAAACATCGAGCGCGGAGGTCGGCTCGTCGAGCAGAAGCAGCGACGGTTCAAGGATCAGCGCACGCGCAATCGCCACGCGTTGCCGCTGGCCGCCGGAAAGCTGATGCGGGAAGCGGTCCAGGAACGACACGGGAAGACCGACATCCGTAATCACCTTGCGCATGCGCTCTTCACGATCGCCCAGTTTATGGATGGCAAGCGATTCTCCGAGAACGGTGCGCACCGACTGGCGCGGATGCAGCGAACCATAGGGATCCTGAAACACCATCTGCAACGTGCGGCATCGCTCGATCAGCGGCATGTCGCGAACCGACTTTCCATTGATGAGGATTTCGCCGCTCCAGAAATCATTCAGCATCGACACGCAGCGCAACACTGTGGATTTGCCCGAACCGCTTTCACCGACCAGACCGAAACACTCGCCCGGCTCGACGCGAAAGGACACCGAAGGCAGCACTTTCAGCGCCGTGTGGCCGCTGCCGAAGGTGATGGAGAGATCGCGGGTTTCAACGGAAACGGCCATTATACTTTCTCCTCCAGCCATTCGGGGCGGCGATCCAGCACCGCAAGTGGCGCACGCGTGCCGCCGATCCGCGGCTGCGCCGCGAGCAGGCCGCGCGTGTAGGGGTGCTGCGCTTGATCGAGGTCGCGCGCGGCAAGCGTTTCCACCACCCGGCCGGCATACATGATGAGTACCCGGTCGCAGAAATTGCGCACGAGATTGAGGTCGTGGCTGATCATGATGAGACCGATGCCTCTATCCCGAACGAGGCCATCGAGAATATTCAGAACCTGCAGCCGTACCGTCACATCCAGCGCAGAGGTCGGCTCGTCGGCAATGACCAGATGGGGATCGGCAAGCAGCATCATCGCAATCATGACGCGCTGGCCCATGCCACCGGAAATCTCGTGCGGATATTGCTCGTAGACGCGCGCGGCGTCACGGATTTTCACCGCATCGAGCATGGCGAGCGCCTTTTCCCGGGCTTCCGATTTCGACGCCTTGAAATGGCGCAGATAGGTCTCCGTCACCTGATCGCCGACACGGCGGATGGGATTAAGGGAGAATTTTGGATCCTGAAGGATCATCGACATACGCCGTCCGCGAACCTTCAGCATATCCTTCTCACTGAGCGACAGAAGATCGAGACCATCAAAATCAAGCTTGTCGGCCGTTATGGTCGCCGATGGAAGGAGGCGCAGCAAAGCCCGGCCGACAGTGGACTTGCCCGAGCCGCTTTCGCCGACAATGCCGAGACGCTCCCGGCCAAGGGTGAAGGAGATGCCGCGCACGGCCTCGGTGGGCGAACCGCCATAACGGATGCGAAGATTTTCGACGTCGAGGATTGGTTTTTCCATGGCCCTATTTCCGGTTCATCTGCTTCGGATCGAGCGCATCCCGCAGGCCGTCACCCAGAAGGTTGAAGGCGAGGCTGACGGAAAGGATCGCAACGCCGGGGAAAGTGACGAGCCACCAGCTGTCGAGCATGTAACGACGTCCGGTCGCGATCATCGCTCCCCATTCAGGCAGCGGCGGCTGCGCGCCAAGGCCTAGGAAGCCGAGGCCGGCGGCGGTCAGAATGACGGTCGCCATATTCAGCGTCAGACGGATCAGGACCGAAGGCAGGCACATGGGCATGATCGATTTTATGATGATACGCAGCGGCGAAGCACCCTGAAGCCTTGCGGCGGCAATGTAGTCCGCCTTGCGGAATGTCATCGCTTCGGCGCGTGCGAGCCGCGCGATCGGCGGCCATGAGGTGAGCGCGATCGCGATGATCGCATTGTTGAGGCTGGGTCCGAGCGCGGCCACGAAGGCGAGCGACAGGATGAGGCTCGGGAACGACAGGAAAATATCCGTGATGCGCATCATCACCGTATCGAACTTGCCGCCGAGATAACCGGAGGCCGTGCCGACCAGAAGACCGACCGGACCAACGATGATCGACACCAGCGAAATGATGGTGAGAGTGATGCGCGCGCCCCACAGAAGGCGACTGTAAATATCGCGTCCAAGCTCGTCCGTGCCGAAGAAATGGCCGTTACCGGGCGGCTGCAACGTCTTGGCGAGATCCTGCACGTAAGGGTCATGTGTCGCAAGCCAGGGCGCGAAAATCGCCGCGATGACGAGAAGTAGCAATATCACCAGGCCGAAGGCCGATGTCGGGCTTTTCAGCAGGAAGACGATGATGTTCTTCAGCGCGTTCAACGGCACGGGAAGACGGAAGGAAGTTTCTGCACGAGCCGTCATCAGCGGGTCCTCGGATCGAAAAAGCGGTAGAGAATGTCGGACAGGAGATTGAGCCCGATGAAAATGACGCCGACGATGAGCACGCAGGTCATCACGGCATTCATGTCGCCGATGATGAGATTGCTGGTGAGATATTGGCCGAAGCCCGGCCAGGCGAAGACGGTCTCGATAAGGACAGCGCCTTCCAGCAGTGATCCGTAAGCAAGCGCAATGATGGTGACGAGCTGCACACGAATATTGCCGAAAGCATGCAGCCACACCGTCTGGCGTTGCGACAGGCCTTTGACGCGCGCGGTCGTCACATATTCCTGGCCCAGCTGGTCGAGCATGAAGCTTCGCGTCATACGGGTGATATAGGCCGACGACGAATAACCGAGCAGAGCGGCGGGCAGAATGAGGTGATTGATGGCCGACCAGAAGACTTCCATATCGCCCGCCAGCAGGCTGTCGATGAGCAGGAAGCCCGTTCGTTCCTCCACGAGACCGATATAGAACTGGTCCATGCGGCCACCGGCGCCGACAAGCCCGAGATGGGCGTAAAAAACGATCAGGGCAATCATACCGGTCCAGAAAATCGGCATGGAATGGCCGAACAGGCTGAGCACCCGCACCAGATGGTCCTGCCAGCGGTCTTTCTTGACGGCGGCATAGACCCCCATGGGAATCCCGAGGCCGGCACCGATCAGGATCGCGAAGGTCGCAAGCTCCATCGTCGCCGGCATGACGCGTATGATATCCTGGATGACGGGCTGGCCCGTGCGGATCGAGGTTCCGAAATCGCCGGTGAACACATCGCCGAGATAATAGATGAATTGTTGCCAGAGCGGACGGTCGAAACCGAGCGCATGGTAAACCTGCTCATAGGTTTCGCGGGTCGCGTCCTCGCCGACGATGGCCCGCACCGGATCAGCGGGCATCAGGCGGCCGATGAAAAAGGTCAGCAGCAGCAATCCGAGCAGCGTGACCGCAATACTTCCGATCTGGCCGGACAGGCCATACAGCGAAAGGCGTCTTTTTGGCATGGTTCCTCCCTTGCCAGAAGTCGATTGCACAAAATAACATAGGCGCAATCCTGTCTGACAACTATTCGCAAGTTGTCACAGGTGTGGAGAGCTGTCAAGCATATGCCGATAAAATTGGTCTTGCGGCAGGCGTGGAAGATGACTGAAGCAGGCAACAACGCTGCCTTTCAAGACCGAGATTTAATCCTAAATCCAACGGTTCTTTGCTTTGCCGGAAAAGGAATCGCACATATTGCCGCGATGACAAAAGCCTGTATTCTTCGCTTCGAACTGCCTTTGGAGATGCCGGTCCGGCGCCGGCACATCTCCTACTTCAAGGGGGAGGAAGAGATGGCGGAAATGACACTTCTGGCATTTGCGATAGTCGCCTTTATCGGTATTGCCACACCTGGGCCGACGGTTTTGCTCGCGCTTGCGAATGGCTCGCGTTTCGGGGTCCGCCGTGCCTTGACCGGCATGGCCGGCGCGGTCCTCTCCGATTTCGTTCTGATCGGCGCGGTCGCACTGGGATTGGGAGCATTGCTCGCCGCCTCAGAGTTCTGGTTCGGCGTCGTCAAATGGGTCGGCGTTTGTTATCTTGCCTTCCTCGGCGTCGTGCTTTTGCGCTCCAGAGGCTGGCTCGATGGCGCTCTTCAATCGGCAGATACTTCCGGGGCCACTTCCGCCCGCTCGATTTTCCTCAAAAGCTTTTTTGTGGCCGTGACCAACCCCAAGGGATATCTGTTCTTTTCGGCTTTCCTGCCGCAATTCATCGATCCGGCAGCACCGCAGATCCAGCAATATGCGGTGCTTGCGCTGGTTTTTGCCGGCATCGATTTCATCGTCATGTTCGGATATGCCCTGCTGGGCTCGCAGGCCGTCAGACTGTTGCGGAAGTCAGGGGCACTATGGCTCGACCGCATTTGCGGAGGCGCGCTTTTGACGCTTGCCGCCTCTCTGGCCTTCTACCGACGGGCGAGCGCTTAACCTGCTGAGAAAGCTGAAATTTCCGAGTTATTCGGCGGCTGTGCGGGAGCGCAAAAGCACCTTGTAGCGCTCAAGACTGCCGCGCAGATGCGCCGCCATATATTGGCGGGCAGCATCGGCATCGCCTTCGATGATGGCGTCAACGATCTTCGCATGCTCCTCCTGGAGATGAAGATTGTAGTCCTTCGGACGGGAACCGGGCGCCGCCCCCTGTAATTCGCCACGCGGAATGATGCCGGAGCGGATGAGTTGAAGAAACTCGGGGAATCGCCTGTTCTGTGTCGCCTGTGCAATGGCCAGATGGAACTCGAAATCGGCATCCCGCGTCGGCAACCCGGCGGCGAGACAGTCGCCGACGCGCCGATGCGCATCGACAATCGACTCCACCTGCACCGCGGAACGACGCGATGCCGCAAGCCCGGCGGACTCAACTTCGAAGACGGTGCGCAATTCCAGCAGTTCGATTACCGAGGAGATCCGCCCCACGGCGAGATCATTGAAAGGCACTTCCTTGCCCGGCTTCACCTCAATGGCAAAAACGCCCGCTCCCTTGCGGGCCTCAACGAGACCATCCGCGCGCAGAATGGCGATGGCCTCCCGCACCACGGTGCGACTGACGGAATATTCGCGTGTCAGCGCGCTCTCACTCGGGAGCCGGTCGCCGGGACGGAACACGCCTTCAGACAAATCCCGCCGCAATGCGGAGCTGATTTTCGCCGCGAGCGATATTCCCGGCTTCGTGCTGCTCTCAACGTCCATTCCGGCCCACCTGTTTTAAACTTGTCTGGCATGTTAGCAAACACCCGCCACATTGCAAGGGCCGCGCTTCTCGCACCAACCTCGTTGCAAATCGGCAATGTCGCAACAGCGGGATTTGCCCTCAGGCGGCCACCATGGCCGAACCGCTGGAAAAGCGGTTTCTGTACTCGCCCGGCGAGAGGCCGAGAATACGGTGAAAAACGCGACGGAAGGCAGCGGCATCCTCGTATCCCACCGACCAGGCAATCTGGTCTACCGAACGACGGGTGAATTCCAGCAGTTCCCGCGCCTTGCCGACACGAAGATGCTGGACATATTCGATCGGCTTCATACCGGTGGCGGCCTTGAAGCGGCGCAGGAAGGTTCGCTCCTCCAGCCCGGCATGGCCGGCCATATCGGTAACGCTCGTCGCCCGCCCGGCGCGGGCCTGCAGCCAGTGCTGCACCTTCAGGATCGGCTCATCGCCATGCGTCAGCCGCGGTGCGAAACTGCTGTAATGTCGCTGCTCCCGCCCCGAAGGGTCGATCAGCAGGAACTTTCCGGTCTCGATCATCACCGAAGGTCCGAGCAGCCGATCAACGATGCGCAAGCCAAGATCGGTCCATGCCATCAACCCACCAGCCGTGATGATATCGCCGTCCTCAATGACGATCTTGTCTATCTCCAGACGGATATCGGGAAAGCGCTCGCGAAACCGTTCGGCAAACAGCCAGTGGGTAGTGGCCGGGCGGCCGGCCAAAAGACCTGTCGCAGCGATGATGAAGGAACCGCCGCAACTGGCTGCCAGCGTCGCGCCCTGCGCATGCCGGTCCAGCAGCCAGCGGGCATAGGGCCCGGCCTCATCGATTTCGGCTGGCCCGGTCAGCCGGCCGGGTACGACGAAGATATCGGGATGCCCCGGCCTGCCCGGCTCGGTGTCATGACAACGGGAAAACTCACCGCCCTCACCCATGCTCCAGTGGCTGACGCGCAGTTTCGGCCCACCACGATCCTCTGAGAAGACCGAGGCGATGGCAAAAAGATCGGTGATGCCGTGCACCATGGCGACCTGACAGTCCCGGTAAAGAACCAGACCGACTTCCAGCGCACTTCCCGCAACACCCGCCATGCCTCACATCCCCGTTTTGTCAGTTTCGGCTCGTTTTCTGTCAGAAGCGCCAATCCAGCCCCGGCTGTCTCCAGAGTATCTCTATTCTCACAGGACGCAAGCAAACCACCCGCAACAGGAGAGAGAGCCATGACAACGATAGTCACCAGAGACGGAACGCACATCTTCTACAAGGACTGGGGTTCGAAAGACGGCCAGACCATCATCTTTTCCCACGGCTGGCCGCTCAGTGCCGATGCATGGGACGCGCAGATGGTATTCTTTGCCAATAACGGTTTCCGCACCATCGCCCATGATCGCCGCAGCCACGGCCGCTCCGACCAGGTCTGGCACAACAACACCATGGATCAATATGCTGACGATCTGGCCGAGCTGATCGAACAGCTCGATCTTCACGACATCATTCTCGTCGGCCATTCCACCGGCGGCGGCGAGGTGACGCGCTATATCGGCCGTCATGGTACGGCCCGCGTCGCCAGGATCGCCCTCATCGGTGCAGTACCGCCGCTGATGCTGAAGACGGAAAGCAATGCCATCGGCCTGCCGATCGATGTTTTCGACGGCATCCGCAAGCGTACCTACGACAATCGCAGCCAGTTCTTCAGGGATCTGACCATGCCTTTCTACGGCTACAACCGTGAAGGTGCTGCGATTTCTGAAGGTATTCGCGACGAGTTCTGGCGGCAGGGCATGATGGGCGGCCTCAAGGGCCAGCTCGACAGCATCCGCGCCTTTTCGGAAAGCGATTTCCATCAGGACCTGAAGGCTTTCGACAAGCCAACGCTCGTACTGCACGGCGACGACGACCAGATCGTGCCGATCGGCGCTTCGGCGCTCTCCACGGCCAAGATCGTCAAACATGCGACCCTCAAGGTCTATGAGGGCGCCGACCATGGACTGACACAGACCCATCAGGACCGGTTCAACGCCGACCTTCTTGCTTTCATCAACGCCTGAACCATCAGACAAAGGAAACATGGGACATGACACAGAATACGTTTCTCATCACCGGCGCGTCTGATGGCATTGGCGCTGTTTATGCCGAGCGCCTCGCAAAACGCGGCCATGATCTCATCCTCGTGGCGCGACGCGCCGAAAAGCTGAAGGCGCTAGCCGAGCGGTTGGAAAAGGATCACCAGATCGCTGTCGAGGTTCTGGCAGCAGACCTTTCACGGGCGGAAGACCTCGAAAGGGTTGAGGCACGGCTGCGCGAGGACCGGCGGATCACCGGTCTCGTCAACAATGCCGGTATTGCCGGAGACGGCGCTATCACGGAACTGGACCCGGCCCATGTCACGACGATGATCAATCTCAATATCCTTGCCGTCACCCGGCTTGCAGCGGCGATCGCACCGCGTCTTGCAGCAGATGGAAAGGGCACGATCATCAATATCACCTCGGTCACGGCCTTGATGCCGGCGGCATTTACCGCCGTTTATCCGGCGACCAAAGCCTTTGTGCTTGCCTTCACCGAAGCGCTGCACGCGCAGCTTTCCCCTTACGGCGTGCGGGTTCAGGGTGTCCTGCCGGGCATCACCCGCACGGCCATCTGGGCAGAGGAACGTCTCGAAGCCATTCCCGCCGCCATGGTCATGGATGCTCACGAGATGGTGGATGCGGCCCTGGCCGGTCTTGATCTGGGCGAGACGCTGACCATTCCTTCCCTGCCGGATACGGCAGACCTTGAAAATTTCCTTGCGGCGCGCTCTGCATTGAGGCCCAATCTATCGCATGCACATGCCGCCAGCCGGTATGGTGCAACCCAAACTGAATAGAGGGAGACGCATCATGATCCTCGGACTGACCATTCCCCAATTCACGACATTGCACGTTGCCTTGAGCCTCATAGGCATCGTAACCGGATTGATCGCCCTGCCCGCTTATGCGGCAGGGCGATGGATGCCGCGCATGATGGCGCTGTTTCTCGTCACCACGCTCGCCACAACGCTCACCGGCTTCCTGTTTCCAATCGGCAACTTCACACCGGCACTCGGCGTCGGCATCATCTCGACCATCATTCTGGCGGTCGCGCTGGTCGCGCTTTACGGATACGGTCTCAATGGCAGGGCGCGAACTGTTTATTCGATCACCGCCACGATGGGCCTTTATCTGAATATGTTCGTACTGATCGTTCAGTCCTTTCTCAAGGTCGAGGCACTGAACGCACTGGCGCCGAATGGCAACGAACCACCATTCCTTGTCGCTCAACTCGCCCTGCTTGTCGCGGCAATCTGTCTTGGCTGGAAAGCGACGCGCCGCAAGCTTTTCGCCTGAAGCCAGCCCCCGCCCACACTGCCCCCTGCGGGCTTCCCGGAAAAGCACACTTGCTCGATTCCCTTCGGGCAAGTTTGTGATTTCGTCGCGAACACAGGAAATCGCCGCCTCTGAAATTTTCTCTTCCGTCTGTTGCCGCCGAACAATATACATTATATGATAACGTATATTAATTTAGAACAACAGGAGAAACCGATGAGTGCCGTGAGGATCAACGAACGTCTGACGGTCGCAGGCCAGCCGGAGATCTCCGACTTTTCATCGCTTTCCGATCAGGGCTACAAAAGCATCATCAATGCCCGGCCGGATGGCGAAGAGCCCGGCCAGCCGGGCAATGAACATGAAAAAAGCGCCGCCAATGCTGCGGGTCTGGCCTACAGTTTCATTCCGGTCAACGGCCCGACAATCACCGAAGCCGATATTCGTGCCTTTCAGCAGACGATGACCGAGGCAAAAGGCCCCGTATTCGCCCATTGCAAGGGTGGAGCGCGAGCGCTGACCCTCTATGTGCTTGGCGAAGCGCTGGACGGGCGCATGAAACAAAGCGAGATCGCGACTTTCGGCCAACAGCATGGTTTCGATCTTTCCGGCGCCGTCCGCTGGCTGGAGCGGCAGGCTGCGGCAAAGCCGCACGTCAAGGCTTTCTTCGATCCGAGCACATCGAGCGTGCAATATGTCGTTTCCGACCCCGCAACCCGGCGCTGCGCCATCATCGATCCGGTCTACGATTTCGACGAGAAATCCGGGGCGACCGGCACGGTGAATGCCGATGCCATTCTGGCCTATGTCAAGGAGCAAGGCCTGTCGGTGGAATGGGTTCTAGACACGCATCCGCATGCCGACCATTTTTCCGCCGCCCACTATCTCAGCCAAAGAACCGGCGCGAAAACGGCAATCGGCGCCAAGGTCACCGGTGTGCAGCGGCTGTGGCAGGAGAAATATAACTGGCCCGATCTTGAAACAGACGGCTCGCAATGGGACCGGCTGTTTGAAGCGGGAGACCGGTTCAACATCGGCTCGCTGGAAGCTCGCGTGCTGTTTTCACCCGGACATACGCTCGCCTCCGTGACCTACGTGGTGGGCGACGCCGCATTCGTGCATGACACTCTCTTCATGCCCGATTCCGGCACGGCGCGCGCCGATTTTCCAGGCGGCAGCGCCAGAGAACTCTGGGAATCCATTCAGGACATCCTCGCCCTTCCCGACGAAACGCGGCTTTTCACCGGCCATGACTATCAACCCGGTGGCCGCGCGCCCAAATGGGAAAGCACTGTTGGAGAACAGAAACGCGGCAATCCGCATCTGGCTGGCATGACAGAGGAAAGTTTCATCCAGCTGCGCGAGGCGCGGGATCGCACCTTGCCGATGCCGAAGCTAATTCTGCACGCCTTGCAGGTCAATATCCGTGGCGGCCGCCTGCCGGAGCCGGAGGCCAATGGCAAACGTTATCTGAAATTCCCGCTCGACGTGCTGGAGGGCAGCACATGGTGAAGGAAAACATGCGGAAACAGATACCTGATATCACCGAAATCCCGCTTGCCGAAATGGAGGAACGCGCAGTCGAGGTCGCCATACTCTTGAAGACGCTTGCCCATCCCGCGCGGCTGATGCTCGCCTGCACGCTGGCGCAGGGCGAGTTTTCCGTTGGCGAGCTGGAAGCCAAGCTGGATATCCGCCAGCCCACACTTTCCCAGCAACTTGGGGTTTTGCGTGAGGCGGGCGTTGTTGAAACGCGGCGCGAGGCCAAACAGATCTTCTACCGGTTAACCGAGGAAAAAGCGGCGCAGCTGATCGAGGCTCTCTATACCATCTTCTGTGCGCCGGAGGAAAACCCGTGACGGCCTATTGGCCCTCTCTATTCGGCGGTATGCTGCTTGGCCTCGCGAGTATTCTTCTGTTTCTCTTTAACGGCCGCATCGCCGGCATCAGCGGCATCCTGGGCAATGTGCTCGGCAAAGAACGGCGCTTGACGGATGTGGCCTTCGTCGCAGGTTTGCTGACAGGCCCCTATCTTTACGCCACTGCATTCGGCCGCTTTCCCGCGCTCACCATATCTGCACCCTGGCCGCTGATCGTCATTGCTGGCCTGCTGGTGGGGTTTGGTACGCGCATGGGATCCGGCTGCACATCCGGCCATGGCATCATGGGGCTTGCGCGATTTTCCCGGCGCTCCATCACCGCCACTGCCATCTTCCTGATCACCGGTATCCTCGCCGCGACGATAACTGGAGCGCTGTCATGAAAAATCCCGTCATAGCGCGTTTCGTGGTGGCACTTGTGGCCGGGGCACTGTTCGGATTCGGCCTTTCCCTGTCCGGCATGATCGATCCTGCACGCGTTTCAGGTTTTCTCGACGTGGCGAGCGGCCATTGGGACCCGGGCCTGATGTTCGTTCTCGGCGGTGCGGTCTTGGTCGCCGTTCCGGGCGTTCTGTTGTCCCGTTTTCTAGCCAAACCGGTTCTCGGTGCGGAATTTCACCTTCCCGCCAAAACTCGGGTCGACGCGCCGTTGGTTGTGGGCTCGGCTATTTTCGGCGCAGGCTGGGGGTTTGCCGGTTTCTGCCCTGGCCCGGCGATATCGGCACTTGCTCTCGGCCTAATGCCGGTCATTCTCTTCGTTTGTGCCATGATCGCCGGCATGCTCGTTCACGACCGAATCTACGCCAAACGGTAAGCATTTCCGCCTCGCCTGGACATGCGCGAGAGCAGCAGGCTCTCGCGCATCGTCGCTGGATTACAGGTCGATCAGGCTTTTGCCCGTCATTTCCGCAGGCAGCGGCACATTCATCAATTGCAGCAGCGTGGGAGCGACATCGGCAAGGATACCGTCATGCAGCTTCGCGCCTTCAGGTCCGCCGAACAGGATCACCGGCACCGGATTGGTGGTGTGCGCGGTGTGCGGGCCACCGGTTACCGGGTCGACCATGGTTTCGCAATTACCGTGATCCGCAATCACCAGCATGGCGCCGCCAACCTTTTCCAGAGCGGCAACGACTGCGGCGAGCCCCCGGTCCACGGCTTCGCAAGCCTTGATCGCGGCTTGCAGATCGCCGGTATGGCCCACCATGTCGGGATTGGCGTAATTGGTGACGATGAGATCGTAACCCTTGCCGATCGCCTCGACGAATTTCTCCGTCACTTCCGGCGCGCTCATTTCCGGCTGCAAATCGTAGGTCGCAACCTTGGGAGACTTCGGCATGAAGCGGTCTTCGCCCACTTCAGGTTCTTCCTTGCCACCATTCAGGAAGAAGGTGACATGCGGATATTTTTCCGTCTCGGCCAGACGGAACTGCCGCAGACCCTGCTTGGCAACCCAGGAACCCAGCGTATTTTCGATATCACGCTTAGGGTAAGCCGTCGTCATGAAGGTCGCATGTTTGGTCGAATATTCCACCATGCCAAGCAGCGCCGAAAGCACAGGCTTTTCACGGACAAACCCGTCGAAATCGTCCGCACCGATGGCAAGCAAGATTTCACGGGCACGGTCGGCACGGAAATTCAGGCAGAAGAGACCGTCACCGGATTTGAAGCCTTCGTAACCACCGATGACCGTTGGCAGGATGAATTCGTCCGTAACATCATTTTTGTAGCTCGCGGCAACGGCGCTCACCGCATCCGGCGCATGTTCGCCCCGGCCGAGAACCATGGAGTCATAGGCCTTTTCAACACGCTCCCAGCGATTATCGCGGTCCATCGCATAATAACGGCCGATCACCGTGCCAATGCTGGCGCCTTGCGGCAGACTTGCCGCAAATGCGGCGACGAAGCCTTCCGCAGACTGCGGCGCGACATCGCGACCATCGGTGATGGCGTGCACGACGACCTTCAAACCCAGATCGGTCAGCAGCTTCACCGCCGCCCGACCGTGGACGATGTGGCCGTGAACGCCGCCATCGGAGACGACGCACATCACATGCGCCACGCCGCCCGCAGCCTTCACCTTGGCGGCGAAATCGAGCATCGCAGCATTCCTGAAAAAGCTGCCGTCTTCGATAGCCAGATCGATCTGGCCAAGATCCATGGCAACGATGCGACCGGCGCCGATGTTGGTGTGTCCAACTTCCGAATTGCCCATTTGCCCGGTGGGCAGGCCGACATTCGGGCCGAAGGTGGTCAGCCGCGCATTCGGGCAGGTGGCGAAAAGCCGATCCATGGTGGGCGTGTTTGCCAGTACCGGCGCATTGCTGGACGTGTCCTCGCTCAGTCCCCAGCCATCGAGAATAGTCAGGACAACGGGTTTGGGAGTGCTCATGAAAGGACCTTCTTCTTCATTCGGTTGCCGACGAACAGCGAAGCGCTGGGCACCGGAGCGCCCCCGTCCGCCACTATGATCATGATGAGAAAACACGCTTCTCGTTCTTTCTCTTCTATACCCGAAGATCGCGAACGCAAGCCTATACCGACACCGAAACAGTTCCGTGAAGCTGAAGTGCTTCACGGAAGAAAATCCTTTTCAAACGAAGCTCAGCCGTCGATGAAGATCAGCGCCGGCTTTTCCAGGAGCGCCTTGATGGCCTGAATGAAGACGGCGGCATCCCAGCCGTCGACGACCCGGTGATCGAAGCTGGAGGAGAGGTTCATCATCTTGCGCGGCACGAAACCGCTGCCATCCCAGACCGGTCGCGTCACGATCTTGTTCACGCCGATGATCGCCACCTCCGGGTGATTGATGATGGGCGTCGAAACGATACCGCCAAGGGGGCCAAGCGAGCTGATGGTGATGGTGGACCCCGTCAACTCGTCCCGTTGCGCGGCGCCGGTACGCGCCGCCTCGGCCACGCGCACGACTTCAGCAGCACACTCCCAAAGGCCGAGCGCTTCCGTGTGGCGAACGACCGGGACCATCAGCCCCGCAGGTGTCTGCGTGGCTATGCCGATATGCACCGCTTCGTAGTGGCTGACGACCCCTTTTTCGTCATCGAAGGTGGCATTCATGCCGGGATGATCGGCGACCGTTTTCACAAGTGCGCGCATCAGGAACGGCAGGATCGTCAGTTTCGGCTTCCCTGACCGGCGGTTGCCATTCATGGTCGTGCGCAAATCCTCCAGATCGGTCACGTCGATTTCCTCGACATAGGTGATGTGGGGAATGCGGGAGACGGACAGCGTCATTTTCTCGGCGATCTTGCGCCTCAGCCCCGTCACCTTCACCTCTTCGACAGCGCTATCGCGGGAAGCTATCGGCGCAGCGGGCCTCTCAGATTGCGACCGCGCGGTCAGAAATGTATCGAGATCGGCGTGGGTGATATGCCCGTCCGGCCCTGTTCCCCTCACTTGTCCGAGATCGATATCGAGATCGTCGGCGCGCTGGCGAACGGCTGGCGACGCCAGAGGTTTATGGTGTTCCACCTCAGGGGAAGGCGGCGCATCCTGTATTTCGCGGGCGGGCTGGATTTCAGCCGCTGGCGGCTCTTCCGTCATGTCGGATGGCGCTTCCGGCTCAGTCATGTCGGATGGCGCTTCCGGCTCAGTCACATCCGCGGGCGCAGCAGCGGCAGCGGAGGCATTGGTTTCGATGCGCACCAGCGGTGCCTTAACCGCCACAGTGTCCCCCACCTCCGCTGCCAACCATGTGACGACGCCCGCAACCGGCGAGGGGATTTCAACCGTCGCCTTGTCGGTCATCACAGCGGCCAGCACCATATCCTCATGCACGGGATCGCCGGGTTTGACGTTCCATTCCACCAGTTCGGCTTCCGCCACACCTTCGCCGACATCAGGCATAGTGATAACAAATTCCGCCATCTTCAGGCCTCCATGACTTCGACGAGGGCGCGCCCGACGCGGGCCGGCCCCGGAAAATAATCCCACTCCTGCGCGTGGGGATAAGGCGTATCCCAACCAGCCACACGGACGACGGGTGCTTCCAGATGATAAAAGCAGTGTTCCTGCACCAGCGACACGACCTCCGCGCCGAAGCCTGACGTGAGCGTTGCCTCATGCACCATGACGCAGCGGCCGGTCTTGGAGACGGACTTGACGATGGTGTCCAGGTCGAGTGGCAAAAGGCTGCGCAGATCGATGATCTCGGCATCCACGCCCGTTTCTTCCGCTGCGGCGAGCGCCACATGCACCATGGTGCCGTAAGCGATGACAGTGACATCCTGCCCGGCGCGGCGGATTTCGGCCTTGCCGATCGGAATGGTGTAATGCCCTTCCGGCACCTCACCCATCTCGTGCTTCGACCATGGCGTTACCGGCCGGTCGTGATGGCCGTCAAAGGGGCCGTTATAAAGCCGCTTCGGCTCCAGAAACATCACCGGATCCGGGTCTTCGATCGAGGCGATCAGCAACCCCTTGGCGTCGTAAGGGTTGGAGGGAACCACCACCTTCAGCCCGCAGACATGGGTAAAAAGCGCCTCCGGGCTCTGACTATGCGTCTGCCCGCCAAAAATGCCGCCGCCGGTCGGCATGCGCAGGACTATGGGGCAGGTGAAATCGCCATTGGAGCGATAACGAATGCGCGCCGCTTCCTGGGTGATCTGGTCATAGGCCGGATACATGTAATCCGCGAACTGGATTTCCACACAGGGGCGCAGGCCATAAGCGGCCATACCGATGGCCGTGCCGACAATGCCGGATTCGCTGATCGGTGCGTCGAAACAGCGGGTCTTGCCATATTTGCCCTGCAACCCCTGCGTCGCACGAAACACGCCGCCGAAATAGCCAACATCCTCGCCGAACACCACCACATCGCCGCTGCGCTCCATGGACACATCCATGGCGCTGCGGACGGCTTCGACCATCGTCATTCTTGTCATGATGTCACCACCCTGCCTTCTGGCGCTGGCGGGCGAGATGCGGCGGCATCTCGGCGTAAACGCCCTCGAAAATATCCTTCTTTGGCGGCTTGCGGCCCTCATGCAGCGTACCGTGGCTTTCCGCTTCACGCTGCGCCTCAAGCACCTCGTCGGCAATTTCCGCTTCCGCCTGCCTGTGCCGCTCATCCGACCAGACGCCGCGCAGGATGAGATGTTTCTTCAACCGCAGAACCGGGTCACCAAGTGGCCATGCCTCGGACTCGGTCTTCGGGCGATAAGCGCTCGGATCGTCGGAAGTGGAATGCGCGCCGACACGGTAGGTCACATATTCGATTAGCGTCGGCCCGAGATTGCGCCGCGCCCGCTCCACCGCCCAGCGTGCCACGGCATAAACGGCGAGATAGTCGTTGCCGTCGACCCGAAGTGCCGGAATGCCGAAGCCCAGGCCTCTGGCCGCAAAGGTGCCGGAACCGCCGCGCGCGATACCCTGAAAGGTGGAAATGGCCCATTGGTTGTTGACGATGTTGAGGATGACCGGCGCCTTGTAGGTGGAGGCGAAGACCAGCGCCGAGTGGAAATCCGATTCCGCCGTCGAGCCGTCACCAATCCATGCTGCCGCGATCTTCGTATCGCCCTTGATGGCAGATGCCATCGCCCAGCCGACCGCCTGTACATATTGCGTGGCAAGATTGCCGGACACGGTGAAGAAGCCATGCTCCTTCGAGGAGTAAAGAACCGGCAATTGCCGCCCATGCAACGGGTCGAGCTCGTTGGAATAAATCTGGTTCATCATGGTGACGAGCGGGTAATCGTCGGCGATCAGCAGACCCGCCTGCCGGTAGGTCGGGAAATTCATGTCGCCTTTGGAAAGCGCCTTGCGGAAGGCGCAACTGACCGCTTCCTCGCCCAGATGCTGCATGTAAAAGGAGGTCTTACCCTGCCGCTGTGCCATCAGCATGCGGGCATCGAAAGCCCGCAGCCGCATCATGTTCTTTAGGCCGACGAGCAAGTCCTCATCCGAAAGCAGCCCGGCCCACGGGCCGACAGCCTCACCCTGATGATTGAGGACGCGGATGATGGAATAGGCCAGATCGCGCATGTCTTCAGGTGCTGCGCCCACCTCCGGGCGTGGCACGGAGCCGGCCTTGGGTATTTTCACATTGGAGAAATCCGGCTGGTCGCCTGGCCGCACCGCTGGTTCGGGAACATGCAGGCTGAGATGCGTGGTTTCGGTAATATCCATTCTACTCCTCCCATCGCCATCTCCTCCAGACGACGAAACAATTTTCAGAGGTTTCGCGCGATGACCATGCGCTGGACATCGCTGGTTCCCTCGTAAATCTGGCAGATGCGTACATCGCGATAGATCCGCTCCACCGGATAATCCGCCATGTAGCCATAACCGCCGTGAATCTGGATGGCGTCCGAGCAGACACGCTCCGCCATTTCCGAGGCAAAGAGCTTGGCCATCGAGGCCTCCGAAAGGCAGGGCTCACCCGCTTCCTTCAGCGCCGCCGCATGCAGCACCAGTTGCCGCGCCGCCGTTATGCGGGTTGCCATATCCGCAAGCCGGAACGCCACGGCCTGATGCTCGATGATTGCCTGCCCGAAGGTCTTGCGCTCGCGGGCATAATCCCGCGCCGCCTCGAAAGCCGCCTGCGCCATGCCAACCGCCTGTGCGGCAATGCCGATGCGGCCGCCTTCCAGATTGGCGAGCGCGATGCGATACCCCTGCCCCTCTTCACCGAGCCGTAATTCGGCTGGAACCGCCATGTCGGTAAACGCAATCTGGCAGGTATCCGAAGAATGCAGGCCGAGTTTTTCCTCGACCCTGATTACCTCGTAACCGGGCGTATCTGTCGGCACGATGAAGGCAGTTATGCCTTTTTTGCCGGCAGCAGGATCGGTGACGGCAAAAACGATGATGACATCGCCGTTCTTGCCCGATGTGATGAACTGTTTTGCGCCGTCGATGATATAACGGTCGCCATCGCGCCGCGCTTTTGTCTTCAGATTCGAGGCGTCGGAACCGGCCTGCGGTTCGGTCAGCGCAAAACCGCCGATCCATTCGCCGGAGGCGAGCTTGGGGAGGAAACGCTGTTTCTGCTCTTCCGTGCCAAATTTCAGGATCGGCACGCAGCCAACCGAATTGTGGACGCTCATGATGGTGGAACAGGCGCCGTCACCGGCAGCGATTTCCTCCAGCGCCAGGGCGTAGGCGACCGCACCGGTTTCCGACCCGCCATAGTCCTCAGAGACCAGCATGCCGAGAAAGCCGAGTTCACCCATTTCTTTCAGCTCGTCTTTCGGGAACCGGCTTTCCCGGTCGCGCGCGGCAGCGCCGGGGGCGAGCCGCTCGCGGGCGAAATCGCGGGCCATGTCCCTGATCTGTTGCTGGGCTTCGTTCAGGATCATCTCCGCCTCCCTTCAGTGCCGCTCGACCGCAAGCGCAGTCGCCTCGCCGCCGCCGATACAGACGGCGGCCACGCCGCGCTTCAGCCCACGACGCTGCAAAGCGGCCAGCAACGTGACGACGATGCGTGCACCGGAGGCCCCGATGGGATGGCCGAGCGCGCAGGCGCCGCCATGCACATTCACCTTCTCATGTGGCAGATCGAGATCACGCATGGCCGCCATCACCACAACCGCGAAAGCCTCGTTGATTTCGAACAGATCGACATCCTTCGCCGACCAGCCGGTTTTTTCGAACAGCTTTTTCATCACGCCGATGGGAGCCGTTGGATATCTGGCGGGTTCATCCGCATAGGAGGCCTGACCGATAATGGTCGCCAGCGGTGAAAGGCCTCGCCTTTCCGCTTCGGAGCGACGCATGAGAACGAGAGCGGCTGCACCATCCGAGATAGAACTGGAATTCGCCGCCGTCACCGTTCCGTCGTCGCGAAAGGCAGGCTTCAGCTGCGGTATTTTTTCCGGCTTTGCCTTCCCCGGCAACTCGTCCACGCCATCATCGCCAACAGGCGCGATTTCCGCTTCAAACGCACCCTCCGCTATGGCGCGTCGCGCCCGTTCCAGTGAGGCGAGCGCAAAATCATCCTGCATCGCGCGAGTGAATTGATACTCTCGCGCGCAATCTTCAGCAAAAGTCCCCATTAGCCTGCCCTTGTCATAGGCGTCTTCGAGACCGTCGAGAAACATGTGGTCGGTGAGCTTGCCGTGGCCAAGACGATAGCCGTTGCGGGCGCGGTCCAGCAGATAGGGGGCGTTGCTCATGCTCTCCATGCCACCTGCAAGCACGATGGAAGAGCTTCCCGCCGCAAGCTGGTCATGTGCCAGCATGATCGCTTTCATGCCTGAGCCGCACATCTTGTTGATTGTTGTTGCGCCAACCGAGTTGGGAATGCCGGCGGCAATCGCTGCCTGTCTGGCGGGAGCCTGTCCCTGCCCGGCCGAGAGCACGCAGCCCATCAGCACATCGTCAATATCAGCGGAAGAAATTGCGGCCCGTTCGACGGCCACGCGGATCGCCGCCGCCCCTAGATCGGGCGCCGCCACCGATTTGAATTCGCCCTGGAACCCACCCATAGCAGTACGGGCGGCCCCGACGATAACGACAGGGTCATGCACAGCCAAACTCACCTCCCTTGGCCATCCTCCCACCGAGAGAACGACCGTCATCGCAATCTCCTCCGGACCGCGACTGACGTGAACGCTATCACTATCTCGAATTCATTTCAAAGCTATTTTGATTGACAGTTTTTTGATTGGCGATATCTTTGATCCAACAATTAGTCATATCATAGAGCAAATGATCCATGATTGAGCTCGACAGTTTCGACCAGAAGATTCTCCATGTGCTTGGCGATGACGGGCGTGTGAGCTGGCGCGATCTGGCGGCCCGGATCGGGCTTTCCTTCACGCCGACACTGCGCCGCGTGCGCAAGCTGGAAGAAGAAGGCATCATTCGCGGTTATACCGCCGTGTTCGATGAGAACCGGCTGCTCGGCAATATGGGCGTCTTCATTTCCGTCACGCTGGAACGACAGATCAAGGAAGCGCTGACGACGTTCGAGCACCATGTCGCTTCCATTCCGGAAGTGGTGGGCGGCTATCAGACGAGCGGCAGTTCCGACTATCTCATTCATGCCATGGTGCGGGATCTACCGCATTATCAGCAGCTTCTGGATTTCCTGACCACGGTTCCCGGTGTGTCGCGCATCCAGTCCAATTTCGCCATCAAGACATTCGTGCGCCGTTCCGCCGCCTTCACCGGAGGTGACGCGCCGTAAATGAGAGTTGCCAGCACGGAGGAGGTGCTGGCCGCTGACGAGAGGGACGGAGATAAACGGCCGTCCGGAGGAGGAGAAGCGATGAGTTTGAACCTCGCCGCCATTTTCGATGCCGATCTCGGCCCGGAAATCGCAGCATTGCGCGACAGCGCAAGAGCATTCGCCGACGATGAAATAGCGCCGCTTGCCGCAGAAATCGATCGCAACGATCAGTTTCCGCGCCAGCTCTGGCCGCAGATGGGTGAACTCGGTCTGCACGGCATTACCGTTTCGGAGGAATTCGGCGGTGCTGACATGGGCTATCTCGCCCATTGTGTGGCGATGGAGGAGATAAGCCGCGCTTCCGCGTCCATCGGCCTGTCCTATGGCGCCCATTCCAACCTCTGCATCAACCAGATTCATCGCTGGGGAACGGAAGAGCAGAAGCGGCGATATCTGCCGAAGCTGGTGTCAGGCGAGCATGTCGGTTCGCTCGCCATGAGCGAGACGGAGGCCGGATCGGATGTCGTCTCGATGCGGCTGAAGGCGGAACGTAAGGGCGACGTCTATGTGCTGAACGGCACAAAGATGTGGATCACCAACGGCCACGAGGCAGACACGCTGGTTGTATACGCCAAGACGGACATGTCCGCCGGTGCGCGTGGCATCACGGCCTTTCTGATCGAAAAAGGCTTCAAGGGTTTTCGCCCCGCACAAAAACTCGACAAGCTTGGCATGCGCGGCTCACCCACCTCCGAACTGGTGTTTACGGATTGCGAGGTGCCGGAGGAAAACATCCTCGGGCGTTTGAACGACGGCGTGACGGTACTGATGAGCGGGCTTGATTACGAGCGCGCGGTGCTGGCTGCCGGCCCTGTTGGCATCATGCAGGCGGCTATCGATCTGGTGCTGCCCTATGCGCGTGAGCGCAAGCAATTCGGCAAGCCGATCGGCGAATTCCAGCTGGTGCAGGGAAAGCTTGCCGATATCTATTCGGCCATGAACGCCTCCCGCGCCTATGTCTATGCCGTGGCGCGCGCTTGCGACAATGGCCGCATCACAAGGCAGGATGCGGCAGGTGCGATCCTGTTTGCCGCCGAGCGGGCGACGCGAGTTGCACTGGATGCGATCCAGCTTCTCGGCGGTTCCGGCTATGTCAATGAAAGCCCGGCGGGTCGCTTGCTTCGGGACGCCAAGCTTTATGAAATCGGCGCGGGCACCAGCGAAATCCGCCGGATGCTGATCGGCCGCGAACTGGTCAAAGGCAACGGGTGAGGAATGCGATGAAGCTTACATCCAGTCTGAACCGCGACCCCACCTTTTCCGCCAACGTCACCTTCATGTCGGACCTGGTGGATGACCTGCGGCAGCATGTCGAAAAAATCTCGAAGGGCGGCGGCGACAAGGCGCGCGAACGGCATCTGTCACGCGGCAAATTGCTGGCGCGCGACCGGATAGAGGCGCTGCTCGATCCAGGCAGTCCGTTTCTCGAATTCTCGCAATTCGCAGCATACGAGGTCTATGACGAACCCGTTCCCGCCGCCGGCATCGTCACCGGCATCGGTCGGGTCGCAGGCCGTGAATGCGTCATCGTGGCCAATGACGCGACGGTGAAAGGCGGCACCTATTATCCGCTGACGGTCAAGAAACATCTGCGCGCGCAGGAGATCGCTGCCGAAAACCACCTGCCCTGCATATATCTCGTGGATTCAGGCGGTGCGAACCTTCCCAACCAGGACGAGGTTTTTCCCGACCGCGATCACTTCGGCCGCATCTTTTACAATCAGGCCAATATGTCGGCGGCAGGCATCGCCCAGATCGCCGTGGTGATGGGAAGCTGTACGGCTGGCGGGGCCTATGTGCCTGCTATGAGCGACCAGTCCGTGATCGTCAAAAATCAGGGCACGATCTTTCTCGGCGGCCCGCCGCTGGTGAAGGCCGCAACGGGCGAAGTGGTGAGTGCGGAAGAACTGGGCGGCGCCGATGTGCATTCGCGGCAATCCGGCGTGACTGATCACTACGCCCGCGACGACCGTCACGCGCTTTCGCTGACCCGGCGGATCGTCTCCACCCTCAACCGCCGCAAACGGGTGGAGCTGGATATTCGCGAACCCGTAGAGCCGCTTTATTCCTCGGAGGAGCTTTACGGCATTGTGCCCACCGATACACGCAAGCCTTTCGAGGTGCGCGAAATCATCGCGCGTCTGGTGGATGGCTCCGAATTCGACGAGTTCAAGGCGCTTTATGGCACGACGCTGGTCTGCGGTTTCGCCCATATCCACGGTTATCCCGTCGGCATCGTCGCCAATAACGGCATTCTCTTTTCTGAATCGGCGCTGAAGGGCGCGCATTTCATCGAACTCTGCTGCCAGCGCGGCATTCCCCTGGTTTTCCTGCAGAACATCACCGGCTTCATGGTCGGCAAGGCCTATGAGGCTGATGGTATCGCCAAGGATGGCGCCAAGCTCGTTACGGCCGTTGCATCGGCTAAAGTGCCGAAATTCACCGTCATCATCGGCGGCTCCTTCGGTGCCGGCAATTACGGCATGTGCGGGCGCGCCTATTCGCCGCGCTTTTTGTGGATGTGGCCGAATGCACGCATTTCCGTCATGGGCGGCGAGCAGGCGGCATCCGTTCTGGCGCAAATCCGGCGCGACGGTATCGAGACGGATGGCCGCCACTGGTCCAAGGAGGGCGAGGAGGCGTTCAAACAGCCGATCCGGGACAAATACGAGCGGGAAGGTCACCCCTATTATGCCAGTGCAAGGCTGTGGGACGATGGCATCATCGACCCGAAGGACACCCGCCTCGTGCTTGGCCTTGGCCTGTCGGCCGCGCTGAACGCGCCGATTGAACCCACCCGTTTCGGCATATTCAGGATGTGAGGCGACGATGTTCTCAAAAATACTGATCGCCAACCGCGGCGAAATCGCCTGCCGGATCATCCGCACCGCCCGCAAGATGGGCATCCGCACCGTCGCGGTCTATTCGGATGCCGACCGCGACGCCATGCACGTGGCGCTGGCCGACGAGGCCATCGCCATCGGCCCGGCACCCGCTCGTTCGTCGTATCTCGATGCTGAAAAGATCATTGCCGCCGCACAGGCAAGCGGCGCGCAAGCCATTCATCCGGGTTATGGTTTTCTCTCGGAGAATGCCGGTTTCGCCGACGCCTGCGCCTCTGCCGGCATCATTTTCATCGGCCCGACACCCGATGCTATCCGCGCCATGGGCGGAAAAAGCGAGGCGAAGGCGCTCATGGCGCAAGCGGGCGTTCCCGTGGTGCCCGGCTATCACGGCGAGGATCAGGCCGTCAAAAAGCTTGCAGGCGAGGCAGAAGACATCGGCTATCCGGTTTTACTCAAGGCTTCAGCCGGCGGCGGCGGCAAGGGCATGCGCGTTGTCCGTCAAAAACGTGAGTTTTCGGCAGAGCTTGCGGGCGCAAAACGCGAAGCGCTTGCCGCCTTCGGCAATGACCGTATGCTGATCGAGAAATATCTGGAACGACCGCGCCATGTGGAAGTGCAGGTCTTTGCCGATGGCCATGGCAATTGTTTTTCGCTTTTCGAGCGCGACTGTTCGATCCAGCGCCGGCACCAGAAAGTCATAGAGGAGGCCCCTGCCCCCGGCCTGCCCGATACGCTCAGGCAACGCATGTACGACGCGGCGGTCGCCGCCGCCCGCGCCATCGACTATCGCGGTGCGGGAACGGTGGAGTTCCTGCTCGACCCGTCCGGCGAGTTCTATTTCATGGAAATGAACACAAGGCTTCAGGTCGAGCATCCGGTCACGGAATATATTACCGGGCTCGATCTGGTCGAATGGCAGATCCGTGTTGCGAATGGAGAGGCGCTGCCGGACGACTGGGGCAATCTGCGCATCAACGGCCATGCCATCGAGGCACGGATTTACGCCGAAGACCCGGCGCATGATTTTCTGCCGTCAATCGGCACGGTCAGCCACCTCGCCTTTCCGGAAGAAGGACCTCACCTTAGGATAGATAGCGGCATACGCACCGGCGACGCCATCAGCGTGCACTATGATCCGATGATCGCCAAGCTTATCGTCTGGGACTACGACCGTCCGTCTGCCGTGCGGCGTCTGCGGCTTGCACTCGAAAAACTGGCAATTTGCGGCGTCACCAGCAATGCCGCCTTTCTGACACGGCTTGCGGGGCTGGATGCTTTCGCCGCCGCCGAACTCGATACCGGCTTCATAGCCCGTAACGAGGCGGCGCTTTTTGCCCCCGGAGCCACAAGCGAGAACGAAATAGCTTTGGCCACGCTCGGCCTGCTTCTCTCACGCCGGAACGGGGCCAAGCCGCAGGCCGATCCTTATAGCCCTTGGAACAATACGAACTCTTTCCGCCTCAATGCGCCAGCGAGGGAAACCCTGCGTTTCGTCCTGGATCAACAGCCGGTCGATGTCGCCGTTACACATAAGCCAGATGGTTTTTCACTGGAGATCGGCACGCGGGCCATCCGCGCTCATGGCAGCATCTCACAAGACGGCACACTGCGGGCGACCGTCGATGGCAGGCAAAGGCAGTGCCGTTTCTTTGCCTGCGATAACGGCCACGCGCTTTTTCTGGATGGCGAGCACTATCGCATCAGCCAGCCCGACCCCGTCGATGTAGCAGATACCTCCACCCATACCGGCGGTCTGGAAGCCCCGATGCCCGGCGTCATCCGCGCCATTCTAAGCCAGCAGGGCGCAGCGGTTGAGGCCGGTGCCGCGCTTGTGGTGATGGAGGCGATGAAAATGGAGCACACGATCCGTGCGCCAGCGAAAGGTACCGTCACCGCCATCAACTGCGCCGAAGGCAATATGGTCGAAGCCGGCGCGATGCTGGTGGATTTCGAACCGGAGGGCGCATGAGATGGCCTTGCCCAAAACCGTCAAAATCGTCGAGGTCGGCGCACGTGATGGCCTGCAAAACGAAAGTGCTGAGGTTCCCACCGCCATCAAGATCGGGTTGATCGAGCGGCTGGCTGCGGCCGGATTGGCGGCGGTGGAGGCGGGAGCCTTCGTTTCGCCAAAAAAAGTTCCGCAAATGGCAGGGTCGAAGGAGGTGCTTCTAGGCCTCAAACGACATCCCAATACCGCCTATCCGGCGCTCGTTCCCAACATCAAGGGTTTCGAGGCCGCCGTTGAAGCCGGTGTGACGGAGATAGCCGTTTTCGTGTCCGCATCCGAAGGCTTCAGCCAGCACAATATCGCCTGTTCGCGCGCCGAAAGCCTCGAGCGCCTGCGCGATGTTTCGGAGGCAGCGGCCAGCCGGAACATCCGCATGCGCGGCTATGTCTCCTGCATCGCCGGTTGCCCCTATGACGGCGCGGTCGCGCCAGATGATGTGGCGGCGATGGCTGAAGCGCTTGTCGCCATGGGATGCTACGAAATCTCGCTCGGCGATACGATTGGCGTCGGCACGGCTGGGCAAATCCGCAAGCTCATCCAACATGTATCGACCCGCATCCCGTGCGAAAAACTCGCCATGCATTTCCACGACACCTATGGGCAGGGCGTCGCCAATGTGCTGGCTTCGCTTGAGGAAGGTATTTGCGTGTTCGACAGTTCCGTGGCCGGGCTCGGCGGTTGCCCCTTTGCGCCGGGCGCAAGCGGCAATGTCGCCACCGAAGACGTTGTTTATCTGCTGCACGGGCTTGGCATCAAAACCGGCATCGACCTGATGGCGGTGGCGAGAACGGGAGACTGGATAAGTCGCCATCTCGGCAGGGCAAATGCGGCACGCGCCGGTAAGGCACTGCTTGCCGTAAAGATGGAGGATAATGCACATGGTGGATGAGCTGTTGAGCGAGAAGCGCAAGGACGTTCTGTGGCTGACGCTTAACCGGCCGGACGTCCACAACGCCATGAACGCCGCGATGACGGACGCCTTGACGCATGCGATCCGGACGGCCTCCAGCGACGACGACCTGCGTGCCGTGGTGATAACGGCAGCGGGCGACCGTAGCTTCTGCTCAGGGGCCGATCTGAAGGAAAGCGCTGGCGGCATGTTCCTCTCGCGAGACGGAACAAATCCCATCGCCGATGTGATACGCGCCATCGAAATGTGCGAAAAGATCGTCATAGCCCGCGTCAATGGCCGGGTGCTGGCGGGTGGGCTCGGCCTTATCGCGGCCTGCGATCTCGCTTATGCCGCCGATCATGCTGAGTTCGGCCTGCCGGAAGTTTGCGTCGGGCTTTTCCCGGCCATGGTGGCGGCGAAACTTCTGGCCAAAATACCGCTGAGCCGCCTTCACGAAATGGCCTATCTGGGGCAACCGGTCACCGCCGCAGAAGCCGAAGGGATCGGCCTTATCAACCGCACGGCGCCACGTGCCGAACTCGATGGCGTAATCGAGGGGGTACTCGCCCGCTTGCGGCAGAACGCGCCGGGCGCAGTCGCCGCCGGAAAGGCAGCGCTGCTGACGATGCGCAACATGCCGGCCAGTGAACGGCTCGCCTTTGCCGAAAGCGTCATCGCGAAAATAAGCAGCAGCGAGGAGGCACGCGAAGGCAGAGACGCCTTTGCTGGAAAACGCCCGCCGATCTGGGCTGGCGGGTCCTGAACCACCGCTCAAGGTCTTAATCGATATAATGCCCGCAGCCGCGTTGACCCCGTTCGGCAAATCGAGTTCTATCCACCACCTTTCGCCGGAGGGCGATCGGGGAGCCGGAGGAGAACCTATGCGCCTTGTAAAAACCGTCGCTGAATTGCGCGGTCTGACCGCCACGTTTCGCCGCGATGGCAAGACCGTCGGCTTCGTGCCGACCATGGGTTTTTTGCATATCGGCCATCTGACGCTGGTTGCCAAAGCAAAGGCGGAGAACGACGTGACGGTGGTCTCGATCTTCGTCAATCCGCTGCAATTCGGAGCCAATGAGGATCTTGCCCGTTACCCCCGCGATCTCGCCCGCGATAGCGCGCTGCTGGAAGAGGCAGGCGTCGACATTCTTTTCGCACCCGAGGTGACGGAGATGTATCCGCGCCCGATGCAGACCGTGGTGGATGCGCCGGAACTGGGAAGCCAGTTGGAAGGTGCGGTACGGCCGGGGCATTTTGCCGGGGTTACGACTGTTGTCACCAAGCTTTTTAATCTCGTGCAGCCGGATGTCGCCTATTTCGGAGAAAAGGACTACCAGCAGGTAACGCTGATCCGGCGCATGGTGGAAGATCTCGCCCAGCCAGTCCGCGTCGTTCCCGTCGCCACCGTACGTGAGTTGGATGGGCTTGCCTGCTCCTCGCGCAATGTCTATCTGAGCCTTGAAGAGCGTGCCGCCGCCGTGATTGTGCCGCGCGCGCTTGATGAGGCCGAGCGGCTGTATAATGAGGGCTGCGACGACCCGTCCGCGTTCGAAGCAGCAATAGAAAAATTCATCGCCACCGAGAAGCTGGCATTGCCCGAAGTCGTGGCGGTGCGCGATCCGGACACGCTGGCCCCCGTGGCTTCGCTGCAGGCGCGGCCTGTGCTGGTGGCGCTGTTCGTGCGGGTCGGCAGCACCCGCCTTCTCGACAACCGCGTCATCGGGCGTGATAAAACCGGCAAACAGGAGGCTGCACGATGAGCGCGCACGCGAAACAGAAGCGGCTGACGACAGCCTCCATCCGGCAAATGAAGGGCGGTGCGCGCATCGTCTGCCTCACCGCCTATACGACGCCGATTGCCCGCCTGCTCGATCCGCATTGCGACCTGCTGCTGGTTGGCGATTCAGTCGGCATGGTGCTTTATGGCATGGACACGACGGTCGGCGTCACGCTGGATATGATGATCGCCCATGGCCGCGCCGTCATGCGTGGTGTGGAACACGCCTGCGTCATCGTCGATCTCCCCTTCGGGACCTATCAGGAATCAAAGGAACAGGCGTTCCGCAACGCCGTGCGGCTGATGCAGGAGACCGGCTGTGATGGCGTGAAGCTGGAAGGCGGCGAAGAAATGGCCGAAACCATCGCCTTTCTCGTGGCGCGCGGCATTCCGGTGTTTGGCCATGTCGGGCTGATGCCGCAGCTGGTCCACACCGCCGGAGGTTTCCGCTCGCTCGGACATTCGGATGCAGAAACGCAGAAAATCTGGCGCGATGCGATTGCGGTCGATCAGGCCGGTGCTTTCGCCATTGTCGTCGAAGGCACCGTCGAGCCGCTTGCGCGCGAATTGACCGAAAAACTCTCCGTCCCGACTGTCGGCATCGGCGCATCACCGGCCTGCGATGGGCAGGTGCTGGTTTCCGACGACATGTTCGGTCTCTTCACCGATTTCAAACCGAAATTCGTCAAACGTTTCGCCGATCTGGGTGCGACCGTTTCGCAGGCAGCGGCAGGTTATGCCGAAGAGGTGCGCTCCGGTGCGTTTCCGGGGCCGGAGCATACGTTTCAGGTCCGCAGGCAATCGCCTTCGGGGGAGTGAGGAAACGGCGCAGAGGAGGTGGTGAGGTGGTGACGGACACCTTCACCTTCGTCATGCTCGGGCTTGTCCCGAGCATCTGCTACCTATCTATTTTGTGAAATGTCGGCAGATCCTCGGCACAAGGCCGAGGATGACGTCGCGTTTGAGGCAAGGTTTGTAAGCAGGCTCGGCTTCTCCGCCTATCCCCTCACCCCCCCCCTAAACAATCCCGCCGCTGCCACCGACCGAAGCCGGGCGTTCCGCCGCAACCCGTTTGCGATAACCACTCGCCCGGTAGGTGGCGACAGGATCGATCGCGCCGCCCGCCAGTTGCCTTGCCTTGGCGAGAACCGGTTCGACATCGGTGCGATAGGCCCGTTTCAGCGTATCGGAGGCCATCAACGCATCGTTGTCCTGCTGGTAACCGTCGAGAGCCGCGCGATCCACCAGCAGCGCCTGCGCATAGGCGCGACGGATTTCGTTGGCACTGGAAATCAGGCTTTCGATTGGGTCGGTCACATTGTGCGACTGGTCGATCATGTGGGCGGGATCGAAGCCCTTCACGCCACGATGTTCGGCATCTACCAGCTCGTTGAAGACGAGGAACAGGCGGTAAGGCTCGATGGAGCCGGCATCCAGATCGTCATCGCCATATTTCGAATCGTTGAAGTGGAAACCACCGAGCTTGCCGAACTGGATGAGCCGGGAGACGATCATCTCGATATTGGTGTTCGGCGCATGGTGGCCGAGATCGACGAGGCAGAAAGCCTTTTCACCGAGCGTATTGGCGATGAGGTAGTTGGTGCCCCAATCCTGCACGACGGTGGAATAGAAGGCCGGCTCGAACATCTTGTGTTCGGAAAAGATGCGCCAGTCATCCGGCAGCGCCTTGTAGATATCGGCCATGGCGGCGAGATAGCGCTCGAAACTTCTGGTGAAATTGCTCTGGCCGGGGAAGTTGGAACCATCGCCCACCCACACCGTCAGCGCCTTGGAACCAATGGCTTTACCGATCTCGATACATTCGATGTTGTGCTCCACGGCTTGGCCCCGCGTTGCGGCATCGGTGTGGCTGAGCGAACCGTATTTGTAGGAATGGCTCTGATCCGGTGCATCCGAGAAGGTATTGGAATTCATGGCGTCGAAGCCGAGACCCAGCGTGTCGGCATGGTCCTTCAAACGCTTCGGGTCCTGCTTGTCCCACGGAATATGCAGGGAGACATTCGGGGTCGCCCGTGTCAGCTGGTTGATGACGGCGCAATCATCCAACTTGTCAAAAATACCGCGGGGCTCACCTTCGCCAGGAAAGCGCGCGAAACGGGTGCCGCCGGTGCCGACGCCCCAGGATGGAACAGCGACGAAGAATTCCGCGACCTTGGCGGTGACAGCATCGATATCGATGTTGCGGCGCGCAAGCTGGTTGCCCAGCGCGTCATAGTCATCCTTCAGCGCGGCGGCGCGCTTGTCGTTTTCGGCCGCGATCACATCGGCGGCGATTTTGGTGTCGGTCATCTCTTCCTCCCCGGAATCGGTCCAGTGCATGCTCGATCATCGCCACCTCCGTCATTTCGGCCTTAAGCCGGAAGGACGGAGGTGAGACGTGCCGAAATTCCTACCGCGTAAAGCTCTGCGCATTGCCGGCATCGACATTGATGATATTGCCGGTTGATTTGGCCGACGCGTCGGACGCGAGGAAGTAGATCGCTTCGGCGATGTCTTCCGGGAACACGTTGAGCTTCAGCATCGAGCGCTTGCGGTAATGTTCCTCCAGATCGGTGACCTCGATCTTGGACGAGGCCGCGCGCTGCTCGCGCCACTCGCCGTTCCATATCTTCGAACCGCGCAGAACGGCATCGGGATTGACGGTGTTGACGCGAATGCCGGCTTCCGCCCCTTCCAGAGCAAGGCAACGGGCAAGATGGATTTCCGCCGCCTTAGCCGTGCAATAGGCAGAAGCATTGGGCGAAGAGGCAAGACCGTTTTTCGAGGCGACGAACACCACGTTGCCGCCGAGATTCTGCCGCCGCAGCAGCCGGAATGCTTCCCGCGACACGAGGAAATAACCCGTCGCGAGAATATCGATATTCTTGTTCCACATGGCAAGCGTCGTGTCTTCCACCGGTGCAGACGAGGCGATGCCGGCATTGGAGACGAGAATATCCACGCCGCCAAATTCCACGCTCGCTTCCGCAAAGGCGGAAATGACAGCGTCTTCCTGCGTCACATCCAGCTTGACGCTGCGCACCGCATCAGCACTGTAGCGCTTCGCGAAATCGCCCTTGGCCGCTTCCAGCGCCGCCTCGTCAATATCGGCGAGAACAATGCAGGCGCCCTCCGCTGCCAGCCTTTCCGCCGTCGCCCGGCCGATGCCGCCGGCGCCGCCGGTGACAAAGGCTACGCGTCCTGCAAGACTTTTCGGCTTCGGCATGCGCTGGAGCTTTGCCTCTTCCAGCAGCCAATATTCGATGTCGAAGGCTTCTTGTTCGGGAAGACCCTGATATTCGGACACGGTGGAAGCGCCGCGCATGACGTTGATGGCGTTGACGTAAAATTCACCGGCGATACGGGCGGTCGCCTTGTCCTTGGCGAAGGACAGCATGCCGACGCCGGGGATCAGGAAAATTACCGGGTTCGGATCGCGCATATCAGGCGAATTGTTGTGGCGGCACGCTTCATAATATCTGACGTAGTCGGCGCGGTAGGCCTCTAGCGCCTTGTCGAGACCGGCTGTCAGCGCATCCACATCGGGATTTGCCGTATCGAGATCGAGGATCAGCGGGCGGATCTTCGTGCGCAGGAAATGATCCGGGCAGGAGGTGCCGAGATTTCCGAGCGGCTTCAGATCCTTCGAATTGACGAATTCCAGAACCGCGTCCTGATCATCGAAATGGCCGAGTTTGCGCTCCTTGCGGCCGATCCGACCACGGATTTCCGGCATCAACCGCGCAGCAATCGCGCGGCGTTCGGCAAGGGGCAGGCTCCTGGCAACGGCACCGCCGAAAATCGTCTTGCATTCGGTCTTGGCCGCAAACCATTCGATCGCCTTGTTGATGATGGCGAGCGTCAGTTCGTAACATGTCTTGGCGTCGTTATCCCAGGTGAACAGACCGTGGCTTTCCAGCACAACGCCCTTGGCCTCGGGGTTGGCTTTTACGAAAGCCTCGAGATCGAGACCAAGCTGGAAACCGGGACGGCGCCAGGGAAGCCAGCCGATGTCAGCGCCAAAGATCTGCTGCGTCAGTTCTTTCGAATTTTTGGAGGCGGCAATCGCGATGATCGCATCCGGATGCATATGATCGACATGATCAAAAGGCACGAAACCGTGCAGCGGCGTATCGATGGAGGCGGCGCGTGGGTTGAGGTTGAAGGTGCAATGCGGCAGGAAGCCGACCATGCGGTCCTCGTCCTCGACACCCTTGTAAATGCCCTTTAGCGCTTCCAGCTTGTCGAGATAAAGCGTCGCAAAGCCATCGAGCTTGATGGTGCCGACATCGCCGCCGGACCCTTTCACCCACATGACGCGGACTTCCTCGCCCGTCAGCGGATCGGTTTCGAGCACCTTCGCGGATGTGTTTCCGCCGCCGTAATTGGTGATGCGCTTGTCGGCGCCAAGCAGATTGGAGCGATAAAGCAGCTTGCCAGGCTCATCGAGCGTTTTGGCATAGGCATCGTCCCAACGGCTTTCGAGAAGGCGGGATTTTCCCGTCATGTCTTCCTCCCAAGTCAAGTCTGCATTCGCGGTGCCGATATCGGCCCGCCTCCGTTGACGGCAGATATCGCGCATACAAAAGCATAATGTCAATCAAAAACGATCATAAATTTTCATGTTGCAGCGCGATATTGATTAATTTGATCGTTCTTGATTGACAACGTAAAGAGATTGCGAATAATCACAATCAGGAGGACCACATGCACGAACGCGAACGCCATCGCATCATCTTGAGCGCCACACAGGAAAAAGCTGTCGTGACGGTGCAGGATATTGCCGAACTGACGGATGCGTCGGAAGCAACGATCCGCCGGGATATTGCGTCCCTGCATGTTCAGGGAAAGTTGCGGCGCGTGCGTGGCGGTGCCGAAGCGGTGCATCCACCGCAGTTGGGCAATCTGGCCGCGCGGCCGTTCCGCGTGTCCGAATCGGTCAACATCGACAAGAAACGCGCAATTGCGCGCAAAGCGGTCGATCTTTGTAATGATGGTGATGCGATCATCCTGAATGGTGGCACGACCACATTCCAGATGGTGCACTACATGGCGGCGCGACGGTTGCAGGTGATGACCAATTCCTTCGCGATTGCGGAGCATCTGGTCAAACATTCCAAATGCAATGTCAGCGTGCCTGGTGGCGCGATCTATCGCGATCAAAGCCTCATCCTGTCGCCCTTCGAGAACGATGCCATCCGGAATTTTTACGCAAGGCGAATTTTTCTCGGCGCGCAGGGTGTCGGCGCACTCGGCATCATGGAATCGGACGCTTTGGTCATCCAGAGCGAGCAGAAGCTGATGCGGCAGGCGGAAGAGCTGATCGTGATGGTCGATTCCTCGAAATTCAAAAAACGATCCAGCCTGATTTTATGCCCACTCGAAAACGTCTCGACCATCATCACCGATGACGGGATTTCGGATGAGGCGGCGCGGATGGTTGAAAATGCCGGCGTCGAATTGCTGATCACCGGCGCAGCGGGGGATGGCAAGATAGCCAACCCGCCGGATGAGGAGGATTCCTCTTCGGTCGCTTGAGGAAGCACCGAAGGGAGGAACAGGTTCAAAAACGGGAGGAAAAGGAACATGAAACTTACACGCAGAACATTGACGAGCGTCCTGGCACTTAGCGCGGCGCTCTCCGTCGCGGGCCTTGGCGGCGTTGCCCAGGCAGCCGATGTGAAGATCGCGCTGGTGGTCAAATCACTTGGCAACGGCTTTTTCGAAGCCGCCAACAAGGGCGCGCAGGAGGCTGCAAAAGACCTCGGCGGTGTCGAGATCATCTATACGGGCCCGACCAGCACAACGGCGGAAGGCCAGATCGAGGTCATCAATTCGCTGATCGCGCAGGGTGTGGATGCCATCGCCATTTCCGCCAATGACCCGGACGCCGTGGTTCCGGCGCTGAAAAAGGCGGCGCAGCGCGGCATCAAGGTCATCTCCTGGGATTCCGGCGTGGCACCTGAAGGCCGCATTCTGCAGCTCAACCCCTCGTCCAACGCGCTGATCGGCAAGATGTGCCTGCAGCTTGCCGCATCGCACCTGGAAGGCGGCAAGGGCGATTTCGCCATCCTTTCGGCCACCACCACCTCCACGAACCAGAATATCTGGATCGATGAGATGAAGAAGCAGCTGAAGGACTTCCCCGGCCTCAACCTCGTTACCACCGTTTACGGTGACGACCTTGCCGACAAGAGTTACCGCGAAGCACAGGGACTGCTTTCCTCCCATCCTGATGTGAAGGTCATCGTCGCACCGACGACGGTTGGCGTTCTTGCGGCTTCTCAGGCCGTGAAGGATGCGGGCAAGATCGGCAAGGTCTTTGTGACGGGCCTTGGCTTGCCCTCGGAGATGGCTGGCGCCATCAAATCAGGCGCAACCAAGGAATTCGCCATCTGGAACCCGATCGACCTCGGCTATTCCGCCACCCAGATTGCCTACCGCCTTGTGAAGGGCGAAGCCGACGGCAAGCCGGGCTCGGAAATCGAAGCCGGCCGCATGGGCAAGATCAAGGTCGGCGAAAATAGCGAAGCGGCCATGGCCGATCCCTTCATTTACGACGCCAAGAACATCGATCAGTTCTCGAAGATTTTCTGATCTGAATAATTTCCGGCAGTGCGGAGGCTAACACCCCTCTGCCCTGCCGGGCATCTCCCCCACAAGGGGGGAGATCGATATGCCGCACCCGCTCGTTCCATAGGCAGGGTGTTATCCGCTTGCCGATCTCCCCCCTTGTGGGGGAGATGCCCGGCAGGGCAGAGGGGGGTGCCTCTCGCCGCTTCACTCAAAACCAACCGGTAAGACGGAATGATGCGTGCTGAAACCAAAATCTTAGACGTTACCGAGACTTCCAGCGCGACGCCCATTCTGGAAATGCGCGGCATCAGCCAGATATTCCCCGGCGTGAAGGCGCTGGATGGCGTCGATATCGCGCTTTATCCCGGCAAGGTCACGGCGCTGATCGGCGAGAACGGTGCTGGAAAATCCACGCTCGTCAAAATTCTCACCGGCATCTACCGCCCGAATGAAGGGGAAATCCTTCTCGATGGCCGGCCTGTCACCTTTCACGGCGCACAGGATGCCATCGATGCCGGCGTGACAGCCATTCACCAGGAGACCGTGCTTTTCGATGAGCTTTCCGTGGGCGAAAACATCTTCCTCGGTCATGCGCCCAAAGGCCGTTTCGGCCTCATTGACTGGAAGACCATCAATGCGCGCGCCGGGGTCCTGCTTGAACAGCTCGAAAGCACCATCGATCCGTCCATTCGGCTGAAGGACCTTTCCATCGCGCAGCGCCACCTCGTGGCAATCGCCAGAGCGCTTTCCGTCGAGGCACGGATCGTCATCATGGACGAACCGACAGCCGCCCTTTCCCGCAAGGAAATCGATGATCTGTTCCGCATCGTTGAAAACCTGAAGCGGCAGGGCAAGGCCATCCTCTTCATTAGCCACAAGTTCGACGAAGTCTATGAAATCGCTGAAAATTACGCCGTATTCCGGGACGGCAAGATGGTCGGCGCGGGTAATCTTGCGGCTACACCGCAGGACGAGATCGTGCGCCTGATGGTTGGCCGCGACGTCACGAACGCCTTTCCGAAACAGGCGGTCACACTCGGCCCGACGGTTCTGTCAGTCCGCAATTATTCACACCAGACAGAATTTCGCGATATTTCTCTCGATCTGCGCAGAGGCGAAATTCTTGGTCTTTACGGGCTGATCGGTGCCGGGCGGTCGGAACTGTGCCAGTCGCTTTTCGGCATCACCCGCCCGGCCTCAGGACAGATTACGCTCAACGGCGAACCGCTCGTTATCCGTTCGCCGGAGGATGCGATCCGCGCCGGTATCGTTTATGTTCCGGAAGAGCGCGGACGGCATGGGCTGGCGCTGGACATGCCGATCTACCAGAACATGTCGCTGCCCTCTCTTGCCCGCACCTCTCGCAAGGGCTTTCTCGCCGCCGCAAACGAATTTGCTCTGGCGCGCAAATATGCCTCCCGCCTCGACCTGCGCGCCGCCGCCCTGTCCGTGCCTGTCGGCACGCTTTCCGGCGGCAACCAGCAGAAGGTGGTGATCGGCAAATGGCTCGCCACGCAGCCGAAAGTCATTATTCTCGATGAACCCACCAAGGGCATCGATATCGGCTCGAAGGCCGCCGTGCACGGCTTCATCAGCGAGCTTGCAGCCGAAGGTCTCTCCATCATCATGATTTCATCTGAACTTCCCGAAATTCTCGGCATGTCCGACCGCGCCATCGTCATGCGCGAAGGCCTGATGGCAGGTCTGTTCGAACGCGCCGATTTTTCTCCGGAAAAGCTGGTGCGCGCCGCCACCGGCAACGCCTGAGAGGGGCAAAACCATGCAACGTTTTCTCAAAAATCGCGAATGGCTGCTGGCGGGCATCATCGTCATCATGATCGCAGGCTTTGCGCTGCGCGCGCCCGGTTTCGGTAAGCCGGCCAATCTCGTCAATATCTTCAACGATACCTCCATCCTCATCATCCTGGCGCTTGGCCAGATGGCGGTCATTCTGACCAAATCCATCGATCTTTCGGTTGCCGCTAACCTTGCCTTCACCGGCATGGCGGTGGCGATGACCAATGCCGCCTTTCCGGGAATTCCACTGCCGCTTCTCATCGCCATGGCGGTCGGCATCGGCGCGTTTCTGGGATCGATCAACGGCGTGCTGGTCTGGTGGCTCGGCATTCCGCCCATCGTCGTCACGCTCGGCACGCTCACCATCTATCGCGGCATGGCCTTCGTGCTTTCGGGCGGCGGCTGGGTGAATGCGCACCAGCTTTCGCCGACTTTTCTCAACGTGCCGCGCACCATGATCCTCGGCATGCCGGTTTTATCCTGGGTCGCCATCCTTATCATCGCCGGCGCCTGGCTCGTGCTCAGCCGCACCTCTTTCGGCCGCTCCGCCTACGCTTCCGGCGGTAATCCGGGCGCTGCGGTCTATGCCGGCATCGATGTCGGCCGCACACGCTTTCTGGCTTTCGTTCTGTCGGGTGCACTGGCAGGACTTGCGAGCTATCTCTGGGTATCGCGTTATGCCGTCGCCTATGTGGATATCGCCGCCGGTTTCGAACTCGATAGTGTGGCGGCAAATGTGATTGGCGGCATCTCCATTGCCGGCGGCATCGGCTCGGTGGCAGGCGCTGTGCTCGGCGCACTGTTTCTCGGCGTCATCAAGAACGCCCTGCCCGTCATCGGCATTTCTCCCTTCGCGCAAATGGCGATTTCCGGCGTGGTTATCGTGCTCGCCGTCGTCTTCAACGCCCGCGCCGAAGCTCGAAAAGGGCGCATCATCCTGCGCGACCGGGCGGCAAGCGATCAGGCCAAGGAGGCCGCAGCATGAGTACGAATTCTCAACCGGCGCAGAAGCCGCGCATCATTCCAGACAAGCTCGGCACGCCGTTGCGCCGTCTCCTGGCGAGCTGGGAAGTGCTGCTGCTCGGCGTCGCGATCCTCATCTTCATCGCCAATTCGTTTGCCTCGCCCTATTTCCTCAATGCCTGGAACCTGTCCGACGCGACGTTCAACTTCACCGAAAAGGCGATCATCGCCTTTGCGATGGCGCTTCTGATCATCGCTGGCGAGATTGATCTCTCAGTCGCCGCCATCATCGCTCTCGCCTCCACCGCAATGGGTGCGGCGGTGCAGATGGGTGTCGGCACGCCGGGGCTCGTCGCCATCGGCATCGGTACCGGGCTACTCTGCGGGGCGTTCAACGGCTTTCTCGTCGCTGGCCTGAAACTGCCATCCATCGTCGTCACCATCGGAACGATGAGCCTGTTTCGCGGTATTTCCTATATGGTGCTGGGTGATCAGGCCTATGGCAAATATCCGGCGGATTTCGCCTATTTCGGTCAGGGTTACGTGTACTCGGTCATCTCCTTCGAATTCGTACTGTTCCTCGCCATGGCCGTCATCTTCGCCATTCTGCTGCACGCCACAAATTTCGGCCGGCAGGTCTATGTCATCGGCAACAATCCGTTTGCCGCCCGTTTTTCCGGTATTCCCGTCGAACGGGTGAAATTCATCCTCTTCCTTTTGACCGGCCTGATGAGCGGCATCGCCGCCGTCTGCCTCACCTCGCGGCTCGGTTCCACCCGCCCCTCGATTGCTCAAGGCTGGGAGCTTGAAGTCGTGACCATGGTGGTGCTCGGCGGGGTGTCCATTCTCGGCGGCTCCGGCACCATTGCAGGCGTCGTCATCGCTGCCTTCGTCATGGGCCTCGTCACCTTCGGCCTCGGTCTTCTGAACGTGCCTGGCATCGTCATGTCGATCTTCGTCGGCCTGCTTTTGATCATCACCATCGCCATACCCATCGTTGTGCGCCGCCTTCGCGCCATCAGAGGCTAAACCATGCCGGAATTAGAGAAACACGCTTTCAAGATGAAACTCTTCGCCGGCAAGCAAGCCGAATATAGGCGGCGCCATGACGAGATATGGCCGGAACTGGTTGCTCTCCTGCACGAAGCGGGTGTGAGCGACTATTCCATCCACCTCGACCCGGAAACCGACATCCTGTTCGGCGTGCTGACCCGCCCGAAGAACCACGGCATGGCAGCATTGCCCGAGCATCCAGTGATGAAGAAATGGTGGGCGCATATGGCTGACATCATGGAAAGCAATCCCGATAATTCGCCTGTCGCGACTGACCTTGTGACTGTGTTCCACCTGCCATGAATGACATGACAAAGCCACGCCGCGTCGCGGTCATCGATATAGGCAAGACCAATGCCAAGGTCGTTGTCATCGACACCGGAAGTGGCGAAGAGATAACCGGTGACAGACGTTCCAACCCCGTCCTTCGCGACGGCATCTATCCGCATTACGATGTGGAGATGCTCTGGAGCTTCATTCTTACCTCTCTGCGGCGGTTCGCGGAAGAGCCGGGTTTCGACGCTATTTCCATCACGACCCATGGCGCGTCTGCCGCACTTCTTGACGAAAACGGCGATCTTGCCATGCCTGTGCTGGATTACGAGCACAGCTACCCCGCAAGCGTTGCGGAAGCCTATCTCCGCATCAGGCCAGATTTTGCTGAAACCGGCTCGCCCTCGCTTCCAGCCGGATTGAACCTTGGCGCACAAATCCATTTCCAGAAAACCGCCTTTCCGCAGGAATTCGCTGGGGTGCGCAGCATCGTCACCTATGCGCAATATTGGGCGGGGCGGCTGACCGGCGTTCAGGCCACCGAGACGACTTCGCTCGGTTGCCATACGGACTTGTGGAATCCGCGGCTGAAGGCGTTTTCATCGCTGGTCGAGCGCTTGGGCATTGCGCAATTGATGGCGCCGGTGCGCTCCGCCTTCGATGTACTCGGGCCAGTCCGCGAATCGGTGGCGCTGGAAACCGGGCTTTCGGCGGATATATCGGTCTATTGCGGCATCCATGATTCCAACGCCTCGCTCCTGCCGCATCTGCTGCGGCGGCAGGGTGATTTTTCGGTCGTCTCCACCGGCACCTGGGTGGTGAATTTCGCCATCGGCGGTACGGCGGAGGCGCTGGATCCCGCCCGTGATACACTTTTGAATGTCGATGCCCTCGGGCGTCCCGTTCCTTCCTCCCGCTTCATGGGCGGCAGGGAATATGAAATGCTGACGCAACAATTCGGACCTGCTCCGGACGAAGAAACCGAAGCCGCTCTCGGCGGCGTGCTCACCAGAGGCATGATGCTGTTGCCCAGCGTCGTCAGCGGTTCCGGCCCCTTCCCCGGCAAAACAGCGCGCTGGATGGCCGACGATAATGCCACGGTTGCTGAACGGCACGCGGCAGCGGCGCTTTATCTCGCCCTGATGACGGAGTTCAGTCTATCGCTCATCGGGCGGAAAGGCCCGATACTGGTCGAAGGGCCATTCGCCAGCAATGCGCTTTATCTCAAGGCGCTGGCAGGTTTTGCCGAAATTGAGGTCATCGCCGTCAGCGGTTCCACAGGCACCAGTGCCGGGGCAGCACTCCTCACCGGTATCAAACCACTTGCCGGCCGCGAGCGTCATTTCGCTCCCGATGCCATTGCAGGGCTTCCCGCCTATCGCAGCGAATGGCAGGCCCGCCTGGCTTGACGCAAGACGACAAAATGCGGCCGGGTATCCAGCCGCATTCCGTTTTGTAAAAGGATCAAGCCTTGATGAAGGCCAAGAGATCGGCGTTGAGCACATCGGCATTGATGGTCAGCATGCCGTGCGAGAAGCCGGGATAGGTCTTCAGCGTACCGTTTTTCAGGAGCTTCACCGATTTCAGCGCAGAGTCCGCAATCGGCACGATCTGGTCATCTTCACCGTGCAGCACGAGTGTAGGCACGCTGATGGCCTTCAGGTCTTCGGTCTGGTCGGTTTCCGAAAATGCCTTGATGCCATCGTAATGCGCCTTGGCACTGCCCATCATACCCTGCCGCCACCAGTTCTGGATCACGCCTTCCTGAACGGTCGCTCCATCGCGGTTGAAGCCGTAGAACGGGCCGGAGGGCACATCGCGGAAGAACTGCGCGCGGTTTGCGGCAAGTGCTGAACGGAAGCCGTCAAAAACCTCCATCGGCAGGCCCTCGGGGTTGGCCTCGGTCTTGAGCATTAGCGGCGGCACGGCGGAAACCAGAACGGCCTTGGCGACGCGGCCTGCGGGTTCACCGTGTTTGGCAACATAACGTGCCACTTCGCCACCGCCGGTGGAATGGCCGATATGCACGGCATTTTTCAGGTCCAGCGCTTCTGCAACGGCAAAGGCGTCTGCGGCATAATGGTCCATGTCGTGACCTTCGGAAACCTGCGCGGAGCGGCCGTGACCACGGCGATCATGGGCGACGACACGATACCCTTTCGAGAGGAAAAACAGCATCTGTCCATCCCAGTCGTCGGAGCTGAGTGGCCAGCCGTGGTGAAACACGATGGGCTGAGCATCCTTCGGGCCCCAATCCTTGTAGAAGATGTCTGTTCCATCTGTCGTCTTAACAAAGCCCATGATCGTTTCTCCTTCGGTTGCGTTGGCATCTTCCGGTGCGATCTATGTTGTGCGCCGGTTTGATGGAGGGATGATGACGCAGGAAAACAGCCGCAACAATTGCAACAATAATTCTGAATGAATTGCTGATCTGGCAATAATGGCCGTGCCGCCCGCTGTCTTACGCCCCGGTACCGGCGCTAAACGGCACCACGACCGAAAAGTTGCGACAGAAGACGCAAACGGATTGAAATAACCAACCGGATAAGTTGCGTTTTAAATTGTAATCAACGGCGTGAGGGCGCGGCCGCGCCTGCATACCGCCGGAAACGAAACTCGCTAAGTTGCTCGAACTCTCAATCCACGTCGGGATCGTATTCCCTCGGGCTGTCGTCCTTGGAAAACAATACGCAAGGGCCGCGTGAACCGCGCGGATCATACGCGTAACCCTTGGCGGTCAGTGCCTGCATGATGTCGCGAACACCTTCGAGGCCATAAAGGTGATCGTGCAGCTCGACGAATATCCGTTCCACGCCAGCAAGCTCGGCATTGCCGAGCAGATCGCGTTCCGCGCCCTCGATATCCATCACGAGCGCAGTGATGCCCCGGCTGGCGACAAACGCATCGATATTCTCGGACGAGATTTCGATGCGCTTTTCATAAGGACCCTGATTTTCGTCCATGGACGACATCCAGAGATCCTTGCGGACATAGAAGGGATAGGTACGCGGCTCGTCAGCCGTGAGAAGCCCTTGGGAAAACACGACATTGCCACGGCAATTTGCCTTGATCACCCGTTCCGCCAGTGCCGCTGTGGACGGATTGGCCTCGAATGCCCAAACGGAAACATCCTTAATACCGGCAATGATCGAGGTTATGATGCCGATGCCGGACCCCAGTTCCAATACGCGGTCGCCGGGCTTGATGGCTTTCAGGACGCTGCGGGCCTCTTTCGCCTCATAGCTGCCGTCGGTCAGCGCCTGCCATATGACGGGCGATACCTCATCGGAAGAAAGAGGCAGGGCTACTCCATGCACGTCCAGAATTTCCATGTTTTCCAAGCCCTTTCTCAAAACACGGTCTCGTCAACAGAACGATCCCGCATAGACCGCGAATGCTCTACAGTATCGGTGCGACAACCGGTATTGGTTTTCGCTGGCAGCGATGTATCCCCTGAAATTTAACATGGCTTGCCCTGTTCGAAAGCAAACCCGTTCAAACGGAACTCCAGGCCACCAGTTCCTTGGCCGGCAACGGCCTGCTGATCAGATAGCCCTGTACCAGATCGCATCCCAGACGTTTGACCAGCTCATATTGCTCCTCCGTCTCGATGCCTTCGGCGATGGTGGTCATTCGGAGGCTGCGCCCAACGCCGACCACGAATTCGACGATCGCCAGCGCGTCGCGGTCGCTGGTAATATCGCGCAGGAATGACCGGTCGATCTTGATCTTGTCGAACGGCACGCCGCGCAAATTCGCAAGCGAGGAGTAACCGGTGCCGAAATCGTCCATGGCGATCTGGATGCCGACGGCCTTCAGCCGCGTCAGCGTGTTGATCGTCTGGTCGCTCTTGTTCAGCAGGATCGATTCGGTGATCTCAAGCTCGAGCCGGCTCGGCTCCAGCCCGCTTTTATCAAGCGCACCCATCACGTTCTGAATGAGGTTGGTACTGTGGAACTGAACCGGCGAGAGATTGACCGCCACCTTCATGTCCTCATCCCATCGCATCGCCTCGCGGCAGGCGGTCTCCATCACCCATTTTCCGAGCGAATGGATAAGGCCGGTTCTTTCCGCAACGGGGATGAACACGCTGGGCGGAACATCGCCGCGCACCGGATGTTTCCAGCGCAAAAGTGCCTCGAAGCCACAAAGCTTGCGGGTCTGCGTCGCCACCTGCGGCTGGTAATAGACCTCCATCTCGTCGTTCTGCAGCGCCGTCTGCAGATCGGCCTCGAAGGATTTCTTTTCGGTCAGCTGCTTCTGCATGCGGACCTTGAAAACACTCGCCCGGCCAGGGCCGATGGCCTTGGCTTCATAAAGCGCCAGATCCGCGCGCTTGAACAATTCATCCGCATCGACGGTACCATGCGATATGGCAATGCCGATGCAGGTGCCGATTTTCACCTCCTGCTCGCCGAGCTGGTAGGTCCGGCTGATCTGCTCGATAAGCTTGGAGGCGAGTCGGCGCGCCGTGTCCTCATTGAGATCATCGGACACGACAGCGAATTCATCGCCGCCAAGGCGGCAAACCATGTCGTAATCACCGCCGATCCCCGAAAGGCGCTGTGCCACGGCCTGAAGCAGGGCGTCGCCCGAATCGTGGCCAAGCGTGTCGTTGACGTCCTTGAACCCGTCGAGATCAAGTAGAAGAATGGCCGTGGTTCCATTACCGCCGAAGGAGCGGCGCAACCGCTCGATCAGTTCCTGCCGGAACAGCGATCGGTTCGGCAGGCCCGTCAGCGCATCATGATAGGCATCATGCTCCAGCCGGACATTCTTGGCCTGCAATTCAAGCGTGGCGGCGCGCAGGTCGTCCGTCAGCCCGCGCATGCTTTTCTGCGCGCGGTTCAACAGATCGTTCTGGCGAAGCAGCAATATCACCAGCGCGATGCCGCACAGGATCAATCCGCCCGCAAGCGCGGTGTAGACGATATGCAGCTTGCGCACGTCCTCATGGGCCGTATCGATCAGATTGACGTCATAGGCGACCGACGACGAAGCCAGCGTCGTCATCGGCGCATCGAGCGAGCTCATCTCGGAGAGCAGATCCGGAACATCCCTTGGCTCCAGGGTGTTCATCTGCTGTTCCAGGCGGGCCAGAACCGCGTCAAGGCGGGTTACGAGATCCCGCCATTGCTGTTTTTCATTGATGAAAGCGCCGAGGTTACCCTGCTTCAACAGCTCCAGGCGGCTTAGCATGATGTCCATGCGCAGCTGCAATTCGTCCCGGTCTATGACACCGGGACTGAGCGCAAAAACGGCCAATTTGTTCTGAAGGCGGAGATATTCCGCCACGGTCTGACTGACCGCCCACGAATCGTTATAGCGGGCAAATTTCTGCAGAGCGGTCTGACGCTCGGCAATGACGAAAGCGATATAGCCCGTTGCCAGGACGAAGCAACAGATGATCACCGCCACAAGTTTTCGCAAACGGCACCTTTATTCCACTATCAATTTGGCAACTTGCCATGCGGACCGCGAATAATAGGTCTGCTTCTGCAATTCCGGGTCGCTATCATAGGGATAGATGACAAACAGCGGACCCTTTTCGCGGACTGTCATGTAGTTGCCATCCAGCTTGATCGCGAGGATAACGTTAAATTTCTTAAAATCCTCAACCGGTATGGTGCTCACATAATCGTTGAGTGCAACTGCCGTTACGCTGGTGCCTTTTGCGCCGACGAGATCCATCAACTTTGCCAGTGACACGCCGTCAAAACGAACACGGCCATCGTGCCAGGGCGTCGTGGTCTCCACCGTCACCATGCCCAATCCCTCCAGCATGTCGCGGTCGAATACCGCAGCGCCATCGGCATTGGTGTTGGTGATGTTTCCGGAGATGGTCAATATCGGCTTGCCTTGCGGCTTGGCGATCGTCCCGGCCTCGGCACAGGAAAGCCACATGAGCGACAGAAACGCACTGAGAAGTACCCGGGCGAAACTCATACTCTTTCTCCATCTAGCGTTCAGGTCGAGGGGTTTTCGCCAACCTCTGAGGGTCAAGGGAACCGACGCTCGCAATATATATCAGGAATGAATGTTATATCCTTAGTGAGATTTTATCCGTATTTTCTCTAGGTTTTGAGTAAACCATTTGGATAATTTTTCCGTCTTATTGTACTTTTTTACACTTCACGCCCTGTTATGACGCAAGCAACACTACAAGCTATGTCTTCCTATCAATCCGTCTGGTGCGACAAAGGCCGAATTGTGGCATATGCGTACTTGCTCACAAACAGCAACACATGATTCGCGCGCGCCGGACAAGACCAACGCGCGTTCTGCATCCGCCTGCCTGTCAGACAGGAAAGCCGAGAGACAAGTTCCGCATCACAGAAAAATCATGGCGAGTGCCAGAGCGAACGGTTGAAACATACCGTACGCAACTTAATATAAGAGCTGTCATTTCCGTTTCCGGCGTTTCAGCTCCCTCTTGCCGGAAATGCCCAGACGCCCGTTCCGCGCAGCGAAAGCGGCGATACCGGACATAGTCCGGTCAGGAAAATTCTGTTCACGTCTCCGGGCTGGACGGCACCCTGCCGTATCGGCCGCATCATGAAGGTAGTCCCTATGCACACCTATCCCGACATCAAACTTCTCATTGATGGCGAATGGCGAGACGCCGTTTCCGGCAAGACGATCGCCGTATCCGACCCTGCGACCGACGAAATCATCGGCGCGATCGCCCATGCCGAAAAGGCGGACCTCGATCTGGCGCTTGCCGCTGCCGAGCGTGGCTTCAAGGTCTGGCGCGACACCTCGCCTTTCGAGCGTTCCAAGATCATGCGCAGGGCAGCCGACATACTGCGTGAGCGCAAGGACAAGATCGCATATATAATGACCCGCGAGCAGGGCAAGCCGCTGTCGCAATCAGCAACCGAAATCATGGGCGCCGCCGATACCATCGACTGGTTCGCCGAAGAAGCACGTCGCACCTACGGCCAGGTCATTCCGGCGCGTGCAACCGGCGTTTCCCAGCTTGCCATCAAGCTGCCGGTTGGTCCCGTCGCGGCGTTTACGCCATGGAACTTCCCGATCAACCAGATCGTCCGCAAGCTGTCGGCTGCCCTTGCCACGGGCTGCTCCATCATCGTCAAGGCCCCGGAAGAAACACCGGCATCGCCGGCGGAACTGATCCGAGCGTTCGTGGATGCGGGCGTGCCGGCAGGTGTCATCGGTCTCGTTTACGGCGTGCCATCCGAGATTTCGGAATATCTGATCCCGCATCCGGTCATCCGCAAGATTTCCTTCACCGGCTCCACGCCGATCGGCAAACATCTGGCAGCCCTTGCCGGCAAGCACATGAAGCGCGCCACGATGGAACTCGGTGGTCATGCGCCAGTGATGATCTTTGACGATGCCGATATCGAAAAAGCGATCGAGGTGACCTCGCTTGCCAAGTTCCGCAATGCCGGTCAGGTCTGCGTCGCTCCCACCCGCTTCCTCGTGCAGGACGGTGTGGCGGATCGCTTCCTTGAAGGTTTCGTGGAAGCCACGAAGGCGATCAAGGTCGGCAACGGCCTGGAAGAAGGTGTCGTCATGGGGCCGCTCGCCAATGAGCGCCGCATCCCAGCGCTGGAAGGTCTGATCAACGACGCCGTTTCCCATGGCGCGGAACTGAAGACCGGTGGCCGCCGAATCGGCAACAAGGGCAACTTCTTCGAGCCCACGGTGCTCGCCAACGTGCCCGTGACAGCCAAGATCATGAACGACGAACCCTTCGGTCCAGTCGCCATCATCAACCGCTTCTCGACATTCGACGACGCCATCAACGAAGCGAACCGCCTGCCTTTCGGCCTTGCATCCTACGCCTTTACCAGCTCGGTCAAGACTGCGCATGCGCTCGGCCACCAGGTCGAGGCGGGCATGCTGACCATTAACCACAACGGCCTTGCGCTTCCCGAAGTCCCCTTCGGCGGCGTCAAGGATTCCGGTTATGGCACGGAAGGCGGTTCGGAGGCGGTTCAGGCCTATCTGGAAACGAAATTCGTCAGCCAGATGAGCTGAAGCTCTGGATGCAAACTCGGGGCGGGTGACAATATCCGCCCTGAACTTGAATTTGGCGAACCCGGAATCTCCACGCATCGTCACCCCGGACTAGATCCGGGGTCCAGCACGATCAAGTCATTGACCGCAAAAGACTATTCACCGCGCAGGCGCGCAGTGGCCGGATGCCGGATCAAGCCCGGAATGACGGAGTGAAAGGCCTTCGTCAATCTGTGAAGAAGCAAGATTTGCTATGTCTTTTCTTCGGTAGAACCACCTTCCCTTGCCTCCATCCTCATCATGCCCTAAAAGAACAAAAAGTGAACTTTGAGAGGCCATATGAGCGAGACAGCGGCACCTGCGTTGAAGGAAATCTTCAACCACGAAAAACTGCGACACATCGCCGATCAGACTAAAGCCGTTCATGCGCCTTTCGATGTTCCCGCCTTCATGGCGCTTGCCACGACAAATCTCGAAGCGCTGGGCATCATGCAGCGCATGCGGCAGGTGGCGACCAGCCTGCACGCCACGCTTCCCGGCGACTATGCCCGCAACATCGAAATTCTGACAGCCGCAGCACCCGGGATAGGCAACGGTTTCGCATCCATTTCGCTGCCGGAATATGTGGCGCTTTACGGTCTCGACGATTTCGATCTTTCCATGCAGGCGCTGCAATATTTCACCCGTTTCGGCTCCGCGGAATTTGCCATCCGCCATTTCCTGCAAAGGGATCTGGCCCGAACACTTGCCGTGATGGAAACATGGTCGCGACAAGACAACGAGCATGTGCGAAGGCTGGCGAGCGAGGGTTGCCGGCCGCGCCTGCCATGGTCGTTCCAGCTCAAAGCCCTGATCGATGATCCCTCGCCGGTCACAGCAATCCTCGATGCCATGAAAGCCGACGAGGCACTTTACGTGCGCAAATCCGTCGCCAATCATCTGAACGACATCACCAAGGACAATCCCGCTTTCGTGCTGGCGCTCATCGACACATGGCCGAGGGAAAACCCGCATACACGCTGGATCGTGCGGCAGGCCTTGCGCACTCTGGTCAAGAAAGGCGACGCTGCCGCACTCGCCCATTTCGGTGCGCATGAGGAAGCGCAGATTGCGCTTTCGGCGTTTCAGGTTTCTCCTGAAAAGGTCGCTCTTGGTAATCCGGTGCGGATTTCAGCTTCTTTCACCTCGACGGCAGAAAGCCCGCAGAAGCTTGTGATCGATTATGCCGTGCATTACGTGAAAAAAAACAGTGACGCCTCCGCGAAAGTATTCAAGTGGAAAGAAATCGAGTTGCAGCCGGGCGAAACATGCGCGCTCTCGATAAGCCGCGCCATGCGTGATTTCACCACCCGCAAGCACTATGCGGGTGTTCACAAGGTTGACCTGATGGTCAATGGCAGGCTGGCGGCCGAGGCCTCTTTCGAACTGCTGATATGAGGCTGGTGAGAGTGTCCCTCAAGCCGCCGGGAAAATCTTCGCACGGCGGATGATGACGGAACCGCGATCGCCTGCCGCGACATCATTTTCCGGCGGCACGTCGAATTCCAGGAGATCGCCGCCATCGGTACTGGCGATCACCCGCCGCTCGCCTGCCCGGTCGAGAACCCGCGAAACCGAGGCTGGAATGCCCTCGTGCAGATCTTCCCATTCCAGATCGGAGGGACGGGCATAGATCTCGACGGCGCCATCCGCCTGACCGTAGGAGAAGGGCAGTTCGTTGTCACCGACATAGACCTTGCCGCCGCGCGCCACGCCGGACACACGGTTGGCGTCGCCGAGAAAGCGCATGACGAAGGCGCTGTTCGGCTGGCGGCAGACTTCCTTCGGTGTGCCCTGCTGCACGATCTCGCCCTGATTGAGGATGACGACGCGGTCAGCGAGATCAAGTGCCTCTTCCTGATCATGCGTCACGAAAATCGTGGTAATGCCCAGTGCACCGTGAATTTCACGCAGCCAGCGGCGCAGGTCGCGGCGCACATTGGCATCCAGCGCACCGAAGGGCTCATCCAGTAGAAGCACTTTGGGATCGACCGAAAGCGCACGGGCCAGCGCCACACGCTGCCGCTGCCCACCGGAAATCTGCGCCGGGAAACGGTCGCCCAGACCGTCGAGCTTGACCAGGTTCAACAGTTCCTTGACCCGCGCATCGATCGCCGCTTTGTCGCGCTTCACCTTCGACACCTTCATGCCGAACGCGATGTTTTCATGCAGCGTCATATGCGGAAAAAGTGCGTAGTGCTGGAACACGAAACCGACGCCGCGATCGCGCACCGGAATATTGGTGGCGTCTTCGTCTCCAAAAAAGATGCGGCCGCCATCGCTATATTCGAGACCCGCGACCATGCGCAAAATCGTGGTTTTTCCGGAGCCGGAAGGGCCGAGCAGCGCCAGAAGCTCGCCACTTTCAATATCGAGCGAAACATCGCGCACCGCGCGGAACGTGTCGAAGGTCTTCACCACATTTTCGAGGCGGATTTTCATGGGAATCAGGTCTCCGTGGCGATGGCGGCACCGCCGCTGGTCTTCTTGGCCCCGCGCCCCGCACCACGCCCTTCCAGCGCTACCTTGGCGATGATGGTGACGACGGCGAGCAAAGCGAGGATGGAGGCGGACGCGAAGGCGCCGGCCGTCTGGTAATCATGGTAGAGCAGCTCGATATGCAGCGGCAGCGTGTTGGTCTGGCCGCGAATATTGCCTGATACGACCGAAACCGCGCCGAATTCGCCCATGACGCGGGCGTTGCACAGAACGACGCCGTAGAGCAGCGCCCATTTGATATTCGGTAGCGTCACCGAAAAGAAGGTGCGCCAGCCGGATGCGCCAAGCGAGGTCGCTGCCTCCTCGAGATCACGGCCCTGCGCCTGCATCAATGGGATCAGCTCGCGCGCCACAAAGGGTGCCGTGACGAACATCGACGCGATGACGATGCCGGGTAGTGCAAAGAGTATCTTGATATTGTGCGCATCGAGGAACGGCCCAAACAGCCCCTGCAGCCCGTAAACGAAGAGATAGGCGACACCGGCGACGATCGGCGAGATGGAGAAGGGTATCTCGATCAGCACCAGCAGGAAGCGCCGGCCGGGAAAATCGAATTTGGTGATCGCCCATGCGGCCGCGACGCCGAAGGCCGTGTTGATCGGCACGGCAATCAGCGCCGTCAGCACCGTCAGCATGATGGCGTGGCGCGTATCGGGGTGGGTGATGGTGGCTGAGTAAACCTTCCACCCCTGCGAAAAAGCCTCGACCCCGATGATGGTCAGGGGAGCGACAACCAGGAACGCGCCGATGACGAGCACAAAAGCGATCAGGCTGCGGCGAACCCAGGGCGCGTCACCGACGCGCGGTGGCTTGCGATGCGAGGAAATGGCGCTCATGTCTCAGCTCCTCACCGTATAACGAAGCGCACGCGCCTGCAGGTAATTGGTCACCGCCAGCATTACGAAGGCCGCGATGAGCAGCACGGAGGCGATGGCGGCGGCGGCCTGATAATCATATTCCTCCAGCCGGATGAATATCAGCAGTGCCGTAATTTCGGTTGAAAACGGCTGGTTGCCGGCAATGAAGATGATGGCGCCGAACTCACCGAGGCTGCGCGCGAAAGAGAGCGAGAGACCGGCCAGTAGAGCCGGCGTCAGAAGCGGCAGGATGACCTTGCGGAAGATTTCGAGATCGGAACCGCCGAGCGACTGCGCCGCCTCCTCCAATGCCGGATCGAGGTCTTCGAGCACCGGCTGCACGGTGCGCACGATGAATGGTAGACTGGTAAAGGCCATCGCGACCATGATGCCGAGCGGCGTATAGGCAACCTTGATGCCGAATTGCGCAAGCACCGAGCCGAACCAGCCGTTACCCGCAAACAGCGTCGTCAGCGCAATGCCGGCAACGGCGGTGGGAAGCGCAAAAGGGAGATCGACAATTGCATCGACAAGGCGCCAGCCGGGGAAACGGTAACGCGTCAGCACCCAGGCAAGTGCCAGTCCGAAAACGACGTTGAACAAGGTGGCGGCCAGCGCGCAGAGCACCGTGACGCGGTAGCTCGCAACAGCACGCGGCGACGAGATAATAGCCCAGTATTCGGCAGGCCCGAGGCTCGCCGCCTTGAACACCAGCGCCGAGAGCGGCAGAAGCACGATGATGGCGACGTAAGTGAGGGTAACGCCGAGGGACAATTTAAGCCCCGGCAGAACATTCCGCTTCAAACCCCGCCCCCATTTCATCATAAAGCGACCCGGCAGTTTCCCGCCGGGTCTTTTACTTGTTGCATATCGTCGTGATTAACGGCTGCCGTAGAGCGTATCAAGCGTTGCGCCGGACGCAAAATGCTCTTTCTGGATTTTATTCCAGCCGCCGAAGACGTCATTGACGTTGACGAGGCGAATGGCCGGGAACTTGTCCTTGAATTCGCCGACAACCTTTTCGTTGTGAACGCGATGGCCGAATTCGGCAGCAATGCGCTGGCCCTCTTCGGTGTAGAGGAAATCGAGGTAGCTCTTCGCAAGATCGCGCGAGCCGCGCTTGTCGACCACCTTGTCCACCACGGCGACCGGGAATTCGGCGAGCAGGCTGACGGAAGGCACCACGCCTTCAACCTTGTCGGCGCCATATTGCTTGGCAATGCCGCGGGTCTCGGCTTCGAAGGTGATCAGCACGTCGCCGATTTCACGTTCCACGAAGGTGGTGGTGGCGGCGCGGCCTCCGGTGTCGAAAACAGGGGTGTTGTCGAAGATTTTCTTGACGAATTCCTGAACCTTCTTCTCGTCGCCGTTGAACTTCTCCTTGGCGTAGGCCGTGGCGGCGAGATAGGTGTAACGGGCGTTACCCGAGGTCTTCGGATTGGGGAAAACCACCTTCACGTCGTCACGGGCAAGATCGTCCCAGTCCTTGATGTGCTTGGGATTGCCGGCACGCACAAGGAAGGACGGGAAGGAATAGAACGGCGAGGCGTCGTTCGCGAAATCCTTCTGCCAGTCGGCGGAAACGAAACCCTGCTTCACCAGAAAATCGACATCCGTTACCTGGTTGAAGGTGACGACATCAGCTTCCAGACCCTCAACGATGGCACGCGCCTGCTTGGAGGTGCCGGCGTGCGACTGATCAACCGTGATACCCGGATGCAGCTTGATGAAAGCCTCGTTCTCGGCTGCGAAAACCTCACGGGCAACATCGTAGGAGGCGTTGAGAATGGTGGTCGGAGACTGCGCCTGCGCCGCACCTGCAAAAAGAGCGGCAATGGCAGTGCCGATAATGAGAAGACGTTTCATGAATACCCCCGGAAAATCGAATGGTCGTCAACATAACGGGGGGCGACAACGCCCGCGAGCAACAGCCGTGCGTTAAGCCGCAGGAGGTTAGAAATTTCACCCAAGCAACAGCAATTCAAAAGGCGATGATTTCATATATGTCCGCAAGCCGGATTTCTTTTGCGCTGCGCAATCTAAAGGCGGTGCTCCGGAAAGAGATTACCGGAATGTTTGGTAAAATATGGCAGAAGGTCTTCTTCACGCACCTCTTCCAGCTGTGCCGGTCGCCAGCGCGGATTGCGGTCCTTGTCGACCAGGGCCGCACGCACGCCCTCATAAAAATCATGACCCCGCAATATCTCTGTGCCAGCGGCAAATTCCCGTTCAAGGCATTCGATGAGGCTGGCGCTTTCCCGCCCCAGACGCAGCAGTTTCAGGGTTAGTTTGAGACTGGTAGGGGAGCGTTTTTTGAGAATTTCCAGAGTCTCGCGCGAAAACGTATCGTCACGCTCCGAAAGTGCTGCGAAAATCTCCTCGACCGTGTCGAAACGGAATGCCGCGTCGATGATCTCACGGTGTGCAGAGAGGACGCCCTCACCAGCTTCGACGGCATAAGTTCCGATTACCGCCTCGACACCATCAGGATCGAGCGCTTGTGATAGATTCTCCACCAAATCTGTAAGGCGCGCAGAAGGGACGAAACAATCGGCAAAACCGGCATAGATCGCGTCGGCAGCAGTGACCGCATTGCCTGTCAGCCCCAGCCAGGCGCCGCATTCGCCCGGTGCTCTGGGCAAAAGCCAGGAACCGCCGACGTCAGGGAAATAGCCGATACCGGTTTCCGGCATGGCAAGCTTCGTCCGCTCGGTGACGATGCGGTGGCTGCCATGGGCGGAAATGCCGACGCCGCCACCCATGACGATGCCGTCCATCAACACGACGTAAGGTTTACCAAAGCGGGCAATGCGATAATTCAGCGGAAACTCTTCGCGCCAGAAATCCAGCACCTGCGGATCGCCCGCTTTGCCGAGATCGTGGATGATGCGGACATCACCCCCGGCACAGAGCCCCCTGTCGCCTTCTCCTGTCAGCACCACGCAGGAAACGTCAGGGTCATCCTCGAAACGGTGAAGCGCCTGAAGCATGGCACGAACCATCGGCAGCGTCAGGCTGTTGATGGCTTTCGGACGGTTCAGGTGGATGATGCCGGCCCCTCCCCGTCTCTCGATGACGACCTGCGTCTCCGCTTCCGTTGCAACTTCCAAGGTCGCCTCCTCCGCTACCGTTCACCAGCCCATCTTGGCGGCCCGGGCGCGATCACGCAACGTTGATCTTGTGTTTCAGGAACGTCTTTCGCTCAAACCGCTTTCACCCGCGTAAAATGCCTGAAATCCGCTTTCGCAATGCAGCATGTTTGCTTGACGCCCGGAAAATCATGGCATGTAATGGAGTTTGAAATGCCGGCATTGATTCCTGTCGAGCGTGTGCCGGACCAAGCGGAATGTCGCCTTGTCAAAGGCGTTGTCAACAGCAACGGGAGACGAGCATGCAGGTTTCGGAACAAGAGTGGATCAGCAAACGGGCCTATACACTTTGGGAAAAGGAAGGCCATCCCCATGGCCGTGACGCGGACCATTGGGAACAGGCAAAGCATGAATTTTCGCTGCTGAAGACATCGGAAGCGACCAAGCCTGCCCAGCGCAAGAAAGCAGCGCCGAAGACCGCTGCTGCGGAGCCGGAGGCAGAAGCCCCGGCAAAGCCCAAGGCCCGTACACGCAAGGCAGCTACCGCGAAATAAAAGTACTCTCGTGATAATCTGAACCGGCAAATGAAAAGCCCGACGAAATCTCGCCGGGCTTTGTCTGTTTATCGCGGATCGCAACCGGGATCACCGACCCGGCAACCGCCCTGAAAGTTTTCCGAGGCGGGCGCGCGGCGTGGATCATCCCACTGGCGGCGCTCTGGACGACGCTGTCCTTCGTCCTGATTTGGCTGGCGATCGCGATTGCGGTCACGGTTTTCTTCCTCAAACCGCGGACGGTCACCATCTCGACGTGGCCTGTCCTGGTTTCCGTCGCCCCGGTTTCTGTCACCCTGGTTCCAGTCGCCGTAACGGCGCTCCCAGCGGCCGTCATTCGGTCCACCGCCCTGACGCGGATCGCGCCATTCATCCCGGCGGCCATCACGCCATTCGTCGCGTGGACGCGGGCGTTCCCAGTCACCGCGCGGCGGCGGAGGCGCAGCATTCCAGTAACCGCCGGATGGCGGCGGACGACGCCAGCGGTCACGCTCGCGGTAGAAGTCGCGGTCACGATAATAACGGTCCCAGTAACGACCGGCTTCGAAGGTGATCACAGGAACGCCGAGATCGCGGTAATAACGCGGCTCAACGTAGACCCGGTTCTGCCTGAACGTCGTCTGGATGTAACGACCGGCGACCCAACCACGACCGCTGACGAAAGAGACGTCGCACCACGGCGTATCGGACAGGCAGCCATGTACCGTCAATGGTGCGCCGACCGGGATCACGACGACGGCCGGATAGGCTGTGCTCGGACCGGAGCGCATATTCACATTCGCGGTGGCAAAGCCGCGAGTCGCAGCTTCGGCAAGTGCCGGCGCGGCGAGCATGGCCACCAGCGCAATTGCGCCAAACAGTTTTTTCTTCACTTACTTCTCCTCAAGCAAAAGCCCGCTTTGCCCTTGTCGGCGTCCATCGATTTCGATGCACGAGCATGCGTTCCACATACTGCCATGACTGGAAAATACGCCGTGTTCCATGAACGCAGCATGAAACAAATCGCAGCCCGTTTCAGTTCCACCTGCGGCAATGAAGCACCCGGGAATTTGCCGATGGAATGTGCCGCCGGTCTTGACTTCGGGGGTCAATCATCCGACTTCAATGCAACAGCAATATGGAGCAGAACCATGAGCGAAACCGCACAGACGACCGTCGACCAGAGCGAGGTGGATCGCTTCTCCGCGATGGCTGCGGAATGGTGGAGCCCGACGGGCAAGTTCCGGCCGCTGCACAAATTCAACCCGGTGCGGCTTGAATATATCCGCAACCGCATCTGCGATAATTTCGGCCGCGACCCGAAGGCGCACCGCCCGCTTGAAGGGCTGCGTGTGCTGGATATCGGCTGCGGCGGCGGCCTGCTTTCCGAACCCGTGGCGCGCATGGGCGCGGACGTGGTAGGCGCCGACCCTTCAGAAAAGAATATCGGCATTGCCTCCACCCACGCCCGTGAAAGCGGTGTCAGCGTCGACTACCGCGCCCTGACCGCCGAACAGTTGCTGGAGGCGGGCGAAACCTTCGACGTCGTCCTCAACATGGAAGTGGTCGAGCATGTGGCCAATGTCGATCTCTTCGTCACCACCTGCGCGAAAATGGTGCGCCCCGGCGGGTTGATGTTCGCCGCCACCATCAACCGCACGCTGAAAGCCCGCGCGCTCGCGATCTTTGCCGCCGAAAACGTATTGCGCTGGCTGCCGCGCGGCACCCACCAATATGAGAAGCTGGTTCGCCCGGAAGAGCTTGAACGGCCGCTGGTGGCCAGCGGCATGGATATCGTCCACCGTACCGGCGTCTTCTACAACGTATTGCAGGACCGCTGGAACCTCTCGCCGGACATGGAAGTCAACTACATGATGCTGGCGAAAAGACCCGCGTGAAGCCAGCGCACCCAACTCTCCTGTCATGAACGACGGATGACGTCGCCCTAAGTGGTGGACGTCATCAAAATCGTAAGCAAACTCAATTCACATCATCGGGCAGCACCGGCAACGGCGCAATCTCGATGCCCTCGTCAATCAAGGCCTTGACGTCCTGGGCAGAGGCGTGGCCGATGATGCCGCGTTCGTCGGCCTCGCCATAGTGGATCTTGCGGGCTTCTTCGGGAAATTTATCGCCGACATCTTCCGCATTCGCGCGAATATTGGCAACCGCTTCGCGGATTTTTGCGAGCGCCTCTTTTCTGGCCGCGTCCATGGCGAGCGTCTGGCGGTCGTCTTTTTTGCGGGCGGTGGAGACCGAAGGCGCCATCAGAACTTTGGAAACCTGCGGGGAATTGCACATCGGGCAGGACAGGAAGCCGCGCTGCAACTGATTGTCGAAATCGTCGCTCCCGGAAAACCAGCCTTCGAACTCATGGCCCTTTTCACAGGCCAGCGCATAACGGATCACGCCGCCTCACCTCCAGCAGGAATAACCGTGTCCAGTCCGAACTCACGGGCATTGCGCAGATTGGGGATTTTCCCACGCGCTGCAGCCACGAGAGACGTGTCGATCTCTGCGAAAATGATCTCTTCCCCGGCGCCACCGGCCATTGCCAGTACCTTGCCCCAGGGGTCGATGATGATGGAATGGCCGAACGTGACCCGCCCGTCCTCATGCAGGCCGGCCTGTGCGGCGGCAATGACGAAAGCGCCGTTTTCAATGGCGCGGGCACGCAGCAGAATTTCCCAGTGGGCTTCACCCGTCTGACGGGTGAAGGCGGCCGGAACCGTCAGAACCTCGGCGCCGGCGAGTGCCTCCGCCCGGAAAAGCTGCGGGAAGCGCACATCGTAGCAGATCGCAAAGCCGAATTTCCCCAGTGGCAGTTCAGCAACGCAAGCGACAGCGCCGGGTTCATAAGCCGCACTTTCGCGCCAGCTTTCGCCATTGTCTAGATCGACATCGAACATATGGATCTTGTCATAGCTGCAGATGCGCGAACCGTCAGGCGCAAACAGAAAACCGCGATTGGCAATCTTGCCATCCGGGCGGGCAATCGCTGTCGAGCCGACATGGACATGGATGCCGAGTTCGCGTGCCAGCCGGGCGGCAGTCGCAACGATGATATCGCCATCGTCGTCACGCAGCTGGGCGCGAAGCGCCTGCCTGTCCTTCTGGAGAGCGCCGGTCATTTCCGGCGTCTGAACATAGACAGCGCCCGCAGCCGCAGCAACACGTACAAGGCGCTCCATATCGGCGGCGTTTTTCACCGTATCGACACCCGAGCGCATCTGAATGGCGGCAGCCTTGAAAATCATCACGTCCTCCGTATCGAAAATCGAGCCGATTAAGCGGCAAGCATAACGTCGAGTTTGCCAGCACGCTCCAGTGCATGCAGATCGTCGCAACCGCCGATATGCTGGCCGTTGATGAAGATTTGCGGGAAGGTGGTTCCGCCGGATTTCTCGATCATTTCCTGCCGGTATTCCGGCGTCGTCGTCGCGTTATATTCGGCATAATCGACGCCCTTGCTGTCCAGCAACGCCTTGGCGCGCGCGCAATAACCACAAAAATCCCGTGTATAGATCGTTACCGGTGCCATGTATTTCGAAGCCTCGCAAACGTGTGCTGAAACGCACAATATCCTCGTTTCATTCAGGCTTCATATAGGGCCGGAAATGGCCATTGCAAAGGTCAAAACGGTCACATCCGTGGCACCCGCCTTCCGCAAGACGCGACTTGCCGCGCCCACCGTCGCACCAGTGGTATAAACATCATCCACCAGCACCACTCGCTTGCCGTAAACATCGGTTTTTCGGCCGGGCGCTATTGCAAAAGCACCCCGCACATTGTCCTGCCGGGCAAGCGCGGAAAGCCCCACCTGCCGCTCGGTCGGCTTCACGCGCAACAGCGTGCCGGCAAGCAGCGGTTTGCCGGCGGCCTTGGCCAGATGCCGGGCGAGCTCAGCGGACTGGTTGAAACGGCGACGCCAGAAGCGGTGGCGATGCAGCGGAACCGGCACGATACAGTCGCAGCTATCAACCGTTCCGTCGCTTGCCCGCAGCATCCACAGCGCCATGAAACGCGCAAGATCGGTCCGGTCCTGATATTTCAACCGGTGCACGAGTTTACGCGCGGTTCCCTCATGACTGGCAACAGCACGAAGACGGTTGAAAGGCGGTGGGTCGGCGATGGCTTGTGCGCTCACCACGCCGGGGCCGTGATCGCGGGAGAAGGGAATACCCAGAACCTCGCAAAAAGGCCGATCGATAAAGGTCACATCCCGCCAGCAATCCGCACACAGGGCACCCTCGCCGCCGGTCATGCGAGAACAGCCTGCGCAAGTGGGCGGATAGACCATGCGGAAGGCCGAGTGCAACACGCCGCGTGCAGCCATCGACACCGTCGCGGACTTCGACAGCAATCCCGAAAACAGATCTTCACCAGTGCCCATGAGGTTGACTTTAGCGCCGAACGGGTGCCTTTGCGAGAGAGATATGTTTCGGCCTCTGACCGGAAAAACAATGCCCGAAGCGGCATGACAGCAACGATGCGGCCCGCCGATCCCAAAGGCGCTACAAGCCGAGCAGGCACGACGATGGATATTCTCTTTGACCAGGCCCTGATCGAACAAAATCGCCGCCGGGCGTGGAACCGGCGTGACGACAAGGCCCTGTTTCTTCTCGACATGGCCGCCGACGAGTTTGCCGACAGGCTCGCCATCGTCGAGCGCCGTTTCGAAACCGCAATCGAACTGTACGGCGGGACGGGCATCACCGCCCGGCGCTTGACCGAGACGGGCAAGGTGGATGCTATCCGCCGTATCGAGACGGATACCTCCTTTGCGACGGATGGGAATGTGCCGCAGGTGGCCTCCATGGAGCATCTGCCGCTCGAAGAAGCCTCCGCCAACCTCATTGTTTCCCCGCTTGCCCTCCACCTCACCAACGACACCCCCGGTGCGTTGATCCAGATAAGGCGGGCGCTAAAGCCGGACGGGCTGTTTCTCGGAGCCATTCCCGGCAGCGGCACATTGCAGGAACTGCGCGACGTGCTGTTGACGGCAGAAGCGGAGTTGACCGGCGGCGCCAGCCCGCGCGTCATTCCCTTTGCCGATGTGCGCGATGTTGGCGCACTGTTGCAGCGTGCCGGTTTTGCGCTTCCCGTCACCGACGCGGAAACTTATACGGTGCGTTACGACTCGATTTTTCCGCTGATGCGCGATCTGCGCGCCATGGGCATGGCCAATCCGCTGGCAAGCCGCAGCAGAAAACCGCTCAACCGCGCTTTTTTCCTGCGGGCAGCGGAGCTTTACGCCGAACGTTATTCCGATCCGGACGGGCGGATCAGAGCCACATTTTCCATCATCTATGTCTCAGGCTGGGCACCGCACGAGAGCCAGCAGAAACCGCTGAAACCTGGTTCCGCCAAAATGCGCCTTGCCGATGCCTTGAAGACGACCGAAGTCAAGCTTTCCTGATAGGCGTAGCGCAGGCCTCAGATGTTGGCAAAAGTATCGGCGAGGAACTGGAATACTGCATTGATGTTGCTGCCGATGGTGGTTCCGCTACCGATGATGGCGGCGGAAATAATGCCGACGATCAGGCCGTATTCGACTGCGGTCGCGCCGTTTTCGTCTTTAAAGAAACGAATAAAACAATGCAGCACGGGATATTCTCCATCCGCCATCCGGTGCTTACGCTAACCGGCACTATATCTTACTAAAATCGAATTTATACTATGCCACGGGCGTGAGGAATCCGTTACCGATGATGGTAAACGATCAGCAACCGCTCTCGTTGCTATAGCCCGTCACGACACAGGGCATCTCCGGCATCGGCTGGGTTATGCTGCGGCGGATGGAATAGGTCTTGCCAGCATCGGTCTTCTTGATGGAGCCGGTGCTTATCATGTCGTAATTGTCGGAGAACTGCGCGACGCGCGTTGATGATTTTCCGGCAAGCATGGGGGTGACGATCAGGGAAAGGGCAATCACAGCCGTCCCGAAAAGCAACGCGACATTAAGAACGCCGGTGCGACGGGATTTGTTGGAGTAAGACTGACGACCTTCCACCGTCTTCCAGAAATCCTCGTTCATAGCCAACCTCATACGCGCAGTTTACCGCTTCTTTAGCTTAACAATCTGCCAGAGGGTGCTGAACGATCTGTTAACACAGCCTCGTTTTGGCACGGCAAAGGGGAGTTGCGGGATGTTTTCAACAGGCTGCGCGAGGGGATGGAACCCGCCAGGTAGTTCGCTTTAAAGCAAATCCTGAAGGAAGGGGATGAGCGGCTCGTCGGCCGGCGGCATCGGATAATCACGCAGAGCCTGCGGCTTCACCCATTTAATTGCCTGTCCTTCGCGCCCATGGGCCATGCCTTCATAACGACGGCACACATAGAGCGGCATCAGCAGGTGAAAAGTCTCGTAGGTATGGCTGGCGAACGTCAGCGGCGCGAGGCAGGCTATCTTGGTCCTGATACCCAACTCCTCGTCCAGCTCGCGGACAAGGGTCTCCTCCGGTGTTTCGCCTTGTTCCACCTTGCCGCCTGGAAATTCCCACAGGCCGGCAAGCGACTTGCCCTCAGGTCGTTGCGCCAGAAGAATACGGCCGTCCTGATCGAGAAGGGCGCAGGCGGCAACCAGCAGGATTTTTTTGCCCGCTTCGCTCATTCTTCACCAGCCTTGCGCCAGTAGCGATAGGAATAGGCCTCGGTGAAGCCGAATTTTTCATAAAGTGCAATCGCGGGCGCATTTGTGGAAACGACCTGCAACCAAGCACTTTTGGCACCGCTGATGCGGGCCCAGCGCAGTGCTGACGCCAGCAGCTGCGTGCCGAGGCCCTTTTTCCGCTGCGACTTCTCGACATCAAGGGAAAGAATGCCGGCAAGATCGTTATCCTGCACGCAGATAACGGTGGCGAGTGCGCTGCCCCCTGCTTCTTCGTTGATGAACAGGCCAAGGGTCGGCTTGATCGAACTGAGGATTTCAGCGATCGCCGGGCGCAGGGTCGGGTCGCCATCGCTGACCTTGATGCTCGCCTCGACAAAACGGCCAATATCGTGGCTCGGCAGGCTGACCAGCGTTTCCGGCAGTTCCATGCCAGTTAGATCGGCCGTCATGACCTTGACCTCCTCAACCATGGACCAGCCGTCCTTTACCAGAAAATCCTTGAGCTGCGGCGGCATCAGCGTCGTTTCGCGCACCACCAGCGGACGGCCGAAATCCTCGAAGCGCTTGCGCGCCTTTTCCAGCCGCACCGCGCAGTTTCCATAATCGGAAGGATCGAGCGGCACCACGCAATTGATGCGTTTTGATGGATGCGACCCCGTCAGGCGGATTTGCCAGCTACCGTCATAAATCACCGACGAGGCCGGCCAAGCCCGAAAGCTGACTGCTTCCAGACGGCGAACCAGCGGCAGATTGACGATTTTATTGTCCTGCATTCTCTTCGGCTCCAACGGTCAGCTCCGGTAGTCGCCGTTGATCGCAACATATTCCTTGGTCAGGTCGCAGGTCCATACGGTGGCCGTGCCCTCACCGAGACCGATGTCAACCTTCACCGGAATGTCTTCCAGCCGCATCACGGCGGTGGTCTCCGCTTCCGAATAATCCGGATCGCGTTCGCCATTAACGGCAACGCGCACGCCGCCGAACCAGATGGCAAGGCGATCACGGTCGGCCATTTCACCGGATTTGCCCACAGCCATGACGACGCGACCCCAATTGGCATCTTCGCCGGCAACCGCGGTCTTCACCAGCGGTGAGTTGGCAATCGAAAGGGCGATCTTCTTGGCAGCGACATCGTTTTCCGCGCCGGTAACGGTAACTTCGACCATCTTGCGTGCGCCTTCGCCATCGCGAACCACCTGCAGGGCCAGATCTTTCAGGAGATCGTTCAAGGCGGCGCGGAAGGAGGAAAGCCGCTGGTCATCGGCGCGCGTCACCTTGACCTGACCGTCCTCAGCCGCCGCACCCGTCGCGAACAACATCAGCGTATCGGAAGTGGAGGTGTCGCTGTCAACAGTCACGGAATTGAAGGTCGGGCCGACACCGGCGGAAAGCAGCGATTGCAGCGCGGCCGGATCAATATCGGCATCCGTCACCACGAAGGAAAGCATCGTCGCCATATCGGGAGCGATCATGCCGGCACCCTTGGCGATACCGTTGATGGTGACCACGACACCGCCGATTTCGGCCGTGCGGGTCGCGACCTTGGGATAAGTGTCGGTCGTCATGATTGCCTTGGCGGCTTCCTGCCAGAAATCGGCTTCGGCCATGCCCTGCATGTCGCCCAGAACCCCGGCGAACTTGTTGGCATCAAGCGGTTCGCCGATTACGCCGGTCGATGCCAGAAACACTTCGTTTTCAGAGCAGCCGACGGCAGCGGCTGCGGATTTCGCCGTCAACTCGGTCGCTGCCTTGCCTTTGACGCCGGTAAAGGCATTTGCGTTACCGGAATTGACCACCACGGCACGCGCCACGCCGCCGCCGAGATTGGCGCGGCAGAAATCAACGGGGGCCGAGGGGCATTTCGATTTTGTGAAAACGCCGGCCACGCTTGCCGGCTTGTCGAACACCATCAACAGAACATCGGTCCGGTTCTTGTACTTGATGCCGGCCGCAGCCGTCGCCATGCGAACACCACGCAGCGCGGGCATGTCGGGATAGGATTTCGGAGCGAGCGGGGAAACGGCAACGGACATGGGAAAGCGCCTGAGATTCTGGAAACGGGGAAGGTTTGAAAGTGCCTGAGATGAAGCGGGGCGGCCTGTGGCCGCCCCGTAACATGGTTTTATTACTGCTGCGGCTGTGCCTGCTGTTCCTTCGTGGCTTCGTCGTAGCCCTTCTTCAGCGTCTCATCCATGATTTCGATCTTCTGGTCAGCCTTTGCCTTCTCGATGAGGGCAACGTACTTGTCACGCATGACAAGCTGACGAACCTGCGGCTCGACCTGCTCGAAAGCCGGCGGCGGTGCGATGCGCTTGTCTTCCAGCTTGATGACGTGGAAGCCGAACTGCGTCTTGACAGGCGTCTTGGTGTAGGCGCCCTTTTCGAGACCGAAAGCGGCCTCTTCGAATTCCGGAACCATGCGGCCCTTGCCGAACCAGCCGAGATCGCCGCCATCATCCTTGTTGGAGTCGGTCGACTTTTCCTTGGCAAGTGCTGCGAAATCCTTGCCCGCATCAAGCTGCTTGATGACGTCCTTGGCTTCGTCTTCGCTTGCAACCAGAATATGGGCTGCCTTGATTTCTTCTTCCTTCGGCAAGGCTGCGACTTCCTTGTCGTAGCGCGCCTTCACCTCTTCATTGGTGACAGCGTCAACCACATGCTTGCGGAAATAGGCGTTGTGCAGCTCACGGTCCTGAATGAATTCCATGCGCTTCTTGAAGTCTTCGGTCTTTTCCAGACCTTCGGCGCTAGCATTCTTCACGAGGAGCTTGACGTCGATCGCGCCGGAAAGGGCTGCGACCTTTTTCTGCTCGTCGGGAAGCTGCGCGAGCTGCGGATCGAGATTACCCATGGCGAGGTCGAGTTCGGACTGGTGGATTTCCAGATCGCCGACCTTGGCGACAACCTTGTCTTCCTGTGCAAAGGCAGGGAACTGGAGGCCGAGCGTGGCCACAATCACCGCAGCCGCAATTTTATTATAGCGCAACATTTTGAACCTTTCGGGGACAATGCCGGCTCCAGACATGGTTTCCGGCTCTGAAAAAACTTCCAAACACCGGATTGTGGCCATTCTGTAACGGGCAGAACCGTTGACATCATTTGCCCCCCCTCTTATCTGTCACGCAACCTCGCGTCCAGATACGTTGAAGGGCGAAGTCCGTCATTTGTTGCCGAAATCGGCGTGATGGAAAAAACCGCCTGCGAAAACGGAATTTCAGAAAGGGCCAGTAAGATGGTCAGCCTCGGCGGAATAGCCCGCAAATTATTCGGTTCGGCAAATGAACGCCGCGTCCGCTCCTATAAAAGCAAGATCGCAGCCATCAATGCGCTGGAGGAAGCCACCAAGGCTCTTTCCGACGACGCGCTGGCGGCAAAGACGGCGGAGTTCCGCCAGCAGCTTGCGGACGGCAAATCGCTGGACGATCTGCTGATCCCGGCTTTTGCCGTCGCCCGCGAGGCGTCGCGCCGTGTTCTGCACATGCGACCCTTTGATGTGCAGCTGACCGGTGCCATGATCCTGCACCAGGGCGCCATCGCTGAAATGAAGACCGGTGAAGGCAAGACGCTGGTGGCGACCCTTGCGGTCTACCTCAATGCGCTGGCCGGCAAGGGCGTGCATGTCGTTACCGTCAACGACTACCTCGCCCAGCGCGACGCGGCCACGATGAGCAAGCTCTACCGTTTCCTCGGTCTGACGACCGGTGTGATCGTGCACGGGCTCGATGACGACCAGCGCCGCGAGGCCTATGGCTGCGACATCACCTATGCCACGAATAACGAGCTTGGCTTCGATTATCTGCGCGACAACATGAAATATGATCGCGCCCAGATGGTGCAGCGCGGCCACAACTACGCGATCGTCGACGAAGTGGACAGCATTCTGGTCGATGAGGCGCGCACGCCGCTGATCATCTCCGGCCCGCTGGACGACCGCTCCGATCTCTACAACACCATCGACGCCTTCATTCCGCTTCTGTCGCCGGAAGATTACGAAATCGATGAAAAGCAGCGTTCGGCCAACTTCTCCGAAGACGGCACCGAGAAGCTCGAAAACCTGCTGCGGCAGGCGGGTCTGCTCAAGGGCGAATCGCTTTACGACATCGAAAACGTCGCCATCGTTCACCACATCAACAATGCGCTGAAGGCCCACAAGCTCTTCACCCGCGACAAGGACTACATCGTCCGCAACGACGAGATCGTCATCATCGACGAATTCACCGGCCGCATGATGCCGGGCCGTCGTTATTCCGAAGGCCAGCACCAGGCGCTGGAAGCCAAGGAAAAGGTGCAGATCCAGCCGGAAAACCAGACACTGTCTTCCGTCACCTTCCAGAACTACTTCCGCATGTATGCAAAGCTTGCAGGCATGACCGGTACGGCATCGACGGAAGCTGAAGAGTTCGGCAACATCTACGGCCTCGACGTCATCGAGGTGCCGACCAACCTGCCGATCCAGCGCATCGACGAGGACGACGAGGTTTATCGTACCGGCGAAGAGAAGTTCCTCGCCATCATCGCCGAGATCAAGGCGGCGCATGATCGTGGCCAGCCGGTTCTCGTCGGCACGACCTCCATCGAGAAGTCCGAGCTTCTGGCCCACATGCTGCGCCAGTCCGGCTTTACCGATTTCCAGGTTCTGAACGCCCGTTACCACGAGCAGGAAGCCTATATCGTTTCGCAGGCCGGTGTTCCCGGTGCGGTCACCATCGCCACCAACATGGCCGGTCGTGGTACGGACATCCAGCTCGGCGGCAACGTCGAGATGCGTCTGGAGCGCGAGCTGGAAGGCATGGAGCCGGGTCCCGAGCGTGATGCGAAGGAAGCGGCCATCCGCGCCGAGATCAAGGTTCTCAAGGAAAAGGCGCTTGCCGCCGGCGGTCTCTACGTCATCGCGACCGAGCGCCACGAAAGCCGCCGTATCGACAACCAGCTGCGTGGCCGTTCCGGACGCCAGGGCGACCCCGGCCGCTCCAAGTTCTATCTGTCGCTTCAGGACGACCTGATGCGCATCTTCGGTTCCGAGCGCATGGACAGCATGCTGCAGAAGCTCGGCCTGAAGGACGGCGAGGCCATCGTCCATCCGTGGATCAACAAGGCGCTGGAACGCGCCCAGAAGAAGGTCGAAGCTCGTAACTTCGAGACCCGTAAGAACCTGCTGAAATATGACGACGTGCTGAACGATCAGCGCAAGGTCATCTTCGAGCAGCGCCTCGAGCTGATGGAATCCGACAATATCGGTGAAACAGCAGCCGACATGCGCCACGAAGTGATCGAAGCGCTCGTCACCAAGCATATTCCTGAAAATGCCTATGCGGAACAGTGGGATATCGCCGGTCTCAAGGCCGGTATCGCCCAGTTCCTGAACCTCGACCTGCCGGTGGAGGAATGGGCGAAGGAAGAGGGCATCGCCGAGGACGACATTCTTCAGCGCGTTACCGAGGCCGCGGACAAATACGCTGCTGAACGTGCGGAACGTTTCGGCCCGGAGATCATGACCTATGTCGAGCGCTCGGTCGTGCTTCAGACAATCGACCATCTGTGGCGCGAACACATCGTCAACCTCGATCACCTTCGTTCCGTAGTCGGTTTCCGCGGTTACGCCCAGCGCGATCCGTTACAGGAGTACAAGGCGGAAGCCTTCGAGCTGTTCCAGTCGCTGCTTACCAACCTGCGTGAAGCCGTCACTGCCCAGCTGATGCGCGTGGAACTGGTGCAGCAGGAACCGCAGCAGCCGGAGCTGCCGGAAATGACTGCGCATCACCTCGACCCCCTCACCGGCGAAGACGAGATGGCGCAGGGCGTGCCGGTCGCTTTCGTACCGGCTGAGGACCGCGACCCGAACAACCCCGCCACCTGGGGCCGTATCGGCCGCAACGAAATGTGCCCCTGCGGCTCGGGCAAGAAATACAAGCACTGCCACGGCGTTTACGAACAGGCGTAAAAGCCAGGCTTTATGCCAGAAATCGATCGCCCGTAACCTGCGTTACGGGCGATTTTGTTTGTGCAGGATCATTGCTGCTGGTCGGGGTGTTGACTGGTATCGGCACTTTCCATATGGGAGCCGGATCATCTTGCGGAAACTGCTTTCATGGCCCCTCGCGATCTTGCCGCCTATATTTTTCTCGCGATTACGTGGGGCGTGTCTTTCCTGCTGCTTCTACATGTCGTCGCAGCCTTTGGCTGGATTGGCGCAGTCACGCTTCGCTCGCTCATAACCGCTGTAGCCCTCTTTCTCATTGCGCGGGCGGCACGCCGGAAGCTGGCATTCTCCGCAAGCTGGCGCGCTTTCGCAATCGTCGGCGCAACGACGGTCGCCGGGCAACTGATCGGCCTGTCCTATGCGACGCCTCAGATCGGCACTGCGATGGCAGCCATATTGGTGGCGACCATTCCGCTTTTTTCAATGCTCATCTCGCAGATTTGGGGTCTGGAACGCCTGACGCGGCAGGGTATTGCCGGTCTCGTCATCGGCTTTGCCGGCATCGTCCTGCTCGTTGGTTTTCCGGCTGTTCCCGTCACATCCGGCTTTATCATTGGCTGTGCTGCCGCTGTCGCCGCCTGCATCTGTGCCGCCTATGGCAGCAATTTTGCGAGCCTGCATCTCAAAGGGGTTGGATCCTGGGAAATCACCATCGGTTCCTTCCTGACAGGCGGCCTGATGACCCTGCCACTTCTTTTCGCGGTGCCCTTGCCCGGAACGCCCCATCTCGTCGATTACGGTTATCTTCTGATACAGGCGGTCGTCATGAGCGGCCTGACCTACATCACCTATTTCAAGCTGGTCTCCTCGATCGGCGCAACGAAGGCGATCAGCGTGGAATTTGCCGTCACCGTTGTGGCGGTGCTTGTTGGCGCCCTGGTGCTCGACGAACCCCTGTCGCTTCCCCAGCTGTTCGGTGCCGGCATCATCATTCTGGGCTGCGCACTGGTGCTTGATCTCATGCCCAAGAAAAAGGCCCCGCCCACGCCTTCGGGTGCATGAAGGGTTTGTTAGCGTTTTCCACCAATAGTCGTGTCGATCGTTACGGATCAGGCGGGATCGCGTTTGTCACGCGAGGGGAAAATGCAACCGGGCAAGTCAGACTATGAGCATTATTGGGACCCGTTGCGGGCACTCCTCATGCTGCTCGGCATTCCCTATCACGCCTCCCTGCTCTACAGCTACGCTTTGCCCTGGGACATCAAGGATTTCGAGACCAGCCCAGTCCTGACCGCGCTTGGGGCAGCGCTCGTCACCTTCCGCATGCCTTCGTTTTTTCTGGTGGCCGGCTATTTTTCCACCATGGTCATCGGTAGGAAGGGCAAGATGCCATGGCTCAAGCAGCGTTTCCTTCGCCTTGGCGTCCCCTTCATCGTGGCCGTGCTTTTGCTTGGGCCATCGCAGCTTTTCCTGCTGAAACTGGCAGGTATCGCCAAAGGTGATATTCCCGCCGACCGACTGCTCGCGAACCTGCCGGATTTGCTGCTTCCGGGTGAGCAATGGATCATGCATCTATGGTTCCTACCGGCCCTCATCGCCTATTCGGTTCTGCTTGCCGGCCTGCTGTTTCTGGCGGGGCGCCCGCCCCTCACCTATGCAAGAGAATGGTTCGGCAGGATGCGGGGTCAATATCCAGCCGCGTTTTTCGCAACGCTCTGCGCCTTCCCTGTTTTATGGGAGCTGACGGTTTACGGTTCGGGCCTGCTTGCGGGCAAAAATGGGAACAGCCTTCTCGTTCTCTATGAACGGGCCTCCGACCCTTACGCGCGTTACGTACCGTTTTTCCTTATCGGGGCTTTGCTTCATCGCGACCGAGCTCTTTTTCACCGCTTCCGCCAGACGGGCATCCTCACGGGCGTCATCGCGTTTGCCGCGATCGCGGCAGCGGTTACGCTGCGGCTGGAATATCCTTTTTCGAACTCGGCCCTGCTGGTACTCGTCTCCACAATCGCCGCCGTGGCGGCAAGTCGGCTGCTGATCGACATCGCCTGCCGCTTTTTCGACCGGCCAAGCCGGCTTGCCAGGAGAATGACCGACGCTTCCTTCACCATCTACCTGGTTCACCACCCGCTGATTTATGCCTTCGGCACCCTCTTCATCCTGATCTCGCTGCCGCCGATCGTAGAATTCGCCATCATCGTCGTTGCCACCACGATAACGGCCTATCTGCTGCATCAGGCGATACGCAGTAATCCGCTTGCCCTTTTTCTCTTCAACGGGATCCGCAAACCGAGGCCGGTGGCCAATATCGGCACACAGGTGCCTGTCTCCCAAACCCTTCGTTAATGATAAGGTGCTTATAATCCAGTTGCCTACTCAACTGGAAATGATGGCGTGTGGATTATGGCTATCCTCAACACGGCGGAAAAAGCCTTACCCGCAGGCCTGCGCGCTAAACTGGCGCCGCTGGGGGCAAAAATCGCCGTCGTCGTTTCCGGTAGAGACGATGTCTCCCGGGCCCAGCGCATGGCGCTCGTCGCCTTTGCAGTGCGCATCATCAGCGCCGGTATCGCTTTCATCTCACAGATCATCCTTGCCCGCCTGATGGGCGAATTCGAATATGGCCTGTTCGCTTTTGTCTGGGTTCTGGTCATCCTGTTCGGCAACCTCTCCTGTCTCGGCTTTCACACCACCGTCATCCGCTTTTTGCCCGGCTACCGCCTGGAGGATGCCCATGACAAGATCATGGGTCTGACCTCTACGGCGCGCCTCTTCGCCATGCTTTCGGCAAGCACGCTTGCATTTTTCGGTTTCGTCTTCCTGTATTTCTTCGGCGAGCGCATCTCCGCCTACTACCTCATTCCGGTTTCGCTGGCGCTTTTCACCCTGCCGATGGTGGCGCTTGGCGATGTGCTGAACGGAACCGCGCGTGCCAACGGCTGGGCGGTTTCAGCCCTCAGCCCCACCTATATCATCCGCCCGGTGCTGATCCTGCTGTTCATGCTGGTGGCGATCCGTCTCGGCGCGGAAAAAACCGCGACGACAGCGATGCTTGCGGCCCTTTTGGCCACCTATGTCACCACGCTTTTCCACTTCGTGTTCATGAACCGCCGGCTCAACCGGCATTTCCGCAGTGTTGCCCGCAGGGTGCATTTCCGTCCGTGGATACGGTTTGCCTTTCCGATGTTCCTGATCGACGGCATCGGTTTTTTGATGACCAATTCAGATGTGGTAATCGTCGGTCTATATTTGCCGCCGGATCAGGTCGGCATCTATTTTGCCGCGGCAAAAACGATCGTGCTGATGCAATTCGTGTTTTTCTCCGTGCAGGCGGCTGCGGCCCCGCGTTTAGCCGCGCTCATTGCGGCCAATGACAGGCAGGGGCTGGCCGGGTTCGCCAGCCAGGCGGCGCGCTGGGCCTTCTGGCCATCGCTTGCCGTTGGCTGTCTGGTGCTTCTGGCAGGGCCTTTCCTGCTGTCGCTGTTCGGTCCCGGCTTCGTACAGGGTTACGGGCTGATGTTCTTCCTCTTTGCCGGCTTCCTCGCAAAAGCGCTGATCGGCCCGGGAGAAACGCTGCTGAATATGGCCGGCAAACAAAAATTGTGCGTAGCTCTTTATATTATTATCTTCGGTTGTAACATTATGCTCAACATGGTGTTGATTCCGGTCTATGGTCTGACAGGCGCTGCGGCAGCTGTCGCGATAGCAATGTGCATAGAAGCTGTGCTATTGCATATTGCCATTCGCCGCACACTCGGGATCGTCCTTTTTGCCTTCAACGATCCCCGGGCGGGTCAAGACACTGGGAAGGCGGTGTAACGATAAGCATGTCCAGCGACCCAAAGAATCCGGATTTTCAGGACCCGCGCATCGCTGCGCTGATGGCGTCTACGGAGCGTGACCGCCCCGTGGCCGACAGCAGCCGGCGCGTGGGACGCGACGGCCGCGAATTCTGCATCTATCCTGGCCGGCTCGGTTACGACATGCAGGAAGAACTCGACTTCCTGTCTAACCGCGTCATGGAGGCAAATGTCTTCTTCACAGGGCGGCTTCTTGCGCCCGCCATGCCGCGTATCGATGACAAGTCCGTGCGCTTCGCCCTTATTCGCGACGAGAACGGCGCTAGAAGCCGCATGCGCTTTCTGATGCCCTTCACCGTGGAAAAGCCGGGTTTTTCCATCGGTCCCTCCATCATCCGTGGCTGGGCCAACCCCTTCGGCCCTCTCGGCACGCCGCTGGTCGATACCGAAGGTGCCGCAGAGACGCTCGACAATCTTTTCGATGCGCTTTCCGACCGGGAAATGCGCCTGCCGAATGTTCTGGTACTGCCGGATGTACGGCTTGAAGGGCCTTTTGCCCGGATGTTCAAGGCCATAGCAATCAGCCGCAACCTGCCGGTGACGACGACTGGTAACTATCAGCGGCCGATGCTGGAGAGTCTTCTGGACGGCGAAGCCTATCTGCGCAATTCACTTGCGCCGCATCATTTGCGGGAAATGCGCAGGCAGTGGCGACAGCTCGAAAAACTCGGGGCCCTTTCCTACACCGTTACCCGGCAACCGAAGGACATACGCTACCGCATGGAGGAATTCCTGGCGCTGGAAGCAAGTGGCTGGAAAGGCCGCAAACGCAGCGCGCTGGTGAACGACCGCTATCGCGCCGCCTTCGCCCGCGAGGCAATCACAAATCTGGCCGAAGCGGATGCGGTGCGCATTCACACCATCGATCTCAATGGCAGCGCCATCGCCTCCATGATCGTCTTTATGACGGCTGGCGAGGCCTATACGTGGAAGACCGCCTTTGACGAATCCTATTCGCGGTTTTCACCCGGCAAACTTTTGGTGCAGAAACTGACCGACTGGCAGCTGGACGACGCCAATATTCTGCGCAGCGACAGCTGCGCAGTGCCCGATCATCCAATCATGAGCCGCTTCTGGCAGGAACGGCAGGAAATGGGCACTCTTGTCGTCGGGCTTGCGCAGAACAGCGACCGTGACGTGCGACAGGTTTCCACGCAGGTGGACATGTATCGCAACACCCGCAACCTCGCCCGCAGCCTGCGCCAGAAAATCCTCTCCTTCGGGCGCAAGAACAGTTAATCCCGAAGGATGCCGCAGCATCCTTCGGTTTGGTATCGGACTATCCACGGGGCTGACGCTACGTCAGCGCGAGGCCGTCCGGATCATCTTGCACAATTGCGTCAGTGCCGCGTCATATCCGCCACCGAGAATATCGACACAACGACGGGCAAGCTTGATCTGCTCGTTTCGCGACATGTCGTTATAGGCCTGTATGGCATTGCGCATGCCACCGGGCGATACCGGCCCCGTGTTCCCGGGGTTTCCAGGATTGCCCGGATTACCGGGGTTCCCCGGATTGCCTGGCGAGCTGGAGCCGCCGATGCCAAGCCCGACACCAAGGCCAAGACCGCTCGATCCGCCCACATTCGCACCAACATTGGCATTGATGCCGCTGGAGCCGCCAACCGAAGCATTGGCGCCCGCACTGACACCGCTCGAGCCGCCGACGGATGCGTTGACGTCCGCATTGACCCCGCTGCTGCCACCCACCGACGCGTTGACATCCGCGCCCAGTCCGCCACTGCTTCTGCCGCCCACATCAGCGCTGGCATTGACGCCATTGCTGCCACCAACGGAAGCATCGACACCGAGCCCACCGCTGCCATTGCCGCCCACACTGGCATTCACCCCGTTCTCACCACCAATCCCGATATCCAGCGCATGGGCGTTGACCGGTAAAATCAGACAGGCAGACAGTAACAAATTGCGAGAAAGCGCCCTCATAATTTCCTCCTATGAGTTCTGGCTTCTCCCGCCCCGCGTGGAAACTCCACGCAAACATCATAATTCAATTAGCAATTGTGTATATTCTAATTTATTAGTGGTATCTAATATTGCTTTAACGCCACAACCGTCGGTGTACCGATACGGGACGGACAAACATCACTCCCCCCCTTTATTTCCGGCCCGCCCAAAGCTTTGAAATGACGCCTGCAAACGCACGTCATTGGACAGGAAAAATCAGCTTTGGGGTTGCACGCATGGCATTGACCGTGATAGACGCCGTGGCATTACCACCGTTGCCCCAATGGCGGAATTGGTAGACGCGCCGCACTCAAAATGCGGTTCCGCAAGGAGTGCTGGTTCGATCCCGGCTTGGGGTACCATTTCCAAAACCGCATTGATTTTCTTCGTTTTATTCCGGTCTTCCAAAAAGACCGGTCGATTGCGTCACGGCCATCAAGACACTCACGAAACTTTGCTCATTCGCCCCCCGAATATTACCGGGCTTTCATTTGCCAGAAGCAAAGGACTGGATTAGACGAATCCGGGAATACACCGTTGAACCGGCGACTTAATTTCGCCATCACGCCCGCCTTTTTGAAAGCCCGTTCGGGATATCTGCTTCTTCGTGAAGTTTGGGGAAAACATTATGTCCACTGCAACAACCGCCGACAACAGCCGCACGCTCGCCGCTCTTGGCGTAACGGCGGGAATGATCTTTACTGTCGGCTCCGCCCTCGGTTTCCAGCATATTGGCGGTTATACGCCGTGCGCATTGTGCCTTTTGCAGCGCGATCCCTATTATTACGCCATTCCGTTGGGTATTCTGGCCATAGCGACCAGCATCTTCAAGCTGCCGGTTCAGATCACGCGGCTGCTTCTCGCCCTCATTGGCGTGGCGATGCTGATCGGCGCCGGGCTTGGTGTTTATCACGCTGGTGTGGAATGGGGCTTCTGGGCAGGGCCTATCACCTGCGCCACGGGTGCGCCATCCATCACTACCAATGCCGGTGACCTGCTTGGCAATCTGAATGCCATCAAGGCACCCTCCTGCAACGACGCTGCACTTCGGGTGCTCGGCCTTTCGTTCGCCGGTTGGAATGTCATTGCAAGCGTTGCGCTTGCGGCCGTTGCCTTTTTTGGCGCGAGCCGGAAAAGCCGTTAAACGGAAAAGCCGCGTTGCAGTCCTCAAAGCATCAGGGCTGCAGCTCGGTATCCCAGTAAAGATAGTCCATCCAGCTTTCGTGCAGGTAGTTGGGCGGGAACAGCCGCCCGTTATTGTGCAAGTCCTGAACCGTTGGCTGGAAGGGCTTCTGCGCCGGGAACATGCCCGCCTGCTTGGGAAGCTTGCTGCCTTTTCTAAGATTGCAGGGAGAGCACGCCGCCACGACATTGTGCCACGTGGTTTCGCCGCCATGGGCGCGGGGAATCACGTGATCGAAGGTCAGGTCGTCCCGGGTGCCGCAATACTGGCATTCGAACTTGTCCCGAAGGAACACGTTGAAGCGTGTGAAGGCGGGGTTGCGGGTGGGCTGCACATAGGTCTTGAGGCTGACGACGCTCGGCAACCGCATGGAAAAGCTGGGTGACGACACCGCGTGATCATATTCTGCAATGATGTTCACACGGTCTAGAAAGACGGCCTTGATCGCGTCCTGCCAGGACCATAGCGATAAGGGATAATAACTCAGTGGCCTGTAGTCTGCGTTCAGAACGAGCGCCGGCAGGGCCTGTGGTGAAACTGCAATCGTCAAGGGCTTCTCCTGATCGATTCGGCATCTGCACTTGTATATTAGGTCCGTTGTTACAGGATTGTGAAGCCCATAAATGCAGCGGAGAAGAGCTTAATTTTTCAGCTCTAAAAACGTCTTTTTTGCGTTCCGGACAATCGGGCGGCGAGATAGTCGCCTGGCCAATATCTAGTGATGCGCCGCAGCGGCACCGAAGCGATTCGCCTGCCGAAGAACGCTATATTCGTTCTCACCCTCAATGCGAGATCAGTGATATAGTCAACGCGACGAACGATTGGGAAAGCAGAATGCGTATCTGTCGTTCAGTCGAGGGAAGGAAACGGCCATGATCTTGCGCAGGCACCAAACGGCAACGTTATGGAAGGGCCTGGCGGCTGGCGCCTTTGCCGTGCTGATGGGCCTGCCCGCTTCCGCTTCTGCCCAGCAATATCAGAATTTCGAAGTCACGCCGGATGGCCGTGGCGGTGCGCAGGGAACGATCGGCGGGCGCAATTTCGAGGTCTACCGCAATTACGACCGGCCGCCGGCAAGTCGCAGCAACTCAACCGATACGCGGCGTGAGTACCGAAACGCTGTGCCACAGCAGACATGCATCATAGATGCCGAGGGCCGCACCCGCTGCAAGTAAGCGCAAACGCACCCGTTTCCCCGCTGTTCTATCTCGCTTTAATAAAATTCGATTTCGCTAAAAAGCAATCTATCGACTTAAACGGCCCGCAACGAAGGGTCGCTATGTTGCCATGCACAAGAGACAACAACCGGGCAGAGGCAGAGACATGGCGAAGAGACAAATCCGTCTGGCAAAGACTTTGGCAGTTGCCGTCAGCGTGGCGGCAAGCATCGCGACAATGGCATCGGCCGCCCCGCTTGCCGGCCTGGCGCAGAACCCGACCGCATCGCGCCCCGGCCTGTTCATGACGACAAGCCGCCCGACAATTGCACCCATCGCCTTCGCAAAATTTTGCGACGACGCCGCCGACCAATGTGTCCGGATTGGCGATCGCGACAAGGTCGAACTGACCAAGCAGAAGCGCACGGAACTCCAGCGCATCAACGCCGAGATCAACACATCGATAATCTATACAAGCGAAGCGGACGGACAGGACGAATGGAATCTGAACCCCGCAAGCGGTGACTGTGACGACTACGCAGTGACCAAGCGGCAACGCCTTCTGCGCGCCGGCTGGCCCTCGGGCGCTCTGCGCATTGCCACCGCCCGCACCCCCACTGGCATAGGCCACGCCGTTCTGGTCGTCAGCACCAGCCAGGGCGATCTGGTGCTGGACAACCGCACCAACGTCGTCAAACCTTGGAAAGCGGTTGACCTGAAATGGATCAAGATCCAGTCACACGACAACCCGCGTGTCTGGCTGAAACTCTAGGTCTATCGCGCACAGGATAGTCATTTTCGAACACGAAGGGGGCGCTCCGTTCCTCTTCAATTGCCGCGGAACGCCTTGCGAAAATCGATAACGGCTTTCGCCATTCCCTGCTCCGGATAGCTTTGTCCGACAGGGCTTTGGCGGATGCCGCAGCCGTTGCATCGACCCAGGATTTACGGGCCTTGTGGCATTGGCTTTCAACGCTCTTGACCTCGTGCAAGAGAGACAGTATCGGCATCTATGCCTAAAGTGCTCAACTGGATTCGCGGTCGTAAACAGCCAGCCCCCCGCGACGACCGGAGGCGGCGCAGAATAGACCTCGGCGACAAATCTCCGTCTTTTCCGATCTATGCCATTGGCGACGTCCATGGCAGCCTCGATCTGCTTTTGCAGGCGGAACAGAAAATCCTTGCCGATCTCGCAAGCAATCCATCCCCCGCTCTGGTTATTCTTCTGGGCGACTATGTCGATCGTGGCCGGGATTCCTGCGGTGTTCTCCAGCATCTGCTGCAACCCCCGCCAGCGCCCCTGCGCCGCATCTCGCTTTGCGGCAATCACGAGCAGCTCTTCAGCGATTTTCTTGAAAACCCGCAGGACAACATGCATTGGCTGGATTTTGGCGGCCGCCAGACGCTTCTGTCCTACGGGGTCGATATCAGCTACTTCATGGACAACGGCCGTCTGCGGCTTCAGCCGTTCAGGGATGCGCTGATTGGCGCGATCCCGCAGGCCCATCGGCAACTTCTAGTCAGCCTGCCGATCTGCGTCCGCATGGGACCCTATTTTTTCGTTCATGCCGGCCTGAAACCCGGAGTGCCGCTTGAGGCGCAGACCGATGAGGACATGTTGTGGATCAGGGAACCCTTCCTGTCGGAAGGGGCGGGACTGGACCTTCTCATCATCCACGGCCATACGCCGGCGCCGGAACCACAGACAGGTCCGCAACGGATTGGCATCGACACTGGCGCTTTCACGACGGGTAGGCTTACCATTTTAAAGCTCACGGATGCGGGGCCGCGACTTATTGCCTGATGGCTTGCCATCGTTGGATCAGGTTGCACCAGCCAGAAGCATCGCAATCGCGATTTATTTGCCCTTCAGAATATTGCCGAGCACCGTCATTTGCCCGCGGTTCCATTCGACAGCGTCAAGAAACGCATTGTTTCCCAATTCCTGCCGCTGCTCCCGGCTGGAAGAGAGCCGCACAATGGCATTGGCAAAGGCCTGATGATCTCCGTCTTCAACCACAATCACGCCACCGCGATATCGTTCTGAAAGCCCCCTCACACCCGTCTGGGTGCTGATCGTCGGGACACCCGCAGCCAGAGCATCAAGCAGTTTTATATTGATGCCCGTGCCAAGCGTGATGGGATTGATGGAAAGTGGCGCGCGCGTGAACGCATCCTTCAAGTTCTCCACCCGGCCAAGCTTGAGAACCCCCTCCATGTCCTCGACCTTGCCACATATGCTGCCTGCCAGCACCAGGCGGATGTCTGGACGGGCCGCCCTGACCAAAGGCAGGACATTGTGAAGGAAACTATTGAGAGAAATGACGTTTGCGTCGTTCCCTGAACCGAGAAACAGAAAATCATCAGAGGCAAAGTCTTCCACTCTCTGGTCGAGATCCAGAATATGGCTCACCGTTTCAACCACCGGCGGCTCTCCTGCCAGCCGCTGCTTGAACGAACGTTCCTCTTCCTCCTGTATGGCGACAACGACATCGGCGCGGCGGAATGCCTTGCATTCCACATCCGGCGGCACCGAGAACCAGTACCCAAATCTGTTGGCCGTGTTCACGAACGCCTTGTGACGATCGGCGAAGGAATCGTGCGTGTCGAGAATGCGAAGCACATCATCCGGCAGCCCAAGAAAAGCTCTCGAATGAAAAGCATATTCGACGATAACGGCGTTAATCCCGAGTCGACGCTGAAGATCCAGGACCTGCCGGCCTATTTCCGGATAATAGAACTCGTCGAGGTAATTGTAGAAACCGCTGTCGCGGCCAAGGAGCCGTTGAATTTTCCGACGGGTTCGAAATGCGGTCAACCCAATCTCGAACCTGAAGTCGTCGATGAGCCGTGCTGCAAACCCGCATGTTTCCCTGGACACGACGTGCATATGTCCGGCCCCAAACTCGACCTCATGGGCCGCAGGATCGAAATCAGCTATCATCGGAGTATCGACATAGACGAAATGCACTTCATGTCCGAGGCTACGCACGGCGCGTGTCAGCTGGAGAATCCTGTTCCGCGCACCCTCGTTGGCGGGAACGGCAGGGAATACGGAAACAAAAGCGACTCTCATGAAAATGACTCAAGGCTGCTTGGCGAAGGTCTCGAACACCTGAAAATTCCTTTTGGAAAGGTCCAGAATTTCAGGCAGCTTTTTCCCGACTTTTTCGCGAATCTCATCGGCCTGATCCACGAAATTGATCAAGGCATTCTTGATGCCATCATCCGTATGGAACTTGGCGGGCGAAAGCAGTTCGGCCGCGGAGAGACCGAAATGCTGGTACAGCCCTTCGAACTTGCCCTGATACGCAATGCATATGACAGGAACGCCCTTGCCCAGCGCAGCAATCGCAAGATGCATGCGTCCGCTGACGAGACCATCGAGTTTACCGGCAACGCCCTTTAGAACCGGGGCTGGCCATCTACCATCCAGATATCGAACCCTGTCCGTCTGTGAAGATGGGGCAAGCTCGGTAATGGCCTTGAGGCAGGCCTGATCGCCCACGTCTTTCCGGTAGTCATGCGGAATGACCAGCCAGCAGACCGGTCTTGCATCGGCAACGAACTCCAGTGCTTCGGCCCCGCGCCTGATGATCGCCGCGATCTGCGCGCTATCCGCATTCTTGAACAGCATGGGATGTAGGTTGAAGCCCATGACCCTGTATCCCTCGGCGCGCTTTCGCGCGATCCACGAGATCGTATCTTCATCGGGTTCCGATGGGACAAGACTAAATGCAGAATCGGAAACCAGTGCCGCCTTCGCCGTGGCAAAGGCGTTCAGACGCTCGAGGGAAACAACGTCACGCACATTGAGCGACACCCCCGGATGAAGGGAGCTGTAGAACTTCGCCAAAGCGGGGTGCGGCGTTTCATTAAAACTGAAACCGAGGATAACGTTTTTGATCCCGGCGGCGGCGGCCAGATCAGCGCTTGCCAGAAGTTTTGCGCTGACCAGCGGATGATAATAGCCATCCATCACGTCGGCGCCGACAACGACGATGCAATCGTACTTCCGCACCGAAAATTGCTGGGCAAGGGCCTGGATAAAGTCAGGCTTTCCAAAGATATCGACGGTAACAAAGCCTCTCTGCAAAGCAGAGTCGCCAAAATTCGTTCCGTCAACGAGGATGTCTATCTCGACATCGGGATTGCTCGCACGGGCATTCTGCACGGTCGCCGTGATCATCGCGTCATCGCCGGCGGAACCGAACAGGGTGATGGGATCACCAGCCACGATCAAAAGCCGGTTCAGCCGATCTCCGACATTGATAGGCTTGATGCTGCGCTTCAGCTCTTGCAGATCGTTGAAGAGTTGCTGGACCGCATTATCCAGATTGCGCCGCTCGTTATATTGCACCAGCTTCCGACGCAGTGGTGCAGGGAGTATTTTTTTCACGAGCTTGCGCATTTTCTTTCCTTTCGAGAACCGATTTTGCTCATGATGAGGGCGATGGCGGACCGGGCCTCGCTTCTCGCGGTCAGAGCCAAAAGCAACAGATATGCGACGCCGAACATACCACCGAGCAGGATGCCGGATACGAGGTCGCCCGCACCCAGCATTTTAACTTCAGGTCGCATCCACTGAACGAGCAGGAAGCAGAGACCGCTGGAACCGAAGCTTGGCAAAAGCAGGAGGAAAATTCTCCACAGCTTGATGCCGAGTTCCCGGGCGACAAAATAAAATGTGAAAGGCGTCGAAGTGAGCTGCCCGAAGACAAACACGATGACAATTTCCCGAATGTTTTCCGTCGGGACAAGCAATATCAACAGGATGGTAGAGATTGCCTTGACCGTCCCGGCAATCAGCACCTTGTCCGGCCTGCCGCGTGCGGACAGAAACGGGCCGTTTTGAAACTGGACGCATTGCAATGCACCCAGTAGCAGCAGCGGCCGCGCAACCGCGTCGGCACCCTGCCATTGCGCGCCGAACAGGACGTTGCAGATCTCTGGCGCCAACGCAGCCGAGAGCACGAAGATCGGTGTCGAAAAGATCGACGATATGGTGATGGATTGCTTGTAGAGTTCCGCCATGCGCTCCCGTTCGTGCGATATGCGGGACAGCACCGTCAACGAAACATCATATAGCGCCGCCTGAAGCAGTTGCATGAGAAGCTGATATAGCCTGCTGCCGACTGTGTAGAGCCCAAAGAGGGCAACCCCGTAACGCCCCAGGATCATGACGTCGATCAGCCGCGTGGCTCCGAAATCCACGATGCGCAGACCGAGAGCCGACGAGCCGAAGCGAAGCAATTCGAAAAAAGTGTCGGGCTTGAGCGTGGTGCCCGGAAGCCAGTGCGGTTTGCGCCAGAGCCAGATCAGCGTCACAATTGTTGCAACATAAGTCTGAACGACGAGGCTCCAGACGCCCAGGCCCATGATGGCGAAAGCAATCGCAACGCCACCGCCGATAATATTCGAAATGAAGGTTCTTATTGCCAGCGGCTTGAACGCAAGCGCACGCCGATAATTGACTTCCTGAAAAAGCGAGGCGGTGTTCAGCGGCAGCAATATGCAGATTGCCACGATGATCGGTGCCAGCCCTTCCACCTCGAACCAGCTTTCCAGTCTGGGCGACAGCAGACAAACAACGATGACAAACACCGTTGCCAGCGCAACCGACACATAAAATGGCAGATTGACGTCGCTTGGCTCCAGATTGCGCTTCTGCACGATCGCATCTGCGAAACCGAACTCGGACAGCATCTGGATGAGCATCAGAACCAGGCCCGCCGTGGCGACCATGCCGTAGTCGGTGGGGCTGAGGAACCGAGCAAGAACGATGAAAAGAATGGAGGTAAAAAGCTTTCCACCCCAGTTCTGGACGATGGACCAGAAAACGCCTGTTATCGCGGCGCTGCCTATCGAACTTGGCTCCGCCATCAACCTGCCGCCTGCAAAGCCGGTCGTGACAGCCCGACCACCGCAGCGGCCAGAAAACGATCGAAGTCCAGCTTGGGGAAACGGACTTTGCCGATATTGCTTTCTACCATGTGCTCTTTCCTTGGAAGAAACGCTTGCAACGGACCCGGTCCGTTGCCGGTCTAAGATGCGCGTAAGGTTCGGCTTTCCCTGCTTTTCGCCAGCACGTCCTCGTAGAGCTTCACATAGTTCTCACCCACCCGGCGCGAGGTGGATTCCTCGACGATATTTCCGAAATCGGCCTCCGTCGGCAATTGCTCGCGCGAAAGCGTCAACACCCGGCGAATGCGTGCGGCAAGGTCCGTGGCGTTGCCCGGTTCGAACAGCCAGTCGTGGTTGGTCTCGCCGATCAGTTCCGGAATGCCGCCCGAGGCCGCGCCGATGACCGGCACCCCCATCGCGTAGGCCTCGTAGATGGTGCGCGGCGAAGGTTCAGCCCAGAAGGAGGGAACGATGAGCACATCGATCTCTTCGAAGAATTCCTTCGGCTTTGCCCAGCCGACGAACTCGATCGGCAGGTCGCCGGCCTGGGCCTTGAAGCGTTCGATGGAATCGTCCATCGCTTGGCCGGCAACCAGACAGCGCCAGTTACCGTGGCCGATTTCCCTGAAGGCATCGACCATGTTGCCGACACCCTTTTCCGTGTTGATGCGGCCGATATAGCCGAAGGTCATCGGCTTGCCGGTTCGGTCGATCTGCCTGCGTGCGACCGGGTCGCCGTCCGGAACCGTGCAGGAATAAAAGATCACACGGCGCATGCTTTCCGGCAGGTGATGGAAAAGCCCGTGATCGACATGGGTTTTAAGGATTTCCGTGCCAACGCTTGCCACCGCGCCGATGTAGCGCTGCGTGAATTTCTTGGTGATATTCACCACCTGACAGCCGAGATGGATGTGTTCGCAGGGCTTGCCGCCCTTGAACATGGCGGCGTTACCGCACAGAAGATCATATTCGCAGATCGTGTGGACGATTGGAATGTTGCGCTTGTGCGCCGCCCGCCACACCAGCGTCGTCACATCCAGCAGCGAGTGCGTATTGAGAACATCCGGCTTGAAATCGTCAAGAACGGCTTCGAACTGCTTCTCGACGTTGAAATTCCATTGCTGCTTGATCTTCTGCATACGCCTTTGCTGCGGCGTATATTGCGGCCAGTCCTCGAGCCAGAAATCGTTATTGTGGAACATGCGGTAGACGCTGACGCCATTGCGCACCGTTTTGGGTTCGGCCTGCCGCTCTATGCAGGCGGCACCGACCTCATGTCCCATGGAGACGAGTTCCTCGGCAAGATGTTCGACCGAGCGTTCGCACCCGCCAACGATATGCGGCGGATAAAGGCTGCTGAGATGGAGAATTCGCATACGGATACGCTCTATTTCCTTATCGAAAATTTATGACTTCCGCTTGGCCTCGCCCATGTTCCCGGATACTCCGGGACCAATGAGACATGCGCAAAAAGCACAGAAGGCAGAGCAGATTTAACGCTTGAAAATATGAATAACCAAAAATCCACTTTCAAAAAGCACGGGAACTGACGGCATTTCAAGTGCTTTTTTTCGCGGCGCGACAAAAGTCATGCCGTGTTGCGAAAAGAACCTGTCCCGTGTTAGGCTCATTCTCATATGAAAAAACGTACGGGCGGAAGCGGTGAATTCTGTTTCGTCCGCGTATAATATCATTAATTTATATATTTATTTCATTTCAGAAACATGGATTTGATGGCGAATGAAGATGCCAAAAACTTCCAGGACAATCTGACATAATGAGAGGCGCCGCCGATATGATCGCGGCTGCTTTTATATCTCGCCGGAATGACCAGGAGACGCAGATGAACGGAAAACAGCCGATCACCATGGGCCACCTGACACGGCGCGGCTTGCTTTCAGCTGCACCTTTCGCACTGGCTGCCGCCACGGGCCTGCGCCCCGCTTTCGCGCAGACTCAATCCGTTTTTTCCGCCGGAACAGAAGCCTTTGTGGACAGCGTGGGCGTGTGTGGCCATTTCGCCCGCACGAACGGCATTTATCCGGAAAGCTTCGAGCGCATCCTGCCTGAACTGGAAGCCCTTGGTGTGGGCCACCTGCGTGACGAGGGACTGATTACCGCAAGGGACAGCCGCAACAGCCCGGCTTTCCAGCGCCTGCGCAGGATTGTGGCGGCCAACGTTCGCCTCACGATCATCTGTTACGACAATCTCAACCCCTACGTCTCAACGCCACTGAACAGGATTGCCGATTTCTACGACTGGTGCGACGGCGGCATCGAAGTTTTCGAAGGCAGCAATGAACCGACGCTGACGAAAGACCCGGCCAATGCGCCGCGCATTTCGGCAGAGCATCAGGCTGCACTTTTTGCAACGATCCGCTCAACTCCTGCCGTGAGCAACGTGCCGCTTGTCGCGCCAAGCTATATCCAGGCGAATACGGAGCTGGCGCTAAACCTGCAGAACGTATGCGACTTCGGCAATATTCACCCCTACGCTGGAATGGAACATCCCGAAACGACCGGGCCGGGGGCGCTCTCCAAATCCGTCGCCGCCTCGGCGCATATAGCAGCCGGCCGGCCGGTGCTCGCCACCGAGATCGGGTACCACACCTCGCTGCAACCGAAAACCTTCCATTTTCCCGTCACCGAAGGCATCAAGGCGCGCTACATGCCGCGCACACTCCTGTGGTCCTTCATCAACGGCATCCGCCGGGCTTACATCTATGAAATGGTCTCCAGCTTTGCCGAAGACCAGACAAACCCGGAATCGTCCTTCGGCCTGCTGCGCCACGATCTGAGCCGCACCCCTGCTTACGGGGCCGTTCGCGCCCTTCTTGCGCTTTGCAAGGCAAGTCGGCAAACAGGGCCAGCGGAACGCAGCATCGCTTTCCTCAACGATGATTCCGAAAGGCTTTCCCTGCGCCTGACAAGACCAGACGGCGCGCTGCTCGCCCCGGTGTGGCTTGGCATACGCGGCTGGCAATGGCCGGCACGGATCGAAAATCCGCCAGCCGAACGTGCAACGGCCTTTTCGGTAACCGGCCCGCACAGCCAAGTCATCGCGCACCGGTTCGGCGATGACGGTTCCGTAAGCCAGCGGGTGATGGCAAAGGAAGGTGGGCAATACCGGCTTTCCGTCAGCGACCAGCTTACGGTGCTGGAGGTTTTCTGAACGGCGTGCGGGCGAAAATTTCCGGCCGACAAATTTTGTATATCGTGTCAGCCTATTGCGTGATAGCCTTCTGAAATAGACCACTTTTGCTCGCTGCTGCGAGCGCAAAATATTACTGTATAAATTTTTTCTTTTTATAGATGATGACGATGCAAAAAATTGAAAAAGCGCCTGTTTCCGGGGCGCAGCGTCTCGATATTCTTCAAATGATGCGTGCCCTGGCGGCAATCATGATTGTCGCGCTGCATGCGCAGGTGAACTGGGAGTTTTCGCTCGTCAACCTCCATCTCCTGAGGCTGGGTGCGGGCGTCGATCTGTTTTTCGTCATTTCCGGCTTTGTCATCGTTTATGCCTCCCGGCCGTATTTCGCAGCAGAGGGAGGGCGCTCGGCCTTTCTTGTGCGCCGGCTTCTCCGCATCCTTCCTCTTTACTGGTTCGTATTGACCATGCGGCTCGCCATGGCCGCGGTCGCCGTTCTTCTCAGCGCCAAGGCCTTCCCGTCCTTGCAGGCCGTCCTCACCTCCTACCTCTTCATTCCCTATGACAGCATGGGTTATGGTGACGCCTATCCGTTTCCAATCATCGATTTGGGCTGGACGCTGAATTACGAGATGTTTTTTTATGTCGTATTCGCGGTTTTTATCTTCCTGCCGCTGGAACGCGCCGTGCTGACAACAGCGGCTGTGCTGCTCGCCGCAGTGCTCATCGGCTCCAACTTCAATCTCGCCTTGCCGTTTAGTTTCTGGTTTCAGCCCATCATTCTGGAGTTCGTGGCGGGAATGTTGCTTGCCGTGCTTTTCCTGCGCGGCGTGCGCCTGCCGCCCTTGCTGGGGATTGCGGTGGCCCTTTGCGGCGTGGCGATCTGGACGCTTATCGATCTGAAAAGGTTCGAATTCCAATGCAATCCGGGCTGTTATTCCTATACCCGGCTGCTCGTTTTTGGTGGCGGCGCGATTTTCCTGATGGCCGCGGCAACCCTGACAAGGGGCATCTCCCTGCCCCGTTTTGCGCAGCCGCTGGCGAAACTGGGCGATTCCTCCTACGCGCTTTACCTGCTGCACCCGTTCATCTTTCGGGCATTCCTGGTTGCTTCCGGCGGCATCACCTGGCCGCAGGAGTGGAAAAATGTCGTCTATCTCGTCGTCGTCGCCAGCACCATCGCCATCGCCCACGCATTTCACGTCCTTGTCGAAACGCCCGCAAATATCTGGCTTCGTGACCGGCTGATAACACCCCGGCGAAAAGTCGCCGTGTCCTGACGACAAGGGAAAAGTCCTCGTGTCTGCTGTTAAGTATACCCCGAAGTTCCGTTCACAAGTTTATTTTAGCACTTGATCGTTAGCTAGGGCTGTGCGATTTAAAAAGAAAATTTTAGATGTTGGATAACCATATCCAGCATTTCAGCTTACTTAAAATCGTATTTTTTAAAAATTTGGAGAGTTGTGATGTCCCGCCTTCGTAATGGCTCGACGCTCACTGGTGCGGTATTGATCACCAGCCTCGGTCTTTTTTCCGCAGTCGCCAACGCCCAAAACGTGGAACCAGCACCGCCAGCTGCCGGGCAGCAGACGCCGCCGGTACAGACTGCGACAACCGCACCCGTGAAGGCCGCTGACGAAACCAATGCCGCATTTCTGGCCCGCGTTAACAGCGCCAATCCGGACACGGTTGCCCTTGCTGCCGCGGAACTGTTCAAGCAATCTCCGACGCAGGCAACGGTCAAGGATCTGGCCGGCATCGCTTCCAGCACCGATGCGGCAAACGCCGACATGACGGGAAAGGTGACGAACGGCTTTCCGATCATCGCCGTTTCCACCAGCGCGGCGCAGTTCTCCGAACAGGTTTCTGGCCTGATCCTGAGCGACTCCAGCCAGTTGCCCACCATCGTCGCACTGGCCCAGAAGGTCGGCAACAAGGACTTCTCCGAAGTTGTCGGCGAAGGTCTGGCGCTTGCCTATTCCACGGCGATGCAGAGGGGCAACACGATACTTGCCGCCGCAATCCAGTTGCAGACCAAGGGTGCCGGCGTGCCCTCCGATCTTCTGATCGCCTTTAGCGAAAATATTCAGGGAACGGCGGCCGGTCCGGCAGCGCCTGCGGCAGCTGCAGCTGCTGCCTCACCGATCGGTGGCGCCGGCTCTTCACCTGCAAGCGGCAACAGCATCGGCGGTTCGGGAACAGCGGGCTCACCAGCCGGCACGGCACAGGCCGGCGGCGGAGCCGCACCGGTTGGCGGTGGCGGCAGCGGTGGCACCACCGGCAGCGGCGGAACCACCACAACCAACAACTTCTTTGCCGCGCCCCTTTCAACCGGCAGCACCAGCACGCCAGTCAGCACAAGTCCCGTTTGAACCCGGTTTTGCCGCCCTTCCTGCGGGAATGGCGGCCGCCTGTCCTATCATGCAACCGAGACTTGGCGGGTGCCGCGCCCGCCAAAAAAAGCGAGGCTGACAGTTGTTGCAAAGGCACGATCCCCTGACTATGGCCGATATCGACAAAAGCGGATTTACAGCCGACTTTATCGATATAGACGCCGTTCTTGCCACGGTCCGCCGACAGTGGCGCGTCGTCCTCGCCGCAGTAGCCATTGCCGGGACAATCGGTCTCGCTTATGCCGCGACGGCCGTTCCGATCTATTCAGCTTCGGCTACCCTTTTGATCGACCGCAACAACAGCCAGGTCGTCGAGCAGCTTTCGACGATCGGCGGCGTCGTGGAGGACGAGGCTTCGATTCTCAGCCAGGTCGAGGTCCTGCAATCGGAAACCATCGGGATTGCTGTCGTCGAAAGTTTGAACCTGACGGAAAATCAGGAATTCAGGGCAAACCGTGCCTCGCTTCTGAGTTCGATATTCGGCACCATCCGTTCGCTCGTCAACGTTTCGCAGTGGTTCTCGCCGGCAAAAGAGGCCGTCATCGACGACGGCACGCTGAAGCGGGCGCTGTCGGACCGGCTGCTGGACGGTCTCAGCGTCAAGCGTATCGGCCGTACCTACGCGCTGGAACTGACTTACAACTCGACATCACCGGTTCTCGCCGCGCAGATCGTCAACGCCGTGGCGTCGGCCTATCTCGTGGACAAGCTGAACTCCAAATACGAGGCGACGAAGCGGGCCAGTGACTGGCTGTCCGACCGCATTGCCGAGTTGCGCCAGAGGGCACTCGACACCGACCTTGCCGTACAGAAATTTCGCGCCGAACACGGTTTGATCGAGACTGGCAATAACGGCCTGCTTTCCGATCAGCAACTGGCCGAATCCAACAGCGCGCTTATTCTGGCGCAGTCGGAAACAGCCAGGTCGCGAGCGCGGGTACAACGCATCGAACATATCCTTGCCACGGACGATGTCGACGCCGTCGTCACCGACATTCTCGAGAGCTCGGTCGCAAACGATCTGCGCAAGAAATATCTCGAATCCTCGAAGATCGAAACGGAAATCACCCGCAGGCTTGGTAGCAACCATGTTCAGGCGGTGCGTCTGCGCAACGAAATGCAGGAATACCGCCGGCTGATGTTCCAGGAAATCAGCCGTATTGCGCAAAGTTACAAGAGCGATCTGGAGGTTTCGGAAGCAAGAGAGAAATCACTTGCGGAGAGCGTTGCCAAGGCCACCAGCGTCAGCAACTCGGCCAGCCAGACCCAGGTTCAGCTCCGCGAATTGCAGCGTGAGGCGGAAACTTACAAGAACATGTATCAGACCTTCCTGCAGCGTTATCAGGAAGCGATGCAGCAGCAATCGTTCCCCGTAACGGAAGCACGCGTGATTTCGAGGGCAGTTCCGCCCAACATTCCAAGCAAACCGAACAAACCGCTACTTTTGGCGCTGTTCATGATCATGGGCGCCGCGGCTGGCGGCGGCATCGCCATGTTTCGCGAGTTCCGCGACCGTTTCTTCCGCACCGGAGAACAGGTTCGCGACGTTCTCGGGCTGGAATTTCTGGGCAACACCCCGCTTGTCCAGAACAAGCCGGGAACGGATGTGTTGCCAAAGGGACAGGAGGGGCCGCCTACCGCGACACGCCCGTCCAGCGTTGCCCGCTACACTGTCGATCACCCGCTATCGTCCTTCGCCGAAACGCTGCGCAGCACACGGCTTGCGATAGATCTCGGCATTCCCCCGAAAACCGGCGCGCGGGTGGTGGGTGTCGTATCGGCGTTGCCGAGCGAGGGCAAATCGACGATCTCCATCAATCTGGCTCAGCTTCTGGCCGGACAGGGAGCAAGGGTTCTCCTGCTGGATGCGGATATTCGCAACCCGGGCGCCACGCGCGCTTTGGGGCGTCATGCTGCAGAAGGCCTGCTCGAAGTGCTGCTGGAAGGCCGCAATGTGCGCGATGTGCTGCTGCACGACGAAAAGACGCGGCTCGCTTTCCTGCCAACGGTCGTCAAGCAGCGCGTACCGCACTCCTCCGAGCTGCTGACATCGGCGCAAATGTACAAATTGCTGGCCGAAGCGAGTAGCCTCTTCGACTACATCATCGTCGACCTGCCGCCTCTCGGGCCGGTGGTGGATGCCCGCGCGATGGCTGGCCGGATCGACGGTTTCGTCTTCGTCACCGAATGGGGCAAAACCGCCCGCAGGGCGGTACGCAATACGATTGAAAACGAAGTCCAGATCCGCAAGAAGTGTCTCGGTGTCATCCTCAACAAGGTGGACACGGAAAAGCTGAAGCTGTACCGGGCTTACGGTTCAAGCGAATATTATCATGCGCGCTACACGCGATATTACCATGACTAGGCGGGACGGAATGGCGGGCCTGCGTAAATTCTTCGCGGTCGTGCCCGTTCTCATCCTTTCCGTGTTTGTTTTATCCGTCGCCGCACAGGCGTTTTCCGAAACCCGGCGGTTTTCCGATGTCGTTGCCTTGGCAAGAATTGCCGACGACAAAAGCGGCCTGGCGCACGATCTTCTGGTGAAGACGGTCGATGGACTGCACCCCGTCGTTGCGGAGAAAATCTGCCGCTCGGATATCGTCAAGGCCGGGTTACGGCTCGTTCTCGCAGATCTCGATGCAAATGGCCAAGATGCTACGTCGGAGGCCGGTGCGGCGCGTCTCGGCTTTGCCGAGACCTATATTCGTCACGCGCTCTCCTGTTTGCCTGCAAATGGCGATGTGTGGCTGCGTCTTGCCATGGTTCGTTCGCTGCGTAACGCCTCGCCAATGGAAATCGCCGTTCTGATGAATTTTTCCCAACTTTACGGGCCTGCAGACGCCAACCTGATACGCGGGCGCTTCGTGATGTGGCAGCAATTTCCAAAAGACACGCTGCCTCAGGCCGATGCGGCCCGCAATGCGGACACGGCAATCGTCTGCGGCAAGGAGGGGGAAATTCTGCGCTGGACCCTGCGGAAGATCTGTCCGCAGCAGCCGCAGGCCGGCATGAAACGCACCGTGCCGCTTCCGTGACATAGCGACCCATCTCGTCCTTCTACCTTAGACATCGTCGCAGCAACAGTTATTTCAAAGCCGAAAGCCAATGTCGTCCATCGAAGCCCAATCAGAACCGCTATCCTCATCGCCACCGCGACCGGTTGCGTTTCCAGACTATTTCCGGACGGCCGCCATGGTCATCTTCTGGGCTATCTTCCTGCTTGCGCTTCTCAATCGCGGCGCAACTGAAATCGAGAGCCGTATCGTCGTCACCGTTGCAATTTATTTGTTGCTCGTGCCCGCCATCCTGCTGTTTGGGCCGCCCCGGGCTGGTGCAAGCGTGGCGCTTGTGGCGACATGCCTTTTGCTGGGGGCACTCATCATCCAGATGTGGCTGCAATCATCTGTGCCGGGTATTGCTCCACCCAATCCCGCCTGGTCGACCGCCGCCATGTTTATGCAGTTAGCGCCCGACGCCACGGTTTCGCTCACCCCGGCGGATGATCGGGTCGGCCTGTTAAGCGCCGCCGTGCCCTTCGGCGCCTTCATGGCCGGCCTCGTCATTTTCGATACCGACGAGCGCGCGGCAAAAGCGCTGCGATGGTTCGCAATTGCCGGCGGATGGCTGGCACTGTTGTCAATCGTGCAGTTTCTGCTTTTTCCAGAAACACTCGGCTTCATTCAGAAGCGCTTCTATCTCGGCAGCCTGACCGGCCTTTTCGTCAACCGCAATACCGCCGCCACCTTTTTCGGTCTCATCCTCCTGACCCTCGTCGTAATGCTGCACAAACGGCTGACGGCTCCAGATTGGGGAATGGTCAGGGCACTTGTGGCAAATCGACTGACGGTGCCGGTCGGCCAGAAACGCCTTATCCGCAAGGCCGCCTTCATCGGCGTGCTCATTGCCTTTTGCTTCATCGCCTTGATGCTGACCGGATCGCGCGCGGGCATAGCATCGAGCTTTGCGGCACTGAGTTTCCTCATTCTTCTGACCGTCTTCAACTCACCCATCAAAACAGGCCGCAACGCGGCTGCCCTGCGTCGCAAGCGGCGCGGCACGAAGCGCCGGGCGGCGATCGTGCTCGCGGTTACGCTTGGCCTGTTCCTGCTCTTCGCCAATCGCGTGGCGCTTCGCATGGAAACACGGTTGGAAGACGACATGCGCTTCTGCTACATGCCGGGCATCGCGCGTGCCATTTCTGACAGCTGGCCTTGGGGAACCGGCCTTGCAAGTTTTACGGAAACCTATGCGCCCTATCATGCGGCGCAATGTGGGGTGGACGCCATCGTCACCCACGCCCATAATGTCTATGCCGAGGGACTGCTGACGCTCGGCCTCGCATTTCCATTCTATGCGGCTTTTTTCGTGCTCGTCCAACTCGCCATTTTTATTCGCGGGGCGCGCAAACGCAAAAACTACCGTTACGCCTCCCATCTCGGCCTTGCCGGGCTGCTGCTCGTCGCATTGCATTCGACGCTCGATTTTTCGCTGCAGATCCCCGGCTTCGCAATGGCTTACGCCGTATTCCTTGCGCCCGTCGTCACGCTTTGTCTCAACCCACCAGGGGTTGGACGGGACCGGTCGCGGCGGCGCGGACTATCTTCAACCGATCCCGCAATGTCGGCCTAGATCAGTCCGGATGGGCAGCAGCCTTCATTTCGCTGATGCGCAATAGTTGTAACGATTATAACCACACAAAGACGCGAGAATTTGGGCATGCGGATATTGCAAATAACGTCGCTGTTTTCTCCGGACCGGGTCGGCGGCGCGGAGATATTCGTGGAAGACCTGGCGCGCGGGCTGGCGGAGAAGGGACACACGGTAGCTGTGGCGGCCATCTCCCGCAAACAACAGGCCGTGGAGCTGCGCGACGATTTCGCCGTTTACCGCCTCGGACATACCACGCCGTTTTTTATCGGGGACTGGGAACAGCAACCCGGATGGAAGCGAAAATACTACAAGATCGCCGTGCAGCTGGATCCGGGTCTCGTGCGCCGGCTTGCCCGCGTCATTGATGATTTCCGGCCTGATGTCGTCAACACCCATTCGCTGTCGGAGCTGACACCACTGATCTGGCCGATGATCCGCAAGCGCGGCATTCCGCTCGTCCATTCCCTGCACGATTTTACCAGCATGTGCACCAACGGCTCCCTGTTTCACGACGGGCACATCTGCGACGGCACCAGCAAAAAATGCCGCGCCTTCTCCTACCTGCACCGGCGTTGCCAATGCGCCGTCGATGCTGTCGCCGGTGTCGGCCACGATATTGTCGAGCGCCATGTGCAGGCCGGCTTTTTCACCCATGTACCGGAAAACCGCCGCACGGTCATCTGGAACGCCATCGCGCCGCCAGCTTCACAGACACAGCGCATTCCACGCGCGCCTGGGGACCCGCTTGTTTTCGGCTATCTGGGCCGCATCGAGGCGCCCAAGGGCGCAGATCTCCTGATCGAGTCGCTGCCGCTCCTGCCGCCGCAGGGCTGGCGACTGGTCATGGCGGGCCGCGCGCCGGGCGGCATGGAAGCCTACGAGCAAAAAACCGCCAACCTTCCGGTCGAATTTCCCGGCTACGTGGACGCCGATAGTTTCTTCGCCGGTATAGATTGTCTGATCGTTCCACCACTCTGGCCAGAGGCTTTCGGGCGCACGGTCGCTGAAGCTATTTTACGCGGTGTGCCGGTTCTCGGCGCCAATCTCGCCGGTGTCGCCGAACAGATCGGTCGGGACCGGCCGGAACGCCTTTTCACGCCGGGCAACGCCACTGAGCTTGCCGCCCGCATGACTGACGCGATGCGCAACCCCGCCATTCTCGCGGAAACACCGGAAACCAAAGCGCGCATTTCGCAGGGCGTCGCGCCCGAACGGGTAATTGGGGCATACGAAGCTCTCTATTCGGAGCTGCGCAGCGGTATCAGGGCATGAGCCGCAAGATTTCACCCCGGGGACATGACTTCTAGACGTCAGGTCTGTTCATGGAAAACCTGCGCATAGCTTTCCGCCGCCTTCTGCCATGAATACAACTTGCGGTTTTCATAACCTGCCTGGCGAAGATCGCCTGCCAGATCTGGCTCCCGAAAAAGCCGCTCAAGTGCCGCGACAAGGCTGTCAGAGTCCGCGGGATCGAATGTGAGCGCGCCCTTTCCGGCGATCTCCGGCGTTGCAGAACGGTTGGAGCAGACGACCGGACACCCCAGTTGCTGCGCCTCCAGCACCGGCAGGCAGAACCCTTCATATGTGGAAGGCACGCAAAGGCAGGTGGCGTGGCGGTAAAGGTCTGCCAGTTGATGGTCGTCTATGCCGGAAAGCCGGATCAACCGCGCCTTCAGCTCCGGATCATCTAGCACGCTGCCGATTTCCTCGGCATCGTCGCGACCAACATGCACGACGTGCAAATCCGGCCTAACCTTGCCAATCACGGCAAAAGCCTTGCCCAGAAGCGCAAAGTTTTTATTCGACGTCGCGTTTCCGACCGCCAGTATGTAGGGCGCAGCAACCGGCGGCGGGCCGTTCAAACTCGCTGGATCGACATTTAGGGTGCTGTCAGAATGGATAGTCAGACTTTTTCCGGCAGCCGATGGATAAAACTGCGCCAGATCCTTTCGCGTCGCTTCCGATACGCAGGTGATCCGGTTCGAGCCAGCCATCATCAGTCGAAAGATCAAATCCGTCGTCAACGTCGCCCGCCAGCCGATCTGTTCGGGGATGGTCTTGAAATAAAGATCGTGAACCAGTGTGACGCGCCGTTTGCCGCCCCTGGGACTTCCGAAAGGATCTGCATTGAACAGCACATCGATGCCGAGCTTGCGGCAAAGTGCCGGCAACGTCATGGCCTGACGCAGCACATCAAACACCATGATACGCGGCCGCGGCGTCTCAATCAGCTGAAGGCGGCTTTCGCGCAGGTTTTCGGGCAGCTGTGCCCGCGTCCAGGGAGAACGCAGGATGTAGTCGTCCCGCGTCTGATCCAACAGCCGCTCCAGCAGGCTGAAGGTCACGCGGGCGACGCCGGAAGGTTTGCCGCCATACTGGCTCGGCATGTTTACGAGAATACGCATCCTGACCCTTCCGCTTGCCTGCACTTTCTGCCCGAATTGATCGCCAAGAGGCCCCTCACACTGCTTCCGACAGCAAAGCGGAAACGGACCGGCAGGTCTCCTCCAGCGAAAAACGCCGGCTCACATCCTCACGGCCATGCTGCGCCAGCCTTTCCGCCAGAGCCGGCTGCGACAGGATGCAGCCAAGTGCTGCCGCAAGCGCCGATGCGTCGCCCGGCGGCACCAGAAGACCCGTTTCGCCGTCCCGAATGATTTCGGTAACCCCACCACCGCGTGTGGCGACAACCGGCCGCCCGCACATCATGGCCTCGACCACCACCCGCCCGAACGGTTCGGCGACAACAGAGGTGTGAGCAACGGCATCCATCGATGCCATCAGCTCCGGCACATCCGACCGGAAACCGAGGAAGCGGACACGACCATCCAGACCGAGACGGGATGCCTGCTCGCGGATGCGCGTCTCATAGGCGTCCTGCCCGAATAGCGCTCCGCCAACGATGACGGCCTGAACGCCATCCATCGCCGCGATCGCGTCCAGAAAGACGTGCTGCCCCTTCCATTCGCTCAGCCGGCCGAACAATCCGACAAGCGGTTCAGGACCAAGGCCCAATTCCGCACGCAACCGCGCAGCTCTGTCGGGATCGTTCGCCACAGCCTTTGCGGGGTCGAAGCCGTTATAAACGATGCGGACCTTTTCTGCTTGCCCGCCGGCTTCAACGAAAGCCCGGCCGGTTTCCTGCGAATTAACGGCCACCAGCCTTGCGAAAAGGCGTGCGAATGCCAGCGATGCATGGCGATTGGCGGAGCTGAAGGCGGGATCGGTGACTATATCGTGCAAAACCCAGACAAGCGGACGACGGCTGAGTTTCGCGGCAAGCGCACAGACGAACAGCGCCTTCTGCGAATTGGCGCAGATCACGTCGTAATGTCTCGCCTGCTGGCTCAATTGCCAGGCAACGGCGACGACATCGGCCGCGCCACGCAGCATTGCGCCAAACGATGAATCACGGCGGATCGACAGCATTTTTTCGCCAGCTGATAACATGACCGGAGGCCGCCCGGCCGTTGCCAGATCATCAGCAGCACCACCGCCACTGAGAAAACACGCCCGCCAGGAATGCGGTCCGGCCTTGACGAGGTCCGTCAGAAACAGCTCGGCGCCACCCTTCTCTCCTGTGTGACTGACAAACAGAGCGGATGTCATGACATCACCTGTGAAGGACCAGAGCACCCAAGTTGCCGTTGCCCTAAATTGCGGGCATGGACGGACAGCCCGTGAAAATGACAAGTGCACTCGCTAACGGCAGGGATAGCTTGACCGGCAATTTCAGTATAAGAACAACAACGCTTGATTGTGGTTAGAAAAAATAACATTCAAACCTTTATGCGGATAAAAATCCGATATACGTAAATTAAAAGAAAAATATTCTATCTATATATTTTAAAAGAAATCGAAGAAAAATTCGTGACGTATAATTTTACTGCTTTTCGCCGTCCCGTTTCCTGCGTTTTGTCCCCCTGCCTTTCGGCAGAGTTATCCTAGGGCCAGACCAGGAGAACGAACGATGACACCGCTCAAACGTAACATATGCATATATATGACCGGAACGGAAGAGGTGCCGGCATGATCGGCGTATCGCTCGGCATCACCTCCAGAAACATCCCCACCATGGTCCCTTCCCTGAACGCGCTCTCACCCTTGCGCGCGCGTTTGACTGTGGGTCAGAATGCCACGATCTTCGTGAATGGTGACAGCACCGCCTATGCCGATGCGGGACCATTCCAGCAGTTCGCCATGATGCTTGGCGATCTGCACGACACAAGGGTTGTGCTGCACCGCTGGGCAGAATGGCAGACAAACGCCCCCACCGGGCCAAAGGCCTATGCGGATCCGGTTACGCTACGTGCAGGCATGGGGCCAACGCTCACGGTCTATCTTGCGGCACTGCCCGGCGGCATGGCCGGTTACATGCTCGCGGACCAGCGCGCGGCGGCGCTGAAGATTCCACGTCCAGACCTGTGCATCACGCATCATGGGCATAATATGCAGAGTTTCGAGACGCCGGGCGGTATCCTAAGCTCCGGACGAGCCGCCCTGCTCGGACCGCTTGGCATGATCGAATGGCAATGGCCGGGTGCCCCCCAACTCATCACCACCCAGAACCCCTGGCGCGATAGCACCGGTTACGACAAGGTCTATAATGCGATCCTTGACCTTGCCCGAGCGCACCCGGGCCTCACGCTGGTGGATACACACGCGGCATTTGTAGCGAGAGGCAAGGACCATGCGCTTTACCGCGACAACGTCCATCCGAACGATGCCGGATCTCATCTCGTCGCCCGAACCTTGTTCGGTTGTTATCTGGCATCGGCGCCCGATAACGTCTTTCAGACACCTTGTTGGCCGAAACTTCCCGCTGCCAATCTTATCGTCAACGGCGATTTCACCGATTGGACCGGGTCCGCTCCAGCGGGCTGGAGCCCGGCGGCGTCGGGTTCCGCCATAAAAGCCGCAGAAGTCACCTTTTCTCCGGCTTTCGCTCACAGCCTCGGTTTGCGTGCGAATGGCAACCAGTCGGCTGCACTGGTTCGTTATTTTCGCAATACGGAGGCCGCCGCGATGATCGGCAAAACAGTTTCATTTGCAGTGCTTTATAAAAATATCGAGGGGCAGCGTGCGCCCTATGTCACACTGGTTGCAAAAAGCGGCGGCGCAGTCCGGACGATAAGCTGCTCCGCCCTGCAATTCGGTGGTGCGAATGCCCTCGACAATAGCGGCTGGATGTGGGCCACAGCCAACGAGATCGCTATCGACCCGGATATCAGCCCCAGCGGATACGGTTTCTATGTGAGGATCATGCCGGCATTCGGCATGAGCGCGCCGGTTTCCAACGAACCGCTCTACATCCAGCGGGTAATCGCCGTCGAAGGAGCTTTGCCAAAAGGTAATCTGAGCGACTGAAAACCTTAGAAAATTGTCTTGCACGGCAACGTCATCAAGACCACTATTCATCGTCATCACCCTCTCGCCTCATGGTGATGACGCCCTCTCCCACAGGGCCGAACTAGGGTCCGCCAGTGAAGGATACAGGCCGGGAATGACCAGAAGCACAAATATGGCGGCATCGCATCAATCCCCGTTGCCGGGTTTCGTTTTGGCGATGCCTCTTTATCCTTCAAAAACCATACAGGTGCCCGGTCTCTTTCTGGCGATCTTCGTTTTTTCCATTGGCTTTTTCATTCAATGCAATGTGCTGACCAGCAATCTGGGCCTGCGCTTCCTCAACATCACCGACATGCTTGTCCTGATGACGCTACCCGTTATTGCCCTGCTTTACATTCGCTGTCTGACGCCCTCGATCATCCTGCTTTATCTCGTTCCGCTAACCATTTTTTTTGCACTTTCGGCTGTTTTTGCCGACGAACGTGGCGAAGGCGAATTTTACACCACCGCGATGGCATATTTTTACGCGGTCTATTTTCTGTTTTTTGCCTATATGCTGTTTAAGGAGAACCTTCTCGAGCTGTTCTGCTGGGGCATCTTCGCCGGCTTCATCGCTGTGACGATCCTGCTTTTTCTGGATATCGTCATTCACGACCAGCTCGCCTCCCTTGGCCTCTCTTTCATGTTCGATGAAACCGCCGTGCTGGCAGCTGCGGCAAAAGGCGAATTGAGCCCCTTGCTTTTGCGTGTCGAAAAAGCGGGTGGAATCTGGCCGGTGGGCAACACAGCCGGACCTGCCTTTGCGTTGGCGGGTGCGGCAGTCGCTTATCTTGCCGAAAGGCAAAAACGCCCCGCGCTGTTTGCCGTATTTCTGCTGGTCTATCTGGCGAGCTTCACACTCACTCTCAACCGGTCCGGAGTATTTGCGGTTCTTGCCATCGGGGTCTATTTCTACATCAGAAATTTTTCCATCAAAATGCTGCTCAGCACCTATTTTGGTTTTGCCTTGTCCGCCCTTGTCATCGCAGCTTTTTTGCCATTGGGCGCTTTTGATTTTGCGGAACAGATCTTTTCGAAACGGTTTCTCGAGGACAGCAACAGCAGCAACAATGCGCAGGAGCGCTGGGATACGCTCACTGGCGGCTTTCAGGTGATGCTCCATCATCCTTTCGGCATCGGTTTTACCGCCCGATATGAAGAACTGTCGCGAATATCGAGGATCGGAACGCCGCATAGTGGCTTTCTCGCCACGGCCTATGCATCCGGCATAGGATTTGGCCTTCTCAGCGCCTTTGCGCTTGTTTACGCGATCCTCCGGAAACGAAAAGTCGGTTTCTTCGCCTATTCGGCGATCGCAATCGTCATCGTCTATCAATTTGAAGAGCTGAATTTCAATCCCGTTTTCATGGCCTATATGGGGCTCGTACTCGCCTATACTTTCATTGATCTGGATTTCAGGTTCTTTCTGAAAAATACGATGATGCGGATGGCAGGAATGGCAGAAGAGGACGCTTTGGTGACGGCACGGCCGGCCTAAATTACGGCGAGGTTCTCTCGCTCCAAACCGCACATCCTTGCTGCTAAAATTTATTCCGTTTTCAAGTGGGCGCTTTAGGTCACTTCGATGATTTCAATCTCTTTGCCACCCAGGCTGACAACATCACCGGCAGATTTTCCCATCAGCACTCCTGCGACCGGGGAGACATAAGACATCGATCCAGTGGCCGGATCGGCTTCATCCTCGCCTACGATCCGAAAGCGTTGTGTCCTCCCGTCATCACGGCTGAATGTTACCACGCTGCCGAAGGCAACGGTGCCATCTGCAGGCGGGCTTGGCATCAGCTGGGCGGTGCGAACGCGCTCCGCGAAATACCGAATGTCCCGCAGAGGATTGGCCGAAAGCCGACGTCTTTCATTGACGTCTTCGACGGCATTGGCCGTTTCGCAGGCTTCGCGCGCCAATTGCAGCTGCTGCTCCAGCGCTTTCAGCCCAGCCTCCGTCACCAGATTGGGATGAGGCGAAATCACCCGGTCCGGCAGAACCGTTTCGGCTGCGGTTTCGGCACTATCTTCCTTGGTAAAGGCTACACTCAATTCTGGCACTCCATTCCCGTGAGATGCCGCTTTGAGCATCTCCCTTGCCGTCCAATCCTGCCACCGCCCATTGCAATGCTGCAATAGCGTGCACCACAGAAACCGGCCATGTACCCCTCATTTCTGGCTCTAACAGGAGGCTTTTCGCCCTGTTAGGGTATCGCCCAAGAGGAGTGAGAAAGCCAACGCTAACGGACAGGAGACGGTCAATGGCCCGGACAGTATTGAATGCGCTTGGAGAGACACTCTATTACAGCGACACTTCCACCGGATTTTTTTCCGCCACGGGTTCCGGACCGCTGCTGACAGGCACTGCCGGCAATGATTCTATGTGGGGCGACAGTTCCGTCAATGTGACAATGGCGGGCGGCACGGGCGACGATATTTATTACCTCTATTCCAGCATCAACCGCGCCGTCGAAAATGCCGGAGAGGGTATCGACACCATAGACACCTGGATGAGTTATACCCTGCCCGACAATTTCGAAAACCTGCGGGTAACCGGTGACGGCCGTTATGCCTTCGGAAATGAGCTGGACAACATCATAACCGGCGGATCGGGCAGCCAGACCATTGATGGCGGGGCCGGCAACGACGTGCTGATCGGCGGTGGCGGTGCGGATACATTCGTTTTTACGAGCGGCAACGGCACCGATCTCATTATGGATTTCAGCGCCAACGACACGATCCGGCTTAACGGTTACGGCATCACATCCTTCGAGCAACTCGTCAGCAATGCCACCCAACAGGGCGATAATCTCTGGCTGAACTTCGCCAACGGCGAGGCCGTCGTTCTTGCCGGAACGACCATCGACGATCTTCAGGCCGACCAGTTCGAGCTCAGCCTCGACCGGTCGTCCCTCACCCAGACCTTTGCCGACGAATTCGATGCACTTTCACTTCGCAGCGGCGATCAGGGGACCTGGGATGCTAAATATTGGTGGGCACCGGAAAAGGGAAGCTCGCTGACGGCGAATGGCGAGGCGCAATGGTACATCAACCCCGCTTATGCCGGCACATCAGAGGTCAATCCCTTCAGCATCAACAACGGTGTCCTGACTATCACCGCCGCGGAAACCCCGCAATCGATCGCCAACGAGGTTGAGGGCTATGATTATACCTCGGGTATGCTGAACACCTATTCGTCGTTCAGCCAGACCTATGGTTATTTCGAAATGCGCGCCGACATGCCGACCGACCGGGGCGCCTGGCCGGCCTTCTGGCTTTTGCCTGAGGACGGCTCCTGGCCACCGGAACTCGATGTCGTGGAGATGCGTGGGCAAAACCCCAATACGCTGATCATGTCCACCCACTCCAATGCAACGGGAGAACAGACATCAGTCATAAACAATGTCAGCGTGCCGAGCACGGAAGGTTTCCACACATATGGCGTGTTGTGGGATGCGGAATATATTACCTGGTATTTCGACGACGTCGCCGTGGCGCAGACGGATACGCCTGATGACATGCACGACCCCATGTATATGGTCGTCAATCTTGCTGTCGGCGGCATGGCAGGAACGCCGTCGGCGGTTGATTTCAGCGACGGGTCGCAGATGATGATCGATTACATCAAAGCCTATTCGCTTTCCGACTGGGCCGCGTAACGAAAAACGCCGGCAGTTGCGTTCAGAACTGCCGGCGCTTCAAACCTCAGCCTGTCGGCTGGGCCTTGTTCAGTTCAGTCATTCAGCCGCGATCTGCATCCGCTCAGTGTAGAGCGACATGAGATGACGCGCCATTTCAAGGCTCGCGGGCTGTTCGGCACGGTAGCGGCGGCCGATTTCCATCATCAGCACGGTATCCGGCAGGAAGGTCAGCTCCGAGAAGATGCCCTGCCAGTCGATATCGCCCCAGCCGAGCGGCATATGCAGATCGCCGATGCCGAGAGCGGTATTTTCCTGGTCGAAATACGGCTGATAAAAGCCCTGCGGCCGGCCGAAGGAATCGTGGACATGCAGATGGCCGGCGACCGGCGCCATGGCACGAAGCTGTTCGCGAAAATCGAGCCCGCGATAGGTGGATTCGAGATAGGCGTGGCTGAAGTCGATCAGCGCCACGACGTTATCATGGCCGATGGCCTTAACGGTCTGGGCCACCTCGGCAGGCGTCTGGCGATATTGGCCGGGCTCGGTGGAGAAGATATTCTCAAGCGCGACCCGCACGCCATAGGGCTTGCAGAATTCCGCCAGCTCGAAAAGCGCTTCCCGCTCGCGGCTGTCGGCATCGGCCCGCTCGGCGATCTGATCGGCACGCAGGGCGCCACTGTGTTGAACGAGGATGCCCGCGCCGATGCGATCACACAGGACGGCCAGCGCCTTGGCTGCATCTATCTGGTAGCGGCACGTTACCGGGTCCATGAAATTGGACGAAACAAGACCGTGCACCGTATAGCGGAAGTCGAATTCTTTGGCGAGTGCCACGAACCGTTGAGCGCGCTCCTCGATGATGCGTCCGCCTGCGATCAGATCAAGGCTCGTTGCGGCAATTTCAACGGTGTCGCAGCCAATTTCGGCAAGCGCACGCAGATCGCTTTCGAGTGTGGCCAGTTCACCGTCGTCCGAGCTGGCGTTGAAGCCGGTTCCAATAAGATTGCTCATGTCATCATCTCCAGGGGGTAAGAAAGGTCATGCGAGTTCAGGCTGCCGTACGGCGCGGCGCGCCGTATCGAACAGGTCCGGGCGGTCGATATTGACGTAGTCTACCCCGGCCAATGCGATCTCATTATGAAGGTTGGCATCATCGCCGCCATAATAAACCATGATTTCCAGACCCGCCTTGCGGCATGCCGCGACAAGGCCGGGCTTGCGCATCTGCGCAGGTGTGATCTCGATGATCGAGGCATGGTGAACAGCCGCAGCCAGCGAAGGCGACTTGGCGATATCGAGCGTCATCATCTTGCGGAATTCCGGCGCGGCGGCGGCCAGGCCCCGGCGCATTTCTTCGGAGAAAGAGAAAAAGAAGGTATCGCGCACCATGCCGAGGCTCCGTACCAGTGTCGCCACCTTGACGGGATCGCAATATTTCAGCTCGACATAGACGCCGCAGCGGCCGCGCAAATGGCTGAGATAGGCATCGAGCCGCGGTACAGCCGCACCCTTGAAGTTTTCGCCGAACCAGCTGCCGGCATCCAACGCATCGATCTCGCTCGACAGCATGTGGCCGATGGGACCCGTACCATTGGTGGTACGATCCAGCGTTTCGTCGTGAAAGACATAAAGCACGCCGTCCGCGCTCTCGCGCACGTCAAGCTCGACGTAATCCGCTCCCTGCTGCAAGGCGAGGTCGGCGGCGGCGAAGGTGTTTTCGGGCGCAAAATGGTTGGCACCGCGATGGGAGACGATTTTGGGCATGGAAATTCCTGTCAGTTTACTGCTTCCGGTTCACGCGCCGGAATAGTCGAATGGTGTGAGAGATCGGCATGCAGCCCGGCGATGCGGTTGCCGGCGGCGTCGAACACGAGCGTCAGCGCGGATTTGCAGCTGATCCCGACACGATCTCCCGGCGCGTGGCGTATCGTCTCGCCATATTCCAGCGCGTGGATCATGCCTGCGGGCGTATCGATCGTGTAGAATACCTCGCGCCCCATGGGCTCGACGGTGGTAACCTGCCCCGCAAGGCGTGCCTCAGACGATGTGACGAGGGCGATATCTTCCGGGCGCAGGCCAAAGGTGACTTCGCCGTCACAGCGGGCATTGAGGTCGAGCAGGGCATCGCCAATCTGCAACTGCCCGCCCTGCGCCCATCCTTTCAAGAGATTCATTGGCGGCGTGCCGATGAAACCGGCCACGAACAGATTGTCGGGCCGGCGATAAAGATCATCGGGCGTGCCGATCTGGGCAATGGCGCCGTTGTTCATGCAAATGATCCTGTCCGCCATGGTGATCGCCTCGATCTGGTCATGGGTGACGATCAGCGTGGTGATCTTCAGGCGCTTCTGCAGGCTTTTCAGCTCGGCGCGCATGGTGATGCGCAGGGTCGCATCGAGATTGGAAAGCGGCTCGTCCAGAAGCAGGATGTTCGGTTCCTTGACCAGCGCGCGGGCAAGCGCCACACGCTGCTGCTGGCCGCCGGAAAGCTGCGAGGGCCGTCGGTCGAGCAACGCGCTGATCTGCACGAGGCTCGCCGCCTCCTCCACCCGTCGCGTTGCTTCCTCACGCGGAACATTCTTGAAACGCAACGGAAAGGCGATGTTCTGCCGCACCGTCAGGTTGGGATAAAGCGCATAGGACTGGAAGACGATGCCGACATTGCGGTCGCGCGCATCGATGCGATTGACGTTGTGGCCGTCGAAAGAAATCTGACCGGCGGTCGGCGCGTAAAGCCCGGCGAGCAGGAAAAGCGTGGTCGACTTTCCACATCCGGACGGCCCGAGAACGGCGACGAATTCGCCGTCTTCGATGGAGAGGGTCATCGGTTGCAGAACGCGGGTGTCGCCCCAGCTTTTGGTGACATTGTCGAGGGTGATCCTGGCCATGGCGATTATCCTTTGATCCCGCCGAAACTCATCTGGGTGATGTATTTCTGCGTGAAGATGTAAATGATCAGCACAGGCAGCAGATAGATGATGCCTACGGCAGCGATCATGCCGTAATTCACGCCGGCGCTGTCCTGTGCCACGAAGAAGAGATAGAGGCTCATCGTCATCTGGCTTTTTTCGATGAGCAGCGTCTGGACGAAGACATATTCTTCCCAGCCACGCAGAAAGGTGAAGGTGGCAACCGCAATCAGCCCGCTTCTTACCTGCGGCAGAACCACCATGCGAAAGGCTTGGAAGCGGCTCGCGCCATCGGTGACGGCACTCATTTCGATGTCCCAGGGAACGTTGTCGAAAAAGCCCTTGAGAACAAAGATTGCAAACGGCAGCTCAAGCGCACTCATGACCAGCACGACGCCGAAGAGATTGTTGAGCAGGCCCATGTAATGCAGCTGCACGAAGATCGCGACGGTGAGCGCGAGCGCCGGAAAGGCATGCAGCAGCAAAAGCCCGCGCAGCACGTTTTCACGCCCGGCGAAGGTGAAACGCGACAGCGCATAGGCGGCCGGCGTGGCGACCAGCGCGACGATCAGCGTCTGGGAAGCGGCAAACAGCAGTGAACTGCGCATGGCGGTCCAGACGGACGGCATCAGCGCCATGCGCGTGGTGCCGGTCTTTTCGATATCGCGGCTCCAGAGGAAACTGTAGTTGTCGATGGTCAGATGCGGCAGTACCAGTATGAAGACGAGCGCCGCAACCACGGCACCAAATGCCAGCCACAGCAGCGCGGGATTGCGCAGGCGCGTGGAAAGAAACGCAACCGCTATCGTCCCGCCGTAGGCAAAAGCGGCGATTGCGCCGCTGCGCCACAGCACAAGTCGGCTGAGATTGTCGTCGGAAGTCGTGAGCGACCTCACCAGCAGCCACAGGTAGGGCAGGAGAACCGGAACCGAAACCACCGTCAGGAACACAAGAATGACGGGAACGAAACCGGCGCGATGGGCAAGGCTGCGCCTTTCAAGACGCGTCCAGTCCGGCTTCAGATCAAGGGTATGACTGCTGTGGGCAGGCGCATGGGTGTGGGCGAGCGTCATCACAGCACCTCGATTTTGGCGGGAGCAAAAGTCGAGCGCATATTGCTGATGCGCCATTGAATGAGGGTGATGGCAACGCCTATCGCCATAAGGCCGAGCGCAAGTGCGGCACCATAGGCATAGGCGCCGTTTTCGAAGGCGCGACGGTAGATATAAAGCGGATAGGTCGTGGAATCGTAGACAGGCCCACCGCCGGTGATCAGCAGGATATATTCATAGGTCGTCATCAGTGAGAGCGCCTGATAGAGCGTGATGAAACGGATCGGTGCCGAGAGCGCGGGTGCGACGACATGGCGAAGCACACCCCATTCGCTGGCACCATCGACGCGCGCGGCATTGGCCAGATGCGACGGTATGGAGCGGATGGCCGATGTGAGGATGACCATGGCGAAAGACGCGCCGACGACACCGTTCGCCACCACCACCAGAAACAGCGGAAAGTCGTTGCGCAGGTTGAGAGCGGGTGCGCCGAGCGCGCCAAGAAACTGGTTGAGCAGGCCGGAAGACGTCGGATCGGCGATCCATATCCACAGCACGCCATAAAGCACGGCCGGGCTCATGCGCGGCAGCAGCCAGAGGCCGCGAAAGAAGTTGCCTAGCCGGTCCGGTATCGCCGTGGTCGTAACGGCCAGAAGCGCGCCAAGCCCGATATTGAAGATGAACAGCGTTGCGCCGACATAGATCAGCGTCGTCAGCAACACCATCGGCAGGCGCACATCGCGCTGAAACATGCGCTGGAAATTCTCGACCGTGAATTTGCCGACCCTCAGGTTTGCGCCCATGTCGGTGAAGGCGATCACCAGATTGACGACGATCGGGGCAAGAAAGAACAGGCCAAGCAAGGCGAGAGCCGGAGCCAGATAAAAGATCGGCCGGGCCGGGCGGCGCGCCCGAAGCTGAAATTGAGACATTACGATATACCGGTGGGAACGCGGAAAAGCCGCCCGGCAGAACCGGGCGGCATGGTTTCGGGCAAACTCAGTTGCTTGCGGCGTCGCGGATTTCGATCTCCGCGCCAAATTGCAGCTCAAGCTCGTCGGCGATGAAATCGACCGCCTGCGCGGCCGTCATCTTGCCGGTCTCAACCGCTTGCAGACCGCTGAACAGCACTTTGTTGTAGCTGCCGAACTTGGTGTGGTTGGGCACGAACTGCGCGTATTTCATCATCGGCGAAGCAGCGGAGAGTACCCAGTTGTCGCGGTATTTCGGCATGGCCGTCTGGGCGTTGCTGATGGCCGTATGATAGGACGTCACGGCGTGTTCGTTGTTGAAATGGGGCAATGTCGCAAGCGCCACGAGATCGGCGGCGATATCGGCATTGGCGCTCTTCGGATTGAGGGTGTAGAGCAGCGGATGCGACAGGTTGGCCGGTTTGCCACCTTTTTCGGCTGCCGGAGCAGAAATCCAGCCGATCTTGTTGAAATATCCCTTGCCGTCGGTCGGCCAGGTCGCGCCGTTCTTGTCGCCCACCTGCCAGGCAACCGCCCAGACACCCTGATGGAAGATGAAGGCCTTTTCCTGCTTGAAGGCCGTCTGGATCGCCTCCCAGCTCATGGCGGTATTATCGACGGGCGTCACGCCTTCCTTGGCATTGCGCTCATACCAGCCGAGCGCCTTGGCCATTTCGGCCTTGGGGAACATCAGCTTTCCGGTCTTTTCGTCCATGAACTTCACGCCATAGGACTGGAACACCATCAGATAGTCGATACCGACATTCGGGCGGTGCAGCATGCCGTATTGTGCGGCCTTGCCGTCTACCACTTCCTTCGACAGGGCCGTCAGATCGTCGAGCGTGAATTCGCCGGCGTCGACCTTGGCCGGCAGGCCTTCGATGAAGGCTTCGTCCTTGCCGATCTTGCGCAGCATGTCCTTGTTGTAGAAGAACATGCGGATTTCCGCGTCCTGCGGAATGCCGTAAATCTTTCCGTCCGTCGCCTTGGCCGAATTCCACAGAACCGGCAGGATATCGCCATAGACCCAGGGAGCAGCGGCGATCTTGTCTTCCATCGGCATGGCATAGCCGTCCTGCGCGAACTGGCCGATCCATTCATGCGGCAGGATGTAGATATCCGGCCCCTGCCCCACCGAAAACGCCTTCAGCGTATCGAGCGCGAAGGAGTCCCAGCCCTGCACGGCACTGTTGTTGATGTCGATGACAACGCGTTTGTCGACGCCTGCTGCCTTGAACTGCGCGTTCATGATGCCGGCGGCAGCTTCGATGTTGGTGACGCGGCCGGGCGCATTCTTGTCGGCGAGCGTCCAGAGCTTGATGTTGATGTCTTCGGCAAAGGCGACGGCCGGCAAAAGCGCGCCGAGGGCAACCGTGGCCATCAGGGTGAGAGACTTGAACATGTGATCCATTCCCGTTGAAACTGATTATTTAATTAAGTTGCTTAATTAACAGCTTCATGACATTTCCCTAGGTAAAGCGCGGGAGAGTGAAACTTTGACTGAGAGACGGCAGGGCGGGCTGGCAGGCATTGGCGCAACACAGGGCGCGCTTCTGGGATATATCAGGCGCAAGGGGTCGGCCTCGCGGGTCGAACTTGCCGACTATTGCAGCATAACGCCGGCTGCCGTGAGCATGATGACGCGAAATCTGCTTGAGCGCGGTATCATCGAGGAAGGTGCACGCCGACAGGAAGGCCGCGGCGCGCCCCATATCGACCTCACGCTCAAAAAAACCGTCGGTTACGCCCTTGGTGCGCATGCCAACCGTTATTCGGTGATGTTGACGCTGTTGAATTTCGGCGGGGAGATCGTTGGAGAATTGCAGATGCGCGGCTCCTATGACGCGTTTTCCGATGTCCAACGGGCGCTTCAGGACGGATCCGAAGAACTACTGACGAAAAATGCGATCGACAGGAGCCAACTGATCGGCGCGGCCATTGCCATGCCGACCCGCTTTCGCAAGGAAGCCATGTCGCTCGATCTTGCCGAAGAGGTTATTTCGTGGGCCGGGTCTGACCTTTCCGCCATGCTGCGCGAGGCGCTGCGTTGCCCGGTGATCATAGAAAACGATGCCAATGCCGCAGCCATGGGTGAACTGACGCTTGGCAATGCGGACGGACACGAAAATTTCGCTTATCTCTATCTGTCCGAGGGGATCGGCGGCGGCATCATTATCAAAAATGAGCTTTATCGCGGTTATCTCGGCAATGCCGGCGAGATCGGCGCCTTGCGCGGCCGCAGCACTTCGCGACCCTCCTTCGAAGATCTGGCGGCATGGTGCGTGGAGCATGTGGGAGAAAAACCCTCGGGGCGCGCACCCGAGGTCTGGACGGATTACCTCTTGCGCAACTCCGCCGTGTTTGAGGCGTGGCTGGAACGGGCGGGACCCGAGGTTGCGCGCCTCGCCTTCGCTGTCAGCGCCGTTCTGGCGCCCACGGCAATCTTTGTCGGCGGCACTTTACCAAGGATCGTACGACAGCGGCTGGCGGAATGGCTGGATTACGAACGCTCGGACCCGTTCGACGGCGCAAAGGTGATACAGCCGAAAATCCAGCTGCCGGATGTGGTTGCGACAGACCCCGTGGCCTTCGGTGCGGCAGCGATGATTCTGCACGGCGTCGGAGAAGTGCGTTAACGGCCGGAGCGCATGTCCCGGGAGAGGCCTCAGCCGAGATTGGTCACCATGAAATAGATCAGCCAGCAATGCCCGATCACCAGCACGGCCCAGGCCCATTTTGCAAGCCTGATATCGACATCGATGACGGTATTGCTGATTTCCGCCACGCGAAAAGCCTCTTCCTCAACCCGGTTCTCCGGCGGGCGAGATCTCAGCACCTTCCTGGAAACCGGCTCGCCCACGACATAAAGCCTGTCGTTCGCAAATGATGGATGCGGGTCGTCGTTGGCGCTCCCGTCAAGGGAAAGCACGTCGTCACCCGAGGCGCAACTCACCGCTAATAGCTGTGATGACACCCGCCTGTTACGCATGTTACCTCCATTGGGCATCACAAATCTTCCACACAATAAAAATAAAAAAATTCACCTGCTGCTCCCGACAAAGCCTTGGCTTTACCGGGCATATTTACGATGCGCGCAATACGCGCCGCGCCAGTTGAACCCCTTCTCGCCCCACGCTTTTGCGCTCCCCCGGAAACGCATCGGCATCAGCCCTGCCATTAACGTGCCGGGCTTCCCGGCAAATCGTGCCTTCCCGCGTAAGGCTTTACCTCCCGCTGGATCAGGAAGACGGACTTCTCCACCGGCAGCGGTTCGGCTGTCCGGTATCGATGAGACCGCTTGGAATATTCAAACCGGATCAGCCTGTCTTCGAACTTCCCCGCCAGAACGCGATAGCCGTTGACGACCTCGTTCAGTATTTCCAGCTCTTCTCCCCACAGCCAGCCACCGTAAGCAGTGCCCTCGTTGGAGCGCAGCACGATCTCGAAAAAATGCCCGCCGGCCGCAAATGGCATGCGGAAAATAATATCGAGATTGTCCTCATCTTCGTCGTCGCATGCCGACAGTCTGGCGTGAGCAACCTTCGCATGAGCCAGCGCCGAGACCGGATAGAACGGGCGCCCTTTGAACCACATGAACTCACACACCGCATAACCGACGTCGTCGGCACGCTGGTAAGGTTCAGTACGCGGCTCGAACGCCATGTAGCTTCCGTTAAACGCTATCAATTTCGAAAATTCCCGATGCCTGCCTGATGCATGATTGCTGTTTTCCACCCGTCATCCGCGCCTCTATTAACGACAATAGGCAAGCGGCGTCACACCAGCGTCAAATGGAACGCTAATGATGACTTTCAATTTCCCGGACACATTGTTAGATGGTGATTCATGAGGGAACGAAAGTGGCTGGGAACGCTGAACTGATACCGATCCGGCTTTTTGGCACCCCGCGCTGCGATGCGGTGCGGCAAGCGTTTTTCCCGTCCAAGGGCTTTGCCCTCACTGCCGCCCTGATCCTTGCTCCCAACCAGTCCCTTTCCCGCCAGCAGGCCGCATCGCTGTTGTGGGAAAACGTCGAGCAAAAAAGGGCACTCGGCAATTTGCGTCAGCTGATCCTGCGCCTCCAGAAGCTGTCGAGCGATGACGATGCCATCCTTCTGACAGAAGGAAACGACCTGAAGGCCGGAAAGCTGGCGCAGCGGACCGACCTTGCGATCTTTCTTGCCGGCGCGAGAGCACAAGACCCGATGCAGCGGCTGCAGGCCCTGCTCGAATTCGGCGGCGATCTGCTGGAGGGGCTGGAGGCTGGGCAGGACCACCTTTATCTCTGGCTGCTGTCTGAGCGACGCCGTCTCAAGGACCTGTTCTTTTCAAGCTATACACCGCTTCTGGAGGAGTTGACGCGCTTCGGCCGCGCCAGTTCGAACAACATCGCATCGCTTGCCGAATGCGCGTTGAAGATCGAGCCGGAGCGCGAGGAAACCTACCGCGCCGCCATGGCGGCCTATGCGCGGGTGGGAAACACCAGCGCCTGCGAGGGAATTTTCCAGCTCCTGATGGAACAGCTTCGCCAGGAGGACCGCCCTCCGGAGGCCGAGACAGTGGCGCTTCGACGGCGGATACAAAGTCTGGCCTCGACGATAGTAGCCCCCGCCGAACCGGATGAGGGTAGCCGCCGAAAACCGATGGCAAAACCACGCGTCGCCTTTAGCCGTCCGGTGCGGGTGGACGGGCTTGCGGTATCGCCGGTGATGAATGCCTTTGTCGAGGATGTCGCCAATAGTCTCGTTCGATACCGGACCTTCACCGTTCTTTCGACGCACAGCACCTTTGTAGCGACACATGACCGGACCGACGACAGTTATGCCATGTTGCGGGCGAATTACCGCATCATCTCCACGGTTTTCGACGATGCCCGCATGTCGGTAGCGCTGATCGAGGAAGCGACCGGAGAAATCGTATGGTCGCTGGAGGTTGTGCTGACCGCGCGGCATATTCACGCCGCTTTTCGACTGCTGTCCAAACAGGTGGCCGCGGGGCTTGCCCGCGAGATCGAGCGGCTTCAGGTGGAACCAGACCGCAACCACAGCGGCGAGGCCTACCGGCAATTGCTGGAGGGCCAGCAGCTTCTGCGCGGCAAGTGCGACCTGCCGCTTCTTCGAAGAGCCCGCTCGATGTTCCGCAAGGCGGTCGATCTGGATAACAGCATGGCGGTTGCCCGCGCCCGCGTGGCGCAGAGCCTGCAGCTGGAATGGCTGATGCTGGGCGGCAACGACCCCCACCTGCTGCACCGCGCCAAGGCGGAGGCAGACGCCTCCGTCGAAATCGATCCCGCTCTTGGCGTCGGCCACTGGATGTGCGCCGTCGTGGCGCTCTACCAGCGGGATTTCGACATATCCGCCGAAAGGTTCTTCGAAGCCGAGGCGCTTGCGCCCAACTCCGCCGACCTTTTGCTCCAGCATGCCGATGCGCTCGCCCATTTCGGCGATGCCGAAACCGCATGGGAAAAGTTTCAGCAAGCCATCGACCTCAATCCGCTCGCACCCGACATCTACTGGTGGGCGGGCGCCAGCATCGCGTTCAAGCGTGAGGATTACGGCGCGGCAGTAGAACTGTGCGCGCGCATGGAAAATGACGAGCCGGCATTGCGCGTCTTGACCGCGAGCCACGCGCTCCACGGTGATTTGGACGCTGCCCGGGAAACCGGCAGCAGGCTTCAGGAAAACTATCCGGGTATGACGGCGAGGGAGATCAGCAGCCTGTCCCCAGACCGAGACCCGGTAGCGAATGAAAAATTCTATAACGCACTTCGATTAGCTGGGATCAAATAGGAGTTATTATGTCCTCGCACTTCTTTATTGTAGGAAAAAAGGGTTTCGGCGTTCTCTTCATTCGCACGGCGCCGCTCAGGGTTGCGTCCGTCTCGCATGAGACGATTGCCGCCTATGAAGCCAGCCATCCCGGTGTGGACGGTTACGCGCGCGTTGCTGCGGCGGCAAAATCCATGCTTGTTCGTCAGGACGGCCAGCCCGAAAACGAGCTGGATCAGGTCCAGATCCAGGGCATCGAAGCCCTCGTCGCCGGCGGCGCTGTGGTTTCCGAGGCCGATTTCGCCTTTGTCGGCGAAGTGATCGACGCCGGCTGGGATTTCAACCGCATGGTGCAGGCACCGATCGAATCGGCCCTGAAGGCTGTTGGCCCGGCGGGTTCCGTCACCGGCGAGCTGTTCGACGCCATCCTTGCCGACGACACCAACGCGGCGCCTTGATTGCGGCCCCGCAGCCTTGACCGCTGACGGCGTACATATTCCAGCGACAGCGGCTTCAGGGCATGCGGACGCTTCGTTCTTCGATCCCGAACTGCTTCGGCGGTTCGGGATTACACGAGTCGGAGACGTGACCGGTCTCGATATTATCGGCATACCCGTCTGGTTCGCGACGCGGCCCAATTCACGCGGACTGTCGGTCTCCCAGGGAAAGGGGCTTGTCGCGGAGCAGGCACGGCTTTCCGCGATCATGGAAGTGATCGAAGGTGCCGTCGCCGAAGACACCCGCAAACATATCGCCACTTTCGGCTCCATTCGTGAGATGCGGGACAAGGGCGCCCCTCTCGTTCCTTTCGAAACGATCGGCCGGGTCGACCCGGACACTCTTGATCTGCGAAACGAACGCGCCTGGGTGAAGGGAATATCCATACGCCAGCAGCAGGAGGTTTTTGCCCCCTATGAGCTGGTGGGCATGGATTTTCGCGCGGATTTCCCCTGGGACCGGCGGGCCTTCCTCATGAGTTCGCAAGGTCTCGCGGCGGGTTTCGACCATGACCACGCGGTTCTGCACGCCTTGCTCGAACTCATCGAAAACGACGCCTGCTTTCTCGTCGATACATTCGAAACCCGCAATATCGCGCCGGAACCGGTCGTGTTGCCGATGGGTGTTGACACATCCTTCGATGCTCTTGTTCATCACTTATCGCATATCGGACTGCCGCCCCGCTTCTTTGATCTCACCAATACGCTCGGCGTGCCCGTAATAATGGCAAGCCTGCCCCGATCAATCCACGCGCAGGACGGACTTGCCACCCGTAGCGCTGCCGGCGCAGCGTGCCGGTTTGGCACCTATGACGCGGCAATTGCCGCGCTGCTGGAGGCGATCCAGTCGCGACTGACTGACATCAGCGGCGCAAGGGACGATCTCTCTCCTTTGCGCTACCAGCGGGATATGTTTGAGGCGGGACCGGCGGCATCCGAGGTGCGGCCGATGGACCGGACCCCGGTCAATCTCGATTTTGCGGATAGCGATCCGGCTCTACCGCGGTGGCGTCAGCTTGCCGAGCATCTTTTCGCCGCAGGGATCGACGACATCTATGCCTTTGCGCTGGAAACGGGCGTATCCGGTCTGCATGTCGTACGGGTTCTGGCAAGTGGCCTCACGCCCGCCGGCGGCGGTCTGCAACGCATATCGCAGCGGACGCTCGACCGGCTCCTGAACCTCGGAGGCCTTTGATGAAGCCGGTGGTTTTTGCAGGCCCGTCCATCTACGGCATCCCACCCACGCAGATTTCCGGCCTCGATCTTCGCGGCCCGGCTGCCTGCGGCGATATTTTCGACGCGGTAAAGCAGGGTGCCCGGACAATCGGGCTGATCGACGGCCTCTACGGTGACTGCGCCGCCGTGTGGCACAAGGAAATCCTGTTTGCACTGTCAGGCGGCGTCACTGTTCTCGGTGCCGCCAGCATGGGCGCGCTAAGAGCGGCGGAATGCGCGGCCTTCGGCATGATCGGCATCGGCGAAATCTTTGAAGCCTATCGGGACGGGCAACGTTTTTCCGACGCCGATGTGGCAGTCAGCCACGCGCCCGGCGAACTCGACTACCGCCCGCTGACAATCGCGCTTGTCGATGCCGAAGCCACGCTCGAAGCGTGTCGCGCCACTATTGCCCCAGAGGAACACGACGCCTTGCTGAACGCCGCCCGCAAGCTGCATTTTACCCGCAGGACATGGCGTGCGATGGCAACTGAAGCAGACCTCAACCCCGAGACCGCAAATTTTCTGGCCGGAAACGCGGTTTCTGCCAAACGAAACGATGCGGCCCGGCTTTTAGGCCTGCTTGGCAGCGGGGAATTGCCATCACCGCCGCCGCAATCGTGGAAATTGCAGAACACGGTATTTTTCCAGCAATTGGCCATGCGGCAGACGGCGGGAGAAAAAGCGTCTTGACCGCTGCCCCGCCCCTGTCTCTGGTGCCCGATTGCGGTGGGCTGATCCGGACAATAGCGCTTGCCCTGCCCGCAGCGTTTTTTGCGGGTGACAGGACTGACGGGGGCGTCTCTCCGCTCATCCCGATCGGAAACCTGCTTTCGGCTCTGCCGTCCGACGTCACGGCCCTTGTTCTGATCGATGGCCCCTGTCTCGCCGCCGCTCAAAGCTGGCTCAGCAGGCTGGCAGCCACCTGCACCGCAGAACTGTTGCCGCTCGATGCAACCAGCAGCGTTTCGCACCCGTGGATACAGGACGTGTTCCACGTTCGGACTGCTGATGGGATCGCAACCGAACTGCTTTGTGCATCGGAAAGCGCCATCACTGGCGAGCTCGCCAATCGTCTCGGGCTTGCCGCCAACGCTTCGCATGTCACTTTGCCGGGCGGTAACCAGCTGGTCGGGCCGGACTTTCGATTGGTGGGCCATTCCAGCCTGCAGGACGACAGGGGTATGGCAAACAATACGGCAACCGAACGGCCGCAACAATGGCAGCGGGTTCAGGCACTCGACTACAGAACCGTGCGCAGTTTCGGATATCGGCCGGAAGACCTCGGCAATGCCTCGGCCTCAATCGCTCTTACCTCGGCAAACACGTCGCCTCCGGCGATCACCTTCGGAAAAATCCACCAATGCGGTTTCCACGTCGACCAGTTCGTTTCGGTCACAGGTCTAAGACGCGATGGCCACCCGCTATTGCTGGTTGCCGATCCGGTGGCCCATGAATGCAACGCCCGTAATGCGATGGATTTGAAACGTAAACTGGATGCCTCCGTCCTATTGCTGGCACAGCAGGGCTTCGCAATCCTGCGAAATCCCATTCCGGTTTTACCCGCCATCGACACCAACAAATGCCTGCCTCGGCTTTATAACAACGTGCTTGTTGAAAATATCGTGCGCTCCGACCAAGAGAAGCCATTCGTCTGGGTTCCCCATTTCGGTGATGCGGAAACGCTCGACGGTTTCGACCGAGAGAACAGGAAAATTTGGGAAAGACTGGGCTTTCACGCCATCGGCGTGGCCGGCTGGAGCCATTTTGCCAGCCGAAACGGGGCATTGCGATGTGCAACAAAGGTGATAAACCGTCAACCAGCACAGCATACCGACGGAAAACAGCCTTACTTTATCAGTAATACCTCACAATACCCGTGGAAATTGTGTTGAATGTCTACCTTCAACAATATTAATTGATAAATATCCAATTTAAGAACCTCACAACTGGAGGAGTTCATGATGCAGGCCAAACTACCCAGCCCAATCGATGTGCATGTGGGTACACAAATCCGAATGCGCCGCAAATCGCTCGGCATGAGTCAAAGCGCGCTGGCGGGCCGGTTAGGCATTACCTTCCAGCAGGTCCAGAAATACGAAAAGGGTGCCAATCGCGTCGGCGCGTCCCGTTTGCAAGCCATTGCATCGGTTCTCGGCGTCGATGTCAGCTCTTTGTTCGCCAATGCGACGCCGGATGTCGGAAACGCCAATCCCGCCCTTGGCACGATCAACGCCATGCAGTCTTTCGTTGCGTCGAATGAAGGGTTTTCGCTCAATCAGGCCTTTGCCCGGATCAAGAGCGCAACCGTGCGCAAGAGCATTGTTGCCCTCGTGACATCGCTTGCGGCTACCGAAGCGGCGGAAAATAACGGCGCGCCGGAAAACAAGAGCGACGATTGACGCAGGTGTGACGCTCGCGTGACGCTCGATGTGGTCGATAATGAACAACGCGGGATCAACGCGTTTTCATACTGTCGATTGTCGAGAGGGAAGCATGGCGTCTACCACAGCAATACTTGAAGAGGACAATGCGGACGAGATTCTGGCACTCGGAAGGATGGTGTCCTATCTTTGCCAGCGCTCCAAATCCATGGAACTGGGCATGTCGACCTATTTCCTCGAAATGGCATTGTTATCGCTGGCTCAGGACATCAATCTGCAGGGACTGCCACAGGCAGGCGCAGAGATGAATGGCAACGGTTTCGCACACGCCGATCTGCATTAAGCCAAGCGTGTCTGTAATTTATGCAGATCCGCAGGATGGTTCCACTTGTCTGCGCTTCCGGGTGGCTTGAAACCCACCGGGCGCAGATATTGGTATTATTCCCTCCACAAGATTTTATGGAAGCGTTTGTCGAGGCCCGGTTTTCACCGGGCCTCGATTTATTTCAGAGCACCGCCCGCCGAAACCCGGGAGCTGTAGACGAAACCGGCGTCAGGAGACAACCGCGCCCGGACCGGCCACAGCACCTGATGGTACTTTGCCCAGAATAATCATGCCGAGAACCTCGTCCTTCGTCACATCTTCCGTGCGGGCATGGCCGACCACCTTGCCGTTTTTCATGACGAATACCCGGTCGGCGAGATCGAAGACGTCATGGATATCGTGGCTGATGAGGAAGATGCCGATGCCCTGCCGTTTCAGTTCCTTGACGAGATCGCCGACCTGCGCCGTTTCCTGCGGCCCGAGTGCTGCCGTTGGTTCATCCATGATGAGGATGCGGGCATCGAACAAAATGGCGCGGGCGATTGCCACGGACTGCCGCTGGCCACCGGAAAGCGCCTTCACCGGCTCCTTGAACCGCCGGAAATTGGGGTTGAGACGCCCCATGACCTCGCGGGCCGAGGCTTCCATGGCGACATCATCCAATGTTCCCCATTTCGTCTTCAGCTCGCGGCCGAGATAAAGATTGGCCGCCGCATCGACGTTATCCGCTACCGCCAGCGTCTGGTAGATGGTTTCGATACCGTATTTCTTGGCGTCGCGGGGATTGCGGATATCGACATCCTCGCCGTTGATGAGGATATCGCCCCCATCCCGGCGGTATGCACCGGACAATATCTTGATGAGCGTCGATTTGCCGGCACCGTTGTGGCCAAGAAGGGCCACCACCTCACCGGGGAAAAGATCGACAGAGGCGTTTTCCACCGCATGGATACCACCGAAGGAAATGGAAATATTGCGCATTTCCACGAGGGGCGTGACTTGTTCCGTCATTGGGGTTCTCCTCGGTTCTTACTTGGCGCGGGCGCGGTAGATGGTGTCGAGCCAGACGGCGACGACCAGAACCACACCGACGACGATGCGCTGAAAGGGCGTATCGATGCCCACAAGCACCATGCCGGATTGCAGCGATTGCATGACGAGCGCGCCGAGCATCGCGCCCGCTATGGTGCCGACGCCGCCGGCAAGCGACGTGCCGCCGATGACCGCCGCCGCGATCGTATAAAGTTCATCCAGTTCACCCTGGGCATTGGTGGCCGCGTTGAGGCGGGCAGTCGAGATTGCCGCAGCGATAGCGCATAGAACGCCCATCAGCGTGAATATCTTGACCGTGACCCAGCGGGTCTTGATGCCGGCAAGTTCCGCCGCCTCCGGGTTGCCGCCGATGGCGAACACGTAGCGGCCGAAGCGCAGCCGCGTGGCGATGAAGGTCATCACCGCGCCGACGGCAAGCGCCATCAGCACCGGAATGGCAATGCCGTGCGGAATGAACAGACCACCATCCGGCCAGGTAATGCCATTGGCATCGGCATAGTTGCGGGCAATGTTGATCGGCCAGGGATAGCTGTTGACGACAGCCACGAAACCGACGACGACGAAGCAGCCAAGTGCCACCAGGAAATATTCCGCCCAGACGGGCCGCAGCGGAAAACCGAAACGGCGACGCTGGTGGCGGGAATTCAGGATTGCCGCGACAATGGCGACGCAGGCGACAATTGCTGCGATCCAACTCCATGTCGCGCCGATCGAGCCGCTGGTGCCGCCACCCATCAGGCGGAAGGTGGAATCCATCGGCGCCACGGTGCGGCCGCTGGTGACGAACCATGTGCCACCGCGCCAGACCAGCAGACCACCAAGCGTGACGATGAAGGACGGCACGTTCAGGAAGGCGATGATCGAGCCCTGAAGCATGCCGATCGCGCCGCCGACGAGAATGCCGACCAGAAGTGTGACGATCCATGTCGCCCAATGTTCAAAGCCGAGCAGCTGCGGCAGGATTTCCGCCTGCATGACACCCATGATCATGCCGGAAAAACCGAGGATCGACCCGACCGACAGATCGATGTTGCGGGTAACGATGACAAGCACCATGCCTGTCGCCATCACCGCGACCGAAGCGGTCTGGACGGAGAGGTTCCAGAGGTTTCTAGGCGTCAGGAACAGCCCGCCCGAAAGAATATGGAAACCGATCCAGATCAGAAGAAGCGCGCCGACCATGCCGAGCAGGCGGGTATCAAGCTCCGTCGCACTGATGAAACGCGAAATAGAGCCCGCCTTTTCCGTCTTGGGGGACGCTGTGGAATTGGATTGTGTCATGTCGGCCATGGACTGCCGGTCCTCCTTACATCTGAAAGGCGCCGCGCCACATATCAGTGGCGCGGCGCCTAAACATCAACCTAGCGGTCTCAGTTGCAGGCCTTGACGGATCCGGCCTTTACACCCTGGCAGGCCGTTTCCTTCTTGATCCAGCCGGCGTCGATGACGACGTTCAGATTGTCCTTGGTAATGGCGATGGGCTTGAGGAAGACTGACTGCATCGTCACTTTTTTCGGACCGCCATCAAAAGCGGCAACGCCCTTGATTTCCGTCATCTTCTTGCCGCCCGCAAGCTCCAGCGCGATGCCGGCAGCTTCCTTGCCGAGTTCGCGGCTGTCCTTCCAGACGGATACTGTCTGCGTGCCGAGCGCTACGCGGTTGAGCGCGGCGAAGTCCGCATCCTGACCGGATACGGGAACAGAACCCGCAAGGCCCTGCGCGGCAAGAGCAGCAATTGCGCCACCGGCCGTTCCGTCGTTCGAGGCGACGACCGCATCGACCTTGTTGTTATTCTTGGTCAGGAACTGCTCCATGTTCTTCTGGGCATTTTCCGGCTTCCAGCCATCGGTATAGGCTTCGCCGACATTCTTGATCTTGCCCGCGTCGACAGCGGCCTTCAGGACTTCCTGCTGTCCGGCAAAAAGAAAGTCCGCATTCGGATCGGAAGACGAACCCTTGATGAAGACGTAGTTGCCTTCCGGCTTGACCTTGAAGACTTCGGCGGCCTGAAGGCGACCGACTTCCTTGTTGTCGAAGGTGATATAGAAGGCGTTCTTGTTTTCGATCAGGCGGTCGTAACCCACCACCGGAATACCTTCAGCGACGGCCTTTTCAACAGCCGGGCCAATCGCGTCGCTGTCCTGCGCAAGAATGATCAGCGCATTGGCGCCCTGGGAAATCAGCGATTCCACGTCGGTCAGCTGTTTTGCGGCGGACGACTGCGCATCGGCGGAAATATACTTCGCACCGGCCTTGTCGAGAGCTGCCTTGATTGCCGCCTCATCCGTCTTCCAGCGCTCTTCCTGGAAATTCGACCAGGAAACGCCAACGACGAGATCAGCAGCAATGGCTGCGGTGTGCAGGGAAACGAGTACAGCTGTACCCGCCAAAAGCTTGGCAAACGAATTCATGATGTCCTCCCGGTAAGGGCGAAGCCTGCACCTCCATGCAGGGAAAACGCCCGGAAAAAGCTGTCGGGCTCTGTGATTTCACAATTTTCTCGACAGTCGAGAAAATTAATGTCAGAGATTCCCCATGCTGTCAACAACGGCTGCGGGCAGCATCCGGGTGCCTTGATCTTGCTCGTGGCGTGCGCCATCAGAGGAGATAAGTACGACAGGAAAAAAGCCGTTCAGGGAGCATACCCCAGCCCATGTCCGCCATTGCAAGCACGGAACTGGTGCGCCAGAAAAACAGCCTGTCGGTGATGGCAGCGCTGCGCCTTCATGGCAGCCTCTCCCATACGGACATGTCCTCCTTCACCGGGCTTGCCTCCGCCACCGTTTCCGCAATCACCATGGAACTCGAGCGGGCCGGCCTCATCCTGCGCAAAGAGCAACTGGCCGCCGCCGGGCGCGGGCGACCACGCATCCTCTTTGGGCCTGATGGTGCTTTCTGCCACGTCGCCATCGTCATCATTTCGTCCGACAGCGTGCAATATTCGTTGGTCGACTATGCCGGCAAGCTGGTGGACCGCTTCACCGAGCAGAGGATCACGGCTGAAAAAGGCTCATTCGGCGGCTCGATCCTCTCCGGCCTCGCACGGCTTGCGGACCGTTCGCGCATCGACCGGCACGACATTCTTCAGGTGTCGATCAGCAGCAAGGGGCTTGTGGACGCGGCAGCGGCGGTGCTCGTCTGGTCGCCGGTGCTCGGCACCGAAAAGATAGATTTCCAGCAGCTCATTTCTCAGGACGGCCGCATCCGCGTGACGCTGAACAACGAAACGCTGCTGGCCGCAAAAGCCATCTGGATGCAGGAGCAGGCAAAGGACGGCCCGAAACCGGAGGCACTTGTCACCCTGTCGCTCGGCCACAGCATTGGCCTCGGCATTGCCCGCGCCGCGGGTGGCGGGATAGAGGTTAGCGCCCCCAATTTCGGACATATGCTGCATCTGGCCGATGGCGCCCTTTGCCGCTGCGGCACCAGAGGCTGTATCGAGGCCTATTCAGGGTTTTATGCAATCCTGCGTTCGGCTTTCGAGGCCCCGCCGCAGGCGGAGCCGGCCAAATTCGTGCCGATTGCCGAAGTGGACAAGATCGCCGCTTCCGCCCGCGTCGGCGGGCGCATGGCGCGGCTTGCCTTCCGCACAGCCGGGCTTGCACTCGGCAACGGCCTTTCACGCCTGTTCAGCCTGCATGGCCATATGCCGGTCTTCATCACTGGCCCCGGCACACGCTACTTCGATCTTCTGGAAAGCGGGCTTCACGATGGCCTTGCGCAATCGCAGTCGGTACGCTTCGGCGGAATGCCAAAAATCGGCATCGCGCCCAACGAACCGGAACTGGTGTTCGAAGGGCATATGGAACTCGCTCTGTCCGCCGCCGACGACTATATATTGAGCGCAGATGGTCCTGAAAGAGCGGTAAGGAACTCGGGGAACTGACGGGGCAACTCCTAGATGCTCAGGCCTGCTCCGTCACGGCTTCGCCCTTTTCCTTGACGCCAATCAGCGTGGAAACGAATTCATCCAGAGCGGCAGCCTCGTCCCTGCTCAACCGCAGGCCCTGTTTCGTGCGCCGCCATAGAATATCCTCCGCCGCGAAGGCCCATTCGCGCTCCACCAGAAAGCGCACTTCGCATTCATAAAGCGTGCCGCCGAAGTGTCGGCCGAGGCCGGAAACATCGGTGGCGGCTCCGAGAAGTTTCGCCGCCTTGGTGCCGTAGTTTCTGATGAGCCGCTCGGCATGGTGACGGTCGAGGAATGGATAGCTGCGCTGAAGCGACAGTACCTGGGCATCATATTTCTCGACACCGAAGTCGCCGCCCGGCAGATACGAGCCCGCCGTCCAGGGCTTGCCCTTTTCGCCGATGGCTGCGCCGATCTTTTCCAGAGCATGTTCCGCCAGCCGCCGGTAGGTGGTCAACTTGCCGCCGAAGATATTGAGCAGCGGCGCTTCGCCCTCTGCCTCTTCAACCTTGAGTACATAGTCGCGCGTGGCTTCCTGCGCCTTTGAAGCGCCATCATCGAAAAGCGGGCGCACGCCGGAATAAGTCCAGACGATATCATCCGGCTTCACCGGCTCGCTGAAATATTCGCTGGCGGCATTGCAGAGATAGGAAATCTCTTCCTCGGAGATGCGCACCTTGGCCGGATCGCCCTTGTAGTCGCGGTCCGTGGTGCCGATCAGCGTAAAATCTTGCTCATAGGGAATGGCAAAGATGATGCGGTTGTCCGGGTTCTGGAAGAAATAGGCGCGCGGATCGGAAAACTTCCTCCGCACGATGATGTGGCTGCCCTGCACGAGACGAACATTGTGCACATCGTTGCGGCCGAACACGCCGGACAGCACGTTATCCACCCATGGGCCGGCGGCATTCACCAGCATGCGCGCTCTGTGCGTGGCTGAACGGCCGGTCTTTTCGTCCAGCGCCTCGATAAACCACACGCCACCTTCGCGCCGTGCGGAAACAACCCGCGTGCGGTTCATGATCGTCGCACCGCGATCTGCCGCGTCACGCGCATTCAGAACCACGAAACGGGCATCGTCCACCCAGCCGTCGGAATATTCGAAAGCCTTCGCAAAGACCGGCTTCAGAGGTTTGCCTGCCGGGTCTTTCCGAAGATCGACCGTGCGCGTCGGCGGCAAAAGCTTGCGGCCGCCGAGGTTGTCATAAAGAAAGAGGCCAAGCCGGACCATCCATGCCGGACGCACGCCGCCTTTCTGGAGCGGCAGAACGAAGCGCATCGGCCAGATGACGTGCGGGGCCATGCCCCACAGAATTTCACGCTCCATCAAGGCTTCGCGCACCAGACGAAACTCATAATGTTCGAGATAACGCAGGCCGCCATGGATGAGCTTGGTGGCTGCCGAAGACGTACCGGAGGCAAAATCGCCCTTTTCCGCAAGCGCCACGGAATAGCCCCTACCCACGGCATCGCGGGCAATGCCGCAACCATTCACGCCACCGCCGATGACAAAAAGATCGAATATGTTTTCGCCGGACATAGGGCCTCCCAAGACAGCGCCGGGGACCGTTTCCCCCTTACGTTGAAAGATTATCGTCATAAAAACGAAAACAAAACGAATGTCAAAAGAAAACAAACGAAACCCATGTTTCCAGCACAAGCGAACGGCAACTGCCGCCAGTGAATCACTTCGCCAGCTTGTTTCGGGATGTCTGGTACGGGGTCTGTGTTTCAGACGTGTGTCGGCGTGACCTGCTCAAGCTCGTAAAGCACGCCGCCCATATCCTTCGGATGCAGGAAGAGAACGGGATTGCCATGCGCGCCGATCTTCGGCTCGCCATCACCTAAAATGCGGATGCCTTTTTGGACGAGATCGTCTCGCACGGCCAGAATATCCGGCACCTCAAAGCACAGATGATGCGTGCCACCACCCGGATTTCTTTCGAGGAAGGCGGTAATCGGAGAGTTCTCTCCGAGCGGATGAAGAAGTTCGATCTTGGTATTGTCAGCCTGAACGAACACCACTGTCACGCCGTGTTCGGGCAGGGATTGCGGCTCGGAAACGTGAGCGCCAAGCGCCCTGTATTGCGAAACGGCGGCATTAAGATCGGGCACGGCAAGGGCGACGTGGTTCAATCTTCCGAACATGGCGGTATTCCTCTCACGCGTTGCGCCGGATGCCTTCGAGCAGATCGAGAACCTTGTTGGCCGCATCCATGACATTGGTGCCGGGTCCGAAAATCGCCGAAACGCCGTGATCGAGCAGGAACTGGTAATCCTGGCGCGGAATGACGCCGCCGACGACGACGATGATGTCCTGGGCACCCTTCTGCTTGAGCGCCTCTACAAGCTGCGGTGCGAGCGTCTTGTGACCTGCGGCAAGCGACGACATGCCGACCACATGCACCTTGTTCTGAACCGCAAGATCGGCTGCCTCGGCAGGCGTCTGGAACAGTGGCCCGGCCAGCACATCGAAACCGATATCGCCAAAGGCCGATGCGATCACCTTCGCGCCGCGATCATGCCCGTCCTGCCCGAGCTTTGCGACCATGATGCGCGGTTTGACGCCGAGTCGCTCTGCCACGCCGGAAAGCCGCGTGGCGAGCGTGGCAAGCTCCGGCTCGTCCTTGTAGGCCTCGCCGTAAATATCCTCCACCACTTCCGGCACGGCAACGTAGTCGCCGAAGACGGCACGCAGCGCATCGGAAATCTCGCCGACGGTGGCGCGGGCGCGGGCGGCGACGACTGCCGCCTCGAGAATATTACCTTTCCCGCTGTGGGCAATTTCGGACACTGCGGCCAGCGCCTTCGAGACGTCCCCGCCGTCGCGGCGACGTTTGGTGTCCTCAAGGCGGCGGATTTGCGCGGCGCGTACGGCGGCGTTGTCGATATCGAGAACGTCGATATCCTCTTCGGTTTCCAGACGGTAGCGGTTGACGCCGACGATGACTTCCTCGCCCTTGTCCACCGCCGCCTGCCGACGCGTGGCCGCCTCCTCGATCAATCGTTTGGGCAGGCCTTCCGCCACCGCTTTGGTCATGCCACCAAGCGCCTCCACCTCCTCAATCAGCGCCCAGGCTTTTTGCGCCAGTTCATCCGTCAGGCTTTCGACGTAGTAGGAACCGGCCAGCGGATCGACGACCTTGGTGACGCCGGTTTCGTGCTGGAGAATAAGCTGGGTATTGCGGGCGATGCGGGCGGAAAATTCTGTCGGCAGGGCAATGGCTTCATCAAAGGAATTGGTGTGCAGCGATTGTGTGCCGCCCAGCACGGCGGACATGGCCTCGAAAGCGGTGCGGACAATGTTATTGTAAGGGTCCTGCTCCTGAAGAGACACACCGGATGTCTGGCAATGGGTGCGCAGCATGAGCGACGACGCCTTTTGCGGCTTGAACTCTTCCATGATGCGCGACCAGAGGAAGCGTGCGGCGCGCAGCTTTGCGGCCTCCATGAAGAAATTCATGCCGATGGCAAAAAAGAACGACAGGCGGCCGGCGAAATCATCGACATTCAGCCCCTTGGCAAGGGCGGCCCGCACATATTCCCGCCCATCCGCCAGCGTGAAGGCAAGCTCCTGCACCAGCGTGGCACCCGCCTCCTGCATGTGATAGCCGGATATCGAAATGGAGTTGAATTTCGGCATCTCTTTCGCCGTATATTCAATGATATCAGCAATGATACGCATCGAAGGCTCGGGCGGGTAGATATAGGTGTTGCGGACCATGAACTCCTTGAGAATGTCGTTCTGGATGGTGCCGGAAAGCGCGGCACGCGAGACGCCCTGCTCTTCCCCCGCAACGATGAAATTGGCGAGCACCGGAATGACGGCCCCGTTCATGGTCATGGAGACGGAGACCTTTTCGAGCGGTATGCCATCGAACAGGATTTTCATGTCCTCGACGCTGTCGATCGCTACGCCCGCCTTACCGACATCGCCTTCAACGCGCGGGTGGTCGCTGTCATATCCGCGATGGGTGGCAAGATCGAAAGCGACCGAAACACCCTGTTGGCCGGCGGCAAGCGCCTTGCGGTAAAAGGCGTTGGAGGCTTCGGCAGTTGAAAAACCGGCATATTGGCGGATCGTCCATGGCCGCCCGGCATACATGGTGGCGCGCGGGCCGCGCGTGAAGGGGGCAAAGCCCGGCAGGCCGTCGAGATGTGAAACCTTTTTCAGATCATCGGCTGTGTAAAGCGGTTTGACGTCTATGCCTTCGGGCGTGTGCCAGACGAGTGCATCCGGTGAACGCTTCAGCTCCTTTTCGGCAAGCTGCAGCCAATCCCGCACCGTTTTTTCACCCGACATGCATATCTCCCCTTCTGCATTTCATTTTCAGTACTGTGACTGGTGATCGTGACCGAAATCCAGCCTACCCCGTAACCCGCTCCGCCCCTCATCCGTTCCTCAAAAACGGTATCAAGCCCTATTCAAATTCGAGGATGACCTCATCCACGGCGAGGCTGTCGCCCGGCTTTGCCGACACTTTGGCGACCCGGCCGCGTTTTTCCGCACGCAGGATGTTTTCCATCTTCATTGCCTCCACCGTCGCCAGCGCCTGACCGGCTTCCACCTCGTCCCCCTCGCCAACCGAGATCCCGGTGATGACGCCCGGCATCGGGCAGAGCAACAGTTTCGACGTATCGGACGGCAGCTTTTCCGGCATCAGCAGCGCCAGTTCCGCCACGCGCGGGCTGCGCACATGGGCAAGAACATCCATGCCGCGCCAGCGCAGGCGAACCGCCGCACCGGCAAGATCGACCTTGGCGGCGATCACCTCGCCCGCCACCGTGAACAGGCCAAGGCTGCGGCCGGGAAGCCAGCCGGTAGCGACCGTCAGCGCAGCACCATCCTCAAAACGGATCGCCATGCCTTCAGCACCGGTTTCCACGCTGACGCTTCGACGGGATTGACCAAGCGAAACCACCCAGTCCTGACCGACAATGCGACGATGATTGCCAATGGTACCGGAAATTTCGACCGCACGGTTTTGAAGCCGCTGGTGGATAACGGTGGCGATGGCTGCAAGCTTGCGCGCGGAGGCCTCATCCGGCTCGACCCCGGAAAAGCCCTCCGGAAATTCCTCGGCGATAAAACCCGTCGTCAGACGGCCGGCCCGAAAACGCTCGTGCTGCATGACAGCCGAGAGGAACGGCAGATTGTGGCCGATGCCCTCCACTTCGAAACGATCCAGCGCCTGCCCCATGGCATCGATGGCGGTTTCACGATCCTTGGCCCAGCTGCAAAGCTTGGCGATCATCGGATCGTAATACATCGAGATTTCGCCGCCTTCGAAGACGCCGGTATCGTTGCGGATCACGGTGCCGTTTTCCTGCTCGCCCTCTTGCGGCGGGCGATACCGCGTCAACCGGCCGATGGAGGGCAAGAAATTGCGATAGGGGTCCTCGGCATAAAGCCGGCTTTCGATTGCCCAGCCGTTCAACTTTATATCGGCCTGCCCGAAGGACAGCTTTTCGCCTGATGCCACGCGGATCATCTGCTCGACCAGATCAATGCCTGTGACGAGTTCCGTTACCGGATGTTCCACCTGCAGGCGCGTATTCATTTCCAGAAAGTAGAAATTGCGCTCGCCATCGACGATGAATTCCACCGTTCCTGCCGAATGGTAACCGACTGCTTTCGACAGAGCCACGGCCTGCTCGCCCATGGCCTTGCGCGTTGCCTCATCAAGAAAGGGCGATGGCGCTTCCTCGATGACCTTCTGGTTGCGGCGCTGGATCGAGCACTCACGCTCGCCGAGGTAAAGGATATTGCCGTGTTGATCGCCCAGCACCTGAATTTCGATATGGCGCGGCTGGGCGACGAATTTCTCGATGAAGATGCGGTCGTCCCCAAACGAAGATTTCGCCTCGTTTTTTGACGACTGGAAACCCTCGCGCGCCTCCGCATCGTTAAAGGCGATGCGCATGCCCTTTCCGCCGCCGCCGGCCGAGGCCTTGATCATCACGGGATAACCGATCTCGGAGGCGATCCTCACCGCCTCATCTGCATCCCCAATCAGCCCCATATGGCCGGGCACGGTGGAAACGCCGGCTTCCGCCGCTAGCTTCTTGGAGGTGATCTTGTCGCCCATGGCCTGGATAGCGCCGACCGGCGGGCCGATGAAGATGACACCCGCCTTCTCCAGCGCCTCGGCAAAGGCAGCGTTCTCCGACAGGAAGCCATAGCCGGGATGCACCGCATCCGCCCCGGTCTTCTCGATCGCCGCAAGGATTTTATCGATGACGATATAGGACTGCGACGAGGGCGCCGGACCGATATGAACGGCCTCATCCGCCATCTTCACATGCAATGCATTGGCATCAGCATCCGAATAGACGGCAACCGTCGCAATGCCCATCTTCTTTGCCGTCTTGATGACCCGGCAGGCGATCTCGCCGCGATTGGCGATGAGGATTTTCTTGATCACGCGGTTACTCTCCCCTCTTCCCCTCACGACAAATGCCGTATGCCGTCCTCAAACCTCGAAAAAATTCTCAAACGATTCCGGGAAATTCTGCCGGGCGACGCGCTCGTCGATGACAAGCATCGCCTGGTAGGAAAGCGGATCGAAATTCTTTTCCGCCGGCAAGACCTCGCGGCCGAACAGCAGGCTGAGGCGGGCAGCGTCGAGATTACCGCGCTCGAACGGCTCGGGACCAAAATGGTGCCAGAGCGAGTGCAGGAAGGCCGCATCGATGCGGTGTTCCTTGGAATCGTCCCGCGCCCTTCGAGGTATCATCTTGATGGGCGTTACCCCTTTTGGGTTGGCGCGGCGGATGGTGAACTGGATGCCCGTGCTCGGCATGCCGGAGGGAAATCCCTTGTGTTTCGTCATTTCGGGCAGGTTCGCCATCTTTTGTCCTTCCAGAAGCATTTCCATTAAAAGCGGGTCCGCTTTTACGTCCGGATATGCGTAAATTCAAATAATTAGAGCGCTTTCATGGTCCCATTAGAACCAGAAGCGCTCTAGTCTTTTCGTTATGCCTTGCCGATTTTGTCCTGCGTCTTCTGCTCGAAGTCGGAGGCATCGTGGCGTTCATGCAATTGTTCGGACGGATCGCCCGAGGTTTTGTTGACGATCACGCCGCGCTTGACCGCAGGGCGTTCGCCGATTTCAAGCGTCCAGCGCATAAGATTCTTATAACCGGCGGCTTCAAGGAAAGCACCGGCATCGCCATAAGCCTGGCCGAGCGCGATCTTGCCGTACCAGGGCCAGACGGCCATGTCGGCAATCGTATATTCCGAGCCCGCCAGATAACGGTTATCGGCCAGATGACGGTCAAGCACGTCAAGCTGGCGTTTCACTTCCATGGCGTAACGGTCGATAGCATATTTGATCTTGATCGGGGCATAGGCGTAGAAATGGCCGAAACCGCCGCCGAGGAAGGGGGCGGAGCCCATCTGCCAGAACAGCCAGTTCAGCGCCTGCGTGCGGGCATTGCCCTCTTTCGGCAGGAAAGCGCCGAATTTCTCCGCGAGGTAAACGAGGATCGAGCCGCTCTCGAAAACCCGGGTCGGCTCGGGCGTCGAATGATCCATCAGCGCCGGGATCTTGGAGTTCGGATTGACGCCGACAAAACCGGAGCCGAACTGGTCGCCTTCGCCGATCTTGATCAGCCAGGCATCATATTCGGCGCCCTTGTGGCCAGCGGCCAGCAATTCTTCCAGCATGATCGAGACCTTCTGACCATTCGGCGTCGCCAGCGAATAAAGCTGCAACGGATGTTTGCCGACCGGCAATTCCTTGTCATGGGTGGGACCGGCGATCGGGCGATTGATATTGGCGAACTGGCCGCCATTGCCCTTGTCCCAGGTCCAGACCTTGGGCACTTCATATCCGGCGGGAAAATTATCTGCGGAGGAGTTCTCGGCCATAAAAATCAGTCCTTGTGCGTTTCGGGAGGGCACCGAAGGTCGGGCGCCTGAACATCATTATAGTAAGGTGGCCAAAGTATTTTTCCAGCCCCAGAGCAGGTCAGAGCGGAATAGTATCGTGCTTTTTCCAGCGGGTTTCGACGTTCTTGCCCCGCAGCGAGGCAAAGGCACGGGCGATGCGGCGGCGCGAGGAATGCGGCATGATGACCTCATCGATGAAACCACGCTCTGCCGCCACAAAGGGATTGGCGAAACGCTCCTCATATTCCCTTGTGCGCGCGGCGATCTTGTCCGGATCGGAAAGCTCCGAGCGATAGAGGATTTCCGCTGCCCCTTTTGCGCCCATGACAGCGATTTCCGCAGTGGGCCATGCATAGTTCACATCAGCGCCGATATGTTTCGAGGCCATCACGTCATAAGCGCCACCATAGGCCTTGCGGGTAATCAGCGTCACCATCGGAACCGTCGCCTCGGAATAGGCAAACAGCAGTTTCGCGCCGTGCTTGATGACGCCGCCATATTCCTGCGCCGTTCCGGGCAGGAAACCGGGCACATCCACCAGTGTCAGCAGGGGAATGTTGAAGGCATCGCAGAAGCGCACGAAGCGGGCGGCCTTGCGTGAGCTGTCAATATCCAGACACCCGGCCAGCACCATCGGCTGGTTTGCGACGACGCCTACCGTCTGGCCTTCCAGACGCATGAAACCGGTGATGATGTTTCTGGCAAACGCCTCCTGCAACTCGAAGAAATCGCCCTCGTCGGCGAGCGCATGGATCAGTTCCTTCATATCGTATGGCTTGTTGGAACTGTCGGGGATCAGCGTATCGAGGCGCGCTTCCAGCCGTGCGGGATCGTCATGAAAAGGCCGGACCGGCGGTTTTTCCCGATTATTCAGCGGCAGGAAATCGAACAGCAGGCGCACATGCTCAAGTGTCTCGATGTCGTTTTCATAGGCGCCATCGGCAACGGAGGATTTTTTGGTGTGTGTGGAGGCGCCGCCCAGCTCTTCCGCCGTGACGATCTCGTTGGTCACGGTCTTCACCACATCCGGCCCGGTTACGAACATGTAGGAGGTGTCGCGCACCATGAAGATGAAGTCGGTCATGGCAGGCGAATAAACGGCACCACCGGCACACGGCCCCATGATGACAGAGATCTGCGGCACGACACCGGAGGCGATGACATTGCGCTTGAAAACGTCGGCATAACCTCCGAGCGAAGCAACGCCTTCCTGAATGCGCGCGCCGCCACTGTCGTTGAGGCCAATCACGGGCGCGCCGTTGCGCACGGCCATATCCATGATCTTGCAGATTTTCTGGGCATGGGTTTCCGACAGCGAACCGCCGAGCACGGTAAAATCCTGGGAAAACACATAGACCTGCCGGCCGTTGATGGTGCCCCAGCCGGTAACGACGCCATCGCCCGCCACCTTCTGTTCGGCCATGCCGAAATCCACCGCCCGGTGGGTAACGTACATGTCGTACTCTTCGAAAGAACCTTCATCCAGCAACACATCGATGCGCTCGCGCGCCGTCAGCTTGCCCTTGGCATGCTGCGCCTCAATGCGCTTGACGCCGCCCCCGAGCCGCGCTTCGTCGCGGCGCGTCTGCAATTGCTCCAGAATGCTGGGCATGTTTCCTCCATGCGTTTCCTCAAAATCAATAGCTTAGAAAACATTCGCCTAGAAGCCTTGATCGTGCGCGTATGCGTGCCATAAATATTTGCAATATTTAATTTTGCAAAGTTGCAACATGGCGACGGAAAAGCTCTTCATCGGCCGCAAGGTCCGCGGCCTTCGCGAAAACGCCCGCGCCACGCAGGCGCAGTTTGCCGAACGGCTCGGCATTTCGGCCAGTTATCTGAACCAGATCGAAAACAATCAGCGACCCGTTTCCGCCAGCGTTCTGGTGACGCTGGTGGAAAAATTCCAGCTCGACGTGACGGAACTGGCAACCGGCGAAAACGACCGGCTGGTTTCCGCTGTGCGCGAGGCCCTGAAAGACCCGCTGTTCCTGAATTACGAGCCCGGGCTGCAGGAGCTGAAGCTGATTGCGCAGAACGCACCGGGTTTTGCGCATGCGCTTTTGCGCGCCCACCAGGCCTACCGGCAAAACAGCGAGCAGCTGGTGCAGCTGGATGACAGGCTGGGGCGGGGAACCGCACAGGTGGAGAGAACACCTTACGAAGAGGTCCGCGATTTCTTCCACTTCGTCGACAATTACGTTGCCGAGATCGATCTTCTGGCGGAAGAACTTGCATACGAACTGGAGATAGAGGGCGGCGAGACCTATGGCGTTCTCGCGGCCCATCTACGCAGCCGCTTCGGTGTCCATATCACCAGAACGGAGGCGGCGGGCGGATTGATCCGGCATTTCGATCCGGCCGGCAAAACGCTGGCGCTCAGTTCCTACATGGCAGCACCGACCCGCTGTTTTCAGCTTGCGCTTCAGATCGCCCAGCTTCATGCGGGAGCAACGGTGGACAGAGTGCTGGCCGGCGCCGGTTTCCGCAGCGCCGAAGCCGCGGAAATCTGTCGCATCGGCCTTCACAACTATTTCGCCGCCGCGCTGATCCTGCCATATGGGCAATTTCACCGGGCCGCGCAGGAATTGCGCCACGATCTGGAACTTCTGGCCGTGCGCTTCGGCGCGAGCCTTGAACAGGTGGCCCACAGGCTCAGCACCTTGCAACGCCCTGGTCAGAAAGGCGTGCCGATCTTTTTCGCGAAGATCGACCGTGCCGGTAACATCACCAAACGCCACAGCGCCACAAGGCTGCAATTTGCCCGTTTCGGCGCGGCCTGTCCGCTCTGGAACATCCATCAGGCCTTCGAAAGCTCCGACAGGATCGTACGCCAGCTGGCGGAAACACCTGACGGCGTGCGCTATCTTTCCATCGCCACGCAGATCGAAAAAGCCGGCGCCGGTTTCAACACGGACAGGCCACGTTATGCCATCGCGCTCGGCTGCGAAATTTCCCATGCGCAGAATTTCGTCTATGCCGATACGCTCGATCTCACCAATACCTCGTCTTTCAAGCCCATCGGCGTTTCCTGCCGGGTCTGCGAAAGGGTGGAGTGCGTTCAGCGCGCCGTACCGCCGCTAAAACGCAAACTACATGTCGATCATCTGTCACGCGGGGCGTTGCCCTACCGGATCGCAGACTTCTAGCGCCGCGCGATCATATCAGGGCAGCGGCACCATCGCGCGCCGCATGACGGCGGCGTAATAGGCCCAGAACAACCGGGCGGCGACAGAGCGCCAGGGCGTCCAGAGTTCCGCCCGCGCCGCCAGCCATTTCGCATCCGGCCGTGCCTCGAGCGAAAGCGCGTGGCCCACCGCAGCCCGCAGCGCCACGTCGCCAACCGGAAAAATATCGGGGTGCCCGCCGCAGAACATCAGATAGACTTCCGCCGTCCACGGGCCGATGCCGCGAAGCGCCACCAGCTCCGAAAGGGCTACGCCTGCTTCCTTGCGACTGACGGCATCAAGATCGATGCGGCCATCCGCAACCGCGTGCGCCAACCCTTCCAGCGTTGTTGCCTTGGCCCGGGAAAGGCCGAAAGTGGCGCGCAATTCTTCCGGCACCGCCAGATAGTTTTCCGCCGTCACCGCCCCGCCTGTGCCGGCAAGGATACGCACCCATATGGCGTTGGCGCTGGCGCGCGACACCATCTGCGACACGACGATATGGGCAAGGCCCGCAAAGCCGGGCTCGTGAATACGCAACTCCAGCGGACCGGCTTTTTCGATAATAAGGCTAAGAGCCGGATCGAGGCGGGCAAGATGCGCCAGACCTTCGCTGATATCGTCGAGGCCCCTGATGATTTTCATGTCTGCACAGCCCATATTCACGTTGGCCCGGCACCGGGTGGCGAGGCGCTTCAAAACATGGCAGAAGAAACCATGCCTTCGCCCGTCCGTCAAAAACCGGTTTATCGTTTTGCGCCAAGCCCCAATGGCGCCCTGCATCTGGGCCATGCGCTTTCCGCTTTTCTGAACCACGACATGGCGCGGGAAAACGGTGGCCATTTTCTGCTGCGCATCGAAGATATCGACCAGACGCGGTGCACTCCGGAGCTGGAGCAGGCGATCTATGATGATCTTGGCTGGCTGGGACTGGAATGGGAAAAGCCGGTGCGGCGGCAATCGGAGCACTTCGATGAGTATCGCACAGCACTCGACAGGCTGGTCGAGGCCGACCTCGCCTATCCCGCCTTCTTAAGCCGGGGTGAGACGAAAGCCATTGTCAGGGCCTTTGAGGCCGAGGGAAGGCTCTGGCCGCGCGATCCCGACGGCGCGCCGCTTTACCCGGCAACAGATCGGCAAAGGCCGCAGGCGGAACGGGCCGAACTTCTGGCATCGGGTAGGCAACATGCCTGGCGGCTCGACATGGAGAAGGCGGTCCGCACCTTGCGCAGCAAGCTGTTCTGGCGCGAGAGCGGCGACGGGCAGACCAGGGAAATCGAAGCTTTGCCGGCGCTCTGGGGCGATGTGGTGCTGTCGCGTTCCGACGCCCCCTCCAGCTATCATCTTTCCGTGGTGTTGGATGACGCGCTGCAAGGCATCACCCATGTGGTGCGCGGCATGGATCTGTTTAACGCAACCGCCATTCACCGGCTGCTGCAACAATTGCTGGACCTGCCGCCACCCGCCTATCACCACCACCGGCTGATTTTGGGTGCTGATGGGCGCAAGCTTTCGAAAAGCGAAGGCAGCACCGGCCTTTCCGCGCTTCGGGCGGAAGGAAAAACGTCGTCAGATATCCGCCGGCTTGTCGGGCTCCTCTAGCACCTGCTCGCGGCGCGCACTGTTGCCGCCGATATTGCGGCGGATGATCTGCCGGACCTTGTATTTCATCAGAGCGGCATTCACCTCCGCACCCAGCATGAAGATGACACCCACCATGTAAAGAAACACCAGAACCACCATCACCGAGGCCAGACCGGCATATGTGGCGGCATAATTAGCGAAGGTGGAGAGGTAATAGGCAAAGATCGCCGCGCCGATGACCCAGAAGATCATTGTCAGCAGAATGCCGGGCCAGACATCCCAGATGCGGCGTTTGCCGGCCGGAAGCCACAGATGCGCCGCCACCAGCCCGACCGTCAGCACGACGATGGTGCCGTAAAGACCGAGGCTGGAAACCGTGTTCAGCGCATCCGTCAGCCAGGGAAACCGCTGCTCGGCAAAGGACGTTGCGACCGGCACCGCAACAAGCACGATGCTGATGCCGGTAAAGACCACCACTGCGATCAACACATAAAGCAGACTGAGAAGACGGGTGATGTACCACCAGCGCGTTTCCGTGACGCGATAGGCGCGGTTGAGCGAGATTCTGAGCGCCTCGACGCCGTTGGAGGCAAAATATGCCGCCGCCAGCACCGAAATCGTCAGCAGTCCGCCGCGCGGAATGGTCAGGACCTGCTGCACCTGCGCGGCAAGCGGACCTGCGATCGCTTCCGGCCAGGTGTCAAAAATCAGATGCACCGCCGTCTCGGAAAACTGGTCAGCCCCCAGAAAACCGGCCAAAGCCGTGCCGAAAATCAGGAACGGGAACAGCGCCAGCAGGATGGAAAGCGCCATGTGGCTCGCCATCGCCCAGCCGTCATCCTCGGCAAAATGAGAATAGGCATCGAAGGCAACCTTGCCTGCCAGGCGCACTGCGGCAACCATGTCGCCTCCATTCATCGGCATTTCATTTGTAACTTCGCCCCGAATATGGGAAGTCAGCTCTACTTTGTACAGCGCACAAGCCCGCCTTTCGGTTCCCGCAGGCATACAGATTTTGCGCAATACAATTTTCACAGGCCGGACCATCGGGCCAGCGCAACATTCGGCTTTCCGGAGCGGCATAGATGCCTGAAAAACCCGTCATCATAATTACCGGATGTTCCTCGGGCATCGGAGCCCATTGTGCCGGCGCGCTTCACCGCGACGGCTGGCGGGTGTTTGCCACCGTGCGCCGCATCGTCGATATGGCCGCGCTCGAAAATCAGGGCATAGAAACCCTGATCATGGATTATACCAAGCCCGAAACCATCGCGGCTCTCGTGGATACGGTTGCGGCCAGAACCGGAGGCCGCATCGATGCACTGTTCAACAATGGCGCCTATGGCCAGCCGGGCGCGGTGGAGGATTTGCCGGTGGAAGCACTGCGGCAGCAATTCGAAACCAACGTCTTCGGCTGGCACGATCTGACGCGACGGGTCATTCCCTTCATGCGCAAGCGTGGTTCCGGACGCATCGTGCATTGCTCCTCCATTCTCGGCCTAATCCCCTATCGGTATCGCGGCGCCTATACCGCATCGAAGTTCGCCATCGAGGGCCTTGGCGTCACGCTGCGCATGGAACTTCAGGGCAGCGGCATCCATGTGAGCCTGATCGAACCGGGACCGATCACGTCGAAATTCACCACGACGGCCCTTGCCCACGTCAGGGACAAGATCGATCTGGAAAACTCGGCCCATGCGGTGGAATACAAGCGTCAGCTGGCGCGGATGGATGGGTCCGGCCCGGTCAACCGCCACAAGCTTGGCCCCGAAGCCGTTTATGCCGTGCTGAAACACGCCCTGACCGCCGCAAAGCCAAAACCGCATTATCCCGTCACCGTTCCCGCCAAACAGGGGCTGTTGCTGAAACGGCTCTTGCCTCCCGGACTGTTCTATCGTCTGCTGCGCAGATTCGATTGAGGAGGAGTACCCCCTAAATGTCCGGCTTCACCACCGTTCTGGCCCTTATCGTCATGGGCCTCGTTGTCATCGTGCTGATACGAGGCCTTTTCAACATGCTGAAGGGCCAGGACGCCAACCGTTCCAACAAGTTGATGCAGCTTCGCCTTCTGTTGCAGGCCATCGCCATCGTGCTCATCATGCTGACCCTGTGGCTCACCGGCGGCGGACGCTGACATGGTGAAGCTGAACAAGATCTACACCCGCACCGGCGACAAGGGCACGACGGCGCTGGTGTCCGGTCCCCGCCGCCTGAAGCACGATCTTCGCGTCGAGGCCTATGGCACGGTGGACGAAACGAATTCGGCGATCGGCGTGGCGCGGCTGCATACCGCCAATACTGATATTGCCAGCATGGAAAAGCTGGATGCCATGCTGTTCCGCATCCAGAACGACATGTTCGACCTGGGCGCCGATCTCGCGACCCCGGAAACCGACGAGCCGCCGGCCTACGAGCCGCTGCGCATTGTCGAGAGCCAGGTCACGCGGCTGGAAAACGAAATCGACGACCTCAACTCCTCACTTGAACCGCTGACCTCCTTCGTGCTGCCGGGCGGCAATGCGGCGGCGGCCAATCTGCATCTGGCGCGCACGATCTGCCGACGGGCGGAACGGCTCATGGTGGAGCTCTCGGTTGCTGAAAGCGAGATCGTCAGCCCGGAAGCGCTAAAATATGTCAACCGCCTGTCCGACTTCCTGTTCGTAGCCGCCCGTTTTGCCAATGATATGGGCAAGGCTGACATATTGTGGGTTCCCGGCAAGAACCGCTAAGATCGCGAGACAATCGCGCAACAGAAGGGCATTCGATGTTCATACCGCTGCACGATGCGAATTCCCTCAAACACATCCGGCTGCAATATGTCACGATCGGCCTGATCGTGGTCAATGTGCTGGTCTGGCTGTTCACCGGCGTGTTCGCCAGCGATGTGCAGGCCAATGCCGCAGCGCTCGGCCTCGGCTTCATTCCGGCGGTGGTGTTCGATTACGCCTATCTGGAACCCGCCTTGCAGGTGGTGCCGGATGATCTGACCGTCGTCACCTATGCGTTCCTGCATCTGGATTTCTGGCACATGGCAGGCAACATGCTGTTTCTGTGGGTCTTCGGCGACAACGTCGAGGACGCGCTCGGCCATTTCCGTTTCCTGATATTTTACATCGCCTGCGCCATAGCCGGCGCGCTGTTGCACGGCTTCGTCGCACCCATGTCGGAAGGGCCGCTTATCGGTGCATCAGGCGCTGTTTCCGGCGTCGTCGCGGCCTATTTTCTCCTGCATCCCAAGGTGCGCGTCTGGGTTCTGGTGTTCATGCGCATTCCGTTGCCCTTGCCTGCCTTCATTCCGCTGGCGCTATGGATCGGCCAGCAATTTCTGATGCTGGCACTTGGCCTTGAAGAAAATGTGTCCTGGGGGGCACATGTGGGCGGCATATTGGCCGGGGCTGTGATGGTAATTTTCATGCGCAGGCCGGACGTTCCCCTGTTCGACCGCACGATTGTTCCGCCAAGGGCGGCGCAGTTCAAGAATCCGTCGCAAACGGCGGGGTTGTCGCAAATCGAACGGGGCTATGACGGGAGCAGATGAGCCGTTGACGAAGAGATAAATTATTTACGTTAACGTCAACGTAAGGTATGCCTTGCGTGCATGTGATAATGAACATTGCTCCGTTGTATTTGCGGGAAAAATGCTTATCCATGTCGCCAACCTGTTTTTGGAGGTCCGCGCGGTCTTGTCGCCTCGCGGACAGGAGTTTGAGGAAAACCGCCGATGAAGATCCTTGTCCCTGTCAAACGAGTTGTTGATTACAACGTCAAGATCCGCGTGAAGTCGGATGGTTCGGGCGTTGAACTCGCGAATGTGAAGATGTCGATGAACCCGTTCGACGAAATCTCGGTGGAAGAAGCGCTGCGGCTGAAAGAAGCCGGCAAGGCCGAAGAAGTCGTGGTCGTGTCGATCGGCCCGGCCAAGGCGGAAGAAACGCTGCGCACGGCGCTCGCCATGGGTGCCGACCGCGCCATCCTGATCGAGACAGATGAAACGGTCGAACCGCTGGCAGTCGCCAAGCTGCTGAAGGGCGTGGCGGAAGCCGAGCAGCCCGGCCTCGTCATCGTCGGCAAGCAGGCTATCGACGACGACAGTAACCAGACCGGTCAGATGCTGGCCGCCCTTCTCGGCTGGGGCCAAGGCACCTTCGCCTCCAAGGTCGTACCGTCTGACGGCAAGGTCGCTGTGACGCGTGAAGTCGATGGCGGCCTGCAGACGGTCGAACTGAAACTTCCCGCTGTCGTCACCACCGATCTTCGTCTGAACGAGCCGCGTTACGCCTCGCTGCCGAACATCATGAAGGCAAAGAAGAAGCCGCTCGACAAGAAGACCCCGGCCGATTTCGGCGTCGATGTCACGCCGCGTCTGAAGGTGTTGAAGACCGAGGAGCCCACAGGCCGCAAGGCCGGCATCAAGGTCGGCTCGGTGGCTGAGCTGGTCGAAAAGCTCAAAGCCGACGGCGTCCTCTAAGGTTTCGGAAAAGGGAGATTACAACATGGCCATTCTTCTTCTGGCAGAACACGACAACGCAACCCTTTCCGACCTGACGGCGAAGACGCTGACGGCGGCAACGCAGATTGGCGGCGACGTCCACGTGCTCGTTGCCGGCTCCGGTGCGAAGGGTGCCGCCGATGCGGCAGCGAAACTGTCCGGCGTTGCCAAGGTTCTGCTTGCCGACGACGCATCCTATGCCAACGCGCTCGCCGAGCCGCTGGCGGCGCTGATCGTCTCGCTCAGCCCTTCCTATGACGTCATCATCGCACCGGCGACCGCTTCGGCCAAGAATGTCGCCCCGCGCGTCGCAGCCCTTCTCGATGTGGCCCAGGTCTCGGAAATCATCGAGGTCGTCAGCCCGGATACCTTCAAACGTCCGATCTATGCCGGCAACGCCATCCAGACGGTGCAGGCAAGCGACGCAAAGAAGGTCATCACCGTGCGCCCCACCGCGTTTGCGGCAGCCGCTGAAGGCGGTTCGGCACCGGTGGAAACCATCGGCGCTGCCGAGAACCCCGGCGTTTCTGTCTTTGTGTCCGACGCGCTAGCCTCTTCCGATCGTCCGGAACTGACCTCTGCGAAGATCATCATCTCGGGCGGTCGCGCACTCGGCTCCTCGGAAAAGTTCCGCGAAGTGATCCTGCCGGTTGCCGACAAGCTCGGTGCAGCCGTCGGCGCATCGCGCGCAGCCGTCGATGCGGGTTACGCACCGAACGACTGGCAGGTCGGTCAGACCGGCAAGGTCGTGGCACCGCAGCTTTACATCGCTGCCGGCATTTCGGGCGCCATCCAGCATCTGGCCGGCATGAAGGACTCTAAGGTCATCGTTGCCATCAACAAGGACGAGGAAGCGCCGATCTTCCAGGTTGCCGATTACGGCCTCGTTGCAGACCTGTTCGAGGCTCTACCGGAACTCCAGAAGGCTCTGTGATTTTAAGCCTTTAGCCAAAGGCGGCGCGTTTTTTGAACGCGCCGCCTTCTCTTTTTCGGCGATATGCGTAACATCGCCGCAAATGACGCAGATGAAATCCCATGAGGAGACCAGCATATGACCGCCCCCTTTAAAAACATCGGTATCATCGGAGCCGGTCAAATGGGTTGCGGCATCGCGCATGTTTCCGCCTTGGCCGGTTACAAGGTTCACATTTACGATCTTTCCAAGGACGGCATCGAAGCCGGCCTTGCCACGATCAACGGCAATCTTGCCCGTCAGGTCACCAACGGCAAGCTCTCCGACGACGCCCGCAAAGAAGCGCTCGCGCTCATCAGCGGTTCGACTGACGTCAACGATCTGGCGCCGATGGATCTGGTCATCGAAGCTGCTACCGAAAACGAGGAAATCAAACGCAAGATCTATGCGCAGATCTGCCCGGTGCTGAAGCCCGAAGCGCTTTTGGCCACCAACACGTCTTCGCTCTCCATCACCCGCCTTGCTTCCGCGACCGATCGTCCCGAACAGTTCATGGGCATCCACTTCATGAACCCGGTGCCGGTGATGAAACTGGTGGAGCTGGTGCGCGGCATCGCCACCAACGAAAAGACCTTCGACGCGGCAAAGGACTACGTGCGGACGCTGGAAAAAGCGATCACAGTTGCCGAGGATTTCCCCGCCTTCATCGTCAACCGCATCCTGCTGCCGATGATCAATGAGGCGATCTACACGCTTTACGAGGGCGTCGGCTCGGTGGAAGCCATCGATACTGCCATGCGACTTGGTGCCAACCACCCAATGGGGCCGTTGCAGCTTGCCGACTTCATCGGTCTCGACACCTGTTTGTCGATCATGCAGGTGCTGCATGACGGGCTGGCCGACAGCAAATACCGCCCCTGCCCGCTGCTGGTGAAATATGTCGAGGCCGGCTGGCTCGGCCGCAAATCCGGCCGCGGCTTTTACGACTATCGCGGCGAGACACCTGTTCCGACGCGCTAAGGCGCAAGAGATATTCCTCTGATATCATGCGAGATGACGGGAGGGAAATCCCTCCCGCACTGGACAATTATTTAGCCTTCACTGCCGATACCAACGCCTTGGCATCTTCGCTGTCCCAGGCTGCCGGACCGTTCATGGCGGCAAGCAGGCAGCCTTTTTCGTCCAGAAGAAGCGTCGCGGGAAGGCCGAAAGCCAGCCCTTCCTTTTTCAGAACATTGAAGACGCCCATGGAGCTGTCGCGGTAAAGTTTCAGCGCGTCGATCTTGTATTCGTCCATGAAGGCTTTCGGTTTTTCGTCCGCGCCGGTGTCGATATTGACCGCAACAACCTCAAAGCCATCGCTGCCCTTTTCCTTCTCGAGTGCGTTCAGCGCAGGCATTTCCTCCCGGCATGGCACGCACCAGGTGGCCCACAGATTAAGGAGAACCGCCTTGCCCTTGAGATCGGCAAGCGACATGTCCGACCCTTGCGGACCCTTGAAGGACAGCGGGATGACGCGCGGCGTATCCGTGGCCGACATGGCCGCCACCTGGCCCTTCAGGAGGGGTTTCAGCGAGGCGATGCGCTTTGCCGCACCTTCACATAAACCGGCCTCGGCAACCGCTGCCCCTTGAACCGGGCTCTCAGACCCAATATGCCTGAACCAGACCGCACCCGCGCCGAACACGACACCGGCAACGGCAGCAATTGCAACCAATCTGGCGGAAGGAAGCCTGAACGGCCTTTTTTCTGTCATCGAATACTCCAGGGCACGCAGAACATGGCTGACGGCACAGATCAGAAATCCTCCAACCAGATGTGGGGCGGACGTTTCGCTTCCGGGCCATCAGCCATCATGGAAGAGATAAATGCCTCCATCGGCTTCGACAAGAAGCTTTATGCCCAGGACATCCGCGGCTCTATAGCGCATGCCACCATGCTGGCGGAAAAAGGCATTATTTCGCAGGAAGATAAAGACAAGATCGTTCACGGCCTGAACACGATCCTGTCAGAAATCGAGGCCGGCAGCTTCGAATTCTCGCGCAAGCTCGAAGACATTCACATGAACATCGAGGCGCGACTTGCCACCCTCATCGGCACGGCGGCAGGGCGTCTGCACACCGCCCGCTCGCGCAACGACCAGGTGGCGCTCGATTTCCGCCTCTGGGTCAAGGAAGAGCTGCAGAAGACGGAAGGCATGCTGACCGCGCTCATCGCCGCCTTCCTCGACCGCGCCGAGGAAAATGCCGATACGGTCATGCCCGGCTTCACCCATCTGCAGACGGCCCAGCCCGTCACCTTCGGCCATCATTGCATGGCCTATGTGGAAATGTTCGGCCGTGACCGCGCCCGCGTGCGTCACGCGATCGAACATCTGGATGAAAGCCCGATCGGTGCAGCCGCCCTGGCCGGCACCGGTTATCCTATCGACCGCCACATGACGGCAAAGGCGCTCGGCTTCCGCGAGCCGACCCGCAACTCCATCGACACCGTTTCCGACCGCGATTTCGCGCTGGAGTTCCTGTCGATCGCCTCAATCTGCGCCACGCACCTGTCGCGCCTCGCCGAAGAAATCGTTATCTGGTCGACGCCGCAATTCGGCTTCATCCGCCTGTCCGATGCCTTTTCCACCGGCTCGTCGATCATGCCGCAGAAGAAGAACCCCGACGCCGCCGAACTGGTGCGCGCCAAGACCGGCCGCATCAACGGCTCGCTGGTGGCGCTTCTGACTGTGATGAAGGGCCTGCCACTCGCCTATTCCAAGGACATGCAGGAAGACAAGGAACAGGTTTTCGATGCCGCCGAAAGCCTGGAACTGGCCATTGCCGCCATGACCGGCATGATCCGCGACCTTGAGGTGCGCAAGGACCGCATGCGTGCGGCCGCCGGTTCGGGCTATTCCACCGCCACCGATCTTGCCGACTGGCTGGTGCGCGAGGCAGGCCTGCCCTTCCGCGATGCCCACCATGTGACCGGCAATGCGGTTGCACTGGCGGAAAAGAAGGGCTGCGATCTGGCCGATCTTTCGCTGGAAGACCTGCAGGCGATCCATCCGGCCATTACGAGCGGCGTTTTCGACGTTCTTTCCGTCGAGGCATCGGTTGCCAGCCGCACCAGTTTTGGTGGCACGGCTCCTTCCGAGGTCAAGAAGCAGATCGCCTGGTGGCGTGGACGCAACTGATAAAATCGCGTTACGCTGCGATCACAAGAAACAGGGTGCACAAGCGCCCTGTTTTTCGTTATCAGAGAAGCACATATTTCCTTTGGACAGGCTCATGCTTTCAAAAACCGCGCGCAATCTCATCGTTCCCATCGGCATGACGCTCGCCGTCAGTCTTGCTCTCAGTGCCTGCGGGCGAAAAGGCGATATTGACCCGCCGAGCACGCCGGTCGAAATGCGCAACAAGCGCAATGCCGACGGAACGGAGACGAAGCCGGCAACGGCGGAGCGGCCGTTCATCCTCGACAAGCTTCTCTGACGGGAAAAAGCCTGTGAACCATTTTGGCTATATCGACGGCGTGCTTCACGCCGAAAACGTGCCCGTGCCTGAGATCGCCAAGGCGGTCGGCACGCCGTTCTATGTCTATTCGACCGCGACGCTTGAGCGCCACTACAAGGTGTTTTCCGGCGCTTTCGCCGATGTGGACGCCATGGTCTGTTACGCCATGAAGGCCAATTCCAACCAGGCCGTTCTGAAGACACTGGCAAAGCTCGGCGCGGGTATCGATGTGGTATCCGGCGGCGAATTGCGCCGCGCGCTCGGCGCCGGCGTACCGGCAAGTCGCATCATGTTTTCCGGCGTCGGCAAGACGGTGGCGGAAATGGATTACGCGCTGGAAGCCGGCATCTACTGCTTCAACATAGAATCCGAGCCGGAGCTTGAGGTTCTCAACCTGCGCGCCGTCAAGGCCGGAAAAAGGGCGCATGTGTCCTTCCGCATCAATCCGGATGTGGATGCGCGCACCCATGCCAAGATTTCCACCGGCAAAAAAGAGAACAAGTTCGGCATTTCCTATGAGCGGGCGCGTGCGGTCTATGCCCATGCCGCCACCCTGCCCGGCATCGAAGTCACCGGCATCGACATGCATATCGGCAGCCAGATCACCGAATTGCAGCCCTTCGAGGATGCGTTCCGCTTGCTGCGCGAACTGGTGGAATCCCTGCGCACTGACGGGCACACGATCAGCCACGTCGATATCGGAGGCGGTCTCGGCATTCCCTACCGCGAGGACAATAATCCGCCGCCGCTGCCGGATGCCTATGCGCATATCGTCAAGAACGAGCTGAAGAGTCTCAACTGCAAGATCATCACCGAACCGGGACGCCTGATCGTCGGCAATGCCGGCATTCTGGTGACGGAAGTGATCTATGTGAAGGATGGCGGCGAAAAGAACTTCGTGATTGTCGATGGCGCGATGAACGACCTCATCCGCCCGACGCTTTACGAGGCCTATCACGGCATCCGCCCGGTCGTACAGCCTGCGGTGGACGCCCCTCGCATCAAGGCCGATATCGTCGGCCCTGTCTGCGAAACGGGTGACTATCTGGCGCTGGACCGTGAGATGGCCGCACCGCAGCCAGGTGATCTGATTGCCGTCAGTTCAGCAGGTGCTTACGGCGCCGTGCAGGCAGGCACCTATAATTCGCGCCTGCTGGTGCCGGAAGTGCTGGTAAGGGGTGACAAGTTCCACGTCATCCGCCCGCGCGGAACCTATGAAGAGCTGATCGCTCTCGATTCCGTACCTGCCTGGCTCGATTGATCCGCCATTCATCCGGCTTGGTCGATCACAATTGAGCGAAGCTGCCTAAAAAATGGGGGTGAGCATCCGCTTGCCCTCGTCTTCGCCACAAAGAATGTTATCCTTGTTTCTCATAATACAAGCAGCTCGCCGTTCCGGGAATGGCGTTTGACGTGGCCAGAACCGGGAGAACGGATTGATGACCACAGCCGGAGAGGACAGGACAGGCAGAAAGCGCCCAACCGGCGCATTCGCGCAGCGGCCGGATCTTGCCCGCCGGGTTGCGGCTAAACGCTTCTTCGCAAAAATCGTGCTGTTTTCGGAAAGAGTAGCACCGAAGACGCTGTGGCCGCTTTCCATCGCCGCCGCGTTTCTGGCGCTCGCATGGTTCGGCCTCTACCGGCAGATGCCTGATTTCGTGCGGCTGGGCATCGTTTTCCTGCTGGTTTTCGGTTTCATCAGCACCATCCTGCCAATCGTCCGGCTGAAATGGCCGACAGACAACGACGCGTCCCGCCTTTTGGAAGAACGCAATGGTCTCGCTCACCAGCCAGTCGGCGTGCAGGAAGACGAACCGGCGTTGGACACCCCCATTTCCCGCGCCTTGTGGAAAGAACACCAGATTCGTATGGCGGAGCGCATCGCCGCGCTGAATGCCGGCCTGCCGAAACCAGATATTGCCAGTTACGACCGCTCGGCACTACGCGCCATTCCCGCCCTTTTTCTGGTTGTCGCCTTCGGTTTTTCCTATTCCAATGGTGCAGGCACGATTGCAGATGCCTTCCGCAGCCGGCCGGCCGTCGGTCCGCTCAATCCCGATATCCGTCTCGACGCCTGGGTCACGCCGCCCGCCTATACCGGCCGCGCCCCGATTTTTCTGACAGGGCGCGATGCGACGGGCCACGACGCGGTGTCCGTGCCGCAATCCTCCAAACTGACGATCCGCATGACCGGTGGCGATGGCGGCGAAGAAGTGACCTTCGAGCCTGAGACCGCCGGCGCTCTGCAGAAGCTTGCCCCCGAAGCGGCGCGCGCCGACAGCGCAAGTGGCGATGTGGCGGCACAGACAGAAAAACGCGCGCCGGATCAACCTGTCACGCCGCGCACCTTTGCCATGGATGTGACCGAAAGCGGCATGATCACCGCCAATGGCGAACAATGGGTGTTCAACGTCATTCCTGACCAGCCACCGAGCATCGGCTTCGACAACATGCCGCGCCGCGCCGTCAATGGTGCGCTGGAGGTGGGTTTCACCGCCAAGGACGACTATGGCATCAAGGAAGCCCACGCCATCATCGAGCCGCTTGGCGTTGCGGAGGGTGCAACGGCACTTTACCCGCCGCCGGAATTCAAGCTCGACCTGCCGCGGCAGAACAACCGCGAGATCAAGGGGCTGACCAGCCGCAACCTGACCGAACATCCCATGGCAGGTAAGCGCGTGCGCATCACGCTGGTGGCAACAGATGGTGCCGGGCAGACCGGCCGCAGCCCCGCGCATGAAATGGTACTGCCGGGCCGCAACTTCTCTGAGCCGCTGGCGGCTTCGGTGGCCGAACAGCGGCAGATATTCTCGCTCGACACGCGCCAGATGCCAAAGGCGATCGCCTATAACGAGGCGGTTGGTCTGCGTCCGGAAGAAACCATTCCCAACACCACGCACTATCTCCTGCTGCAATCGGCGCAGACCCGCATGCGGCTCGCCTATAATGAGGAGATGCTGAAGAACACCGCCGATTATCTCTGGGAGATCGCGCTTGGCATCGAGGATGGTGATCTTTCGCAGGCGGAAAAACGCCTGCGTGATGCGCAGACAGCGCTTTCCGAGGCCCTTCAGCGCAATGCCTCCGATGAGGAAGTCGCCAAGCTGATGCAGGAACTGCGCGAGGCGATGCAGCAGTTCATGAGCGAGCTTGCACAGCGCATGCAGAATGCGCCGCAAGCCAACATGAACCAGCAGGCACAAAACGTCTTGCGGCAGCGCGATCTGGAAAACATGATGAACCAGATCGAAAACCTCGCGCGCTCCGGCAACCGTGACGCAGCACAGGAAATGCTCTCGCAGCTGCAACGCATGATGAACAACCTGCAGGCCGGACGGCCGCAACGTCAGGGCCAGCAGGGGCAGCAGCAAAGCAGCAAGATGCGCCAGCAGATCGACAAGCTGGGTGAAATTCTGCAACAGCAGCAGAAGCTGATGGACGAGACCTTCAAGCTCGATCAGGCGCTGCGTGACCGCATGCAGCGCGGCGACCCGCAGGATGGCGGCGAAGGCCAGGACCCGCAGACGGGTGAAAACGGTGAACCACCGCAACAGGGCCAGCAGGGCGAGAACGGCCAGCAAGGCGGACAGCCGAGCGAGCAGATGACCGCCGAGCAATTGCGCGAGGCGCTGAAAAATCTGAGGGCGCAACAGGACGCGCTGGGCAAGCAGCTGGGCGAATTGCAGCAGGGCCTTCGTGATCTCGGCATGGAGCCGGGCGAAAACTTCGGCAAGGCGCAGCAGGAAATGGAAGGCGCCGGCGAAGCGCTCGGCAAAAGCCAGGGCGAACAGGCGGTCGAAGGTCAGGGCAATGCGCTGAACGCGCTGCGACAGGGCGCGCAGGATATGATGGGCCAGATCATGCAGGCCATGCGCCAGCAGGGACAGCAGCCCGGACAGGGGCAGGAAGGCATGGCGGGCCAAGGCGGACAGAACGGCCGCGATCCACTCGGCCGTCCGCGCAGCACAACCGGCCCCGATTTCGGCGACCAGGTGAAGGTGCCTGATGAGATCGACGTGCAGCGCGCCCGCGAAATTCTCGAGGCTATCCGCGAAAAGCTCGGCAACAACCCGCCGGGTGAAATCGAGCGGCGTTATCTGGAGCGGTTGCTGGATATACGGTGAGAGCTATGCACCGGGTTTTAGTGCGCTTCGGTACATCCTGTTTCAGAGGCTAAAGTCTCTCCGTCATGCCGGACCTGAGCGGCATACAGCAGACGCGCGTCTGCGCGGTGAAGATTTTTTCAACCCAAGGACTTGGGCTGGCTGGATTCCGGCTCAAGGCCTGAATTACGGAAGTGGGCCCCAGAAAAAATAAATCTGCCAACAAAAAAGGCGGCTCGAAAGCCGCCATTTAAATCTCTTCAATCTCGCCGCTCAGGCCGCAAGCGCTCGCGCAACAGCCTTGCGGATATCCGGAAGCGCGAAAGGTTTTGAAACCACGTCCACGATCTTTTCCGCCAGATCGTCAGCACGTTCGCGCTGTTCGGCATAACCCGTCATCAACAGAATGCGCATGGCCGGGAAGCATTCGGCGGCGCGGTGCGCCAGCTCGATGCCATCCATGACCGGCATGCGGATATCCGAAAGAAGGAGATCGAAATTGGTTTCCTGAAGCTTCTCCAGCCCCTGCTCGCCGTCTGCCGCCTCATGGGTCTCGTGACCGTCGAGACGCAGCGCACGGGCAACGAAAGCCCGCAATGCATCCTCATCTTCGGTAATCAGAATCTTTGCCATTAATCATTGCTCCTGGGCATCATTTCCAGCCGTGAGCAACATCGCAGGCTCCTCTTTTCAAGAGGTAAACACCCAGGGTTTCGCTGGGTGAATGGTTAATGAGGCGTCTCCGGCATGTCCCATCCCGGCACGGCATAAATCGTCAGGCGTCGCCCGTGACGACGCCTACGAAGGGTAGTTCGCGGAAGGCGTAAGCCACATCCATGCCGTAACCCACAACGAAATAATCGGGACATTCGAAACCGACATAGTCGGCCTCCAGATCTTCCTTGCGCTTGACCTTCTTGTCGAGCAGCACGGCGATGGTGACGTGACGGGCGCCGCGTTCGTAAAGCAGTTCCTTGGCGAAACGCAGCGTGCGGCCGGATTCGAGAATATCGTCGATCAGAAGAACATCGCGGTCCTTCACGTCGCTGTCGATATCCTTGACGATCTTCACCCCTTGCGAAACGGTGCCGGCACCGTAGCTCGAAAGCGTGATGAATTCGACTTCGGGGGCAAGGCCGCTGTCATGCAGCGCGCGGATGAGATCGGCCGCGAAAATGAACGATCCCTTGAGCACGGCGATGACCAGCAAATCCTTGGTCGGGCCGCTTGCTATATGTTTGGCCATGTCGCGATTGCGCTCGGCAATCTGCTCGGCGGTGTAAAGCGGCTCAATGTTTTTTCCACGGACGACGGGCATTCTTTCTCCTGTGCTGCGCCTTGCCGATTTTACCTTTCAGTAAAAATACGAAGACCACGCGTTAGCACAGTCAACGTTCGGAAGCACCCGCTTCGACGAAGGAAAGCTTGATGTCAGGCGTTTTTCCACCGGGATGGCGCAACTTTGCCGAAAATCCGTGGCTGAAACCGGGCTGCATCTGCCTGACCGGCGGTTCGATGACCATGCTGGCGACCAGTTGCCCCTTGGCAACGAAGAGGTCGGCGCGAAGTGCCGGCACCTCTTCCAGAGCGGTACCGTTGTTTTCCACAATACCGTTGATGAGCAGGACATCCATGCCGCCAGCCTCCTGCGGCGTGATGGTGACATGAGAAATGGCAAGCGGGTTTGCGGCCGCCACGACCGGCTTTTCCGGCACCACCACCGAGAGACCGCCTGAGCAGATGAAAACAAAAATGACGAGCGCCGCAACCAGCGCCGAATAGGCATCCACCGACAGGCGCGACAATTTGCGGTCCACCCAGCCGATGAACGCGTAGCCAAGAGCGCTGGCGGTAACGGGCGGTTTTTCCATCTGCCGGCGCATCGCGCCGCGATTATCGTTTCCGGGCTGACGGACACGGTTTTCCTTGATGGTGACAAATTCCGCGTCTACCACATCGGGGCCGGTGTGGGCTGCCCGCGCCGTACGGCGCACTGGCGCTTCCGGCATCAGGAGGTCGAAATCGAATGCCGCTTGCCGGCGAGATGAACGGAACATAGCCATAGAATTCCTTGGGTGAGGTTTTCCGGCCCGCAAAACTGGGCATTGCAACGAATCCTGCCAAGTTTTAAATTTAATTGGTTAATGCTTCGCAAAAACGGCTCGCATAGGCCACCGGAACCGGGTTAAACGGCGCATCCGGGCCTCACGCGCCAGCGGTTTGCGAACCACCACGAAACGAAGAGACTGGAAGTCCGTTGATCCATTTCGAAAATGTCGGGTTGCGTTACGGCATGGGCCCCGAAATCCTGAGGGACATGACCTTCGATATTCCCAAGGGTTCGTTCCAGTTTCTGACCGGCCCTTCCGGCGCCGGCAAAACCACGTTCCTGCGCCTGCTGCTGATGTCGCTGCAGCCCACACGCGGCAATATCCGCATGTTCAACCGCGATGTGTCGCGCATTCCGCGCAGCGAGTTGCCCATGCTGCGCCGCCGCGTCGGGATCGTCTTTCAGGATTTCCGGCTGCTCGATCATCTGACGACCTATGAGAATGTCGCCCTGCCGCTGCGTGTGCGCGGCAAGGAAGAAAGCGCCTACCGCAACGACGTCATCGAGCTTCTGAAATGGGTCGGGCTTGGCGAGCGCATCAATGTGCTTCCGGCCATCCTCTCCGGTGGGGAAAAGCAACGCGCCGCCATTGCCCGCGCATTGATGGACCAGCCGGAAATCTTGCTGGCCGACGAGCCGACCGGCAACGTCGACCCGCCGATGGCCAAGCGCCTTCTCAACCTCTTTCTGGAGCTCAACCGGCTAGGTACCGCTGTGGTCATCGCCACCCATGATTTCGGCCTGATGGACCAGATCGACGCACGCCGGATGATCCTCACCGAAGGGCGGCTCGACATCTATGAATGAGATCAACCGCAAACAGCTAAGACCAGAGGCGACCGCACCGAAGCGGCCGCCGATGCGTATCCGCCCGATGGCACCCATTCTGCCGCCCTCCAACATTCAGGGCAATGCGCTGATGGTGGTGATCGCTATCATGGCCTTTCTCGCCTGCCTGACGCTTGGTGCCGTTTCCATGGTGCGTGCCACCGCCGCCACGTGGCAGAGCCAGATTTCCCGGGAAATCACCATCCAGATCAAACCCGAGGACGGGCTGGACATGAATGCGGCGCTCACCAAGGCGCGCACTCTGGCGCTCACCTTCGTCGGCACGCGGGATGGCACGATCCTCGATGACGCCGCCACCGCGCGTCTTCTGGAGCCGTGGCTCGGCAGTGGCCTCGATCTTTCCGAACTGCCAGTGCCGCGCCTCGTCGTGATTACCATCGATGAAAACCACCCGCCCGATTTTCAGGCCATGCGCGATATGCTGAAAGCTGAAATTCCACAGGCGTTTCTGGATGACCACCGTACATGGGTCGACAGGCTCGTCTCCATGGCCAGGACCACTGTCATGATCGGCGTCGGGGTCCTGATCCTCGTCTTCACCGCCATGGTGCTGACGGTGGTGTTTGCAACGCGCGGCGCGCTTTCCGGCAACCGGCACATCGTCGAGGTGCTGCATTTCGTGGGCGCCGAAAGCAGCTTCGTGGCGCGGGAATTCCAGAAGCACTTCCTGAAGATCAGCCTGAAAGGTGCGGCAGCGGGCAGCGCCCTTGCCGCGGCGGTTTTCCTTGCCGCCGGTTTCTGGCAATCGAGCACGGTCGCAACGCCGCAAAGCGATCAGGCAAGTGCCCTGTTCGGCTCCTTTTCCGTTGGCCTCAGTGGTTATATCGGCATCGCCACGACGATGATCATCATCGCGCTGCTCACCACCATCACCGCGCGTGTGACCGTCATCCGCACGATCGACGATATCGACCGCGTCCGTTCCGATCCGTCGAAAAGCGACGGTGTCGCATCGTGACGCCGTCTCCCGGATCTCGCGAGGAAACTGCACCCTTCACACGCCGGATGTAACCTGCGGACGGTGGACAAAAATGCCTGTTCCTTGCCTTAATCGGCGAGTATTCAGGAGGAATGTTTGTGAGTCGGACGGACCATGATCAGGAGCAGACGACCACGCGACAGGCAAAAAAGGGCCTGTTGTCGCGGCGAAGTCGCCTGCGCCGTTTTATTCGCGGTCTCATCCTGCTTTGCGTCATTACTCTGGGGGCTTTTTCCGGCGGTTTTTTGTGGTTCGCAGATTCGGTCGCCTCCATGCGCCCACCCGAAGGCGCCAAGGGCGACGCGATCATCGTTCTGACCGGCGGTTATCAGCGCATCGAACAGGCGGTCGGCCTGCTGCGGGACGGCGTTGGCAAGCGCCTTCTGATTTCCGGCGTCAACCCGGCCACCACCCGCACGCAAATCCGCAAGATGACGCAAGGCTCTTCGGACATGTTTTCCTGCTGCGTGGACATGGGCTACAAGGCCATAGACACCATCGGCAACGCCAATGAGGCGGCAAGCTGGATACGCGACCACGGTTATTCCTCCATCGTCGTCGTTACCAACAATTACCATATGCATCGCAGCCTTCATGAATTGCACAATGCCAGCCCGCAAACCCAATTCATCGCCTATCCCGTCATCAGCGCCGACCTTGCCCGCACCAACTGGTTCGCGGAGCCGGATGTGGTGCGAACCATGCTCTACGAATACATGAAATTCGTGATTGCGGCGGGACGCGACCTGACCGGGCTTGGCAAGGGCGACGGTCTGCGCAAGGCGGGCGCCGATCACCCCACGATCAAGGCGGCAACCTCCTCCCCGTGAATGGAAAGAACGGAGAGAACACGCTTGCTGCGGAGCCTTGTTTTCGTGTAGGCGTCTGGCATCGGCATCCGGCATCGAGGCGCGCCTGAGCTTCGGAACGGCTGCAACCCGGGAAGTCTGTCGATGCTCAAGCTGCGCTCTTTTCTTTTCAATACGCTGTTTTATCTCAATCTGATTGTCCGCATGATCGTGCTCACGCCGATCTATTTCATCCTGCCGCGCAGAATAGCCTATGAAATCCCCAAGAACTGGGCGCGATCCAACCATTGGCTGATGAAGACCATTGTCGGCACCACCTTCGAGATCGAGGGGCTGGAAAACATTCCCGAAACCGGCTGTATCTTCGCCCCCAAACACCAGTCCTTCTGGGACACATATGCGCTGCTGCCCAACCTTCCCGATCCGGTCTATATTCTGAAGCGCGAGCTTTTGTGGATCCCGCTGTTCGGCTGGTATGCGATGAAGCAGCGCATGATCCCGGTCAATCGCGCCGCGCGCGGCAAGGTGATGCTGAAGGTCATGGAGCGGGCGAGAGAGGAGATGGCGGCTGGCCGCGAACTCATAATTTATCCCGAAGGCACACGCCGGCCACCGGGCGCTGAGCCCGAATATCGTTATGGCATCGCACGTCTTTACCGCGACCTCAAAGTCCCCGTCATTCCGGTCGCCATGCATCCCGGCCTCTTCTGGCCACGCCGCTCGACAATGCGTTATCCCGGCCATTTCAAGGTGCGGATCTTGCCGGCCATCGAGCCGGGGCTGGACCCGGACGTGTTTTTCAAGACATTGATCGAGGTGACGGAAAAGGCGAGCGACGAGTTACTGCTGGAGACCGCGCGCAACAATCCGCACCTGCCGCTGCCACCGACCGCCGTGAAGCGTATCGCAGAACTTCAGGGGCAAGACACTCCAGCCGGCTAAACCGCGACCGTGCCGACACTGGCGGCAATGCTTTCCAGCAGCGTGTCGCGAATACCCATATCCTGCAGATGCTGCACGGTATTGAAGACGTAATCGGTATTCGGGCCGGACCGGCCCGATGCGGCAGCCACGATCGTGGCCGCTTCTGCGACACCCAGACCACCAATATACTGCTCGTGGGCGGGATCGGCCACATAGGTCACGGCACTGCCACGCGTGCCATCGGCGAGCGCAATGGCAACGACGCGTTCCTTGTAGACATTCGTTACCAGCTCGCGCTCGCGCAGATAGGCCATGACCGGACCATGGTCCGCTCCCCGCACTCGAAAGGCAACGCCGAGGCAGGAGCCGCCGCGCTCCAGACCGAGCACAAGGCCGGGCCTCTCCTCAGTGCCGCGGTACACATTTGAACTGATGCAGAGGGAGCGTCGATAACCGTGCAGCCGCGCCTGCTGCCTTTCCTCAAAGGCAAAGCCCGGGTTCCACATCAACGAACCGTAGCCAAAGACCCAAAAATCGTCCATATCCCAAGCCAAATCGAATTTATCTGAAGTCTGTTCATCGGAGATCAATATGGCATCGTCAAGCCAATCCGGCACGGTCAAAAAATTCCTCTGGCTTGGTATCGCCGTCGTGCTGGTTATCGGACTTTACACGGCCGGGTGGTTTTATGCCGCCGACAAGCTGAAGCAGACAGTTCTGAACGTCATCTCGCCTTCGCAGGCCAGAAACGTCAGCGGCGAATGCGGCGACATTGCCTTCAAGGGTTATCCTTTCCGCATCGGCCTTTTCTGCTCCAAGGTAACGGTGGACGACAAGCAGAATGGCGTTTCAGCCTCGTTCGGAGAATTGCGTTCCGCAGCACAGGTCTACAATCCCGGCCACATTGTCTGGGAACTGGATGCACCAGCTGAAATCCGCACCGCGCATGGCCTGACGGTTTCGGCCGTCTGGCAGAACATGCAGTCGAGCATCGTCACCAAGCTTAGGGGTATCGACCGCACCTCGCTTGTCATCGACGGCCTGAAGGCTCAGGCGGTTTCCACGGTTACCGGCCAGACGATCGATTTCGATGCCGCGAAGACGGAAATGCATCTGCGCCAGAACGGTGCCGATCTAGACGGCGCGATAACGTTGACCGACTCGTCAACCGTCATTAAGGACTGGCCGCAACTTCTGCCGCGCCTCAACGCCATCGCTGATGTCACCCTTGCCGGCAAGGCGGGTATGGTAGACGGCAGCGATACGGCCGGGCTTTACGGCGCGAGCGGCGAGCTTCGCCGGCTGGTCGCCGATATCGGTGAAGGCCGCACCATGCGTATCAGCGGCCCCTTCTCATTCGATAATGAGGGATATCTCTCCGGCCAGTTCAAGCTGGAGATCGAAAAGCTCGACGCCTGGTCGGACAATGCCAAGCAGGCGTTTCCGCAGCTGCAATCTACCATCGATACCGCCCGCAAAATGCTCCGTGCACTCGCCGGCGGCGGCGACAGGGCGTCCGTCGATCTCGTTGTAGACCGCGGCCGCGCCACCGTCAGCGGTTTCATTCCGCTGGGGAAGATCCCGCCTATCTAAGGGATTGCCCCCATACTCAACGTCATCCTCGGGCTCGTCCGGGGATGACGAAGGAAAAACTTGGCAATTTGCCAGCGGATCCTATGGCCGGATCAAATCCGGCCATGACTGTTCGCCAGCGGCGATTTACTTCTTCTGATCCAGCGCGTGACGCCCAAAGTCAGGCGTATCGACGTCCTGACCGGCCTCGATGATGGAGCGGCGGATGGAGCGTGTGCGGGAAAACAGTTCGAACAGCTTGTCGCCCTCCCCCCAGCGGATCGCCCTTTGCAGCGAGGCGAGGTCTTCCGAGAACCGTGCGAGCATTTCAAGGATGGCATCCTTGTTGTGCAGGCAGACGTCGCGCCACATGGTGGGGTCGGAGGCGGCCAGACGCGTGAAATCGCGGAAGCCGGAGGCGGAATATTTGATGACTTCCGATTGGGTCACCGTCTCCAGATCGTCCGCGGTGCCGACGATATTATAGGCGATGATATGCGGCAGATGCGAGACGATCGCCAGAACCTTGTCATGGTGTTCGGCATCCATTTCGTCCACACGCGAGCCAAGCGCCCGCCAGAAATCCTTGAGCCTTTCCAGCGCCTCCGCATCCGTGCCCGGCAGCGGCGTGAAGATGCACCAGCGCTCGCGGAAGAGGCCAGAAAAACCGGCATCCGGACCGGATTTTTCCGTTCCCGCCAGCGGATGGCCGGGAATGAAATGCACATTGTCAGGCATATGCGGCGCCATCTGCGCGATGACAGAGGCCTTGGTAGAGCCGACATCGGTGACAATGGCGCCGGGCTTCAGATGCGGCGCGATCTGCTCGGCAACCGCCCCGGATGAACCGACCGGCACTGAAACGATGACAAGATCGGCATCCCTGACGGCCTGCGCGGCGGATGTCGTATACTCGCTTCCAAGCGCCAGTTCCTCTGCCCGCTTCAGCGTTTCCGCGCTGCGGGTGGAAATCGTGACATGCCGGGCAAGACCCAGTTCCTTGATGTCGCGCGCAATAGACGAGCCGATCAGGCCGATGCCAACAAGCGCGATGCGCTCAAACATGATCTCGCCCATTACGCCTGCCCCATGAACTCGGTGAGCGCGGCGATGACGCCAAGATTGGCTTCTTCCGAACCAACCGTCATACGCAAGGCATTGGGGAAACCGTAACCGCGCACGGCACGCAGGATATAACCGCGGCGGCTCAGGAACTCGTCCGCATCTGGTGCAAGCTTGCCATCCTGGTCCGGGAAATGGATGAGGACGAAGTTGGTGACTGATGGCGTGACCTTGAGGCCGAGACCGGTGAAGACCGTCGTGAGTTTCTCCAGCCAGAGCGTGTTGTGATAGATCGCCTTTTCCAGGAATGCCTGATCGCGGATGGCCGCGGCACCAGCTGCGATCGCCGGCGCGCTCATGTTGAACGGACCACGCACCCGGTTCAGCGCATCGATGATGGCGGCCGGACCATACATCCAGCCGACGCGCAGTGCAGCCAGACCGTAAACCTTGGAGAAGGTGCGCGTCATCACCACGTTGCGGTTGCCAGACACCAGCTCGAGACCGGCCTCGTAGTCGTTCTTGCGCACATATTCGGCATAAGCCGCATCAAGCACGAGCACGACATGTTTCGGCAGACCAGCCTGAAGGCGGCGGATTTCCGCGACCGGAACATAGGTGCCGGTGGGATTGCCGGGATTGGCGATGAAAACCATCTTCGTCCTTGGGGTGACGGCGGCGAGAATGGCGTCCACATCGACGGCGCAATCCTTTTCCTTCACCGTCACCGGCGTTGCGCCCGCACCCATGATCTGGATCTTGTAGACGAGGAAACCGTGTTCGGTGATGATCGCCTCATCGCCCGTACCCAGATAGACGTGGCAGAGCAGGCCAAGAAGCTCATCCGAGCCGTTACCGCACATGATATTCGCTATGTTGAGGCCATGCACGTCTGCAATCGCCTGACGCAGCGCAATCGCCTGTCCGTCGGGATAGATTTCCAGATGGCTGGCGGTAGCGGCGAATGCCTCGATCGCCTTCGGGCTTGGCCCGAGCGGCGTTTCGTTGGAGGAGAGCTTATAAACCTTCGCGACGCCGTCCACGTGTTCCTTGCCGGGAACATAAGCGGCGATATCCAGAATACCCGGACGCGGAAGAGGTTGGCTAAGCTCTGCACTCATTTGATCGACCTTCGGAAATGCGCCGGTGGAACCCGGCAAAAGCAATGCCGGAGGCATTAGACCGGAATGGGCCTATTGTCGAGGGTCAGCGCGGCTTTCCATGCCTGACGGCCGTGCCGTTCAGCGCTATACGCTCGAGCATGATTGCTCATCACGCCTGCCCAATGAACTCGGTTAAGGCCGCGATGACACCAAGATTTGCCTCTTCCGAACCGACAGTCATTCTCAGGGCATTGGGGAAACCGTAACCATGCACCGCACGCAAGATATAACCGCGATGGCTTAGGAATTCGTCCGCATCTGCCGCACGCTTGCCGTCCTGATCGAGGAAATGGATCAGCAAGAAATTGGCGACTGACGGCGTGACGGTCAGGCCGAGCGCAGTAAACGCATAAGTCAGCTTCTCGCGCCAGAGCAGATTGTGCTCGACGGTCGTTTCGACAAAAGCCTGATCGCGCAAGGCAGCCGCGCCGGCGGCAATCGCAGGCGCATTCAGGTTGAACGGGCCGCGCACACGGTTCAGCGCATCAACGATATCCACCGAGCCGTACATCCAGCCGATGCGTAGCGCGGCAAGGCCGTAAGCTTTGGAAAGCGTGCGGGTCATAACGACATTGGGGTTTCCAGACACGAGCTCGATGCCGGTTTCGTAGTCGTTGCGGCGCACATATTCGGCATAGGCCGCATCGATCACCAGAAGAACATGCTTCGGCAGGTTGGCTTGCAAATGACGGATTTCTGAGACCGGAACATAGGTGCCGGTAGGGTTGCCCGGATTGGTGACGAACACCATCCTTGTCTTCGGCGTCACCGCCGATAAAATAGCGTCTACGTCGACGGTGCAACTCTTTTCCTTGACCGTAACCGGGGTCGCGCCCGCTGCGATGATCTGGATTTTGTATAGGAGAAAGGCGTGCTCGGTAACGATCGCCTCGTCACCCACACCAAGATAGGCCCTGCAAAGCAGTTCCAGCAGCTCGCCGGAACCATTGCCGCAGATAATATTCGCACCGTTGAGGCCATGAACCTCGGCGATTGCACAGCGCAGCGCGGCCGCCCGACCGTCCGGATAGAGTTCCAGATTGGCCGAAGCCGTGCCGAAAGCCTGTATAGCCTTGGGACTCGGCCCAAACGGCGTTTCGTTGGCGGAAAGCTTATAAACCTTCGCGACGCCGTCCACATGTTCTTTTCCGGGAACATAAGCGGAAATATCCAGAATACCAGGACGCGGAACGGGTTGGCTAAGCTCTGCGCTCATTTTTATCGACCTTTGAAAAGACGTCGGAGAACCCGGCAAAAAAACAATGCCAAAGGCGTAGGACGGAATGGCCCCTTTGTCGAGGGTCAGCGCGGCTTTCCGTGCTTTGCGGCGGTGCGGGTGGTGGGCACACCCTGAGGCGCCAGGACCGGCACGAAAACCCGGCGTGAGGCGCGCTGGGTAACGGGCAATCCCTGATAGAGACGTTTCTGCGCCTCAACCACGATAACGCCGGAAAACAGCGGCCAGAGCCTGCGGCCGGTAAGCTCAAGGTATCGGCGGAATTTCAGTACCGGGCGGCTGGTGGTGGGCGGAAAGAAAAGCGCTTCGGCGCTTGCCCCCGGCGTAAAATTGGTCTCGCGCAGAAGCGCCGTCAACTGCCCGCGCGAATAGGGCCGGCCCGAGCCGAAAGGTGTGTGTTCCATGCGTGCCCAGACCCCACGCCTGTTCGGCACCACGATCACCAGACGCCCGCCGGGCGCCAGCACCCGCCAGAGTTCTTTCAGGGTTTCGCGCGGATTTTCGGCAAATTCCAGAGCATGCACCATCAACACCCGGTCTATCGACGAATCGGGTAGCGGCAGCTCCTCGTCAAACACCAGCGCCGTGGAGGAAAGCTCGCCTGCCGGCCAGTTCACCGCTCCCTGCCCCGCCGGCATGAAGGCAAAGGTGCGCTCCGTGTCATGACGGAACCGCTCCAGAAACGGCACGGCGTAACCGAGGCCGACCAGCCTTTCCTCCGGCAAAGGCGGCCAGAGCGATGACAGCGCCATGGTGATCGCCTGCTCGGCCGAGCGGCCAAGCGGGGAATGATAGAATTCGCGCAGATCGACGATATCGGTGTTCATGGGCGAGAATGTAGCATCAGGCGGTTGGACTTCAAGGCGTCTGCGCCTACATTGAAATTCAGGCGGACAAATGCGCCGGCCACGGCCGGCAAATGGAGAGGACCACGATGAAACCTTTGGAAATAGACGTCTTTCTTTGCCGCAGTGATAATTTTGGCGTTCTGCTGCACGATCCAGAAAGCGGTGCGACCGCCGCAATCGATGCGCCGGAGGAAGGCCCCATCCTGCAGGCTCTTCATGGGCATGGCTGGAAGCTCACGCATATCTTCACCACCCATCACCATCAGGACCATGTGGAAGCCAATCTGGCGCTGAAGGACAAATTCCAGTGCGAAATACACGGCCCACATGATGAGGCGATTGCGATCCCCGGTCTCGACCGGTCCCAGGCCGATGGCGACGAGTTCGAATTTGCCGGACGGCGCGTTCAGGTCATTGCCACACCCGGTCATACGGCGGGGCATATCTGCTACTACCTTCCCGATGACGGCCTGCTGTTTGCCGCCGATACGCTGTTCGCCATGGGCTGCGGTCGCCTGTTCGAACGTACGGCAACAGATATGTGGCATTCTTTCCAGAAGTTGATGGCGCTGCCGGATGACACGAAAGTCTATTTCGGCCACGAATATACACTTTCGAATGCCCGTTTCGCGCTCACCGTCGATCCTGATAACGCGGTTCTAATCGAGCGCGCCGAAAGCGTCGAAAAGGCGCGGCAGGCGAATGAATTCACCATTCCCACCACCATCGGGCTGGAAAAACAGACCAACCCTTATATGCGGGTAGCCGACGCCGGCATCCGCAGTCATCTTGGCCTTGAAGGCGCAACCGATGCCGAAGTCTTTGCCGAAATCCGCACACGCAAGGACAATTTCTGATGGGCGCCGATCTTTCTGCGGCAGCGATCATTCGCGAACTGGAACTGGAGCCGCACCCCGAGGGCGGCTTTTACCACCAGACATTTCGCGACAAGGCAGGTGGTGAGCGCGGCCATTCGACGGCGATCTATTATCTTCTGGAAAAGGGGACGCGCTCGCACTGGCATCGCGTCACCGATGCAGTGGAGGTCTGGCACTATTATGCCGGCGCTCCGATCACACTGCATCTTTCCGAAGATGGCAGGGAGGTACAGACCTTTACCCTCGGCCCCGACATTCTGGAAGGCGAGCGCCCGCAGGTGATCGTGCCTGCCAATTGCTGGCAATCGGCCGAAAGCCTCGGCGACTTCACCCTCGTCGGCTGCACAGTCTCGCCGGGTTTCGCCTTTTCAAGCTTCGCGATGGCCGAACCCGGCTGGTCGCCGGGTGATACGCTGTAACTGCATCAACCGCCATATTTGGTGGCGGTGATGTAGACTTGGCCTACCCGCGTCGGAATGACGGCGTAGACCGGGGCATAGACATCCATATTGTCGGATTTGGCGAACCAGATCTCCATGGAAATGGATTTCAGGTATTCGATATCCTTGCGCCCCTGGCGATAACCCGACTTCGGCACGTAACGCGCCTTGCAGACCACGGCATCGCCGCTGAAGCCATTGGTCTTGAATGGCTTGGTGCCGCTGGGGCTCAAAACCAGATCCAGCCGCGATTCGCCGTCATAGATCGGCAGGCGCGACGGGCAGATGCGGCCGCCGGCGGGAATGATGAGGCCGGAGATTGGATCGAGGACGGAGCGTAGGTCGCCGTCCTTCACATTCACCCAATTGTCCGGCCGCGCCTTCGGCTCCGGTTTCACCGTCGTCGATGTGACGTTGCCGTTGCGATACACCACATCATAGGTCCGTACCCGCTTGCCGTCCTTGTAAACAAGCGAATATGTGTTCGCCTGCAGCCGATGGCCGCGTTTGGCACCCGAAATCGTCGTCTTGCCGGAAATATCCGCCAGAATGCTTGCAAGCCCTGCTGAGCTGAAGGAACCGGAAATCGAATAGTTCGGGCCGTTCATGCGAGTCGAAAAACTCGCCTTGGCAATTGGCAGAATACCGAGATTGATGCTGTATTCGCTTGTATGGCGGGCTTCGGCGGCGAGCGAGGGAGATACGCCTGCAAACGCCATTGTCACAGCCATGAAAATGCTTTTTCCTCTGGCAATCATTTGGATATCACCTTAAAAGAGGCGCGGAAGCGGCCTTATGGGGCGATCATATACGCCGACTTGTGGCAATAAAAAAGCGGATGCCGGTTGAAAACGCCGGAATTTCCTTTCATTTGCTCGCGAGCGGCTTGACTGTTAAGTCCCGTCTGACTATAGAACCGCAACTTTCCAATCATGGCCAGTTGGATTGCCACCACGGTTTTGCCGGTGGCGAGCCAGTGGTGAAACAGACAAACGAAATAGGTGTACCCATGTCCCGTGTATGCGAATTGACCGGCAAGGGCGTCCAGACGGGCAACAACGTCAGCCACGCCAACAACAAGACCAAGCGCCGGTTCCTTCCGAACCTCTGCCAGGTTACGTTGATCTCCGATGCTCTCGGCCAGCGTTTCCGCCTGCGTGTTTCCGCAGCAGCTCTGCGCTCCGTTGAACATCGTGGCGGCCTCGATGCCTTCCTTCTGAAGTCCGGCGAAAACGAACTGAGCATGCGCGCTCGTCTCCTGCGCCGCCAGATCGCCAAGAAGACGGCCGAAGCTGCTTAATTAGCGGTTTCGACATCACTGATATTCAGAAGGCTTGAATGGCTTTTGCCGCTCAAGCCTTTTGCTTGTTTTAATTCGGCTCCAACTGGTGGCATCACCCAGGATAAAAAAATGCCCTACCTGCGCTACACGCTCATTTACGTTCTGCTGATGACACTGGTGGTCGTCGCGTCCAATATTCTGGTGCAATACCCGCTTTCCGGATCGCTGTTCGGCGTCAATCTCGGCGATCTTTTGACCTGGGGTGCCTTTACCTATCCGGTCGCCTTCCTCGTCACAGACCTTACAAACCGTCAGTTTGGCCCCTCGGTCGCGCGCCGCGTCGTACTTGCCGGTTTTGTTGTTGGTGTCACACTGTCCTTCTGGACCTCGATCCCGCGTATCGCCGTTGCCTCCGGCACCGCCTATCTGATTGGCCAGTTGCTCGATATTTCCGTATTCAACCGCCTGCGCCGCCAGCGCTGGTGGCACGCACCGCTTGCCGGCTCCATGCTGGGTTCGGTGCTGGATACCGCGCTGTTCTTCTCCATCGCCTTTGCTGCGAGTTTCTCCTTCGTCGGTCCCAACGATGCCTTCGCCATTGAAAATGCCCCCGTGCTCGGCATCTTCGCTCTGGAGGCACCGCGCTGGATTTCCTGGGCGCTCGGCGACCTCTCGGTGAAGATCTTCGTCGGCCTCGTGATGCTCTTGCCCTACGGCGCACTGATGAACACGCTGAAGCCGATGCCAAAGGTCGCCAAATCGGGCTGACACCATTGTCATCCAGGTTTAAGGCTGGGGTGGGAGCGTGGATCGAATCGCGCTTGCAAACCAGCCGACTGCGTTGCAGTCTGCGGTCCGTGGCACAGCTCAGAGGCAGGCAGATATGCAGATCAATGACGTTATCGATATTGTGGAGGCCGCCAGCGCCACGCTTTCAGGCTCCACCTTCAACGACGTCAATCTTTCGGGCACAGTGTTCAACGACGTCAATCTCGCCGGCACCAGCTTCAACCAGATCAACTTTTCCGGCGCGTCGTTTACTGACAGCAACATGTCCGGCTGGTCGATCGACGACGTCAATCTTTCCGGTCTGAAACTGAGCAACGCCAACCTGTCCGGCGCGCAGATAACAGGATGCCGAATGACCGGGATGAAGATCGACGGCATTCCCGTCGAGGATCTGATGGCTGCCTACAAGGCGGCGCAGCAGGTCTGAACCTTCACTCCACCAGCTTGAATTCCAGCATCAGGTTACGCTGGAGAAACGAGTGATTGTCATCGGAAACGATGATGAGGCGCGTGGAACCATCAGGCCCCTTCAGCACATCCATGCCTTCCATATTATCGATCTGGTAGACCATGCCTGCTTCCAGCAGGATTTCGCCATCCACCACCGCGCCCGGCCTGATATCGGCAGCCTTGATGCGACGGATGCGCATCCCCACCCCTTCAGCGAAATTGAAGCGGCGCTCCAGAAGCAGCAGGTCGCCATTGGGCAGGAAAGCGCCATCAGTCACGTCGAATGAGGGGTGATGGGTGACCGCGAATGTGCCCTTCAACGGGCCTTCCAGTATGGCGGCGAGAAGATTGCCGTCGGCATCGATGCTTTTTTCAGCCACCACGACAAGGGCACCGGCAAGCGGCGAATCGGCCGGCGAGACCGCAAGGGCCTCCATGCCGCCATTGTGGCGCAGTTCGCTGTTGGGAATGAGATGAGGCAGGCGGCTGAGCGGCTTTGAGGTCTCGAACCCCGGATCGGGATAGGCATCGATCCTGTGCCGCTGCTCGTAGCTGACGAATACCTTGCCATCCCGCAGCGCCAGACCTTCCGCATCCATTTCCATCTTGCGGGAAGGTTCACGGCCGCTGGCATCCAGCATGGCAGTGATACGCACGTCACCCAACCCGGACAGAGCGCCTGAAGGGCCGCGTGCGATCTTGCCCGTGAGCCAGTGGCCGGTATCCAGCACAGCAACAAATTCCTGCCCGTTTGGGCGGAAGCGGATGGAGGATATGGCGCCGAATAGTTTTTCCGGCGTGCTCATCACCATGCCGCCGATAAATTCCAGCTTTCCGAAACGCCTGGCGCTGGTGCCCACCTCGAAGCCTGACAACAGACGAACGCCAACCGGAACATCGATGGTCGATGCGCCGATAGGCACCGGAACAAGCGCTGCGACCGCAAGAACTGCAGCCATCGCCAGCGATTTACAGGAAAGAAAAGCCCGACCCCGCTTATCCCGCACGGCGAACCTTGCGGGACGAGCTGACGGTATTGGTATCCTCGAAGAGAGCAGCAAGCTGTTCGGTCATCGCGCCAGCTAGTTCGTCCGCATCCACGATCGTCACGGCGCGACGGTAATAACGCGTCACATCATGGCCGATACCGATCGCCAGAAGCTCCACCGGCGAACGTGTTTCGATCTGCTCGATCACGGCGCGCAGGTGCCGTTCCAGATAGTTGCCCGCATTGACCGAGAGCGTCGAATCGTCCACCGGCGCACCGTCCGAAATCATCATCATGATCTTGCGCTGCTCGGGGCGGCCGATCAGGCGGTTATGCGCCCACATCAGCGCTTCGCCGTCGATGTTTTCCTTCAGCAGGCCTTCACGCATCATCAGGCCAAGATTGCGCCGTGCACGCCGCCAGGGTGCATCCGCCGACTTGTAGATGATATGGCGCAAATCATTGAGCCGACCCGGCGAGCCGGGTTTGCCGCTGGCCAGCCATTGCTCGCGCGACTGACCGCCCTTCCACGCCTTGGTGGTGAAGCCGAGAATCTCCACCTTCACACCCGACCGTTCCAGCGTACGCGCAAGAATATCGGCGCAGGTGGCAGCAACCGTGATCGGGCGACCACGCATCGAACCGGAATTGTCGATGACGAGCGAAACCACCGTATCGCGGAACTTGGTGTCGCGCTCCTTCTTGAAGGAGAGCGGCTGCATGGGATCGATGATAAGCCGCACGAGGCGAGCCGGATCGAGATAACCCTCTTCCAGATCGAAATCCCACGAACGGTTCTGCTGCGCCATCAGGCGGCGCTGCAGCCGGTTCGCCAGACGTCCAACGGCGCCCTGAAGATGGGCGAGCTGTTTGTCGAGAAACGCGCGCAGGCGGTCGAGCTCCGACTCGTCGCACAGTTCCTCGGCGTGGATTTCCTCGTCGAATTCCTGGGTGAAGATGCGATAGTCGACCTTCTCGTTGAAATCGTCGAAGGGGCTGTTGGGGCGGCGGGTCTCGCCGGGCGTCTCGGAATCCTCATCGAGATCGTCGGACATTTCCTCGTCCGACATCTCGGCGCCGTCCATCTCGCCTTCTTCCATCTCCTCCTGCGAGGCCTCGCTTTCATCAGCGGGCGTCGCATCGGAACCGGCCTCTTCCTCGACCTGTTCTTCCTCGGTCTCGTTGGTGCGCGGCTGCTCCTCGTCGGATTCTGCCTCCTGACTTTCCGGCTCGTTATCGTCGTCGCCGAATTCCTCCGCCATCTGCATGGAGGTCAGCATCTTGCGCACCAGCCGCGAAAACGCCTTCTGGTCGCCAATCACCTTGGAAAGGTCGCTCAGGTCGCCGGCGGCCTTGTCCTCGATGAAGTCGCGCCACAGGTCGAGAACCTTGCCGGCACTGGCCGGTGGTTTTTCGCCGGTCAGCTTTTCGCGCACCAAAAGGGCGACGGCTTCGGCAAGCGGTGCATCGTCCTTCGTGTTGATGCCAGAAAAATTCGCCTTGGCATATTTTTCCGTGTTCATGGCCTGAATGTTGGAGGCCATGCCCGGCATGCGCAGCGCACCGATGGATTCCACCCGCGCCTGCTCAACAGCGTCGAAGATCAACCGCGCCTCGGCACCCTGCGGCGACATCACCGCATGGGTGTCAGCGTCATGGCAGGCAAGGCGAAGCGCCATGGAATCGCCAAGGCCACGGGTGACGGCGATTTCCTGCGCGGTGGGTTTCTTGGAAATTTCCGGCAGGCGCATGCGCTCTCCGGCAAGGCCGGGCCGCTCATTGGCGAAAACGACCTCAACCTCGGCATCGCCGGCAACCGATCGCACGCATCCGGCAATCGCCTGACGCAACGGTTCGGTATCGACCGCCGTACCCGGTTTTGCTCTGGAATTGTCGCCGCGCGCTGCCATTGTCTTTCCTGTCAGTTGTCGACGCTTCGGAGCCGCCCATCCAAGGATGCGCGGCCCGCCGGCGTCTTCAAGTCATCGGTGATGTTCTCCGGACAAGCCGGGGAAGATCAGGCGCTGAGAACGATGTTCGCAGCACTTTCCTTCAGCTCGACGCCGAAAGCCCGCTGATATTGTTCGGCAACCAGCGTGCGCTCCAGTTCGTCGCACTTGTTGAGGAAGGTCACACGGAACGCAAAGGCGAGATCGCCAAAGATTTCCGCATTTTCCGCCCAGGTAATGACGGTACGCGGGCTCATGACCGTGGAAAGGTCACCGTTGACGAAGGCCGAACGGGTAAGATCGGCCACACGCACCATCTTGGAGACGGTTTCGCGACCCTTCGGATTGTTGAGGCTCTTTACCTTGGCGGCAATGATGTTCACTTCCTGCTCATGCGGCAGGTAGTTGAGCGTGGTGACGATGGACCAGCGGTCCATCTGCGCCTGGTTGATCTGCTGCGTGCCGTGGTAAAGGCCCGTCGTATCGCCGAGGCCGACCGTGTTGGCGGTCGCAAAAATGCGGAAGGCGGGGTGAGGACGGATGACGCGGCTCTGGTCGAGCAGCGTCAGGCGGCCCGAGGATTCCAGCACGCGCTGGATGACGAACATCACGTCCGGGCGACCGGCATCGTATTCGTCGAAGACCAGCGCGACATTGTGCTGGTAAGCCCAGGGCAGGATGCCGTCCTTGAATTCGGTGACCTGCTTGCCGTCTTTAAGGACGATTGCGTCCTTGCCGACGAGGTCGATACGGCTGACGTGGCTGTCAAGATTGACGCGCACGCAGGGCCAGTTCAGGCGGGCAGCTACCTGCTCAATGTGGGTGGACTTGCCCGTGCCGTGAAAGCCGGAAACCATGACGCGTCGGTTGTGAGCAAAACCGGCAAGAATAGCGAGCGTCGTATCGCGGTCGAAAAGATAGTCGGGATCAAGGTCGGGCACGTAGGCGTCGCCCTGCGAATAGGCGGGAACCCGCAGATCCGTATCAATGCCGAAAACCTCCCGCACGGACACCGTCGTGTCGGGCAGGTTGGAAATATCAAGGTCGATTTTGCTCATCACGTCTCCAAGGCGGGCGGCGGCCACCCGGCCACATCATCAATCAGGCGGTAAACACGAACGTTGGCTTAGCAGAAACCTGACTGCTTTAACAATTGATATGCTTGAACAACAGCCCGAAAACGTTCTTCCGAGCCGCGATCGCCACCATTAGCATCAGGATGGTGCTTTTTGACAAGCTCCTTATAGCGCCTTTTTATCTCTTCCTGCTTTGCACCCGCAGAAAGGCCGAGCGTATCGAAGGCTTTCGCCTCCAGCGTCTTCAACTTGCGGTCCTGCTGCAGACGCTGGCCGCCGGCCTTTGCGCCGTTTGCAAAACCATTCGTGAAGCCAAAAGGATCGCGGATGCGGGCATTGGCCGCGCCCGCCGCGCCGGAACGCAGCGTAGAGTGCAGCGGGCTGTCGCGCGCAGTCTTGTTCACGCCAACCGTCCAGGTGGGACGATGGCCGGTGATCGCTTCCTTCTGGTAACGGGCGATCTCGGTGTCAGACAGGCCGGAGAAATAATTATAGCCCTTATTATATTCCTTCACATGCTCGAAACAGAACAGGAAGAATTGCCCCTCGGCATTGCGGCCGACAGGTGCACGGTGAGCGCCCGGCTTGTCGCATCCGTCCCACTGGCAGCTCGGGGCTTGAACCTCAGGTTCCTTGTCCCTTTTTCTGCGTGTACGGATGCGGTCGAAATATTTCGAATCCAGTTTCATGATGCCCTGATTATGGGGTGCGAAAAGGCGCACAACAAGAATTGACAAAGCGGAATGTTGCAGGCTTTTAGGTAGCCCCTTTCAAAGACCAGCCAACAGGATTGGAGCCCATCGCATGTCCCTGCGAGAACGCATAGAAACAAAGCTTCGGCAGAGCTTTTCGCCGGAACGCCTGGTGGTGATCGATGAAAGCCAGATGCATGCCGGCCATCAGCCGGACATAACCGGCACGGGCGAGACGCATATGCGTGTTCAGATAGTGTCTGAAAGCTTCGCAGGCAAGTCACGCATTGAGCGCCACCGGGCGATCAACGCACTTTTGAAACCGGAACTCGACGCCGGGCTGCACGCCCTCGCCATCGAGGCGGCGGCACCGGGGGAGCCGACGCGGTTCTAGGCAACGCGCGCCTTAAGCCTCAGCCGGGATGCTTCTCCGACAGGAAGGACTGCACCTCGGACGTCGCGACATCGTCGGCCACGAAGGACTGGCCGATGCCGTGAGTGAGGATGAAGGTGAGCTTGCCGCCCTTGACCTTCTTGTCCTGCGCAATTGCCGCCATCAGCATCTCGACCGGCGGCAGTTCACCTGGAATATCCTTCATCGACACTGGCAGACCAACCGCCTTGAGATGCGCCTCGACGCGCGCGGCATCATCAGGGCTTGCAAGGTTGAGGTGGGCGGAAAACTGGTGCGCCAGCACCATGCCGATGGCGACACCTTCGCCGTGCACCAGCCGCTTGCTGTCATAATTCGTTGCTGCCTCCAGCGCGTGGCCGAATGTGTGGCCGAGGTTCAGAAGGGCGCGTACGCCGTTTTCCTTCTCGTCGGCCACCACCACATCGGCCTTCGCCTGGCAGCTTGTGGCAATCGCCTGGATGCGGGCGGGACCGCCGGTGCGGATTTCATCCCAGTTCTTTTCCAGCCAGAAGAAGAAGTCCGGCTTGTCGATCAAGCCATATTTCACCACCTCGGCGTAACCGGCGCGGAATTCGCGCTCGCTCAGCGTATCGAGCACCGCCGTATCGGCCAGCACCAGATCGGGCTGATGGAAAACGCCGACAAGGTTCTTGCCTTGGCGGGTATTGATGCCCGTCTTGCCGCCGACGGAGGAATCCACCTGCGACAGAAGCGAGGTCGGTATCTGCACGAAACGCACGCCGCGACGCACGATGCCCGCCGCAAAACCGGCGAGATCGCCGATAACACCGCCGCCAAGCGCAATCACCGCATCGTTGCGCTCCACCCGTGCGGAGAGAACGGCATCGCACACAGTGACCAGATGTTCGAAGCTCTTGGTCTTCTCGCCCGCAGGCAAGGTCAGCGAAACGGCCTCGATGCCATCCGTCTGCAGGCCGTCCATCAGGCCTTCGAGGTAAAGCGGTGCAACATGCTCGTCAGTGATGATAGCGGCACGCCTGCCCTTCAGCCGCGACGAAATCTCGCCGCCCGCCCTGCCGATCAAGCCCGGTCCGATCAGAATGTCGTAAGCGCGCTCACCGAGCGGCACATGGACAAGACGTTCGTCGGTGTGGATTTCGGAAGGCGTCATGATACTCAGTCTTTCTGTTCGAGGCCGGCGATGGCGGCCAGCACTTCGGTCACGATGATCTCCTTGCGGACATCGCGGGATTCGATGGTCAGATCCGCTTCCGCATAGATCGGATAACGTTTCTCCATCAGAGCCGCCAGCGTGGCCTTGGGGTTTTCGGTCTTGAGAAGCGGGCGATGATCGCGCTTGTTGACCCTTTCCCACAAAACCTCGATATCGGCCTTCAGCCACAGCGACACACTGCCGCGCGTGATGTGCCGGCGGGTATTGTCGTTGATGAAGGCGCCGCCGCCGGTAGAAATGACCTTGGGGCCACCGCGCAGCAGCCGCTTTACGACCCGCGTTTCCAGCGCCCGGAACTCCTCCTCGCCATAGGTGGCGAAAAGTTCGGCTATCGTCATGCGGGAAACACGCTCGATTTCGACATCCGTGTCGATGAAGGAGACCTTGAGCTGCTGGGCGACCATGCGACCGATCGCGGACTTTCCAGCCCCCATCAGTCCGACAAAGACGACGTTGCGCCCGGCGAGCTTGGCCCGCGCTTGCTCCCCGAGTGTGACCGGGACAGATAAATTCTTTTCATTCATAAAATTGAAAGCCCGTTTGGCATGGATATCTGCAAATGTTTACGAAGCGTCAAGCCAAATTGCTGACTGAATTGCGTTGAATCACAATCATCGCCGTATGCGGCAGCGGCGGACTACCGCTTTTTGATCTTGTCGCCGCTTTCGCTGCACCGCATATACATTCAGACTTCCACCCTCACGGAGCCGCCATGCCAACCCTCTTCCGCTTCACGATGATACTGGCAACCATCGCGGGGCTGATCTATGGCGGCATGGTGCTGCTGGTCATGTTCGTCAAGCCGAATGATCGCGAGGTGACGGTGCGCATTCCTTCCGAGCGGCTGAACCCGCCGTCGGCGGAGCCGGCAAGGCGCACCCCATGAGTAGCAAAGAGATGAGCGGGCGGGACGGCGCGCGGCTCGAAAGTTTTCTGGAAATGATGAGCGCCGAACGGGGTGCCGCCGCCAATACGCTCTCTTCTTACGAACGCGACCTTTCCGATCTGCGTGACTTTCTCGGTGGCCGAGGCCAGTCCTTGATGGAAGCCGCCACGGCCGACCTGTCCGCCTATCTGACCCATCTTTCCACTCAGGGCTTCGCAGCCACGTCGCAGGCAAGACGCCTGTCCTCCATGCGGCAGTTCTACCGGTTCCTCTATTCTGAAGGACTTCGCGGCGACGACCCGACCGGTACCATCGATGCGCCCAAGAAGGGCCTCACTCTGCCCAAGACGATGAGCGTCGCGGACGTGACAAAACTTCTTGGCATCGCTGCTGAAGAGGCCGCCTTAACCGGCCCCGGCCAGCTTGCCCGCATCCGCATGCATCTGCTGCTCGAACTTCTCTACGCGACCGGCATGCGCGTCAGCGAACTCGTCTCGCTGCCGCTCAAGGTTTTGCGCCAGGAAGGACGCTTCCTGATGATCCGCGGCAAGGGCAACAAGGACCGCATGGTGCTGCTGTCTCGCGCGGCCATCGAGGCGATGGAAAAATACGACGCGGCCAGAAAGTCGCTCGTACCTGAGAAAAGCAGGACGCCCGCGTCCCCCAAAAAGGCTGACAGTCCGGAAAGTCCGTGGCTGTTTCCTTCAAACAGCAAGGAAGGGCATCTGCCGCGACAGGTTTTTGCCCGCGACCTGAAGGACATTGCCATTCGCACGGGCCTCAATCCCTCGGCGGTGTCACCGCATGTCCTGCGCCACGCCTTTGCCAGCCACCTTCTGCAGAACGGCGCCGACCTGCGCGCCGTGCAGGAACTGCTCGGCCATTCCGACATTTCCACGACACAAATCTATACACATGTGCTGGAAGAACGCCTGCAAGAGCTGGTACAAACACATCACCCCCTTGCCAAACAGGGCAAAAACCTTGATTAGAGCGACCGGAACCGCCGGATAATCCGGCTCAAACCTTGCGCAAAACGATCGGAAACGGATCTCATGCACAATTATCTCGACTTCGAAAAACCTATCTCGGACCTTGAAGGCAAGATCATCGAGCTGAAGAAGCTTGCCGATGAAGACGAGAGCATAGACACCTCGGAGGAGATCAATCGCCTAGAATCGCGCGTCAATGACGCGATGCAGGACATCTATTCCAAGCTGAACGCCTGGCAGAAAACGCAGGTCGCGCGCCATCCGCAGCGCCCGCATTTCGTCGATTACGCCAAGGCGCTCTTCACGGAATTCACGCCACTTGCAGGCGACCGCAAATTTTCCGAAGACGCTGCCATTCAGGCAGGCCTTGCCCGCTTTAATGGCCAGCCCGTCGCCATTATCGGCCAGGAAAAGGGCAATGACACCAAAAGCCGCCTGAAGCACAATTTCGGCAGCCCGCGCCCGGAAGGTTACCGCAAGGCGATCCGCGTGCTGGAACTGGCTGACCGCTTCTCGCTGCCGGTCGTGACCCTCATCGATACCGCTGGTGCCTATCCCGGTGTCGGCGCAGAAGAGCGCGGCCAGGCAGAAGCCATCGCCCGCTCGACGGAAATGTGCCTCAACGTCAAGGTGCCGATCGTCTCCGTCGTCATCGGCGAAGGCGGCTCGGGCGGCGCAATCGCGATCGCCACGGGCAACCGCGTCTACATGCTCGAACATGCGATCTATTCAGTGATTTCACCTGAAGGTGCCGCTTCCATTCTCTGGCGCGATTCAACCCGTGCCAAGGAAGCCGCGACCAACATGAAAATCACCTCGGAAGATCTGAAGTCGCTTGGCGTCATCGACGGCATCATTCCCGAGCCGATGGGCGGCGCGCATCGTGATCCGGCGGCCGTGATTGGTGCCACGGGCGACGTTATCGCCAAGGCGCTCGCCGATCTTTCGCAACGCTCGGGCACGCAGCTGCGCGCCGAACGCCGCCAGAAATTCCTGGATATCGGCAGAAACCTTTAGAGCGTTTCCAGTAAAAGTGCACAGCGGTTTTACGTGCGGAAAATGCGCAAAAAGAGGGAGTTAGATTTTTTTGGCGGATCGAACAAAAGCCAAAACAATCTAGCTCCAGCCTTATTTTCCTTGAATCTCGCCCCAACTCGGCCATAGTCCGGTCACATCAACAGATGTATCGGCGACCGCAGGGGCGGGTCCGATTTGAGTTAAGAAGATGTAAACGGTTAATACCGTATTTAAAATACACGCGGGACGGTGTAGAACTCCGTCGCCCGTGCCATCGTCTTTCGGATCAGATCATGCGTTTGACACATTTTGCACTTTTCGCCTGCACCGCGCTCATTCTCAGCGGCTGCAACGATACGCTCGAAACCGTCGAACGCGACGTCTCCCACGTTAAAAACAAGGTTGATTACCCGCTTTCTCCGTCCATTCTTGCCGAGATCGACAAGAAGAACATGGATCGCACCTCGCCGATCATGATCCGCATCTTCAAGGAAGAAGGCGCGTTGGAAATCTGGAAGGCCAAGCGCGACAACCGCTTCGACAAGATTGCCGAATACCAGATTTGCGCCTGGTCCGGCAAACTCGGCCCCAAGGTGAAGGAGGGCGACCGGCAGGCGCCGGAAGGTTTCTACAACCTGACGCCCGCGCACCTCAATCCCAACTCTAAATATTACCTCGCCATCAACACCGGCTTTCCGAACCGCTACGATGCCGCCAACGGCCGCAACGGCACCAACCTGATGATCCATGGCGCCTGTTCGTCCTCCGGCTGCTATTCGATGACGGACGCGCAGATCCTTGAAATCTACGGTTTCGCCCGCGACGCCTTCAAGGGTGGCCAGAAGACCGTTCAGCTGCAGGCCTTTCCCTTCCGCATGACCGCGGAAAACATGGCCCGCCACCGCCAGAGCGAACATCTCGATTTCTGGAAGATGCTGAAGGTCGGTTACGACAATTTCGAAGTCACAAAACGCCCGCCGGAAGTGAATGTCTGCGAGAAGAAATATGTCTTCAACCAGCAGACCGAAGGCGGCGCGTTCAACGCATCTGCGCAATGCCCGGCCATGAGCACGCCGCCGGCACTGGTGAGCGCACTTTCGAGCTACGAAAAGACCTATGATCTCGCCTATGAAAAGGCGATGAAGAAATATGACGGCATGGCCTGGTACGACCCGAGCGAGGCGGAGCGCAAGGCGCTGGTTGCCGAAAAGCGCAAGGGCCGCGAACCCGCTTATGCTCCGACCGGCTCGGCGCTGAAGGCCGGCAAGCTGATGAAGGAAACGGAATATGCCGCGCTGATGGAGAAGAAGGCGCAGCAGGTGACCTCGTCTTCGCCGGCGACCACCGCAACCGCGTCTTCTCTGCGGACTCCGCATCCTTCGGCGACCCAGCCCGCAGCTCCGCAATCGAACCCTGCCCCGGCGGCCCCGACAATGGTTGCCGCTGTTACGCCTGCGGCTTCGGGGCCTGGTCAGAACGGAACTGCCGCCCAGGTCCCTGTGCCGGCCATGAACCCGCTCGCTTTTTCCGCAGCACCGCCAGCGGAAGCGCCGGAAAAGAAGCCGTTCTGGAAGTTCTGGGCCAAGGAATGACCGACACGGCTGACATAATTTTCGACTTGAGGGGGCTTAAATGCCCCCTTCCGGTTTTAAGAAGCCGTAAGAAACTCTCTGGCCTGCAGGCGGGCGATGTTCTTGTTGTAGAGACGACCGACCCGCTGGCGGTTATCGATATTGCCCATATGTGCAATCAGGATGGGCATAGCCTGGTTGAAACTACGACGTTGACCAAAGGACACCGATTCAGGATCGTGAAGGGAGCGTAATTACCCTCGCTGCCGAGAATACTCCACTCGATCTCCCCCTTGAGGGTGAGATACCCGACAAGGTAAAGGGGTGCCCTGCCCGCGGGTTTCAACCGCCGTTTTGCTACCTAAAACCTCAACCCCGAAACCGCCAGCGGATTGTCCGTCATCGCCTGCCTGTCAGGACGGTCGATGCCCGGCGTGCCGGTGAAAGCAGCAAACAGGTCCTGCACGAACGCCTCCGGCAAATCCTTGGTAATCAGCACCATGCGCGTGCGCTGGTCAGACGGGTCCGGCCATGCCGCGAGGCGCTCGGGTGTGTGGAAAATGTTCTGTACCCCGTGCAGCACAAGGGGCCGGTCCGGATTGTCTGACAGTTTGACGACGGCCTTCATCCGCAACAGCTTTTCCCCATGCGCCGAACGCAGCAAGTCCACGAACATGTCGATCGCCATCGGGGCTATCGGCTGATCGTGAATGATCGAGAAGGAACGGATCGACGCATCGTGCCGGTTCACATCGTGGTGGTGGTGGCCATCGTGGTCGCCATGATGGTGGTGGTCATGGTCGTGGTCGTGGTGATCGTGTTGCGCCTCTTCCCCCAGCCAACGACCGACATCGGCATTTTTGCTGCCGGGATCGTAAAGACCGTTATCCAGCAGTGCGGCAGCACTCCAGTCGGGCCGGTCACCATCATCGATCGTCGCGCGCGGGTTGAGCGCCTGTAGGCGAGCCGTCAGCGTGGAAATTGTGGAAGCATCGGCAAGCGTGCGCTTCGTCATCACCAGCCGGTCGGCCACCGCCGCCTGCTTCACGGCTTCCTCGTGATTATCGAGCGTGGACAGGCCGTTCACGGCATCCACAACCGTAATGATGCCGTTCAGAACGAAATTCTGCGCAATCACCGGGTTGCCCATGACAGATTGCATGACGGGAGCGGGATCAGCAAGACCGGTGGTTTCGATCACGACCCGCTTCACCGGCTTCAGCTTGCCGGTCTGTATGCCGTCCATCAGTTCCGCCAGCGTATCCACCAGTTCGCCGCGAACGGTGCAGCAAAGGCAGCCTTCCGCCAGTTCGATGATGCCCTCGCCTGCACTTTCAACCAGCATATGGTCGATGCTGACATCGCCGAATTCATTGATGATGATCGCGGCGTCGCTCATATCGGGGTCTTTGAGAAGCCGGTTGAGCAGCGTCGATTTTCCGGCGCCGAGAAATCCGGTGATGATGGAAACCGGTATGCGATCGCGAGACATGTCTTGCCTGTATGTTGATGGCCGCTCCGGCAGATCGTTGGACGATATTAGATCCGGAACCGCGCAATAATCACAAAAAATCGCCCGGGGCCTGAAGGCCACGAGCGACACTGTAATATCATAACAAACCGAAGCTGCGAATACACATTCCGCGCAGCGTTCAGGCTTCGCGCGCACCCTCATCCATAAAGAGTGCGGTTAGGCGAAATCAGAATGTCGGACGCGGGATCGGAATCGGCACGTTGGCCACTTGTCCTTTGGTGCTCGCACCCTTGGCGGTGTTGACCGCCACCGTCTCACTGCCGGGAACGAGACCCGCGAAAGAATATTCCGGCGGACGGGTCATTTCCGTAACGTAGGGCGAATGGATGACCATGCGGCCGGTCTCGTCGCGGCTTTCGCTGCGCACCTTGGCTGCCTTCGGATTGCAGATTTCGGCACTGACGTCGTTTACCTCGGCGGTATCGCCATAGGGTGCCAGCGAGGCGAGTGAAACGCCTTGGCCCGAGGGCGCCGTCAGTCCCATCTGCAGCAGATCAGCGGACTGGTCGGTTCGCCCGGCAAGGCTATCTGCCCCCAGCACCACAGTTATGACCGAACGGCCGTTGCGCACGGCGGAGGACACCTGGTTGAAACCGGATGCGCAGATAAAGCCGGTCTTCATGCCATCTGCGCCATCAAAGCGGCCAACAAGCATATTGAAGTTGGCGTAGTCCTTCTTGCCGGTGGTGACACCTTCCAGCGAGAAATAATGGGCATATTCCGGGAATTCCCGCTTGATGATCAGCGCCAGAAGCGCAAGGTCACGCGCCGTCGTATATTGGCCCTTGCCGGGCAGGCCGTTGGCGTTGATGTAACGGGTGGAGCTCATGCCCAGCCGCTGCGCCTGCGCATTCATCTGCGCCACGAAATTATCGCTGGTGCCGCCTATGGTTTCGGCAATCGCCACGGCGATATCATTGGCGGATTTGATGAGCAGCAGCTTCAGTGCGCTGTCCATCGTCAGCTTCTGACCGGGCTTGAAATACATTTTCGAGGCCGGCTGGTCCGCGGCCTTCTTGCTCATCACCACTTCCGTCTGCGGGCTGAGCTTGCCGGCCTTCATCTGCGAAAAGGCGATATAGGCGGTCATCAGCTTGGTCAGCGAGGCCGGATACCACTTGCGGAACGCTTCCTGGTGGGAAATCACCTTGCCGGTTTTGACATCGACCACCATTTTCGGATTGGCATTCGCCACAGGTGCAGCGGCAACAAGGCCGGCGGTCATGATGGCAATGGCTGCGGAGAGCCGCCGGGCGGCGTTTGGCGATTTAAGATTCTGTGGCAAGGCTTATCCTCGAATTCCCGTCTTCAGTCAGGGAATGGCAATATTCACCATATATGTCCTAGCAATGGCAAAGTACATTGATTACGTCAATTATGCGGCGCACTATCCACCGCGGAGGATAGGCTTTTACGCCATGCCGCACCGATGAACCCAGGAATGAACGAATGCCGATTTTGAACAGAGCCGCCGAACTTCAGCAGGAAGTCAGCGAATGGCGGCGTCACCTGCATGAAAATCCCGAGATTTTGTATGATGTCGACAACACCGCAGCTTTCGTTGCGGACAAGCTGAAATCTTTCGGCGTTGACGAAATCGTGACCGGTCTTGGCCGCACGGGCGTGGTCGGCATCATCAGAGGCAATATTCCGGGCAATCGCACCATCGGCTTTCGGGCGGATATGGATGCTCTTCCCATTCTTGAGGAAACCGCCAAACCCTGGGCTTCCAAAACCGCAGGCGCCATGCATGCCTGCGGCCACGACGGCCACACCGCCATGCTGCTTGGCGCCGCCAAATATCTCGCGGAAACCCGCAATTTCACCGGGTCCATCGCGGTCATCTTCCAGCCCGCCGAAGAAGGCGGCGCCGGTGCGCTCGCCATGGTCGAGGACGGCCTGATGGAGCGGTTCGGCATCGATGAGGTCTACGGCATGCACAATATGCCGGGTATTCCGCTCGGCTCGTTCGCCATCCGCAAGGGCGGTATCATGGCGGCACCGGACAAGTTCTCGATCACTGTCAAAGGTCGTGGCGGCCATGCGGCCCAGCCGCACCGCACGATCGACCCGATCACCATCGGTGCACAGATCGTCGGCAATCTGCAGATGATCGCCTCGCGCAATGCCGATCCGATCCGATCCGTGGTCGTGTCCGTCACCCGCTTTCACGCCGGCTCCAGCCACAACATCATTCCCAACGACGCGTTGATTGCCGGCACGGTGCGTAGTCTGGACGAGACGGTGCGTGATCTCGCGCAGGATCGCATCAAGCAGATGGCGGAAGGCATAGCGCTTGCAAATGGAGCGGAAGCCGAGGTCGTCTATGAGCGTTATTGCCCGGTGACCTTCAACCATGCGGACGAGACCGACCACGCCATCCACGTCGCCCGCGATGTAGCTGGCGAAAAAAACGTCGACCCCGATGTCGACCCTTCCATGGCGGGCGAGGATTTTTCCTTCATGCTGAAGGAAAGGCCGGGTGCCTTCATCTTCATCGGCAACGGCGATTCGGCCGGCCTTCACAACCCTGGATACGATTTCAACGACGACGCCATCGCCTACGGCATTTCCTATTGGGTGAAACTTGCAGAGCAACGCCTGACGAACTGATTGCCGGGTAAGGCAAAGAAAGCAGAGGAACAGATCGACCGCGATAAAGAACGCGGTTGATCCGCCGGCGACGGCAGGTTAAAGAGCAATTCAGTGTCCACGTAGCTCAGCAGGATAGAGCACAGGATTCCTAAGACAAATTGGGGGTTGCGCCCGGAAACGACGCAATCGATCTGCTCAAAGTCGGGGAAAGCTTCGCTGGTCTTCCAGCATGCCAATCCCGAGCCAAGCTCCGGAGAAATCCGGTGAAGGTGTAGAGACTGGATGGGCAGCACCTAAAAGCCGAAAGGCTCACGGTGAAGGGACAGTCCAGACCACGAACGTCCTATCCAATGGAGATGGGCGGCGGCTAAAGCCGAAGTGGTATGAATCCTGGGGTCGGAGGTTCGAATCCTCTCGTGGACACCATTTTCCTGTAAATTCAGTTTAAAACAATAATATAAAAAAGAGCGGAATGTCGTGACCCGCTTCACTGCTCGCCATGCGGCTCTAGTCCTAGACAAACATAATAGCTGTCCCGTTTCGCTCAGCGTGCACACCGGCATGTTCGAACGGCGAAGCATCGATTGGTCACGTTCGTTTTACCAATTAGCTCCGGTCTTTTGCGCGTTTCATCGCAAACACATCTCGTGCATCCACAAACAGCACCTATCTAAGATGCTCACACCCGATGAAGGAGACAGAATGATCAACGAATATGGCCCATACGTACAGATGGGAACGCTTGCAGAGCAGATGGCCACCCGATACCGGATGGACCCAAATCTCGCACTGGGACCGCACCTGTTGCACTATATGGAAGAGGTCGAGGTAAATATCGCCGCCGACAGCTTCGATCATGTTGGGTTCATGGACAAGATCCGCAGCCGGCTGGAAATGACACTGGCGAAGACCGTCGACCCTCGATGCCGAGAATTCCTGCATGCGGTTGTGGTCGCACTTCAGGAGCGTATCGATCGTCATTCACTCGACGTTGCGTGATCGCCGTTCCTCCTTCCACGTTGCATCAGGTCTCTGCAAATGAACTTCTATGACGCGGGCAAGAAGCTGCCTGCGACGCGGCGTTCAGCCGCGTGGTGCGCAAGCCGTCAAAAATTCACTCGATGAAAACGCGCACGCTCGAAGCGCGGCCATCCGCGTCTATCACGGTCAGCGTTGAAAACCCCTGCCCTTCCGGTCGCCATTCGCTGTTGCGGCGGAGCGAAGCATCCGGGAGAGGCCTGCCGTTGGCGAGCCAGCGGAAGGGCGCGCGGCCGCCTTGCAGCTTCAGCACTAGCGGCGAAATGCCTGACTGGCTGGAGAGCTCCACCCTAGCCCCTTCCGGTGGATAGACGATGCGCGGCGCGCTTTCGCGCCTTGAGGCCGAAAGCAGGCCGCTTGCGGTCAATGTGAAACGCCGCTGGTTGGCGGGAAGGTCGCTCACGGCCACCCGCGCGACGCCAGAGGGTGCAGCAGGCATTGGCGTGATCGCCACGCCGGATTTCTCGAAAGCCTCGAAGAGGATCGGGGCTGCCGTCGCATAACCGGCAATGCCCGGGACGGCGCCGTTATCGGCACGACCGACCCACACGCCGATGACATGCCGCCCGTCATAACCTACCGACCAGGCATCACGGTAACCGTAGCTAGTGCCGGTCTTGTAGGCGATGCCGCGCTGCTTCATGCCGAGTGGCGGCAGCACACCGGACAGGATGTCGGAGACGTTCCAGATCGCAGCGTCGGCAAACAGCCGATCTCCGGCAAGCCGTTGCGGCGCGGAGCGCACACCGTCCCCCAGCCGCACAGGGTCGCCGCCGCCGGCAAGGCCCGCATAAAGCTGCACCAGATCAACCAGCGAAATACCAGCACCTCCCAGCGCAATGGCAAGCCCCGGCGCCTCGGTGGTGGGAAGCACGAGCTTCACGCCCGCGCGGCGAAAACGCACCATCAGCGCAGACGGGCTGACAGCATCCAGAAGCTTTACGGCGGGCACATTGAGCGACAGTTGCAGTGCCTGCCTGATGCTGACATCACCCTGATAATGCATATCGAAATTACGCGGGCGGTAACCGGAAAAATCCGCCGGGCGATCCTCGATGATAGTTTCCTGCCCGATGAGACCATTTTCAAAGGCAAGGCCATAGATGAACGGCTTGAGGGTGGAGCCCGGCGAGCGCACGGCGCGGCTCATCTCCACGAAACCGCGCCTTGCAGTATCGAGATAATCAGCGGAACCAACTTCAGCCACAATATCACCGGTCTGGGCGTCGGCCATGACGATGGCGACGGAGACCTTTTCTGTCAGCTTTTCCGCTGCATGGCGGGCAACGGCTTCCAGTTCCCGCTGGATCGGCAATCTGAGCGTCGAGTGCGCCTCGGTGGCATTGGGAAACTTCACGCGTGCGGCAGCCGCCATATGCGGTGCATAGGCCGGCAGATCACGCCGGTTGGCGGGAACGGCTGCAAGGGTCGCCCGCTCTGCTTCCCCTTCACCCACCACGCGTTCTACGGCAAGGCGCTGCAAAACCCTCTCCCGCGCCTGCCTTGCCGCATCCGGAAAGCGGTCCGGTCGGCGTTTCTCCGGCAATTGCGGCAGCGCAACCAGAAGAGCCGCCTCCGCCGTGTCCAGCCGGGCGGGCTCCTTGCCAAACCAGGCGAGGCTTGCGGCACGAACACCCTCAAGATTGCCGCCATAAGGCGCGATATTCAGATAAAGATCGAGGATTTCCGCCTTGTCGAGCCGTCTTTCGATCTGGAGCGCGCGCAATCCCTGCAGAAACTTCGCCGAAAACGACCGGTCGGTGCGCGGTTCGATCAGCCGCGCCACCTGCATGGAAAGCGTCGAGGCGCCGGATACGATCCGGCCGTTGCTTGCTAATTGCCAGGCGGAGCGCAGCAGCGCCCACGGGTCAATGCCGTGATGGTCGTAAAAACGCTGGTCCTCATAAGCGATCAGCATGCGCAGGAACTGCGGATCGACTTCTGCAGCGCTGGTTTTCAGCCGCCAGCGGCCATCAGGTGTCGCAAATGCGCGCAGCAACCGCCCGTCTCTATCCAGCACCTCGAAGGACCGCTGCTGCGCAGCCTCCAGCGGTGGTGGATAGGCCTTGTCCAGCGCATCGAGACCGAAGGCCGCACCGCCGACAAGCAGAGCGGCCGACACGATGCCGACGATGATCGCCTTTTTTCGCCTCATGGGGTTGCCGAACGCACCTCCATGCGGCCCGTTGCCGTGCGGGCGGAAAATTGCGGCCGGTACATATCCTCGACCGAGGCCGCCGGATGATCATAAGTGCCTGGGGTGACGGCCCGGACCACATAGGCCAGCGTGATTTCCGAACTGTCGCCAGCCGTGCGGTCGAAGGCCGCAACGAACCGGTCGTAGCGGAATTCGGTATGCGCAGCTTCGGTTTCCGGCAACCAGTCGAAATTCGAAAGGGCGGCAGAATTGACGAGGCTCGGATTGTCGATCTCGAAACCGGAAGGCAGAAGGTCAGTCACGAGAATGCGTGCCTGCCAGTCATTTTTAGGCGTGACATTCAGCACCGCCACATAACGCTCGTTCTGCACCACCTCGCTCGGGTTCACCTCCTCGCCATCCATGGAATAATAGGTACGGGTGATGGTGAAGCCCTCACCACCGGCGGCAAGCGGTTGTGCCGGGGGCGCGACCGTGGTGACCACCGCCGTGACCGGATCAGCCGACGCATTGGCGATCTTCAAGGGTGCCGCCAGCAATTCGTCGCCGCTCATCCGCTTGCCGAAACCGCCGGTCTGCAGATCGCCGTTCACATCAAGACGGATATCCTTGTCCTCACCTTTGACGGCGCGGGCGGCAAGCAGCATCCATGCCTGTTCCTGGGTGCTGGTATAGGGTTTCTTTTCCCATTCCTTCGCCACGGCACCGGCAAGTTGCGGCACGACGGCAGGAACAGGGCGGCTTTCCGCCGCAAGCGCCAGCGTCGCTGCGCCATCACGCAGGGCGGAACCGTAATCCGCCCTTGCGAAGCTAACCTTGGTGGCACGGCTCGCCATATCGAGTGAGGCACCGAACACAGTCTTCGCGCGCGCCTGATCGCCATAAAGCGAAAGGGCTGCGGCAACCTGCGCCTTGGCAAGCGGTGTGGGGAAATCGGCAAGCGCCGTATCCGCATAATATCTGAGATCGTTGATCGCCGCCTTGCGGTTGCGCGCCAGAACGTAAAGCGAATAGGCGATCTCGTTGCCGCGATCCTTGACGTTGCTATCGTAGGAAAGACCGTTTTGCAGGTTGCTCAAAGCCTGCACCATGGCCTGTTCGGGAACATCGTAGCCCTGCTCGCGCGCACGGGTCAGGAAGTCGCTGATATAGGCATCCAGCCACAGATCTCCGTAACCGGGAGACCAGAGGCCGAAACTGCCGGAACTCGACTGGAAGGACAGCACCCGGTAGATCGCCTCCTGCACGCGGCGGCGGGTATCCGGGTCCTCGGCGATGCCGCTATCCTTGGTCATTTCCGAGAGATAAAGCAGCGGCAAAGCGCGGCTCGTCGTCTGCTCGGCGCAGCCGTAAGGATATTTGTCGAGCATCATCACCAGCGCCGGAATATCGAAGGCTGGCGAGCGTGTGACGTTGACGGCGACGGACGAACCGAGAAGCATGCTATCGGCCAGAAGGTCGCCATTGATCGTCAGGCTGCTATTCGGCGCGATCTTGATTTCACGCCGCGTCGTGACCGGCAGAACGGCTGGACGCACGGGAACGTTCAATACCTGCTCCAGCGAAAGGCCGGCGGCATTGGAGACCTTGATGGTGATTGCGCCATTGCCCGGCTGTTCGCCTGTCAACGGCACGGTCAGCGACGACTTGCCGCCCTTTTGCAGTGCCAGGGTCTGCGACATCTCACCCTGATCGACCGTAAGTGCCGTGTTGCTGGTCACATCCAGCCGGTAGTCGCCGGCCTCGCCATCGGTATTGGCGATATCGAGCCGCAATTGCGAGACATCGCCGGGCGCGAGGAACTTCGGTGCACTGGCCGTCACCACCACGGGATCTCGAATGACGGCATCGGAGACCGCATGTCCCACGCCCGTCTTCGTCCAGGCGACGGCCATGATGCGGGCCGTGCCGTTGAACTGAGGAATATCGAAGCTCACCGTCGCCTTGCCGTCAGCGTCAAGTTCGACAGGTCCCGAGAAGAAGGCCACGAGCTTTTCGGTGGGCGGGCTGCCCTGCAGTGCTGCGCCCCCGCCATCACCGCCCGTTCTCAGGCGACCTGTGGCGCCAAGCGAACCGTCGATCAGGCGGCCATAGAGGTCGCGGATTTCCAGCCCCAGCCGTCGCTGGCCGAAATACCATTCATCCGGCTTCGGCGGTTCATAGCGGGTGAGGTTCAATATGCCGACATCCACAGCCGCGACGATGACATAGGCCTTTTCGCCCACGCCCGCGCCGGCGACGCTGATCGGAATTTCAAGCGGCTGACGCGGCAGCGTCTTCTGCGGCGCGCCTAGCGTTACAGCAAGCTTGCGCTCGGCGGGATCGACGGCAAGCCACTTGATGCCTATGGCGCGCATCGGCATGCGGCTTTCCTGCGCATCGCCCGGACGGAACAGCGTGGCCGTCACATACGCCCCCGCGCCCCATTCCTCGGTAACGGGAATGTCGATCTCGCCGCCATCCTCACCGATCTCAGCATTCTGCACGGAAATCAGCTTTTCCGAACCTGACGTGACCATCAGCTGACCGGCAAAACGCGACGATACCTTGAGTTTTGCGGTATCACCGATCTTGTAGTTTTGTTTGTCCAGCGCGATTTCCAGCGCATCCGGCGTCTCTGTCGAGCTTGCTTCGACGTAGAAACCAGCATCGAATTCGACGCTCGAAACCGCTGCGCCATTGCCGGCACCTTCCACTTCCAGCCTGTAGCGGCCCCAGGTGACAGGCACGGAAATCTCACCGCCATTAGCATCGACGGAAACCGTGCCGGTTTCGGTCTGTTTGGTATATTCCACCGGTTCGTACCGCCAGGAGTTACCCTGACGATACCATTGATAGTTTCGCTCTACCTTGATGAGCTTCCAGTTAAGGCCACTCATCGCCTGTTTTGCGCCATCGGCTGTCACGCCGATAATGTGGAAACGGCCAACGGAATTCTGGGCGAGATCACCCGAAAACTGCGGTTTGATGCCGATGACTGGTGCTTGCGCCTTCACCGGCAGCGTCAGAGATCGTTCGACGGCGCGGCCACCGGCCTCGCGCATCCGAACGGTGATGTTGGCGGAAAGCAGCTGCGTGGTGGATGGCAAATCCGTCAGATCGACGTTGAAGCTTGCCTTGCCTTCTTCGTCCAGCGCCGGCAGATCGGCAAGCGCGGTGCGATTTTCCTCTTCGCTTTCCTCATCGGCCAGACCGAAGAAATAACCCTCGAAGTCGGTACTCGTGCGGGTCGGCTTGACGGCGACCTCACCTTCCAGCGTCAGGCCGGCTGCGGGCGCGCCGTAGAGATAACGGCCATCGACGTCGATTGCCGTTTCCGCGCCCGGCTCGATCTGTTTCACCTTGCTGGAAAGATCAAATTCGGTGCGATCAGGCACGAAATCATCGACCAGAAAGCTCTTTTCGCTGATCGCAGCCGTTTTCGGATCGGTATGAATGCGCAGCGTCCAGGTGCCGCGCATGGCATTCGCCTGCAAGGGCAGATGGACCGCATGGCCACCGAGCGCCTTGCCGTCGCTCACGAAACGCCGGTCCTCGACGCCATCAGGGCGCGAGAAGATGAAGGTCAGCGGCAGATCCTCGATCGCCTTGCCGTCAACATCACGGGCCAGCGCTGCCGCGTGCACGGTCTCGCCGGCGCGGTAGATGCCGCGCTCTGTCCAGCTGAACACGTCGATGGCGCCGGGTGCCGCGCGGCCAGTCACGCCACGGTCGGAAAGATCGAAACCGGCGCGCGTCATGTCCAGAAAGACGTAGTCCTTGTCGCCATTGCGCGCCGTGAGGATAGCGGGCGCCTGCGCCGCTGTGCCACGCATCAAGCCTGCCGAAAATACTGCCCTGCCGTCTGCATCCGTCTTTGCCGTGCCGAGCACTTCGTTGTTCTTGGCGAGCAATTGCAAGTCCACCCCGCCAAGCGGTGCGGCGCTGCCGAGTGAGCGCACGAATACGTTCAGGCCATCGGTGCCGGCATAGGTGGTGATGCCCGTATCGGAAACGAGGAACCACTGCGTGGCGCGCGAATCCCATGTCTCCGGTGCGGTGCCGGGCGGTACGGCGGTCAGCACATAGATGCCGGGCTTCCGCTCCGGCAAGGCTTCGTCCACCGGAAAGCTCGTCACTACATCCTTGTTGAGGTCCGGCTGAATGTCTATCGAACCCTGCCAGACCAGCTCGCCGAGCTCGTTTTCAATCCGGTCGGCGTTGTAACCGTCCATCTGCGTCAAAAACTGCGAGTTTGCCAAGACCGACGTGATGTTACGGTCGCCAATACGGTAAAGCTTCAGATCGGCCTTTTCGGCATTGACCGAAACGATGGGAATGCCGCGCCGCGCCGTGCCCGGCAGCACGAAGTTCTCGCCGGTGAAGCGGACGCTCGCTGCACGGTCACGCACGTAGATATCGAGGTCGACCTGCTTTTCCAGCGGTTCTTCCACGGAGGACGGCAGGCCGGCGCGGAACGCAATCTTGTAACGCTGACCATGGGTCAGCCCCTCGACGCAAATCTCACTGCCCTTCGCCTCGATCGCCTTAGGTGCAGCACCATCCAATGTGACGAAAGAGGAATAGTCGACACCGTTCTTCACCAGCGGTTCGGAAAACTGCACGCATGCGCGCGGGCTGACACTATCCGTATCAATCGTGTTGTTGATGACACGGAATCCCTGGCGCGTGCGCAGATCGGCATAGGCCGCCTTCGTCTGCGCATTATCGGAAAGTGTCAGGCTCTCCTTATAGGCATTAAGCGCCGCGCGATAATTCTGGGTCTTTTCGAAAGCCTGGGCCAGCCGGTTCAACGCCTCGGTGCGGGCACTGACCGTGCGGCTCAACTGATAGGCATTGATGGCAGCGGAAGCGGCCTGGCCCGCAATCGCGTAATTGTCGGTAACCTGCGCCGCCCTTTGCGAAAATTCGGCCCAGAGAGCACCGTCATCGGGCGAAATCGCAAGCGCCGCCTTGTAGGTTTCGATCGCGTCCGCTGCCGCCTGCTGCCTTGCCGTTTGCAGCAGGCTCTCCAGTCCCTGGCTCTCCTGCTCCGCGCTTGCCGCAAGGCCCGATTTCAGCCGGCGCGCTTCCTGCTGCAGGCTATCAGCCACGAAAGAAAGACGCTGCGGTGCACCGATATCGGCTTCAGCGATAACCTGCACGATCTTGCCGGCAACTGCACCCGGGAAGGCATTGAGCTGATTGAAATCCGATTTAAGGAAACACCATTGCACCTTGGGATTGTAGGTGAAGGCCTTGCAGGCGGTATCGCCGACGCAAATCTCGCCGCACTGCTCAAGCGAGACATTCTGCTCGGTTCTGAGATCGAACCCGAAATAATCGCCATTTTTGGTGGTGACCACCTTGCGGGAAGGTTCCGCCGCCACAGCTGGAAGAAAAGTAATGGCGGTTGAGACCGCAATCAACGAGATCCGGACGAGCGCGCGCAACGACATCAGTTTTCTCCCCGCAACAGACATGTCGGGCGGGACTCTGGTCAAATCCACGCACGGTTGTCAACGCATCATCGTCAATTTGCGACGCGACACTGTGGAGAGAGCGGCAGGCAGGGTTAACGCTAGTCTTCTAATTTGCGCGCTTCGGAAATCAGCATGATCGGCACCCCGTCGCGGATCGGGTAGGCGAGCCCTGCGCTTTCGGACACCAGCTCGTTGCGGGCGCGATCGTAGGAAAGACGTCCCTTCGTCAAGGGGCAGACCAGCAGCTCAAGCAGCTTGGGATCGGCATTGCTCATCCTGTCGTCCATGGCGGCGATCCTACTGCAGCACAGTACCGGCCTCGCCCGAGCCCTGGGCAAGAACGATCTCGGTGATGGCGATCAATGTTTCGGCCCGCGTCCTCAGGTCAGGCGCTTCCAGCAGCGCCTGCTTTTCGGCGGGACCAAAGGGAGACATCATGGAAAGCGAATTGACGAGGACACGATTGCCTGCGCGCTCCACGCTTTCCCAATCCGCTTCCAGCTGGTTCGCATCCAGAAACGCGCGGAACACCCGCAGCAGATTTTCGCGGTCCACAGCGTCCTCATCATACTCGCCGGAAAGATCGGCGATGAAGGGCGCGTGCCGGAAACTGCGATAGGGCTTGCCCACATCCACCTCTTCCAGCAGGCGGAAGCGGCAGATGCCGGTGAGCGAAATGACATAACGCCCATCCCCGGTTTCCGAAAAAGAAGTGATGCGACCAAGACATCCGACAGCACTCAAAGGACCACCATCATGCCCCCCCTCAATCACGTGAAGGGCCGGCTGCACCATGCCGATGACCCGGTGGCCGGCCAGTGCCATATCGATCATGGCGAGGTATCTAGGCTCGAAGACATTGAGCGGCAGGTGGCCTTCCGGCAAAAGCAGCGCGCCCGACAATGGAAATACCGGCACAGTTTCCGGCAAATCGTTGTTCTTCACATATCTCGCATTTCCGACATGCATGGGATCAAGCCCCCTGTTCACCGCTGCCCGGCCGGCGGATCAACCGCCATGGCCGGGATATGCCCGCATTACGAAAACAAGATCGCCGAAAGCTTCCGGCGCCCGGCCACACTTGCCGGATCCTTGAAGCCCCAGGCCTCGAAAAACTCCAGAAGCTGGCGGCGTGCGCCGTCATCATCGAAGGTTCTGTCCTTGCGCATGACATAGAGCAGATGGTCCGCTGCCTCATCCCGCCGCCCCTGGGCGTTGAGGACCTTGGCAAGCTTCACACGCGCCTCGTAATTATCGGGATCGAGCGCGAGATCACGTTCCAGCGCCACCGGGTCGCCAATCTTGCGGGCTTCTTCATATTGCGCGATCTTTTTCGAGACGAGCTGAATGCCTGCATCTGCGGCCACTTCCGCCGGCAGGGACGAGAGAAGTTCGCTTGCCCGTTCATATTGTCCAACGGCAATCATGCATTCGGCAATACCAGCGATTGCGGCGGCGTTTTCGGGATCGGCCTGCATAACCGCGCCGAACAATTGTGCCGCGCCATTATGATCGCCATCCGCCAGAAGCTGCTTTGCCTCTGCCAGAACCGCTTCGATCTCAGCCTTCGGATCACCCGCATCAGGTCCGGCGATCTTGTCGATGAACTGCTTGATCTGGCTTTCCGGTACCGCGCCCATGAAGCCGTCCACCGGCCTGCCATCCAGGAAAGCAACGATGGCGGGAATGGACTGGATGCCGAGTTGGCCTGGAATAGACGGGTGATCGTCGATATTCAGTTTCACAAGCTTCACGCGGCCATTCGCCTCGTTTACTGCCTTTTCGAGAACCGGCGTCAGCTGCTTGCACGGGCCGCACCACGGTGCCCAGAAATCCACCAGAACCGGCTGGTGGCGCGATTCCTCGAGAACATCCTTGGAGAAGGCCGCCGTTGTGGTGTCCTTGATGTGACCGGAAGACGCGCCGTTCAGCTCCCCGCTATATTGTGCGTTGCCGGACATCTGCCCGCCATAGGAACTGCCGTAAGGATTGTTCGTGCCGCTCATGCCGGTCTCCCGTAATCTCTGTCGTATTGTCTTGGTTGAAGCAAAGATCGTATCTCACTCGCTGACTTTCAAGACAAGCGGCGTGTGGCCGGTCGCCTCCAGAAAGCGAATGAGGTCCTTGTTTCCTATCGTCGTCGTCTGGTCGTTGGAAAGCGGGTGACCGTTGATCAGCTCATTTTCCAGAAGATCGCTGTCGAGTACGAAGGTAACCTGCCCACCGGTGTCGTTGATGGCGCCGAAAACCGTGACAGATCCCGGCACGACACCCAGATATTCAAGCATTTTTTCCGGCCTGCCGAAGGATACGCGGCTTGCCGCGCCAATCGTCTTGTGAACGCTTTTCAGATCGACGACCGCGTTCTCCTCAACGGTCAGAACGAAATATTGATCCTTCTTGTCCTTCACAAAAAGGTTCTTCGTGTGGCCGCCCGGGATTAGATCACGCAACGACTGGGATTCGGCAACGGTATAGACAGGCTCATGCTGTTTTGTCTTATGCTCGATGCCGAGCCCGTCCAGAAACGCGAACAAGTCCGCTGCCGTCTTCGGAGAATTTTCCGCCATATCCTGCCGCCTGCCTTTGCCGATTCCGATATCCTCTCCGTCATGATTAAGGGGGCAACCGCGGCTTGGCAACGCGTGAAAAAGCGACGGCGCGAAAATTCCCAATCATTTCCGCCGCTTGTCGCATTTCTCAAAGAAATTTTCGCGTTTTTGTCATTTCCCTGTTGCATTCCAAAATCGATTGAGCGATATAGCGCCCGTCGCCGCATTGCGGTGGCCCACGGTTCAGCGTACTACCCCGGACCGATGGATTTGAGCGGGTGTAGCTCAGGGGTAGAGCACAACCTTGCCAAGGTTGGGGTCGAGGGTTCAAATCCCTTCGCCCGCTCCAAAATTTCCCAGGACACAGTTATTTGCGTTATTTCGATTGCTTATGAAGACGCCGCTCCTGCTCTGTCGGCTTGGCGTGGATGATTTTTATCGGGCGACGTGTAATCAGGCGGAACTTATGGCGAGGATATCCGTTTTGGACCCGAGGCTCCTAACCTCAGTTCCCCTCTGAATTGCCCGCCGCGAGCGGGCATTTTTTTGTCGCCCCGTCAAAATACCATTTCGCCTAGGGAACAGCTTCCGGGTGCATCGCGTTTTCCTGCGTTGTTCAACGCGAGGGGATAGCTCATGTCCTTAGATCTCAGACGAACTTGTGTGATTGCGGTATTTGCCGTCCTGTCCATTCCGGCCGCGTCTTTCGCCGCCGACATGATCACTTATGGCAGGGAACCGGCTCCGAAATACAAAGTACACCATCATCCGCGTGCCGTTGCAAATGTCTATGCTGCTGGCGCGCCCTTACGCTGCAACGAGAACATCGTGTCTTACCGCTCCCCCTACGAGCGGCATACGGAAGTGGTTACTCTCTGCCATCCGCCGCTAAACTGGCAAACAGAGTCTTCTACTGCAACAATATGGTCGCCTTGATCTTGTCATAATTCATTTGATGTGCTTTTGTTCGCTCGCCCTTGTGGGAGGGGGTAAAGGTTGAGACCCGCTGGCTGTTTCGATACGGCAAGCGGGTTTCCCTTTTTTTGGCGTCCGGCCAGCCGCAGGCAGTGCGAGGAATGCCGCAAATTCTCAACGTCCGTCCAGAAGAAGACGCGAACTTTGCTTTTCTCATTGAAGATGAATGGTAGCGGGAGAGGGACTTGAACCCCCGACACGCGGATTATGATTCCGCTGCTCTAACCACCTGAGCTACCCCGCCACAGGGAAAACGTGACGGCCATGTGACCGTCCGCTCCATCAGGATGAGCGGCTTATAAGGTGCCGCTCCCCAAAGTGTCAAGCGCATGACGCGCAAAAAATTCGCTTTCCACACGGCGGTGAAAACCGAATTGTTTCAGGCAGCAACCGGCTTTTCCAAAAGCGCCTTCAGCGAAGCCTCGGCGTCCACCGAGCGTTCCGAACGTTCGATGAAACCGCCACCGTAAACGCGGGCATCAGCGCCCGGTGCAGAATAGAGCACGCAGGCCTGACCGGGAGCAACACCCGCCTCGCCGGTCATCAGATCCACGTAGATGCCGTTTTCATCGGCATGTAACATCGCTTCGGTTGGCGGGCGGGTGGAGCGCACCTTGGCGAAGCAGGCAAAGCCCTGCCCGGCCTCGTCCGCAAGCGCGCCATCGCCAAGCCAGTTCATGTCGCGCAGATAGACACGGCGGGTCTCCAGCGCCTCCCGCGGACCGACGATGACCCTGCGGCCACGCGCATCGAGATGCACGACGTACAGCGGCTCTCCAGTCGCGACACCGATACCCCGGCGCTGGCCGATGGTATAATGCACGATACCGTCATGGCGGCCGAGTACGCGCCCGTCCAGATGGACGATATCGCCCGCCAACGCCGCATTCGGCTTCAGCTTGTTGATGATATCGGTATATTTGCCCTGCGGCACGAAACAGATGTCCTGGCTGTCGGCCTTCTTGGCCACGACGAGACCCATATCTTCCGCCAGCGCGCGTGTTTCAGCCTTGGAGAGACCGCCGAGCGGAAACCGCAGATAGTCGATCTGCTCCTGCGTCGTTGCAAACAGGAACCAGCTCTGGTCACGATCGCTATCGATCGGGCGATAGAGCGCGCGGCGTCCCGGCTGGCTTGCCAGGGGATTGGGACGCGAGCGGATGTAGTGGCCGGTCGCCAGCGCATCTGCGCCGAGTTCCTGAGCGGTGGCGAGCAGATCGGCGAATTTTACCGTCTGGTTGCAGGCAACGCAGGGGATCGGCGTTTCACCCATCGCATAGGCTTCGGCAAAGGGATTGATGACGGTTTCGCGGAACCGCGCTTCATAATCCAGCACATAGTGGGGAATGCCGAGCGTTTCGCAGACCCTGCGCGCATCGTCAATATCCTGCCCCGCACAGCAGGAGCCGGCGCGGTGCACAGCCGCACCGTGGTCGTAAAGCTGGAGAGTTATGCCGAGGACGTCATAGCCCTCGCGCTTGAGGATACCGGCCACAACCGAAGAATCGACGCCACCGGACATGGCGACAACGATCCGGGTGTCTTCCGGCCTCTTGTCAAAATCGAGCGTATTCACGTTTTTTCCCATCGTCAGTCATAACGGGGGTAAAGGCCCCGCCGCCTGTCGGTCATCCGCTGCGGGAGCCTCAGTCGAAAAAAGACTGTCCTGCCTCGCCAGCATACGGATTTAAGGGCTGCATATAGAAAGGAATGGCCGCGCACGCAAGTACGGGGCGGAAAACCGCCCCGTAAAGCCATCAGAGTGAGGTGGTGACCGGCTGCTAAGCGCCCGCCGTCTTCTGGCCGCTGCTGCCAATCCACTTGTCGCGCTCCCTCCACAGGGCCGGCAAAGCCAGCAAGCCTATTGCGGTAAGGGCGATCAGCGTCTTGCTGACCTGCGAAAGTTCGGCCGTACGGCCATCCAGATAATAGACGCCATAGACGATGGCCACATGCCAGACATAGACCTGAAGCGAATGGCGGCCGAGCAGCTGCAGGAATTTCAGCGAGAGCACCCAGATCACGCCCTCCGCAATCGAGCGGACGATCGGGCGGTGATGCTTCGGACCGGCAATCACCAGCCAGGTAAGACCCACACCAACAGCAAGGAAATTGATGAGGTAGACCGGACCGAAATCGGCGCGGATTTCCATGGTGGAGAACTTGCCCATCACGAATTCCGGCATCAGGCCCCAGGCGGTTGCAATACGAAGCGGCATGAAAAACAGGCAGATGAGAAGTGCCGCCTTCGGAAGCCATGTTTGCTGCGGTGAGAAGATCGCCTTCCACGGAATGCGGTTCTGCGCCGTCATCGCGCCCAGCACCAGCGCTGAGTAGAACACAAGCTGCCAGCCGAGAAGGTTGAAGCTGACACGGATACCCTGCTCGTCGGCACCCTTGACGAGTTCATTGAGCGGCGTCGTCACAATCTGCTGAAGACCGAGCTGGCCGGCCATCCAGACCAGCAGCGAGCCTGCCATGACATAAGCCCATTTGCCGTCGAGGCAGAGTTTAACGAGGATGGGTGCGAACAGCATGTAAACGATGTACTGCGGCAGAATATCCATGAATGTCGGCTGGAAGAGGAATGTCGCAATCGCCGCCAGACGCAGCGGATCGTCGAACGATGTCATGCCCAGCCAGTTGTACCAGATATAGGGCGCATGCGGGATGACCATGCGGAAGAACAGCACGGCGATGACCAGACCCATCGCATAGCGATAGAGCTCCATCGCCCGGTTCCAGATCATCTGTTTGCCGGCATCATAGCCATACTTCATCATCTTGCGGGCATAGACCATGCCGATCAGCAGACCGGACAGAAAGACGAAGCCCTGCGCGTCTTCCACGAAGGCAAACTGGCGGTGATTGATTTCCACCAGCCAGAAACCGCCTGCAAACACCAGATGGTTGATCAGCATGAAGACGAGGAAGTAACCACGCATCCCGTCGATCAGGTCAAAGCGTTTCATCTCGATAGCTCTCCGTTCTCGCGGGCCGTGCATTGCCCGGCCACCCAGCCCGGCTTGCGGGAGGCGGGCCGGGAATTGGATTGTCAACGCTGTTTTGCGCCTGTGGTTCCCTTCCCAAAGCGGTTTAGAACCGGCGCGAAAAGTAACATTGACGTGTACGCATGCTGGTTAGGATGCGCGGACTGAACACCGGATGAATGAAAAACGGCAATTCCGTGGAGCAAAAAAGCTATGCGCCAGCGCCACACCTCGACAAAGAGGGCGCAAACACCTGCATGGCAGGGAAAACGCGGGCAGCCACTCGCGGGGCGATACAGATATCACCCGTTAGATTTATCAGTCATTTTTTTGGAGAGTTGCGATCTGCCACCGCGATCACTGAAGTATCGACGAAAGACGATGTCGCGGCATCACGCATCGCGACACGCAAAAGCCCGGAGGTTGGTAAAACCTCCGGGCTTTTTCATTCAGATAAGACTACGCGTCGTCTCAGGCAGCGGCCTGAATGGCGGCGACCTGCCAGTTGTCGTTACCGCCACGGCGCACGAAGGTCCACATTTCCACCGCTTCGGACGGATGCTGCTCGTCCCCTTCGATCACCTTGCCGGAGGTGCGGTCGCGCATAATGTCGATGGCGGAGTAGCGCATGGCTACCGTCGCATAGTCCTGGCCCTCTTCGTGCCAGGCTTCGGCAACATCGCCCTGCAGCAGCGTTACATCGCGCACGTCGTTTTTCACGCCGCTCGTCGCGTTGTCGCTCAGTTCCTCAGCAAGATAGGACATGGCTTCCGGCGTCGTCAGCTTGCGCAACGTGCCGTAATCTTCAGCCCCATAGGCAGCCTGAACATCCTGCAGCATTTTCTGGAAGACTTCGAGATCGCTCTGGGTAATGCCAATTTCGTCACCTTCGGACATTGCATTGGCATGTGCCACCGGCTTTGCGGTTGCCGCAGTAGCCGCAGCTGCGCCGCCCGCAGCACCGGCAAGCGCGCCGATCTTCGGAATCTTGAACGAGGATGCGGAAGGACCTGCCTGCGGGCCGCCATTAAAGGAGGAGCCGGAATGATCCGTGCGCTGCGATCCGCCTGCGCCACCGAAAGCCGGCTGGCCCTGACGGCGCGACGCGAAGAAACGCATGGCGAACATGACCAGAAGGCCAATCAGCGCCACCTGCAGCAACATACCGAAGAAACCGGCCATGCCGCCGAAACCGCCGCCCATGAGCATGCCGAACAGGCCACCCATCAGCAGTCCGCCCATCAAGCCACCCATCATGCCGCCAAACAGGCCACGGCTCTGCTGCGGTGCCTGCGCACCGGGACGCGCCGGCTGTGCAGCACCGGGCGCCGCCTGGTTCTGCTGGGTGTTCGGCGTCATGCTACGGTTGATCGGCGCGGTCTGGCCGGGGGCGGTGCTGGTCGACGGCGGCGCGGAAAACGTCCTTGTGCCGCGGCTACCGAAACCGCCGCTCGCACGGCGGGCTTCCGCCATATCGACGGCTACGAAAGATACCGCGATACCAAGCGCGGCGACTGCGAACAAACCTTTGAAGCGCCGAAAGGCAGCAAACATCACTATCTCCTGTTGGCCACCCTCCCATGAGCGGCGTATCAGCACGCGATATAGCAACTCATGATCATCATTTTTAGTATGCTCACCTTAAATTTTTCGTGATATGCAACCAAAGAGAGAAACACGCACATATTTCGGTGAAACCGGCGGTTCAGAAATAAAAAAACCGGCACAGGGTTTCCCCTGCACCGGCCCTTATTGTCCCCTTGGGAGGAACGATAGGTATCATTCGATGTTGAATGTCAGCGGCCTGACCTGGCGGATTGCCGGGTTGGCGCGCAGCTTGTCCAGCACGTCTTCGGAAACCGGACCATCGACATAAAGAAGCGCGATGGCGTCGCCGCCTTCCTTTTCACGACCGAGCTGGAAGTTAGCAATGTTGACGCCGGCCTCACCAAGCGTGGTGCCCATGAAGCCGATCATACCGGGAACGTCGGTGTTGGTGATGTAGATCATGTGCGATCCAACATCCGCATCCATGTTGATGTTCTTGATCTGGATGAAGCGCGGCTTGCCATCCGAGAACACCGTACCAGCAACCGAGCGAACCTGGTTTTCAGTCTTGACCGTCAACTTGATGTAACCGTCGTAAACGCCGGTCTTGTCACGCTTGACCTCGGACAGGATAACTCCCTTTTCCTTGATCATAACAGGCGCGGAAACCATGTTCACATCCGCAACCTGGCTGCGGATAAGGCCTGCCAGCAACGCGCTGGTCAGCGCCTTGGTGTTCATGTTGGCGGTTGCGCCATCATAAAGGATTTCGATTTCCTTGGTGGCGCTTTCCTGCACCTGACCGACGAAGGAGCCGAGAACATCCGCCAGACGGATGAAGGGCTTCAGGCGCGGTGCTTCTTCCGCCGTGATCGATGGCATGTTGATGGCGTTGGAGACGGCACCCTTGACCAGATAATCCGACATCTGCTCGGCAACCTGAAGCGCAACGTTTTCCTGTGCTTCCGTGGTCGAAGCGCCGAGATGCGGCGTGCAGACGACATTGGGAAGACCAAAAAGCGGGCTTTCGGTGGCAGGCTCGACTTCGAAAACGTCAAAGCCTGCACCGGCAACATGGCCGGACTTGATGGCGTCGGCAAGAGCCGCCTCATCCACCAGACCGCCACGGGCGCAATTGACGATGCGTACGCCCTTCTTGGTCTTGGCAAGGTTTTCGGCATTGAGGATGCCGCGTGTCTTGTCGGTCATCGGCACATGCAGGGTGATGAAATCGGCCTGCGCCAACAGCTCGTCCAGCTCAACCTTCGTTACGCCCATTTCCTGCGCGCGTTCCGGCGACAGGAAGGGATCGTAGGCCAGAACGTGCATTTTCAGGCCAAGTGCGCGCGAGCAGACGATGGAGCCGATGTTGCCGGCACCGATGACGCCGAGCGTCTTGCCGGTGATTTCGACACCCATGAATTTCGACTTTTCCCACTTACCCGCCTGCGTGGAGCTATCGGCAGCCGGAAGCTGACGCGCGACGGCGAACATCAGCGCAATCGCATGTTCGGCAGTGGTGATAGAGTTGCCGAACGGCGTGTTCATGACGATGATACCGCGGCGCGAGGCGGCCGGGATATCGACGTTATCGACGCCGATGCCGGCGCGGCCGATGACCTTGAGATTGGTCGCCGCTTCGATCAGCTTTTCGGTCGCCTTTGTGGCGGAACGAATGGCAAGACCATCGTAATTGCCGATGATTTCAGCCAGCTTGTCCTTGTCCTTGCCGAGTTTCGGCTGGAAATCGACTTCGACGCCACGATCACGGAAAATCTGGACGGCGGTTTCCGACAGTTCGTCGGATACGAGTACGCGAGGTGCCATGGTTCAGGGGCTCCTTGAAAAACGGTGCAGTTTTAAAAGCGGGGAAATCGGCGGCCCTGCATCAACGCAGGGCCGTTATCAAAATCAGGCGGCAGCCTTGGAAAGTGTTGCCTTCTGCGTCTGGTAGGCCCAGGCGAGCCAGGGCATGACGGCTTCCATATCGGCCGTCTCGATGGTTGCGCCGGCCCAGATGCGCAGACCGGACGGTGCGTCACGATAAGCGCCGATATCGAGGGCGACATTTTCCTTTTCGAGCAGGGCAACGATGCCCTTGGCGAAATCCGCCTGCGCAGCAGCATCCAGCGCCTGTACGTCGGGATCGACTATCTTCAGGCAGACGGAGGTGTTGGAGCGGGTTTCCGGCTTGACGGCCAGGTTGGCGATCCAGTCGTTCTTCTCGATGAAGTCGTAGATGACCTTGGCATTGGCATCGGCACGGCCAATCAGCGCCTTCAGGCCACCAAGGTTCTTCGCCCACAGCAGCGCGTCGATATAATCCTCAACGCAGAGCATGGACGGTGTGTTGATGGTTTCGCCAGTGAATATGCCTTCGATGAGCTTGCCGCCGGAGACCATGCGGAAGATTTTCGGCAGCGGCCAAGCCGGCGCGTAGCTCAGGAGACGCTCGACAGCGCGCGGCGAAAGGATGATGACGCCGTGGCCACCCTCGCCGCCCAGAACCTTCTGCCAGGAGAAGGTTACGACGTCGAGCTTTGCAAAGTCCATATCCTGCGCGAAGGCCGCCGAGGTGGCATCGCAGATCGTCAGACCCTTGCGGTCAGCAGGAATGAAATCGGCATTGGGAACGCGGACACCGGAGGTGGTGCCGTTCCAGGTGAAAACCACATCGCGGTCGAAATCGACTTCTGCCAGGTTCGGCAGCAGGCCGTAATCGGCCTCCAACTTGCGTACGTCCTTCAGCTTCAGCTGCTTGACGACATCGGTAACCCAGCCGGCACCGAAGCTTTCCCAGGCAAGCATATCCACGCCGCGTTCACCGAGCAGCGACCAAAGGGCCATTTCAACGGCACCGGTGTCGGACGCGGGAACGATACCGATGCGATAATCGGCGGGAACATTGAGAATTTCACGGGTGAGATCGATGGCCTGCTTCAGCTTGGCTTTGCCAACCTTGGCGCGATGCGAGCGACCGAGCGGTGCATCGGAGAGAGCATCTAGCGACCAACCGGGACGCTTCGAGCAGGGACCAGAAGAAAAATGCGCATTGCCCGGACGGAGGTCCGGCTTCACTATATCTGTCATTTGACTACCCTTTCAGATAGGCGCCTCTCGTTAGGGAGAGGTGTCCTGACGCCGTTGCTATTCCTCTCACCGGCCTCCGTCAAGCGGAATATGTCGCTACGCATGAGAATTTTAGTCCATATGCGTCATGCGACCAATTGGATACCGCTGAAAACAAAAACCGCCCGCACCCGAGGAGGATGCGAACGGCCTGAAGCTAACAGTCCGGCGTGACGTTTATTTATAAACGGCAGGCTGCAGCGGAATATCGGCAGGCGGCATGTATTGTGCGGTGTCGCAACCGTTGAAGACATAACGGCCGCCGACGCGCACTTCATGCGAATAGAGACCCTTGTCGCGGCCAGGACCGCCACCATTCGCAAAATCGAACATGTCGCCCTTGTTGATCTGGCGGAAGCGGTAACCGACATCTGCCTTCAGATTACAGGTAACATCGATCGACGCACCGGCCATCAGGGCATAGGCGAAGCGCCACTTGCCTCTGCCGCCATGTTCGGTGGTCGGGTCGCAGCCAAGGCCATTGGTGCTGCACGAGGTATTGCGCAGCTTATCCCATTTGACGTAGGAGCCGCCGATACCGCCGCCAACGTAAGGCGTGATGCGGCCATAGGTACCAAGATCGACATAGGCGTTTGCCATCAGCGTGTATGCTCTAAGCGAGCTGAGATCCGCTGAAACGCAGGGACCGGGCACGGAACCACAGCCGCCGATGGTAGACCCTCGGAAATCCGATTTACCCATGTAATCGAAGGTTACGTCGCTGCGGAAATAGTTGTTGAACTGATAACCGACACCGGCGCCAACGACGTAGCTATCCTTGACATTAGCCGTATCGAAATCGGCGAGATAACCACCCGGTCCACCCTGATAATAGTTGGCGCCGCGAAGCTTGTTAAAGGAATAACCGACGTCGCCGCGCAAATACCAGCCGCTCGCCTGCGTTATCTGCACCTCGGGTGCCTCCACATAGGCAGGTGCAGGTTCAGCTTGATAAAGATCGGCAGCGAAGGCGCTCGTGCCGGTCATCAGAACGGCCAGAATGCCGGCCAAAGCGTTTTTCATGACTTCCACTCCAGAAGAGGCACCTGCCGTTGCGGCAGCAAATGCCAGTGAACTGTTCAGTCACGGAGATTGGCGTAAAATGGTTAAGTCCCGATTAACCACGATCATTCACTATATTTATTAGGCAATACTCAAAGAAAAAGCCGACTCGAGAGCCGGCTTTTTCTTTTCACTTGGTAGCGCAATTTATGCAGCCGAGCGGGCATTGGTGATGACGCCGACGAGATCGTTGACGATCTGCTCCACCTTCGCACTATCGTCGCCCTCCGCCATGACGCGGATCAAAGGCTCAGTACCGGAAGGGCGGATGACGAGGCGGCCATTATTGGCCAATGCGCTTTCCGCATCGGCGATCGCCTGCTGCACGATCGGATTTTCCAATGGCTTGCCGCCGGAAATACGGACGTTCTTCAAAAGCTGCGGCACCGGCTCGAACTTGCGGCAAACCTCGCTGACGGTAAGGCCCGAACGTTTGACCTTGGCGAGAACCTGCAAAGCTGCCACCAGCCCATCGCCAGTCGTGCCGTAATCCGACAATACGATGTGGCCGGACTGCTCACCGCCGACGTTGAAATTGTGGTTGCGCATATGTTCGACAACATAACGGTCGCCCACCTTGGTGCGGGCAAGGGTGAGACCCTTGTCGCCAAGGAAACGCTCAAGACCGAGATTGGACATCACGGTTGCGACAATGCCGCCACCACGCAGCGTATTGTCGGAAGCCCAGCTATCGGCAATCACCGCCATGAGTTGATCGCCATCGACGATCTCGCCGCGTTCGTCGACGATGATGACACGGTCCGCATCGCCATCGAGCGCGATACCGATATCGGCCCGCACCTCATGCACCTTTTTCTGCAGGGCTTCCGGGTGGGTGGAGCCGCATTCGAGATTGATATTGATGCCGTTCGGCTCGTTGCCGATGGTAACGACTTCGGCGCCCAGTTCCCAGAGTGCTGCGGGAGCCACCTTGTAGGCAGCGCCATTGGCACAGTCGATGGCGATCCTGAGCCCGCTCAGCGTCACATCACGCGGCAGGGTACGTTTGACGAATTCGATATAGCGGTAGATATCGCCATCCACGCGCTTGGCGCGTCCGATCTCGCTCGGCTTGGCGAGCTGGGCATAGAGATCCTTGTCGAGAAGATCTTCGATTTCCAGCTCAAGCTCGTCGGAAAGCTTGTATCCGTCGGGTCCGAAAAGCTTGATTCCATTATCGGAAAATGGGTTGTGCGACGCCGAGATCATTACGCCGATATCGGCACGCAGCGAGCGGGTCAGCATGGCAACGGCGGGGGTTGGAATGGGCCCGAGCAGGAAGACATCAAGGCCGGCCGCGGTGAAACCTGCGACCAGCGCGTTTTCCAGCATGTAGCCGGAAAGCCGGGTATCCTTGCCGATCACGACACGATGGCGATGATGGCCCCGGCGGAAGATCGTTCCGACCGCAATGCCCACACGCATCGCCAGATCCGGCGTCATGGGGAAGACGTTCGATTGTCCGCGGATACCATCGGTTCCGAAATAACGGCGTGCCATTTGAACTCCAAATCTTTCGGGCATTCCGGCATAGCATAAAACTGCCGGAAGCGTTTTTGGCTAAATGCCACAAACCACGATAAACAGCACGTAAATTACCGCAAAAATGGCTTATATCTTGTTACCAAAACTGAAAAGGCCACCCGGAAAACCGGATGGCCTTTTTCAATAGTCTTCTTGGTCACGCAATCAGTGCGGCTGGGGCTCCATGCCGCCTTCAGCCTCGCCGTCGCCCTTGGCTTCGCCGTCACCCTTGACTTCGCTTGGGCCGTCCTTCTTGGTGCCTGCTTTCGGAACAGCCGAACCACGGCTGCCAGGAGAATCGTCACCCAGATCGCGGGCGGGCTTCTCGCCCCTCAGCAAAGCCTTGATCTCGTCGCCCGTGAGGGTTTCGTATTCCAGAAGACCCTCGGCAATAGCAACGAACCCGTCGTGATTGTCCGTCAGGATACGACGTGCCTCTGTATAGGCCTCGTCGATCAGACGGCGGACTTCGGTGTCGATCGTCTGAGCCGTTGCCTCGGAGACATTCTTGGACTGCGAGACGGAATGGCCAAGGAAGACTTCCTGCTGGTTTTCACCATAAGCGACCTGTCCGAGAGCGTCGGAGAAACCCCATTGCGTTACCATGGCGCGGGCAAGCTTGGTGGCCTGCTCGATATCCGAAGATGCGCCGGAGGTGATGTTTTCCTTGCCGAAGGTCAACTCCTCCGCAACGCGGCCACCCATCATGATCACCAGACGCGATACCATCCATTTGTAACTCATGGAGTAGCGGTCACCCTCAGGCAACTGCATGACCATGCCGAGCGCACGGCCGCGCGGAATAATCGTCGCCTTGTGAAGCGGATCAGCCAAAGCAACCTTCAGCGCGGTAATCGCATGCCCCGCCTCGTGGTAAGCGGTCAGTTTCTTTTCCGCTTCGGTCATGGCGGAGGAGCGGCGTTCCGCACCCATCATGATCTTGTCCTTGGCGTCCTCGAACTCCTGCATGGTAACCACGCGCTTGTTACGGCGGGCGGCCATCAGGGCGGCTTCGTTGACGAGGTTCATCAGGTCAGCGCCCGAGAAACCGGGGGTGCCACGGGCCAGAACCTTGAGATCGACATTCGGGGCCAGCGGCACGTTGCGAACGTGAACCTTGAGGATGCGCTCACGGCCGACGATATCCGGGTTCGGCACAACGACCTGACGGTCGAAACGGCCGGGACGCAGAAGTGCGGGATCGAGAACGTCCGGACGGTTGGTGGCGGCGATGAGGATAATGCCTTCATTTGCCTCGAAGCCGTCCATCTCGACCAGCAGCTGGTTCAGCGTCTGTTCGCGTTCGTCATTGCCGCCGCCGAGACCGGCGCCGCGATGACGACCCACGGCGTCGATTTCGTCGATGAAGATGATGCACGGCGCATTCTTTTTGGCCTGCTCGAACATGTCACGCACGCGGCTTGCGCCGACGCCGACGAACATTTCCACGAAGTCAGAACCGGAAATGGTGAAGAACGGCACATTAGCTTCACCCGCGACGGAGCGCGCCAGTAGCGTCTTACCGGTACCTGGAGGGCCGACCAGCAGCACGCCGCGCGGAATCTTGCCGCCGAGGCGCTGGAACTTCTGCGGATCGCGCAGGAATTCCACGATTTCCTCAAGGTCCTGCTTGGCTTCATCCACACCTGCGACGTCGTCAAACGTCACGCGGCCGTGCGCTTCCGTCAAAAGCTTGGCCTTTGACTTGCCAAAGCCCATCGCGCCGCGCGAACCACCCTGCATCTGCCGCATGAAGAACAGCCAGACACCGAGGATGAGGAACATCGGCAAAAGCGTGCCGAGATAGCTCAAAAAACCGGAAGAACCGTCGCTCTCGGGACGCGCGACGATGGTGACGTTCTTGCTCTGCAAGCGCTCCATCAAGCTGTCGTCGATCACGGGGGAATAGGTCTGAAAGGCCGTGCCGTTTTCGGTATAGGTTCCGAGAACCCGGTTACCGGTGACGGTCACGTCGCGAACTCGCCCGGAATCCACATCGCGAAGAAACTGGGAATACGGAATTTCCCGCGAACCCGTTTGCGTCGGCGAAGTCTGGAACATGCTGAACAAAGCGATCAGCAAGAGGGCAATCACGGCCCACAAGGCGAAATTTCTGAAATTTGGGTTCATCGAACTCCCCGAACTCACACGGACATGTTTGCTGCCCGCTATTACTCGCCCCTAACATAAGGACGACATATGCCGTTGCCAAGGCAAAGGGCGTTATCTGATGCGTTTTGGTGTAAAAACTATTCCAAGGCAATTCACGAAAAAGAGGCCGGATTTAAACCGGCGGCTGTGGATAGGCCACACGGCCGAATAAAACCGCGATGGCATTCGCCAACTCAAGGTCGAAGCGCGGCAGAAAAAGATCGAAGGGGGCAAGCCTCGGCACGATACTGATGGCGCCCTCTGGAGAGGCCCGACCGGGAACCAACGCGGCGATTTGCGGCAAGATCGCCATCGCCTGTTTTGCAATCCCTGGCGGCACCGCTGGAAAAAGTGCTGCCGCATCCGCAACGCCACCCGTCCTGCCCGCCGCAATATTGACTGGAAAAGCCGATGTGTTTTTCACAAGGAAACGATCGTCCCAAAGGCCCTGCCCACCAGCCTCGACTTGCAGCTCCGGCACATTCCGGTGCTCGCGGAAAAGATAAAGCCCGTCCTTTCGGCGATCGAGAAGAACGCGGCCAACCGTTATCCGTCCGTTCTCGCCAGTTTTGAGAAACTGCAAAACCCGATCCATGCTGCTGGCCGCTGGAAAATAAGCTCTTCCACCGAGATTAGCGATGAGCACCGCTAGCCCGTGCCGAAATTCGGGAAGATCGGGCATCAGGCCTTCAACCGACAATCTGGCGAGCGTGGCGTGAAAGACTTCTACGTTTTGTTGGAGGAAAAAGGCGGTTTTCTCTGAATATGCCTGCCGTTTGACAGCGGCCTGCGCATCCAACGGCGGCGGAGAGTCGGAAAGCGACTGCCGCACACGAACCCGCTCGTAGCGCGCGTTGTCATTGCTCGGGTCGTCAAACCAGCCACGCGAGCGAGATGATACGAAATCGCGGATTTCCTGTCTTTCACAGATCAGGAACGGCCGCATGATCCAGAGGCGTCCATCGTATAGGACAGCGTCTGCCATGCCGGCGAGGCCGAGATTTTCGCTGCTGCCGCTTCTTGCGGCACGCATCGCCACGGTTTCCCGCTGGTCGCCAAGAGTATGCCCCGTCACGACGACATCGGCTCCAATGTCGCGCGCAACGTCGGCAATCAGACTATATCGGGCAAGACGGGAGGCTTCGGAAATGCCGGAAGCGGGTTTGGGGCCATTCCATTTGCGCACGGCATGCGGGATACCGAGTTCCGCGCAGAGCAAGGAGACCTTGTGAGCCTCATCAGCGGATTCCGCCCTTAGGGCATGGTCGACCGTGACGGCGGAAAGCTGCACCCGGTCGGGGCCTGCCTCCGCCCTCGCCTCATGCAATGCAAGCAACAGACCGGTGGAATCGCTACCGCCGGAGATTGCGATGAGAATATGGACGGGTTTGCGAAGATTTTCGACGAAGGACCTTGCCGCAGCGAGCGGCGCAACCGTCTTTTCGTTCAAAATGCGGACATCAACCGGCATGGAAAGACCGCCGCCATGGCAGGAGAAAGATCAGCAGCTCAGCCGCTTCTGTTCGCTGGCAACCTTGTTCAGCACAGTCTTTGAAGCACTGGGATAACGCTTCGGCACTTCGCGCAGCGTGGCGCAGGCGGTCTCGGTGTTGTCCAGAGCTGCAAGCGACATGCCGAGCTTCATCAGCATTTCCGGCGCTTTCGGAGACTTGCCATAGGTCTGATGGCCGTTCAGGAAGGTTTTTGCGGCCTCGTTGAACTTGCCCTGCGAATATTGTGCCTCGCCCAGCCAGAAGCTGGCATCAGCGGCCTTGGTGCCCTTGGGGTAACCCTGGAGATATTGCTGGAACCCCTGCTCCGCCAGCTTATAATCGCCGGAAAGAACATGGCCGTAAGCAGCCTGATAGATATCGCCCTCGCTGGTGAGTGCTGCGGTGTTGACCGGATCGGTCTTGCGCGAACCGTTGCCGGTGGTAACGCCCGGAAGACTGCCGGAAGAATTGTTGGCACCCTGGTTCAATGAGCCGCCGATCGGCATGCCCTTGGAATCAAGCTCGATGGAGCCAAGCGTCGTCTCTCCCGGTGCACTCGTCGGCGCGTTGGCGGAAGCGGACGGCGAAACGGAAGCGCCACCCTGAGGTGGCGTTTCGATGATCGTTGCAACGTCGTCGCTCGGCGGAGCGGCCGGAGTGGCCTCCGCCTTCTTTTTCGGCGCGGTGGTACTCGCGCCTTTGCCACCTTCCAGTTCCTGGAAGCGGAATTCATTGTCTTCCTGCGCCTTGCGGATCGTTTCCTGCATCTGCAAAAGCTGGAAGCTCATTTCTTCGATACGGCCGTTGAGCTGCCGGATCTGTTCTTCAAGCTGCTGAACCTTATAGGCTTCATTGGCCTGAACCCGCACAATTGGGACCTGCTGAGAGTTGACCGTGCCGAAGCTACCCCCCGCACCAAACAGCGGACCTGAAACGGCTGTGCCGCTCAAGCCGGTGCAGGCTGCAAGCCCCAGCATTCCCGCCACGACAAGTTTCTTCATCTCATTTGCCCTGCCTTAACTGATTTGCACCGGAATGGCGCAAGCCGGATTTTTTCCATATCAACCGAAAAAGCAACTTAACTTCGGCCAAACTATGAAAAAAACGAAAGGCGGCCCATAGACCGCCTTCCATTCGAGATCACAAAAGCGTCAGGCGATTACATGCCTGCGCCACCGAGAACCGTCACAGCGCGGCGGTTCTGCGACCAGCAGGAAATGTCGTCGCAAACGGCGACCGGCTTTTCCTTGCCGTAGGAGATCGTTTTCATGCGGCTTGCCGGAACGCCCTGGGAGGCCAGGAAGTCACGGGTTGCAGCGGCACGACGGGCGCCGAGCGCCAGGTTGTATTCACGCGTACCGCGCTCGTCGGCATGGCCTTCGACGGTGATGGCGTATTTCGGGTAACGGGCAAGCCACTGTGCCTGGCGCTGCAGCGTCTGCTGCGCGTCTGCACGGATGGAAGTCGAGTCCGTATCAAAGAAGATGCGGTCGCCAACATTGACCGTGAAGTCCTGCTGGGAGCCGGGCGTCGCAGAGCCCGCACCGCCGAGACCGAGTTCACCGGCGCTGTTCGGCATGTTCTTCTTGTTCGCGCAGCCTGCGAGAGCAAGAGCGAGCGTCATGGCGATAACAGCCGGATTACGGGCCAGTTTCTGCATCGGGCTGAGTGCCGAAGTGTGTGTACGGCTCATCGCCGGTCTCTCCTTGGGATTGCAATAACGTTGCCAGACACTAACGGATCGAGGTTAATAGCCGACAAACGCATATGGTTAACAGAAAGGAAACGTCCCACTTTTTTGCTCCCTCACAACACTTTGCGGCAAGAAAGAGGCAGTTTCCCATACGGCATGTGTAAAAACATAACGGCGCCGGTTGGGCCGGCGCCGTCATGGCAGTCAATATCAGTCCAGAAGCGGCGACCAGGCCGGGTCCGAAGCGAAGGTGGGAGTCTTGATCAGTTGTTCGTTGTAGCCGGTCAAGTCGATCGAATAGAGCTGCGGACCGCCGGCACCAGCGTTCTGGCGGAAGAACATCAGCACACGGCCGTTCGGCGCCCATGTTGGGCCTTCATTATGAAAGCCGCTAGTCAGAATGCGCTCACCCGAACCGTCGGTTTTCATCACGCCAATCGAGAACTTGCCGCCCGATTGTTTGGTGAAGGCGATCAGATCGCCGCGTGGCGACCAGACCGGCGTGGAATACGACCCGTCGCCGAACGAAATACGCTGCTGTCCTGAACCGTCGGCATTCATCACGTAAATTTGCTGACGGCCGCCACGGTCGCTTTCAAAGGCAACACGTTGCCCATCCGGGGAGAATGACGGTGCAGTATCGATCGCGGACGTGTTCGTCAGGCGCGTCGTGGTTCGTGAGCGCAGGTCCATGGTGTAGATATTGGCGTTACCATCCTGCTGAAGGCTCATGATGACCTTCTGGCCATCCGGCGAGAAGCGCGGCGAGAATGTCATGCCGGGGAAATTACCGACCACTTCGCGCTGTCCGGTTTCCAGCTGCAGCAGGTAAACGCGCGGCTGCTGGCCTTCGAAGGACATGTAGGTGACTTCCTGACGGTTCGGCGAAAAACGCGGCGTCAGGACGATGTCGTTCGAATTGGTCAGGTTGCGGACGTTGAAGCCGTCCTGGTCCATGATCGACAGCTGACGCTTGCGGGCCGTCTTGGGGCCGCTTTCGGAGACGAAAACGACGCGGGTATCGAAGTAACCCTTTTCACCGGTGACGCGCTCATAAATGGCGTCCGCGATGATGTGGGCGACACGGCGCCAGTTTTCCGGCTGCGTGAAGAACTGCTGCCCGGTCATCTGCTGTCCTGCGAAAGTATCCCAAAGGCGGAACTCGGCACGCAGACGGCCATCGCTTTCACGCGTCACGCGGCCCGTTACGAGTGCCTGCGCGTTGATAACCTTCCAGTCCTCAAAACGCGGCTGCTGATCCGGGTTGGCGATTTTTTCGATGAAGGCACTCTTGTTGACTGGCGCGAACAGGCCGGAACGCTGCAGATCGGCAGCAATTACGGCCGACACCTGCGCGCCGATGCCGTCACCCGAGATGAAGTCGGTTATGGCGATGGGCAAGGGTTCGACGTTACCCTTGTTGATGTTGATTTCCACCCGCGCAAAAGCCGGTGCGGAGAAAACCGACATAAGGGCCGCGACAGCGAGCACCAGCCGGATCGGCGAAAATATCTTCATGTTGCCAGGCCTTTCAGCATTCATAGCAATTCACTGGGATCGAAATTCACTACGACTTCGTTCCATGCATCATATTTGTCGGCAGGAAGGTTCGTGAACGGAGCAGAGCGCATGATGGCGCGATAGGCACCACCGGAAAGGGCGCGACGCGTTCCCTCGGAACCGCCAGTTGCCTCGATCTCGGGCCGGCCGATGATGGATCCATCACGGTCAAGCTTCATGGTGACCCGAACGCGAACGTCCGAGGCATCCGCCATGCCGGGAATGATCTGCCAGTTTTTCTGGATTGCGCCACGCAGCGCATCCATTTCCGTCTGGCTGAGCGTCGAACCGCCCGTCGTCTTTTTGCCGCCAAGCGACGCAGTCTCCGTCGAGCGCTTTGCACCACCACCGGAGGGCGCCTGCTTGTTCAAAAGCGCGGCAACATCGTCAGCGTTAAAATCGCTTTCCTTCGACGAGGCGGATTTCGCCGTTTCCTGCTTTTTCTCACCCGGCTTCTTGTCGGAAGGCTTGTCCGTGGACTTTGCCTGATCGGGCTTGGTCTCTGCAGGCTTCTCAGCGGGCTTCTGCTCGGCAGGTTTGGTCTCAGCCTGTTTCGGTACCTCAGGCTTCGGCGGCTCCGGGCGGGAATTCGGGCGCGGCACGTTCGGCGGCACGGGAATTTCGGCCGGTTCCTGCTGCACCGGCGGCGGCTCTTCCGCTTTCGTTTCCTGCGGCGGCGGCTCCGTCTTCGGTTGCGGCGCGATCTCGGGCTTGGTCTGCGGCAAGGCGGCCATTTCCTGCGGCTTCGGAGCCGAGGTCTCTTCCTTGACGATTTCCTTCACCTCGTTCGCCTTGGTGTCGACGACCGGCTGCGGCTTTTCCTGCTTTGGCGGAGCGGCCGCACTGATATTGTCGTTCGGCTTTGTAGTAGGCGTCGGCGGCGCTTCTATATCGGCCACGTTGTTGCCGACATTCTGGGCGTTCGGGACGATATCCGGACGCGTAGTCGGAACCGGGGCCGACTTTTCCGCTTTCGGCGCGTTCTTGTCGCCTTGCTGGATCTGGCTCAATTCCTCGATTGGCACCAGCTCCACAGGCAGGGCCTCAGCCTGCGACACGTCAAGAGGCTCCGGCGAGCCCAGGGAAACGAGGGCGAAAGCCAGAAGCGATGCGTGCACGATCGCGGATGTGGTAAGGCTGCCCTTCATCGCTGACGTCAATTGTCCTGTTTCTGCTGGGTCACAAGGCCGATATTCTTGAAGCCCGCGGCCTGGATACGCGCCATCACGTCCGCGACGACGCCGTAGGCGGCAACGGAATCCGCGCGCACGAAGATGCGTTCGTTATAACCTGTCGTGGCGATTGCCTGCAGCTTGTCGGCCACCTCGGCCGCCTGGATTTCCGTTTCCTGCAAATGGATCTGGCCATTGGCATTGACGGAAATCGTGATCGGCTGCGTGTCCGAATTCAGCGCGTTGGCAGATGTCTGCGGCAGGTCGATCGGAACGCCGACCGTCATCATCGGTGCGGCCACCATGAAGATGATGAGCAGCACGAGCATGACGTCAACCAGTGGCGTCACGTTGATTTCGCTGATCGCGCCGCCCCTGCGACGTCCGCCGCGCCCACGGCGTCCACCGGAACCGCCGCTGCTGCCACCTGCTGACATACCCATAACATCTACTCCATTTTGCCTTGCGGCAAATTACTGCGCGGCGCGCTTATTGGGCTGCCTGCCGCGTCTGAAGTTTTTCATCGATCTGGCGCGACAGGATCGCGGAGAACTCGTCGGCGAAACCTTCCATGCGAGCGGAAAGCTTGTGCGCGTCAGCCGTGAACTTGTTGTAGGCGATAACCGCCGGAATAGCCGCGACAAGGCCGATGGCCGTTGCCAGAAGCGCTTCGGCGATACCCGGCGCCACGACCGCGAGGTTGGTGGACTTCGAACCGGCAATCGCCTGAAACGAGGTCATGATACCAACGACCGTACCGAAGAGGCCGATGAACGGACCGGCAGAACCGATCGTCGCCAACGAACCGAGGCGAGCCTCGTATTGTTCGCCTTCACGAGCAATCGTCACGTCCATTGCCCGGTCGATACGCATTTGCAGACCGATGGGTGAACGGGCGCCGCGTTCAAATGATTTCTTCCACTCCCGCATGGCGGAAACGAAAATTGCAGCGAGACCGACATTCTGGCGTTCTGCCAAAGTGCGGTAAAGCTCCTCGAGCGACTGGCCAGACCAGAAGACCTGTTCGAACTGGTCGAACTGGCGCTTTGCCTTGCCGAAGCTTACGTATTTGTCGAAGACGATCGCCCACGTCCAGACCGAGGCGGCGATAAGTCCAATCATCACGAACTTCACGATGAGGCCCGCCTGCATAAACAGCGCCCAGAGACTTACATCGTGCGTCGCCGCTGCCAAACCTGCCTGTTCCATAAATATCCAATCCCCGAATCCAAACGCCCGGTACGGGACCGGGCGATTCAAACGCGTGTTAACGCTCGAAGCTATGCAGCAACAGCCGCAAACCCCTTTGCCATACCCCGATACTTGCCAGTAAGCCTTACTTGCCAATAAATTTGGTGAAAGGAAGGCGTGCGCCGCACAAATGCCAGTTGCTAAAGTAAGACACCATTATGGTTAAAGGAGTGTTACAACCGCGCCACGTCTGATGGATTTACTGGACCAGCCCCGAACTTACTTCAGGAATTTTTCGGCCACCGTCTCCGGAAGGCGCCTTGGCCGGCCATTGGCATTGATGACGGCGATGATGACCTTGGCGGCAACAAGCAGCGTTTCGCCGCGCCGGATTTCCTGATTGAGCACCATTTTTGCGCCCCCGGCCTTTTCGGTAAGGGTGGTGATCGTCAACACATCATCCATCCGGGCCGGGCTCTTGAAATCGATCTCCATACGATGGACGACGAAAACGAGACCCTCCTCGTCGGCGGTCAGGAGTGCGCTTTGCTCGCAGCCGAGGCAACGCAGGTAGTCGGTTCGACCGCGCTCGAGAAAATGCAGATAGCGCGCGTGATAAACGAGGCCGGAAAAATCCGTGTCCTCATAATAGACCCGCTGGGTCAGGCGGTGCCCATGTTCGATGAGTTCGCCGGAAAGCGAAACCACAAGCTCGCTCATGATATCTCCTTGGAAAGTTCGGCCGCACCTGAACGACCTTCGCGGACGATAAGATGCTCGTGGCGCTGAGGCAGCATCTCGATGCGCTCAGCAATGAAACGGGGTCTGAGATCGTGTTCCAGCAGCGCGGAAGGCTGCGCGGGCAGCCAGCGGAACTCCACCTCGACGCCATCCAGCACGCGATGCACTATATCGCTTTCATGGAACGGCAAAGGCTGGCGCAGCGAAACCAGATAATAAAATGCCAGTTCATGCGCGGCATAATCATCATAGGCGAAAAAATTCTCCGCCGACCAGAGAAGACGCTCGACGGCGCAATCCCGGTCAAGCTCCTCGCCGATCTCGCGGATGATGGTCTGCTCGGAGCTTTCACCGATTTCCGCCCGCCCGCCCGGCAGGGCCCAATAGCTATCCTTGGCGCCACGCTGGACGAGAAGATAGTTGTCGTGGAAAATCAACGCCGCCACACGCATGCTGAACAGCTGCGGCTTGCGGTCCAGCCGGATCATATGGCGCTCAGGGGCAGAAGTCATTTGGCGTCCAGGTCGCCGTCATACCAGACAAGGTGTCTTGTGGTCTCAGGCAGGCGTTCTATTTCATCCGCGATGAAATAGGGCGGAATATCGAGTTCGGTCAATGCCTCACGGGTCGCGGCGACCCAGCGAAACTCGAGCTCGTTATCGCCATCCTGAACGCGATGAATGATATCCGTCGGGTGAAAGGCAAGGGTCTCCGGCAAATCCATCAGGTAATAGAAACCGAGTTCGTGCCAGTCCTTACCCTCATAGTGGAAAAAATTCTCGACCGCCCATAAAAGCCGCCCGATCTTCGCTTCGACGCCAAGTTCCTCTACCATTTCGCGCGCCAGCGTTTCTTGGGAGCGCTCGCCCATTTCGGCGCGGCCACCCGGAAAGGTCCAGAATTTCTCATGGGACGCGCGGTGCACCAACACGTGGCCATCACGAAACGCCAGCCCCGCAACGCGCATCTGGAAAATGCGCTTTGGCTTGAATTTCATGCGAATGCGGGTGTCCTGCGTTTTCGTATCTTCTGTCATTAACTGAACCTGTCGGCTGGAAACATCAAATCGGTTTCCGTCCACCCTAACGCATCAATCTCGGCTTTTCTTGCCTTTGCATCGTCTCCCACAATGAATTCATCCAGTTGTGGCGGCTTGATCATGGTGCCGGACAACATGGCATGCACCTGCCCGCGATGATGCGTCTGGTGCTGGAAGAGATGGGACAACACATCGTCGCATCGATCCTGCTGGATGCGTGTTCCACGATAAATATTGACGTTGGCAGCGAGGCCGTCTTCATCCAGCATGTCGACAAAATCGATCAGTTCTTCGTCCAGTTTCGCTTGGGCAGCATGCAGCTCCGCCATGGTGTCGAAAGGTTCTTCCTCGTCAAAAGCGGCAAGGCCGAGCGTCCCACCTTTGACAGCGTCGATATAAAACAGGTCAACGGTGTAGATGTGGTTCATGGTCGCCCGAAGGGTTGGAAAGAAGCTGACGCGAGCGGCAACAAATTCCTCCTGCAACAGCTGAAGACAAGCCTGATGCAGCCTTAAATTAGCCAGCCGGTTGTTGCGCGCGAGTTTGCGGAAAACCCGCATCGGATCGTAGGCCATCGACGTCCCCTCTCATGGCGCCTGATAACGGCGCTTTTCAATCGACGTGTTCAAGCTCGGACTTGCTCTTCAGAACCTTCGCGCCATCTTCCTGCTCGATAAGATAAGCGGGTTCGTCCTTGCTGGCCTTGCGCTTTATCGTGGAACCGGAAATCGTTTTTTCGACATCATCAGTAAACGTCTCGACGATTTTTCCTTCGCCGGTTCCGTTGCCCCATTTCCAGCGAACCTTCGTACCCTTGCGATATCCGGACATCATCATTTCCTGACCAAAGAAAATCAAATGCGAAGGCGCCGGGCTTGTTCCCTCAATCCTCTTCCAGCGTCAGCCGGAATTGCGCCGCCTCGAGATCTTTAGGAGGCTGCATGCCCAGATGTTTCCAGGCAGTGCCGGTCAGAACGCGGCCGCGCGGCGTGCGCTGGATGAAACCCTGCTGGATCATATAGGGTTCTATGATGTCTTCGATCGCATCACGCGGCTCCGACAAGCCAGCGGCGATGGTCTCGATACCAACAGGGCCGCCGCCGAAATTGACCGCGATCATGGTCAGATAACGCATGTCCAGCTGATCGAGACCCATTTTGTCGACAAGCAACCGCGTCAGCGCTTCGTCGGCAATCTCACGGGTGACGGCTTCCGCCCGTGCCACCTCAGCGAAATCGCGAACCCGGCGCAAGAGCCGTCCGGCAATGCGCGGTGTGCCGCGTGCACGCCTTGCTATCTCGCGTGCGCCATCGTCGGTCATGTTCAGACCCATCAGCCGCGCGCCGCGCCGAACAATCAGTTCCAGCTCATCGACAGTGTAGAAGGCCAGACGGACAGGAATGCCGAAGCGGTCGCGCAGCGGCGTTGTCAGCAAACCGAGACGCGTGGTCGCGGCAACGAGGGTGAATTTGGAAAGATCGATCTTTACCGAGCGGGCCGCAGGCCCCTCACCGATGATAAGGTCGAGCTGGAAATCCTCCATCGCCGGATAGAGAATTTCCTCGACTGCCGGGTTGAGACGGTGGATTTCATCGATGAAGAGCACATCGCGCTCCTCGAGATTGGTCAAAAGTGCGGCAAGGTCGCCAGCCTTGGCGATCACTGGTCCGGAGGTGGACTTGAAGTTGACGCCAAGCTCCTTGGCCATGATCTGCGCCAGCGTGGTTTTGCCGAGACCGGGAGGCCCGACGAACAACACATGGTCCAGCGCCTCGCCACGGTTCTTTGCGGCCTCGATAAACACCTTGAGATTGGCGCGAGCCTCGGCCTGGCCGGTAAAATCGTCCAGCGACTGCGGGCGCATGGTGGTGTCGATATCTTCACCGCGCTTGTCCGCCGAAATCAGTCTGTCCGCATCGCTCATAGAGGGCATTCCATTGTTCTAAACCAATTCAAGAGATGGTCTTCGCCGCTATATCACGACTGTCGCATGAAGGCGCTTCACGAAATTCAGCATCGCACCCGGCTTCGTTCGCTTGCTGCGCGCAGCTTAGCGTGAAAGTTCGCGCAGGCCGAGCCGGATGAGTTTGGCACTGTCGCCGCCCTCCCCGCCGTTCTTCAGCGCGGCCGCAACGGCATTTGCGGCCTGATCGCGTGAATAGCCGAGATTGGTGAGCGCCGAGACGGCATCCGCCACCGGCGCGGAGGCGACACCCTCGCCAAGTTCCTGCTTGAGCCCGATGGAAGCCGAAGCTTCTCCTGCAAAGGCAGGCGCCTTGTTGCGAAGCTCGGTAACGAGGCGCACCGCCACCTTCGGCCCTACGCCCGGCGCACGCGAAATCATCACCTTGTCCTGCAGCGCTATCGCATTGGCGAGTTCAGAAGGCGACAGGGTAGACAAGACGGCCAGCGCCACTTTCGAACCGACCCCCTGCACGCTCTGCAGCAGATTGAACCATTCCCGCTCAAGTGCCGACAAAAAGCCGAACAGCCTCAGCTGGTCTTCGCGCACATAGGTTTCGATGAAGAGGACGACCGCTTCACCAGCGGAACCTATTTTTGAGAGTGTGCGCGCCGAGCAATAGGCGACGTAACAAACGCCGTGCACATCCACCAGCACGTAATCCGTGCCGATTTCCTCGATGGTGCCTTTAAGTTTTCCGATCATGATGCCGCCCGCTGCAATGAGACTTCAATATTCAACCGGCCGCCAACAGCCGCGCCATCCTGTCGCCGCCGCGATTATGGGCGTGGCAGATTGCGATCGCCAAGGCGTCCGCCGCATCGTTACCCTTGAATTCTGCTTTCGGCATCAGGATTTTCAGCATCATGTGGATTTGCTGCTTTTCGCCGTGCCCAACACCAATGACGGCTTTTTTGACCGCGTTCGGCGCATATTCGAAAACAGGCAACCCTGCCCGCGCCGGGACAAGCATGGCAATGCCGCGCGCCTGACCGAGCTTCAGCGTGGCGACAGCGTCCTTGTTCACGAAAGTCTGCTCCACCGCCGCCTCATCGGGCTGATAGCTGTGAACGGTATCCGCCAGCCCATCATGCAGCTGGCACAGGCGGGAGGCGAGATCCATATCACCATCCGATGTCACCGTGCCGGACGCGACAAACCGAAGGCTGTTGCCGAAGGTTTCGATGACACCCCATCCGGTGCGCCGCAACCCGGGGTCGATACCGATGATTCGAATCGTCTTTTGCATAAGCCACCCTATCTTTTCGGCTGCGACCCTGCCAGCGATAAGTGAACAAAACGACAACATTGATCAAATTTGCAGTGCTGCATTTACCTCTGCTTAAACCGCGTACCGCATTGTTCCCGCACAAAATCAAAAAAGGGGAGTTGCGGACATGATGATCCGCAGCGCAATATTTTCGCCATATCAGCCATCCGGTGGCGCCATCAATGCATGGTGCGGGAAGCGATACGGCATTGAGGGCTGCATCGGCCATGCTGAACCGTTTTCATTCCATATCCACCAAAGTGCTCGTGATTTTCCTTGCGCTGATGACGATCTCGACCGGGGCTCTCACGCTTCTCGGCTATCAAAGCAGCAGCGGTGTTCTCGAGGAACAGGCGTCGAAATCCATGGAGAGCATTCTCGTCTTCAGGGGCGATATGCTGCAGGAACGCCTTGAGCAGCTTGAAACGCAGGCGGATTCCATCGCCAAGATCGAATCCCTGCAAATGGCGGTAGTTTCCATGCGCAGCGGCTGGGGCACCGTGCAGAAGAGTTCCGGCGACGCAAAAGCGGAACTGCAACGCGTCTTCGTCAAGGAAAACCCCTACGGCGAAAAAGAAAAGCTCATCAAGCCCGAGAATCCGAGCGGCTTTTATTATTCCACCCATGAAAAAACCCAGACGGATATCGGCGGCTACCTCAAGGGAACCCCATTCAGCGATGTTCTCTTCATCGATCCGGCCGGCACGGTTTATTACTCCTATCTGAAGGGACCGGCTTTCGGGGAAACCGTCACGGGTGGCGCCTGGGCGGATAGCGGCCTTGGGGCTGCTTTTGCGCGCGGAGCCACCAACGCAGGAAAAGCCTTGAACGACGTGGCGCAGACGAGTTTCTCCGGCCTGCGCATCGACGCCGCAACCAAAGAGGCCGGCATCTATTTCGGCATTCCGGTAGTCAAATTCGGTGCGTTCAAGGGCATCGTTCTTTTCCGCGTCAAACAAGAGGTTTTCAGCCAGATCCTCGCGAAAGGCATCTCCGCCGGCAGCTCCGAACAATCCGCGATCGTTTCCGCCGATGGCAAGGTTCTGGGCGTGAACGGCAACGGGCTCGTCAGCCTTGATCCGGCAATCTATGGCTTCCATGCACAAGCCCTGAACTCGACCGGTATGACGATTGCCAAGATCGACCGTCCGGACGGCGAAGCCAATGCCTATGCCCGCGCCTTCTCGTTTGCCGGTGAAAAATACCTCGCGGTGGAAAGCATGTTGCGCAGCGAGTTGAACGCTGGCTCCATTTCGATTGCCGGCACGCTAGCCGTCATCGGCCTTTGCGTTCTGGCAGCCATGTGCGCGGCAACCGCTTTTTTTGCACGGCGCCTGTTCGCACCGCTGGAGAAGCTGGCTGGTCTGACCGGCGAAGTGGCGGCAGGCCGTCTCGATGCCGAGATCGGCAATCAGGACCGTAAGGACGAGATCGGCCGCATGGCGCGCGCGCTTGGCAGTTTCCGCGAAAAACTCATTTTGCAGCGGGAAATGGAAGCGACCACGTCCCGCACGCGCGAGGAAGCCGAAACGGCACGCCGCGCACATCTTGCGGAACGGGAGGCCGAGGCCGGCACGCTGCAAATGGTCGTGCGTTCTCTTGACGAAGGGCTGGATCGACTGGCAAACGGCAATCTCGCCTATCGCATTGAGACCGTCTTCCCAGACGATCTTGAAAGCCTGCGCCACAACTTCAATACGGCGCTTGCAAGGCTCAGCGAGACCATGCAGGCTATCGGCGGCAATTCCGCCGCCGTTCGCGGCGGCTCGGAGGAAATGCGGGTAGGTGCAGACCAGCTCGCTGAGCGCACCGAACGGCAGGCCGCCTCCATTACCGAGACGGCAAGCGCCATCAAGGCAATCACCGAAGCCGTCCGCGACCAGATCGAACGCGCCGAACAGGCAACACGGATCGCCCGCGACGCCAGTACGCAAGCCACTGCGTCCAGCCACGTCATGGAGCAGACCATCGCCGCCATGGAAGCGATCCAGACCTCGTCGCGCCAGATCAACCAGATCATCGGCGTTATCGATGAAATCGCCTTCCAGACCAACCTTCTCGCCCTGAACGCAGGTGTGGAAGCCGCGCGCGCGGGCGAGGCCGGCAAGGGTTTTGCCGTTGTGGCGCAGGAGGTGCGCGAGCTGGCACAACGCTCGGCCGCCGCCGCAAAAGAAATCACCAGCCTGCTGAAGCGCTCCACCGACGAGGTTTCCACCGGCGTAGCACTGGTCGAAAAGGCGGGCGCCTCGCTGACCGGCATCGGCAAGCACGTGCAGACCATCAGTTCCCGCATCGAAGAGATCATGGAATCCACCCGCGAGGAGGCGCATACGCTTGCGGAAATCAACAGCACCGTCACCAGTCTCGACACCATGACCCAACAGAACGCCGCCATGGTGGAAGAGACGACGGCAGCCATTCACAATCTCGCTTCCGAGGCGGGAGAAATGGACGGCAGGCTCGGACAATTCGTGCTCGCTCCCGACCGAGAACAAACGGGATATCGCGAAACCCGGCAATTTCGTCGAGCGGGATGAAAAAATGAAAAAGGGGCTTCTTTCGAGGCCCCAATTTTTTTGAACCATCCTTCAATTCTGCACGACTTCTATGGTAAATCGGGACACGCGCCTTACATCCGCATCAAAGACAGAATTTGTGTAGGAGCGTTGGATGATCCCCTTTTCCATTCTCGACCTTTCGCCAATCGGCGAAGGCGAGAGCGTCAGCCAGGCGCTTGAAAATTCTCGCCGCATGGCGATCAAGGCTGAAGACCACGGTTACAACCGCATCTGGCTTGCGGAACACCATGGCATGCCGGGTATTGCGAGCGCAGCCACATCGCTCGTCATCGCCCATGTTGGTGCCGCCACGAAACATATTCGCGTCGGCTCAGGCGGCATCATGCTGCCTAACCACTCCCCGCTCGTCATCGCTGAACAATTCGGCACGCTGGCGGCGCTGTTGCCTGGCCGGGTCGATCTCGGGCTTGGCCGCGCGCCGGGAACCGATATGCGGACGGCAAGGGCGCTGCGCCGCAATCTTGATGCCGGTGCAGAGAACTTCCCGCACGACATAATCGAGCTCCAGCAATACCTTGGCCAGCCCCAGCAGGATCAGGCGATCCTTGCCGTGCCCGGCATGAATTCGAACGTGCCCCTCTGGTTGCTTGGCTCAAGCACCTATAGCGCGCATCTGGCGGCGGCACTCGGCCTGCCCTATTCATTCGCATCGCATTTTGCGCCGGATATGCTGATGGAATCGATCCATATCTATCGCGAGCGCTTCCAGCCATCCGCGACGCTGGACAAACCCTATGTAATGGTGGGGGTGATGGGTGTGGGTGCCGAAACGGACGAGGAGGCACAATATCTCTTTACCTCGTCGCAGCAGCAATTCGTCAACCTGCGTCGCAATGTACGCGTCCCGTTCCCCAAACCGGTCGACAGCATGGACGACTACTGGAACGAAATGGAGCGTTTCTCGGTGGAACATACGTTGCGTTTCGCGGCCGTCGGTTCGCCAGAAACGATCGGACGCCATCTCGACGGCTTTCTTGCTGAAACTCAAGCCGACGAACTGATCGTCTCGATGCCCATCCACAATATCGAAAAACGGCTGCGATCCGTGGAGATCTTCGCCGATGTGCGGACCTCCATCAGGAAGGCCGCCTAAACAAAAAGCCCCGGAGCGATAACGCTGTCGGGGCTTTTTTTTAAATCTGAACCGTCAGGCGGAAAGCTTGGCGAGAATTTCTTCGGAAACTTCGAAGTTGGAATAGACGCTCTGCACGTCGTCATCGTCTTCGAGATTGTCGATGAGCTTCATCAGCGACTGCGCCTTTTCCTCATCCACCGGCACCGTGTTCTGCGGCTTCCAGATGGCCTTGACGCTTTCAGCTTCGCCGAGCACGCCTTCCAGCGCCTTGGAAACCTCGTTCATCGCCTCGAAACCGCAGATGATGGTGTGACCGTCCTCAGAAGATTCGACATCGTCGGCACCAGCTTCGATAGCCGCTTCCATGACCTTGTCGGCATCGCCGACTTCGGCCTTGTAAGTGATCTCACCGACGCGGTCGAAGGAGAAGGAAACCGATCCGGTTTCGCCGAGTGCGCCACCAGCCTTGGTGAAGATGGAGCGGACGTTGGAGGCGGTGCGGTTGCGGTTGTCGGTCAAGGCCTCGACGACGACGGCGACGCCACCCGGGCCGTAACCCTCGTAACGGACCTCATCGTAGTTTTCGCTGTCTGCACCGGAAGCTTTCTTGATCGCGCGCTCGATATTGTCCTTCGGCATGGACTGGGCCTTGGCGTTCTGGATGGCCAGACGCAGGCGCGCGTTCATGTTCGGGTCGGGCATGCCCGCCTTTGCCGCAACGGTGATTTCACGCGCAAGCTTGGAAAACATTTTGGACCGAACGGAGTCCTGCTTGCCCTTGCGGTGCATGATGTTCTTGAACTGTGAATGACCAGCCATGGAAAACCTGATTGTCTTAATTTGGAGATTGCGGGCCTTATAAGTGCGATATGCCCGCCGTTCAAGCCCGCAAGCGCTTTCTCTTAGCCGCAAGAATATAAGGAACTGATTTATCCGCTTTTCGTTTTGACAATGAAAGCGGAAGAGCGGGACATTTTTCACCCTCCCGGTCGCCGCAGCAAACCCAACGGAGGAAACACATGGTCAGCCTGACTGAAGCAAGAGAAAACCCTGCCCGCCAGCTCTGGGATGAGGTCAATTCGGTCCATGCCGGCATGCTTGGCCTCGAGGGTCTGCACAATCATATGCAGCCGATGGCACCGCACGCCGACCCGAAGACCAACACGATCTGGTTTTTCTCCAAGAAAGACACCGATCTCGTCAAAACGCTGAAGCCGGGTTCGCGGGCGCATTTTTGTGTCGTCGGCAAGGACCATGATTATCACGCCTGCCTCTCGGGTGTGCTCGAGGCGCGCGACGACAAGACAAAGATCGAAGAATACTGGAACTCCGTCACCGCAGCCTGGTACGAGCACGGTAAGAGCGATCCGCAACTGACGATGCTTGCGCTTCATGTTGACGACGCGGAAATCTGGGCCTCAACTGACAGCACGTTGAAATTCGGCTGGGAAATCGCCAAGGCCAATATGTCCGACGATAAAATGCCTGATGTCGGCGTTCGCCAGCACCTAGCCTTCGCCTGAGATACTGACTCCCCCGACTTTCCTCGCCGGTCGCTGTACTACATGCCTTTTGGCACCAGTATCTGCGGCTGGCGGGGAAGGTTTCTCATTGAGACCCGGATGATCGCATCTTTTGCGTAGGCAATCTGGAAGCTTTCCCCAAACATCGTCAGAAACTGCTCCAACGGCGGCCCGGTGCGGTGCATGGGCAAGATCAGTGCGGAGCGCAGGCGCTTGACCACGCGGCTCATGCTGTCGGCCCCCATCGTCAAACCGCCATCCACTGGAACCATCAGCACATCCAGACGGCCGATTTCGGCATAATGCTTGTCCGTCAGTTCGTGATGCAGATGACCAAGATGGCCGATACACAGCCCCGCAACCTCGAAGATGAAAATGGAATTGCCGTTTTCCTGAAAGGATTCGTAATCGCCCCAGCGGTTGCGAATGTCGGTCGCGACGTTGCGGATATAGACATCACCGACCAGAAGCTTGTGCTCGGCCTTGTCCCCGGGCGTATCGCTCCAACCGTGCAGCACATGTTGAATGGCCGGATCCGGACTGAGAGTGAAATGCGTCATATGCGCCCGGTTCATCGTCACCACTGTCGGCATGACCGGTGGGCGATAGACGCCATTATAATCTGTGGCGATCGTCACGCCGCCAGGACTTTCGATGAGATAGGTGGAATGGCCGATGAAGCTGATCTTCACCTCTTCCTTAGCCGTGGCCTGCGCCAGCTGGGCACCTGCCGGTTTGAAGCTGGCGAACAAGACGCCGGGAATGTTGCGGGCGATTGCCTGGCACTGGCTGACGGGAGGGCGGCTTCCAGCCTGGGAAAAGGCCGCTCCCGCACACGCAACCAGTCCGGCCATTGCAAGCATTAGCACGCGCAGCATCATGCCACTCCCTCGAACTTGCGAAGAAAGGAGGATGAGGCAGGTTTTGCAGGGCGTCCAGCGCCAACAGCGGCGGAACGCTCACGATCTCGTCATTGTGAACGGGTGATGAGCGCGAGAAGCCGAAAGCTCACGCCCAGAAGGACGGGAGGGTTTCGGAGAGCCTCGGGCCAATTCGCAGCGGTGCGATCTTTTCCGCAAGGCCGGTCCGGTCGGAAATCTCGACGCCGACGCCGCAGATCGTCGCAGGTCCACTGGCGGCTTCGAAACGGCCCTTCGGCATTTTGGAAATGAAGCGGTTGATCGGCTCTTCCTTTTCCATGCCAAGCGAGCTGTCGTAGTCACCGCACATGCCGGCATCCGACATATAGGCCGTGCCACCGTTCAAGATCTGGGCGTCAGCAGTCGGAACATGGGTGTGGGTGCCGACGACGAAGCTTGCGCGTCCATCAACGAAATGACCGAAACACTGTTTTTCGCTCGTCGCTTCCGCGTGGAAATCGAAGATGATGGCGTCGGCCTGCTCCTTCAGCGGGCAGGCAGCGAGAATGTTCTCCGCCGATTTGAAGGGATCGTCCAGTTCCGGATGCATGAAGACCCGGCCCATGATGTTGGCGACAAGCACACGCGCGCCGTTGCGGGCGTAAAAAATGCCCGAGCCCTTGCCCGGCGTACCATCGGGATAATTGGCTGGCCGCAGGAACTGGTCATGGCGCTCGCAGAAGGAAACGGCCTCCTTCTGGTCCCAGACATGGTTGCCGGTCGTCACCACATCCGCACCGGCATTGATGGTTTCGAGATAGATATCCTCGGTGATGCCGAAACCACCGGCGGCGTTTTCGCCATTAACGATGACGAAATCGAGCTTCAGATCGGAAACAAGCCCGGGCAACCTGTCCCAGACAGCCGTGCGTCCGGTCTTGCCAACCATATCTCCGAGAAAAAGAAGCCTCATTCACCCGCCCCGATCTTGCGCATGTTCCTAAATTCCGTCCCCTCTAACGGGTAATCCATCTTTTAAAAAGTGCTAAAGCGCCTTTTTCCCACCGGTCATCAACGGCGACGCCGAAAACCAGCGCAGGCCACTCTCCGTCAGAACCGCCTGAAGCGGCACGTCATGCGGCTCCGCCGGCACAGATGGCACTTCCTGACAATCAAATGCGACGCCGATGAGAACGGGTGCTCGGCCTTTGCCGTGCAATCTCGCAATCGCGCGGTCATAATGACCTGCGCCGTAACCGATACGCTGACCCTGCCCGTCAAAGACGGAAAGCGGGACGAGCAGAATATCCGGATCGAGAACCTCCGCGTCCTCTGCCGGACCGGTCGTGCCGAAGCCCGTCTTCACCAGCGGTGCATCCGCATCAAAGGCGCGGAAAACGATGGTCTCCCGGTTCAGCACAACGGGAAGGGCGAGGCGCCCGCCTCTTGTCCGCAGTGCCTCCATCAACGGTCGAATATCGGCCTCTGAGCGGATGGGCATGAAACCGGAAATAACGGCACCTGGGGAGAACGGAATGGCAGATGCACCATATGCCGTCATCGCCTCGCTTTTTTGCTGACGCTCGGCTTGTGTCAACGCATCACGCGCGGCAAGCCTTTCGCCGCGCAGCCTTGCTTTTTCGGCGATGTCGCCGGACATCAGGCAGCCCGGCTCACGAGCACCTTGTCGATACGGTGTCCATCGAGGTCTATGACCTCAAAACGCCAGCCGTTGCGGGTAATGTGTTCGCCCAGTTCCGGCAGGCGACGGAACTCGTCAAGCACCAGACCGGCAACGGTCTCGAACTCGGCGTCTTCGTCGATCTGGAAGCCCATGCGGTAAGCGAACTCATCGGCGGGCATCCAGCCGGCAACGAGGAACGAACCGTCCTCGCGCTCGACGATCGCTGGCTCCTCGTCATTGTCTTCCTGGAAGGCACCGGTGATTGCCTCCAGAACGTCGCCAGAGCTGACGATACCTTCGAAATGGCCGTATTCGTCATAGACCAGCACCATATGCACGGTGGAGCGGCGCAATGACTGGATGACATCGACAGCGCTCGTCAGATCCGAGACGACGGGAACTTCGCGCAGAAGCTCGCGCACGTTCAGTTCCTTGCCGGATGCCAGCGCATCGAAAGCGTCCTTGGCAAAAAGCACGCCCAGAATTTCATCGGAAGCGCCGTTGCGCACAGGCAGGCGGGAACGCTGCGTTTCCCGAAGCTGACCACGGATTTCTTCCGCACTGTCTTCAATATCGACGACTTCAACGTCGCGGCGCGGCGTCATCAGGCCACGGGCATTACGGTCGGCAAGGCGCATGACACTGGTGATCATCGCCGATTCCTCGGTTTCGATCACGCCGGCGCTATGAGCTTCCGCCAGAACCGTGCGGATTTCGTCATCCGTGACCGATGCATTGGACGTGCCGCTATGGCCGAGAAGCGCAAGGATGGCCTTGCCGGATTTGTCGAGAAACCAGACCAGCGGCGCGCCGACCTTGGAGAGCATCACCATGGTGGGTGCAACACGGGCAGCGATCTTTTCCGGATCGCGCAGCGCAATCTGCTTTGGCACCAGTTCGCCGACGATAAGCGACAGGTAGGTGATGGCGACGACCACGGAGCCCACGCCCAGCGCATCGGCAACCCGATCGGGAACGCCCTGCACCAACAGCCACGCCGTGAACCGGGCGCCGAGGGTGGCACCGGAAAACGCACCGGAGAGAACGCCGACCAGCGTGATGCCGATCTGCACCGTGGAAAGAAAGCGTCCGGGATTTTCGGAAAGACCGAGCGCCATCGTGGCGCCCTTGCTGCCGTGCGCGGCAAGCACCTTGAGCCTCGCCGGTCTGGAGGAGACAACGGCAAGCTCGGACATGGCAAGCACACCGTTCAATACGGTGAGCAGGACCACGATCATAATTTCAGTAAACAAGTTTAGCTCTTTGGGCTGTTGAACGGCACGTCGCGGTTTTGGCCGCAGCGCCCTCTTTCAAAAAAAAGGGCATGACAGACATACCAATTGAGATAATAGGGAATTGTTCCGCCATTGCAATGACAGCAGTATAAAAAAGCCGTCTCCGGCAGCAATGAAAAATAACTGTCGACACTATATGAGTCAGAAGAAGAATCGGGGAGTGACCCGAAACTTCAAGTGCGATCCACGGCGACCGATGGAGATTTACGATCCTGGGTGCCTACAAATGTAGGTGGGCGCCATGTGTCCAGCCCCACGGGACTGGCCAGGGACAGCTCCCTTTGGATCGAGTATGGCCCCAGGGATTGTGGTTCCTGTCGGGAAGCGCAGAACGCTTCTTAGATATAGGACGTATCCAACCAAACCACCAGAGGGCCACGAAGGAATTTTGCTGCTGGAAAGCTTTGCCGGCGATCAATGCGCCGCAGGCTTTGGCCGCGCCAGGAGTTTTTCGGTAATACCGTTCAGACGGTCGGCCAGATGGCTGATGGCAACGGCGACCATCTCGTCCGATCTTGCCTTGTGTTCGGCCATACCGTCGCGGTTGCGAGAAAGGGACGCGATTTCCCCCTCCAGCTTTTCGATCTTGCGGTTGAGTTCGGAAAGTTCGTCCATCACCATGATGCCCGACATGACGGTCAAGCGCAGATCGCCGATTTCGCCGAACTGGCTCTTTAGATGCCCGACATAACGGTCAAAACGGGTAGCGAGATCGGTCAGGTGCTCTTCCTGCCCTGCCTCGCAAGCCATGCGGTAGGCCTTGCCGTCGATCATAACAGTAACTTGCGCCATGAAACCGCTCCCTATCGATCCAGCACCGCGCGAATAGTCTCCATCGCCGTCACCAGACGGCGGGAAACCTCGCGGTTGACTTCTTCGAGACGGTTGGCGCGAAACTCGGCCTGGTCCAGCTCGTGCGCAAGCCTTGCGCGATCGACATGGACCCGCTTGACCTCGTTATCGATTTCGCCCGTCTCCCTTTGCCGTTCGATACGCATATCGATGGCATTTTCGAGATTTGTGATGGCAGCGCTCAGCTCCGTCACCGCAGATTGTACGGTCTTCTCAGCCGACATCGTTTTTTCCAACTCGCAAGTAACCGGCCGAATCGTCCGGTTTCAGGCCTTTTCAACATCCAAGAGGTTATTACCCGATTTATCATCCCGTCAATCAAACCAGTGCATTGAGGCGTTTTGCTCTGTGGATGAACGAGGAAACGGCGACACATATCGCACGATTTTTCTCGAGACACCCGTTTTGCTAAACGATTTTTATCCTTGAGAGAACCGCAATTGCCCGTGGATTTATTGACTTGCCTGCCTCACCTGCTATGGATCAACCCGCTTTTTGGATAGTTGCGTAAAACTATCTCCCTTCACCCGGAAACAGACGGAAAAGCCATGATTTCTCGCGACAAACACGACCGGATGGCCAATGCAATCCGCTTTCTTGCCATGGATGCAGTAGAGAAGGCCAACTCCGGCCATCCCGGCCTGCCGATGGGCGCAGCTGATGTCGCCACTGTTCTTTTCACCCGCTTTTTGAAGTTCGATCCCAAGAGCTCGCTGTGGCCGGATCGTGACCGCTTCGTGCTGTCTGCGGGCCATGGTTCGATGTTGCTTTACTCGCTGCTCTATTTGACGGGCTACGAGGACATGACGATCGACGAGATCAAGCGTTTCCGTCAGTTCGGCTCCAAGACCGCCGGCCATCCCGAATATGGCCACGCGACCGGCATCGAAACGACGACCGGCCCGCTCGGCCAGGGCATCGCCAACGCCGTCGGCATGGCAATCGCCGAACGCAAACTGGAAGAAGAATTCGGCTCCGACCTGCAGAACCACTTCACCTATGTGCTGTGTGGCGACGGCTGCCTCATGGAAGGCATCAGCCATGAAGCCATCGCGCTTGCCGGCCACCTGAAGCTCAACAAGCTCGTTCTGTTCTGGGATGACAACAACATCACCATCGACGGTGAAGTTGGCCTTTCCGACAGCACCGACCAGATCGCCCGCTTCCAGGCCGTTCACTGGAACACCATCCGCGTCGACGGCCATGATCCGGATGCGATTGCCGCCGCGATCGAAGCTGCACATAAATCCGACCGCCCGACCTTCATCGCCTGCAAGACCGTGATCGGTTTCGGCGCACCCAACAAGCAGGGCACCCACAAGGTTCACGGCAACCCGCTGGGCGCCGAAGAAATCGCCGCCGCCCGCAAGAGCCTCAACTGGGAAGCCGAAGCTTTCGTCATTCCGGAAGACGTTCTGGATGCATGGCGTCTCGCCGGCCTGCGCTCCACCAAGACCCGTCAGGACTGGGAAGCCCGTCTCGAAGCCACTGAAGCCGGCAAGAAGGCCGAATTCAAGCGCCGCTTCGCCGGCGATCTGCCCGGCAACTTCGACAGCGCGATCGATGCCTTCAAGAAGAAGATCATCGAGAACAACCCGACCGTCGCCACCCGCAAGGCTTCCGAAGATGCGCTCGAAGTCATCAACGGTATCCTGCCGGAAATGATCGGCGGCTCGGCCGACCTGACGCCGTCCAACAACACCAAGACCAGCCAGATGAAGTCCATCACGCCGACGGACTTCTCCGGCCGGTACCTGCATTACGGTATCCGCGAGCACGGCATGGCGGCGGCGATGAACGGCATCACGCTCCATGGCGGCCTGATCCCTTACGCCGGCGGCTTCCTGATCTTCTCGGACTATTGCCGTCCGTCGATCCGTCTGGCTGCCCTGATGGGCATCCGCGTCGTCCACGTTCTGACGCATGATTCCATCGGCGTCGGCGAAGACGGCCCGACCCACCAGCCGGTGGAGCAGATCGCCGCGCTGCGCGCCATCCCGAACCTGCTCGTCTTCCGCCCGGCGGATGAAACCGAGACGGCGGAATGCTGGCAGCTGGCGCTTGAGCAGAAGCATCGTCCTTCGGCGCTGGCGCTCACCCGCCAGAACCTTGCGCCTTCGCGCAAGGAATACGAAGAAAAGAACCTTTCCGCTTACGGCGCCTACGAACTCGTATCCGCAAGCGATGCCAAGGTTTCAATCTTTGCATCCGGCTCGGAAGTGGAAGTAGCCCTCAAGGCCGCAGCGACGCTGAAGGACAAGGGCGTTTCCGCCCGCGTCGTTTCCGTTCCCTGCTTCGAGCTCTTCAAGGAACAGCCGGAAACCTACCGCAACGCCATTATCGGCAAGGCTCCGGTCAAAATTGCGGTGGAAGCCGCCATCCGCCAGGGCTGGGATTACTTCATCGGCTCCGACGGCGCTTTCGTCGGCATGCATTCCTTTGGTGCGTCCGCGCCGGCGAAGGATCTCTTCAAGCACTTCGGCATCACGGCGGAAGCTGTCGTCGCCGCAGTCGAGGCAAAACTTGCATGAGGGCTTCCCAAGCCCTCACATTCCGCAAAGACCAAGCACATATCTTGTTCGGGAGACTGTAAATGACTGTAAAAGTTGCCATTAACGGCTTTGGCCGCATCGGCCGCAATGTTCTGCGTGCCATCGTCGAATCCGGCCGCACCGATATCGAAGTCGTTGCCATCAACGACCTCGGCCCGGTTGAAACCAACGCCCACCTGCTGCGCTACGATTCGATCCACGGCAAGTTCCCGGCAGATGTGAAGGTCGAAGGCGACACGATCATCGTTGGCGGCGGCAAGCCGATCAAGGTTACGGCCGTTCGCGATCCGGCAACGCTGCCGCACAAGGAACTGGGTGTCGACATCGCGCTCGAGTGCACCGGCATCTTCACCGCCCGCGACAAGGCCGCTGCCCACCTGACGGCAGGCGCCAAGCGCGTCATCGTTTCCGCTCCTGCTGACGGCGCTGACCTCACGGTCGTCTTCGGCGTCAACGACGATCAGCTGACGAAGGACCATCTGGTCATTTCCAACGCTTCCTGCACCACCAACTGCCTCGTGCCTGTTGTGAAGGTTCTCGATGACGTCGTTGGCATCGATCATGGCTTCATGACGACGATCCACTCCTACACGGGCGACCAGCCGACGCTGGACACCATGCACAAGGATCTGTACCGCGCCCGCGCCGCAGCCCTTTCCATGATCCCGACCTCGACGGGTGCAGCCAAGGCCGTTGGCCTCGTTCTGCCGCACCTCAAGGGCAAGCTGGACGGCACGTCGATCCGCGTTCCGACCCCGAACGTTTCGGTCGTCGACTTCAAGTTCATCGCCAAGCGCGACACGACGGTTGAGGAAGTCAACGAAGCGATCAAGTCCGCTTCCAACGGCAAGCTGAAGGGCATTCTCGGCTACACCGAAGAGCCTTTGGTCTCCCGCGACTTCAACCACGACAGCCACTCCTCGATCTTCGCGATCGACCAGACCAAGGTCATGGAAGGCAAGTTCGTGCGCGTTCTTTCCTGGTACGACAACGAGTGGGGCTTCTCCAACCGCATGTCGGATACGGCCGTCGCATTTGCGAAGACCATCTGAACAGGAATTACGGTTCGCGATCAGAAAAACCGGCAGGCGCAATCCTGCCGGTTTTTCTTTGCCAAAAAATTGCCGGCGGGGCGAGGGACCCGCCGGCATCGATCCTGAAGCAAGGCGGGGCGCTTCGGATCGAAAACCATCGCCCGGCAAGAGGCGCATGAGACCAAGCCGACCAAGTCTGATGAACCACACCACCCGTTATTTCTTGTTGTTGATGATAATTTGATCCGAACTGCTACCGCTCCAGATCGTATCGAAAGTCTGTTGCCTCAAATCGCTCTGCTGCATGGAAAGCTTCATCATGCAGTCAGCGAAATCACGCGAACCTTCAGGGTAACCAAACACCTGGCAACGCTCGCGTTGCGCGGCCATGTTTTCAGCCGTCTGTTCCGTGCTCGAACAGCCCGAAACAATTGGGCCGACCGCCAGCAAGGCAATAAATATAGTAATGGATTTCCGTTTCATCCGATCGCTCCGGTCATGGTGAAAGCAACTCGGACGCGACAACTAACGTAGCGGCATTGTCTCTATGTTACGTCGAAACGCCGGCATGCGAATTGTTTGCGCGGAACGTCCACAGCGCTGCCCGCCATGAACGTTTCGCCCGCGCGCCGAAAAAAATCCCATTTCCTGCCTTCGTCTGGTCCACTTTGAAACGGACAAGAAGAACAGGGACAACGGTCGTGCGCAATGCACTTCGGCCCTGCCGTATCATTCGATACACCCCGCCTTGCGTCGCCTTTCATCGCCACCCACAACAGCGCTGACAGACCGCAACCCGTGGCGCATTGACTGCAAACGTGCAGGGCATTGATTGCGACGGCCAGCGCGGTTTGAAAGAGGCGGTGGACGTGGAATCATTTTATCTTCTGTTGCTGGTGGCAACTGTTCTGGTTCTCGTCGCAGCGTTCTCAAGCCTCATCGCCTTCCGGTTCGGCGCACCTCTTCTGCTGCTCTTCCTGATGATTGGCCTTGCGGCAGGCGTGGATGGCCTCGGTATCCAGTTCACCAACAATCCGCTGGCCTATATGCTCGGCTCGCTCGTTCTCGCCGTCATCCTTTTTGATTCCGGTTTCGGTACGTCGATACAATCCTTCCGGCTTTCGGCAGCGCCCGCCGTCGCCCTCGCCACCGTCGGCGTCATCCTCACATCCGTGTTTTTCGCAGGCGCTGCCGCTCTGCTGCTCGGACTGTCGTGGCTGGAAGGCCTGCTGCTCGGCGCCATCGTCGCCTCCACGGATGCGGCAGCCGTATTCTTCCTCTTGCGCATCGGCGGCATTCATATCCGCGATCAGGTGCGCTCAACGCTTGAGGTCGAATCCGGCACCAATGATCCCATGGCGATTTTCCTCACCGTCGCGCTGGTAGAGATCATCGCCAAGGGACAGGGACTGGCCGGCATCGACACCGGCTTCCTGCTGCTGTTCGTCGAGGAAATGGGTCTCGGTGTTATTTTCGGCCTGCTCGGCGGCGTCATGATCGCCACAGTCGTCAACCGTTTCGCTGCCGACCGCGGGCTGGCGCCGATCTTCGTGCTGGCTCTTGCCCTGCTGGTCTTCTCCTTCACCGGCGCCATTGGCGGCAGCGGATTTCTTGCGGTCTATGTGGCGGGCATCGTTGCCGGCAACCGCCGGATTTTCGCCAAGGAGACCATCCGCCGTTTCCATGAGGGGCTCACCTGGCTTGCCCAGATCATCATGTTCCTGATGCTCGGCCTTCTGGCAACGCCATCGCAATTTCCAGCGATTGCCATTCCGGCCGTGCTGCTTGCACTTTTCCTGATCTTCGTCGCCCGCCCGCTTGCGGTGTGGCTCAGCCTCATGCCCTTCAACTATACCCAGCAGGAAACCTCCTTCGTGGCATGGGTGGGCCTTCGTGGAGCGGTTTCCATCTTGCTCGCCATCATGCCCATTCTTGGCGGGCTGGACGATGCGCAAATCTATTTCAATGCCGCCTTCATCATAGTGCTCGTGTCGCTTCTGCTGCAAGGTTGGACCATCAAGCCGGTGGCAACACGGCTCGGGCTGATCGTGCCGCCGCGCATGGGTGATGTCGACAAGCTGGAAGTGGACCTTCCCGGCACTGCCAATCACGAACTGATTTCCTACCGCGTGGCCAAAGGCAGCGCCATCATGCAGGGCGAGCGTATTCCCCGCTGGGCGATGCCCTCGCTCGTAGTGCGCGACGGCAAATCTATCCGCTACCAATATGCCGGGCGCCTTCGCGAAAATGATCTCGTCTATCTTTTTATCGCGCCCGGTTATACGCGGCTGATCGACCGGCTGTTTGCAAGCGCCCTGCCGGTTGCGGATGACGACGCCGATTTCTTCGGAATCTTTGCAATCTCTCCCGCGCGTCCGGCCACGGAGCTTGACGCCGCCTACGGCCCCGGTCTTATTTCGGCAAACGAGCATGCCATGAGCATCGCGGAACTGATCGAGGCCCGCCTTTCTGGCAAGGCAGATTATGCCGACCGGGTGCGCCTCGGTTCCATCGTTCTCATCGTTCGGGCGCTGGACGAACATGAGGCGATTACCGGGATCGGAATTTCGCTTGAGCCGGTCGAACCGGCTATCGGCCTGCCGATCTTTATCAGCTTTTCGGAAATTCTCCGCCGCGTGCGCGCGTATCTGGCGCAACGGCGCCAGTCGGGTTCCACCGATGTCGGCAAGGGCATTTCCGCGCCTTCAGACGGGGCAAGAGAAAATGAGGCCTGACCGGCTTGCGTCGGCAATCAGGCATAGTATGGTCCGTCCCGAACTCGCAACGAAATCAGGATCGACCTATGCCCGCCTTCAAGACCATCGATGACCTTAACGATATTGCCGGAAAGCGCGTCCTTGTCCGTGTTGATCTCAACGTGCCGGTTGCGGATGGCAAAGTGACGGACAGGACCCGTATCGAGCGGGTTGCACCGACCATTCTGGAGCTTTCCGAAAAAGGCGCAAAAGTCATTCTGCTCGCCCATTTCGGTCGCCCCAAGGGTGAACCGGTCGCCGACATGTCGCTATCCCAGATCGTGCCTGCGGTCGAGGAAGTGCTGGATCACGCCGTTTTCTTCGCAGCCGATTGCATCGGTGCGCCGGCAGCCGACGCAGTCGCGAAAATGAATGATGGCGACATCCTGCTTCTGGAAAACACCCGCTTCCACAAGGGCGAAGAGAAGAATGACACCGCCTTCGTCGAGGCTCTGGCAGCCAATGGCGATATCTATGTGAACGACGCCTTCTCTGCCGCGCACCGTGCGCACGCTTCCACCGAGGGCTTGGCGCGTCATCTGCCCGCCTATGCCGGTCGCACCATGCAGGCCGAGCTTGAGGCGCTGGAAAAAGGCCTTGGCCAGCCTGTTCGCCCGGTCGTCGCCATCGTCGGCGGCGCCAAGGTTTCCAGCAAGATCGATCTCCTGATGAACCTCGTCAAGAAGGTCGATGCCCTCGTCATCGGCGGTGGCATGGCCAACACCTTCCTTGCCGCGCGTGGCGCACAAGTCGGTAAGTCCCTCTGCGAGCACGACCTTGCCGAAACCGCAAAACAGATCATGATCGAGGCGGCGACATCCGGCTGTGCGATCGTACTGCCGGAAGACGGCGTGGTTGCCCGCGAATTCAAGGCCGGTGCGGCAAATGAAATCGTCGATATCAACGCCATTCCCTCTGACGCCATGGTTCTCGATGTCGGCCCAAAATCGGTCGAAAGCATCAAAGCCTGGATTTCGCGCGCGGAAACGCTGGTCTGGAACGGCCCGCTTGGCGCCTTCGAAATCGAGCCCTTCGATGCGGCAACCGTTGCTGCCGCAAAACATGCCGCCGAATGCACGAAGGCCGGCAAGCTCGTCTCCGTCGCCGGTGGCGGCGATACGGTCGCGGCACTCAACCATGCCGGAGTCTCGGACGATTTCACCTATATCTCGACGGCAGGCGGCGCCTTCCTCGAATGGATGGAAGGCAAGGAATTGCCGGGCGTTGCCATCCTGACCGCCGCCAAGTAGACTTCCCACACTTGCCTGACACGAGGCCGGACAAGCGATGCTTGGCCGGCCTTGTTTTTTGGTAAGTGCGCATGGGAGGAAAGTTTCAAACGATTGAAATGATTTCAATCGTTTCAATGAGTTAGCATGCCATTTCCCTGCCCTGGAACTTCTGTTATCGGGAATTTATTGTGCCTTGGGAGAATAGCAAATGACCGAACGTCTCGAAGACATCGCAATCAAAATGGTTGCAGACGGCAAAGGCCTGCTCGCCGCCGACGAATCCACAGGAACGATCAAGAAGCGTTTCGACAGCATCAACCTGGAATCAACCGAGACCGCCCGCCGCGATTATCGCGAAATGCTGTTCCGCTCCGACGACGCCATGAAGAAGTGCATCTCCGGCGTCATCCTTTACGAAGAAACCTTGTTCCAGAAGGCCGCCGACGGTACGCCGTTCGTGGACATCATCAAGGCCGCCGGCAGCCTGCCGGGCATCAAGGTGGATATCGGCGCCAAGCCGATGGCTTTCCACCCGGGTGAATTCATTACCGAAGGCCTTGACGGCCTGTATGAGCGCCTGCGCAAATACCATGAAGCCGGCGCGCGTTTCGCCAAGTGGCGCGGCGTCATCACCATCGGTGATCAGCGTCCGAGCTGGGGTTCGATCAAGGCAAACTCCCAGTCGCTCGCCCGTTACGCTGCCCTCTGCCAGCAGGCAGACATCGTGCCGATCGTGGAACCAGAAGTGCTGATGGACGGCGAACCCGGTACGCACGATATCGATCGCTGTGCGGAAGTCACGCAATGGGTTCTCCAGACCGTGTTCGCGGATCTGTTCGACGCCCGCGTCAACCTTGAAGGCATGATCCTCAAGCCGAACATGATCATCGACGGCAAGAATGCCCGCAAGGCTTCCGTTGATGAAGTGGCGGAAAAGACCGTGAAGGTTCTGAAGGCGACCGTGCCTTCTGCCGTTCCCGGCATCGCTTTCCTTTCCGGCGGCCAGTCCTCCGAAGAGGCAACGGCGCATTTGTCCGCCATGAATGCCGGTTACGACCTGCCCTGGTCGCTGACCTATTCATACGGCCGCGCCCTTCAGGACACCGCACTCAAGGCTTGGGGCGGCAAGCAGGAAAATGTCGCCGCCGGCCAGCGTGCTTTCACACACCGCGCCATGATGAACACCCTGGCTGCCAAGGGCAACTGGAAGCAGGAACTCGAAAAGGCTGCCTGAGGCATAGCCCCCAGGCATTCAGAAAAATTGAAGCCGCCCCTTTGGGCGGCTTTTTCTTTAAGGGCGCAAAAGCAACGTCGCCGACCAGATGACGAAGGCGGCAACCGCTATCTTCCAGCAATCGCCTCTTTTCTTGAGACCTGGCAGGCCCAAGGGGCGGATGATCTGCACAATCATCGCCAGCAGTAAAAAAAGGCCGATCGCCTTTGTCATTTATTGAGCCTTTTCTTTATTTCTGCATCGTCACAGGCTGGACATTTTTACCGTTCACCAGAAGAGTGCAACTCATTCGGGTAACCCCCGTCTTATGGCCTGCCGACCATACGTTCGAACGCATGAGAGTGTCTTCATGAGCAGAAATCTTCTACCCGTATTCGCTCTTTTATCCAGCACTCTGTTTCTTTTTCTCGGTAACGGCCTTCAGGGTCTCGTGCTACCCATGCGCGGTTCGGCGGAAGGCTATTCCAATGAAATTCTGGGCTTTCTCGGCACATCCTGGGCGGCAGGCTTCGTCATTGGCTGTTTTGTGGCGCCCGCCATCGTGCGCCGTGCGGGGCATGTGCGGGCATTTGCCTCCTTCGTGGCGCTTGTCTGCCTGACCGTGCTGATGACCGGCCTCGTTATCGATGATGTCTGGTGGATTACGCTCCGCGCGCTTACGGGCTTCTGCACCGCCGGCACTTCCATGATCATCGAGAGCTGGCTGAACGAGCGCGCGACCAATGAGAGCCGCGGCATGATCTTTTCGCTCTATATCGCCATAACGCTGCTTGGCGTCGTGGCAGGGCAGATGATCGTGCCGATGGGCGATATCAGCAATAGCTCGCTGTTCATGATCTGCGGCATCATCTATTGCATCGCCATTCTGCCGGCCACGCTTTCTAAGGCTGCCAGTCCCCAGCCCTTGCAAAAGGTGAAGCTGGACTTACCCGCCCTCTATCGGAATTCGCCGGTCTCCTTCGTCGGTATCCTGATGATCGGCATCGCCAATGGTGCTTACGGTACGCTTGGCGCCGTTTTCGGCGCGCGGGCGGGCCTTGATCCGACCATGATCGCCATCATGGTTTCCGTCACGATTTTCGTCGGCGCACTCGCCCAGTTTCCTGCAGGCCGCCTTTCGGACCGGATTGACCGCCGTTATGTGCTTGCCGGACTGGCGGGGCTTGGCGCGGTTGCGGGCCTGGCCGTGGCGGCCGTGCAGCCGCATGACGTCTATGTGCTCATTCCGATGATCGCCATTTACGGCGCCGCCGCGAACGCGCTTTATCCCATCGCCGTGGCGCATGCCAACGACTTTGCGGCATCGGAAGACTTCGTCAAGGTTTCCGGTGGACTGCTACTACTTTATGGCATCGGCACCATCATCGGCCCGACGCTCGGCGGTGCGGTCATGACCTATTCCGGCCCCTATGCACTGTTCCTGGTGACGGCCGTCGCCCATGTGCTGATAACGGCCTATGCCATCATCAGAAGCCGTCAGCGCGCCACCCTTTCGAACGCCGAAAAGGACAATTTTTCGACGATGATGCCGACAACGCCCTCACCGCTCGTGACACCGGAAAGCATTGCGCTTGACCCGCGCGCGCCGCAATATCCCGAGGACGATGGCGACCATGTTGAAAAAGGAGCAGGCATATGAGCCTCTTGGACGATGACCGTCCGCAAAAACCGGTAGCGCATGAGATCGGCAGCGATCTCAGCCTTCTTTCGGTGGACGAGCTGAGCAACCGCATCGACATTCTTCAAACCGAAATCACCCGGCTTGAAGAGGAGAGGAAAAGGAAGTCTGCCGGCCGGCTCGCGGCAGAGAACCTCTTCCGGTCCTGACCGGCGGCCTTCAGCAAAACCTCCGGCCAAGTCTTAACTCGATAAGCTGCTGCCGCAAAGGCAAACGAGATTAACGATTCTGATGCAGTCTTTCGTTTACCATTAACCAAAAATTAAGCTTTCTGAGAGATCACTATACATGTCCAGTTCTTCTGGGCCTCAGGCATCTTCTCCATACGGCGAATTGGTCTGATTTTTCTCCCTGTTTTACCTTGAGAGCCGCTTTCGCGGCTCTTTTTTTGCCGATCACCGGATTTCGTAAAACTGTGGGTATTAACCCTTCTTTAATAATTGCCTTGCGCATTTCAGGTAAAGATACCATCCTGAAAACACTAAAGGCCGGAACAAAATATTACCGGTCGTCGTTGCCTGACAGTGTGGTGCGTGAGCAGGGATTTAAAGAAAATGTCGGAACAGGTTTTAAATACCATTAGCTTTGCGGGTCGCGCGGCTGCTTCCAACCAGTTCAAGACCCTCTATACCGAAGGCATGACCTTGGTTGAGGAAACGGCGAGCTATCTTGATGGAGCCGGTCGTACGGCTTCAAAGGTTCTGCCGCGTATGGCGTCTGTCCTTTACGCGGCAGAATCGATGCGCCTCACCACCCGCCTGATGCAGATGGCGTCCTGGCTGCTTCTGCAGCGCGCCGTCAACAATGGCGAGATGACACGCGATCAGGTTCTCAGCGAAAAAAGCAAGGTGCGGCTCGACAGCTTCAACGTCGATCGCAACGCTCCAGGCTGGAACGACCTGCCTGAGTCCTTCCGTGACCTCATCGAGCGGTCGCTCCGCCTCCAGAACCGGGTTGCCCTTCTCGACCGCGAAATCTACCGCCCGTCTGAAGCCACCAAGGTACCGGACAACGAAAATAGCGTGCAGGCGCAGCTTAACCTTCTGCGCACGGCTTTCTCGATCAACTGAGAAAAGACGACCTTATCCGGACAATTTGAAAAGCAGGCTCATAGGCCTGCTTTTTTGTTTTTGGAAGGGAACAGAAATATCTAGGCATGAAATAATGAATTTCATTGTCACAATTCATATTTTAATACACACATACAGCACAACAATAGGAACAAAATGCGTATCCTTAAGTATATCATGGCTATGCCCGGTTGCGCTCTACTAATTGTCGCTTTTATTATTGGCAAAGAATTCTGGGATATAAACGAAAAGATTGACCGGTGCTTTGATGACTACTCTCCGGCATACATCCATGATGACGCCGCGAGAGCCGCTGCCTGTGATTGACCAAACCAGGAACCCGTAAAATTTAAGGCCTCTGGCCGCTATCAACGAAACTGTCGCAATCCCCCTAAGGCAAATCCAGTCGAAACAGGGCAACAAAAAAGCCCGGTAAAACCGGGCTTTTTTAAATGATCCGTCCACAAGTGGATTAGAGGCCGAGGCCGCCGAAACGCTTGTTGAACTTGGAAACGCGACCACCGCGGTCCATAAGCTGCTGGTTGCCGCCCGTCCATGCCGGATGGGACTTGGGGTCGATTTCAAGGTTCATGACTGCGCCTTCCGAACCCCAGGTCGAGCGGGTTTCGTATTCGGTGCCATCGGTCATGACGACCTTGATCGTGTGATAAGCGGGATGGATATCAGCCTTCATGACAATCTTCCTGGTTAAGTGACGTGCGGTCCATTTGCCGCAATTGCGTCAACTGAGCCATTTCAATAAATGAAGCCATAGTCCTGATGGGCTATGGCTTCCCAATTCGATGCGGAGCCTATACATGAAGGTCGCCCAGATAACAAGAGCCTGCTATCCCCTTGTGAAAGGAGATGGCCGCAGGGACCAGAATTTTACCGCGCGCCGGAAATTCACCCGCAAAAGGCCGAAAAACGGCACGGAACGAGGAGTATAGCGGACGTGGCAGACATTGAAGAGCAGAAAGCGGCTAAACAGAGAAACCTGAAGCCGCTGCTTGGCCTGTTTCCGTATCTCAGGCGTTATCGTGGCCTGATGGCGGCAGCCCTTTTTGCGCTTGTGCTTTCTTCCGCCACGACACTTGCGTTGCCGCTTGCCGTTCGCCGTATCATCGATCACGGTTTCCAGACGCCGGACGGTGGCATGATCAACAGCTATTTTGCCGTGCTTCTTGCCATTGCCGTCCTTCTCGCTCTCGCCAGCGCCATGCGCTATTATTATGTCATGACCATCGGCGAAAGGGTCGTTGCCGATCTGCGCCGGGATGTCTTTGCTCATCTCACCACGCTGTCGCAGCAGTTTTTCGATGCCAACCGCTCGGGCGAGCTGACCTCGCGGTTGACCGCCGATACCGTACAGATTCGCTCGGCCTTCGGTTCCTCAGCTTCCGTTGCGCTGCGTAACATCATCATGTGCTGCGGCGCGGTGGCGATGATGATCTATACCAGCCCCGGCCTTTCCGGCCTTGCGCTCCTGGCCATCCCGTTCATCGTTTTTCCCTTGATTGCTTTCGGGCGCTCGGTTCGTGCCCGCTCCCGCAATACGCAGGACACATTGGCCAATTCCGCCGCCTATGCCTCGGAAACGATCGGGGCGAGCCGCACCGTGCAGTCCTTTAACGCCGAGGCGCTTGCGAATGCCCGCTACGGCGCCTCCGTAGAAGCAGCCTATCAGGGCGCGCGCGCAGCGATAGGCGCCCGCTCCATCCTCACCGCCGTCGCCATCGCGCTCGTTTTCGGCAGTGTCGTCGGCATTCTCTGGTATGGCGCGCAAAGCGTTTTGTCCGGCGGCATGACGGCGGGTACGCTTGGCCAGTTCGTGCTTTATTCGGTCATCGCGGCAAGCGGCCTAGGCCAGCTCTCCGAAGTCTGGGGTGAACTGGCGCAGGCGGGCGGCGCGGCTGAACGGCTTTCCGAACTGCTGAACGAGCGCTCGCCCGTTGCCGAGCCGTCAGCACCCGTTTCGATGGTTCAACCGCCGCGCGGCGAAGCGGAATTCGAGAATGTCGGTTTCATTTATCCGCTCGCAACCGGAGGCCCGATCATCTCCGGGCTCTCCTTCAAGGTCAATGCCGGCGAAACCGTCGCCATCGTCGGCCCTTCCGGGGCGGGAAAAAGCACGGTCTTTTCGCTGCTGATGCGGTTCTACGATCCGCAAGAGGGCCGCATCACCATCGATGGCGTCGATATCCGCAATGTCAGCCTTGCCGATCTGCGCGCGCGACTGTCCATTGTTCCCCAGGATGTGGCGATATTCGCCTCTTCCATCCACGATAACATCGCATTCGGTCAGCCGACTGCGACACGCGAAGAAGTGCGCACGGCCGCCATCGCCGCGCAGGCAGACAGCTTCATCGCCCGGCTGAACGATGTTTATGACACGCAGGTGGGAGAACGCGGCGTAACGCTTTCCGGCGGTCAACGCCAGCGCATCGCCATTGCCCGCGCCATCCTGCGCAACGCCCCTATCCTGCTTCTTGACGAAGCGACCTCCGCACTGGATGCCGAAAGCGAAACGCTGGTGCAAAAGGCACTCGATGAGCTGATGAAAACCCGCACCACCATCGTCATTGCCCATCGCCTTGCCACCGTGTTGAAGGCCGACCGCATTCTGGTGATGGATGAGGGCCGTATCATTGAGGAAGGCACGCACCAGAGCCTTATCCGCCAGAACGGCCTTTATGCGAGACTTGCCCGGCTGCAATTCCAGACAGGGCCGGACGAACTGCGCGCTCAAGCGTGAGCCGTGTGGGCTTAAGCCAGCACGCTACGCCCCGCAACACGGCCCGAAAACAGGCAACCGCCGAGGAATGTGCCCTCCAGCGCGTTATATCCGTGCATCCCGCCGCCGCCGAAGCCTGCCACTTCTCCGGCAGCATAAAGACCCGGAACGGGGTTGCCGGCCGCGTCCAGCACCCTCGCCTCAAGGTCCGTATGCAAACCGCCAAGCGTCTTGCGCGTCAACACATGCAGGCGCACTGCAATCAGCGGCCCTTTTGTCGGGTCTAGCAACCGATGTGGTTTTGCAGTGCGCATCAACCTGTCACCAAGATAACGCCGCGCTCCGTGGATCGCCGTAACCTGCGCATCCTTGCTGAAACCGTTTTCGATCTCCCGGTCTCGTGCCTCTATTTGATAGCGAATGTGGTCTATATTCAGCCGATTGTCGCCGTTGATGGCATTCATCGCCGCCACGAGTTCTTCCAGCGTATCACGGACGGCGAAATCCTCGCCACGTTCCATGAAAGCCCGCACCGGCCCCGGTGGCTCCTTGCCCAACCGTTTGAGCAGTAGCCGCACATCCTTACCCGTCAGATCCGGATTTTGCTCCGAACCAGAAAGCGCAAATTCCTTCTTGATGATTGCCTTGGTTAGAATGAACCAGCTGTGACCGCTGCCGCGTTCGCCCAGAATCTTAAGCGTGCCGAGCGTATCGAAGCCCGGCATGGCGGGTGCTGCGAGCCGGTTTCCATCCGCATCGCACCAGAACGACGAGGGGCCGGGCAAAATACGAATGCCATGGTCCGGCCAGATCGGATCGTGATTTTTCACGCCCTCGGTATAATGCCACATACGGTCGCGATTGATGACCGCTCCGCCCGCTGCTTCCGTAATGGCGATCATACGGCCATCCACATGCGCAGGCACGCCACAGACCATGGTCGCGGGGGGCTTGCCCAACCGCTCCAGCGGCCAGTTGCGCCGCACCAGTTCCTGATTGCCGCCGATGCCACCGGAACTGACGATGACCGCCGAGGCCGAAAGGACAAAATCACCCTGCTCTTCCCGGCTGCTTGGTTGCCCGCGCAACACCGGATCCCTGGCAAGAACAACCCCGGAAATGCCGGTCACCCTGCCGTCGGTGATATCCAGATGATCGACGCGGTAGCGGAACCGAAAGGTGAACCGACCGCTTGCCGTCATGGCCTTTGCCTTTTCAACGAAAGGCGCCAGCACACCGGGGCCGGTGCCCCAGGTGACATGGAAACGCGGAACGGAATTGCCGTGGCCATGAGCAAGGGCACCGCCACGCTCGGCCCAGCCGACCACGGGAAACCAGCGCATGCCCAGCCGATGCAGCCATTGACGTTTCTCGCCTGCGGCGAAATTGAGATAAGCCTCCGCCCAGCGGCGCGGCCAATGATCTTCTAGACGATCAAAACCGGCAGAGCCGAACCAGTCCTGCCTCGCAAGATCGAGATTGTCGCGCACCCGCATTCGGCGCTGTTCGGGACTATCAACAAAAAACAGACCACCCAGCGACCAGAAGGCCTGCCCGCCAAGGTTCTGCTCCCCCTCCTGATCCACAAGGCAAACACTGAAACCGCGCTCAACAGCCCCTGTCGCTGCGACCAGACCGGCAAGCCCCGCGCCGACAACGATCACATCATATCGCTCCATCAGCTCCTCCCAGATGCGACAGAATTACGTTTACGCGAACGTAAATTTACTTGCAGCTCAAGGCAACCGCTATGATGCGGCTTAAGGTGTCAGCGTTCGGTGAGCTTCAGTTCGATACGGCGGTTCTGCTGGCGTGCTTCCGGCGTGTCGCCTTCGGCTATCGGCTGATATTCACCGAAACCGGCAGCGACTAGCCGGTTGGCCGGAACACCCTTGGAGATCAGGAACTTCACCACGGAGGTTGCGCGTGCCGAGGAAAGTTCCCAATTGTCACGGAAGCGGCCGGACCCGGAAAGCTGGACATTGTCCGTGTGGCCATCCACGCGCAGAACCCAGTTGATCTCGGTGGGGATTTCCTTGGCAAGATCGATCAGCGCGGCCGCCAGCTTCTCCATCTCCGCCTGCCCTTGCGGATTGAGGTCGTTGCCACCGGAGGGAAAGAGCACTTCGGACTGGAAGACAAACCGGTCGCCGACGATGCGAATGTTTTCGCGATCCGAGAGGATTTCACGCAGACGCCCGAAAAAATCAGAACGATAGCGGTTGAGTTCCTGAACCCGCTGCGCCAGCGCGACATTGAGACGGCGGCCGAGATCGGCGATCTTGACTTGGGATGAGGTGTCCTTGGCTTCCGACGCCTGCAGGGCGGCTTCCACCGATGCGATCTGCGCCCTGAGCGCCGCAATCTGCTGGTTGAGCAATTCGATCTGTGCGGAGGCGCGGGAATTGGCCTGTCTTTGGTCATCCAACTCGCCGGTCAGGCTGCCAATCCGGGCATTGGCGCTTGCATTGTTGCCCGATCCTGCATCGAGAAGCGACTGCAGGCGCGATCGCTCGCTTTCAGATGCGGCAAGCGTTGATTGCAGGCTCGCCAGCGCGTCCTCGATATCCTGCTTGTTGCCCTTTTCCATGGCCAGAAGTTCGGTCAATTCGGCAATCTGGCTGTTGAGGCGCGTCAACACCTCGTCTTTGCCACTAATTTCCCGCGACAGAACAAATTGCGCCAGCACGAAGACCGTCAGCAGGAACATGATGGCCATGAGCAGCGTCGACAGCGCATCGACGAAACCCGGCCAATAATCCACACTCCTGTCGCGGCGGCGGTTGCGCGCAAGCGCCATGGCTACTCGCTCCCGTTATCGTGCCGGGTGCGTCCGGAGGATTTTGTCTCGCCGTCGATACGTGTCGACAACCGGTCGAGCGTGCGGCGAAGCGATTTCGATTCCTCCTGCTGCGCCTCGATCCAGTCACGCAACATCTGCTGCTCGCTGCGCATGTTCTTGACGAGACCTTGAATGCCTTCAGCAAGGCTCGTCATGGCCGCAAGCGAGCGCTCAGTGCTGACCATTGCACCGGGTTCAGCGTTGAATTCCCTTGGCCCATCCGCCGTCGTATCCGTCACCGACGACAGCCAGTTTTCGAGCTGGGTGTAAAAACGGTTCTGGGCACGGCCGGCCTGAAGATCGAGGAAGCCGAGGATCAGCGAGCCTGAAAGGCCGAGAAGCGACGAGGAAAACGCCGTTCCCATGCCGGAAAGCGGCGCGGTGAGACCCGCCTTGAGCGAGCTTAGAATATCGTTGCTGGTGCCGGCGCTGGGATCGAGCGACTGGATGACATTGCTGATGGCGCCGATGGTGCCGATCAGACCCCAGAAGGTGCCGAGCAGGCCGAGAAACACCAGAAGGCCGACAAGATAACGTGAAGTATCGCGCGATTCATCAAGGCGTGTCGCGATGGAATCGAGAATCGTCCGCTGCGTAACTGCAGAAAGCCGGACTTCGCCACGCTTGCCGATCAACGTGCTCATGGGGGCCAGCAGTTTTGGGGCGCGGCCGACTTTCTCGGCGCTACCGGCAGCCCGGAATGCGTTGAACCAGCGGACTTCCGAACGCAGGCTCATGGTCTGCGTGAATACCAAAATAATGCCGATGACGAGAACGCCGAGAATGAAGCCGTTCAAGCCCGGATTCGTCATGAAGGCCGTGTGCGCCTGCCGGTAAAGAATGGCCGCCAGAAAGCCGACGAGGATCAGAAACAGAACCATCGTCCACAGAAACGGTGTGGGGCTGGACAGCTTGTGGCTGTATTGCCGTGTGGTCACCGGCTTCTCCACGCCGAGATCGAGCAACTCCGAATCCGCCATAACGTTCGCATTCCCTTCGGTCACGTATCAACCGGACGCTATTTGAAAATTGCGACGATTTGAAGCGAAAAGCCTGTCTTTCGTCACAGGCATTTCACGAAATGCGGCTTGACTGAAGACCGAAAAAACAAAAACGCCCGGCGATAGTTCGCCGGGCGCCTAAAACCTGGATTAAACGGCAGGTTTTCTGCCGAAATCGATCAACGACCCGGAATCGGGCGGTTGGCAACTTCCACAAGTGCCTTGTGGATATATTCGTTTCCGGCAGCAACACTGCCGCTGCCGAAGATATCCGCGCCGCCCTTGGCGTCGGAGGTGAACCCGCCAGCTTCGCGAATCAGCACCAGACCGGCCGCCACATCCCATGGCGAAAGCTCTGCTTCCCAGAAACCGTCCAGGCGACCTGCTGCAACATAGGCAAGGTCGAGTGCTGCAGCACCCATGCGGCGGATGCCGGCTGCTTCACCCATGACATGGCGAAGTTCGACGAGGAATTTGCCGTGATTACCGCGACCGAGATGCGGCACACCGCAGCCGATGACGCAATCCGTCAAGGCCTTGCGCGCGGCAACGCGGATACGACGATCGTTAAGGAACGCGCCGCCGCCACGCTCGGCGGTGTAGAGTTCGTCGGTCGCTGGATTGAAAATCACGCCGGCTACGACTTCACCGTTCCGCTCGAGCGCGATGGAAACGGCGAAATGCGGAATGCCGTGCAGGAAGTTGGTCGTGCCATCCAGCGGATCGACGATCCAGCGATGCGCACCATCACTGCCCTTTTCCTCACCGCCTTCCTCACCCAGAAAATCGTAGGTGGGGCGGGCTTTCATCAGCTCGTCGCGCACGATCTTTTCAGCCTTGAGGTCCGCCTGCGATACGAAATCGCTCGGTCCCTTGACCGAAACCTGAAGGTTCTGCACTTCACCGAAGTCACGCGACAAAGACTTACCCGCCTTGAGGGCGGCCTGAACCATGACATTGAGAAGGGCTGAACGTGCCATCGAATTTGTTTCCTGGAAAGCTTGCGAACCACCCGCAAGCTAGCCGGGCAGGAACGTCATTATTTTCTTGAATTGAAAGTTTGCGGTTCAAGACCACAAAACGCGCGGAAATTCAAGGCAAAAAGCCTGCACATGTACGCTGGCGCCGAACAACCGGCCGTGCATCACATCGGACGGAAACGATTTGCCGCCTCTATAGCCTTTTTCTGCTGCTCGTCGGTGATCCCGAGATAAAAATCCTCGAGAGACGGATCCTTCAGCCCGGCGCGGCGGGAAAGCACGTACCATTTGGCCGCTTCCACCGGATCGGGCCGTGTGCCGAGCGCCTGAATGTAAAGATGCGCCACCTTGTTCTGTGCCACGACATTGCCGCGCTGTGCAGCACCGTAAAGCCAGCGGAAGCCTTCATCCAGATTTCGCTCGCCGCCAAAACCGTTGACCAGCCAGATGCCGAGATCGACCTGCGCGGTATCGTAGCCGGCCTTTGCGGCCCGCGTCAGCCAATCGCGCGCCTTGGCCTTCTTTTCGGCCGGCACATCCTTGACCGAGTGGTAGATCTGCGACACCGCATATTGCGCGTCGGCAATGCCCTGCTCCGCGGACTTTTCATAATACGGCATGGCCATCAGCAATCCCTTTACGCCGGGATTTTCCGAAACCAGTATCTGCCCCCAGTTGAACTGCGCCGAAGCATTGCCGGCCTCCGCCGCACGGTGCATGTAATCGTCGGCCTTCGCCTTGTCGCGGGTAACGAACTTGCCCTCCATCAAAATGAGGGCGAATTTGAACATCGCGACGGGATCGCCACCCTGTGCCGCCTGCTGGTACCAGAAGGCCGCGGTCTTTTCGTCGCGGGCGATGCCGAGACCACGCGACATCATTTCCGCCACCAGCGTCTGGGCGGACGCATCGCCGTTCTGCGCACGGCTGAGCGCCTTGTCGAGCGCCTGGACATATTCGCCGCGCTGGAAATGCCCATAGGCCTCATCCACCCGGCCCTTAAACTCCTTTTCAGGCGGCAAGGCCGGCAGGTCCGCGCCCATGCGCTGATAGACGTTGACGCCCTGCGACGGTTGCAAGTCCTTCTGCTCTTCGGATTGCACCCTGCCCTGACGGGAAGGCTGCGCCTCATCCTCCAACTGGCGGGAAAGCGCGTTGCTTTCGCTTTGCGGTCCGGATTGGGCAAAAGCGACGCCCGCCGGCGCGCCGAAAGACAGCGCCAGCAGCGAAATAGAAAGGCAGACGTGAACCGAGCGCATCAACATCGCCTGTATCAACCGTCAAACCGTGGCGCTTTTTCGTCAAGCAACGCGTTGATTTCAGAAACGGCCTGAGCAGCACCTGAGGCATTGTCAAAAACGCCGCTGCGCATCGCCACGAATTCCACGCCGGCTTCGGCCACGGCAACCACCGAAGAGATATCGGTGCCGCCCATGACGATGGACGGAATCTCGATCATCGATGCCCACCATTCGCCGAGTGCCAGATTTTTGGGATGCGCTTCCGGCTTGATGTCACCTTCGAGCTTTCCAAAAAACACGTAGTCCGGATTGGACTCACCCATCTCCAGAGCCTTATGCCGATCATCGGCATTGCCGCCGCCAACGATCAGCTTCGGCGCGAAGTTTTCCACGGCTTCGGCAAGCGCCTCGGCATTGCCCGCCACATGCAGGCCATCCGCCTTCACCCGGCTCGCAACGCGGCTGTCGCCCGCGATAAGGGCAGCGGCACCAGCCTCCTGCACCATCGGCACGATCAATTCGGCGCGTTTCTGGAAAGTGGCGTCATCCAGATCATATTGCGGAATGATGACCGAAGCCACATCGCCGCCTCGCAGTGCTTCTTGCAATTCTGTCGCCTGCTTTTGCGCGTCGTCCAATTGCGGGACGATCAGAACAAGGCGGCAACGGTTATCAACTTTGGTCATCGGTCCGTCCATTTCAGGCAGAAGACACTTTCGGCGTTATCTGCACTCGTTTTGATATGATAAATCCGATAGACCGGACCGGCGAAAGGATCAACCTTCATCCATGCTGACCGATTTTCATTTTTTCCTCGTCGCCATCCCCGCAGTCGTGCTTGTCGGCCTTTCCAAGGGCGGGTTGGGCGGCGCGCTGGCACTGATGGGCGTGCCGCTGATGGCGCTTGCAATCCCGCCCGTGCAGGCGGCGGCAATCTTCCTGCCGATCCTGATCGTGATGGATCTCGTGGCGCTATGGGCCTGGCGGCACCACAACCACCGGCAAACGCTCCTCATCATGCTTCCGGGCGCGATCGCCGGCATTACTCTCGGCTGGGCGACCTCAAGCCTCATCTCGGCAGACGCCATGCGCCTCGTCGTCGCCTCGGTGACGATCCTGTTCGTACTGCGTTATTTCCAGGAGAGCTTCAAAAGCCGCAAGGGGCAGGAGATTCCGGCCAGACCGCAGCGTCCGGTGGCCGCAACGCTCTGGTCCAGCCTGTCCGGTTATGCGAGTTTCGTCGCCCATGCGGGTGGCCCACCCTTCCAGATCTATGTTCTGCCGCTGAAGCTCGATCCCAAGACCTATACCGGCATGAGCGTGCGTTTCTTCGCGATCATGAATGCAATCAAGCTCATTCCCTATTTCGCGCTGGGAGCGCTGGATGCAACCAACCTCAAGACATCGGCGAGCCTGTTGCCGGTGGCAATGCTGGCGACGCTTGCCGGCGCAAGGGTGGTGAAATATCTGAAACCATCAGTGTTCTACCCGCTGATGTATACCATGGCGCTGATCGCGGCGCTGAAACTGCTGTGGGACGGGCTGCCTTTCTAGACCCAGGCGGTCACTAAAAAGCCCTGGCAGCACGCACGTACCGCCAGGGCCGAAAAAGAATCCGTCAGTCCTTCATCGAAGGCTGCGGAATGGCATCAATCAATGCCTTGTGGAGGCGCGAAGCCTCTGTAGTTCATCCTTCAGGCGCAGTTTACGGCGTTTGAGATCGGCGATCTCTCTATCGTCAGAGGACGGGGAAGCAAGAATACTTTCGAGCTCCTCCTCCAGAGCACCGTGTTTCTTTTCGAGCGATGCAATATGAGCCTGAATGGTCATGCGGCACGTCCTTCCATTTTTAAGCCTACCTCCAGCTCTCCATCGCTGGAGTTTCAGGTTTGCGACGACAATGTGACATGGATCGTTGGTCTTGTCGAAGGCGAAATGAAGGCAATAAGTGGGCAATTTGGTCGCAAGGGATAACTTCCCGTTACCGCGATTTGATGATAGAGGCTCGAGAACCGATGACATACGCGCCGGAGGCTCTCCGGCTGGCATAAAATGGGGATGACAAGATGCCCGATCAGGACCAGGCGGACATCAGGCTTACGCTGGCGCGGCTGCGCCAGGAGCATGAGGATTATGACGCTGCGATCAACGCGATGATCCAGACCAACTGCGATGCGCTGAGAATACAACGCATGAAAAAGAAGAAGCTGGCCGTCAAGGACAAGATGACCCAGATCGAAGATCAGGTCATTCCCGATATCATTGCCTAGAGTGGCTTTCGTGCTTCCTGCCGGATGCACGAGAGACGCTCTAATCTATTGAATTTACGCATCGCGCCTTGCAGAAATCAAAATCGATTTTTGCGCCTATGCTGTAAGCCGGAGAAGCGAAGTGACAGCAGAGACACCCCCCGTCGCCATCATCATGGGCAGCCAGTCCGACTGGGAGACCATGAAGAATGCCGCCGATACGCTGGATGCGCTGGACGTGGAATACGAAGCCCGCATTATTTCCGCCCACCGCACGCCTGACCGCCTTTATGATTTTGCCAATGGCGCGAAAGACGAAGGCTTCAAGGTCATCATCGCGGGTGCCGGCGGCGCCGCCCATCTGCCGGGCATGACCGCCGCCATGACCCCGCTTCCGGTTTTCGGCGTCCCGGTACAGTCCAAGACGATGTCCGGGCAGGACAGCCTCTATTCCATCGTCCAGATGCCCGCTGGCATTCCCGTCGGAACGCTTGCCATCGGCAAGGCCGGCGCTATCAATGCCGCACTTCTGGCAGCTGCGGTTCTGGCGCTGGGTGACGAGGACCTGGCAGACCGGCTCGATGCATGGCGCGCGCGCCAGTCAGCGGCGGTTGCCGAATATCCCATGGACAGCGCCCAGTGACAGCCTCTGACGTGATGATGAACACGAACAATCTCACCATCGGCATCATCGGCGGCGGGCAGCTTGGCCGCATGCTGGCAATGGCCGCCGCACGCCTCAACCACCGCACCATCGTTCTCGAACCGCAAGCCGATTGTCCGGCGGCGCAGGTCTGCAACAGCCAGATCGTCGCGGAATACGATGACGAGACGGCGCTTGCGGAACTCGCTCGCCTTTGTGATGTCGTGACCTACGAATTCGAGAACGTACCCGTCACCGCAGCCGAGACGCTGAGCGCTTCCGTTCCCGTCTATCCCCCACCGCAGGCTCTCAGCGCCTCGCAGGATCGGCTGACGGAGAAACGCTTCCTCAACGGTTGCGGCATTCCGACCGCCGATTTCCGCGCCGTGGATAATCAGGAAGAACTGGAAGCGGCATTGGCCGCTTTTGGTGGCAAGGGTGTGCTGAAAACCCGCCGCATGGGCTATGACGGCAAGGGCCAGAGGCTTTTCAAGGGTGGTGAGGACATCGCAGGCGCCTTCGCAGCACTCGGTGGCGTGCCGCTCATCCTCGAAAGCTTTGTCGCTTTCGAGCGGGAAATCTCGATCATTGCCGCCCGTTTCAGGGATGGCACCGTTACCTGCTATGATCCGGCCGAAAACATTCATCTGAACGGCATTCTGCACACATCCACCGTGCCGGCAGCACTCTCCGATGCGGCGAAGGCGGTTGCCGTGCAATCGGCGGAAAAGCTTTTGGCCGCGCTCGACTATGTCGGCGTGATCGGCATCGAGTTTTTCGTCCTGACCGATGGTTCGCTCGTTGCCAATGAAATGGCGCCGCGCGTGCACAATACCGGCCACTGGACGGAAGCGGCCTGCGTGGTCTCGCAATTCGAACAGCATATACGAGCCGTCTCCGGTCTTGCCCCCGGCAGCACGGCCCGCCATTCGGATTGTGTCATGACCAATCTCATCGGCGATGACATCAACGATGTGCCAGCATGGCTTTCGAAAAAAGACTGTCTCGTGCATCTTTACGGCAAGACGCAAGCACGGCCCGGCCGCAAGATGGGCCATGTGACCGAGCTTTTGCGCACAGGAAAAGCCTCAGTCTTTTAAGGCAAAGACGCGTGGAAGTGTTGACAGGCAGGGGTCAAACGGGTATTTGCCTGCCAACCGAAAAGAGCGCGCCCCGTTGCGCGCTTTTGATTGTTTGAATAAGCACGGTAAAAGCCGTGCAAAACTGCGGACCAGTAAAATGAAAATCAAGAATTCGCTTAAAGCGCTTAAGGCCCGTCATCGCGATAACCGCCTGGTTCGCCGCAAGGGCCGCGTCTACATCATCAACAAGCAGAACCCGCGCTTCAAGGCTCGTCAGGGCTGATTGAGTGCCGCTGCGGTTCGCGATCACATCGCGGATCACTTTGTTGACAGTGCAGAACTTTGCATTTGATATTGGGCGCAGTCGGGTTAAGCTTTAACCCATGCGCCCAAATCGTTTTTGCACGGCTATCATCGTCGCTCAGGGTTTCCTGCTTTCGGGCCTCCTGCTTTCAGGAATGGCGTCCCTTGCTCATGCGGCAGATGGTCAGCCTCCCGCAGCCCTGGAGGCTGCGCCTTCACCTGCCAAGACGGTCGACAGTCTTTTCGCGTCGCTGAAAAAAGAGCGGAATGCGGTCAAGGCGCGCAGCATTGCCAACCAGATCGCTTCCGAATGGACCGATTCCGGCAGCGCGACAATCAATCTCCTGATGCAATGGGCTGGCGAAGCCGCAGACGAGAAGCGCAACGCCGCTGCTTACGATTTTCTCGACCAGGCTATTTTACTCGATCCGGATTACGTGCAGGCGCCCTATCGCCGCGCCATGGTGCATTTTGCCGATGGCGACACCCGAAAGGCGATGGCGGATATCAATCTGACGCTGGAGAAGGAGCCGCGCTATTTTCCGGCACTGGCAAGCCTTGCAAACATCCTCGAAGCCTCAGGCCGTGACGATCTGGCGCTGAAAGCCTGGGAACGCTATCTCGCGCTCTATCCCGCGGACAAGGACGCCCGCAAAGAGGCCGCTGACCTTTCTGAAAAGCTGGCTGGCACTCGCAGCTGAATATCGCAGACGATCCAAACAAAAATCGCCGCAAAAGCGGCGATTTTTCATTGTAGGACCGTCAACCGATCATTCCATGCCAAGCGCAGCCATATAGGTCTGAAGAATGGTTTCTTCCTCGATACGCTCGTTGGCGTCCTTCTTGCGCAGGCGGATGATGGTGCGGATCGCCTTGGTATCGTAGCCACGACCCTTCGCCTCGCCCATGACATCCTTGATGTCTCCCTGAATGGCAGCCTTTTCCTCTTCGAGACGCTCGACGCGCTCGATGAATTGACGCAGTTCGGCGGCGGCGACGGTTTCGGTGGTGCTCGTTTCGTCCATCATATCATCCTTCATTGGTAGCAGCTCGAGTGAGCCTTGTTCATTAAATCCAGGCGAAGCCTTCGCCGGTCGCCGCCAGCCGGGCAGCAAAAATTCCGGCCTGTGACCTGCCCACTGACGGGCCTCACGTCAAGTCGTTTCCGTCGATCAGGGGTTATTCCGTTGGCTTGTTCTGCTCAAAGGCAGCTTTCTGGACGTCGCTCGCCTCCGCCTGATATTTTTCCTTCCAGTCCTCATAGGGCATTCCGTAGACGATTTCCCGGGATTGCTCCTTGGTGAGTGCAACGCCGGCCTCGTTAGCGGCCTCCCCATACCAGTTGGAAAGGCAATTGCGGCAAAAGCCCGCGAGATTCATCAGGTCGATGTTCTGCACATCGTGACGCTCGCGAAGATGCTCAACGAGACGGCGGAATGCGGCGGCCTCGAATTCAATCTGCTGTTTGTCATTCGGTGTCGTCATGGGGCAGCTCCAGACTCAGTAGGGGCCGGTGCGAGAGGTGAACAGCTCATATTCATGCAAAATGGGATCGTCGTTCATTGCGGCGAAAATGGGAGCGAGCCGGTCCGACCATTCGGCAATCCCTCCCTCATCCGCGATCAAATCCTGCCGAACTTCGAGAAGCGCATGCGGTATGCCCTTCATCATGCAATGGCGATACATGGTATCGCCCTTCAGCGCCCCGTCATAGGGTTCGTTGTCACCAACGAGAATGTCGCCGGTCGCGCGCAGATGCGCCAGAAGCGGATCGACGGCACGATTATCCGTGTCCCAGAGAACCGCGGCATGCCAGGGCCGCGGTGTTTCTTTCCAGAACGGCGTGTACGAATGCAGCGACAGAACAAGCGGCGCTTCCCCCGACGACTGCGCTACACCGGTAAGCACGCGATCGACGGCATTGTGATAGGGACGATGAAAAATCTCGATCCGTCTTTGCCATTCCTCATCCGAAATCGGGTGGTTGCCGGGGATGATCGCCCCGTCCGAAATCTTCATGATAAGGGTCGGATCGTCTTCGCCGCGATTGGGGTCGATCAGAAGGCGCGAAAATCGCCCAAGCACGGCCGGCACACCGAGGCGGGCCGCAAGAGAGCGCGTCAGCCCTTCAATACCAATATCAAATGCGATGTGACGATGAAAAGCGGTTTGCGGAAGGCCAAGTTTGCCGTAGTGTGCCGGCAGGAGGTTCATGGCATGGTCCGCCAGAAGAACCATGCCTTTGTCATAATCGCCTTCTATGATTTCATAGGGTATGAAGTCGTTCATCGATAATTTTCTGGGGCAGGATTGAGGAGAAAAGCTTGATGGCATGGCTTGAGGCCGGGCGCAAGTTTCGGCGACAGAACAGCCATCTACCTTATCGCACTCACGATCCCACGAACAATATAATCGATTAAACTCGCGTTGACTTTCTTTGGCGGCCACGCCAAGAAGTGTGTTCATTATAACCATGGAATCCGGATGGAAGCCGTGACTCAGTCATCTCTCGCTCTTCCTCGCCACTTTCGGCATCTTGCCCGTCTTTTCTCCGCAGCGGCATTGTTTCTGACCCCGTTTGTCTTCGTGGAGGCCGCGCATGCGGATTTCCGCGTCTGCAACAGCACGCAAAACCTCGTGGGGGTCGCAATCGGCTACCGGGCGCAGGACGGCTGGGTCAGTGAAGGTTGGTGGCAGGTCCCCTCCTCCACCTGCGCAACGCTGATAGAGGGTGAGTTGCAGTCGCGTTATTATTATCTTTATGCCGAGGACGCCGCTCACGGCGGCCGCTGGACCGGTGACGTCAACATGTGCGTGGCGGAAAACGAGTTCAAAATCGCCGGCGTAGACGATTGTTATGCCCGCAGCTTCCAGAGAATGGGTTTCAAGGAATATGACACGGGCAGACAGGGCAGCTGGATGGTCCAGCTTTCCGATACGCCAGGCACACAGGGAAATCAAAACTGATGAAGCGTAACCGCAAAGTCAAAATTCTTGCAACTCTCGGCCCCGCCTCTTCCGACGAGGCAATGATCGAAAAGCTGCATCTGGCCGGCGCCGATCTCTTCCGCATCAACATGAGCCATGCGAGCCACGACGTGATGCGGACGCTGATTGAGCGTATTCGCTCCGTTGAAAGCCGTAACGGCCGTCCGATCGGCATTCTGGCCGACCTGCAGGGTCCCAAGCTGCGCGTCGGTAAATTTGCCGAAACCAAGGTTGATCTCGTTCCCGGCCAGACCTTCACGCTGGACAACAACGATACGCCCGGCGACAACACCCGCGTTTTCCTGCCGCATCCTGAAATTCTCGAAGCGGTCAAGCCTGGCCACCGCCTGCTGATCGATGACGGCAAGCTGCATCTGCGCGCTGAGAAGAGCGACGGCAAGAGCATCGTCACCACTGTTGTTTCCGGCACCCGGATTTCCGACCGCAAGGGCATCAGCCTGCCCGACACCCTGCTTGGCGTCGGCGTTCTGACCGACAAGGACCGAGTCGACCTCGACGCCGTTCTCGCAACCAACGAAGTGGACTGGGTTGCCCTTTCCTTCGTTCAGCGCCCGGAAGACCTGGCCGAAGTGCGCAAGATTTCGCGCGGTCGCGTTGGCCTGATGTCCAAGATCGAGAAGCCGCAGGCTATTGAGCGCATCGAAGAGATCATCGAGCTTTCCGACGCATTGATGGTCGCACGCGGCGATCTCGGCGTGGAAATGCCGCTGGAAGCCGTTCCGGGCATCCAGAAACAGCTGACCCGCGCCTGCCGTCGTGCCGGCAAGCCGGTTGTCGTTGCCACACAGATGCTGGAATCGATGATCACAGCTCCGGTTCCGACCCGCGCCGAAGTCTCAGACGTTGCGACTGCCGTATTCGAAGGCGCCGACGCCATCATGCTCTCGGCCGAGTCCGCTTCCGGCGATTATCCGATCGAAGCCGTATCGACCATGGCATCCATCGCCAGCACGGTGGAACAGGACCCTTATTATTCCAACATCATCTACGCGCAGCGCCCACAGCCGGAAGCGACGGGTGCAGACGCCATTTCGCTTGCTGCCCGCCAGATTGCCGAAACGCTGAAGCTCGCCGCGATCGTCACCTACACCTCGTCCGGCACAACGGGCCTTCGCGCCGCGCGCGAGCGGCCGCAGGTTCCGATCATTGCGCTTTCGCCGATCATCCAGACCGCACGCCGCCTGTCGGTCGTCTGGGGCCTGCATTGCGTGGTTACCGGTGACGCCAGCGATCTGGACGATATGGTGAACCGCGCTTGTCGCATCGTCGTGTCCGAAGGTTTCGGCAAGCCGGGCGACCGCATCATCATCTCCGCCGGCGTGCCGCTCGGCACCCCCGGCGCGACCAACATGGTGCGCATCGCCTATATCGGTTCGGACGGCCAGAGTGGCGTCTGATATCCCGATATCAAGCATAATAAAAAACCCGCCGTCACCGGCGGGTTTTTTGTTGGCCTTTCGGCCGCATTGCAAAGCGGGGCTCAGTGCATCTTCACCGGCGTGCTGAAACGGCTGGACTCGATCGCCGCTGCACCGGGCTTGAAGCTTGCCGATGTGGCGGAAGCCGACATGTCGTGGCTGAGCATACGGTTGGCGACGACGCGCGGTGCCTTCACCGAACGGCCGGTCGTACCCTTGTTCTGGTTGAGCGCCCAGTCAGAGATCAGATCCTGCGTCAGACGACCACCGCCGACCATGGCCTGATGGGAAACCGCGGCATCCTGTCTGCTCGGGCGTGAGCCCTTGGTCGGCAAGCCGGCCGTCAGCCCACCATTGATGGAGGGTTTCAGATCGAAGGCGTCACCGAAACCTGCCTCTGGCTCAGCCTTCGCCGTTTCGGCGGGCGCGACCGTAACCTTGTGGTTGACGGCAGCCGGGAACGGCGCGGCTGTCGGCACGGTAGCGGAATTGATCTGCGAACGGGCAGCCTGGCCGCTCTGTTCCAGAGCCGCAACCACAGTCGGCGAAAGCGTATCTTTCCGCTCTTCGGCGAGATCCTCGTCGCCTTCCGGATCGGCATTGGCCTGTGCCAGCAGGGCTTCCGCCACAGCCGGACGATTGGCCGGCACCGGAATAGACGCAAGTTCGCCCGTCGCTGCGGGTGTCGAACCATCTGCGGATGCGGTCAGGATCGATCCTTCAGCGTCGCCACGCATGCCACGCGGCCCAAGAAGCGTCGGCACAGGCACGGATACCTCAGCCAGATCGGCAAACTGCTGACGCTCGGCCGGAGCAGAGGTCGGCGTCGGTGTTGTCGCAGCCTGGAGGGCATCCTGCGCAGCGTTGCGGGCCGGAGAATAAAGCGCGGTGGCAAGGCCGGTGTTTGCCGGAGGCTGGTTGCCGAAAGCTGGACGTGCAATGGGCAGCGGCGCAGTGCTCACACCGGGAAGCGGTTGGGCGGAAGCAACGGCGATCGTCGGTTCTGGCTCAGGTGCCGCAGGCGGCGGCGTTGCAGGGCGAGCGACAGCCGGACGTTCTGCGGGCTGCGGCGTTGCGATGCTATCGGGATCTTCATCCTCGTCGCCTCCGCCAAAGAGCGCCTGCAACAGTGTCTTGCGCTTGCCGCCACCACCGGAGGAAGCAGGGCCGGCACCGGCGCTGGAAGCAACCTGAATGGAGGAGGAATTGACGCGCTTCTTGTAGTCAGCCAGCGCCTGTTCATAACCCGGAAGCGGATTGCCATCGGAAGGAACGTGCAGCGTATTGCCCTTAGGGAAGATACGCACGAGTTCCTGACGGCTCATGCGCGGCCAGGCACGAACGCCACCGACATCCATGTGCACGAAGGGAGAACCCGAGGTCGGGTAAAAGCCGACGCCGCCAATCTGCATCTGCATGCCGATTTCGCGCAGTGTGGCAAGCTTCACGCCCGGAATGTAAAAATCCATGGCCTTGCCGAGCATATGCTGGCTTTTTTCCGCCACGCCCTTGGTGCGCGTGCGCAGGAGGCCGTTAGTCTCAGGCGAACGGAAGGCCGAAACGACGTTGATGTAATCGGTCGCGCCACTGCGGCGATAGACTTCCCAGACAAGATCGAAAAGACGCGGGTCCATCCGCGTCGGCTGGTTACGACGCCAGTCACGCAAAAAGCGGTTCAGCTCCTGCAGACCCTTCTGGTCGTATTTTCCATTGCGCTTGAAGGTTATGACCGCCTTCTCGCGTGTATGGATATAATACAGTTTGAGACTGCGCGTTTCGGCGAAAGCTTCCGTCGCCGAGACGCCTGCGAAAGGCATTGCGGCGAGCATCAAGCAGGCAAAGGTGACAGCGCGTGCCGACAGCTTCGTGCATATATCCTTGATCAAGCCGCGCGCGATCTTGGTCGACAGCGCGATATTTCGATGCAGATATGGCAATTCGATCCCCGCCTGGAAGACAATTTATGTCACATTGCCTCAAATGAACGTCAAATACGGTGACACGATGGCAAAATTGCCACACAGATGCAACCTTCCTCTATATAGTGAATCAGCCACTAACAAGAGGTTTATAGACGGTAAGCGGATATCCTTGCTCAGAAGTTAACGAATCTTGCTATCTGCCGTCGAATAGGCGGTTTGTGCAATCACGCCGCATCCCGCAACGGATCGTCCGGATCAATGCCATAATCCTTCAGCTTGCGATAAAGCGTCGAGCGGCCGATACCAAGTTTCCTTGCGACCTGACTCATCTGCCCGCGATAAAAACGGAGGGCAAAACGGATAAGCTCCTCTTCGATCTCGGCCAGCTTCCTGATATTGCCTGAGTCGTCCATGCTGGAGATCAGGTTCCCCCCCCGGTAGATCGTGGTGGAAATATCTGACGCCTCATCCAGAATGGCGTGACTTTCGGCGGCCGGAGGCGGCGGAGAATAGGCGGCGAGTTTCAGCGACGATCCAGACGGCGACCGGATCGACTCACCTGCATCGTCCCCGCCTGCGAATTCCGGCAATTGCAGCGCGATTTGCGGAAAATCGGAATCCGCCAGTTCCTCGCCCTGCGACAGCACGACGGCGCGGAAGACCGCATTTTCAAGCTGGCGGATATTGCCCGGCCAGTCATAGGCCGTTAGCAGTGCCAGCGCGCTGGCATCGAGGCCGACGGGATTTGGCAATTTCTGTTCCACCGAAAAACGCTCCGCGAACACCCGTGCCAGATGGGGAATATCCTCCTTGCGCCGGCGCAACGCCGGAATGGTGATCGGAAAGACGTTGAGGCGATAATAGAGGTCCTCGCGGAAGCGGCCTTCCTTCACCTCTTCGATGAGATTCTTGTTGGTGGCGGAAATCAGGCGGACATTCACCTTCTGCACACGCGCGGAACCGACGGTTTCGATTTCGCCCTGCTGAACTGCCCGCAGCAGCTTTACCTGCACGTCGAGCGGCAGATCACCGATTTCATCGAGGAACAGCGTTCCGCCATCCGCTTCCATGAACTTGCCAACGTGTTTTTCCGTCGCACCGGTAAAAGCACCTTTCTCGTGGCCGAAGAGAATACTCTCCACCAGATTGTTCGGGATAGCGCCGCAATTGACGGTGATGAACGGTTTGTTCGCCCTGTCGCCAGCCGACTGGATTGCACGGGCGACCATTTCCTTACCGACGCCCGATTCGCCTTCCAGCACCACGGGAATGCTGGACTGGGCGGCGCGCTGCGCCAGTTCTATCACCCTCAGCATGGCCGGGCTTGCGGAAACGATATCAGTAAAATTCACGGCATTGCTCCGTCCGCGCCTGCCCGTGCGGGCCTTTGCCTCTCTCCTGTCGAGCTTGAGGGCATTGGAGATGGCAGCGCCGATCCGTTCCGGCGAGACCGGCTTGACGACGAAATCGAAGGCGCCGGCGCGCATGGCCTGCACGACGGTATCGATGCCGCCCTGCCCCGTCTGGACGATGACCGGAACGTCGGTGCCGAGTTCGCCAACGGCTTTCAGGAAGGCGAGGCCATCCATTTCCGGCATCATCAGGTCGAGGACGACAACATTGATCTCGCCGCTATATTGCTTAAGCAGCTCCAGCCCCGCCCTGCCGTTTTCTGCAAGCAAGGCCAGATGCCCATAACGTTCCACCGCATTTTTGAGCAGGCGGCGCTGGACGGGATCATCGTCTATCACGAGAACATGCGCGGTCATTTTTGGCTCCGGTTTCCGGTTTATGGACCTGCGTCATGCGGTCCCTTGTGGCGCACTCTGGCACGGGAGATTTGAACATCCAGTTTTGAGATTTGCTTGCATTTTATCCATTGCTGCGGGAAACAAAGGCCCCATATGCTGCGCAGGCATAACGACAAGGACGCGTTCGATGACCCTCAATCGCCCAACACCGCACCCCGTATTTTCGCTTGCCGAAACCTCCGGCCCTGTCCTAGGCGACCTGCCCGGCTGGAAACTCTCGGATCTCTATCCCTCGGGCGATTCGCCGGAATACAAGGGCGACATCGAGAAGGCGGCGGCGCTGGCGGCGGCTTTCGAGGATAAATGGAAGGGCAAGCTTGAAGACGCTGCAAAGGCGACGGGCGCCAACGGCATCGGCGCTGCTCTAAAGGAATATGAAGCGCTGGACGATCTTATCGGCCGCATCGGCTCCTTTGCCGGGCTGACGTATTTTTCAGATACGTCCAACCCGGCAAACGGCAAGCTTTACGGCGACGCCCAGGCGAAACTGACGGATATTTCCGCCCATCTGCTGTTCTTCACGCTTGAACTGAACCGCATCGACGACGCTGTGATGGATGCCTGCATGGCAAACGATGCCTTAGCTGGGCACTACAGGCCGTGGCTGGTGGATTTGCGCAAGGACAAGCCGCACCAGCTCGATGACCAGCTCGAACAGCTATTCCTTGAAAAATCGATGACGAGTGCCAGCGCCTTCAACCGCCTGTTCGATGAGACGATGGCCGACCTGCGCTTCGATATAGACGGCGCAAGCCTTTCGCTGGAAGTAACGCTCAATATGCTTCAGGAGCCGGAGCCGGAAACCCGCAAGAAGGCGGCACAGGCGCTCAGCACCACCTTCACGAATAATCTGCGGGTCTTCACCCTCATCACCAACACACTGGCCAAGGACAAGGATATTTCCGACCGCTGGCGCAAGTTCGAAGACATCGCCGACAGCCGCCATCTGGCAAACCGTGTCGAGCGCGAGGTCGTAGACGCTCTGGCTGCCGCCGTGAAAAACGCCTATCCGCGCCTTTCGCATCGCTATTACGCCATGAAGGCGAAATGGCTCGGCATGGAACAGATGAACTATTGGGACCGCAACGCGCCGCTTCCCGATACATCGAATACGATCATTCCATGGGATGAGGCGAAGGACACCGTGCTGTCCGCCTATGGCGATTTTGCGCCGGAGATGGCCGATATCGCCCGCCGTTTCTTCGATGAACAATGGATCGACGCCCCCGCCCGGCCCGGCAAGGCGCCGGGAGCCTTCGCGCATCCGACCGTGCCTTCGGCACATCCTTATGTCCTCGTCAACTATCTCGGCAAACCGCGCGACGTGATGACGCTTGCCCATGAGCTTGGCCACGGCGTGCACCAGGTGCTGGCCGGCGACCAAGGCGCGCTGATGTGCGCGACGCCGCTGACGCTTGCCGAAACCGCCTCCGTTTTCGGAGAAATGCTGACCTTCCGCAAATTGCTTGACGACACGAAGGACGTCAGGGAACGCAAGGCCATGCTCGCCCGCAAGGTCGAGGACATGATCAACACGGTCGTGCGCCAGATCGCGTTTTATGAATTCGAACGCAAGCTGCACACCGCCCGCAAGCAGGGCGAGTTGACCTCCGAACAGATCGGTGAATTGTGGCTTTCCATTCAGGCCGAGAGCCTCGGCCCGGCGATCAAGATTTCCGAAGGGTATGAGACCTGGTGGACCTACATCCCCCATTTCATCCACTCTCCCTTCTATGTTTATGCCTATGCCTTCGGTGATTGCCTGGTGAACTCGCTCTATGCCGTTTACCAGAAGGCTGAGACCGGCTTTCAGGAGAAATATTTCGAGCTTTTGAAAGCAGGCGGCACCAAGCACCATTCGGAACTTCTGAAACCATTCGGCCTCGATGCGACAGACCCTTCCTTCTGGGACAAGGGTCTTGCCATGATCGAAGGGCTGATCGACGAACTGGAAGCGCTTGACGGCAAACAGGCCTGATCGCCTCCGAAAAATACCGATGACAGGCGACGAGCAAAGGCAATGAAACGCAAACCCGCCGATCTGACCTTGAGAGAAACGCTGCGCTGGGAGCCGCAATCAGGCTTTCAGCGCATTGACCAGCATATGCGCCGGCTATTGCGCTCAGCCGATGCGCTCGGTTTCCGAGCACCGGCCAACGCGGTTCAGGTACTGGAGAAGAAGGTGGGCGGCGAAAGTCCGCTCTGCGTGAAGCTGGTCATGAACTACAAGGGTGAACTCGATATAGAAACGACCGACTTTCAGCCGTTGCAGGAGGGAACCGTCTGGCGGATCCGCATCGCGACGCAAACCAGGCTTGATTCCGCCGACACCTTCTATCGCCACAAGTCATCGCGCCGGGAACCCTATGATGCCGCCCGCGCCGAATTTTCAGCCGGGGATGCGGACGAGGTTCTGCTGCTCAACGAGCGCGGCGAGTTGTGCGAGGGATCATCGACCAGCATCTTCGTCGAAATGCCGGACGGGCAATTGCTGACGCCGCCGCTCGACAGCGGCATTCTGCCGGGCGTCCTGCGTGCCGATCTCATCCGCCAGCGCAAGGCACGCGGGCAGGCATTGAAGCCGGAAGATATTGCCGGTCGGCGGCTGTTCGTGGGAAATTCGCTGCATGGGCTGATTGCGGCGGAGCTGGTCTAAACCGTCACCGACAAAAGCCGGTCGCGGCCTTTTTCCTTGGCAGCGTAAAGCGCCTGATCGGCGCGCATGAAAACATCGTCGGCACTTTCTGCCATCCGATAGGTCGTCATTCCAGCGGAACAGCTATAGGAAAAATCCGGAAACTCGGCCAGCGGTCTGGAAAGCCGCACCTTTTGCAGTAGCCGCTCGACAATCTCCCGGCTCTCAACGACCGAACTGCGCGGCAGGATGATCATGAATTCCTCACCGCCGATCCTGCCAAAACAATCCACCCGCCGGACGACGGAATGGGCGATCCCGACAAAATCGCGCAGCACCGCATCGCCGCATTTGTGGCCGAAACGATCGTTGATGTGCTTGAAAAAGTCGATGTCGAGCGTGCAAAGGCAAAAGGGCGCTTCGAGCCCCTTGCCGACCCGCTCCACCTGCAGCGCGAGTTTGGCGAAAACGAAACGCCGATTCGCCGTTCCCGTCAATTCGTCGGTCTGTGAGGCGCGCACCGCCAGATCCCGGTCCTGCCGCAGGGTTCTGTAGCCCTGGCGCAATTCGGTGACATCGCTTGCAACACACAGCATCCAGCCATCCTGCTGCACCGTCTCCGTCATCCAGAACCAGCGGCCGTCATACATGTCCATCTCGAAGGCACGATACGGCAGCTTGCCGCGCCGGGACTGCGCCGACAAAAGCCAGCCCTCGAAATCGCTGTTTCTGACGACCACGCCGGTTCGCAGACGGTGGTTCAAGCGCATGATTTCCGCCCAGGTCGAAAAATCATCGTCGGCAAGCTGAAAGCTTTCCCGAAACGACGGGTTGGCATGCCGCAACCGGTCCTCGGAATCGTAAAGTGCAATAAGAACGGGGGTGGCGCTCTGAAGCGCTGCGACACGCTCAATAAGACTATTCAACAGGCAACACTCCTGTGATGACGAAAAGCCCCCTTTTCGTCATCTTGCAAAAGTCCCCCAAGCCTTAGGACATATACACGAAAAGAAGAACTTTATTATAAACGTAGTCTCTAAAATGCGAAGGGGAAGAATGCGGTCGGAAGGTCTCGACTTCAATCTCGCCGGATCGCAACCGCGCAGAACGGGATCACCATACACCAACCAGTCACAACTTTCGCATCCCGGGCTTGCGCCATCGTCATATGTCCGTCATGCACCTGCCCTTTATTGTGGCACGCTTTTATGATCTAGCTTACTTATTGGCTTAAAAAGGAAAAATGACGAATGACGGACGCAAACCATCCGATTTACGGCGATATTGACGGCCCCATCATCATGATCGGCTTCGGCTCCATCGGGCGCGGCACTCTTCCGTTGATCGAACGTCATTTCAACTTCGACAAGACCAGGCTCGTCGTCATCGACCCGCGCGAGGATATCGCAGCGTATCTGGCCGAGAGAAACATTCGCCATATCCGCACGCATCTGACCAAAGAAAACTACAAGGAGGTGCTCAAGCCACTCCTTAAAGGGGTTCAGGGTCAGGGCTTCTGCGTCAATCTTTCGGTCGATGCCGCATCCGTCGATCTGATGAGGCTCTGCCGCAAACATGGCATGCTCTACATCGACACCGTAGTGGAGCCGTGGCCCGGCTTTTACTTCGATGCAGACGCCGACAATGCCTCCCGTACCAATTATTCGCTGCGCGAGACCATGCTGAAAGAAAAGGCTCGGAAACCGGGCGGCGCAACGGCTGTTTCCACCTGCGGCGCAAATCCCGGCATGGTGTCCTGGTTCGTAAAACAGGCGCTGGTCAATCTCGCCAAGGATAGCGGTCTCGACATCGAAGAGCCGCAACCGCATGACCAGCAGGCATGGGCAAAGCTCATGCAGCAGCTCGGCGTCAAGGGCGTGCATGTGGCAGAGCGCGATACGCAGCGGGCAAAAGATCCCAAGCCCTTCGGCGCATTCTGGAACACCTGGTCCGTCGAGGGTTTTATCGCCGAAGGTTTTCAGCCCGCCGAACTCGGCTGGGGAACGCATGAAAACTGGATGCCGAAAAATGCGAAAAAACAGAAAAAGGGCAGCAAGGCAGCGATCTATCTCGATCAGCCCGGCGCCAATACGCGGGTACGGACATGGTGTCCCGGACAAGGGCCGCAATATGGATTTCTGGTCACCCACAACGAGGCGATCTCGATTTCCGACTATTTCACCGTCCGCAATGACGATGGCGATCTGATCTACCGGCCCACCTGTCACTATGCCTACCACCCCTGCAACGACGCCGTCCTTTCCCTGCACGAACTTTTCGGCAATGGCGGCACACCGCAGCCGATCCAGCATGTGCTTGGCGAAGACGAGCTTGTCGATGGTGCCGACGAGCTGGGTGTTCTTCTCTACGGCCATGACAAAAATGCCTATTGGTATGGCTCGCGGCTAACGTTGCAGGAGGCACGGGCGCTCGCCCCCAGCCAGAACGCGACCGGATTGCAGGTCAGCTCCGCGGTACTGGCCGGAATGGTCTGGGCGCTTGAAAATCCGCAAGCCGGCATCGTCGAGGCGGATGAAATGGACTATCGCCGTTGCCTTGAGGTGCAGCGTCCCTATCTCGGACCGGTCGAAGGACATTACACGGACTGGACGCCGCTCGACGGTCGCCCGGGACTGTTTCCAGACAATATCGACACCTCGGATCCCTGGCAGTTCCGCAACATCCTCGTGCGCTGAGGGCGTGGCGTCTCATATTTGTCACGCAGGTGTTTTCATGACGGATGTCAGGAACCCGGGAGAGCAAACAACGTTGCCTTGAAATAAATAACGCTTCACGGCATGGTCGAAACATCAGGGTTTCATCGAATCGCAGGAGAACAGGCTCATGAACTTCAAGACAAGCGCTGCTTTGCTTTGTGCCGCAATCGCGGTGTCTTCATGCGTTGCGCCGGGTCCCTCCCAGCAGACGTCGATGGCACCATCGCTTGCCCGCGGCCCGGCCGTGGATGGCCGCTGGATCGACCGCAACGGCATCGTATCGACATTCCAGAACGGTGCTTTCTCCACCCGTTCGACCGATACCAACACGCTTCTAGCATCAGGCACCTATGTCACGATTTCGCCGACGCTCTATGAAATCAACATGACGTCGTTGGTGCGCAACACGCAATCGCGCGTCAACTGCGCGCTCGTCTCCCCGTCACAACTGAATTGCACGACAGACAGCAACAGCCAGTTCTCGCTGACGCGTCAGGGCTGATAACACAGCCTTTTCAATGGTATGAGCTTTTAAAACGCACGCCTCACGCGTGCGTTTTGCTTTATTGCGCCACTGTCACAATTTCCGCTTGCGGCAGCTGCCGCTAAATGGAAACATCGCGCTTTGAAAGACTGACATACTTTCAGACTAGAGAATGAGCACGGCCTGATGATGATCGACCGGCCAAGGCTTCCGCTTTGAACAGGAGAGAGGGACCATGAAGAAAATTTTGAGACTGAGTATGCTGAGCGTTTCAGCGATAACGCTTTCAGCCGGAGCGGCTCTGGCCGATTACGAGCTCAACATTCTTCACATTAACGATTTTCACTCCCGTATCGAATCGATCAATAAATTCGACTCGACCTGCTCGGCGGAAGAGGAAGGCAAAAACGAATGCTTTGGCGGCGCCGCGCGCCTCTTGACCGCAATCAACCAGACAAGGGACGCGCTCAAGGCTCAAGGCAAGAACGTTCTCCTGCTCAATGCCGGCGACAATTTTCAGGGCTCGCTGTTTTACACCACCTACAAGGGTACTGTTGAAGCCGAAGTGCTGAACGCCATGAAGTTCGACGCCATGACCGTCGGCAACCATGAATTCGACGATAGCGAAGACGGGCTTGCGGGCTTCCTCGACAAGGTTCAGTTTCCGGTCGTGACCGCCAATGTGGTTGCCAGCGCCGCCTCGAAAATCGGCGATCGCGTCAAGCCGTCCATCGTCCTTGAAGTCGGCGGCCAGAAAATCGGCATTGTCGGCGCTGTCGCCAACGACACGGCGGAACTTGCGACCCCCGGCCCCAACATCACCATTGCGGAAGATGTCGCGAAAATCAGCGAACAGGTACAGAAGCTGAAAGGCGAGGGTGTCAACAAGATCATTGCGCTGACCCATGTCGGATATCCGCGCGACCTCGAATTCATCGCGAAAATCCCGGATGTGGACGTCGTTGTCGGCGGCCACTCGCATACATTGCTCTCCAACACCGACCAGAAGGCCGAAGGGCCTTATCCGACACTCGTCGACAATCCCGGCGGCTACAAGGTTCCGGTCGTTCAGGCAGGGCAATACAGCAAATATCTGGGCGACCTGCGCGTCGTCTTCGATGACAGCGGCGTGGTCAAGGAAAGCAAGGGCGATCCGATCCTGATCGATTCATCCTTCAAACCCGACGAAGCAACGCTCAAGCGTATCGATGAACTGAAAGCACCGATCGAGGCGCTGAAATCTAAGGTCGTCGGCACTTCGGAAGGCCCGATCGAAGGTGACCGTAAGGTTTGCCGCGTCAAAGAATGCTCCATGGGTAATCTGGTAGCGGATGCGACCCTTGCCCGCGTCAAGGATCAGGGCGTCACCATCGCTTTCGCAAATAGCGGTGGCCTGCGCTCCTCCATCGATAGCGGCGATGTCTCGATGGGCGAAGTCCTGACGGTTCTGCCGTTCCAGAATACGGTCGCGACTTTCCAGCTGAAGGGCGAGGATATTCGCGCTGCCCTCGAAAACGGCGTTAGCCAGATCGACGATGGCGCAGGTCGTTTCATGCAGGTCTCAGGCATGAAATATTCCTTCGACCGCTCCAAGCCGGCCGGCAGCCGTGTTACTGCGGTCGAGGTCAAGGAGGGCGACGCTTTCGTGCCTCTCGACCCGGCAAAGACCTACACCGTTGCGGCGAATAATTACGTTCGCACCGGCGGCGATGGCTTCAAGGTATTCGCGACCAAGGCTATCAACGCCTATGACTTCGGCCCCAACCTCGAAGAGGCTGTAGCTGCCTATATTACGGCCAACAGCCCCTATAAGCCCTTCACGGACGGCCGCATCACCGAAGTGACGCCTGCCGGTTATGTGGCTCCGGCAAAGCCCGCTGCACCAGCGCCTGCCGCAACAGCACCGGCGGCAACTGCAACCGCTCCGGCCGCCACACCGGCCCCGGCTCCCGCAGCACCTGCCGCGACTGCACCTGCCACCACCACGCCGGCAGCAGCCGCGGCTGCCGCCAGCAAATATGTCGTCGCAAAGGGCGATTCGCTCTGGAAGATCGCGGCGGAGAAGTATGGCGACGGTGCCCTTTGGACCAGGATTGCCAAGGCAAACACGCTGAAGCATCCGAACCATATCGAGATCGGCGAGGAACTGGAGGTTCCGGCTCAATAAGCCGCGAACACACACAGACAGGGCAATTTGCCGCAGACGGGAAGCCGGCCTCGCACCATGAGGCCGGCTTCTTATTTTCCCTTTAAAAACAGATCATTACAGGCTGCATTTTATCAAAAGACAATGCGTCCGTTACCGCACCTCGGAAATCACCTCCGCAGGTGGTTCAATCCTTACAAATTTCGTCTAGAACACGTGAACAAATTGACGGCACGAGCGTATAGCTTGAGCATTTCCGGCAAAACCGCGTCACGGTTTGCGGCCGGCCATGTATAAAAACAAAAAATGGAGCGTTTCCGCCCTTTATCCCAAACGGAAACGTTCTCACGCAACCAGTACGAGTTCAGGGTGTCATTCATGACGACAGAATTATCCGCACTTCCCGTAGACCATCCCCGCGTAAGATTTGGCAAGGTCGGCGTTCTGCTTGTCAATCTTGGCACGCCGGATGGTACGGACTATTGGCCGATGCGCCGTTATCTGGCGGAATTTCTGAGCGACAAACGCGTGATCGAATGGTCGCGCCTCTACTGGTATCCGATCCTGTACGGCATCGTCCTCAACAAGCGCCCACAGAAGGTCGGCAAGGCCTATGAGGCAATCTGGAACCGCGATCGCAACGAAAGCTATCTGCGCACCTATACCCGCAGCCAGGGCGAACTGATGGCACAGGCGCTGAAGGATTTGCCCAATGTCGTCGTTGACTGGGCCATGCGCTACGGCCAGCCTTCCATCGCTTCGAAAATCGACGCGCTGAAGGAGCAGGGATGCGAGAAAATCCTGCTATTCCCGCTCTATCCGCAATATGCCGCATCGACCACGGCAACGGTGAACGACAAGGCTTTCGAACATCTGATGAAGCTGCGCTGGCAGCCCGCCATCCGCACCGTGCCGCCCTATCATGACGATCCTGCCTATATCGAGGGGCTTGCCGCCTCCGTCAAAAACCATCTGGCAACGCTGGACTGGGAACCGGAGATGCTGATCACCTCCTTCCACGGCATTCCGCAATCCTATTTCAGGAAGGGCGATCCCTATTATTGCCACTGCCAGAAGACCGCCCGTCTGCTGAAGGAAGCGCTGGGACGGACCGAGAAGAACTTCATGATCACCTTCCAGTCGCGTTTCGGGCCGGAAGAATGGCTGCAGCCCTATACCGACAAGACCATGGAAAAGCTGGCATCCGAGGGCATCAAACGCATCGCCGTCATGAACCCCGGTTTCGTATCGGATTGTCTTGAAACGCTGGAGGAAATTGCCGGTGAGGCCGGAGAAATCTTTCTGCATAATGGCGGCGAGAAATTCACCCACATCCCGTGTCTCAACGACAGCGTCGAGGGTATGACAGTTCTCGAAAAGGTTGTACGACAAGAGTTGCAAGGTTGGGTGTAATCTTGCCATAACGATGCGGGTGTAAGATCCCAAAAAGTTCTGGTGCTGGAGGAAGAAGTGATGATTGCATTGGGCGGTTTCGATATCGTCGTCATAGCGGCGGTTGTTTTGGTCATTCTGGTGCTCTTTGCCGGCATCAAGACCGTACCGCAGGGGCATCGCTACACGGTTGAACGGTTCGGGCGCTACACCCGCACACTCGAGCCGGGCCTCAACCTCATCGTGCCGTTCTTCGAAAGCATCGGTTCGAAGATGAATGTGATGGAGCAGGTTCTGCATATACCGACACAGGAAGTTATCACCCGCGATAATGCCAGTGTCTCGGCTGATGCCGTCACCTTCTATCAGGTCCTCAATGCCGCACAGGCCGCTTACCAGATCACCAATCTGGAAATGGCGATTGAAAACCTCACCATGACCAACATCCGCTCGGTAATGGGCTCGATGGATCTCGATGAGTTATTGTCGAACCGTGATGCCATAAACGATCGCCTGCTGCGCGTGGTTGACGAGGCGGTGGGACCATGGGGTATCAAGGTCACGCGCATCGAAATCAAGGATATCGCGCCGCCGAAAGATCTCGTCGATTCCATGGCGAGGCAGATGAAGGCGGAGCGTGAAAAACGCGCCCAGGTGCTGGAGGCCGAGGGCGCCCGCAATGCTCAGATTCTGCGCGCAGAGGGCGCAAAGCAATCCGCCATTCTCGAGGCGGAAGGCCAGCGCGAAGCGGCGTTCCGCGATGCCGAGGCCCGCGAGCGTCTGGCCGAGGCCGAAGCCAACGCCACCCGCATGGTGTCGGAAGCCATCGCTGCCGGCAATGTCCACGCGATCAATTACTTCGTTGCCCAGAAATATACCGAAGCGCTCTCCAATATCGGTACCGCCAAAAACTCGAAAATCGTGTTGATGCCGATGGAGGCTTCTGCGTTGATCGGCTCGCTCGGCGGCATAGGGGCAATCGCCCGCGACGTCTTCGGCGACAAGGGCGATGCACCAACGGCACCCGCCGTCCCCGCATCTTCCCGCTCGGTGCCGCCGTCACGGCCTTCGGCCCAGGCCATCAACGTGACGATTCCCGGTAATCCCTTCGGCTCTTCATCGGAGAAGTGACGATGCTGCAACGGCTTGCCACGGAGTTGGGACCATGGAGCTGGTGGATTGCCGGCTTCATTCTGCTGGCTGCCGAGCTGGTCGCTCCGGGCGTGTTTCTGATCTGGATTGGCATTGCCGCACTGGTGATCGGCGCGCTCTCCCTGCTGTTCTGGGATGCTGCATTCTGGGCGTGGCAATTGCAACTGGTGCTGTTTGCCACCCTCTCCATCGCCTTCGCCCTGCTTGGCCGGAAATATTTCGGCAAAAACCGGGAGGCAAGCGACGAACCCTTCCTCAATCAACGGGAAGCCAGCCTCGTTGGCCGCACAGCGACCCTGCAGGAGCCGGTTGTCGAAGGACGCGGCCGCATAAGGCTGGACGATACCTGGTGGTCCGTTAACGGTGAGGACATGCCAGCTGGAACACGTGTCAGGATCTCAGCTGCGCGTGGCCGCACCCTGACGATAGAGTCGCTCGACCGCCCATAGCGATCAGGCCACACCGATTCTCAACAGATCGTGGAAATGTACCAGCCCTATCGGCCGGTTATCGTCATCAACGACGATCAGCGCACCGATGTGGAATTTTTCCAGCGTCGCCAGAGCGCTGGTCGCCAGCACAGATTTTTTGACCGTTTTCGGAGTACGGGTCATGATGTCGTCAACCGTCAATTCGGCGAGGTTGCGCGACAGGTTGCGCGCCATATCGCCCTCGGTGACGATGCCACACAGACGGCCATCCTCGTCCAGAATGCCGACGCAGCCGAAATGCTTACGGGAAAGAACACTGACTGCTTCCGGCATGGAGGTTCCCTTGCCGACCAGCGGCACCCGGTCGCCGGTATGCATGATATCGCTGACCAACGTAAGGCCCGCGCCCAGTTTGCCGCCGGGGTGAAACACCTTGAAATCACCGGCAGTAAAATTGCGTGCTTCCAGAAGCGCAACGGCGAGGGCGTCGCCAAGTGCCAGCTGCATCAATGTGGAGGTGGTAGGTGCAAGACCGAGCGGGCAGGCTTCCTGTTCATTGGGAACCAGAAGCACGATATCGGCTGCCTTCGCCAGCGATGCACTCTCCGAACAGGTAAGTGCAATCAGCGGGATGGAGAAACGGCGCGAATAATTGATGATGCTACGCAGCTCTGAACTTTCACCGCCTTTGGAGATCGCCAGCACCACATCATCACCGCCGATCATGCCCAGATCGCCGTGGTTGGCCTCCGCCGCATGCACGAAGAACGCAGGCGTTCCCGTGGAGGCGAAGGTGGCCGCGAGCTTGGCGCCTATGTGGCCGCTTTTACCGACACCGGTGATGATGAGGCGGCCATTAGACTGGCCGATCGTTTCGATCGCCTTGCAGAAAGGTTCGGAAAGCCCGTTCCTGAGGGCCTCTTCAAGAGCGGCAAGGCCAGCCCTCTCCATCGAAATCGTCCGCACGGCGGATTCAATCGCATTGTCTTCAACCAGTTTGACGGCTCTCGTAATCATGGCCGACTGTTACTATTTCAACCGGAATAAGTCCACTCTACAGCCGAAAATCGCCGCTCTTTAGTGGCGCAGGTTCGGTGGAGAAATCTCCTCCATCGTTCCCATCCGCTTGAAAGGGATGTTTTCTTCATCGACCAGATATCGCCCGACTGTCCTTATCCACGAGATAGAGCCGTCATCACGGCGCACGGCATATTCCTGATGGTAAAAGCTGGCGGCCTTAAGGGTCGTGAGCGCAGTTTCGATCACATGATTGCGATGGCCGATATCCACTTTCTCGAGCATCTGGAAAATGCTGATGCCCTGCATCGCCTGCCGCAAAGGAATGCCGAAGAGTTCAGCGCAGACTTCGTCTAGATAGAATCGGTCATTGGTAATATCCCAGCAATAAAAACCGACCTGCTTGACGTTCAAAACGGGATTCATGAAACGACGCTGTGACACAAAATAAAAATCAATTGGATTGCTAAAATAAAACGGATGAGTTCCACCCAATCATAGGGCGATTCCGTGCCAAAATGAAACGTTTAAATCTGATCATATTAGAAATATTAGTCATCTCGGCAAATTTTCTTCAGTCGCGGTGCCGAAGCGGCCAAATCGAACGAGGAAGGCCCCCAGCTTTGCCGCAGCCACAGATGTGCTGAAATCCGGGAGGTCTTTATCAACTGTTAACCATAAAAATCCTATTGTTAAAGCGATATTAAAACTTGCGTCGCGTGTCTGGTCTATTGGTCGTCCACTTCATCTGTCTGCCGCTCATTCGGCTTCAGGAAATGCTGAGACGAACTTTCGATCCGACATCGGCCAAATGCGCCGGGTGAAGAGGAATGATTGTGAAGGGCACCGCCACACGTCTGCCGACGTCGCGGAAAGCAGCAACCCTGCTGCTGCTTGCCTGTACGCTTCTCTACACCCCGGGAACTGCTTTCGCGCAAACAGCGGCCACGCGGCAGCCTGTCGCGGTTCCATCCGGCGATGCAACGCCGGCAGAGAACCCGACAACGACAACTGAAACTGAGGCAAGCACGGTGCGAGCAGCACCGCCACAGCAACTATGGCGCCCCTCGAATAATCCGGGCGACCCCATTTCCGAACAGCAGGAAGAAGCCGGCCAGCCTTATGCCGACGCGGAAAACCCTTATGAGCCAACGGTAGACGGCGGTGAAAACCCGCAAAGAGCCACCGAACCCGGACAAACCCCCGGCATCCGGCTCGGTACATTCCTGCTGCGGCCTTCGATCAGCCAGACGATCAATACGGAAAAGCAGACGAACACCGGCGGCCCTTCCAGACGCAACTACCTGACGACGGGTATTCGCGGCACGCTAACCAGCGACTGGTCCCGCCATGCGCTGACTGTAACAGGCGATGGCGCCTGGGAGAAAAATTTCGGCAGCAAGAATGGCGAGGAGCCAAGGGCGCGGATAGAAGCCGATCTGCGCCTCGATCTCGGCGAAGAAACGACGGCTAATCTCAAGGCGGGTTACGAATTCAGTCGTGAAGGCACCACTGACCCCAACGCTTTGACCGGCGCTGCCGTGCAAGGCGGAGAACACCGTTTCACGACCGGCGCATCGATCCAACGGGATTTCGGCAAGCTGCGCGGGCTGGCGGCGCTCGATCTGTCGCGTACGGTCTACACGGATGCAAAGGGCATAAACGGCCAGCCGATCAGTCTTAGCGATCGCGACCAGAACAGCGCGAACCTGCGCGGCCGCATCGGCTACGAATTGTCACCGGCACTGATCCCGTTCCTCGAATTGAACGCGGGGACGACCAAATATGACAGGCGCCTGGACAATACCGGTTACGCACGGTCCTCGAATTCCTACGGCGCCAAAATTGGAGCCGAGGTCGATCTTGGCGAGAAGACCCGCGGCGAGGCCGCCATCGGCTATCTACGCAAACAATATGACGACGACCGCATCGCTTCCATCGGCGCTCTGACACTGGACGGCGAGCTGAACTGGTCGCCCCAGCGCGGCACCAAAGTCAATCTTGGCCTGCGCACGACGATAGAGGATTTCGCCGGCGGACCGCAGGGCGGCTGGATTTCCTATCGACTGGATGCCGGGCTGACCCATGAGTTGCGCAGCAATCTGGTCGCGCGGCTGACCGGGCAGATCGTACACCGGACATTCCCATCCTCTGACAACGAGAATGCCGTGGAATACACCGCAGGCGCTGGCTTGACCTGGGGGCTGAACCGCTATCTCGATCTGACGGCGGACGTTAGTTATCAGTGGACGCCGATTTATGACAGCAACGAACTGCGCATCGGCGCGGGGCTTGTCCTGAAACGATAACGTTGCCCCAAATAGAAATCCCGGCGCGAAGGCCGGGATCCCGTTGTCCATTTGGTGAATTTACTTCAGTCCGTCGATAAGAGCCTTGATCGGCTCCTCGATTGCGGGACGTATGTCAGCGCGTTCGAGCGCGAAAGCGACGTTGGCAAGAATGAAACCATCCTTGGCGCCGCAATCGAACGTCTGCCCGCGGAAATGATAGCCAGCGAATTCCTGCGACTTGGCAAGCGTCAACATGCCGTCCGTCAGCTGGATTTCGTTGCCGGCGCCCCGTTCCTGATTTTCCAGAATGTCGAAAATCTCAGGCTGAAGGATGTAGCGACCGTTGATGTAGAAATTCGAAGGTGCCGTACCCTTGGCAGGCTTCTCGACCATTTCAGTGATCTTGAAACCCTCGCCCACGGCGTTACCCACGCCGACGATACCGTATTTATGCGTCTGATCGGGAGCGCATTCCTGCACCGCGATGACGTTGCCGGCGGTCTGGTCATAAAGTTCGACCATGCCCTTGAGGCAGCTTTTCTGTGAGTGCATGATCATATCAGGCAGCAGCACGGCGAAAGGCTCGTCGCCGACGATATCACGCGCACACCAGACCGCATGGCCAAGACCGAGCGGCACCTGCTGACGCGTGAAGCTTGCCGTGCCCGCCTTGGGCAGAAGGCCGGCCAGCAATGTAAGCTCGGCATTCTTGTTGCGCTCGCGCAGCATTTGTTCGAGTTCAAATTGAATATCAAAATAATCTTCAATCACCGCCTTGCCGCGGCCGGTGACAAATACAAAATGCTCGATGCCCGCTTCCGCCGCCTCGTCGACGACGTATTGGATGACCGGCTTGTCAACGACAGTGAGCATTTCTTTCGGAACCGCCTTGGTTGCGGGCAGGAAACGCGTACCCAGACCTGCGACCGGAAATACGGCCTTCCGAATTTTCTTATGTTCTACCACATATCCCTCCTGAGAGATAAAACTTGATCACAATCCCCGCACAGTGTTGTTATTTCAAAAATAACAACGTTTTGTAAAGGGTGACGCTACCATCTATTAATGGTAAAGAATTTGTTGACATTCTTTTGTTATGCATGACGACGCCCGATGCGTTTTCGCAATCGAAATGATATTCGAGAGAACGAAAGACTGACGATGACAAAGATGATCCTTTCAAATGTCCGCAAATTCGGCTGCATGATGGTTGCAGGTCTGGCGATCTCGCTGGCCCCCGTCTCGGCCCGGGCCGATGCTGGGTTCAAGCAGTGGATCAACCAGTTCTACGCAACAGCCGCGAAAGAAGGCATTAGCAAGGCGACCTACCAGAAAGCCTTTGCTGGTGTCAGCGAGCCGGATCCGGATGCGCTGCGCAAGGCGACCTTCCAGCCGGAATTCACCACCCAGATCTGGGATTATCTCGATTCCCGCGTCAACCCCTATACGGTGCGCATCGGCCGCGAGATGAAGATGAAGCATGCGACGACGCTCAACTGGATCGAGCGAAACTTCAACGTCGACAAACACATCATTCTCGCAATCTGGTCGATGGAATCAAATTACGGCGCGGTTCTCGAAAAGCCGGAGCGCCTGCACAATATTCCGCAGGCACTGGCCACGCTCGCCTATTCCGACCCCAAACGCGCCAAGTTCGCGCGCACGCAATTGATCGCCGCACTTAAAATCCTGCAGGCGGGCGATGTCACGCCCAAGCAGCTGACGGGTTCCTGGGCGGGGGCGATGGGCCATACCCAGTTCATTCCGACCAGCTACCTGCTCTATGCTGTCGATGCGGACGGCAACGGTAAGCGCGACATCTGGCACTCGGTTCCGGACGCGCTGGCGACGGCCGCCAATCTTCTCGCCAAGAACGGCTGGGAGCCCGGCCGGACCTGGGGTTACGAAACAGCCGTGCCGCGTGGCGGTGCCCGTTATGAGGGGCAGACGAAGTCCATTGCGGAATGGACCAAGCTTGGCTTTGCCCGCCCGAACGGCAAGAATTTCACCCGCGGCTCCGATCGCGCCATGCTGAAACTGCAGGGTGGGGCAAATGGTCCAGGTTTCCTGATGATGAAAAACTTCTTCACTATCAAGAAATACAACGCCTCCGACAGCTATGCGCTGGCCGTTGGCCTGCTTGCGGACGAGATCGCCGGTTATGGCGGCATGCAGCAGAAATGGCCGCGTCCGGACGGCACGCTGGATATTCGTGAAAAATTCGAACTCCAGACCCGCATGAAAGAACTGGGCTATTACGATGGCGAGGTCGATGGCAATTTCGGCTCCGGTTCGAAGGCGGCGATCAGCGCCATCCAGTCGCGCATGGGTCTGGAAACCGACGGTCAGCCGTCGCAGCGATTGCTGAGAGCCCTGCGGAATTGATAATATGCCGGTGAATTCGGCGGCGGTCTTCAACGCCGCCGAAGCATCCGGAAGGATCTATGTCATGAGTAGGAAACCTGCGGCAAAAAGCACAAGGACGGGCTGGCGCATCTGCGCCATCATTCTTTGTGCTGTCTTGTGCATGCCGCTTGTCCCTTCGCAAACCTTCGCCCAGGAACAGCGGCGCACCCTGTTCGAAATGCTGTTTGGCCGGCCCGTGGGCCGGGAGGACACGCCCGGCCGCGAATACCAGCCCCGCAATCGTCGGGATTTCCCGGCTGCCCCGCGTGAAAAATCAGTCACCCGCCCGCAACCCGCAAGAAAAGCGCCTTCGGTGGTTCAGATGCGAACCGTAAAACCGGAGCCGACCGCCAAGCTTGAAAATGCCAGGCGCGTTCTGGTCGTCGGTGATTTTCTGGCCGGTGGCATGGGGGAAGAGTTGGTCAATGCCTTCGCCAGCTCTCCGGGAATTTCGGTCGATGTGCGCGCGAATGGTTCTTCGGGCCTCGTACGCACGGATTATTACGACTGGTTCGCCAATCTGCCGCAGTTCATAACCGAAACAAATCCCGCCACCATCGTCATCATGATGGGATCGAACGATCGCCAGCAGATGCAGATCGGCGATATCAGGGAAAAATTCGGCACCGATGTCTGGTTCAAGGAATATGAGCGGCGGATCGATGAACTTCTGACCCTTGCCGGCCGCCCGAAGGTGCCGCTGCTGTGGGTTGGCCTGCCTGCCTTCCAGTCAACCTCACTCTCGGCCGATCTCGTCGGCTTCAACCGGCTTTATCGCAGCCATATCGAAAAATACGGCGGCGAATTCGTCGATGTCTGGGACGGCTTCGTCGACGAGGCCGGTAAATTTGTTATCACCGGCTACGACATGAACGGCCAGCAGGCCCGTCTGCGTGAGGCAGATGGCGTCGGCATGACGCAGGCCGGAAAACGCAAGCTTGCTTTTTACGTCGAGAAATTCGTGCGCAGGCACCTCGACAGCGCCGGACCGGACCTCGTGAAGCTGGACGGCAGCAATTTGCCTGCACTCACCTCCCTTCCCGCGCTTGGCATCGACGCGGGACAGGTGCGCACCCAGCCGATCAGCCTGACCGATCCGAACCTCGATGGCGGTGACAAGCTGCTTGGCGATGTCCCTTCGACGACCGTATCGACACGTGTCTCGGTGGTAGAATCGCCACGTGAACGACTGACCAAGCGGGGCGAGATGGCCGATGCACCGGCGGGTCGTATCGATGACTACCGGGTTGTCCCGGATACCGCTCAGGCCAGGCAATAGCCACTTCTCCGCCTTCGCTGCTACGGCTCGAGCCGGCGTAATGTTGAGGCAACCCGGCAATGGCAGGATAAATACAGCTTTGCAGCAAATGCGGGGTCGGCCAATTGCCCTCCCCTGCCCGCGTCTTACTGCACGGTGATATTTATCCGATGCCCCCGCGTCCCTTCCTCTCCGGGAAGGCACACGCCAGACACTGCCGAGAACAATTCATGCGCCTGCTGCTTGTTGAAGACGAACGCGAAATGGCAGCAGCCCTTTCCGCCGCCCTGCACCGGTTCGACATCATCGTGGACAATGTCGGCACGCTCGATCTTGCCCGGCATGCGATCATGGACGGTGTTCACGATCTTGTCGTGCTAGACCGGCAATTGCCCGATGGCGATGGCATCCAGCTTATAGAAGATCTGCGCCTGCTGCCTGTCACACCGCCCGTCATCGTGCTGACAGCGCAAGGCACGCTTGCTGACCGGGTGAACGGCCTGAACCTTGGCGCGGACGATTATCTGGCCAAGCCCTTCGCTGTCGAGGAGCTCCTTGCCCGCATCCGCGCCCTGATGCGCCGGCCAGCCGGCAGCGTGACGATGACGGCGAAACTGGGCAAGCTGGAATTTTGCTTCGAAACCCGCGAAGTTCGCATCAAGGGAGAGTTTATTCCCCTGACCAGACGCGAATTGCTGATCCTCGAAGCCCTGTTGCGTCGGCAGGGCAGAACGGTGCTGCGATCGGTACTGGAAGAGGCCGTTTACAATTTCGACGATGAAATCCAGTCCAATGCGCTTGATTCACATATCTCCCGTCTGCGCCGTAAATTGCAGGCGGCGGATGCGGGTCTGGAGGTTCACGGTATTCGCGGCGTCGGTTATCTGCTGAGGGCAACCGCATGAAGCCGGCCAAAAGGAAATCACTCAAACGTCGTCTGACCATTCAACTGCTGCTGTTCCAGATCGGCAGCCTTTTCATCGTCACTGCCGCCTTCGTCGCTTACCTGTCCAGTGGCGGCGCGGGCAGCGCGCTGCTCAGCCCGGCAGCGGCCCAGATTACAGCCAATGCCATCATGCGTGACAAGGATGGCCGGCTGATGGTTGACGAAACAAATGAATTTATCGAACTGCGCAGCAGCATGCCCGGTTTCTGGTTCGTTGCGGTCAGCGAAAAAGGTGAAATCCTGCAGGGCGGGCCGGTGCCGGAAGCATTCAGCAACATGGATCAACAGCTCAGCGACATCAAAGTCTCGGATGTGCGCGATGCGGCATTATCCTATTCCTATCTTGCCGTCGTGCGCATTGCCGTCGTTCGCCGCGCTTCGGGACCGGCCGGCGAATTCGTCATGATTGGCAAAGGTGGGGCGTTCAGCATGACATTCCCCGTGCTGCTGTTCTCCAACATCTTGATCATGCCGATCCTCATTATCATGTCCATCGTGACGATCTTGACCATTCCGTGGATCATCCGCAGGGAATTTTTTGCCCTTTCCGCCATAGCGCACTCGGCAGAGACCATCGATATCGACAAGCGCGGATATCGACTACCGGATGCCGATATTCCACGGGAGGTGCAGCCGCTCGTTCATGCCGTCAACGGCGCACTGCAACGGCTGGACGATGGTTACGAACGGCACAAGCGTTTCATTCTCGATGCCGCCCATGAATTGCGGACCCCTGTCGCCATTCTCCAGACCCGTGTCGAAACGTTGCTGGACGGACCGGACCGGAGCAGGATATTGGCCGATGCCAGCCGTATCGCCGTGCTTGCCGAACAGTTGCTCGATCTGCAGCGACTTGGCGGGCAAAAAGCGCCGCTTATTCCACTAGATCTTGTTGGTCTGTGCCGGTCTGTCGTCGCTGATATGGCGCCGCTTGCAATCTCTCAAGGCTACGAACTTTCGTTCGAGCCGGACGAAGAGCCCATCCTCGCCCTTGCCGATGACGCCTCGCTGCAACGCGCCCTGATGAACGTCGTGCAAAACGCCATCGAACATGGCGGCAATCGCGGAACGATCACCATAAAAGTGGGGGCCAACCGCGTGATCGACATATCCGACGAAGGCAACGGAATTCCCGAAGAGGACCGGGAAGCCGTGTTTGACGCATTTCACCGGTTAAGACCGAAGGATCGCGGTACCGGGCTCGGTCTAAACCTCGTGCAGGAGATCGTCCGCTACCATGGAGGGGAGATCACCATCAGTGATTCCCCATCCGGCGGCGCCTCCTTCCGCATCAGCCTTCCCTATTGCTGAAACGAACCCAGTCTTCGGACACGACGTAATGTCATTGCAATTCTCAGGCGCGATATGTTGCCGTCCCCTGAATGCGAAACCTCCATCGCGTTTCGGTTCTCCAGTCAAACGAAAGGCCTGTTGTGAAACACAACAGGCCTTTCCGTTTTTGTTACGACGGCTTGCGCCGCGTCAACTCGCTCAGCGCGGAAGGACAGTTGCGCCCATCAGCTCTTCGTCGATCGCACGTGCCGCCTGACGGCCTTCGCGGATTGCCCAGACCACCAGCGACTGGCCACGGCGAACGTCGCCCGCCGCCCACAGCTTGTCGACCGAGGTCTTGTAGTCCGTTTCGTTGGCGATCACGTTGGTGGAACCGCGACGATCGGTATTGAGCGACAGTTTGCCATCCATTTCCTTCAGCACGCTATCGGTGAAAGGACCGGAGAAACCGATGGCGATGAAGGCAAGATCAGCCTTGATGATGAACTCCGTACCGGCAATGGGCTTGCGCCGGTCGTCCACCTGACAGCACTTTACACCCGTCAAAACGCCGTCTTCACCGACGAATTCAAGCGTGGCCACCTGGAACTCGCGAACTGCGCCTTCTGCCTGCGAAGAAGAGGTGCGCATTTTCGTTGCCCAGAAGGGCCATACGGCAAGCTTGTCTTCCTTTTCCGGCGGCATCGGGCGGATATCGAGCTGGGTAACTTTAACCGCACCCTGACGGAAGGCCGTACCGACGCAGTCAGACGCCGTATCGCCACCGCCGACGACGACGACATGCTTGCCGCCGGCGAGGATCGGATCGGCCGGCCAGCCGATGCTGTCGATGTTTTCGCGGCCAACGCGGCGGTTCTGCTGCACGAGGTAAGGCATGGCGTCGTAAACGCCATTGAAATCGGCGCCACCGATGCCGGCCGGGCGCGGGGTTTCCGAACCGCCGCAATAAAGAACCGCATCGTGATCAGCCAGAAGCGCTTCGACCGTTACATCCACGCCGACGTTGACGCCGCAATGGAAGGTAACACCTTCACCCTTGATCTGCTCGACGCGGCGGTCGATGAAGTTCTTCTCCATCTTGAAATCCGGAATACCGTAACGCAGCAAACCGCCGGGCTTCGATTCACGCTCGTAAACGTGGACCTCATGACCGGCGCGGCCAAGCTGCTGCGCTGCCGCCATGCCGGAAGGACCGGAACCGATGATGGCGACCTTCTTGCCGGTGTGGATCGTCGCCGGCTTAGGCACGATAAAGCCCAGCTCGTAGGCCTTATCGGCAATCGCCTGTTCGACGGTCTTGATGGCGACCGGCGCATCCTCGAGGTTCAGCGTGCAGGCTTCCTCGCAGGGTGCCGGACAGACGCGGCCGGTGAATTCCGGGAAGTTGTTGGTGGAATGGAGGTTGCGGATCGCCTCTTCCCAGTTGTTGTTATAAACCAGATCGTTCCAGTCTGGGATCTGGTTATGCACGGGACAGCCCGTCGGGCCGTGACAGTAGGGAATGCCGCAATCCATGCAGCGCGCCGCCTGCTTCTGCACCTCGGCATCCGACATCGGAATGGTGAATTCGCGGAAATGGCGGATACGGTCCGATGCGGGCTGATACTTGCCCACCTGCCGGTCGATCTCAAGAAAACCTGTAACCTTGCCCACGTTTATGTCCTCACATCAAAGCGGAGCGCCTGTCGGGCCCCAGTACCAGTAAGCGAAACCGAAAGCCGCCCCCAATACGATGAATTCAAATCCGGTCTCGCCGCTTGTCCAATAGATCGCCATGGGAACGGCGACCGCGATCATCAGCGAGACCAGTTGGTGTAGTATCCTCACGCGGCGGATTATTCCGCCGCCACGCCCATGCGCATGCGCTCCATTTCCTCAAGCGCACGACGGTATTCGACCGGCATGACCTTGCGGAATTTCGGACGGAACTCGCTCCAGCGGTCGAGTATATCCTTGGCGCGTGCAGAGTTGGTGTAGTGGAAGTGATTGGAAATCAGCTGGTAGAGCCGCTCCTCGTCGTGACGCGTCATGTCCTCGGATACGTCAACGCGTCCCTTGTGCATGAGGTCGCCACCGTGATGGTGCAGCTTCTCCAGCATGTCGTCCTCTTCCGGAACCGGCTCCAGCTCGACCATGGCCATGTTGCAGCGGGTGGCGAAATCGCCCTTCTCGTCGAGAACGTAAGCTACGCCACCGGACATGCCGGCCGCGAAGTTGCGGCCCGTCTCGCCGAGCACCACGACAATACCGCCCGTCATATATTCGCAACCGTGGTCGCCGACACCTTCGACAACCGCGACCGCGCCGGAGTTGCGCACTGCAAAGCGCTCACCCGCAACACCGCGGAAATAGCACTCGCCGGTGATGGCGCCGTAAAGAACGGTGTTGCCGACAATGATCGAGTTTTCCGCGACGATACGGGTGTTTTCCGGCGGACGCACGATGATGCGGCCACCCGAAAGACCCTTGCCGACATAGTCGTTGCCGTCACCCACCAGATCGAAGGTGATGCCGCGAGCGAGAAACGCGCCGAAGGACTGACCGGCCGTGCCGCGCAGGGTCACGTGGATTGTATCGTCCTTTAGACCCTTATGGCCCCAGCGCTTGGCAAGCGCGCCTGACAGCATGGCACCGGCGGAACGGTCGACGTTCTTGATCGGCACTTCGAAAACGACAGGCTCGCGGTTTTCCAGCGACGGTAGCGACTTCTCGATCAGCTTGCGATCGAGAATATCGTCGATCGGGTGCTTCTGACGCTCGGTCCAGAAGGTTGCCTCCTTGGGAGCCTCGACCTTGTGGAAGATGCGGCTGAAATCCAGACCCTTGGCCTTCCAGTGCGCCAGCATCTCATCCTTTTCGAGAAGTTCGGAAGCGCCGATGATCTCGTCCAGCTTGGTAACGCCAAGCGAGGCGAGGATTTCGCGCACCTCTTCAGCCACAAAGAAGAAGTAGTTGATGACGTGTTCCGGCGCGCCCTTGAAGCGCTTGCGCAGAACAGGGTCCTGCGTTGCGACGCCGACCGGGCAGGTGTTCAGATGGCACTTGCGCATCATGATGCAGCCCGCAGCAATCAGCGGCGCGGTGGCAAAGCCGAATTCATCCGCACCAAGCAGCGCGCCGATGATGACGTCGCGGCCGGTCTTCAGACCACCATCCACCTGCAGCGCGATGCGCGAACGAAGGCCGTTCAGCACCAGCGTCTGCTGGGTTTCGGCAAGGCCGATTTCCCAGGGCGAACCGGCATGCTTCAGCGACGTCAGCGGCGAAGCACCGGTGCCGCCGTCGAAACCGGCGATGGTGATATGGTCGGCGCGCGCCTTGGCGACACCCGCCGCAACCGTGCCCACGCCCACTTCCGACACGAGCTTCACAGAAACATCTGCTTCCGGGTTGACGTTCTTCAGGTCGTAGATCAGCTGCGCCAGATCTTCGATGGAGTAGATATCGTGGTGTGGCGGCGGCGAAATGAGGCCGACGCCCGGCGTGGAGTGACGGGTCTTTGCAACCGTCGCATCCACCTTGTGGCCGGGCAGCTGGCCGCCTTCACCGGGCTTGGCACCCTGCGCGACCTTGATCTGCAACATGTCGGCATTGACGAGATATTCCGTCGTCACACCGAAACGGCCGGATGCGATCTGCTTGATGGCGGAACGCTCGGGGTTCGGCTTGCCGTTCAGAAGCGGCATGTAACGGTCGGATTCTTCGCCGCCTTCGCCGGTGTTGGACTTGCCGCCGATGCGGTTCATCGCAATCGCAAGCGTGGTATGCGCCTCGCGGCTGATCGAGCCGAAGGACATGGCGCCCGTCGAGAAGCGCTTGACGATATCGACCGCCGGTTCGACGTCATCGATGGAAACCGGCTTGCGGCCGAGCGCTTCCGCCGATTTGACCTTGAACAGGCCGCGAATGGTGTTCATGCGCAGCGCCGTCTCATTCACCATGCCGGCAAATTCACGGTAGCGCTCCTGGCTGTTGCCGCGCACGGCGTGTTGCAGCGAGGCGACGGCATCCGGCGTCCAGGCGTGGCTTTCGCCGCGCATGCGATAGGCATATTCACCACCGATATCGAGCGTGTTGGCAAGGATGGGGTCCTTGCCGAAAGCCGCCGTATGGCGCGTTACGGTTTCTTCGGCGATCTCGGTCAGACCCACGCCCTCGATGGAGGTGGCGGTGCCGAAGAAATACTTCTCGACGAATTCCGAAGACAGGCCGATGGCGTCGAAAATCTGCGCGCCGCAATAGGACTGGTAGGTGGAAATGCCCATCTTGGACATGACCTTGAGGATGCCCTTACCCACCGCCTTGATGTAGCGATAGACGACTTCGTCGTCGGACACTTCCTTCGGGAAGGCGCCGTGCTTGTGCATGTCGAGCAGCGTATCGAAGGCGAGATAGGGGTTGATCGCCTCCGCGCCATAACCGGCGAGCAGACAGAAATGGTGGATTTCGCGCGGTTCGCCGGTTTCAACGACGAGGCCAACCGAGGTACGCAGACCCTTGCGGATCAGGTGGTGATGCACGGCAGCCGTCGCCAGCAGCGCGGGGATCGCAATGCGGTCCGGGCCAAGCTGACGGTCGGACAGAACGATGATGTTGTAACCACCGCGAACAGCGGATTCAGCTCGCTCGCACAGGCGGTCGAGCATATCAGGCATGCCTTCGGCGCCGCGCTCCACATCATAGGTAAAGTCGAGCGTCTTGGTATCGAAACGGTCTTCGGTGTGGCCGATGGAGCGGATCTTTTCCAGATCGCCATTGGTGAGGATCGGCTGGCGCACTTCCAGACGCTTGGCACGGGCCGCGCCCTCGTGATCGAGAAGGTTCGGGCGTGGACCAATGAACGAAACGAGGCTCATCACCAGTTCTTCGCGGATCGGATCGATCGGCGGGTTGGTGACCTGCGCGAAGTTCTGCTTGAAATAGGTGTAAAGCAGCTTGGACTTGTCCGACATGGCCGAAATCGGCGTATCGGTACCCATCGAGCCGATGGCTTCCTGGCCCGTCGTTGCCATCGGCGACATCAGGAGCTTGGTATCTTCGCTGGTGTAACCGAAGGCCTGCTGGCGATCGAGCAGCGACACGTCGCGCCGCAACGCCCGCGGCTCCACCGGCTTCAGATCCTCAAGAATGAGCTGGGTGCGGTCGAGCCAGGTGCGATAGGGGTGCTTGGCAGCAAGCTCGTGCTTCACATCCTCGTCGGAAATGATCGAGCCCTTTTCCATGTCGATCAGCAGCATCTTGCCAGGCTGCAAACGCCACTTCTTGATGATGCGTTCTTCCGGAACCGGCAGCGTGCCGGCTTCCGACGCCATGATGACGCGGTCGTCGTCGGTGACGAGATAGCGCGCCGGACGCAGACCGTTACGGTCGAGGGTTGCGCCGATCTGCTTGCCATCGGTGAAGGCAACGGCGGCCGGGCCGTCCCACGGCTCCATAAGCGCGGCATGATATTCGTAGAACGCCTTGCGCTCAGCCGACATGGACAGGTTGCCCGACCAGGCTTCCGGGATCAGCATCATCACGGCATGGGCCATGGAGTAACCGCCGCGCACGAGGAATTCGAGCGCGTTGTCGAAGCAGGCGGTGTCCGACTGGCCTTCATAGGAAATCGGCCAGAGCTTGGAGATGTCATCGCCAAACAGCGCCGACGAAACAGACGCCTGACGCGCCGCCATCCAGTTGACGTTGCCGCGCAGCGTGTTGATCTCGCCGTTGTGGGCGACCATGCGATAGGGATGAGCGAGCTTCCAGGACGGGAAGGTGTTGGTGGAGAAACGCTGGTGCACCAGCGCAACCGCGGATTCGAAACGCGGGTCCGCCAGATCCTTGTAATAGGCTCCAACCTGATAGGCGAGGAACATGCCCTTGTAGACGATGGTGGAGGAGGACAGCGAGACGGGGTAGAAATCCTGTGTTTCCTTGCCGCCACCCTCGTCGTAGATGCGGTTGGAGAGAACCTTGCGGATCAGGAAAAGCTTGCGCTCGAAATCATGATTGGTCGCGGCATCGCGGCCGGCGCCGATGAAAACCTGAACATGGTGCGGTTCGGTCCCGGCGATATCGGGTGCCTTGGAAAGGGAAGAATTGTCGACCGGCACGTCGCGGAAGCCGAGGAACTGCTGTCCCTCCTCGCCTATCACGTCGACAATGACCTTCTTGTAGTGATCGATACGGGACGGATCGCGCGGCATGAAGATGTGGCCAACAGCATATTCGCCAGCTTTCGGCAGCGTCACACCCTGGCTCGCCATTTCCTCGCGGAAAAAGCGGTCGGGGATCTGCACGAGAATGCCTGCACCATCGCCCATCAGCGGATCAGCGCCGACAGCACCGCGATGCGTCAGGTTTTCGAGAATGAACAGGCCATCCTTGACGATCTGGTGCGACTTCTGACCCTTCATATGGGCAACAAAGCCGACGCCGCAGGCATCGTGCTCATTGCGCGGATCGTAAAGACCCTGCTTTTCCGGCAGGCCGCCCGCGAAACGCCCCTTCGCAGAAACGGGTGCGGCCGTAGCCGCGGTGGGACAGTCTGTGGTCAGGGTTGCGGCGACGTTGTCTGCCTGCAGCTTGTTTGTCATTTTCGTCCCTCCTGCAAAATTACTTGCATGGTTTCATGCGAAGATTCGGCTCGACACGAATTTCGCTTTCCGAAAAATCCGCATTCAATCCGGCTCGACCAAATTTAGGACAGCAAAGCTGTCTCAATTCGAGAGAATTTTGGCAGAAACCCGCGGGTTTAGCAAGGGTGCGAATCCAATTAGTCGCAGCGCCTATTTGCAGCGAAGTTTCGATACTGACCCATTGCGCGAAACTTTCTTGTCACAAAACGCTTCGGGCCGTTGCTTTCATTGCCGGATTTGCCAACCGCGAGGTTAGGTCCTAGAACTTTGCCGGTCATCGTCAACGCATTCCCAACACCAGCACAACAGCCATCGGAAAGCTTTCAGAGATGTTTTTTGCCTCAGACAATTGGGCCGGCGCCCACCCTGCCATCAACGAGCGCCTTTCGCGGGAATCCACCCGATTTGCGGCCGCCTATGGCACCAGCGCCCTCGACCTTTCCATAGAAAAGCGCTTCAATGAAATATTCGAACGCGAAGTGGCGGTGTTCTTTGTCGCCACAGGTACGGCGGCCAATTCTCTTTCGCTGGCAAGCATTGCCCGCCCCGGCGGCCTGACCTTCTGTCATTCCGAAGCCCATGTGATCGAGGATGAATGTGGCGCGCCGGATTTCTTCTCCGGCATGCGCATGGTTGCCGTCGAGGGACCGAACGGCAAGATGCTGCCGGAAAATCTGATCGAGCGCATTTCGCGCTATCCGCAGGACGCCGTTCATCACGGACGTGCCGCAGCGGTTACCATGACACAGGCAACCGAGGCCGGTACTGTCTATACGCTCGATGAAATCGACGCGATTGCCAAAATCGCCAAGGAGAACGGCCTGCCGCTGCATATGGACGGCGCGCGCTTTGCCAATGCGCTTGCCGCACTCGGCACCACGCCCGCCGAAATGACCTGGAAACGCGGCGTTGATGTGCTCTCTTTCGGTGGCACGAAAAACGGCTGCTGGTGCGCGGAAGCGATCGTGTTTTTCGACCCCGCGCTCGCCAAAGACTTCGCCTTCCTGCGCAAGCGCACCGCCCAGCTTTTTTCGAAGTCGCGCTTCATCGCCGCACAATTCGAAGCCTATCTGCAGGACGATCTCTGGTTGGGTCTCGCAAGCCACGCCAATGCCATGGCCAATCGGCTGCGCGCCGGTTTCGCCTCGCTTAACAGTGCCCGTCTGGCATGGCCGACCACTGCAAACGAGGTTTTCGCCATTCTGCCGAAGGCCGCCGCTGAAGCGGCAACGGAGAAAGGCGCAAAGTTCTACGACTGGCTGGTGCCGCGCGATATGCCGGAAAAGGTTGGAAAGGACGAGGTGCTGATCCGCATGGTCACCAGCTTCGCAACGACCGAGACTGATGTCGACGAATTCCTGTCGATCTGCGCCGCCGTTTGACAAAACAATTGGGGGCGTCGTGTCGTAACGGCGCCCTCAAACCTCCTGCAGCCGGTAGCCGACACCGGTTTCCGTGAGGATATAGCGCGGCTGATCCGGAATTTTTTCGATCTTCTGGCGAAGCTGGCGTACATAAACGCGCAAATATTGCACATCGGTCAACTCGTCCCACACATGCTCCAGCAGGAAACGGTGCGTCAGCACCTTGCCCGCATGCTGGACCAGAACCCGCAGAATATCATATTCCTTGGGCGAGAGTTTCACCTCCCGGTCCTCCACCTTGACGATGCGTCTGACGAGATCGACCGAAAGATCGCCGGTATGAAACACCGGTCTCTCACCCTGGCTCTGAAGGCGATGGCGCAGGGCGACACGAATGCGGGCAACAAGCTCGTTCATGCCGAAAGGCTTGGTGATGTAATCGTCGGCACCCAGCTCCAGTGCCTTGACGATACCCGCCTCATCAGTGCGGCTGGAAAGAATGATGACGGGTAGGGAAAGTCCCTCGCTCCGCCATTTCTCCAGAAGCTCGTGTCCCGACATATCCGGAAGACCGAGATCAAGGACCACGAGATCGGGCTTGTCCTCGTTCATCAACTCCATCGCGACGCGGGCATTCATCGCCTCGCTGACCGCATAGTCCTGCGTCGAGAGACCGACCCGCAAAAGTTTGCGGATCGGCGGTTCATCGTCGACGATCAGAATGCGAACGGCGGAATTGGTCATTGCCGATCTCCTTCAGCCCTAGTCATGGTTCAGCACCGGCACTTCGGCGGGAACGGGCAGGCTTATGGTAAATTGCGCGCCCGTGCGACCTGATCTGTTTTCAGCGCGAATAGATCCACCCATGGCCTCGATAAACCCCTTGCAGATCGATAGCCCGAGGCCGGTCCCGGCCTGCACATGGTCCGCCTTGCGCACACGGTAGAAACTGTCGAACACCCGCTCGGTATCATCAGGGGGAATACCCGGCCCCTCGTCGGCAACGGACAAGAAGACATGCCTGCCCTGCCGCCACCCGCGAATCTGGATTACGGTTTGTTCGGGCGCGTATTTGGCGGCATTGTCGATCAGATTGAACAGAACCTGCTCAAAAAGCACCGGATCGACCTTCAGCATCGGCAGATCGGAGGGAATGTCCAGAACGATCTCGTGCCTGACAACGATTTTCGCCGCGCGTGAAAGCGCTGTTCCAACAATATCGCCAACAAAATGCAATCCGTAATTCGGCTCCATCGCGCCCGAACCGATCCTCGTCATATCGAGCAGGTTGGAGATGAAGCGGTTCAGCCGTTCGGATTCCTCGACGATGGTTAGAAGCAGTTCGGTGCGCGCCTCGGGCGGAATGTCGTCGGCGAAATCCTTCAGCGTTCCGGCGGACCCCAGAATGGCAGCGAGCGGCGTTTTCAGGTCGTGGGAGATGGAGGTCAAAAGCGCGGTGCGCAGCCGGTCGGTTTCCGCCGCAAGCCTTGCCCGATCGACATCCGAAACCAGCTGGATACGCTCGATGGCAAGTGCCGCCTGATCCGCCAGCGCATCGAAAAGCCGCTGCTGCTCAGGTGTGAAAAGCGGGCCAAGCCGGTCGTCGTCCAGCCCCACCACCCCGACGGCGCCGCTGCCGGTGCGTAGCGGCAGATAAAGGCGTTTGGCACCCGGGAGCGTATCGGCGCCCCGGCCTGCAGCCTTGTTGTGTTCCCAGGCCCAGTGTGCGGCCGCAATGTCCGCATCCACGAGAGTGTCATCAGGCGGATAGCCCGCCTTGACGGTGATCGAATTGTTTTCGGGCAGAAGCAGGACGACCCTGACTTTCAGCATCGACGCCATCTGGAACGCGGTTGCCCACAATACGTCATCCAGCGTGCCGGTAACCGCGAGTTTTTTGGAAAAAAGGTACAAATCTTCCGTGGTTCGCGCACGTATCCGTGCCGCTGCGGCCTGCCGCTGCACCGCCGCAGTCAGATTTGAGGCGACAAGCGCCACACCGAGATAGAACAGCAGCGCCACGACGCTTTCGGGATCGCGGACAGTCAGGGTATAACGCGGTTCAAGAAAGAAAAAATTGAACGCAAAGGCACCAAGCAGGGAAGCATAAAGGCCAGGCCCCAGCCCTCCGCGCACGGCAGCTGCGAAAACCGCCATCAGGAACACCAGCGCCAGATTTTGAACATCAAGGGCTTGGTCAAGCACGATGCCGGCCACGATCGCCAGTCCGACAAACAGGGTGCTGTTGAGATAGGGCAGTATCGAAAACCGTGATTGAGCCGTTGCCGGCTTCACGCTCTGGACCGGCTTCTCCACGTTTTTGTCGCCGGAAATGACATGCACGCTGATATCGCCGGCATGATCTATCAGATCATGCGTCAGCGAACGCTGCAGGATTCTCTGCCACCACGACCTTCTGGGACGGCCGATGATGATGTGGGTGAAGTTATTGGCGTTGGCATAGGATATGATTTCGTGCGTCAGGTCGAGCGCCGGCAGGGTTACTGTCTCGCCGCCCAACTGTTGCGCGAGACGCATGGTGCCGGCCAGCCGATCCTTCTCCGCCTCCGACAATTGCTGAGAGCGAGGCGTGTCCAGATGCAGTGCCGTCCACGGCGCGCGCAGGCGATCGGCCTGCCTTCGGGCATAACGCACCAGACCGGGGCCGTTGCCGCCGTGGTCCAGACAGACCAGAACACGGTCTCCCGCAGCCCACGGCCCGGAGATGGCGTGCGACTGCATGTGGTTGAGCAACTGCTCGTCCACCCGCTGCGCTGTGCGCCGCAACGCAAGCTCGCGCAGGGCCGTCAGATTGCCGCGCGAAAAATAGTTCTCGATGGCGCGCCGCGCGGTGCGGGGCATATAGACCTTGCCGTCCTGCAGGCGCTTGATCAGATCGTCGGGGGTGATATCGATGATCTCAACATCGTCAGCGCGGTCAATGATGCTGTCCGGCACCGTTTCGCGCACGCGGATACGGGTGATCTGCGCCACCACATCGTTCAGGCTTTCCACATGCTGAATGTTCAGTGTCGTATAGACATCGATGCCCTGCGCGAGAATTTCCTGAACATCCATATAGCGCTTTGGATGCCGGCTGCCGGCCGCATTGGTGTGGGCAAGCTCATCGACCAGAACCAGCGCCGGTCGACGGGCGAGAATGGCGTCGAGATCCATCTCGTCCAGCGCCTGGCCGCGATAATCAATGTTCCGGCGCGCAATGATCTCGAAACCCTGCACAAGTGTTTCGGTTTCCTTGCGGCCATGCGTTTCCACGACGCCGATAATGGTATCGACACCATCCGCGAGTTTTGCCCGGCCGGACATCAGCATTTCATAGGTCTTGCCGACACCGGGTGCTGCGCCCAGAAAAATCTTCAGCCGCCCTCGCGCCTCGCGCCGGGCGTTTTCAAGCAGCGCATCCGGCGATGGTCTGCTCGGCATATCACGATTATCGTCAGGCATTTAACCCACCAGTGGACAAGCTATGGCTTCCAAAGAAGCCATAGCCATTTCAGTTCATGAGCCGGCCGCGTCAAGAGCCATGTTGAGAGCCAGCACATTTACAACGGGCTCGCCCATGAAGCCCAATTCAGGCGCCTCTACATGGGCGTCGACGACGGCGCGCAGTGACGCTTCGTTCATGCCCCTTGCCTTGGCGACACGCGAGACCTGAAAATAGGCGGCCTCAGGCGACACATGCGGGTCAAGACCGCTGCCCGATGCCGTCACCAGATCAGCGGGAACCTCGGCTGCCGAATTTTCTGCTTTAGCAGCCTCGTAGTCATGCTTCACCCGGTCGATAAGCTTTGCGCTCGTCGGTCCCAGGTTGGAGCCGGAAGACGACGCGGCATTGTAGCCGTCGCCGGCAGCCGACGGCCTGCCGTGGAAATATTTCTCGTCGGTGAAGGCCTGCCCGATCAATTGCGACCCGACAACAGTCCCATTCTTCTCTATCAGACTGCCATTTGCCTGGAAGGGAAAGATAGCCTGTGCGAGGCCCGTCATTCCAAGAGGATAGGCAAGGCCGGTGATGGCGGTGGTGGCAAGGATCAGCACCAGTGCGGGACGTAGCTGTTTCAACATTTCCATACTCCTCAGGCGAGACCAAGCGCCGTAATGGCGAGGTCGATGGCCTTGATGCCGATGAAGGGCACGATGATGCCGCCCAGACCATAGATGACCAGATTGCGCGACAGCAGCGCGCCGGCCCCGATCGGACGGTATTTGACGCCCTTCAGCGAGAGCGGGATGAGCGCGATGATGATGAGCGCGTTGAAGATGATGGCAGACAGGATCGCACTTTGCGGTGTCGAAAGACCCATGACATTCAGTACGCCAAGCTGCGGATAGAAGGCCAGGAACATCGCCGGGATGATGGCGAAATATTTGGCGATGTCGTTGGCGATGGAGAATGTGGTGAGCGCGCCGCGCGTCATCAGCAATTGCTTGCCGATTTCGACGATTTCGATGAGCTTGGTCGGATCGCTGTCGAGATCGACCATGTTGCCAGCCTCGCGCGCTGCGACCGTGCCGGTGTTCATGGCGACACCCACATCGGCCTGCGCCAGTGCGGGCGCGTCGTTCGTGCCGTCACCGCACATGGCGACGAGCTTGCCCTTGGCCTGTTCCTCGCGGATAAGCTCCAGCTTGTTTTCCGGGGTCGCCTGGGCGAGGAAATCGTCCACCCCTGCTTCCGCCGCGATGGCAGCGGCCGTCATGGGATTGTCGCCGGTGATCATCACCGTGCGGATGCCCATACGACGAAGTTCGGCGAAACGCTCGCGAATGCCGCCCTTGACGATATCCTTCAGCTGTACGACGCCGAGCAGCTTTCCATCACGCACCACGGCAAGCGGCGTGCCGCCTGTCTTGGCTATCTCTTCCGCGATCGTGCGGATGTCGCGCGTTGCATCCGTTTCGGTTTTAACGGCAAGGGCCGTATTGCCTTGCTGCGTAACACCACCATCGACATAGGAAAGAACCGCATCGACAGCCCCCTTGCGAATGGAAGAGCCTTCGAAATCGACACCGCTCATGCGGGTCTGCGCGGTGAAGGGCACGAAAGTGGCGTGCAGTTTCTGCATGTCGCGGGCACGGATGCCGTATTTTTCCTTGGCGAGAACGACGATGGAACGGCCTTCCGGCGTTTCGTCGGCAAGCGATGCAAGCTGCGCCGCATCGGCCAGTTCCTGTTCGGAAACACCGGTGACGGGGCGGAATTCGGTTGCCTGGCGGTTGCCGAGCGTGATCGTGCCGGTCTTGTCGAGCAGCAGCGTGTCGACGTCGCCGGCGGCTTCCACCGCCCGGCCGGACATGGCAAGCACGTTGAAACGCACCAGCCTGTCCATGCCGGCAATGCCGATCGCCGACAAGAGAGCGCCGATCGTCGTCGGGATGAGCGTCACGAACAGCGCCACCAGCACGATGATCGGGATGGAGCCGCCGGCATAGGCCGCAAAGCTCGGAATGGTCGCGGTTGCCAGAACGAAGATCAGCGTCATGCCCGCAAGCAGAATGTTGAGCGCGATTTCGTTCGGCGTCTTCTGGCGCTCGGCGCCTTCAACGAGCGAAATCATCCGGTCGAGGAAGGTGGAGCCGGCAGCAGCGGTGATGCGAACCCTTATCCAGTCCGACAGCACCTGCGTACCACCGGTGACGGCCGAGCGGTCGCCACCGGATTCGCGGATAACAGGGGCGGATTCGCCCGTTATTGCCGCTTCATTGACTGAGGCAACACCTTCGATGACTTCACCGTCGGACGGAATGATGTCGCCCGCCTCGACGAGAACGACATCGTTCACCTTGAGGCCAGCGCCGGCTACCATCGTGTATTGGCTGCGATCATCACCGGTCAGAAGTTTCGCCTGGGTTTCCGTGCGGGTTTTCCGCAGCGAATCCGCCTGCGCCTTGCCGCGCCCTTCGGCTACAGCCTCGGCGAAATTGGCGAAGAGAACGGTGAACCAAAGCCATAGATTGATCTGGAAGGAAAAGCCGAGATTTGCGTTGCCGACGATGAGATCGCGAACGAACAGCACGGTTGTCAGCACCGATACCGTTGCCACGACGAACATAACCGGATTGCGCGCAAGCGTGCGCGGATTGAGCTTTTTGAATGCGTCGGCAATTGCCGGAACGAGAATGCGAGAATCAAGGATGCTCGCTTGTTTGGACTGGCTCATGAAGAGACTCCAGCGTTTGAAACGGGGCGACCGATGAGGGTCGATCAGCCCGTGAGAACTTCGAGAGCGCAGACGGCGGCGAACAGAGCCGCCATCATTGCAAGAATGAGATTGGATGCGCACCAGCCGCCCGGGCCGGCGCTCCCGCGAACAGGAGCGCCAGTGCGGACAGGAAGGGTGCGGTTACGTCGGGAAGTATCCTTCGTCATGGCACCACCTCAAAATACCTGGCCGGCGGCCATGACCAGATGTTCCACGACCGGACCAAGCGCCAGGGCCGGCAGGAAGGTGAGGCCACCGACGACCACGATCGTGCCGACGAGCAGACCGACGAAGAGCGGGCCGTCCGTGGGGAAGGTGCCGGCTGATGCCGGAACGGTCTTTTTGGTAACCAGCGACCCGGCAATCGCCAGCGCCGGAATGATCACCAGAAAACGTCCCATCAACATGCCAAAACCAAGCGTGATGTTGTACCAGGTCGTGTTGCCCGTGAGGCCGCCGAAGGCAGAGCCGTTATTGGCAGCAGCCGAGGTATAGGCATAAAGGATCTCGGAGAACCCGTGCGGTCCGGCTGTGCCGACCGACGCGACCGCCGAGGGCAGGATGGTGGCGGTAGCTGTGAAAACCAGCATGGCGAGCGGCAGGCAGAGAATGGCCAGAACCGCCATCTTCATCTCCTTGGCCTCTATCTTCTTGCCGAGATACTCCGGCGTGCGCCCGACCATCAGCCCCGCCACGAAAATGGCGATGATGATGAAGAGAAGAATGCCATAGAAACCCGCGCCAACGCCGCCGACGATTACCTCACCCAGTTGCATGTTGATGAGCGGAATGAGACCACCGAGCGCCGTGAAGCTGCCATGCATGGCGTTGACCGCTCCGCAGGAGGCAGCGGTGGTGATGACCGCAAAGAGCGACGAGAGTGCCACGCCGAAGCGAGCTTCCTTGCCTTCCATGTTGCCGCCGGCAAGGCCGAAGCTGTGCATCAGCGGATTTCCGGCTGCTTCCGCCCAATAGGTCACGGCAACACCGGCGATGAACAGAACACCCATGGCAGCAAGGATTGCCCAGCCCTGACGGGTGTTGCCGACCATACGGCCGAAGACGTTGGTGAAGGCAGCACCGATCGCGAAGATCGACACCATCTGGATCATGTTGGAGATGGCATCAGGGTTTTCGAACGGATGCGCGGAATTGGCATTGAAGAAACCGCCGCCATTGGTGCCGAGCATCTTGATCGCCAGCTGCGACGCTACCGGGCCGACGGCGATCATCTGCCGCGCGCCTTCAAGCGTCTGGGCGCCGACATAAGTGCCAAGCGTCTGCGGCACGCCGAGCCACACATAGACGAGGGTCAGCACTATACAGGCGGGCAGCAGGATGTAGAGCGTCGAGCGCACCATATCCACCCAGAAATTGCCGATGGCCTTGCCGGAAGCGCGCGCGAAGGCGCGGATTAGCCCGATTGCAATCGCCATGCCCGTCGCGGCAGAAACAAAGTTCTGCACGGTGAAACCAGCCATCTGGGTCAGATAGGACATGGTGCTTTCGCCACCATAGTTCTGCCAGTTGGTGTTGGTGACGAAGCTGACTGCCGTGTTGAAAGACAGTTCCGGCCCGACTGCTGCCATTCCTTCCGGATTATATGGCAACATACCCTGAAAGCGCATCAGGGCATAAAGCAGGGCAAAACCGAAGAGGTTGAAGAGGAGCATGGAAAACGCATAGGTCGTCCAGTGCTGTTCTTCGCGCTCGCTTGTCCCGGCAAGGGCATAAAGGCCGCGCTCGACGGGTGCGAGAACCGGCGAAAGCAGGGTGCGTTCGCCATTAAAGACTCGCGCCATATAGAAGCCGAGAGGCTTCACCAGCGCGACAACGATCCCGCAGAAAAGCAGGATCTGAAACCATCCATTGAGGGTCATGGTATTGAACTTTCAATAGCCGCCGCTTCCCGATCAGAAGCGTTCGGGGCGAATGAGAGCATAGGTGAGGTAGGCGGCGATAAAGACGGTGACGGCACCGCTCAAAACATAGTCGAATAACATCTCGACCTCCGCCTAAAGCCGGTCGCAGGCGCGCGTATAGGCAAAGCAGAGCGCGAAAAACACTGTGGCTGCGCCGATCAGAATAACGTCCATCATCGATGGGACTCCTTTTTTAACCGAGGAGCCGGACAGGAAGAAAAGCGCCGTCATGTGGGACGTCGCTTTTCATTCTTTCTGGCTGGGAAGAAACACCATCCCTTCCCGCACAGAAGAATGCACCCGAACCGCATAAAGGTTCGAGACGGCGGCAGATGGAATAAAATAGGAATCCCATAGGAATTTCGATGCCCGCCAATGCGGGCATTGCAGCCGCTGCTTAAGAGAGCGAGCCATCTTTGAACGCGGAAACGATCTTTTCCGTCGGGCTTTTGGCGGCAATCAGCGCCGCAAGCAGTATACGCGCCTGTCCGGGGCGCAGCGTTGACGAATGGACGGCACCGGCCGCGACCAGATCGTGACCACCGCCGCCACCGCCGTAACTCGCCACCAGCAGTCCTTCCGGGACCCTGCTGGAGACGACGACGGGAACGCCTCGCTCGGCACAGCGCTTCACGGCCACAGCGATGCCCGGATTGGCGTTGCCGGAGCCAAGTGCGGCAAGCACGATCCCATCCGCACCGGCCTGCAGGCTTGCCTCGATATGGGCGGCATCACAACCGGGATAAATGGCAACGATATCAACCCGCAGATCGGCGAGGGGCACAGCAAGCTCCAGCGCTGCGGCATGGGCCGCCGGCCGCGCAGAGCGGAACGCATCCGCCGCATCCGCGCTCAGCTTGTACAGCCCCCATGCCGGCAGACATCTGCCACCGAAGGATAAAAGCACGCCGCGTTCGGCATTCGTCTGATCAAGCGCCGTTTCTATGGCCGCGGCCAGATTGGACGGCCCGTCCGCATTCGGATGGTCGGCCGTAAACTGTGCGCCGGTGAAGACAACCGGCTTGGTGATGGCATGGTGCAAATGCACGAGCAGCGAGGATTCTTCCATCGCATCGGTTCCATGCAGAACGACGACACCGGTGACAGCGGCATCATTGAGCTCCACGCCTACCGCATCGCTGATGCGCTGCATGTCGGCCAATGTCAGGCTGGAGGAATCCTTCGCCATCAGATCGATCGGCTTCAGCCTCGCGTTGATTTGCGGAACCAGTGCAAGCAGGTCTTCACCCGAAAGGCTTGGTGTGCTGGCGCCATCGGCGCCGCGCCTGCTGGCGATGGTACCACCGGTGGCGATGACCGCCACCAATGGAGCTTCACCATGCCCGCTCAATGCGATGCTCCCGCGCCTGCACGTTCGCCGGCCAGACGGTGGATACGGTCGCGCAGCATATACCAGCCGATGACCAGCGCCGGGATGATGACCAGCAGCGAAGCGATGGTCCACGAGCCGACAGGGTAGTCAAAAGCCATCAGCACCAGCACGCCGAACAGGAAGACGAGCGTGAGAATGCCGGTGTAAGGCGCACCGAACATGCGGAAATCCGGGCGGGCCAGTTCGCCGCGCCGGGAAAGCTGCCACAGTTTGAGCTGGCAGAGCACGATGACGGCCCATGCGCAGATGATGCCGAGCGCCGACAGGTTGAGTGCAATTTCGAAGGCCGCAGCTGGCACGACAGCGTTCAGCGCCACACCGAGAACGGTGACGGCGGCGGTCACCGCAATACCGCCATAGGGCACGCCGGCCTTGTTCATCTTTGCCAGCGCTGCCGGCGCAGATCCAGAGACCGCCATCGAATGAAGAATACGGCCGGTAGAATAAAGCCCGGCATTGAGCGAGGACAGCACGGCGGTTAGCACCACAAGGTTCATGATCACATCCGCACCCTGAACACCGATGGAACCGAAGAAGGTAACGAAGGGGCTCTCGCCAGCCTTATAGGCGGTATAAGGCAGAAGCAGCGTGAACAGCAATACCGAGCCGACATAAAACACCACGAGGCGCAGCACCACGGCGCGGATGGCGCGGGGCATGACCTTGCGCGGGTCTTCGGTTTCCCCTGCCGCCGTGCCGATCAGTTCGATTGAGGCGTAAGCGAACACTACCCCCTGAATGATGACGAAGGCGGGAAGAATGCCGTTCGGGAAGAAGCCGCCATTGTCGGTGATAATGCTGAAGCCTGTCACATGCCCTTCAATGGGCGTGCCGAAGATGACGAAATAGACACCAACGACGAGGAAGATCGCAAGCGCCAGCACCTTGATGAGGCTGAACCAGAACTCAAGCTCGCCAAAAACCTTCACCGACAGCATGTTCATCGCCAGCACGACCAGAAGTGCCGTCAGCGCAAACACCCATTGGTCGATGCCTGCCAGCCAGGGGACGTAGTGCTTGAAGAAGTTCATGTAGAGCGCAACGGCGGTCACATCGGCCACGGAGGTCATTGCCCAGTTCAACCAATACATCCAGCCGGCGAAGAAAGCCATCTTCTCGCCATAGAACTCGCGGGCATAGGACACGAACGAGCCGGAACTCGGGCGATGCATGATAAGTTCGCCAAGTGCACGCAGCACCAGAAACGCAAAGAAGCCGCAAAGCGCATAAACGAACACCAGCGCCGGACCGGCCTGCGCCAGCCGCCCACCGGCGCCCAGGAACAGCCCGGTGCCAATTGCGCCACCGATGGCGATCATCTGGATCTGACGCGGTTTGAGTGCCTTGTGGTATCCGAGGTCTTCTTCCGTGAAGACCTCGCGTTCGGCAGGTGCCGTTTTTACAGATTTCATTGATATTTCTCCTCCCAATGAATTTGCTTTGCAGTCGGCGATACGCCGGAAATCAAAATTGGAACTGGCACGCTCGGCGCTGGATACAGCGCCAGCAAGCTCATGCATCGCTGTAAAGCTGCATGACAGATTTTTGCCCTCATAATTGCAGAGAATGCCGTTCGTCAAGGGGATCGAAGCATTATTGACCTTCGTACGGCGAAGGATTAAGGTCGAAAAATCTGTAAGACAGCTTTACAGATTTAGGTAACGCTTTGAGCTATTGGAGGAAAAAGTGGGCGTGACGCGCATGGAGCATGATTTGCTCGGAACGAAGGAAATTCCGGCAGATGTTTATTGGGGCGTGCACACGGCGCGCGCGGTGGAGAACTTTCAGATCACCGGCGTAACGATCGGCCACAACCCCTATCTCGTCAGGGGACTGGCCTATGTGAAGGAGGCCGCCGCCCTGGCCAATCACGAGCTTGGCTTGCTTGACCGGGAGCGGATGGAAGCAATCGTCAAGGCCTGCCGCGAAATTCGTGAGGGTGCGCTTCACGAGCAGTTCGTCGTGGATGAAATTCAGGGCGGTGCTGGCACTTCCACCAACATGAACGCCAACGAGGTCATCGCCAACCGGGCACTTGAACTGCTCGGCCACACGAAAGGCGATTATGCCCACCTTCACCCCAACGACCACGTCAATCTCAGCCAGTCAACCAACGACGCTTATCCGACGGCGGTCAATGTAGGAATGATCGAAGCGATCGACGATCTCGCGGCTTCGATGGGTGTGCTGAAAGACGCGTTCGATCGCAAGGCACAGGAGTTTTCCGGCTTCATCAAGCTGGGACGGACGCAATTGCAGGATGCCGTGCCGATGACGCTCGGTCAGGAGTTCCGCACTTTCGTGGTGATGCTGGGCGAGGATCAGGCCCGCCTCATCGAATCCGCAGCCCTGCTGCACGAGATCAATCTCGGCGCCACCGCCATCGGCACCGGGCTCAATGCACCGCGTGGTTATGCGGCGCTTGCCTGCCAGCATCTGGCGCGGTTGACCGGACGCCCGCTAGTGACGGCCGCCGACCTGATCGAAGCGACGCAGGACCCCGGCGCATTTGTGCATCTGTCCGGCGTGTTGAAACGTGTCGCCGTCAAACTGTCAAAAACCTGCAACGACCTTCGCCTGCTCTCTTCCGGCCCGCGCGCCGGCATCGGCGAAATCACCCTGCCCTCCGTTCAGGCGGGGTCCAGCATCATGCCGGGCAAGATCAATCCGGTCATTCCCGAAATGGTCAATCAGGTGGCTTATGCGGTAATCGGCAACGACATCACCATCACAATGGCCGCCGAAGCCGGGCAGCTTCAGCTGAACGCCTTCGAGCCGATCATGGTGCGTGCCCTTTCCCAGAGCATCAGCCAGCTAAGCGCCGCTTGCCGGACTTTGGCGGCACGTTGTGTCGATGGCATCGTCGCCAATCCCGCCATCATGGCACAGCGTGTGGAGGAATCGATCGGTCTCGCAACCGCGCTTAATCCGCTGATCGGATACTATGCAGCAACTGACGTCGCAAAGGAGGCGCTGGCCAGCGGCCGCACCGTGCCGCAGGTGGTGCTGGAGCGCGGCTATCTGACAGAGGCGCAACTTCAGCAGGCACTGAGCCCCCGCCACCTCGCCAACCTACCCGCGCTTACGGGTGTCGAGCCCGATCTTCTCCAATAATGGTCGTTACCACCTGCTTCACCTGACCCAGGTGAAGCTCCATCGCTTCACGCGCATCGGGGGCTGAACCCCGCCGGATCGCCTCGACGATCCGGCGGTGCTCCAAATTCGATGCAACGCGCCGGCCAGCCATCAGGTTGACCATCTCGGACTGTTGGGAAAGAGCCTCGCGCGCATCGGCCACAACCTTGGCAAACAGTGCGTTGGACGAGGCTTCCGCAATGGCGCAATGAAATTGCCCGTCCAGCAGCACCCACGGATGCGGCCTTTCCTCAGCCTCCATCCTGTCGCAGAGTTCGAGCAGAGTCTCTAGTTGGGCATCCGTGCGCCGCAGCGCCGCCCAACCGGCCGCCGGCACCTCGATGAAGGGGCGTGCCTCGATCAGATCACGGGCGGAATATGCTCCGTAACTCAATTCAGCAGGCGGTGTGGCGGTCATTACATAGGTGCCGCTACCCGTGCGCGTCTGCGTCAACCCCAGAGTCTGGAGAGATCGCAACGCCTCGCGCACGATCGGCCGGCTGACACCATATCTTTCCGCCAGATGGGCTTCGGAGGGCAGCCGGGTTCCGACCACGAGCTGACCAGAGGTGATGGCCGAACGGATATCTTCGAACACCACTTCTGCGGCATTCTTGCGATTGATCGGCTTTGCGTCCGCAAGCCAATCCGACAACCCGCCCATCCTTGAACCCTCCGGCACCCTTGGTCTGTCAACGACGCAGAAGCAAACGCTTATCTATTGAAGGACAGCGCCGCTCCCGCAGCTAAGCCGATCTTCCTAACACTATCTGCGCCGAAGGAACAACGATGGCGGGCATATTTGCAGAATTTAAGCGGGATAGTGGCTTTGCCGGCGCCACACCCTCGCGATCACGAGGGTGTGGCTGTTTCGCAGGAAATTACGTCTTGATTTCCTGAACTTCCTGTTTGTCATCCTCGCGCGGAATGCGGAACCACGCGACATAGAGTGCCGGAAGGAACAGCAGCGTGAGCGCCGTGCCAACCACGATGCCGCCCATCATGGCATAGGCCATCGGACCCCAGAATATCTCCCGAGATATGGGGATGAGGGCAAGTGTTGCCGCCGCAGCCGTCAGCATGATCGGTCGCATGCGATGCTCGGTCGCCTCGATGACGGCGCGCCAGGCCGAGACCCCCTCGCTTCTGAGATGTTCGATCTGAACGACGAGAATGACCGAGTTTCGGATCAGAATACCGATCAGTGCCAATATGCCGAGAATGGCGACGAAACCCATTGGCGCGTTGGAGAGCAGCAGCGCTGCCACCACGCCGATCAGCGCCGTCGGGGCAACGGCAAAGACAAGAAACAGCCGGCTGAAGCTCTGCAACTGAACCATAAGGATCGTTGCCATCGCAAACAGCATCAGAGGCACCACGGCGACGATTGGCGCCTGCGAATCCGCGCTGGATTCCACCGAGCCACCTATTTCCACCTTGTACCCCACGGGGAGCGACTTTTCGAAAGCCTCGAGTTTCGGCTTCAACTGCTCCACGATCGTCGCCGGCTGCGTCGGGCCGATGATGGCGGCCTTGACCGTGACTGTCGGAATTCTGTCGCGACGCCAGATGGTCGGCTGTTCCAGCTCGTAGCGGAAATTGGCGATTGCCGACAGCGGCACGGCCTTGCCGTTCGTGGCCGGCAATTGCAGGTTCTGCAATGTTTCGATGGAGCCGCGCTCCGCCAGCTGCGCACGCGCCACCACATTGACGAGGTAAATATCATCCCTGACCTGCGTCACGGTGGAACCCTCGACAATGCTGTTCATGGCATTGGCGATGTCTTCCGAAGATACGCCCAGCTGGCGGGCCTTGTCCTGCAAAACGTCGACCTTGACCACCCGCGTCGGCTCATTCCAGTCCATGACCATGTTGGACAGCAGCCGATGTTCGCCGACGATGCCCGCCAGCTGCTGGCCGAGTTCGCGGACATGCTGGATATCCGGGCCGCTCAAGCGATATTGCACCGGCTTTCCGACCGGAGGGCCGATGTCGAGCAATTTCACGAAGGCATCGGTGCCGGTAAACGTCCGGTTCAGATAGTCCTGCAACTCAGCGCGCACCTTGTCGCGCACATCAAGCCCCTTGGTGACGATGATCGTCTGGCCGAAGGTGACATCAGGCGTCTGCACGTCAAAGGAGAGGATGAAACGTGGTGCGCCTTCACCGACATAGGTCGTCCAGTGGTCGATGTCAGGGTTTTTCGCCAGCGCTTCCTGCTCGAACTGTGCCATCTGCCGGTTGGTTTCGGCAATCGAGCTGTTTTGTGGCAGGTTCCAGTCCACGATCAGTTCCACACGGTCAGAAGCCGGGAAGAACTGCTGCTGCACGAGGCTCATGCCGCCAACGGAAAGGGCAAACAACGCAACCGTGAGGATGATCGTAACCCAGCGAAAGCGCAGCGCCCGGCCTAGAAGCCAGGAAAAGCCAGAGGCAAAACGTCCCTTCTTCTCATGGTGCGATTTCATCGTCTTGGGCAACATCGCCACGCCAAGCAGTGGCGTGAACACAACCGCGACAATCCACGACACGATTAGCGAAACGGCGATCACCACGAACAGGGTGAATGTGAACTCACCCGCCGCGCTGTTGTTGAGCCCGACGGGAATGAAGCCGGCAACGGTGACCAGCGTACCGGTCAGCATCGGGAAGGCGGTGGAAGTATAAACATAGGTCGCCGCTTTTCTGAGATCGTCGCCGACCTCGAGGCGTGCGACCATCATCTCGACAGCAATCATAGCATCGTCGACGAGAAGCCCGAGCGCGATGATAAGCGCGCCGAGAGAGATGCGTTGCAGCGAAATACCGGTATATTCCATGTAGACGAAGGTGATCGCCAGCACGAGCGGTATGGAGACCGCAACCACCATGCCCGCCCGCAATCCGAGGCTGATGAAGCTGATGACGAGAACGATTGCGATCGCCTCGAACAGCGCCGAAGTGAAGCCGGAGACCGCCTCATCGACCACGGCCGGCTGATCAGACACGCGATGCACATCGACGCCAACAGGCAGATCCGCAACGATACGCTTCATCTGTGCATCCAGCTCCTCGCCGAAATGCACGAGGTTCGCACCGGTTTTCATGCCTATGGCAAGGCCGATGGCCGGTTGCCCGTTAAAGCGGAACAGCGAAGACGGCGGATCGACATAACCGCGCCGGATCGTCGCCACTTCCGTCAGCGGGAAGAACCGGTTGTTGACGCGCAGATTGATGGCGCGAAGACTGTCTTCCGAGGTGAACTGGCCGCTGACACGCAACGCAACACGTTCAGGCCCGGCATTGACGAAGCCGGACTGGGTGACAGCATTCTGGGCTTGCAGCGTCTTGATGATCGATTGCTGATCGATGCCCAGCGCTGCGATCTGCCGCGTGGAAAACTCCAGATAGATCGCCTCGTCCTGCGCGCCGATGACATCGACCTTGCCGATATTATCGACAGTCAGAACCTTGGCACGCGCGTCCTCGACCAGATCGCGCAATTGCCGCTGGCTGAGACCGTCGCTGGTGAAGGCGTAGATATTTCCATAAACATCGCCGAAACGGTCGTTGAAGAACGGTCCGACAACGCCCGAGGGGAAGTCGCCCTTGATGTCGCCGATCATGTTACGCACGCGCACCCAGGTGGGTTCGACATTCTTGGCTTTGGTTTCCGGCACGAGTTCCACGAAAATCGTCGTCTTGCCAGCCACTGTCTGGCTGCGCAGATAGTCGAGATTGTCGAGTTCCTCGAGCTTCTTCTCGATCCTGTCGGTCACCTGCCGGGCCACTTCCTCCGCGGAAGCGCCGGGCCATTGCGCGCTAATCACCATTGTCTTGATGGTGAAATTCGGATCTTCCTCACGTCCGAGGTTGAGATAGGAGAAAACACCGGCAAGAACGAAGACCAGCATGAAGTACCAGACGAGCGAACGGTGTTCGAGCGCCCAGTCGGAAAGATTGAATTTCTTCACTGATGGACCTCCTGATCGATCCTGATGGCTTGACCATCCTTAAGCTTGTGAACGCCGGCGCTGGCGACACGTTCGCCGGGCTTGACGCCGCCGGTGAAGCGCACACTGCCGCCTTCAGCGGGCTCGCCCTCTATTGTGACCGGGCGCAAGGTGACCGTGGCCGTATCGGTATTGACGATCCAGACACTCCAACCGCCTTCGGTTTTCAGCAGGGCCGACGAGGGGAGCATGATCTGCGATTCGGATGCGGCAATTGCCGAGGCCGTGACGACCGAGCCGAGCCGGAATGTCGGCGGCGCATCCTGAAGGCTGATTTTCGTGCGGCGCGTGCGTGTCGCGGTTTCGGCTTCTGGGGCAATCTCACGCACCACGCCGGTGGTGCGTATCTTTGGGTCCAGTTGCAAGGCGATATCGAAGGTCGATCCAATCTCCAGTCGCTGCGCCGCAAATTGCGGAACATCGACCACAACATCCCGCACTTCCGGGCGGGCAATGGTCACGACCGTCTGTCCGGCAGAGACGACCTGGCCAATTTCACCGGATGTCGCAGTCACCACGCCGTCAAATTCCGCGTGCAGCTGCGTATAGCCCAGTTGCTCCTCGGCCTTATCAAGATTTGCACGGGCTTTGGCGACGGCGGCATTGGCCGTTCGCGTGGCCTGCTCGGCCTCTTCGAGTGCTGCTTCCGTGCCGCTGCGGGCCTCGGCCAGCACGCGCTGACGCTGCTCGGTCGTCACCGCATTGGCCAGTTGCGCTTCGGCGTTGGACAGATCGGATTGGGCGCTCTTTACCGAAAGTTCCAGCGCGAGCGGATCGATCGAGGCCACCACATCGCCTTTCTTGACCAGATCAGCCACATCGACATTGCGGGCAATGATCCGGCCGAGAACACGAAAGCCGAGATCGGTCTGAATTCTCGATTCCACCGTGCCGGTCAGCCGCAGCGCATCGGCGCGCGTCTCCCCAACGACGACGGAGAGCACCGGGCGCGGCGCCTCAGCGGGCGCTTCCTGCTTTTCCTGGCAGGACGAGACCGCAATCGCCGGAAGCAGCAAAAACAAGCTTCTGTTTATCCTGAACATTATTGTGCCTGCCCCTTTTCATAGGCGACCTTTTCACCGGTGCGGAGAAATTTGGTCCCGCTGGTCACGACGAGATCGCCGGGAAGAAGTCCTTCCGCCACGACGAATTGACCCGTCTCATAGTCGGAGACCTCAACCCGGCGCATGGCGATTTCCGAGGACTGCGCATCGACCACCCAGACGGCGGGAAGGCCGTTCTGCGATGCCATTGCCGACCAGGGAAGCTCAATCGCCTCCACCTGCTTGAAGCGGAAATGACCCGATACCGGTGCTCCGAGCGGCATGGTCATATCGCCGTTCAGGCCAACCTTGACCCGGATCGTCCCATTGTCGGGATCGATCGTCGGGGAAATCTCCCGGACCGGTCCCTCGACAGCGCGGGCGGGATCCGACAGGAGGCTGACATTGACAAGATTGTCGATATCGCGCTCGAGGAACAGGGATTCGTAGACATCAAATACCGCATCGCGCGGCCCGTCATGCGCCAGCGTGAAAACGAGCTGAGCGGCCTGCGCCACCTGGCCGACTTCGACATTGCGCGCGGTGATCACACCATCCGCATCGGCCCTGAGTTCGGTGTAGGAAAGTGCATCGCGCGCCGTATCCAGCTGCGCCTGCGCCGATCTGACAGCGCCTTGCGTCGTAAGCAGGGTTTCCTGCGCCTTGTCGACCGCGGAGCGCGAAGTCACCTGCGTCTTGAAAAGACTTTGCTGGCGATCGAATGCCAGCTGCGCCTGCGTCATCTGCGCTTCGGCAGATTGCAGGTTGGCCAATGCAACGTCGATATCCGCCTTCTGCTCTTCCGGGTCGATGCGAGCAAGCAATTGCCCGGCCTTTACCGGGGTACCCACATCCACCAGCCGCTCGGTGATTTTCCCGCTCACCCGAAAGGAAAGGTCCGTCTGGACCCGTGCCCTTACTTCACCGGTGATGACGCTGCCACGGCCGACGGGCTTTTTCGCTGCCGCAACCACATCGACGACACGCAACGGCTTTTCAGCAGGCGGCTCTTCGTTGCTGCAGGACGACAGGGCGAAAATGCCGCCGACCGCCATTGCTAAAAGAATGCTTTTCATGGTGACCTCTTGATCTTCGCCTCACCCTATAATATTTGACTGACTGAATAGTCAATGAAATTCTTGTGTCGCCGATCGGGAACCGTCCGGACGTCAAACCGGGCTCCGCGAATGATCATTCCGACTTGCCCGGCGCGTCCTCGCGGACGCATCGGGGGATGTGCTGACATATTGAACCACGCACCACGTCTTGTAAAAATCGATTCCGGTTTTTACGCCGGTGCTATAGGCAAACCACCTGTCATTTCCGCCGATTGCGACGGGTAAAAAGGCAAGTGCCGAAAGAATACGTAGGGATCCGGGGTTATGGCAAAAGCAAAACTGACACGAGCAGAACAGAAGATACAACGTCCGTTGGAAATTCTCGACGCCGCATTCGAGGAATTCACCAAGAGAGGATTTACGGCCACGCGGGTGGAGGACATTGCCGAGCGGGTGGGAGTGACGAAAGGCACGGTCTACGTCTATTTCGAAACCAAGGAGGCTCTTTTCGAGGCGATGATCAGGCATGCCTCGGCACCTTTTCAGGAGGCATTCAAGGCCTATGCACGCACGTCCGGTGATCCCGTCGAGGAGCTTCGGATGCTTCTTGAATTCCTGTTCGACGCCCTCGTCGACAATAGAAAGATGCGGGAACTGTTTCGCTTCATCGTTGCGGAAGGAGCAAAATTCCCCGATCTCATCGACCAGCACCATGACGTGGTGATGGCGCCGGTATTCGAGCGGATCAATACGATCCTCGAAGAGGGCGTGGCGAAAAAAAGGTTTAGAGCCAACCCCACCGAACTCGCCAAGGTCGTCATGTCGCCAATAGTCGGAACATTGGTTTTCAGGCTGATTTTCGACGATCGGCGCAGTCTGGACAAGCAGGTCGTTCTGAAGATTCATCTCGAACTGATCATGCGCGGGCTGCTGGCATAAGCGGCATTCTCCTGCCAGTCGACGACCCCTGATGTGCGATCTGATACATCGCAAGAAACCTTACATGTCGGGCGCGATACAGCCACAATGCTGCGGTAAGGGTATGTTGCCTCGAGCATATTGCTCGTATTTGAACGAGTAATTGCCATCCTGTTGCCGAGACCCGCTCACCACTCCAACTTTCCAGCGATTTTAGTTGCCGAGTCGAGCTATGCTCCTGCGCGTGAATGCCAGTGCCGATTAAATTCTAGTATCCTTCAATCAATTTGAGTTCACCCTGCCCCTCTGTGCAAACAGCGCCGGTACAGTTAGACAGAACAGGTTCCAGCCGCGCAGAGTTGTGCGAAATCCTCGCCGAGCAGATCGACTTAATTAACCGTTTCAGATTTCAGGAGCGAGCTTACAGCTCGAACATTTATGAACAAAAGAGTGAATGCCCGCGCCGAGCAGAGCACGGAACCGCCGCGACAACGCGTGTTGGCTCGAGATCGGGCTATTCCAGAAAACGACCGCCAGCGCGGTGAACACTTTTTTGGAAATGCAGGCGACCAGAAGGATTGCTATCGACCATGACCGCGACGTTAACAGCCCAATTACCTGGCGGCGCGAGTGAAAAGGCCCTGCTCAAAATACTTTCGAATTATCGCAAACCCCGGACGGGCCGCAGCCTGTACGAACTGGCCGTGACGCTTGTTCCCTTCCTATCCCTTTGGGCAGCAGCGTCGGTATCGATTCATTTTGGTTACTGGCTTGGCCTGCTTCTGGTGATCCCCGCAGCCGGATTCCTGTTGAGGCTCTTCATTCTTCAACACGATTGCGGACACGGCTCTTTTTTCGGGCGCCGTCGATGGGATGACTGGACGGGTCGCGCAATCGGTATCCTGACGCTGACGCCCTACGACTATTGGCGCCGTGCGCATGCGGAACACCATGCGTCAGCGGGCAATCTCGATGAGCGAGGTGTTGGCGACATTACAACTCTGACCGTGACCGAATATCGTGCGCTCTCCCCGCGCGGAAAACTCGGTTATCGCTTGTACAGGCATCCGCTGGTGATGTTCGGCATCGGTCCTGCTTTCCTGTTTCTGTTCAAACAAAGGCTACCGTTTGGCATGATGCGGTCTGGAGCGTTGCCCTGGATTTCGACAATGGCAACAAATGCCGGTGTGGCCGTATTGGCTATTCTTCTTATCTGGGCGATAGGGCTCGTGCCTTTTCTGTTGGTTCATCTGCCGATAGTGCTGCTAGCCGGGTCAGCAGGTGTCTGGCTGTTTTATGTCCAGCACCAGTTTGAAGAAACCCACTGGTCCAAGCCTCCGGAATGGACTTTTCCCCATGCGGCGATGCATGGCGCCTCGTATTACGATCTGCCGGGTCCGCTGCGTTGGATCACCGGGAATATCGGTATGCACCATGTCCACCATTTGTCGAGCAAGGTGCCTTTTTACAGGTTGCCAGAGATTCTGCACGACTACCCGGAGCTTGCGAAGCTTGGTCGCATCAGCCTTCGCGACAGCCTGGGCTGCGTAAAGCTCATTCTGTGGGACGAATCCACAAAACGGCTGATTTCGCTACGTGAGGCAGAAAAGCAACCGCGATAGATGAGAGCTGGAACGACGCAATACCCCCCTGAGCCGGTGCGTGAGGTATCATTCCGCTAAATGCAGAACCGACCCCAATGAGACGTGGCCAACAGTGTAGGTTTGCATTGTTTCAGTAACGGCCGGCACTGTCGGCCAGAGGTTGAACTGTAGCAGCAGCCATTTTGTTGGATCGAAGGCGGCTATGGCCGCGAGCGCGCCGGCCCCGATTGCTGAACGCGCGTCCGCGGTCGCCGTATCGCGCAGCTTGGCCAGATCAGAATGGGGAGCTATGGACCGGATCTCCCGTGTGGCATATCGCGAGGCTGTAAGATCAGGTACGTGGTCGGCGTGCCAGGCCAGCCATGTCTGCACCGATGGCCAGCCGAAGTCCCGTGTCAGAACCGCAAAACCTGGACCGGACAGGAAGCTGTCTATCCCTTCTGGCTCATCCCAAAGATAGAACGGCGCGTAGAGGTTTTCAGCACTTGTGAAGCCGGCATCCTGCTTTCTCGCCGAAAGATAGGCCTTGAAACGCAGGCGTGGAAAGCCATCGAGCAGCGGCCCCTTTTCCCTTATCCGTTGGTCTATGATCGCCATATCGTAGTCGGCAGGCAGCGTGAAGCTGTATTGCATGGCGATCATGACGTGCTCTCCCCTTGTTTGACAGGTTCCATCCAGTGGACGGCAGTTCCACTCCTCACCGGCTGGACGCTGAGATAGCTGAAGGGACAGGACGGCGCGGCGCCGTGCCAATGGGCTTCGTCGGGCGCAAACCACACCGCATCTCCGGCACGGACTTCACGCGGATCGTCACCCTTGCGTTGGACGAGACCGATGCCATCCAGCACGAAGAGAAGCTGCCCGCGCGGATGACTGTGCCAATGGGTCACGACCCCCGGCGGCACAAAAGCGCGCATTGCCGTCATCTCGCCATCGATCCGGCTCGATAACAGCATCTGGACGAGGAAGGCTCCGCTGGAGATACCCTCAGGTGCCGCAACTATTCCGTCACCGGCTCGACGCACGCTCATGGTGGATGGACAGGCCGGTTGCATCTCGAAAAAATCGGTCATCGGCTACCCTCGTCCGCCGGTGTGCCTGCTGAAACACCTGATGCAAAGGACCAGTCATCAAACGTCGAATTGACGATGGCGACCATCACATCCTCCGGCCTCACACCGGGCGACGCCGCCAGGTTTTCGACGAGCCTCGCATAGAAGCGCGCCTTGGTTTCCGGCGATCGCGTCTTGCCCGTGGTGATATGAAAGAAAATGAAATCATCCGACCGAGGGCCGCCGCGATATGTTCGGTCGAAGATCAGTTCGCCCGGTTGGTGCTGGTGGATTGCAGCGAAGCGGTCGTTTTCCGGAACGTCAAAGCAGTCGACAAGCGCGCGGTCGAGACTGCCGGAAACCGCCTTGAGATAGTCGGCGGACTTGCCCGCAAGCAGAGATATTCGGGTGAAAGGCATGGATGCGCTCCGTTCAAGAGGATTGACAGCCACACTATGAAGCGACATCATCATCCTGAAAATCAAATTATTCAGGACATTATGTCCTGATTTTAAGGACATTTACTTTGCGCCTTACCCATCTGGATCTGGACGCGCTCCGCAGTTTCGTGATTGGCATCGAGACCGGGTCGTTCGCGCAGGCCGCAGACAGACTTGGGCGTTCGACCTCTGCGGTCAGCGCCCAACTCAAGAAGCTAGAGGACCAGGCCGAAACCGCTCTGGTGCGCAAATCCGGCCGGGGGCTGGCGCTGACCGAGAGCGGCGAAGTGCTGCTGTCCTATGCCCGGCGTTTACTGAGCCTGAATGACGAGGCGATCAGCGCCGTTCGCGGGCCGGAACTCGCAGGCTGGATCCGCCTCGGGATTCAGGAGGATTTCGGAGAAACCGTGTTGCCGCAGGTGCTGGGTCGGTTCGCACGCGCCCATCCACGGGTTCGGATCGAAGGGCGCATCGCTCGCAATAGCGAATTGCGGGAGAAGGTCGAGTCCGGCCATCTTGACCTCGCCTTGGCCTGGAACGACGACACGGCTTCGCCAGCGGAAACGGTTGCATCCATGCCACTGTGCTGGCTGGGCGCGGCGGAAACAGAAACTGTCTGGCAGACCGGCGGGAAAGAGCCGCTGCCACTTGCAGTCTTGGAAGCGCCGTGCCTTTTACGTAGCATTGCCTGCAACCACCTTGATCAACAGCGTATCGCCTGGCGCATTGCATTCGTCAGCCCGAGCCTCGGCGGGTTGTGGGCTGCGACAGCCGCAGGCCTTGGCATCGCACTTCGCACACCGTTTGGCCGGCCGCCTGCCGTACGGGTTCTCGATCCACTCACCGACGGTTTGCCGCAACTCCCGTCGCTGGGGCTCAGCCTTCTTCGCTCCGGAAAAGACGAAAATCCAATCAGCGCCCATCTCGCCACGATCATCCGCCAAGCCTTGCAGGAAACGCTGCCGGAAGCATGGATAGTGCGACCGTAATCGCTGAAACTGCATAAGCTTCCGCCCAGATCGCAGGCACGGCAAAGCTGCAGGGGAATCTCGGCCCGGTTCAAGGTTTGCGCTCGATTCACCAAAATTCCGCATAATATCTTTCATTATCAGAGTAAACATGATTATCTGCGGAAATGGATTCAACAGACCGCAAAATCATCAGTCTTCTTGCAGAAGACGCCCGCCGCTCTCTGGCCGATATCGGAAATGTCGTGGAGCTTTCCGCTTCGGCCGTGAACGAACGCATCCGACGCCTGACGGCCAGCGGGGCGATCCGTCGCATCACCGTTGATGCCGATCCATCCGCATTCGATTTGCCCGTGATCGCCTTCGTGTGGATCGCGTTGGCGCCGGATGCGGACGAGGCCGCGTTTCGTGTCTATGCGGCGTCGCAGTCCGCTATTGCGGAATGTCACCATGTGACCGGGCAGTGGTCCTACCTCGTCAAAGTTCACGTCGGGTCGCTGGCGGAGATCGAAACCTTTCTGGCGACAATGAAACAGAACGGGTTCCTTGCCCGTACCGAGACGATCATCGCCCTGTCGTCTGTCGTGTCGGGGCCATTTATGCCGAAGGAAAGCGTGGACTGATGGAACTGATGCTCGTTTTGAAAAGCGTTGTGCTGGGCCTTGCGGTCGCAGCCCCGCTCGGCCCCATCGGCGCCCTCTGCATCAACCGGACCCTTGATCGCGGGTTCTGGGCAGGGGTGGCAGGTGGCCTTGGGACTGCTCTGGCGGATGCCGTCTATGCCAGCCTCGCAGCGCTCGGCTTTTCCGCTTTCGCGGCGACCCTTGCGACAATCGATACGCCGCTCAAAATCGTCGGCGGCCTTTTCATGCTGTGGCTCGGCTGGAAAAGCCTGAGGCCCAAACCTCTGGCAGAAGCGGCCAAGGTTGGAGCGCGCGATCTGCTCGGCACCATCACCGCGACATTTTTCCTGACGATCACCAACCCCATGACGATTCTGTCCTTTGCAGCAATTTTCGCGGGTCTCGGCCTCGCTGACGCATCGGGAGCGACGAGCGCGTTTTTTGTGGTCGCGGGCGTTTTTCTAGGGTCTTTATTGTGGTGGTTCCTGTTGAGCGGCGGCGTTGCATTGGCCCGGCAGCGCCTCCCCACAACCTTTGCCCGCTGGGTTTCCCGCCTGTCCGGAGTGATCCTTGTCTTATTCGGGCTTTTTGCCCTCGGTTCACTTGCCTGGGGCATGCTGGCTCATTGAAATGCAACGGTTTTGTCTGCGGCTCCAACTTTTGCGAAACTGGAACCGACAGGCGCAACACAACGAACAGCCTCTCACTCGAAGTCCATGGACTGGCCATTCGAATGGTGCTGAATCGCGAGGGCGATTATAAAGAAGCTTGGCTGCCAACCTCGGCACTCAGGTCTTAGGCAACGCCGCCGATGCAGACATATTTGAGCTCGGTATATTCTTCGATGCCGTGGTGCGACCCTTCCCTACCGAGGCCGGACATCTTGACGCCGCCAAACGGCGCCTCGGCGGTGGAAATCGCCCCTGTGTTGACACCGACCATGCCGTATTCGAGCGCCTCGGCAACCCGGAAAACGCGCGAAAGATCACGCGCATAAAAATAGGAGGCGAGACCGAAATCGGTATCGTTGGCCTGCGCGATCACGTCCGTCTCATCTTCGAAACGGAAAAGCGGGGCGAGCGGCCCGAAGGTTTCCTCACGCGCCACCTGCATGCCGGCATCGACATTGCGCAGGATCGTCGGTTCGAAGAAATTTCCGCCAAGCATATGTCTCTTGCCGCCGGCGGCGATCTCGGCGCCTTTCGAAAGCGCATCGGCAATATGGGCTTCCACCTTGGCGACCGCGTTTCCGTCGATGAGGGGACCGAGAGCGCTTGCCTCATCCAGCCCATTACCCACCTTCAACTGTAAAACAGCCTGCGCGAATTTGTCAGAGAAGGCATCATAAACGTTGCTCTGCACGTAAAAGCGGTTGGCGCAGACGCACGTTTGACCATTGTTGCGGAATTTGGCAATCAGCGCTCCCTCCACGGCCGCATCGAGATCGGCGTCGTCGAAGACGATGAAGGGCGCATTGCCGCCAAGTTCCAGTCCCAGTTTCTTGATGGTCGGCGCGCATTGCCGGTAGAGATGTTCTCCCGTGCGCGTCGAACCGGTAAATGTCAAAAGCCGGATATCGGGACTTGCCGTCAGCACCCCGCCGATTTCCGCTGCAGGCCCGGTCAGAATGCTGAAAAGTTCAATCGGCAGGCCGGCACGCTCGGCGAGGATGGCAAGCGCGATTGCCGAAAACGGGGTTTGCGGCGCGGGTTTCAGTACCACCGCGCAGCCAGCGGCCAGCGCCGGGGCGACCTTGCGGGTGATCATGGCATTGGGGAAGTTCCAAGGCGTGATGGCCGCGACGACACCAACCGGCTGGCGAAGAACGATAATGCGCTTGTCTGCCTGATGGCCGGGTAACGTCTCGCCATTGATGCGGCGCGCCTCTTCGGCAAACCATTCAATGAAGCTTGCTCCATAAGCGATCTCGCCTTTGGCCTCGGCAAGCGGCTTTCCCTGCTCCAGCGTCAGGATCATGCCAAGATCGTCGCGGTTTTCCATGACGAGCCGGAACCAGTGTTTCAGGATGTTCGCGCGCTCACCTGCGACGCGGTTTGCCCAGGCCTTCTGCGCAATCACGGCTGCTGCAACAGCTTCCTCTGCTTCCGCGGCACCAAGCTCGGGAACCCGTCCGATGATCTCCCCCGTAGCCGGATTGCGGATCGTCGTCGTCTCGCGGCCATCGCAATCGAGCCAACGGCCGGCCACGGGCACCTTCTCGCCGAAGAGCGTGGGATCATTCAGATGCATATTCCGACCCTCAACAGAAAACCTGCGCCGACGCGGGATCGAAAGCCAGATGCACGAGATCTCCACGGCTGAGGCCCGAAATCGCCTCATGGCCAAATGGCAGGCGCACGGCAAAGGGCTCTCCCGAACCTGTATGGGCGACGACATGGACGTTGTTGCCAAGGAAGGTGATATCGCTGACGGTGGCCTGAAAACCGGCGGAAGAGCCGGGCCTGTTGCGACTGAGCTGTAAACGCTCCGGACGCAGCATCAGCGCCGCCTTTTTTCCCGGCGCAGCTTCGCCATGAACCGGAATATGGTCAAAGACGATATTCTGCCCGAGCGAAACCGTTGCCTTGCCGCCCGAGGCGGCGAGGAGATCGCAGGCGATGAAGTCGCTGTCACCGATGAATTCGGCCACGAAGCGGGTGGTGGGGTGAGCGTAAAGCTCCGGCCCCGTACCGATCTGGTCAATCACGCCTTTTGAAAACACCGCGATCCGGTCGGAAAGACGCAAGGCCTCTTCCTGATCGTGGGTGACGTAAAGGATCGTCACTTCCGTCTGCTGGTGGATGCGACGGATTTCGAACTGGATTTCTTCTCTGAGCTTCTTGTCGAGCGCCGAGAGCGGCTCGTCCATCAGAAGAACCGGCGGATCATAAGCGAGCGCTCTCGCCAAGGCCACGCGCTGCTGCTGGCCGCCCGACATCTGCGCAGGCCTTCTGTCCTCGAAACCTTCGAGACGAACGAGCCTCAGCATCTCCTTCACCTTCGCATCGATTTCCGCCTTGCTCTTGCGGCGCACTTTCAGCGGAAAGGCGATATTCTCGCCAACAGACAGATGCGGAAACAGCGTGTAACGCTGGAAGACCATGCCGATATTGCGCTTGTGCGACGGCGTGGAGAGCAGGCTTTCGCCGTTCAGCAGGATGTCGCCCGCCGTCGGCTGTTCGAAACCGGCCAAAATGTAGAGCGTTGTGCTCTTACCCGAACCGGATGGTCCGAGAAACGTCATGAACTCGCCCGGCTGCACCTCGAGATTGACGTCCTGAACGGCGACGACCGGTCCGTATTGCTTGGCGATGCCGCGAATTTGCAGGAGCGGTTTGGTCATGTTTTCAGTCCTTTTCGCACAGCCGCGACAAGCAGCATGAGAATGATGGTCACCACGATGAGAAGCGTCGATGCAGCGGCGATCACTGGCGTCAGATCCTGCCGCAGCGTCGCCCAGATTTTCACCGGCAGCGTCTGCAACGTTGGACTTGCCATGAAGATCGCCAGCACCACCTCATCCCAAGAAGTGAGGAAAGAAAAGATCGCGGCTGAGAACAGGCCGTGGCTGATGGCCGGCAAGGTGATGCGGATTTTCGCCTGCAGCGGGCTCGCGCCGCATAGCACCGCAGCGTCTTCGATCGATTTGTCGAAACCCTCGAGCGCGCTGGTCAACGCCAGAATGGAGAAAGGCAGCGCCACGACAAGATGGGCAATGACAAAGCCCGTGGTGGTGCCCGCAAGGCCGAGCTTCAGGAAAAAAGCATAAAGCGCCACCGCCAGCACCACGACAGGCAGGATCATCGGCGTCATGAACAAAGCCCGCAGGCCCTCGCGCCCGATGAAACGTCCCCGCACCAGGCCGAAGGAGGCCACGAGGCCGATCAACACCGACAGGACTGTGACCATCACGGCGATGCGCAGGCTCGTCCAGGCAGCATCCAGCCACCTCGGATCGGCAAAGAAATCCGCATACCATTTCAGCGTCCAGCCGGGCGGCGGAAAGATCAGCCATTGCGACGAGCCGAAGGACAAAGCGGCGATGAAGACAATCGGCAGGATGAGGAATGCCGCGGTCAGCACGGTGATGAAAAGGAGCAGCCACTTCCATGCGCCAAGGCTATTGTAGTTCAAAAGCATGTCAGCGCCCCCCTGCCCCGGCCGCGCCGAAGAATTTCAGCTGGATTGCGTAAAGCGTCAGCGTCACCACCAGAAGCACCAGCGCCGCTGCGCCGCCCATGCCCCAGTTGACGAGAGACTGCACGAATTGCGCGATAAGCTCGGCCAGCATCATGTTCGCCGTGCCGCCCAGCAGCGCCGGGGTGACGAAATAGCCAAGCGACATGACGAACACCATCAGCGCGCCTGAAATCATACCCGGAGCGGCAAGTGGAATGAGAACGCGGGTCAGCGCCTGAAAGCGGGTTGCCCCGCACAGCGCCGCCGCCTGGAGAATGGCCGGATCGATCTTGCGGATGACGCCATAGAGCGGAATGATGATGAATGGCAGCATGATATAGGTCATGCCGATCGTGACGCCGGTCAGGTTGTTGACCAGTGCAAGCGGCTTGTCGATGATGCCAAGGCCCATCAGCGTCTTGTTGACGACACCCGTCCGCTGCAACAGCACCATCCAGGCATAGGTGCGTGCCAGAAGGTTGGTCCACATGGACAGAAGCAAAATTGCGAAAACGACGGAGGCAAGCCGCGACGGCATGATGGCAAGCGCCCACGCGACAGGAAAACCGATGACTAGCGTTACGAGCGTGACCAGCGCCGAGACCGCGAATGTATTGAAGAAAATCTTCAGGTAGGTGGAGCTGCCCAGCAATGCGGCGTAATTGCCAAAGCCCAGCACCGGCTCGGTAACGCTGCGCGACAGCAGGATGATAACCGGCACGACGAAGAACAGGGCAAGCAGAACGAATGCCGGCAGGGTGGCGGCAAAATTGCCGGGCCGGAAGGGCATCCGCACCTTCGTCTTCGGGCTTTCTGTTTCATCGGTAAGCGAGACCATGCCCAAACCTCCCCGGAGGTGAAAATTTGCGCGGGCGCTTTTGGCTGCCCGCGCCGTTGCCTTACTTGGCCTGCCAGGCGTACCAGCGCTCACCGATCTCGTCGCGATGTTGCGCCCAGTAGTTCATGTCGGCATTGACCTGGCTCGCCGTCTGCTGGTCAGGCAGGGTCTTTGCCGTTTCCGGATCCATCAGCTTTGCGGATTCGACGTTGACCGGGGCATAACCCGTGGCAGACGCCATATCCGCCTGCGCCTGCGCGGAGGTCGCAAGAGCGATGAACTTCATCGCCGCGTCCTTGTTCTTCGTTCCCTTGGGAACGACGAGGGAATCCGCTGCCGTAATGTTCTGCTCCCAGGAGGTCTCCACCTTCACACCGCTCTTCTCAAGCGCTGTCATGCGGCCGTTCCAGACGCTGCCGAAGGGTGCTTCTGCAGAAGCGATCAACTGCTGCGATTGCGCACCGCCAGACCACCAGATGATATCGGATTTGATTGTATCCAGCTTCTTGAAGGCGCGATCGAGATCGAGCGGGTATAGCTTGTCGGCGGCAACACCATCGGCCAGCAGGGCTGCTTCGATCACACCCGGTGCGGACCATTTGTAAAAGGTGCGCTTGCCGGGAAACTTTGTCGTATCGAAAAGGTCGGCCCAGCTCTTGGGGCAGGCGGCCACGGCATCAACATTGCAGCCGATGACGAAGGAATAATAGAAGCTTCCGACGGAGTAGTCCGTGACGAAACGGGGGTCGAGCTTCGTTTTGTCGATGACGGCGAAATCAAGCTTCTCCAGCAGGCCCTTCGGCCCGGCCTGCGCGGCGTAGTCGCCCTCCACGTCGACCACATCCCATGTCACGCCGTTCGCCTCGACCATGGCTTTCAGCTTGCCATAGTCCGTAGGGCCATCCTGAAGCACGTTAATGCCGGTCGCCACCATGAATTTTTCGGCCCAGGCCGCCTTCTGCGCGTCCTGCGTGGTTCCTCCCCAGCTGGAAAAGACCAGATCATTCGCCTGTGCGGATGCGCCCAGGGCGAAAATTGCTGCGCATGTCATCAATACCAGTTTCGATCTCATGTTCCCTTACTCCGTTTTAGAGCTTGTTGTTGGCATGCACTTCGCGGCCGGCAGATTCACTTCAGCGGTGAAAAAGGCGCCGGCTTCATGATCTTGTTTTCGGCGACGTCGATGAGGTCGCGGATCTTAGGCAGGAAAGACAACCAGCGTGGATCGGCCAGGAGCCGCGCGCGCCGTTCTTCGCGGTCATCCAGGCTGGAAAAGGCCCAGATGTGGACAATTTCATTGATCGGCCCGATCTCGGAAAAGAAGTAACCCACCAGCTCGCCCAGATGGCTTTTCTGGATTTCGATGCCTTCCTCCTCGACAACCCTAAGGTAGGCCGGAATGGCGCCGTTCTTCAGCCGGTAGGTGCGGATTTCGTAAAACATCGCGTCACCGCATCACGAATGGATCGGGGATCGGGTCATCCGAGGTTCTAAGCCATATGGTCTTCGTGCGCGTGTAATCGAGCGCTGCCGCAAGCCCGCCTTCGCGACCATCACCGGAAAGACCGAAACCGCCGAAAGGCGCAATCGGTGAGACGGCGCGATAGGTGTTCACCCAAACGACGCCGGCGCGGATCGCCTTCATCAGCCGATGGGCGCGCGTCAGGTTCTGCGTGAAGACGCCCGAGGCGAGGCCATCGACCGTGTCATTGGCCAACGCGATCGCTTCCGCCTCGGTTTCGAAGGAAACAACCGAAAGAACCGGGCCGAAGAACTCCTTTTCCATGGACGGCGAACGAATACCGTCGCAATCGAGAATGGTCGGAGGGTAGAAGTAACCAGCGCCATCCACCGCCACGCCGCCCGTTACCAGCTTCGCACCGGCTTTTTCGGAAGCAGAGACCAGAGAGACGATATGCTTGCGCTGCCGCTCGGTCGCGAGCGGCCCCACTTCCGTTGCCATGTCCAGCGGCGAGCCGATGCGGATCGCTTCGGCCTTCGCCTTCAAAATTCCGAGGAAGCGATCCTTCACGCTTTTCTCGACAATCAGCCGTGATCCGGCGACACAGCTCTGACCGGTCGCCGCGAAAATTCCCGCGACCTGCGCATTGGCAGCGCTTTCGAGATCGGCGTCGGCAAAGACGAGGATCGGTGATTTGCCGCCGAGTTCAAGCGACGTGGAGGCAAGATTTTCAGCAGAGTTGCGGACGATGTGACGCGCCGTTTCCGGCCCGCCGGTAAAGGCGATATGGGCCACCTTCGGGTGTGTGGTGAGTGCCGTGCCGCAGGACGCACCGAAACCAGTGACTATATTGACGACGCCGGCAGGAAAACCAGCCTCCTGCACCAGCCGGGCGAACTCCAGAAGCGGCGCCGGTCCGTCTTCCGAGGCCTTGATGACGATTGTGCAGCCGGCAGCGAGCGCCGGGCCGATTTTAACGGCTGCCAGAAAAAGCTGGCTGTTCCACGGGACGATCGCGGCCACCACACCCACGGGTTCGCGCCGCAGCCAGACATCCATGTCCGGCTTGTCGATCGGCAGGTAAGCACCCTCGATCTTGTCAGCCAAGCCCGCATAATAGCGGTAATAGTCCGCGACATAGGCAATCTGCGCCGAGGTCTCGCGGATGATCTTGCCGGTATCACGGGTTTCGAGCTCGGCAAGCGTCTTTGCATTTTCGGCAACCAGATCGGCAAGCCGATAGAGCAGCTTGCCGCGTTGCGTCGCCGTCAGTTTCGACCAGGAGGTATCCTCATAAAGCGCCCGATGCGCGGCCTCTACGGCGCGGCTAATATCCGCTTCGCGGCTTTCCGGCATTTCTGCCCAAGGTTCACCGGTTGCCGGGTCGAGGCTCGAAAAGCTCGCCTCACCATCCTCGAAGCGCCCGTCGATGTAACATTGGAAACGGCGCATCATCTTACTCCTTGAAAGCCGGCATGACATCGGAAAGGAAGCGTTCCAGCGAGGCCTTCTTGCGCTCGAAGCTCATGCCGGTATCGATCCAGAAGGAATATTCGTCGTAGCCCATGGCCTCGTAGGCCTTAAGCCGGGTAATGACTTCATCGGCATCGCCGACAACGTTGTTCTTGCGCATGACATCACCGGAAAGCATGGCGTTTGCGGCGATCTCCTCCGGCGCAATACGCTCGATCAGCCCCTGATGAACGGGCTTTTCGTTTTTGAACCATGCAAAGAAGTAGTTGTAATAGACGCTCATCTCATGGGCCGCCTGGGCAATATCGGCTTCATCGGAACCGACATAGGTGTGGCGCAGCAGCATGATTTTCGGCCGCTGTTTATCCGGATTTTTCGCGCAGGCATCGTTGAAGCGGCCCATCAGGGTTTCCACCTCGTCATCGCCTTGCCAGAGCGGCGTCACCTGAACATTGCAATCATTGGCGACAGCGAATTCATGCGAATTCGGATCACGCGCCGCCACCCAGATGGGCGGAAAGGGCTGCTGCAGCGGCTTGGGAGCCGAGGTGGTGGCCGGAAACTTGAAGAATTCGCCGTCGTGGGTGTAGTCACCCGCCCAAACCCCTTTGACAGCCGGAATAAGCTCGCGCATCCGCTGGCCCGCGCCCCAGGCGTCGAGGCCGGGAAGCAGCCGCTCATATTCGAACGAATAGGCGCCACGCGCGATGCCGATATCAAGACGGCCATCACAGATCAGATCCGTCATCGCCGCTTCTCCGGCAAGCTTGATCGGGTGCCAGAAAGGCGCGATCACCGTTCCCGTACCCAGGCGTGCCGTCTTCGTACGCCGCGCCAGATCGGCGATCGTTACAAAGGGGTTGGGCGCGATGGTGAAATCCATGCCGTGATGTTCGCCAGTCCAGATAGCATGCATGCCACCACGATCGGCGATTTCGCAGAGCGTCACGAACTCCTCGTAGAGCGTCTTGTGATCCTGGGAGGCGTCCAGCCGCTCCATGTGAACGAAGAGGGAGAATTTCATGGGTTTGGCCCCTTCATGGAGATGGGATGAACCTTGCCGGCGGTCTCGTTCCCGACATAGACACCGAAATTGCCGATCGAGCTTTCCAGCACGAAACGATTGACGATATCCGCCGTCGCGCCGGAGTCGAATTTTGCCGAAGCCAGCGCGCCGGGCAACAGAAAACGGCCCTCGCGCGGCGCTTCATCGCCATCGGCAAGCGCGTGATAGACGACGTGCTGGCGCCCATCCGTCTTGTTCTCATAAACCGAGTAGAGAAATCCCGTTTTGACGGAGAGACCCGTCAGGTCTTCGAGACGTGATGTCAGCGCCGCGACCGGATCGCCGCTTGCCACGACACAGCCGGGAAGCGACAGCACGTCGTCGCCAACGAGGTAAATCTCGCCGCGCCGTTCCAGAACGGCGCCCACGACGATATCGCCCTCTGCCGCTGCCGATACCGCCTTTGCAGCCAGCATCGGCGTGAAATAGCCGCCGCGCGCATAACCGAGACCGTTCAGGCCGCTATTGTCGAAAGCCTCGATACGGCCGAGCAGAATGACATGATCGCCGGCCTCGATAACCTCCTGCATCGAACATTCGAACCAAGCCGCGACGTCTGCAAAGACCGGCGAGCCCTTAGGCGCATCCGACCAGCTGGCGGTGGCGAAACGGTCTTCGACCGGCCGGGCGAAGGTGTTTGAGAGGTCCTTCTGGCTTTCCGACAGAATATTGACAGCGAAGTTTTTGGTGCCGGTCATCGTCGCGAAATTGCGCGAGCTGCGGGCAAGGCAGATCAGCAGCAACGGCGGATCGAGCGAAACCGAGGTGAAGGAGTTGGCAGTAAAACCGATGGGCTTTCCTGCATCGTCCCGTGTGGTCACGATCGTTACTCCCGTTACGAAAGCGCCGAATGCATCGCGCAAAGCGCGCGGATCAAGGGTTGCAACAGTCATTGCGGCTCCTCCTCTAAAGCCAGCCATTCGGCCATCATTGCATTGACAGTTTCAGGTGCGGTCAGATTGACCATATGCCGGTGCGCCTCAACGACACGGGCGTAACCGCGCGGTGTGATCGCCGCCATCTGCTCGGCCATCAAAGGCGTCGAATTGGGGTCATCCGAACCCGTCAGGAAAAGAGCCGGGCAGATGACCGAGGGCCACCGATCCGCATAGGTCTCGTCGCCGCCCGCAAATGCGGTATAGGCAACCGCGTAACCTTCGGGATCGACCATTTCCAGCCAGCCCCGCGTCAACTCCCGCGCCTGCTGGCTCTTTGGATCGTCGCCGAACCAGCGTAACAAAGGGCCTTCCTTGTCCACGCCGGTGGTCCGGATGGCGGCCGCGCGTGCGAGAACCGCAGCCTTGGCGGCCGGATCACGGCGGTAGACGCCGTTCAGATAACCGACGCGCGCAATTCGATCTCCAAAGGTTGCAGCGGCACCGCCGGAAATCAGCGCACCCATGGAATGCCCGGCCACATTGGCACGCGCGATCCGCATATCGTCAAGAAACCGGCCGAACCAGCCGACAAAATCCTTGAGCGAGCTGCCCGCTGGGAGGCGTTCACTGCCGCCATGCCCCGGCATATCTACCGCGATGACACGGTGGGTCTTTGAAAAGATTTCGATCTGCGGCTTCCAGGCTTCCAGCCGCATTCCCACGCCGTGGATGAGGATCAGGTCTTCACCGACGCCTGCCTCGAAATAGGCCGCCCCGCCCTCGGTCACCTTGCGAGGGAGCGCGGCAGCACCTGCCTTTGCAGCATTGACCCGTGACGTGGTGGCGGCCTCCTGCATTTGCATCACCCTCAAACGCCGGCCGGGTTGGCGACATCCTGACCGAGATCCTTCAGATCCTGATACCGGTCGCCGATGCGGTGATGAGGCCTGCCGCCGACTGAAGCACCGAGCGCGACGACGATCTCGTCGGCAGCCGGAGCATCGGGAACGGAGGTCTGGATAGTCAGGTAGTGCGAACGGCGGCCTTCATCGTTCTTGTCCATTAACGGAATCAAGATCGGCGCATTGCCGGGACCACGCGTATTGCAGAAGGCCAGATAGGACTTGGCACCCACAGCCTGACGATAGTGATTGCCGAAACGCAGCGTGTGAATGAGCGCGGAGGCATGTTCGATCTCACCATCCAGCCCGACGACGGCGGCCTTGCCATAGGCCTCCACCGCTTCGCCGGAACCCACGGCATCAAGGATCATCTTCGTCAGCAGTTCGCCCAGCACCGGCGCCCCGGCGTGGATTTCCGGTTTGAGATCATCCACGAAGCCTTTTCCAGCCCAGGGATTTTTCACGACCGCGATGGCGGTGAACAGCTTCAAAGGTGTCGCTGCGGCCTTGCCTCCTTCAATCAACGTTGTTTCGACCTGCAACAGGGTCTTACGGATCTGGATGGGCATTGGCGTTCTCTCCGATAAATATGATGTCTTATGGTATGCCATAATATGTAAGTGTCAAGTGGCGGAAATCTGTGGCTTGAAGTTGCGAAAAATGACAATTCTTACAGGATGTTATGGCTCAAGGCCCTTCCATGCGGCCGTCAAAGGCCAGTTCGTAAAGGCGCGTCATTTCCGCTGCCGTCGGAACCCGTGGATTATTTGCCGGTGTGCCGGAGGCGAGGCCTTGCCGCACCATTTGCGGCAAAAGATCGAGATAGCGGGTTTTGTCGATACCGAATTCCTGCGGTGTCGGCACCTTCAGCCGCCTGTTCAGGCCGATGAAAGCCTCCACCAGCTTTACGCCTGCAATCTGGTCGCTGTCCGTCGAACTTGCGCAACCAAGTGCGCGGGCAGCGGCGGCATACTGCGGTAGAGCGGAATTCAACGAAAATTGTGTGACCAACGGCAGCACCATCGCATTCGACATGCCGTGCGGAACGTGGAAAAAGGCACCGACCGGCCGGCTGAGGCCGTGGATCAACGCTGTGGATGTGTTGGAAACGGCAAGACCCGCATGCGTCGCCCCGAGCATCATCGCTTCTCGTGCTTCCCGGTTTTGCGGGTCGTTCGCGACTTTTTCGAGATTTGCCCCGATCAGTTTCAGCGCGGACAGCGCCAACGCTTCGGAATGGGCATTACCGTTGCGGTTGACCAGCGCTTCCAACGCATGGGTCAGCGCATCTATGCCGGTATCGACCGTGACGCGGTAAGGGCAGGTCAGCGTCAGCTCGTAATCGATGATGGCCGCAACGGGCAAAGCGGCAGTGCCGAGGATGAGCATTTTTTCGCTGGCAGCCGTGTCCGTCACGACGGCGGCGCGTGTTACTTCCGATCCGGTTCCTGCGGTTGTGGGTATGGCAATTACCGGCATGACGGCAAAATCCACGATCCTTGGAACTTTCAGCGCCCGCAGCTCTTCGCCACTGGTTGCAACGATGGCGCCTGCTTTCGCCGTATCCATGGCGCTACCGCCGCCGAGTGCGACGAGACCATCATGGCCGCCCCCGGAAACGCGTTTCACCAGGGTGGCGATGGATATATCCGTTGGATCTTCTACGACATCCGCAAAAATGGCGGCATCGATACCCCCACTGCCAAGCGCCTGCAAAAGCGCATCCGCATGGCCGAGTTTCTGCATGACGGGATCGCAGACGAGCAGAGGGCGCTTCACCCCCAGAGATTTCAACAGCGAAGGCAATCGGAAACGGCTGCCACCGCCAATGAGCATTTCGCGAGGCATCAGGACACGGTTTATCATTGCGGTTCTCCGCCACTATCATTCTGCGTTGTTCGGAACGGCCGAAGGCACACGATCTGAAGCGGGATTTCGTCATCCCGCTCCGGTCACCGTGGCCTCAATGCGCCAGGATTTTCGACAGGAACGAGCGTGCGCGATCCGTCTTCGGATTGGTGAAGAAGCTGTCACCCTCGCCGATCTCGACGATCTCGCCGCCATCCATGAAGACGATGCGGTCCGCCACCTTGCGGGCAAACCCCATTTCATGCGTCACCACCATCATCGTCATGCCTTCCTGCGCAAGCGAGACCATGACGTCGAGCACCTCGTTGATCATTTCCGGATCAAGCGCCGATGTAGGCTCGTCAAAAAGCATGGCGACCGGATCCATCGCCAGCGCGCGGGCGATTGCGACGCGCTGCTGCTGACCACCGGAAAGCTGGCCGGGATATTTCTTCGCGTGCGCGGTAAGCCCCACCCGCTCCAGAAGGGCGTTGGCTTTGACCAGCGCCTCCGCAGGGGAGCGGCCGAGAACCTTCTCCTGCCCGATGCACAGATTTTCGAGGATCGTCATATGCGGGAAGAGTTCGAAATGCTGGAACACCATGCCCACTTTGGAGCGTAGCTTCGGCATATCGGTTTTGGGGTTGGTCACCTCAACCCCGTTGACGGTGATGATGCCGTTGCCGATCGTCTCCAGCGCATTGACGCATTTGATCAGCGTCGACTTGCCCGAACCGGACGGCCCGCAGATCACGACGACTTCGCCCTTGGCGACATTCAGACTGCAATTGGTCAGAACCTGAAAGGTCGGGCCATACCATTTGTTGACGGATTGAAGTTCGATCATGCTGGTTGCTTGAGACATCGGACTTCTCCCTAGTGTACGTCAGCCGACATGGGGCCGTAGGCCTTGCCGAACCGTTTTTCGATACGGCGCTGGATGAGTTCCCAGGCGGTCGTCATAGCGAGGTAATAAAGGGCCGCAACCATGAAGAGCTCCAGAACGAGGAACTTTTCCTGGATAAGAACCTGCGTGCGGCGCAGCAGCTCCTCCATGGAAATGATGGAGGCGATCGACGTTGTCTTCAGCACGCCATTGACGGAATTGCCAAGCGGCGGAATGATGATGCGGAAGGCCTGCGGCGCAACGATGTAACGCATCACCTGCGCCTCGGTCATGCCGATGGCGCGCGCTGCATTGATCTGGCCTTTGGGAACCGCGGCGATACCTGCCCGGACGATTTCCGACAGATAAGCTGCTTCGCAGAGCGACAGGCCGATGAGGGTGGACTGCAGAACGGTCAGCTTGATGCCGAGCTGCGGCAGGCCGGTATAGATGATGATGAGCTGCACCAGCAGCGGCGTGCCGCGAAATATCCAGGTGTAGAAATAGGCCGGTCCGGAGAGGAACCGGTATTTCGACATGCGCATCACCGCAATGACGAAACCCAGCGCAAGACCCGCCGTCATGGCAAAAACCGTGAGGCCGAGCGTCACCATCGCCCCCTCGAAAAGATAATAATTCGTCAGGTATTCGAAGAAACCTTCCCAGTTCCAACCCTTCACGTCTTTCTCCAATTCATGCGGGAATGGTCGCGGCGAGAACTTTCCCGCCGCGCTGACAGTTCAGATAGAGGAGATTTCAGCCTTCCGGACCAAGAACGGCGAGATCGCCGGGCGCGATGCTCACGCCATAACCACCCATCAGCTTTTCAAGCGAACCATCGGCCTTCATCTCCTTGAGAGCAGCAGAGACGGCACTGGCGACGTCCTTGCTTCCAAAGGAAAGCGAACCGGGCGTGGGGTACATGCCGGAAAGTGCGTGCGTGAACTCGCCGCGATCCTGGTATTGCTTGGCGACAGGATCGATGGAGACCGCCGCCTGAACCTGGCCTGCCCGCAGCGCCTGATAGACGGTCGCGTAATTGTCGAACAGGTTTATGGTCATCGGCGCAAGACCGCGTTTCTTGAAGTCCTCGTTCAATTCCTTGATCTTGCGCTCGGCATAGCCACCGATATCGGTGCTGACGGCCTTGCCGGCCAGATCATCCACCTTGGTGATGGGCTCGGATGCACCGACGGCCGTTGAAATGCTGATGGCGAGACTCTCATAGGGGATCATGAACAGAATCTTGCGACGCTCTGCCGTCACGAACAGGCCGGCATTGATCATGTCCCAGCGGCCGCCCTGCAGGCCTGGCACCATGGTGGCATATTCCGTGCTGATATATTCGGGCTTCAGGCAGAGGCGCTTGGCGATTTCATAACCCAACTCGATACGAAGGCCTTTGAGCACGCCCTGTTGGTCGGCATAGGCCATGGGCGGCAATGTCGGGCTGGTCGCCATCACGAGATGGCCGGGCTTGATGAGGTGATCGTTGGATATTTTCGGCGTGCAGTCCTGTGCAACGGCCGCACCGGCAAGAAGACTGATGACAAAGCCCGCCAGAGAGGTTTTGGCGCGCACGGCTATGCATTTCCGGGAAATCGGATTCCAGTTCATATTAAGCTCCGCTCTTTATATTATTTATTATGGCATACCATCACACCAAACGGATTGCCATGTCAATAAGCGGTTATTTGTTTTTCTAAATTATTGTAAAACAACAATAAAATCAAAAAATCGAATGCTTGCGGCCGCCAGCTGGGCAACCGCAAGATAAACAGAACGGAGCGCCAAAAAACGTCAATCAGCCGTTTTTTGCGCGGTGAGAACGGCTTCGGCGATAGCGCATGCGCTGGTAACGTGATCAAGAGCGGCTTTGTAAGCGGCGTCTCCGTCACCTTTCCGGATCGCATCGACGATCTTTTTCATCTGCGCCGGACCTTCGGTATCGCGGCTTTTCGTCTTGATCGTCATGGAGCGAAGATGGTTGATCCGTACCGTCAGCAAATTGACGACGCCCCAGGCGACATGCCGGTCGATCTTGCTGAACAGCGTATGATAAAAAGACGAGGTATGCGCGAGAACACCGGGCATATCCTTGGCAACGTAACTTTCCCGAATATGCTCGAGTGAAGCCTCAAGCGCCTCGACAATGGCGGGATCGCGACGCTCCGCACAAAGGCGCGCCGCCATTCCCTCCAGCGCACCGCGGATTTCGTAAATCTGCTTGGCCTCGGCGAGATCGAGCAGCGCAACCATCGGCCCCTTGTTCGGCAAATTCGCCACCAGCCCCTCGGACTCCAGATGCCGCAGGACTTCGCGCACGATGGTGCGGGAAACGCCCAGCTGGGCGCAGAGATCGCGCTCCACGAGGCGGTCTCCCGGACGGAAGTAACCGTTCACGATGGCGTCGCGCACCTTGTCGAGCGCAAGTTCCCTCAGCGTCTTGGTCGGACGCTCAACGCGAATGGCAGTTCCCTGCAAAGCACCGGTCATGGTATCACCTCGTTTGGCACATCCCGCTTCCGCCCGCCGGGCGTGAAAACAGGTTATGGCTCTTTATATTATGGCGTACCAACTTATTTAGCCGCGCACCATGTTTATGGCAACAGCGCGCGACCAGCTTGTCGCAATGGCACGTCACCCCATGCGTTCCGATGCATAGCTGCCCGGGCTTGGCGGGAAGACCACGGTACGGTTACCGTTGATGAAAGTACGGTGGTGGATATGGGCGTGGATGGCGCGTGCCAGAACCTGCGCCTCGACATCCCGGCCGAGCGAAACATAATCCTCCGCGCTCTGGGCATGGGTAATACGCACAATATCCTGCTCGATGATCGGACCTTCGTCGAGATCGGCGGTGACATAGTGGGCCGTCGCACCGATCAGCTTCACGCCGCGCTGATAGGCCTGCTTGTAAGGGTTGGCGCCCTTGAAGGACGGCAGAAAAGAATGGTGGATGTTGATGATCTTCCCCGACATCGTCTCGCACATCCGGTCGGAAAGCACCTGCATATAACGCGCAAGCACGATCAGTTCGGTTCCGGTGCTTTCGGCAATATCCATGATCCGGGCTTCAGCCTGTGGCTTGTTTTCCTTCGTCACCGGAATGTGGTGGAAGGGAATATCATGATTGACCACCACTTTCTGGTAATCGAAATGGTTGGAGACGACGCCGACAATATCGATCGGCAAGGCCCCGATGCGCCAACGGTAAAGCAGATCGTTCAGGCAATGGCCGAAGCGCGAGACCATCAGCAGGACCTTCATCCGCTCGGACTGGTCATGGAGCGCCACTTCCATGCCGAATTTCTGCGAGATCGGCATCAGTCCGGCCATCAACTCGTCACGCTTTGCTCCCTCTTCGGAAATGAAGCCCACGCGCATGAAGAAACGGTCCGTGCCGAGATCATCGAACTGCGAACTATCGACGATGTTGCAGCCTTTTTCAGCGAGAAAGCCTGAAAGGGCAGCGACGATGCCTCGGGTGGACTTGCAGGTTACGGTCAGGACGAAGTTCGTCATCCGGCACTCTCTCTGTCATCGATATTGGAAAAACCCCGCGCTGTCTGACGAGCGCGGGGAAAAGCCGCGAAGGCGGCGGGGAAACCCGAACTCAAACGTCGAGCGTTGTCTGGTGCTCCCAGGCGGTGAATTGCGCGCAATAAGCGTTCCACTCGCCCTGCTTGAGCTTCAGATAGGCCTTTGAGAACTCCATGCCCAATGCCTGCTGCAGTTCCTCGTCCTTCTCGTATTCGCGCAGCGCATCGAGAAGATTGAGCGGCAGTTTAGGCGCATTCGTCACGGTATGACCTTCGCGATACATGTCTATATCATGATGCGGACCGGGATCGGCCTGTGAGCGGACACCCGAGAGACCGGCCGCAATGATGATGGCCTGCAGCAGATAGGGGTTCACGGCGCCATCCGGCAGACGCAGTTCGAAACGCCCCGGCCCTGGCACGCGTACCATGTGGGTGCGGTTGTTCCCGGTCCAGGTCACCGTGTTCGGTGCCCAGGTCGCGCCCGAGATGGTCCGCGGAGCGTTGATGCGCTTGTAGGAATTAACCGTCGGATTGGTGACGGCCGCAAGAGCGGAGGCATGTTTCATGATGCCGCCCAGAAACGTCTTGCCCTTTGCGGAGAGCCCGAAAGGCATCGCCTTGTCGGCAAAAGCGTTGACCTTGCCGTCCAGATCCCAGACCGAAATATGAGCGTGGCAGCCGTTGCCGGTCAGCCCCTTGAATGGCTTCGGCATGAATGTCGCGCGCAGCCCGTGCTTTTCGGCAACCGACTTGACCATGAACTTGAAGAAGGAATGTTTATCCGCCGTCTGGAGCGCATCGTCATATTCCCAGTTCATCTCGAACTGGCCGTTCGCGTCCTCATGGTCGTTCTGGTAGGGTTTCCAGCCCAACTCCAACATGTAGTCGCATATTTCCGCGATCACATCGTAACGACGCATCACTGCCTGCTGGTCGTAGCAGGGCTTTTCCGCCGTGTCGTACTCATCGGAGATTTTCGCCCCGTCCGGCGAAATCAGGAAAAATTCCGGTTCCACACCGGTTTTGACCCGTAGCCCTTGCCCGGCCGCTTCCGCGATGAGCTTTTTCAAAACGACGCGCGGCGCCTGTTCCACAGGCTGGTCTTCCATGACGCAATCGGCAGCAACCCAGGCCACATCCTTTTTCCAGGGAAGCTGGATGACAGAGGAGGCGTCCGGCACTGCGAAGAGATCGGGATGGGCGGGTGTCAGATCGAACCATGTGGCGAAACCGGCAAATCCGGCGCCGCCCTTCTGCATATCGGCAATCGCTTCTGCAGGAACCAGCTTGGCGCGCTGGCCACCGAAGAGATCGGTATAGCTGATCATGAAATATTTGATACCTTTCTCGGCAGCAAACTTGGAGAGGTCCAGTGTCACGTCATTCCCCTTTTTTTGAATATCAGACACTTCATCGAAAAAGACGGCCACATCCTCCCAAATGCGCCCGTCCATTGTGTTTTTTAAAAGCTGCCTTTACCCGGGAACCAGTTTGTTCCCGCCAGCGGAACCTGCGCCATTGCCGCAGCCTCCATGGTCAGAGCCACCAGATCTTCCGGCTCCAGATTGTGGAGATGGTTTTTGCCGCAGGCGCGCGCGATGGTCTGGGCTTCGAGCGTCATGACCTTCAGATAGTTGGCGAGACGGCGACCGGCGGCGATTGGGTCAAGACGTGCGGCAAGTTCCGGGTCCTGCGTGGTGATGCCCGCGGGGTCTTTGCCCTCGTGCCAGTCATCATAAGCGCCGGCCGTGGTGCCTAGCTTCTGGTATTCGTCTTCCCATTTCGGGTCGTTATCGCCCAGCGCCACCAGCGCCGCCGTTCCGATGGCAACCGCATCGGCACCAAGCGCCAGAGCCTTGGCGACATCCGCACCTGAGCGAATGCCACCGGACACGACCAATTGCACCTTGCGATGCATGCCGAGATCCTGAAGCGCCTGTACTGCGGGGCGAATACAGGCAAGCGTGGGCATGCCGACATTTTCGATGAAGACGTCCTGCGTGGCCGCCGTGCCGCCCTGCATGCCATCAAGCACCACCACATCGGCACCGGCCTTTACGGCAAGTGCGGTGTCGTAATAGGGGCGCGCACCACCAACCTTGATGTAGATCGGTTTTTCCCAATCGGTGATTTCGCGCAGTTCAAGGATCTTGATTTCCAGATCGTCCGGGCCGGTCCAATCAGGATGACGGCAGGCGGAACGTTGGTCGATCCCCTTCGGCAAATTGCGCATATTGGCGACGCGATCGGAAATCTTCTGGCCAAGCAGCATGCCGCCGCCACCCGGTTTCGCGCCCTGGCCGACAACCACCTCGATGGCGTCCGCACGGCGCAAATCCTTAGGGTTCATGCCATAACGCGACGGCAGATACTGGTAAACCAGCGTCTGGCTGTGGCCGCGTTCCTCATCCGTCATGCCGCCATCGCCCGTGGTGGTGGAGGTGCCGGCAATGGTTGCGCCACGGCCGAGCGCTTCCTTGGCGTTGCCGGAAAGCGCGCCAAAGCTCATGCCGGCAATGGTGATCGGCGTTTTAAGCGTGATCGGCTTCTTGGCAAAGCGCGTGCCGAGGGTAACGGTCGTATCGCACTTCTCGCGATAACCTTCGAGCGGATAACGCGAGATGGACGCGCCGAGAAACAGCAGGTCGTCGAAATGAGGCACCTTGCGCTTCGTGCCTGCGCCGCGAATATCATAGATGCCGGTCGCAGCCGCACGGCGGATTTCCGCCAGCGTGTGATCATCGAAAGTCGCGGACTTGCGCGGCGGGGTGAAGGGGTTGTGATAGCTCATCGGAAAATCCCTCGCCTCAATACGCGTCGGCGTTGTCGATGTTGAAATTGTAGAGCGTGCGGGCCGAACCGTAGCGCTTGAACTCATCAGGGGTGACATCGGTGACACCCGCTTTTTCGAGAAGCTCGGCAAGCTTCTCCAGATGTTCGGGCCGCATTTCCTTTTCGATGCAATCGGCGCCGAGGCTTTTGACCGAGCCGCGCACGAAAAGCTTCGCTTCATAAAGGGAGTCACCCAGCGCATCGCCCGCATCGCCGCAGACGACGAGGTGGCCGGACTGGCCCATGAAAGCGGACATGTGGCCGATATTGCCCTTCACGACGATATCGATGCCCTTCATGGAAATGCCGCAACGGGAAGCGGCGTTGCCCTTGATGACCAGAAGCCCGCCGCGACCGGTGGCACCTGCGTATTGCGAAGCGTCGCCCTCGATGACGACGGTGCCAGACATCATGTTTTCTGCAACACCTGGGCCTGCCGAGCCGTGGACGGTGACGGTGCCGCCATCATTCATTCCGGCGCAATAATAACCGACCGAGCCGCGAACATCGACGATGACGGGGCTGTCGATGCCAACAGCGACGGCATGGTGGCCGCGCGGATTGACAACTTCGAATTCGGTATCGTTTGCGCCCGAGGAAAGCCCATGGAGCGCGCTGTTGAGTTCACGCAAAGGCGTGTGGGAGAGATCGAAAACTGGCATGGATATGACTTTCGCAATATGCGCCGATGACGGTTTCACGCGGCCTTTTCATGGTCCCAGAAATAGACGGTCGCCGGCTCCGGCTCCCAGACGCGGGCACTTTCGATGCCGGGCAGATTGACCAGGGCGCGGTATTCGGAGCCGAAAGCGACATATTGATCGGTCTCGGCCATCACCGCCGGCTTGCAGGCGATGGGATCGCGCACCACGCCGAAACCGGATTTGGTGCCGACGACGAAGGTAAAGAACCCGTCGAGATCATCAAGCGCACCGGTCAGCGCTTCGCCCAGATCCTTGCCCTTGGCCATTTCAGCCGTGAGATAGGCGGCGGCCACTTCCGAGTCGTTCTGGGTTTCGAAGGTCATGCCCTCGCGTACCAGTTCCCGACGCAGATTATTGTGGTTGGAGAGCGAACCGTTATGCACCAGGCACTGGTCGGCACCGGTGGAGAAGGGGTGCGCGCCAAGCGTCGTCACAGCCGATTCCGTTGCCATGCGGGTGTGGCCAATGCCATGGCTGCCCGCCATGGAGCGCACGTCAAAACGGGCGACGACATCTTTCGGCAGGCCGGTTTCCTTGTAGATTTCCACGCTGTCGCCGGAGCCCATCACCCGCACATTGGGACGGATGGCGGCGAGGACCGATCGAATTTCCGTGAGCTTTGCCGATGGAATATCCAGGACCGCGTGGGTGCTTTTCACCGCAACCGAAGCTTCAACGCCATTTTCCTTCAGCGCTTCGGCAAGGCCCGAAAAATCGGCGACTGGATCGGCCGACTGGATGGTCACTTTTGCCCGGCCATCGGCAGCGCTTCCATAGATCGCGATGCCGGCGGAATCCGGTCCACGATCCGTCATGGTCACGAGCATGTCCGAAAGCAGCTCACCCAGCTGCGGTTCAAGGCTTTTGTCTTTCAGGAATAGTCCAACAATGCCGCACATCGACAGGCACCTCCATTCGTTTCTGAATGAAGAGCTAGCATATGGAATTCCATCTCGTCAACTATCAGGAATATTTTTTTCTTCTAAGGCAACTTTTCAATCATTTGTCAGCCGTCTTTGCGGATAGGAAATGATCGACAGATAGCGAGCGGGAAGCTTTATCAGCTCCTCCGGACCGTGCGGCGCATCAGCATCAAAAAACAGGCTGTCACCGGCCTGCATGGTGAAAAGCTGCTCGCCGTGGCGATAAACCACCTCTCCCTCCAGCATGTAGAGGAACTCCATGCCCTCATGCTGGAAGGTCGGAAATACATCCGAGTCCGTCGTCAGCGTGATGAGATAGGGCTCGACGGTGACGCCGCTGGTGTTGTTGTCGATATGGCCAAGCAGGCTGTACTGATGGCCGGCGCGGGTGCCTCTACGCTCGATGTTCACCCCTTGGCCCGCCTTGACGAAGGTGGCGCTGCGCGGCTCCTCGAAACCACGGAAGAACGCCGTGATCGGCACGCCGAGCGCCTTTGAAAGCGTCTGCAGCGTGGTGAGGGACGGGGAAATATTACCGTTTTCGATCTTTGAGAGCATTCCCACCGATACACCGGTGGCCGATGCGAGATCGGTGACCGTGATGCCCAGCTTCTTGCGATAGGCACGCACCTCATGGCCGATCGCCATTTCGAGATTATTGACCCTCGGCTCGCGAACCGCATGCGGGTCCTGCGACAAAAGCGCAGGCTCGGTCTTTGTGCTGTCCTTTGCCATGGGATCCTCCGGCATAACGTGTTTTTCCTTCTTTAAAGGAAAACTATTTTAATTCGGAGGAAATTTTTATATCGCCGCAGCGGTAAAGCCTGCGGAAGGTCAGTACGTCACCTTGCCATCGGAGAGATCAAAGACGGCACCAGTATAGAGGCATTTCAGTGGAATACGGACACGCGCTGTCCATCGTAGTCTTACGCAGATATTGAAGCTCACGCCTAAGACTCCGCCAAGCGGTGCCAAGAATTACCCGGCACCGCTGGATTTCGAAAGGCCACAACATATGGCTTTCGAGGCCACTCGAACAGTCAATGGCAAGAGCCGTTCCTGCGGAGTTCAGGCTTCAACAAGCTCGCGAACATCATCAACGAGAAAATGCACGATCACATAGCGCGTCGTGTATTTCTGACCGCTATCGGACACGCTCTCGACGCTGCCGCCGTCGGAGGGGTGCCATTTCTGGTAGTGAGGATTGTTGGCGATCAGAGTAATCGCCTTGCCCGAAAACCTGCCGGTCAGCCGATAGCGAGCCTCTGCAAGATGCCAAATCTTCTCAAAATCCTGCTGGCTGATGCGGGCTTTCAAAGCCTTCTTGGATATCGTTTCTTCGGGCGAACTGTCGTCGTGTGCCCCCGATGGAATATGCAGGTCAACCTCTTCCGCGCCGTCCAGCAGAAAGGCAAATTCGTCTGGCCACATCCGTCTCACGTATCGCTCCTCCCAAAGCTTATCGTCCTACAACACAATTATGATAGCGCCTCTGCCGTAAGAGGCAATGGCGGATATGAACGAGCACTTACCGGCATCCCAATTTTTAGGGATCGTCGCCATGTGGGATTCCAACAGGTGCTGAAGATCGCGGGTGGGACGCAACGAAATGGAAGCCAACGGCTATCCCAACCAGTCTGCCTCCGCTGGCGCAAAGCGGCATCGGCTTCGCTAGCAGACTACAGCATCAAAGCGACCAACGAATGAAATCAGGCTATCTCGGAAAATCTTACAGCTCAGCGTAAATTATGGCGGAGAGGGTGGGATTCGAACCCACGATACCCTTGCAGGTATGCCGCATTTCGAGTGCGGTGCATTCGACCACTCTGCCACCTCTCCGCATGCGCGAACGCTTGCGTTGCGCGCTCCTCATAAACATCAATGGCAGAGCTGACAAGGGAAATTTCGTGTTTGTGTCACAAATTATTCGTCACGGACAAGGCTGGATAAAGGGTTCGGCTTCTCGCCGTTTTGTGGATATTTTTCAGGTGACGCCACACGGCGTCACTCCTGCACGGCACATTCGAGCGGTGGCGTTACAGCTGTTGATAACGACGTAAGATTTCCACGATCCGGTCATCCTGTTCCTGATCCGGCAGAAGGGCGGGTTGCCGGCTGGCGCCGACGGATGGGTCCTGAAGGTAAAGCGAGCGCTTGACCATGGCGGGTGCAAAACCGAGCGCATAGAGATCGGTGCGAAAATCCGTATAGATCGCCTGCTGGCGTTCGGCCTCGGCGATATCGCCGGCGTTGAAAGCATTGAGAATGCCGGCAAGCACGTCCGGAAGCGCGTTGCCGAGGCCGGAGATGCAACCGGCGGCGCCGTTCTGCAAAGACCAGAGAACGAGATGATCCGGGCCGGAATAAACTTCGAAACCGGGCATCTCCTTTGCTACCTGTAGATAGGCTTCCAGCGTCTGCTGCGCACCGCCCGAATCCTTAATGCCGGCAATATTGCCATGGGCGGCTAGTTTGCGGGCGGTTTCCGGCTCTATGTGGTTCTGGGTTCGGGCGGGAATATCGTAGAGATAGACCGGTGTTTCAACGGCCTCGGCCACAGTCGAGAAATGGCGGATCAGCCCGTCCTGGGTGCAGGCGATGAAGAAGGGTGTGATGACGGCAATACCATCGACGCCGATGCGGTCGAAGGCTTTGGCGAGTTGCAGGGTTTCGAAAGTGGCGGGCATGCCGGCATTGACGATGACCTTCGCACGGCCCGCAACTTCGTCCACCACCTCTTCCGTCAGCCGGATTTTTTCTTCATGCGTCAGTGCGGTGAAATCGCCGTTAGTCCCGGCGCACATGATGTTGTTGCCGGCCGCCACCTGACGGCGCACCTGCGCACGGGTCGCTTCGTAATTGATGGTTTCGTCCTCGTTGAAACAGGTCACGAGCGCGACGAAGGCTTGTTTGGTCATGAAAGAACTCCGCTTGGATTTCCAATAGTGTGATCGGCATCGGCCGGACGCAGAGACTGCATATCCGGGTCGGGATCGAGGCTGGCGGAAAGAAGCGCGCGCGTATAGGCCTCGCGCGGCGCTTCGAAAACCTGCCGGACAGTCCCGAATTCCACAACCTCTCCCCGCTGCATGACCATGACGTGATCGGCAAAATCGCGGACCACCGGCAGGTCATGCGCGATGAAGATGAAGGAGAGGCCGATTTCACGGCGCAGCTTGTCAAGAAGTGCAACAACCTGCGCCTGGACAGACACGTCGAGCGCCGAGACCGCTTCATCGCAGATGATGAGCTTCGGCTCCAGCGCCAGCGCGCGGGCAATCGCGATCCGCTGCCGCTGGCCACCGGAAAACTGATGCGGATAACGGCGCATATGTTCCGGCGAGAGGCCGACCTGATGCAGCAATTCCGCGACCCGTTCGCGCCATTTCGCTTTGGGTAATATGTCCGGATGGATCACCCAAGCTTCGGAAACCAGCTGGAACACAGTCATGCGGGGGTTCAGCGACTGAGTTGGATCCTGAAACACCATCTGTAGATCACGCCTGAGGGCAAAGAGTTCGGCAGGCGAAAGCTTGAAGAGATCACGCCCCTTCCACTCGGCGCTGCCGGCATCCGGCTCGTCGAGCCGGAGCAGAATGCGCGCGAGTGTCGATTTGCCGGAACCGCTTTCGCCGACGACAGCTATGGTTTCGCCCGCCATAAGGTCGAAGGAAACGCCCTTCAGTGCCTCGAATGCCCCATAACGTTTGCGCACGTCGCGCACACGGAGGAGCGGTTCGCCGGTCGCATTCGGCTCGTGCATTTCGCCCCTGCCGGGGGCGGCGCTGATGAGCTTGCGGGTATAGGGATGCTTTGGGTTGCGATAGACCTCTCGAACCGTGCCTGCCTCCACCAGCACGCCCTTTTCCATCACGACCACCCGGTCGGCGATTTCGGCGACGACGCCAAGATCATGGGTGATGATGAGAACGGCCATGCCGGTTTCCCGCTGCAATTCCTTGAGCAGGGCAAGAACTTCAGCCTGAACCGTCACATCGAGTGCTGTGGTCGGCTCGTCGGCGATCAGGAGATCGGGCCGGAGCGCAAGCGCCATGGCGATCATCACACGCTGGCGCTGGCCGCCGGAAAATTCATGCGGATATTTCTTCAAGGCTCCGTCCGGATCAGGAATTCCAACGCGCGCGACAAGCCGCCTCGCCTCCGCTTCGGCTTTCGCCCTGTCCATGCCATGGGTGGTCATCGCCTCGCGGATCTGCCAGCCGACGGTATAGACCGGATTGAGATGGCTGAGCGGGTCCTGAAAGATCATAGCGATGCGCCGCCCATTGATTTCGCGGCGGGCCTCAGCCGGCATTGTCAGAAGGTCTTTGCCATCAAGAAATATCTGGCCGCCGCTGATACGTCCGGGCGGCATGTCGATGAGGTTCATAATGGCCGAGGACGATACCGATTTGCCCGAGCCGCTTTCACCGAGGATCGCAAGCGTTTCACCACGGTCGATATGGTAGGAAACATCCTTCACCGCATGCACGACACCGCCTGCGGTGTGAAACTCCACGGAAAGGTTGCGCACATCGAGAAGATGGTCAGCCATGTTTGCGGCCTTTCATTTCCAGCCGCCAGCGCTGCACGGGATCGAGCGCAATGCGCAGCCAGTTTGACAGCAGGTTGAGCGACAGAGTGGTGAGGATGATGGCAAGGCCCGGCCAGAAGGACAGCCACCAGGCATTGGTAAGGTACTGCCGCCCCTGCGAGATCATCAGGCCCCAGGTGATTTCCGGCGGTTGAATGCCGATTCCAAGGAAAGACAGCGCGCTTTCCGCCAGCATCACATAGGCGAAATCGAGCGTCGCAAGCGTTGTCAGCGTCGGCAGCACCACGGGTAGAATATGGCGGAACAGGATACGTTTGCCCGATGCGCCCATCACGCGCGCCGCCTGTACGAACATGCGTTCACGCACCTCCAGCACCTCGGCCCTTGTGGTGCGGATGTAAACGGGGATGCGGGTTATCGCCAGAACCAGCATCAGGTTGAGGATGGAGGAGCCGAGCAGATAAAGCACGATGACCGCGATCAACAGTGACGGAAACGACATGATCACGTCCGCCAGCCTCATGATGATCTGGCCGACACGGTTGGAGGAAAAACCGGCGATCAGGCCAAGCACGGTGCCGGTGACGGCGGAAAGGAAAACGGCACCGGCGGCGATCATCAGCGTATTTTGCGTGGCGGCGACGATGCGTGCCAGCAGCGGGCGACCGAGCGCATCCGCCCCCAGCCAGAAATACCATTCGCGTTGCCATTCGAACGGGGCAAGGTTGCGTCCACGCAGGTTCTGCTTCGTCGCCAGCTCGCCAAGCCACGCCGGGCCGACAAAGGCGAGAATGATGACGACGATAAGGAAGATCGCAGCGCAGAGGGCGAATTTATCCGCCCACAACATGCGCAGCATGCGCGTTGCAAAGGATGGCTCATCAATGATCTCTGTATCGGCGTTTGAAAGGCTCATAGCTGAACGTCTCCTCAGTGCCGGATACGCGGATCGAGCAGCGCATAGGCGATATCGATCAGAAGATTCATCAGAAAGATCGCAAGCGCGGTCACAAGAATTGCTGCCAGCACGACGTTGAAATCGCGCTGAAGAATGGAATCGATCATCAACTTGCCAACGCCAGGGAAACCAAAGATGGTTTCGACGATGACTGCGCCGTTGAGAAGGCTTGCCGCCTGATCGCCGATGACGGTGATGACCGGCAGCATGGCGTTTCGCAAGGCGTGGATGAAGATGATCGGACCCGATTTCACACCCTTGGCGCGCGCCGTTTTGACATAGGCAGAGGACAACGCACCAATCATCGAGCCGCGCACCACCTGAACGATGATGCCGAAGGGGCGCACGAACAGAACCGAGATCGGCAATATCCAGTGCAGCACCGAGCCGGTGCCGGAGGTGGGCAGCCAGGCGAGATTGACGGAAAACACCACGATCGCCACGATCGCCAGCCAGAAATCCGGCACTGAAGCGCCGATGAGCGAAATGGTGGAGGCCATGCGGTCGAAGAAGCCACCGGAGCGGAAAGCGGCAAGCGAACCGACGACGATTGCTGCGGTGGTGACGAGCGACATGGTGATGACCGCAAGCCACAGCGTCCAGACGAAAGCCTCCAGCACCACATCCAGCGCAGGGCGGGCCTTTCTGAGCGATTCACCCAGATCCCCCGTCATCACGTCGCCTGCGTAGCGCAGGAACTGCACCATCAGCGGATCGTTCAGCCCATGCAGCGCACGAAACTGCTGCTTCAATTCCTCCGAAGCCTCCACCGGCAAAAACAGCGCGGCCGGGTCGCCCGTCAGGCGGGAGAGGAAGAAAACCATTACGATGAGGCCAATCAGGGAGATCAGGCTCGCAACGGAACGTTTTCGGATGAAGCTCAGCATGGTTACCTCCGGTGTTCAGCACGACGGCGAAGCTAAAGCTCCGCCGCCGCTCTTTGTCAGATGAGATACCGGCTTACTTGATGCCGATTTCCGAAAGCTGCAGCATCGAATTGGTGGCGATGGTGGGCTTGAAGTCCAGCCGTTCGGAGACGCGGGAGAAGCCGACCATGTGGAACAGCAGTACATCCGCCACGACATCGTCATGCAGGTAGGCGATGAGCTCGGACCAGAGCTTGGCGCGTTCATCGCCGACAGCTGCAGATGCTCGTTCGATCAAGTCATCCACCTTGGGGTCCGAGAAGCCGGATTGCGTGCCCTTGGTGGCATATTTGAAGAACATGGTGAAGGACGGATCACCCTTGGAATTGTCGTGCATGGCAGCGACGATCTGCGGTCCGCGGCCTTCCTTGAAGGGCTTGGAATAATAGCTTTCGTGCTCGGCTACTTCCACGAATTTGAGGTCGATCTTGAAGCCGACTTCCTGCAATTGCTGCTGGATCGCCTCCATGATCTCGGTGACATTAGGGAAGTTCGCAGTGCGCGCGATGATGGTGATCGGTGTATCCACCTTCACACCAGCAGCTTTTGCCTCCTCCAGCAACTTCTTCGCGCCATCAGGGTCGTAGGGGAAAACCTTGACATCAGGGTTCCAGCCGAGCGTGGTCGGCGGAACGAGTGCGGTGGCTAGCACAGCACCTTCGGGAACCAGCGTGCCGAGGAAAGCCTGCCGGTCGATGGCGAGGTTGAGTGCACGGCGCACCCGCACGTCATTCAGCGGCGCGATGTTGTGGTCGAGGCGCATGTAGACCGTCTCGCTGTCGAGATAGGAAAAGTCGGTCTTCGGGTTTGTCGCGTCGAGCTGCGAAATGGAGGGTGAAAGATCGGCTTCGCCGGTCTGCACCATGGCGGCGCGAACCGAGGGGTCAGCACGGAAAAGATAGGTCGCTTCCGTCACCTGCGGCTTGGCGCCCCAATAGTCGTCACGTGCAGTCAAAACAATCTGCTGGCCCGGTGTCCAGTTGGTCAGCTTGTAAGGTCCGGTGCCAACAGGCTCGCGGATAAATTCCATCTTGGTTTCTTCGGGCACGATGGTGACGAGCGACATCAGGAGCGGCAGAATGGGCTGGGCCGGCTCTGTCTTGAAGTCGATCGTATGGTCGTCGACAATCGTGGGGGTGACGGTCATACCGCCGAAGTAACGACGGGATTCGCAGGCATTCTTGTCGCTCATGATGCGTTCGAAGCTATGCTTGACATCCTTGGCATCGAAACCCGTGCCGTCGGAAAACTTCACACCTTCACGCAGGTGGAAACGCCAGCTGCCATCCGCGTTCTGCTCCCATTTTTCAGCGAGGCGCGGCTGCACGCCGTTCTTGCCGCGCACATCAAGCTCGGTCAGCGTCTCGCTGACATTTTCCATGATGATACGGCCAATATTGGAGCGGGTCGCCATGCAAGGCTCCAGCAGGTCAGCCTCTTCCGCCAGCACGATCTTGATCGGCCCCGACGCCGCAAGCGCCGGCGAAACCGCGGCGCTAAGGCAACCCATAACAAGGGCGCCCGCAATCAATGACTTCTTCATTCCGTTCTCCTCCCAGATCAGAAATTCAGCAACATGGCGGCGTGCCGCAAGAGGCATTCAAAAGCCCCGTCTCCTGCATTGAGGAGCATGGCGTGCGGATGATCGTCTCCTCCACCCGTTATCAAAGCATCGACGCTATCACATTTTTTGTCAAATTATTTTTCAGAAGGATTTTTTATTGAGACCTAGTATAGAACTTTTATCGTTATAAAACATATATTTATTTTAAATTATCAAAAATTCCAGACCCTCCTTTTGTCTTAAATAAACTTGACAACTTTTTGAATATGTCATTTTCATCAGACCAAGAGGAGACCACGATGACCCCTGATGACATCGCTCACGCCATGACCGGAGCCATCCATGCCGTTTCGGAAAACCGGCACGAAGCGTTCCTGCCATCGCCGATGATCCAGAACCATGCGAGCTTCCTGCACCTTCTGCAGGACGGTACCCTGCTGTGCGCCTGGTTTGGCGGAACGCTGGAGGGAAAATCGGATATTTCGATCTTCGCGTCCGCGCTCACACCCGGCGCGAGCCGGTGGGGAGCGCCGCAGCGCCTGAGCAACGATTCCGCCCATTCCGAACAGAACCCGGTTATTTTCACCGCACCTGATGGCACTCTCTGGCTGTTTCACACCGCCCAGCCATCCGGCAATCAGGACGAATGCCGCATCCGCATGGCGCGGGTCGTCCACGACCCGGCAACGCCGGAAAAGCTGTCCGCCGAAGATGGCCGTTTTCTCGATCTTCCGAAAGGCTGCTTCATCCGTGCGCCGCTTCGCATCCGCGATGACGGCGCCTGGTTGCTGCCGATCTTCCGCTGCGTCCAGCGCCCCGGCCAGAAATGGAACGGCAGCCACGATACCGCGGCGCTCGGCATATCGAAAGACAATGGCGCCACATGGCAATTGCAGGAGCTGGCGGGCTCGACCGGCTGCGTTCATATGAGCCCGGTTGCGAGCGCGAATGGGCGCTACTCGGCTTTTTTTCGCCGCCGTCAGGCCGATTTCGTTTATCGCACGGAAAGCACAGATGGCGGCCGCTCGTGGGCAGAGCCGCAACCGACGGACGTGCCGAACAACAATTCCTCCATCGCCGCGATCAGGCTCGCTGACGGCAGGCTGGCGATGATCTGCAACCCCATCAACGCCGCGCAATCCAGCGACCGCCGCGCCTCGCTTTATGACGAACTGGGCGAGGAAGACGACAGACCGGATGCCGATCCGAGTGGTGGATGTGTGCCCATATGGGGCGTGCCGCGCGCGCCGGTTTCGATCTGCCTGTCCGATGACGACGGGCGCAGCTTTCCTACCCGGGTTTTGATCGAGGACGGGCCGGGTACCTGCCTGTCCAACGATTCGACGGACGGCCGCAATCTGGAAATGTCCTATCCATGGCTTCTGGAGGCAGCGGACGGTACCCTGCACGCAAGCTACACCTATCATCGCCGCGCAATCAAATATGTCCGGCTGGCGCCCGGCTGGGCAGACGCCAAGGACGGGAGAATCGGATGAGCAACATCATTGGTATCACCATGGGTGACCCCTGCGGCGTCGGCCCGGAAATCACCGTCCGCGCGCTCGCGGAAATGTCCGCCCTGGATCGAGAAGCAACGCGGATTTACGGCAACCTTGCCACGCTGGAAGCGGCGCGGGGTGCGCTTGGCATCGACATCGATCTTACTCGGAATGTGGTGGATCTGCCGGTGGAGGGCGCACCGCTGCCATGGGGCACGCTGTCGCCGGTTGCCGGAGACGCCGCTTTCCGTTTCATCGAAAAGGCGGTGCGGGATGCCGAAGCAGGCGCAATTGGCTGTATCGTCACTGCTCCGATCAACAAGGAAGCCCTCAATCTTGCGGGCCACCATTATGACGGCCACACCGGCATGCTGCGCAGCCTGACCGGTTCTTCAGCCGCCTATATGTTGCTTGCCTCCGAGCGGCTGAAGGTCATTCACGTCTCGACCCATGTGTCCCTGCAGGAAGCCATTCGACGGGCAACGACGGAGCGGGTGCTGGCGACCATCCGCGCTGGCAATGCTCATTTAAAGCGCATCGGTTACGAGCGGCCGCGCATCGCGGTTGCCGGTATCAATCCGCATTGCGGCGAAAACGGTCTGTTTGGCACCGAGGATGACGACCAGATTGCGCCAGCGGTTGCCGCCGCGCGCGCTGAAGGCATCGAGGTACACGGGCCGATCTCCGCCGATACCGTGTTCCACCGCGCCTATTCGGGGTCTTTCGATCTGGTCGTCGCGCAATATCACGATCAGGGCCATATCCCGATCAAGCTCGTCGCCTTCGATACCGCCGTCAATGTCTCGGTCGATCTGCCGATTGATCGCACTTCGGTCGATCATGGAACGGCCTTCGACATCGCCGGCAAAGGCATCGCCAATCACGGCAACATGAATGAGGCCATCGCCTATGCGCGCAAGCTCGTGGCGGGCAAGGGCGCAAGAGGATGAACACCATGTCCACAGCCTCCATTCTCATCCATCAGCCGCGCAGGCTTGTCGTTGGCGCCGGCACCATTTCACAGGTCGGCGCCTGGGCCGGCAAAACCGCTTCGACCCTGGTGATCGCCACGCCGCTGACAGCGAAATTTGCCGACCGGCTGCAATTGAAGGGTAATTTCACTGTCTTCGACGCCATTCCCGGCGAACCGGACACAGGGACGCTCGATGCAGCACTGGCCGCAGCGCGCGCCGCCAAACCCGATCTCGTCATCGGCCTCGGCGGTGGCTCGGTGATGGATGTGGCGAAACTCGTCGCCGCGCTCTGGAATTCCAGCCAGACGCTTGAGGATGTGGCAGGACCGAACAGGGTCGCAGGGCGCGACACCAGGCTCGTCCAGATTGCCACCACCGCCGGAACCGGCTCGGAAGCCGGTATTCGCTCGCTCATCACCGATCCCGTCAAGGGCAGCAAGGTCGCGGTCGAAAGCCCTCATCTGATTGCCGATTTCGCGGTGCTCGATCCGGAACTCACCTATTCCGTGCCATCAGCCGTGACAGCGGCGACGGGGGTGGATGCCATGGCGCATTGCGTGGAGGCTTTCACCAATCGCAAGGCGCATCCGATGATCGACGGTTTTGCCCGCATGGGCTTTTCGCTGGTGGGCAAATATCTGGCGCGCGCCGTTCGCGACGGCGCGGATACCGAAGCCCGCGAAGGAATGATGCTCGCCTCCTATTATGGCGGCATCTGCCTTGGCCCGGTCAATACGGCGGCGGGTCACGCCATCGCCTATCCGCTCGGCACGCTTCTCAACCTGCCGCACGGGCTGGCAAACGCTATCGTCTTCCCGCATGTTCTGGCTTTCAACCAGCCCGCGGTTTCGGCAAAGACGGCGGAAGTGGCCGGGGCGCTCGGGCTTAGCGAGCATCTTTCATCCGATGATCTTCGCAAGGCAGCGACAGATTTCTGCGCCGGCCTCGGCATTGAAATGTCCCTCGCGCGGCACGGGGCGAGCGAAACCGACCTTCCCCGTTATGCGCAGGACGCTCACGCAATCCGCCGGCTGATGGACAACAATCCCGTCAATATGAGCCTTGAAGACGTGCTCGGCATTTACCGCCGCGCTTTCTAATCGAAAGTCCGGTGCGCTATCGCGCGCACCGGCTCGCCGTCACCTCCCTCAATCCGTATGCGAAGACTCAAAGAGGCGGTCACGTGATCCCGTCAGATGGTCGTGCATCAGCCGCCGTGCGGCATCGGCATCTCCTTCGGCAATCGCTACCGCAATCGCCTCGTGCTCGGCAAACACGCGGGTGAGGCCGGATGCCTCGCGCTTCACCGACATGCCGTGAAACTTCATTCCCACCGCAATGTGGTCCTTGAGAGCCTCCATCGCAGTCGAGAAATAGCTATTCCGTGCCGCCCGCGCGATGGCAAGGTGGAACTGGTAATCGGCATCCTCACGGTGGGACTGGCGATTGGTGGCGTCCCGCATCAGCTCGAGCGCCTTTTTGATTGCGACGAGCCTCTCGCCATCATGTCGCAAGGCCGCCGCCGCCGCCGCCGCCGGCTCCAGAGTCAGCCTGAATTCATAACAGTTCAGCAGGTCAGCGACATTTTCGAGCTGGCCGAAGCCCAGCGGCTCGCGCAGGCCGAATGCCCGCACATAGCTGCCGGAACCCCTTCGCGAATAGATGAACCCCTGTTCGCGCAGCCGCCGAAGCGCCTCGCGGACCACCGGTCGCGACACTTCGAATTCCATGGCGAGTTCATGTTCGGTCGGAAGCCGTTCATCCGGCTTGTAGGCGCCGGATTTGATCGCCCGGTGCATTCTCTCGAAAATAATGTCCGGAAGTGCCTTGCGCGCCGTTTCTTTCATCAGCCCCATCTGGTCAGCTTTCTCCAGCGTCATTTTCGCCAAGCATCATTTTCGCAATCCGTTTCAACGTGTCAGCTTGCCCAAAACCACCTGACTTCGCAATGATACATTGGTCGCCGGACCAGCCGACACCAAGACCGGGCAGGCACTCGCCGGCAAGGCGCAGACGCGATACCCCCATGGCACGCAGCACCGCTTCGGCCGTGGCGCCGCCTGACAAAAGCAACGTGTCGGTCCCGGTGGTGAAAAGCGGCACAACGCCATACGCCAGCCGGTCTGAAACATCGAGCGGGGAAAGATCTTCCGCCCCTTGCGTCGCGTAAACGAGCGTCAGGCTGGAACGAGCATGCGCGTGAAAGGGCACAACGCCATTGGGTGCATCGATGACCGATACCAACCCCGCGCCTTTAAGGATTTCAATTTGTTCAACGGTGATCGGGTCACGCGAACCTATGACGAAAAGCCCCTTACCCGCGGGAATAGCTGCCACCTCGGGCACCGCCTGCGCTGTCATCATTTCGGCCAGCGCCTCGGCCAGTCCTCGCGCGCCCACCAGAAGATCAACCCCGTTTGCGCGCCCGGCAAGCAAAGCCTCCCTGATGTCAGCATGCGATAGGGTGTCTGGGATTGCGCAGCGGCTGGCGTGACCGCCCAGTCTTTCATGAACCGAAATCGTGCCGTCAACGCCAAAGCCGGACACGGAACCATCTACGACGATGCGTCCAAAATCCGGAATGGCTGGCGCTACAAGCGCATGCCGATAGGAAACCGCATCCATTTCCGCGGCGATATGTCCTTTCAGGCGGGAATCGATCTTCTTGAACAGAATTGTATCGGCCGGAACCAGTGCCATCAGTTCCTGCGTGCGGCGGCGGGCTTCATCCGCCTTGCCATCCCGACAACCCAGATTGACACTGAGAACGGCCGGCGCATCGGCCACCGCTGCACGGAAGCCGTCAAGACCGATCGCAACTTCGGTCGAAAGCCCACGCCCGGCAAAGGGGGCGGCCGCATCAAGCGCACCGGTCAGGTCATCGGAAAAAATCAACAGCACGGGCGAAACCTTAAGAAAAGTTGTAATGTTTTCCTTCGATAAATTTATTTATAATCAATAGATAAATGGATGTGAATAACAAAAACAACACGACGGTTCGATTAGCCGCACCGACACGTGTCGTCGTCATGGGCGAAAGATGGCAGGGAGAGGTTTATCCCTAGACGAACCGGAAAGGCAGGCCTGAGATGAGCGCTTTGACAAAGCGCTTTTTCTGAAAGCGGCCGTTCAGCGAAACGCGCGGCAACAGCATCGGCTTTTCAAGGCTATGGGCCCCAAGAACACCGGCCTGCGTGGTAACTGCTACGGGAAAACCCGCATCAAACACCGCTTTCGCCTCGCGTTCTCCCACGGCCTTTATCCAGCCATAGGGATAGGAAAAGGACCTCGGCCGACGGCCGACATAGGTCTCCACCCGTCTTGTCGATTCCTCGATTTCGTAAGCCAGACGCGCCGCATCGATCTTGCGCATGTTCACATGCATCATGGTATGCGCGCCGAGATGAACCAGGGGATCGGTCGACAGCGCCTTGAGTTCGGCCGCATCCATGACGAGTTTGTCCACGATCGCGATCGGATCGATACCGTGTTGCCTCGCGACACGGTCGATCCTCTCTACCGCCTCGTCCTCCGCGAATATCTGGACGAAGTTTTCCAGGCGCGCGAAGGCTTCCGCTTTTTGTGGAAGGCTGGCGGATTTAATCTCCTCCGGCCCTGTCCCGAAATCGAATTCAAAGGACGTGGCTTTTTGCGTCAGCGCGGCAGTGGTTTCCCACCACACGCTACGCGTCCGCTCCACAAAACCCGGCGTGATGAAAATTGTATAGGGAACGGCATATTTTCGGAAAATCGGTGCAGCATATTCGGCATTGTTGCGATAGCCGTCATCAAGCGTGAAAGCGCAGAACGACCGTTTCTCAGAATTATCGGCGAGCAGGCCCGGCAGATCGTGCAGATGAACGGGAACGAGACCACATTCGAGCGCCGCCTCTATCGCCTCTTCCAGAAATTGTGGCGTGATCGACAAGTGTGCATTCGGCGCAAAAGCTGACGCTTCCTCGTCCGGACGAACATGGTGGAGCGTGAAGATCACGCCACGCCCGGCAAGAGCCGGAAAAGCCGCACGAACCGCCGGCAGGGAAGCTACCTCCAGCCCCGCCCTTATGACCCCATATTTCAGAGAGCGTTTTACCGACCGCAAAAACACCATTACCAATTACCGCAACTTCAAACCGGGCAGAACCCGTTTTTTGATGACTCTCCAGACCGTGAGCGGCAGGTCGATAAGGCCCGGCAAAGGATCGTTCGCCGCAAAAGCCGCCCAGCTGCGGATTGTGCGCAGAGAGGCGACATAGTCCCCGATTCCCGCCTGTCCCCGCCGATTCAACGTCAATGCGGCAATGGCATCGCGGACAAGATAGGACCACGACACACCTTGCCGCACATCAAGCGTCTGGCCGGTCGGCATGTCGTTGGCAACCTGCCACAGCAGCGCGCCAAGATCGATGCCGGCCGCTGAACACAGGCCGAACCACGACCATGGGCGCGGATTGACATCGAGAAGTTTCAGCGATCCATCCCTGCCATCCCGCTTGAACTCCACCTCGACCAACCCGCTGTGACCGGCCGATTTCAATATTTTCCTTGCCGCATCGATCGCTTGAGGGTTGTCGACAACCTCGACACAGGTGCTGGTGTAACCAAAATCGACGGGATACTGACGCAGGCGTCGGGCGGTGAATTCTGCAACTGGCTCTCCATCGCGCCAGAGCGCCGCATAGGAAAACTGGCTTTCTCCCCCGCCGGGAATGAGCTCCTGTACGACGACATTGCCCGCGCCGATCTCGCCGCTCGCAGCGGCAAAAGCAGCTTTCAGCGCCTGCCTGTCATCGGCGCGGATAACCTTCGCACGGGAAATCGCGGTGTCGCCCCCGCCCATATTCGGCTTCAGGATAACGGGAAATGTCACGTCCAGCGCATCGGCGTCATCGGACGAGGTCATTGCATAGGTCCGGGGGAAGCTGACACCGAGTTCCGCCGCGCGTTTGTAGAGCAGCGGTTTCTCGCACAACCATTGAAGGGAAGACCAATCAGGCAGGACGATTTTGTAAAAGGTGGAAAGCTCTTCGCGATGTTGTGAAACGAGCTGAACCTCGCCATCCCCTGATGGCACCAGAAGACACCCTTTCAGATGATGCTTCTCTGCCATATCGCGTAAAAACGCCATCGCCCCTGCATCATGAGGACCGGACCAGCGGATCGTGTTCTTCACGAAACGCGACCAGCCCGGCAGCGGTGAATCATGGGTGATATAGTGCACAGGCACATCAAGGGCGCCAAGGCTGCGGGCAAGGGCAAGCGTGCCGTGAGCGCCACCAACAATAACAACACCTGGAATGGTCACAGCCTGATCCCCGCCCTATTCCATACCTTGATCGCAAAAATTGATAAATAAATTGGATATTTCTAAAGTATTGCGCGTTCGGAGATCGAATTGGCGGAGCCGAAGAGCCTCATGCTCTTTCGGCTGCTTGCGAACGCTCGGAAGTGTGCTTCGAAGGCAAGCGCCTCACGCCTCTTTGCGCACAGGGCGCGGCTCGCCTTTGTCATCCACCGCGACCATGATGAAGACGGCCTCCGTAACCTTTTCACGGGAATCCTGATAGTGCCTGCGGGTCCAGGCCTCGATCTTGAGCGTGACGGAGGTGCGCCCAACCTTTTCGATCCTGGTATAGACACACAATGTATCGCCGATCTTGACCGGTTTCTTGAAGACGATTTCATGAACCGCCACTGTGACGGTACGCCCGCCTGCCACATCATTGGCGCGGACGAAGGCGGCAAGGTCCATCTGCGACATCACCCAACCGCCGAAAATATCGCCGGCCGGATTGGCGTCAGCCGGCATGGCAAGCGTTCTGAGCGTGAGTTCCATATCGGCGGGCGGTTGCTGTTCCATATCAAATTCCTTTCAAGAACCTCCCGCCGCCGGATTTAAACAACCGCGCCCCCTCAGCCAATAGCCGATTTTTCGCGGCAGCCCTTCCAAAACAGCAAGGAATCACGAAGCCATCGTAAGCTTCGGTTAACCATGATGCGGCACGATTCCAAAAAACCGCGAGGGCGTGCCAATGGCCTATGACTGGAGTGGAAACAATACGATACAGCAGCGCTACGACCGTATCATTCTCGCGGTTGCCAGCGTCATCGCCATCAGCCTGGCGACCGGCACCTTTGTTCTGCGCTCGCAGATGGAGCAGGACGGCACCATAAGCCTTGCCAAACAACAACGGCTGGACCTCGAAAAATGGCATTTGCGGCTTTGATCCGCACGATGAGGTCAACAGCAGCATAGCCCGGCGGCTTATTTCGGAGCGATATCCGGCTTTACGGTACTTTCCTTCATGGGGGCATGGTCCAGATGGGCCAAAGCCGGGGTAAGAACCGACAGAAATGTCTCGGATCTGCCGATGTAGATAATCGCTACGCCGTCGATCCCATTCAAAACCTCCGCCAGCGTATCCTGTGTCTGTTTTTCCAGCCCTTCCAGCAAATCGTCGATGACGATGAATTTCGGCTTCAACAACAGGGCATTGGCGATCCTGATGCTGGCCTGTTCATCCGAATCCAGCTTCTTGTCCCAGCGAATGTGTTCATCAAGCCTGGGCGCCATTTCGCCGAGACCACACGCGGTCAGCGCCGCGACATAGTCTGCCTCCGCAAACCGCTGGGGCGCGCGCGGATAGGCCAGAATTTCGCGCAGCGTACCTGTCGGCAAATAGCCGTGCTGGGCAATGAAAAGCGTGTCGGACTGTTCGGGCATTTCTATCCTGCCCTGCCCCCATGGCCACAGGCCGGCCATGGCGGCAAACAGCAGTCGCCGGTTCACGCCCTGTTCGCCATTGATCATCAGACGATCACCCCGCCCGATTTCAACCTCGGCCTCACGCAGCTGGAAACCACGCTCCAGATCCTGTCCGCCCGCATCGCGGCAGATAGTCACCGACCGAAGGCGGATTTTTTCGTTGTCGGCACTTCGTTGAAGATCGATTGCGAGGCCGTGCTGTTCAACGCTATCCATCTGGATCAGAGCGTTGCGGAACACCGAAACACGCTGCAACGTCGCCTTCCAGCTGGCAATCGGCCCGAAATTGTCGATATACCAGCGAAGTGCGGTATTGACCTGGTTGAAGGCGCCGACGGCCATCATCAGCCCGCCGAAGGTGAGGTTGCCGGAAAAATAGACCGGCGCTGCGATAAGAATGGGCGCCACAACCGCCAACCAGCCGTAGCCCGACGACACCCAGGTCAGATGCGTCATTGCTAAAGCGAGCCCGCGGATTACGCCGAGCACGGCATCGATATCGACGCCGATCCGCCGCCGCTCGTTTTTTTCACCACGCGCAAGCGCAATTGCCGCCAGATTTTCGCTGGCCCGCATCAGGGAAAAGCGTAGTTCGGCCTCTTTTGAATAACGTTCAGCATTCAGGCCAACCAGACGATAGCCGACAAGGTTGCTGAGCAGGGACGCCGAGCCCGCATAAAGGATCGCCGCCCAGACCATGTATCCGGGAATCGCGACCGGATCGCCGTTGATCGTGATGGAAAAGCCTGCCGACAGTGTCCACAGAACGCCGATGAAGCTGATGAGCAGAATCGTCGCATTCACAAGGCCGATGGAAAGCGCCGTGCTGCTTTCCGCAAGGTTGCGGACATCGTCGTGCAAACGCTGGTCCGGATTGATCGCAATCGTGCCGAAACCGGCAAGGCGGGCGGCGCGCCCCGGTTTCAGCCACTGGTCCACCATATCCTTGGCCAGACCCTCGCGCATGTTCAGCGCCGTCATCTGGTTAAGCCAGGTCTGAATGACATTGAGAAGCAACAACAGCCCGGCAATGATCGCGAAGACTTCGAGCTGGTGGAGGAAAGCGTCAAGATCGCGCCGCTCCAGCGCATTGTAAAACGGCGCGTTCCATTCATTGAGCCTGATCTGCCCGTAAGCGGTGAGCAATATCACCGTAAGCAGGGCAATCGACAGCAATATCAGCCGGTTGCGAACCGGCGACGTCCAGAAGGCATTGCCCATCATGCGCAGTTGCGAACGAAAATCGAGATCGAAGCCCGAAAGGTTCGCCGCACTCTTGCGCTGATCGTCGGTCACCGTTGTTGCCATTCATTCCATTCCGAAACGTCAGTCGGCAAAGAAAGCGGTTTGCGATCCTGCACCTTGCGATGCCCAGCAATAACACGCCGTTCAACCTTGTCCACAACCGCGGAGAAATCCCCAGGGCGACAATTAAAAAGCCGCGGCAATTCTTCGCGCCGGCAAACATCGGCGCCTCGGCCAACAATGCGGTTGCCTCCGGAAATGATCCTTGCTTTCTTTTCCTGCATTGCACAAAATCCAAATAATTTCAGAGGGGCGGACAAACCGCATAAACCGGAAAACCGGGCAAGGCAGATTAATGGCGATCAAAGCGAGCATCTATCATCTGACGCATTATAAATACGACAATCCGGTTCGCCTTGGACCGCAAATCATAAGATTGAAGCCCGCCTCGCACTCCAGAACCCATGTCATCAGCCATTCTCTTAAGGTTTCGCCGTCAAACCATTTCGTGAACCTTCAACAGGACCCATACGGCAATTATCTCGCCCGTTTCGTTTTTCCCGAGCCGGCGACGGAATTTAAGATCGAGGTTGATCTTGTCGCCGATATGACGGTTTACAATCCGTTCGATTTCTTCGTGGAGGAAGAGGCGACCAAGTGGCCGTTCGATTATCCGCAGGAGCTGCGGGAAGATCTGTCCATCTACATGAAACCGGAACCGACCGGCCCCCTGCTTTCCGCCTTCATGGCCACCGTGGACCACACACCCGGACAGCCGACGGTGGATATGGTCGTCGGCCTCAATGCCCGTCTGCAACAGGAGATCGGTTACGTCATCCGCATGGAGCCGGGTGTTCAGACGCCGGAAGAAACGCTGGCTTCCGGCAAGGGTTCATGCCGCGACACCAGCTGGCTGTTCGTCCAGATCTTGAGACATCTCGGCCTTGCCGCACGTTTCGTGTCGGGATACCTCATCCAGCTGACACCGGATCTCAAGGCATTGGATGGCCCGTCAGGGACAGAGGTCGATTTCACCGATCTGCATGCCTGGGCCGAGGTCTATATGCCGGGCGCCGGCTGGGTCGGTCTCGACCCCACTTCGGGGCTTTTAACCGGCGAGAGCCATATTCCGCTTGCGGCAACGCCGCATTTCCGCAATGCCGCGCCGATTTCCGGCGGTTATTTCGGCGAGGCCAATACGGAATTCGCTTTCGACATGCAGGTTCGGCGCGTTGCCGAGACCCCGCGCATCACCAAACCCTTCTCCGATGAGAGTTGGGAGAGCCTCAATGCACTCGGCGAAAAGGTCGATCAGGTTCTGAACGCCCATGACGTCAGGCTGACCATGGGCGGCGAGCCGACCTTCGTTTCCATCGACGATTTCGAATCCGAGGAATGGAACACCGGCGCGGTTGGACCGACGAAACGCGAAAAAGCGGACGTGTTGATCCGCCGCCTGCGCGAACGTTTCGCGCCCGGCGGGTTCCTGCACTACGGTCAGGGAAAATGGTATCCGGGCGAAAGCCTGCCGCGTTGGACCTTTTCGCTCTACTGGCGAAAGGACGGTCTGCCGATCTGGCAGAACCCTGCGCTGATTGCCGAAGAAGGCGCAAATACCGGTGTTGCGGCCGGCGACGCGCAAAAGCTACTGAGCGGTATCGCCACTCATCTCGGTGTGGAGCCGGATCTGGTTCTTCCGGCCTATGAGGATCCGGCCGAATGGATCATCAAGGAAGGTAGTCTTCCCGAAAATGTCGATCCGTCCAACTCGAAACTGAAAGACCCGGAAGAACGCAATCGCCTTGCCCGCGTGTTCGAACGCGGGCTGACGACACCGACGGGTTATATTCTTCCGGTGCAGGCGTGGAACGCCAAGCCCACCACAGACAAACGCTGGGTCAGCGAGAAATGGAAAACACGGCGCGGCAAGATTTTCCTCGTTCCGGGCGATAGCCCGGTAGGTTACCGCCTGCCGCTTGGCACCCTGCCCCATGTGCCGCCATCCGCCTATCCTTATATCCATGAAGCTGACCCTTCGATCCCACGAGGGCCGCTTCCCGAGAAATTCCAGCCCTCCGGACGCACCATGCCGGAAGCGTCTTTCCATGCGGATGAGGCATCCGGCCAGGAACGCATAGAGCAGACGCTTGGTGAAATCGGCGGCGCGGTGCGCACAGCCATGTCGGTGGAACCGCGCGATGGACGGCTCTGCGTCTTCATGCCGCCTGTCGAACGCATCGAGGATTATCTGGAACTGGTCGCAGCGGCAGAAGCGGCAGCGGCCGAGCTCGGGCTGCCCGTCCATATCGAAGGTTATGCTCCACCGCATGACGAGCGTATCAATGTCATCCGTGTCGCGCCCGATCCCGGCGTCATCGAGGTCAACATCCACCCCGCTGCAAGCTGGAAGGATTGTGTCGACATCACCACGGCGGTCTATGAAGAGGCGCGACAGACGCGTCTGGGCGCTGACAAGTTCATGATCGATGGCCGTCACACCGGCACCGGTGGCGGCAACCATGTGGTCGTGGGCGGGGCCAACCCGAATGACAGCCCTTTCCTGCGCCGTCCCGACCTTCTGAAAAGCCTTGTCTTGCACTGGCAGCGGCACCCGTCGCTTTCCTACCTGTTCTCCGGCCTGTTCATCGGACCGACGAGTCAGGCGCCCCGCATCGACGAAGCCCGCCACGACAGTCTTTACGAACTGGAGATCGCGCTGGCGCAGGTGCCTACCCCTGGTCAGGGCGCGCCGCCGCTGCCATGGCTGGTCGACCGCCTGTTCCGCAACCTCCTGACGGATGTGACGGGCAACACCCACCGCGCCGAAATCTGCATCGACAAGCTGTTTTCTCCGGATGGGCCGACCGGCCGCCTTGGCCTTGTGGAGTTCCGCGGCTTCGAAATGCCGCCGAATGCCCGCATGTCGCTCGCCCAGCAATTGCTGGTGCGCGCCCTCATCGCCCGTTTCTGGAAAAACCCCGCTGCCGGCAAATTCGTGCGCTGGGGCACGGCACTCGCAGACCGATTCATGCTGCCGCACTACATCTGGGCAGACTTTATGGACGTGCTCGGAGACCTGAGGGAAAATGGCTTCGACCTGAAGCCGGAATGGTTCACAGCCCAGCAGGAATTCCGTTTCCCCTTCTTCGGTGAGGTTGAATACGAAGGCGCGAAGCTGGAATTGCGCCAGGCTCTGGAGCCCTGGCATGTTATGGGCGAACAGGGTGCCATCGGCGGAACCGTGCGTTTTGTCGACAGCTCCGTCGAGCGTATGCAGGTCCGCCTCGAAACCTCCAACCCTGCGCGCTATACCGTGGCGTGCAACGGTCGCGCCGTTCCGCTAACTCCGACGGAAAACCGAAGCGTTGCGGTCGCCGGTGTTCGCTTCAAGGCTTGGCAGCCCTCTTCCGGCCTGCATCCCGTTCTGCCGGTCAATTCGCCCTTGACCTTTGACATTTATGATACATGGTCGGGACGATCGATCGGCGGATGCATCTACCATGTTGCTCATCCGGGCGGTCGCAATTACGAGACCTTTCCCGTCAACGGCAACGAGGCCGAGGCACGCCGCCTTGCCCGTTTCGAACCATGGGGACATACGGCCGGGCAATATCCGTTGATGGCGGAAACCGTGTCGCCAGAATTTCCGCTGACGCTCGATCTGCGCCGGCCATACGGAGTATAAATTGTCCAAAGCCCCGGCCACGGAACGCAAGACGGAAACGAGCGCGCAATCGCGTGGGCTTGACTACTCCACCTTGCCCGGCGTGGCCGATGAGATGCTCGATACCAACGGCAAGGTCAGACCGGTCTGGAAAACCCTGCTCGGTGCCCTGTCGCGCATGTCGGAACGCGAACTGCATGAGCGCTTTGCCCGCACCGACCGCTATCTGCGCGATGCGGGTGTGTTTTACCGCGATTACAGCAAGGGCAGCAGCGAAAGAAACTGGCCGATCTCCCATATCCCGGTGCTGATCGACGACAAGGAATGGACGGTTCTTTCCGAAGGGCTTAAACAGCGCGCCAATCTTCTGGAAGCCATGGTTGCCGATTTTTACGGCGAAAACCGGCTGGTGAAGGAAGGTTACGTACCGCCGGCACTGATCGCCTCCAATCCGGAATATCTGCGGCCGATGGTCGGCGTAAAACCGGCAAGCGGCCATTATCTGCATTTCTGCTCGTTCGAGATTGGACGCGGACCGGATGGCAACTGGTGGGTACTGGCCGACAGGACACAGGCGCCTTCCGGCGCAGGGTTTGCGCTGGAAAACCGGGTGGCGACCACGCGCGCGCTTTCCGACATCTATGCCGAAACCCATGTTCACCGTCTCGCTTCATTCTTCGGCGCTTTCCGCGACACCTTGCAGTCGCACAGAAAACATCCGGATGACCGCATCGCCGTGCTGACGCCCGGCCCCGCAAACGAGACCTATTTCGAACACGCCTATATCGCCCGCTATCTCGGCTTCATGCTGCTTGAGGGTGAGGATCTGACCGTGGTCAACGGCCGCGTGATGGTGAGGACCGTGGCCGGATTGAAACCGATCGGCGTGCTTTGGCGGCGCCTCGACGCCTCGTATTCCGATCCGCTGGAACTGAACCAGCAATCCCACATCGGTACGCCCGGCATGGTCCAGGCGCTGCGCAATGAAGCACTGACAATCGTCAACGCGCTCGGCACCGGCATTCTCGAAACACGGGCCCTGCTGTCCTTCATGCCGCGCGTCTGTCGCCACCTGCTTGGCGAAGACCTGAAACTGCCGTCCATCGCGACCTGGTGGTGCGGACAGGAATCCGAGCGCCGCCACGTTGCCGGCAATATCGAGGGCATGGTCATCGGCCCGGCCTATTCCCGGCTGCCCTTCTTCGAAGACAACGGTCAGTCCGTGCTCGGCTCGTCCTTACGTGAAACGGCGAAGGAATCGATCAGCGACTGGCTCGCTTCCGATGGCCACAGGCTTGTCGGCCAAGAGGTGGTGACGCTTTCCACCACGCCGGCCTATATCGACAACAAGCTCGTGCCGCGCCCGATGAGCCTTCGCGTTTTTGCCGCCCGCACCCAGGACGGCTGGCAGATCATGCCCGGCGGCTTTGCGCGGATCGGCAGCAGCAACGATGTATCCGCCATCGCCATGCAATCAGGCGGCAGTGCTGCGGATGTCTGGATCGTCAGCGACAAGCCGGTGGAACGCACCACGCTTTTACCGGCGGAAGAAAGCTTCACCCGCAACATGCCGGGTAGCCTGCCGAGCCGTGCGGCGGACAACCTCTTCTGGCTCGGCCGCTATATCGAACGTTCGGAAGGCGCATTGCGCATCTTGCGCGCCTGGCACGGACGTTATGCCGAATCCGCCGACCCACGTCAGCCCTTGCTTGCGCATGTGACGCGTTATCTCGAAGCGCTGGATGTGGAGATGAACGATGCCGTGCCGGAAAGCCTGCTGAACAACATCAACAGCGCGCTTTATTCCGCCAGCAACATCCGAGACCGTTTTTCGCCGGACGGATGGCTTGCGCTGAATGACCTTGCCAAGACTGCCCGTCGGTTCCACGCAAAGGTGTCGCCGGGCGACGACGCGACCCATGCCATGACGATCCTGCTGCGCAAGCTTGCAGGCTTTGCCGGTCTCGTGCACGAAAACATGTATCGTTTCACCGGCTGGCGTTTCCTGTCGATCGGCCGCTATCTCGAGCGTGGCCTGCATATGACAAGGCTTCTCGGCCATATGACCGGACCGGATGCACCAGATGGATCCTATGACATGCTGCTCGAAATCGGTGACAGCGTCATGACCCATCGCCGCCGCTACAATGTCAGCACGGCGGGTCTGACAGTCACCGATCTTCTGGCGCTCGATCCGCTCAACCCACGGTCCATCCTGTTTCAGCTGAACGAGATTCGTACCGAGGTGGAGCAGCTGCCGAACGCCTTTACGAACGGCCAGATGTCGCCCTTTTACCGCGAGGCAATGCGCCTGCATTCCGGCCTTGCCGTCATGACGCCGGAAAACATGAACGGCGCGATCTACCGCCAGCTCGAAACGGACATGGAACATCTCTCCGATGTTCTGGCCCAGACATATCTCGGATAACCCGATGCTTTATGACCTTTCCCTGCATATGGGTTACACCTACGACACGCCGGCCCATGGCGCGCGTCACATCATCCGCGTGCTGCCCCTTTCGATCCCGGGCCGTCAGCGCTTCATCGCCGGCACCATCGATGTTTCGCCGATGCCGGAAGAACGGGCGGTCTTTGAGGATTTCTTTCATCAATCGGCCACCTCAGTGCATCTGCGCGCACCGCACGAAAAGCTGGATATCCGCATGCAGGCGCGTGTGATGGTGGAGGCACCGGCGCTGATAGCAGATTTTTCACCCGAGCTTTCACGCCTGCCGCAAGACCTTGCCGACTTCTGGTCGATCGACTTCCAGTCACCGCATCACTTTATCGGCGCCAGCCCGAGGCTAGGGATGGATACGGCGATATCGGCCTATGCGCGGGAATTGCTGAAGCCCGGAATGACCATTCGCGAAATCGCACTCTCGATGTGCAAACGCATACACAAGGACTTCACCTATGACGGTGAAGCGACGACTGTCGATACGACACCGTCGGAAGCCTTCAAGCTGAAACGCGGCGTATGCCAGGACTTTTCGCATATCATGATCATGGCGCTGCGCAGCCTCGGCATTCCCGCCGGTTACGTCAGCGGCTTCCTGCGCACCATCCCCCCGCCGGGCAAGGAACGTCTGGAAGGTGCCGATGCGATGCATGCCTGGGTTCGCGTATGGTGCGGTGAGGCCGCCGGTTATCTGGAGCTCGACCCCACCAACGATATCGTTGCCGGCAGCGACCACATCGTCGTCGGCTATGGCCGGGACTATTCCGATGTCGCGCCGGTGATCGGGGTATTGAAGAGCTACGGCAACCAGCAGATCAAACAGGCCGTCGATGTCATTCCCGTCCAGTAATGATACATTGCGTGTTATTCTGAGCATAATCGAATTAATACTTGAAAAACTGCACCAATTTGAACGACGTATAAAATTTAACCGTTTGCATTAGTGGATTCTACATCGTTTGCGGGTTTCCTGCGCTCAGTCTAATGTTCTAATTAGTGAGCCCGTTATGATCCCCTCCGCATATCAAAAAATGACGCGCCGTTTCCTTGCCGATACGGGTGGCAATTTTGGCATGATGACGGCAATATTGCTGCCGGTGCTACTTGGTTTTGCCGGAGCCGGCATGGAGCTGGCGAATGTGATGCAGGTGAAAGCGGACCTGCAGAACACGGCGGATTCGGCGGCTCTCGCGGCGGCGACCGAGGCCCGCTTGAAAGAAGGCGCTCTGACGGACGAACAAATCAAGGAAATCGCCAAGGCCTTCATCGCCAGCCAGATGGAAAAGACCCTGACCGAGGAGGAGAAGAAGGCGCTCGAGAAAAACTCTCCAGTCAATATTGGCACAACGGACGATGCGCGCGGCAAGACATACACCATCCAGACCACGATAAACTACCAGATGCAGCTTAATCCGCTCTTGGGGTTCTTCGGGGCGAAAACACTCGACCTTGCCGCGACAGGCACCGCGGTAAGCACTGTCAACAAGGGCGCGCCGATCTCCATGTATCTGGTGCTCGACCGCTCGGGTTCGATGTCCTTCAAGACCGATACGCTCAACACCAACAAAACGTCGTGCCAGAACTACACGGTCGATACCTGGGGGAATTATCCCAATCTCAAAAATACATCGCCCTGCTACGTCAACAAGGCTACTTCGCTAAAAACCGCGGTCGGCTATCTCGTAGCGACGTTGAACAAGGCCGATCCCACCTATACCGCCAACGGCGGTTCCGAACTGGTTCGAACAGGAGCCTCGGTCTATACGCATGAGACCTACGCGGCCCAGCCTATCACCTGGGGTACTAGCAGCGTTGCCACCTATGTCGACAAACAGATCCCGGAGTTTCCGTCTGGCGGCACGGACGCCCGCAGCAGTCTGAATGCCGCATACAACGCCCTTAAAAAAGCGAATACCGTTGAAGCGAGGGAACACAAGGACAAGAAAAGCGAATCCTTCGAGCGATACATCGTTCTCATGACGGATGGCGAAATGACGGGGAACAGCTCCTCCTGGAGTTCCAGCATCGACCAGACCGTGCGCAATACCTGCGATACGGCCAAGAAAGACGGTATCAAGATTTTCAGCGTCGCGTTCATGGCGCCGGACAAGGGCAAGTCGCTGCTGCAACATTGTGCGTCCAGTCTCGACAATTATTACGCGCCTGAAAACATGGAGCAGATCGTTACCGCCTTCGGCGAAATTGCCCGCAAGGCTGCCGGCAGTTTGGCAACGCTGACCAACTAACGGAAAATCACGCCAGCATCCCCCGAAAACGACCTCGCTTCCGGGGAGCAATGTTCCCGGGGCGACCTTGCCGGGTTGCATGGCTGGCACGGCGTGCGCGGCAGGTGACAGCGACGGCGACCCGTGGCATAGGAGAGCCGCTCCCATTCACAGGCCCTGTCATGATCCGCATTGAAAATATCAGCAAGTCGAACAGTCACCGCATTCTTTACATCGAGGCCTCCGCTGCGCTCAATCGCGGCGAGAAGATCGGCCTTGTCGGCCCGAACGGTTCTGGCAAGACCACGCTGTTCCGGATGATGACCGGCGAGGAACAGCCCGATGAGGGACAGGTCGTCGTCGAAAAGGGCATGACGGTCGGTTATTTCAATCAGGATGTCGGTGAAATGTCCGGCCGTTCCGCCGTGGCCGAAGTCATGGAAGGCGCCGGCCCGGTCAGCGAAGTGGCAGCCGAACTCCGGCAGCTGGAAGCCGCCATGTCCGATCCCGACCGGATGGACGAAATGGATGCCATCATCGAGCGTTACGGCGAAGTGCAGGCGCGGTATGAAGAACTGGACGGCTACGCGCTGGAGGGCCGCGCGCGCGAGGTTCTGGACGGGTTGAGCTTCAGTCAGGAAATGATGGACGGCGATGTCGCCAAACTTTCCGGCGGCTGGAAAATGCGCGTGGCGCTCGCCCGCATTCTTTTGATGCGCCCGGACGTGATGCTGCTTGACGAACCCTCGAACCATCTCGATCTCGAAAGCCTGATCTGGCTTGAGGATTTTCTGAAGAACTACGACGGCGCGCTTTTGATGACCTCGCATGACCGCGAATTCATGAACCGCATCGTTACCAAGATCATCGAAATTGACGCTGGCAACCTCACCACCTATTCCGGCGACTACGGCTTTTACGAACAGCAGCGTGCGCAGAACGAAAAGCAGCAGCAGGCGCAGTTCGAACGCCAGCAGGCGATGCTCGCCAAGGAAATCAAGTTCATCGAGCGCTTCAAGGCGCGTGCCTCACATGCCTCACAGGTGCAGAGCCGCGTCAAGAAACTCGAAAAGATCGACCGCGTCGAGCCGCCCAAGCGGCGCCAGACGGTCGCTTTCGAATTTGCGCCGGCGCCGAGATCCGGCGAGGATGTCGTCGCGCTGAAGAAAGTGAACAAGGCCTATGGCAGCCGCACGATCTATGGCGAGCTGGACTTCATGGTGCGCCGGAAAGAGCGCTGGTGCATCATGGGCGTCAACGGCGCTGGAAAATCGACATTGCTGAAACTGGTGACGGGCACGACCACGCCGGATTCCGGCAACGTCACGCTCGGTGCCAGCGTCAAGCTCGGTTATTTCGCCCAGCACGCCATGGATGTTCTGGATGGCGACAGCACCATTCTCGAATGGCTGGAGGAACGTTTCCCGAAAGCCGGGCAGGCACCGCTGCGCGCCCTTTCCGGCTGTTTCGGTTTTTCCGGGGACGATGTGGAGAAGCGCTGCCGCGTTTTGTCCGGTGGTGAAAAGGCCCGTCTGGTCATGGCTGCCATGCTGTTCGACCCGCCGAATTTCCTCGTGCTGGACGAGCCGACGAACCATCTCGACCTCGACACCAAGGAAATGCTGATCAAGGCCCTGTCGGAATATGAAGGCACGATGCTTTTCGTTTCGCATGACCGCCATTTCCTGGCCGCCCTTTCCAACCGGGTGCTGGAACTGACGCCTGACGGTATCCACCAATTTGGCGGCGGATATACGGAATATGTCGAAAGCACCGGACAGGAAGCGCCGGGCCTGCGCAGTTGAGGCAGCTTGACGGACGTATGAGACGCAGAATTCCCGGGACAGGTTTCATCTTTTAACGTTTGCAGAGCCGATCGGTGGACTAACAAATGCAACTTAAAGACTGCTACAATTTCCACGATTTTCGCCGAATGGCAAAACAGCGTCTTCCCGGACCGATCTTCAACTACATCGACGGTGCTGCCGACGATGAGGTGACATACCGGAGAAACACGGCCGCCTTCGAGAATTGCGATCTCGTTCCCGACGTGCTGCGGGGCGTGGCCGATGTGGACATGTCCGTCACCGTCATGGGGCAGAAGCTGGCGATGCCGGTCTATTGTTCCCCGACGGCGCTTCAGCGTCTCTTCCACCATCAGGGGGAGCGGGCGGTTGCGGCCGCAGCCGGAAAATACGGCACGATGTTCGGCGTTTCTTCACTCGGCACCACCAGCCTCGAGGAAGCGCGCCGGATCAGCGGCGGCCCACAGGTCTATCAGTTTTATTTCCATAAGGACCGTGGTCTCAACCGCGATATGATGGCGCGCGCCAAGACTGCGGGTGTGCAGACGATGATGCTGACGGTGGACAGCATCACGGGTGGGAACCGTGAGCGCGACAAGCGCACCGGTTTTGCCATTCCGTTCAAACTCAATCTTTCCGGCATTGCGCAATTCGCCATCAAGCCGGCCTGGGGCATCAATTATCTGACGCATGAGCGCTTCAGCCTGCCCCAGCTCGACGGCCACATCAAAATGGACGGCGGCGCGCTCTCCATCAGCCGCTATTTCACCGAAATGCTCGACCCATCCATGACGTGGGACGACGTCGCACAGATGGTACGTGAATGGGGTGGACCTTTTTGTCTGAAGGGTGTCATGTCCGTGGAGGACGCCAGACGCGCCGTCGAGATCGGTTGCAGCGGCATCGTGCTTTCCAATCACGGCGGTCGCCAGCTCGATGGCTCGCGTAGCGCGTTTGACCAGTTGGCCGAGATTGTCGACGCAGTCGGTGACCGTATCGATGTCATGATGGATGGCGGCGTTCAGCGCGGAACGCACGTCCTCAAAGCCCTGTCTCTGGGGGCGAAGGCCGTGGGGCTCGGCCGCTATTACCTTTTCCCGCTTGCCGCCGCGGGACAGCCGGGTGTTGAGCGGGCGCTTGAGCTGATGCGCATCGAAATCGAGCGCGGCATGAAGCTGATGGGCTGCACCACGGTCGACCAGCTGACACGCCGGAACCTGCGGTTCCGTGACTAGAGCGGGGTCAGCGCAAGGAAATCGAGGCCTGTCGAGCTATCGACAATATAGTCGGATAATCACCCGTACCGAATGACCCCTTTGAACCACCACCGCGGTTTCGAGAGGTTTTCACGCTATCGGCGATATGGAGTTTTGCCGTCCTCATTCCGGTGCTCCATAATTTTGAGCAGCGGTGACCTTGGCAAGCCCGATCGAATATGATTATGGTTGCATGATGCAACCATAATGGATTTTGGCATGCCCGAAAGACCCTTTCCCATAAACGATATCCGCTCCACCTCGCGTCGGCTCGTGCGCGAACTCGGCTTCATGGGTGGAGACTTTGCCGGCACCGATCTACCGCCCTCCGCCGTGCACGCCCTGATCGAGATCGATGCATGCCCACGCATTACCGCACGCGATCTGGGAAAGCTGCTTCGGCTTGAAAAGTCGAGCATCAGTCGCATGCTTCGCAAACTGGTTCTTTCGGGCGATGTTCTGGAAGAAACGGACGAAGAGGATAGTCGTATCAAGCGGTTGCGTCTCGCCGGGCGAGGACAGAAGCGGGTCGAAGCCATCCACACCTTTGCCAACCGACAGGTATCAAACGCACTGTCGCGGCTTGCGCCTGCGGATGGCCGAACGATCCTTGACGGGCTTCGCCTTTACGCCGATGCGCTGGCAGATCGGGCCGACGCCGCGGCTCCTCCGATCGAGATCGCCAGGGGTTACAGGGCCGGCCTTATTGCCCGCATCACGCAAATGCATGCGCTTTATTATGCCCGGACATCAGGCTTCGGCCAGCGTTTCGAATCCGTTGTTGCCGAAGGTCTCGCCTCCTTTTGCAACCGGCTCGAAAGCCCGCAAAATGCGATCTGGGTCGCAATGCGAGGAGACGACATCATCGGCTCCGTCGCAATCGACGGTGAAGATCTGGGACCGGGAACCGCGCATCTGCGCTGGTTCATCGTCGATGATGGCGTGCGCGGGGGCGGCGTCGGTCGCAAACTGCTGGCAACCGCCCTCGCCTTCACGGATGCGAAGGCCTTTACCGAAACCCATCTATGGACATTCAACGGGCTCTTGGCCGCACGGCATCTTTACGAGGCCCAGGGGTTTGCATGTGTCGAAGAACGTCCCGGCAGCCAGTGGGGAAGCGAGGTTCTGGAACAGCGCTTCGTCAGGCCGCTTCCTGTGGTTGGCGGCGCTGAACGTGAAGCGAACTAAACCCGTGGCGGCCGATCAAGCCGCCTTGAGAGTCCCCTGATGAGCAACCGCGCCTGAACCCAGCTCGAACTGGCCGAGCAACCGGTTCAGCGCATCGACCTCGCCTGCAAGATTGTGGCTTGCGGCAGTCATTTCTTCCACCATCGCGGCATTTTTCTGCGTGTCCTGATCCATCTGGTTCACGGCGGTATTGATCTGCTGAAGGCCGGACGACTGCTCTTGCGCGGATTCGACGATCGCGGCGACGTGCTGGTTGATCTCCTGTACTTCGGCGACAATCGCGTCGAGTGCCTTGCCGGTGTCGCCGACAAGATGCACGCCCTCTTCGACCTGCTGGTTCGATTTGGTGATCAGCGACTTGATTTCCTTCGCCGCGCCGGCAGAACGCTGCGCAAGTTCGCGCACCTCCTGCGCCACCACGGCAAAACCCTTGCCCGCCTCGCCGGCTCGCGCCGCTTCCACGCCGGCATTGAGCGCCAGCAAGTTCGTCTGGAAGGCAATCTCGTCGATCACACCGATGATACTGGAAATCTCGTTCGAGGATTTTTCGATCCGCTCCATCGCGATCACGGCCTGACGCACGACTTCGCCCGATCGTTCCGCACCGATGCGCGTGCGGGAAACCAGACGGCCCGCCTCATGCGCACGGTTCGCGGCGTCTTTCACGGTTATTGTGATCTCTTCAAGAGCTGCGGCGGTTTCCTCCACGGCAGCGGCCTGCTGCTCCGTCCGCCTTGCCAGATCATCGGAGGCTGCCTTGATTTCATTAGCGCCGGCATCAATACCGGCGGCATTATCCGATACCCGCAGAAGCGCGTTCTGCAACTTCCCGGCCGAACCGTTAAAATCGTTGCGCACGGCATCGAACCGCTCGACAAAGGGATCGTTGATACGACAGGACACGTCGCCATCTGCGAGCCTGGCCAACGCCTGAGCCAGACTGTCAACCGCGAAACGGATGCCGCTCGCCTCATCGGCAGCCTTGTGTTCGCGGGCCACCCGCTCCTGTTCGCCAAGAGTTCGGTTGGCTTCCGCTTCCTGCTCCAGCAAGGCTTTTTCACGATTGTTTTCGCGCAGAACGTCAAGCGAGCGGGCAAGATCGCCAATTTCGTCCCTGGTCTCGATATCCTTCAATGTCAGCTGGAGATTTCCCCGAGCGATCTGGGCGGTCTCCTCGATGACATTCGCAATGCGGTTGATGAACCGCCGTGCAATAAACCAGCCGGCCAACGCCAGCAGCACCGCCGCCGTTACGATCGTCAGGACGGCATCACGCATCATCGCATGCAGCTGCGCAAAGACCGTGTCTTCCGGCACCGAGACGATTGCGTACCATTTCATGTCACCGGTGAGCATGACCGGCAAGGCGACGGTAAGGGAAACCGTGCCGTCCTGTGCCGTCATTTCCAGCTCTTTTCCGGGATTGGCGATCAGTTTATCCCAGCCTGCAGTTTGTGCGCCGCCATCTGCGAGGTTCTTACCCATTATCGCCGCATCGGGATGGCTGATAATCTTGCCGCCGCCACTCACAAGGCTCATGAAGCCCGTTCCCATCGGCCGGACGGCTGACAACGCCTTATTCGTTTCCGCCAGCGACAGATCGAGGCCGGCGACGCCCAGAGTTTTACCGTCGACTATGACAGGCTTGGCGACCGAGGTGATCAGAACCTCCTTGCCATCGATTGCGTAAGAATAGGGTTCGATGACGACTGTTTTCTTCAATGTGAACGGCAACTGATAATAATCGCCTGGACCCGCGGTGGTATAATCCGTCAATGCGGTGTTGCTTATTTTGCCGCCGCTCCGCACCCAATAGGGTACATAACGACCAGTCGCATCATAGCCCTCCTTGTTGACGAAGTCCGCATCCTTGCCATCGAAAGCGTTGGGCTCCCATCCGGTCCAGAGACCAAGCAAATCGGGATTGTTCGCCAGCATGTGCCGGATAAGCTGATCGGCCTTGCCCCGATCGGCATCGCCCGACTGCTTCATCGATTCCAGAACCGAGCCGAGGCTATTGACGATGTGGATCATACCGCCGATGTTTTTCTCGGTCGTCAAGGCTTCGGCTTGCGCGATCTGCTGCATACGCTCCACACTGTTGGCCCTCGTATCCTCAAAGGACCGATAAAACAGCACGGCCGAAGCCGCGATCGTTGCAACGACGCCGCACGCGGCGACTGCGAAGATATTACGGCCCGTTGTCGATTTAAACAGCATGTCCCATCCCCCCCAAAAATCCCGGCCGCGACGGCTGAGGTCGCTGCGCGCAAGCCCCAAATGTCAGCAGCCAAACCAGAGGATAATAGTAGAAACCTATGCTTAAAAATTACTTTAATTCATATTTTTAGCGCAATTAAGAAAACAGAAATACATTATAAAATCGTAATATTAAAGTACATACAAAATATTACGCGATATCCGAACCTTCCGAAATGCCAGCATATATTGCAAGCTCATGCGGCACGCATCATTGCGTGCCGCCAATCAGGAAAACCGGAAGCCTTTAGTCCTGCAAACGCAAAGCGCTCCAGAAGCCGCGCAACTGGTCGGTCAATTGTGTGTAGAGGCCGTAGCGCCGCCGATAATGCGGGACTTGCCCCGCATCCGGCGTGTAGGCGCTTGCCACACGCGTCATCGCCGCGACCGCCTCTTCATAGCCGGGATAGAGACCGACCGCCACGGCCGCGCCGATGGCCGCACCAAGCGCGCCGGTTTCGCGGGCCTCCGCGACACGCAGCGGGATTTCCAGAACGTCCGCCATGATCTGCGGCCAATGCTGGCTGCGGGAACCGCCGCCGGACATCACGGCACTGTCGACCGGCAGCCCCGCTTCACTGAGAACGCCGATATGGCGGCGGTGTTCGAAACACACACCCTCGAACAGGGCTCTCAGCATGTGGCCTTCGCCATGCCATCCCGCCAGACCATAAAACCCACCCCGAAATTCCGCGCCCAGTCGCGAGCCAAAGATGAACGGGTGGAAGAACGGATCGTCGGCGCGTTGCGAAACGGAACCGACCAGGTCGTTGCAGCGCTCGAAGGCATGGTCACCATGGTCGCCGCGAACACGGTGCACGTACCATTCAAGATTGGCCGCAGAGGTGGCGCTGGACTCGATATTGACATAGCGGTCACGTCCGAAGGTCGTGACCATGAAGACATCGGGGCTGATAACCGGTTTATCCGCGAAAACCTGATTGATGCTCCAGGTGCCGGCTATGATGGAAGCCTCCCCGGCATTGATGACGCCCGACCCCATGGCGCTGGAGACAACATCGAAGAAACCGCCGATAACGGGTGTGCCTTCGGAAAGCCCCGTCAGAGCAGAAACCTCAGCTGTCACATGGCCGACGATATCCGCCGATTCCACGAGGCGCGGAAAAAAGGCAACGGCATCCTCAAGCCCGTAGAGCGACAGGAGTTCCCGGTCGAGCTTCGCTTCGGGGAAGGCAAGCAACCCCGCACCACTGAGATCGGAAATATCATTGGCAAGGCAACCGGTCAGGCGGAAGTTCAGGAAATCCTTGCAGAACAGCACCGTTCCGATCTGGGCATATGTATCGGGCGCATGCCTTTTCACCCAGGCCAGCAGGCTGGGCGTTTGCGCGGGCCAAGGCCGTTGCAGACAACGGCTCTGTAATTGCGCGCCGCTTTTCCGGTCAAGCTCTACCGCCACATCGGCGGCTCGGCTGTCAAGCGACTGGATACCGATCAGGGGCTGCTGATCCTTGTCCAGCAGGTAGAGACCGTTGCCGTGGCCGGCGCAACCGACCGCGAGGATGCTCCGGGGATCGACGGACGATTTTGCCAGAAGCTGGCGGATCGCCTCGCATCCGTTGCGCCACAACTCCTCCAGATCGCGCTCGACGTAACCGGGCTGCGGAAATGTCGAATGGCCGTCAATGGCGTGTTGCGCGACCTGCCGGCCGGCCGTGTCGAACAGCACCGCCTTGATCACCGTGTTGCCGACATCCAGACCCAATATATGATTTTTATCAGCCACGATTATAGATGTCCCATGCTTCTTCGCTGCCCGCACCCTGATGGATGATAGCCATCAAGGCCGCAACGACGGCCTTGGGGTTGTCATGCTGGTAGATATTTCGTCCATAGACCATCCCGTTCGCACCTTCGGCCACCAGTGCCGCTGATTTCGCCAGCACGTTGCGCAAGTCCTCACGCCCCCCGCCCCGCACCAGAACCGGGCACCGCGCTGCCTCGATGACCTTGTGAAAATCCAGCGGATTGCTGGTGGGATCGGCCTTGATGATATCGGCTCCCATTTCCGAGGCAAGACGCACCAGCGTGACGATCTTTTCAGCATCGCCATCCACCTGATAACCGCCGCGAACGTCATTGGGCAACATCACCAGCGGTTCGATCATCAGCGGCATGCCGTAACGATGGCAGTCGGCGCGCACCCGGCTGATATTCTCGACGCATTGGCGAAACAGTTCCGGCTCGTCCGGCAACATGAAGAGGTTCACGACGACGCAGGCGGCGTCCATTTCCAGCGCGCCGACGATCGGATCGTGATAGTTCTGGAGCTGCGACCACATGGTTCTGTGGCGCGTTGAATTATAGGGGTTGCCCATATCGATGCGCATGACGAGCGCCGGCTTGTCGCGCTCCGGCCTTTGCTGCAGCAGGTCCGCCTGCCCATAGGTCATCTGGATGGCATCGGGACCCGCTTCCACCAGCCTGTCGACGGTTTGAGCCATATCCTCCAGCCCGACGAGGAAGCTCGGCTCGTTGCAAACCCCGTGATCAATGGCAACGTCCAAGCATCCACCATTGCGGAACAGCCGGTTCATGCGCGCCTTTTTCGAAATCCGCATCATCATGCATTCTCCTTGCATCTGTGTTTAAGCATTGCCGTCGTGACCCCGTAAAAGGTCTCCAGTTCATCAACGAGTCGCTGCCGTTCGTCTGCCGCCTGCTGTGACGCCCATCCCAGCTCGCGCGCTGCGACGCCAAGGATCGCATCGATCAGATCGGCATCGATGACGCCGGTAATGGCGAGCGTCGTGCGTCGCAGGATGAGATCCGTCAGATGCCGGACATGTTCGCAGCGGATCAGCCAGACCACCTCTGCCGCCGTGATCGGCGGTTTTTCGCAAAGCGGACTGTCATCCGGGCGGCCCCAACAAAAACCCATCAATTCGAAGGCACGTGAACCGTAGGCAGATGCCAGATGCTCGGCCCGGTCCCGGTCGATCGAAAATTCCTCCGACAGCAGGGCCGGCAGGCGCCCGGCACCGCTGGGGAAGTTCCTGCCGCCGCCGATCGGGCGGTTCATTGTGCCAGTCAGCCGCTTGCGTCCGAGAAAGGCCAGAGCCTCGTCGGTCACCTGTTCGCCAAAGGCTCTGAACGTCGTCCACTTGCCGCCGATCATGCAGAGCTGCGGCGGATCGCCCTCCACGCGGTGGATGAAATGGCTGCGGGATATTCTTCCGGTAAAGGCTGCGTCGCTACGCGGCAGCGGGCGTATGCCGCTGAAACTGTAGACGATGTCGGAATGGTCGATGGAAATATGCGGAAAGACCTGACGGACCGCATCGAGAATGTAATCACGCTCTTCCGGTTCGCATCGCACCCGTTCGGGACGATCCACCTTGATGTCTGTCGAACCAGCGAGAACCCGGCCAAGATAGGGAAAGAGGATACAGACGCGATTGTCGGCATTCTCGAAAAAAATCATATGGCCGTTCAGGGCCTTGAGGAGCGCCTCGTTGGCGAGGATCAGATGCGATCCCTTGGTGCCGGAGACGGTCGGTTTCGCCCTTTCTGCAGCCTGTGTGGTCGTTAGCGCTCCAATCGTCTCATCGATCCAGGCGCCCGTCGCATTGACGATGATGCCTGGCCGGATGGGCAAGGTTTCGTCTGTGCCCTCCACCTTAAGACGATAATCCGCGCCAGCACGGACAAACTCGGCATAGTTCAGCGCAATGCTTTGCGGCGCATCGGCCCGGGTGTCGATCAGAAGCTCCAGCGCAAGCCGTTCGGGCTGGCTGATCCACGCATCGTAATAGGTGGCCGAATATCTGATGCCTGGCGTCAGGCCCGGCCAGCGTTGCAAAGTCTTGCGCGCGTTGCGGAAGGTGTGTCGGGGAAGGATGCGATTTTTGCGGGTGACGAAGTCATAGAGCATGAGGCCCGCCTTGATGGCCAGTGCCCCGCGGCTGGCAGGTTTTCCGCCCGAACCCACAAAGGTCGCGGCCGCATTGAACAGCCCGCTGAAGGTTGAGAAGATCGGTATCGTCGTCGGCAGCGGATGAACCATATGCGGTGCCAGCGTCAGAAGCGCGTCACGCTCCCGCAGCGATTCCGCCACAAGGCCGAATTCACCGTTTTCGAGATACCGCAGGCCACCGTGGATCATGCGCGAGGGTGCGGCACTGCAACCGGACGAGAAGTCGTTGCGCTCTACCAGAAGCACCCGCAGTCCCTGTAAAGCGAGATCGCGATAGGCGGCGATACCATTGATACCGCCACCGATGACGACGGCGTCGAAATCGCCGTCTTGCCGGATGCGGCGTAGAGCGTCCTCGCGAAAACTGGGCATAGGAATACCGTTCGCTGGCTAACAACCAGCGTCCCAATGTTGTTAAACGTTTAAAGCGACGAGAGAGAGGGGTGGCGAAAATTATGCGCTATTCGCCTGAAGCCCCGTCTCAGCTACATGATTTACGCATCGAGCTCCACGAGATGCTCGGCAACGCCGGCGCTGATGAGAGCCAGTTCATTTTCCGTGAGGCGCAGGCGGGCCGCAGCAGCGTTTTCAACCGCCTGAGCCGGATCGCGCGCGCCGCACAGCGAGAATGTTATGCCGGGCTGGGCAATCGTCCAGGCAATCACGACCTGCGCAATCGACGCCCCATGCGCTTCGGCCACCGGTTCCAGACCCCGCGTCAATCGCGCGATCTTCTCGCGGTTTGCTTGGCTGAAACGCGGATTGCCCTTGCGCTGATCATCCCCTGCAAAAACCCGTTCAGGCCCGACCTTGCCGGACAGAAGACCGAGCGCCAGCGACGAGTAGCTCAGGACCGAAACAGCACTTGTGCGGCAAAGCGGCAGAAGTGTCGTCTCGATGTCCCGCCGCGCCATTGAATATTCTTCCTGGATGGCATCCAGCGCGCCGGTGGCGATATAGGCTACCAAATCCTCCGGCGAGACGTTGCTGGCGCCGATCGAACGGATCTTGCCTTCATCCTTCAGGCGCACAAGCGTTTCCACCGTCTCGGCAATCGGCGTCGTCGCATCCTGCCAGTGGGTGACATAGTGGTCGATATAGTCGGTTCCGAGCCGCTTCAGGCTCTCTTCGACCTCATGCCGGATCGAAGCGGCGCCGAGATAACGGTGAACGGGCTTGCCATCCTGGTGGAAGAAATAGGCGCCCTCGTTCACATGCCAGACCAGCCCGCATTTGGTGACCAGAACCACCTTGTCGCGCCTGCCGGCAATCGCCTTGCCGACGATGGTTTCCGCAAGCCCCATGCCATAGGCCGGCGCGGTATCGATCAGGGAAATGCCGGCGTCAATGGAGGCCTGGATAGCGGCGATGGATTGCCGCTCATCGGTGCCGCCCCACATCCAGCCGCCGATGGCCCAGGTGCCCAGCCCCACGGCTGATGCGCTGATACCGCTGCCGCCAATCGTCCGGGTCAATATTGAATTGTCCGTCACGAAGTTTCCCCCTCTTCCTGATCCAGTAAGTAGCCGGCGATCGCCTCGTCCACGACGAGCGAGGTCAGATAGCGGCCGGCAAGCGTGGCTGCCACCGGTCCGGCCTTGATGGCCCCGGCCGCCACGCCGATGATGTTCGGGCACCGGGCAAGCTGCCCGGGGTCCAGCGCCACCACGCGCGAGTTGAGATCGATCCGCGCCAGTTGCCCATCCGCCATGGTGAGATGGGCAAGGAATTCCCCGGCAATGCCCGCATCCACCAGCGCCTGCCCGCCACGGGCCACATCCGGCAGCAGATCGTAATAACCAGAACCGGGCGCCTCTACGGAACCGATGCCAACCAGCGCCACCTGCGCCTGCCGCGCTAAGTCGAACACTTCGCGGATCGAAGCGACATTCATCAGGAGATCACGCTGTTCCTCATCCTCGGCAAATAACGGCGCATGAATGAGCGACGCGCTGCCGCCGAGCTTTTCCGCCAGTTGCGTGGCCAGATGATTGACATCCGTATAATGCTTGCCCTGCACACCGCCGGTTAGCGGCACTACCCGCACATCGAAACGGCGCTCCGCCTCCAGATTATCGACGACGGCGCTCACCGCCTTGCCGCCGGTAATCGCAATCACGTCGCCGTCGCGGATAGTCTCCAGCAAGTGGTTGGCGGCCACGCGCCCGACCATCTGCAGCGCTGTTTCCGTATTGTCGGACACCGTCGGTGTCACAACCGACTGTCTGAGGCCGAAGCGGCGTGTGATCTCGTTTTCGAGGTCCACCAGCCTCTGATAGGGACTGGCGATAGTGATCTTTACCATGCCTGCCTTGCGGCCCGCCGCTATCATGCGGTTCACCTTGGTGTGGGAAAGATTGAGCCGCTCGGCAATTTCCGACTGCTTCACACCCTCGATGAAATGCAGCACCAGGACGGAGTACATCTGCCTCTGTTGATCGAAATCGTCCTTGGTATCCAGCATGATCATATCTCTCCAATTACCACAGGCGCTCAGCGGCGACGCTTGACAAGATAGTGGTCGAACAGGACCGCCGTCAGCAATATGCTTCCCCTGATGATGTCCTGCCAGTAGACAGACACATTGAGCAAGGCAAGCGAACTGGAAACGACCGACAGAAGGATCGCCCCGAGGATTGCGCCGAGAATGGTGCCCGAGCCGCCCGAAAGGCTGGCGCCGCCGATGACCGCCGCCGCAATCACGTTAAGCTCCATGCCGACGCCGAAGCTCGGCTGTGCTGACCCGAAGCGGGCCATGTAGATTACGCCCGCGACACCGCACAGCATCGAACAAAGCGTGGTGGTGGCAAACACCACCCGGCCGACGCGGATGCCGGAATAGGCCGCAGCCTTCGGATTGCTGCCGGTATAGAACACCTTACGGAATGCGGTCGTGCGCCGCAGCAAGAGATCGAAGCAGACGACCACCACCGCGAATATGATCAGCACCAGCGGAATGCCGCCAAGCGCGCCCTGGCCGATGAATTTGAATTCCGGCGGCAGCGAGTAGAGACCGAGCGGCCGGCCGCCCGTTGCGAGCAGGCAGACGCCGCGCGCAATCACCATGACGCCGAGCGACACGATGAAGTGATGCAGGCCGATGACCGTTGTCAGAAATCCCATGGCCATGCCGACCAATGTGGTGAGGCAGATGGCCAGCCCGGCCGCGACCCAGGGATCGACACCGTTGAGGAATAGCCAGCCAGCCGCAACCATCGCAAGCGCCGTGACGGAACCGACGGATAGATCGATACCGCCCGAGATTAGCAGGATCGTCATGCCGACCACGACGATGCTTTCGATGGCGAAAACCATCGCCATTGCCCGCAGATTGTCGACCGTCAGGAAATACGGGGATATGAAAGACATCACCGCGAAAAGGGCGAGGATGATGACGATAAGTCCGGTTTCCCGTGCCTTGAGCGCCGGTTCCCACCAGCCTGTGCGGCGAACCGCCACTTCTGCAATGCCCGAAGGTGTTTCCGATGTTGCCATTTTCCCGCTCCCTCAGGCCCCTGCCGGGCTCTCTGCAATATTGATCGATGCAAGCTGCATGATCTTTTCTTCCGTCATGTCCTCACCCTCAACCTCGCCGGCAATGCGCCCCTCGCGCACGACCAGCACGCGGTCGCTGACACCGATGAGTTCCGGCAATTCAGAGGATATGACGATCACGCCCACACCCTCGCGTGCCAGTTCCCGGATCTGGCGGTGGATTTCGGCCTTTGCGCCCACATCCACCCCGCGTGTCGGTTCGTCGAGAAAGACGACCTGTGGCTCCACCGAAAGCATCTTTGCCAGTGCCACCTTCTGCTGGTTGCCGCCGCTCAAGGTCGAGACAGCGTCACCGACGCTGTTTGCTCGCAATTTCAGCCGGCGTCCCAACTCGTCGGCGCGCGTCATTTCCTTGCGCCGTTCGATAAAGCCCATGCCGTTCGATATTCTGCCGACATCGAGCGCCGAGACATTCGCGGCAATGGACATGTTGAGAAACAGCCCATCGCCCTTGCGGTCCTCCGACAGATAGACCAGCCCCTCGCGGATGCTGTCGCGATAGTCCTTGAGCCTCAGCGGCCGGCCGCGCAACGAGACCTCGCCTTTTGGTTTTCCCTCCAGCCGGCAGACCGCCCGCACAATTTCGCTTCGCCCTGCGCCGATCAGGCCGGCGAGCCCGAGGATTTCGCCCCAGCGCAGATCGAAATCGACATCGAAAACGCGCTTTCCCTCGTTCAATCCCCGAACCGAGAGAATGACGTCATTCGATTTCTCTTCTTCCGCAAGTTTCGGTGGGTAGAGCTTGTCGAGCACCCGTCCCACCATGCTGTTGACGACTTCCTCCGGGGAAATCTCCGAGATATTCTCCGTCCTGATGTGGCAACCGTCGCGCATTACCGTGATGCGGTCGCAATGCTCAAAAATCTCCGCCATCCGGTGCGAGATATAGATGATCGCAATCCCGCGTTCCGCCAGCCGGTGCATGATCCGGAAAAGAGTCTGGGCCTCGGTTTCGGTCAAAGCCGCCGTCGGCTCATCGAGGATCAGGATACGGCAGTCCAGCGTCAGCGCCTTGGCAATCTCGACGATCTGCTGTTGCGAAATCGACAGATCACCGGCACGGCTGGCGGGATCGATATCGCCGATTTCCCTGAGGATAGTTGCCGCCCGCTTGCCAAGATCGCGATAATTCATGAACCAGGATTTGCTCTGGCCGGTCTCCGACATGAACATGTTTTCGGCAACCGAAATTTCCGGGCAAAGCGCAATCTCCTGATGCACGAAACCGATACCGAGCCGGTTCGCCGCATTGGGCGAGGATATCTTGACCGGTTTGCCGTCCAGCAGGATTTCGCCGCCATCAGGCTGCACAATGCCATCGATAATATGCATCAGCGTCGATTTACCGGCGCCGTTTTCACCCGCGAGCGCATGGATTTCTCCCCGCCGCAGCTCAAAGGCAGCACTGCGCAACGCCCGCACCGGGCCAAACGCCTTGTGAATATTCGTCATGTTGAGGATCACCTCGCCCATAACGCCCCTCCCGAACGTGGCTCCCCTTTGCCGGCGAGGCGTAAACCTCGCCGGTTTCAGGGCGGCGCGTCAGCGCCCCTTCATATAGTCATTGAGATCAAAGGACGCGGCGTTCGCCTTGGTAATCACGGCGAAACCATTGTCCATCGAAGGAACCTGCATCGGGTTGAAGCCTGATACCTTGTAGTCGTTGAAGGGGTCGATCAGATCCGAATGGGCACCCAGAAAGGTATTCATGAAACCCATGAAGCCCTGAACGCCCTGATTGGGATTGATGGACATGTAGATGTTGCCCTGCTTGATGTGCTCCAGCGTCGCCGGGGTTATGTCCGCATGCAGGATCAGGACCTTCTTCTTGGCCTCGAGAACAGCGGTCGTTGCACCTTCAGCCGAGCCGGCTTCAGGAATCCACAATGCGCCGAGATTGGGGTTGGCCTGCAAAAGGGCACCCACCGCCTGATAGGCGACGTTTGCATCCTGGTTGGTCGCCTGGCGGCCGACGAGCTTCATTTCCGGATAAGTGCGCCCCATGTAATCGATCAGTGCGGTGACGCGCAGATCATGGTTGCTCTGGCCCGGATTTTCGAGAACGGCATATTCGCCCTTCTTGCCCAGCTTCTTGACGATCTCGTCAGCCGCAAATTTCGCCTCGGCAACATTGTCCGAGGTGATGTAGGCGGTGCGTTTCGACTTCGGCGAATCCGCCGCAAAAGTCGTCACCGAAACACCGGAGTCGATCGCCTTGTTGATCGGTTCGATAAAGGGATCGGCCTGCATCGGATGCAGCAATATGCCTTTCGGCTTCTTCACCAACTCCTGCTCGAAGGACGCGATCTGCTTGGTGATGTCGTATTCGGGCGTGCCGGTGAAAACGGCCTCGCAGCCCAAGGCCTTCGCGGCCTGCTTGAAACCTTCAAAGACCGGCACCCAATAAGGGTGGCTGGAAACCATGACGTTCATCACATAGGTCTCGCCCGGTTCACAGGCGAATTTGCCCGCGGCAGCGGCCTGAGAGCCGGCGCCTGCGGAAATCGCCACGGCTAAAACACCCGCGGCAACGGTCGATTTCAGAAAAGCCAACATATTCCCCTCCCAAGGACAATGACCAATCCGCAATAAATTTTAAGTCGTGTAATTTATTGCATGACGTTTGAAATATCGGGGAAAAGAGGTCGCGTCAAGATGGCTCGCATTTTATTTTATCGCGTGAAATTTATTGCAGACACGACAAATGCGCTACGCGTTAAGGCTTGCGACGGCCACCCGAGAAGATGACGAGTTTCCTTTGGATTTGAGTCGGTGGGTTTAATTACCCGGGGACGTCAAGCCCCTTAAGTTCATCCCAAACCATTCCGTCCGCAGATATTGTACGCATTCGCTCCGTCCAAATAAAGCAAGGTGATCCATGCCCAATTATGAACTGCATTCTTTCAGACATGAAACCAGTGGCAACGTACGAATATCCATCACTTTCCGTGATGTGGACGGACACGTATTCATTTGACCATATGGTCGAAAGAGAAGGGTTTTTAACTTGCACTACGGACCCCACGCCCAGCCTTTGCGCATAGCCGATTTCCGCTAAGGCATCCAAGACGTCACTCATTCCGCGCTGAGGGCAGAAGGGCGTATCTACGTGGAAGTTCAGGCCGTAGTATTCTGTATTGAAATCAGCGTAGTGGTAACAAAAATAGTGCAGCATTGAATGAAAGTCTGGACCCTCACCGCGGTTTTCAATCGCCAATCTCGGAACGTCTGCCATGTCACATGTGAAAGTGAAATAACATCCGGTGCCTTTGATATCTTTCAGTATTCCAAGTTCCTTTAATGCGTAGGCAATATTCTCGAAATTAGATGTAAAATTATGAAAAAATATATCAGTATCAGCGGGAGTTTCAGCGGAGGTTAGCCCGTATTTTTCGGCGGTTTCAGCAAAACCAAATGCACCCCACGCCATTGCCAGCGCAAGCTGCCCGTAAGCCTGATCGTCGTTTGCTTCTGATGAAAACATAGATATTTTGTCCGCTTGAATCTGACGAATGGCAGGTAGCAAGGATAAATATGCCTTGATCAGATCAACCTCCAAATCAGCTGCACCAGTCAATGCGGTGCTTTGGGCACCATTCTCGCGCCAGCCCTTCCGTTCAGGTTTGATGAACCTTGAGGCAACTATGCAAAAAGGCCCTGCGATTTCTCGCAAGGCCTTGATATTTAAGAATTCGGATGGTGGGCGTGACAGGGATTGAACCTGTGACCCCTACGATGTCAACGTAGTGCTCTCCCGCTGAGCTACACGCCCTCCGTGGCGGCGGATAGACCACAAAACCGGTTCATGCGTCAACTGCTTTTTTTCGGTTTTGTGAAGGTTTTTTGAGACCCCTTACGCCACAAGGAGTTTGTTGACCTCATCCACCAGATCGCGAAGATGGAACGGCTTGGAAAGCACCTTGGCATCCTTTGGAGCCTTCGAATCGGCGTTCAGCGCGACGGCCGCAAAGCCGGTGATGAACATGACTTTCAGGTCGGGGTCGAGTTCAGTTGCGCGCCGGGCCAACTCGATGCCATCCATTTCGGGCATGACGATATCTGTCAGCAACAGCGAGAAAGGCTCTTCGCGAAGCCGGTCGTAAGCGCTTGCGCCATTGTCGAAGGAAGAAACCTTGTAACCGGCTTTTTCCAGCGCCTTGACGAGAAAGCGGCGCATATCGTTATCGTCTTCAGCGAGAAGAATTTTCTGATTCATCATAAGTGACCGTAACTGCTCAATGTTTGAGATACCCTAGCCCGATTATAGGATTTTCACGGTAAATATCATGTGAACACAAGAATCGGTATAGCGCTGCATGGTCGATAGTATGGACTTGCCGCACCGTAACTGGCAACATGAACATCCTGATAGTTTACGACATGGTAAATGGCACTGAATGGACTGGATAACGGGTGAATACGAGCTGTTCGAAGTAACGGAACCTGCCGTTCAAACCCTGCCATTCGTCTATAATTCACCCCATAGCGGTCGCTGTTACCCTATCTCCTTTTTGGAATCGGCGCGGCTTGATTCGCACGAGATCCGGCGCTCGGAAGATCACTTCGTTGACGAGCTGTTCGCCGCTGCGCCCGACATCGGTGCGCCGCTGCTGAAAGCCAATTTTCCCCGCGCGTATCTCGACGTCAATCGCGAGCCCTACGAGCTTGATCCACGCATGTTCGAAGGCACCCTGCCGCCCTATGCCAATATCGGCTCCATGCGGGTTGCCGGTGGCCTGGGAACGGTACCCCGTATCGTCGCCGAGAATATGGACATCTATGCCCACCGCCTGCCGGTGGACGAGGCGCTGTCACGGATCGAGACGATTTACAAACCCTACCACGCCTGCCTGCGCCGGCTGTTGTCCCGCACCCACGCCAATTTCGGCATGGCGGTACTGATCGATTGCCATTCGATGCCGGGCAATATCCGCGTTGCCGGCTCGAACCTGCGGCCGGATGTCATTATCGGCGATCGCTACGGCACCAGTGCTTCCCAGGAGGTCTCCCGCGCCGCCCTGCATTTCCTTGAAGAACTGGGTTTCGTTGCGGTCTGCAACAAGCCCTATGCCGGCGGCTTCATCACCGAACATTACGGGCGACCGCTCCGCTCTCTTCACGCGCTCCAGATCGAGGTCAATCGGGCGCTGTACGTCGATGAAAAAACGCTTTCGAAGAAAGCAGATTTTCCGGCCATTCAGGCATCGCTTGAAATCTTCATGCGCCAGCTCGGCGCTTTCGTTTCGGAATACGCGATCGAAACCTCGCTCGCCGCCGAATAATACATCAAATTCCAGGATATTTCAGATCTCTGTTCCAGACCGCCTGGCCACGCTCCGGGCAAAAAAAAACCGCGCCTTGGCGCGGTCAAGTCTAGGGAGGAAACACCCAAGGAGGGTATTTACAGTCAAAGACTGCAGGGTCACGCTACGCATTATATGCACAATTGTCAATCATTTTATTTTATGCACTTTTTTTAGGCTTATGCTGAAAATTTGGAATCGGCCGTCCCTGCATCCGTACGTGTGGACGGCGGGTACAATTCCGGTCTATGCATTTCGCCATACAATTCAGGCCCAATAATTCAGGCAATGAGGTTTCGCATGCTGCCCGACCGGGATTTCTTCTTCAAACTTGCCGACGCCGCCAGCGCTGAAACGCTTCCCCGCTTCCGCACGGGCATTGCCGTCACCAACAAGGAGGACGGCGGCTATGATCCGGTGACGGAAGGCGATCAGGCAGCAGAAAGCGCCATCCGCGCCCTCATCGAAGCACGTTTCCCGCAACACGGCATTCTTGGTGAAGAACACGGCAATGTCGGTCTCGACCGCGAACATATCTGGGTTATCGATCCTATTGACGGCACACGCGCCTTCATTTCCGGCGTGCCGGTCTGGGGCACGCTGATCGGCTTCCAGTCGGCCGGCCGCGCTTCGATGGGCATCATGGACCAGCCCTTCACAAAAGAGCGTTATTTCGCCGACGGCGAGGCCGCATGGTATTTCGGGCCGGATGGCGAACGCAAGATCCGCACGCGCGAATGCACTTCGCTGTCGGATGCTGTGCTGTTCACCACGACACCCCATATCTTCACGGCGGAAGAAAAGCCCCTTTACGACAAGGTGCAGGATCAGGTTCGCCTTTTCCGTTATGGCGTGGATTGTTACGCCTATTGCCTGCTTGCCGCCGGCCATGTCGATCTGGTGATCGAATCGGGCCTGAAGCCCTATGATGTCGGCGCGCTCATTCCGGTGATTGAACAGGCGGGTGGCATCATCACCACCTGGGATGGGGGTCGTCCGGAAAATGGCGGCCGCATTCTGGCAGCCGGTTCCAAAGCCGTGCACGAACAGGCGCTCGCCATTCTTTCAAAACTGTAGATGGTACGACTGACGGGGATGGCGCAAGCGGCGCCATCCCCGTCATCGCCGCGTCATTCCGGCGCGAAAAAGGCGTCGATGGCCGCCAGCGCCTGTTTGCGGAAAACGTCGCGCTCATGCAGCAATTCATGGCGCGCGCCGGTTATGGGAAGAAGCTGCGCCGCGCGGAAATTGCGCGAGAGTTCCTCCTGCGCCTTATAGGGCGTGATCGTATCCAACATCGGCGCAAGAATGAGGGTGGGAATGGTTATGTCCGTCAGATGGTCCTGACGGGTCACTCGACCCATCGTTTTCAGCGCTTCATAAACCCATCGCGCTGTCGGTGCGCCGATGAAGAGCTCCGGAAATTGCCGGTGCAGCGCAAGATTTCTGGCAAAACGTCTGGCGTCAGAGGTCAGCGGGTTGCCATCGAAATCCCGTTCGCGCTGATCCCTGCCGAGCTGAAGCTTTCCAAGACCCAACAGGCTTAAAGCGGTCGCGACCAGCCGGATGACGGACGAAGGAACGGATTGCTGGCTGTCCAGCTCGATAAAGGGCGAACAAAGCGCCAGACGGTCGATCCTATTCGACAGGCCGGGTGCTGCGGCCAGTGCTGCAAGTGCGCCGGTTGAATGCGCGATCATGAAGAATGGCAGCCGGGTATCCGGCAGCACCACCTGTTCGAGAAACAAACTTATGTCGCGCTTGTAGTCGGAAAAACGTCGCACGTGCCCGGCGCCTGGCTTCTTCAGCAGCCGTTCGGAACCGCCCTGCCCGCGCGTATCGAAGGTCGCGACCCAGAAACCCATGGCCGTCAGATCGCTGACGGTCTCGAAATATTTCTCGATACATTCGTTGCGACCATGCAGCAGAACCACGGTTCCGCGCGCAATGTGTCGGCTGGCGCGGAAGATCGCATATCGAAGCTGTTTGCCGCCGTGGCCGGTGAAATAACCGACGGTATGGTTGCCGGGAACCGGGTTGTCTTCGCTCTCGCGCAATGTGGCTTCGATCATCGGTCTTTTCCGGCTTCTCTGCCTTTTCGGGATAGGTCGGCGGCGGCGGAAGGTCAAAGAAAAAATTGCCGGAACCGTCGGTTAAAGCAGTCGCGGTTCCGGCGAATAGGACAGAAGAAGAAGGGACGTTATTGCTTCTGCCACGGAGCATGTCTCCGATGACGGATATTTATGGCTCTCAAACTGAACGATGCTGGAACCGGATGTTCAGCGATGGTTCATCTTGTTGTCGCCCTTTCCGCTTTAATGCCCCCCTTGACGGAGCACCAAGCCATTCCCATCTCATTCATGCGGCCGCCAGAACGGGGCCGCGCCATATGTCCGGCCGTCGCCAGAACGGGACGCCGGATCAACCGCAAACAGTCGCTTCATAAGGAGGACACCATGCGTCACGTCGATTTTTCCCCCCTCTATCGCTCCACCGTCGGTTTCGACCGTCTTTTTTCGATGCTCGACGGCCTCGGCCAGCCCGAACAGGCCCAGTCCTATCCGCCCTATAACATCGAGCGGACGGGTGAAAACGCCTATCGTATAACCATGGCGGTTGCCGGTTTCGATGAAACGGAACTCAGCATAGAATCCCGTGCCAATACACTGACGGTGAAAGCCGAGAAGGCCGCAGATGAGAAGTCGTCCGAAGGCGAGTTTCTGTATCGCGGCATTGCCACGCGCGCTTTCGAACGCCGCTTCCAGATGGCCGATCATGTCGAAGTCCAGACCGCTTCCCTGAAGAATGGCCTGCTTCACATCGATCTCGTCCGCAATATTCCGGAAGCCATGAAACCGCGCCGTATCGCGATCTCCTCCGACAGCGCAGATGCGCCGAAGACGATCGAAGCACAGATCACGCCGGCCCAGGTCAACTAAGCCGATCCGGATGTCAAACGAACGGCCCCGTTAAGGGGCCGTTTTTGTTTGCCGAAAATTCATCCCTCAGCGGGTGGATACTGCCGCGCCTTCCGCAGCGACAGTTTCCGTTATAGCTGCTTTTTCATGGGCCTTGCGGGCATAACGCTGGGCCAGCACTGCGCAGACCATTAGCTGAATCTGATGGAAAAGCATGATTGGCAATACGATTGCGCCGATGCTCTGGCCGGCGAAGATCGCTCCTGCCATGGGCACGCCGCTGGCAAGGCTCTTCTTCGACCCGCAGAAGGTGATTGTGATTTCATCCGCCTTGTCGAAACCGAGCGCCCGGCTGCCGAACATCGTCACGCAGAGAACAAGCGCCAGAAGAACGATATTGATGCCGATGACAACGCCGATATCGCGCACGGAAAACGTCTGCCATATGCCTTCGATAACTGCTTCGGAGAAGGCAAGATAGACCACCATCAGGATGGAACCGCGATCGACCGGCGACAGCAATTTCTTGCGTGCCCTGATCCAGTCACCGATCCACGGCTGCAGCACCTGGCCGGCGATGAAGGGCAAGAGCAGTTGCAGGAAGATTTGCAGGAACGCATCCAGCGAAAATCCACCACCATGGCCACCGACCGTGAACAGCAGCCCGACCAGCAGCGGCGTCAGCACCATGCCGAAAATATTCGAGGCGGAGGCTGAACAGATCGCGGCAGGCACGTTTCCGCCTGCCATGGATGTGAAGGCGATGGACGATTGCACCGTCGACGGCAGGACGCAGAGAAACAGCACACCCATATAAAGCGGTGCCGGCAGAATGCTCTCGGGAATGAAACCGATCGCCAAGCCCAGCAACGGGAAAAGGCCGAAGGTGACGAGAAGGATCGCCATGTGCAGGCGCCAGTGCAAGATACCCGCAATCACCACATCCCGCGACAGCCGCGCGCCGTGGAGAAAAAACAGCAATGCGATTGCCAGTTTCGTGGCAAGCCCGAAATACACCGCTGGCTGTCCGCTGATCGGCAAAAGGGAAGCCAGGATCACGGTGGCCACCAGCATCATGGTGAAACGGTCAGGCAGGAAGCGGGTCATGGGAGGTCTTTCCGACATCGGTTTTGCTTGAAATATCCCATACTATCGCTCATCATGAATTCGGATGCAAAGACTAACAGTTATCACGACATGAGATAAATGCTGAACCTTCAACATCTTGCCAGCTTCGTGATGCTTCAGCAAACCGGCAGCTTCACGCTGGCTGCCGAGCGGCTGGGCATCGGCCAATCCACCGTCAGCCAGCATATTCAGCGGCTTGAGGCGGCACTTGGCCGTCGGTTGATTGCGCGCAGCACCCATCAGGTGAAGCTGACGGGCGAAGGCGAGGCGCTGCTCGGTTATGCCCGCAATATGCTGGAGATCGACAGCAGGGTTTCATCGCTGTTCAGTGAAAACCGCCTGCGCGGGCGCTTAAGGCTCGGCGTTTCCGAGGATTTCGTCGCCAGCCGGCTCACCGCCATTCTGGAAGAATTCATCCGCCTCTATCCCTTGGTCGATCTGGAGCTGACGGTGTCGCTGAGCGGCGTGCTTTACCAGATGCAGGATAATGGCGAGTTGGACGTCGTGCTCGCGAAACGTCGACTCGGTGATAAGCTCGGCCACTTCCTATACCGCGAACCTCTGGTATGGCTCGCGCGTGACCCGGAGCGAATGCTGAGCCAACCGGACGCCCTGCCGTTGATCGCCTTTCCGCCGCCAAGCATTACTCGAAAGGCGGCGCAGGAAGCGCTGGATCGGGCCGGTCTCGCGTGGCGGATCGTCTGCACCTGTGGCAGCCTTAGCGGACTGACCGCTGCCGCAAGGGCGGGCATGGGCATCCTCGTGCAACCGCGCAGCATGGCGCCAGCCGGCCTCAGGGAGATTGCGGCTGATGTGCTGCCGGCGCTCGAAGACGTGGAATTCGTGCTTCAGCCAAGTAAGGGCGCGGACACGAAACTGGTGCGCGCCCTTTCCGATCTGGTATCCAGCAAGAGCATCGCACCGGGCAGTTTTGCGTAAAAAAGACGCTTGCTTGCGTCAATCTTCCCGTTTCGAGAGGCAGCGGCCTACACTATCACGCCACCCCGCGATGGCGCTCTTACGCTCAGTCTCATCCATATCTGGCAGAAAACGGCGATCCCGTTTCCAATGGGCGGCGAAGGCCTCCCGGTCGGGCCAGATGCCGGCGCGCGATGCTGCGAGCCATGCCGCACCGAGAATGGTGGTTTCCAGGAATACTGGCCGGTCGACCGGTGCAGCGAGAATGTCCGCCAGCCGCTGCATGGTCCAGTCCGAGGCAACCATGCCGCCATCGACCCGGAGCACCGTCTTGCCATTATCGCCCGCCCAGTCGTTGCGCATGGCGTCCAGAAGATCGAAAGTCTGATAGGCGACGCTTTCGAGTGCCGCGCGGGCGAATTCCGCAGGGCCGGTGCCACGCGTCAGGCCGAAAATCGCGCCCCGCGCTTCGGCATCCCAATAGGGCGCGCCAAGGCCGGTGAAGGCCGGCACAAGATAAACCCGCTGCTTGGGATCGGCTTTTTCGGCCAGCGCACTGACTTCGGAGGCGACCGAGATGAAGCCGAGCTCGTCACGCAGCCATTGCACGGCGGCGCCGGCAATGAAGATAGAGCCTTCAAGCGCATAGGTCGTCACGCCATCGAGACGGTAGGCAATGGTCGTCAGCAACCGGTTTGTCGAGGCGACCCGGTCGGTGCCGGTATTGAGAAGCGCAAAGCAGCCGGTGCCATAGGTCGATTTCATCATGCCGGGTTCGAAGCAGGCGTTACCGATAACGGCAGCCTGCTGATCACCGGCGACGCCGAGGATCGGAATTTCCGCGCCCAGAAGCGCCTTGTCCGTTACGCCGAAATCGGCAGCGCAATCAAGCACCTCCGGCAGCATGGCGCGGGGAATGTCGAGGATGGACAGCAATTCGTCATCCCAGGCATTGTCCTCGATATTGTAGATCAGCGTTCGCGAGGCATTGGTGGCGTCGGTCACATGGCGGCGACCGCCGGTGAGGCGATAGATCAGGAAACTGTCGACCGTGCCGAAGCAGATTTCGCCCTTCACGGCTTTTTCGCGAAGGCCGCTGACGCTGTCGAGAAGCCATTTCAGCTTCGTGCCGGAAAAGTAGGGGTCGAGCAGCAGACCGGTCTTTTTCGAAAAGAGCGGCTCCAGCCCCCTTCGTTTCAGATCCTCGCAAATTGGTGCAGCACGGCGATCCTGCCAGACAACGGCCCGATGCACGGCCTCGCCCGTATTACGGTCCCACAGCACGGTCGTTTCGCGCTGGTTGGTGATGCCGATCGCCTCGATATCGGAAGCGGCGATACCGGCATCGGCAAGCGCCAGCCGAATTGTTTCAAGCACGCTTTTCCAGATATCCTCGGCATCGTGTTCGACCCAGCCGGAGGCCGGGAAATGCTGCGGAAATTCTCGCTGGCCGACACCGATGACCCGCATGTCGCGATCAAAGACCATCGACCTTGTCGATGTCGTCCCCTGATCGATCGCCAGAATATAACCGCCCATTATGTCACTCCCTTTCAAACGCAATGACGGGGCGGCAAAGCCGCCCCGGTTTAAGATTTCACGCAGACATTACTTCTGCCAGCTTTTGACCAGCTCGTCGTAATTGACGGTGACCGGCTTTTCCTTTTCGTTGGCAATCTTCAGCTGCGGTGCCAGATTGCCCTTCGAAACGGCGTCCTTGTTCCAGTAGTCGATATCGTGTTCTTCCGCCAGTTTCGGGCCGATATCGCCCTGCACACCGGCGCGCTCGATACGGGCCATAACTTTTTCCTGCTCGGCGCAGAGCGAGTCCATTGCGGCTTGAGCGGTTTTGGCACCCGAAGATGCATCGCCAATTGCCTGCCACCAGAGCTGTGCCAGCTTCGGATAGTCAGGCACGTTGGTGCCGGTTGGCGACCATTGCACGCGAGCCGGCGAGCGATAGAACTCGATCAGACCACCAAGCTTGGCGGCCCTGTCCGTGAAGCTCTTGTGATGGATGGTGGTATCGCGAATGAAGGTCAGACCAACATGGCTCTTCTTCACATCCACGGTCTTGGAAGTTACGAACTGCGCATAAAGCCATGCGGCCTTGGCGCGATCGTCAGGGGTGGATTTCATCAGCGTCCACGAACCCACATCCTGATAGCCGAGCTTCATGCCGTCCTTCCAGTACACGCCATGCGGGGAAGGTGCGACGCGCCATTTCGGCGAACCGTCCTCGTTCACGACAGGCAGGCCGGGCTTGGCCATATCGGCAGTGAAGGCCGTGTACCAGAAGATCTGCTGAGCAATGTTACCTTGCGCCGGCACCGGACCGGATTCGGAGAAGGTCATGCCCTGCGCTTCTGGCGGCGCAAATTTCTTCAGCCATTCGAGATATTTCTCGATGGAATAGACCGACGCCGGACCGTTGGTATCACCACCGCGTGCCACGCAGGAGCCGACCGGCTGCGACTTGTCGTTGACCTTGATGCCCCATTCATCGACAGGCAGGCCGTTTGGCAGGCCCTTGTCGCCGTTGCCGGCCATGGAAAGCCAGGCATCGGTGAAGCGCCAGCCAAGCGACGGGTCCTTCTTGCCGTAGTCCATATGGCCGAAGACCTTCTTGCCGCCGACATCACGGCCGGTGAAGAATTCGGCAATATCCTCATAGGCCGACCAGTTTACGGGCACACCAAGGTCGTAGCCGTATTTGGCCTTGAAATCGGCCTTGTTCTTGTCGTCGTTGAACCAGTCGTAGCGGAACCAGTAAAGGTTCGCGAATTGCTGGTCGGGAAGCTGGTAGAGCTTCTTGTCCGGTGCCGTCGTAAAGGCGCTGCCGATGAAGTCCTTGAGATCTAGGCCGGGATTGGTGACGTCCTTGCCCTCATTGGCCATGAAATCCGTGAGGTTGCGCACCTGCTGGTAACGCCAATGCGTGCCGATGAGGTCGCTGTCATTCACCCAGCCGTCATAGAGGTTCTGGCCGGTCTGCATCTGTGTCTGAATCTTTTCGACGACGTCACCTTCCTGGATGATGTCGTGCGTGACCTTGATGCCAGTAATAGCGGTAAACGCCGGTGCCAGGACCTTCGATTCATATTCATGTGTTGTCAGGGATTCGGAAACGACCTTGATGTCCATGCCAGCAAAAGGTTTCGCGGCATCGATAAACCATTGCAGTTCCTTTTCCTGATCTGCACGCGAAAGCGACGACATATCGCCGATTTCCTTGTCCAGAAATTGCTTTGCCTCCTCCATTCCGGCGAAAGCGGAACCTGTCATTGCCAGCAGCATGGCTGCCGTCGTCGTCATCAGATGCCGTCGCATATCAGTCCTCCCAAGGGTTGCGATTGCACGAAGTCTGCCGGGTGCGGTTTTCCTCCGCCGCACCGTTCTTCCTGCTCTAGACGAAACGGAAAACGCCAATTGCGTAAACCGCCGACAGAGCGAGAGCCCACCACAGGTTCGGGCCGATCAGCCCGAGCCATGCAAGATGAATGAAAGCGCTGCCGAGCAGCGAAATGAACAACCTGTCGCCACGCGTTGTCTCGAAACGCAGCAGGCCGAAGCGGGGGTTGCCGCCGGGCGAGAGCTGTTCCCAGAACCACATCCCAACCAGCAACACGGCGATGGCACCGAAAAACGCGGCCGTCTGCCAGGTCCATGCCATCCAGGTGAAATCGGGCATCTTCGTCATGTCAAACCCTCCCCAGCGCAAAGCCCTTGGCGATGTAATTGCGAACAAACCAGATCACCAGCGCACCGGGTATGAGTGTCAGCACGCCGGCGGCGGCAAGCAGGCCCCAGTCCATGCCGGCGGCAGAAACGGTTCTCGTCATGGTCGCGGCGATCGGCTTGGCGTCGGTCGTCGTCAGCGTGCGGGCGATCAGAAGCTCGACCCACGAGAACATGAAGCTGAAGAAACAGGCGACACCGATGCCGGAGGCAATGAGCGGCATGAAAATCTTCACGAAGAATTTCGGGAAGGAATAGCCGTCAATATAGGCGGTCTCGTCGATTTCCTTCGGTACACCCGACATGAAACCTTCGAGAATCCACACCGCCAGCGGCACGTTGAACAGGCAATGCGCCAGCGCCACGGCAATATGCGTGTCGATCAGCCCGAAAGCGGAATAGAGCTGGAAGAAGGGCAGCGCGAAGACGGCAGGTGGCGCCATGCGGTTGGTCAAAAGCCAGAAGAACAGGTGCTTGTCGCCCAGGAAGCGGTAACGCGAGAAGGCATAGGCCGCCGGGAGTGCCGCCGAGACCGAGATTACCATGTTCATGACGACGTAGATGATCGAGTTGATGTAACCCGAATACCAGGATGAATCCGTGAAGATCGTCCGGTAATTCTGCAACGTCGGCTGGTGCGGATAAAGCGTCATCGACGAGACGATTTCCGTGTTCGTCTTGAAGCTCATATTGATAAGCCAGTAGATCGGCACGAGCAGCAGGATGATGTAGATCGTCGGCACCAGCCAGGAAAAGCGCGATGGCCCATGGCGGCGGCGCGATCGTGAATTCGCAGCAAGGCCTGATATTCTCGCCGAACTGGCTCTTACCGGTGGATTGCCGATACCGTTGAGTTCCACGCTTGTGGTGACATCAGAGGCGCTCATGTCTCAAGTCTCCGCGTCGTGGCTGGTCATCACGGTGTAGAACACCCAGGACAACAGCAGGATGATGAGGAAGTAGATCAGCGACATGGCCGCCGCGGGACCCAGATCGAACTGGCCGAGCGCTACCTTGACGAGATCGATGGACAGGAAGGTGGTGGAATTTCCGGGACCGCCGCCGGTGACAACGAAAGGCTCGGTGTAGATCATGAAGCTGTCCATGAAGCGCAGCAGGAATGCGATCAGCAGCACCCGCTTCATCTTCGGCAACTGAATGAACCGGAAAACCGCAAAACGCGATGCGCCATCGATCCTTGCTGCCTGATAATAGGCATCCGGAATGGAGACGAGGCTGGCGTAGCACAGGAGGACGACGAGGCTTGTCCAGTGCCACACATCCATGATGACGACGGTGATCCATGCGTCGACGGGATCGTTGACGTAGTTGTAGTCAAGCCCAAGCTGATTGGCGTAATAACCCAGCAACCCGATATCGCTGCGACCGAACACCTGCCAGATCGTGCCTACCACATTCCATGGCACCAAAAGCGGCAGCGCCATGGTGACGAGGCAGACCGGCACGCCGATGCCGGATTTGGGCATTTTGAGCGCGATGAATATGCCGAGCGGAATTTCAATCGCCAATATGATGCCGGAAAATACCAGATTGCGTCCGAGCGCGTTCCAGAAACGGTCGGAGCCAAGAATTTCCTGAAACCATTGGGTTCCCGCCCAGAAGAACTGGTTGTTGCCGAAGGTATCCTGCACCGAATAGTTCACGACCGTCATCAGCGGGATGACGGCGGAAAAGGCGACCAGCACCAGAACCGGCAGCACCATGAACCACGCTTTGTTGTTCCAGGTCTTTTCCATGGTCAGCCCCCCATCTTCACACGCCAGGAATCGGCAAAGACACCGATAGCGGCCGGATCGAAGCGAACACCCGCTTCTGCCGGAATGTCCTCCTCTTCCGGAACGACAATCGCAAGCTTTTGGCCGGCGAACCGGGCACGAACGATCTTTTGCCGGCCGATATCCTCTACCTTGTCGACGGTGATGGGCATGCCACCCCGCTCCAGCCGAACGAATTCCGGGCGGATGCCGATTTCGATCCGCTTCGATCCATCCACCACCGGCACGCCGGCAAGCGGAACGCCAAGGCCGCCGACAACCGCCGTTGCGCCATCAATGCTGGCAGGCATCACATTCATGCCGGGCGAACCGATGAAATAACCGACGAACGTATGTCCCGGGCGTTCGAAAAGCTCGGCGGGTGTGCCGATCTGGACGATCTGACCGTCATACATGACCACCACCTTGTCGGCGAAAGTCAGCGCTTCGGTCTGGTCGTGGGTGACGTAGACCATGGTGAAACCGGACTGGCGGTGGAGGCGCTTCAACTGCGAGCGCAGCACCCATTTCATATGCGGATCGATCACCGTCAGCGGCTCGTCGAAGAGGATGGCATTGACGTCGGATCGCACCAACCCGCGCGCCAGCGAAATTTTCTGCTTCTGGTCCGCCGTAAGTCCGCGCGCGTGGCGTTTGGCCATGCCGGAAAGATCGGTCATCTCGAGGATTTCCCGCACACGGCGGTCGACTTCGGCTTCCGGCACTTGCCGGTTGCGCAGCGGAAAAGCCAGATTGTCGTAGACTGTCATCGTGTCGTAAACGACTGGGAACTGGAATACCTGGGCGATGTTGCGATCTTCGGTGGAAAGATCGGTGACATCTGTTCCGTCAAAGGCGATGCGGCCTTCCGAGGGGCGCAGCAAGCCGGAAATGATGTTGAGCAACGTGGTCTTGCCGCAGCCGGAAGGGCCAAGCAGCGCATAGGCACCGCCATCCTCCCATTCGTGATGAACTTCCTTCAGGGCATAATCACCAGCCGCCTGCGCCTTGGCGTTGTAAGCGTGGCGGATATGATCGAGCGTGATGCGTGCCATGATCGATCTCCCCTTAAGCCGCTTCGCCGATGGCGTGGCCGTGTGTATCGAAAGCCATCAGGTGCCGCGTATCGAGAAACAGCTCGATCTCCGTGTCCGGCTCGATGTCGTGAATGCCCTGCGCCAGCATCACCCAACGCTGGCCTGAAAATTCCACGTGTACGAAGCTTTCCGATCCGGCGATCTCCGAGATCAGTGTCCGCGCCCGGATGGATTGCGCCGCCTGCCCCTTTTGCTGTGGGAAAAGATGATGTGGCTGGAAGGCAATGGTCACTGGACCGTCAGGCATGGCAGCAAGATGCGCCGGCACCGGCACAACCGCATGGTCGGCGCGCGTGAAGGCGCCGCCCGTCTTGATAACCTCGATGGTGTTGAGTGGCGGATCGGCAAATATTTTCGCGGTTACGATATCCACCGGACGCCTGTAAACCTCGATCGTGCGGCTGAATTGCGTCACCTTGCCCTCGTTCAGCGTCGCGGTATTGCCACCAAGCAGTAGAGCTTCGGAGGGTTCCGTCGTGGCGTAAACGAAGATCGCACCGGATTCGGCAAAGATGCGCGGCAATTCCTCACGCAACTCCTCACGAAGCTTGTAGTCGAGATTTGCGAGCGGCTCGTCGAGGAGCACCAGATTGGCGTTTTTGACGATGGCGCGGGCAAGTGCCGTGCGCTGTTGCTGGCCACCGGAAAGGTTGAGCGGTGTGCGGTCGAGATAGGGCGTCAGCCTCAGAAGCTCGGCGGCCTTCCTCACCTCCCTGTCGATCGTTGCCTTGTCCTTGCCGGCAACGCGCATCGGCGAGGCGATGTTTTCATAGACGCTGAGCGCCGGATAATTGATGAACTGCTGATAGACCATGGCGACGTTGCGCTTCTGAACCGGCCAGCCCGTCACGTCCTCCCCATTGAAGAGAATCGTACCGCCACTTGGCTTGTCCAGCCCGGCCATCAACCGCATGAGCGTCGTCTTGCCCGAAAGTGTCGGTCCAAGCAGGACGTTCAGGCTTCCGCGCTGCAACGTCAGATCGGTCGGGTGAATATGATATTCACCGCCGGCCATCTTCGAGACGTTTCGCAATTCAAGCATGGTGATCCAAAGCCTCCTCCGCTTTTTGATCGGATCGTCAGATTGCCTTCAAGCGTCCACCTGCAATGTCATCGATATAATCCTCCAGCCCGCGCACCTCTTCTTGGGTAAAGAAAAGCCCCTGCTTGGTGCGGCGCCACAGAATATCCTCCGCCGTCAGCGCCCATTCCCGCGCCATCAGCCAGCGCACCTCGGCCTCATAAAGCGTGCCACCGAAATGCCGTCCGAGTGCTGCCATGTCCCCGGCATTGCCAATAATCGACACGGCGTCCGTTCCGTAGCAGCGGATGAGCCGCTTCGCATGACGCTCATCGAGGAAAGGATAACGCGACCGCAGGGCCGTGACCTCTGCCGCATAAGCCTCGGCACCGAAATTTCCGCCCGGCAAATGTGAGCCTGCCGTCCACGGCGAGCCCTTTTCACCCAGCGCATCACCGATTTTTTCAAGAGCATGTTCGGCAAGCCGCCGATAGGTGGTGAGCTTGCCACCGAAGATATTGAGAAGCGGCGCTTCGCCTTCAGCTCCTTCGGTTTTCAGCACATAATCGCGGGTTGCCTCCTGCGCTTTCGATGCGCCGTCGTCAAACAGCGGCCGCACGCCGGAATAGGTCCAGACGATATCGGCCGGCGTCACCGGTTCAGCGAAATATTCGCTCGCCGCGTTGCAAAGATAGCTGATCTCCTCGTCGCTGATCTTAACAGCCCGGGGGTCGGCGGTATAGTCGCGATCCGTCGTGCCGATCAGGGTAAAATCCTGCTCATAGGGGATGGCGAAGATGATGCGCCCGTCCGGATTCTGGAAAAAATAGGCGCGCGGATCGGAAAACTTCTTGCGCACGATGATGTGGCTGCCCTGCACGAGGCGGACGTTGTGGACATTGTTTTTACCGAATGTCGCAGCCAGAACCTTGTCCACCCACGGGCCGGCCGCATTTACTAGCATGCGCGCCCGGTAGGTCGCGGTTTCTCCGGCAGCATTTTTCGTTTCGACCCGCCAGAAGGCGCCTTCGCGCCGTGCCGAAACGACCTGCGTGCGGTTGAGGATCAATGCGCCGCGATCGGCGGCATCGCGGGCGTTCAGCACCACAAGACGGGCATCGTCCACCCAGCCGTCAGAATATTCGAAAGCGCGGGCAAAAATCGGCTTCAGCGGTTTCCCTGCGGGATCACGGCGCAGATCGAGCGAGCGGGTGGCGGGCAAAAGCTTGCGGCCGCCGAGATGGTCATAAAGAAAAAGCCCAAGACGCACGAGCCAGGCCGGGCGCACGCCGCCCTTCTGGAACGGCAGAACAAAGCGCATAGGCCAGATGATGTGCGGCGCCATGGCCCACAGCACCTCGCGCTCCATCAGCGCTTCTCGCACCAGACGAAATTCGTAATGTTCGAGATAACGCAAACCGCCATGAATGAGCTTTGTGGCGGCCGACGAGGTGCCGGAGGCAAAATCGTTCATTTCTGCAAGCGCAACGGAATAGCCCCTGCCGACAGCGTCACGCGCGATACCGCAGCCGTTGATGCCGCCGCCGATCACGAAAACATCGTGGATTGCCTCGTCAAACATGGACCCTCCCGCGCTTTCATCGACGCTCTCCTCATCGATATATTGAAAGCACGGACATCTAATTTGAAGACAAAACGAATGTCAAACGAAATTCCGGGGCGGTTCGGATCAAGGCTCCCCAACCTCGGTTTCAATCAACCTGACGTCATGATCGGCACAGATGGATCGGATCGAATCGACCGGACAATGATCGGTAATGAAGGTGTGCACCTGTGAAAGATGGCCGATGCGCACCGGTGCCGTCCGCTCGAATTTCAGCGAATCCGATACAAGAATGACGTGGCGAGCGTTGGACATGATCGCCTGGGCAACCTTGACCTCGCGAAAGTCGAAATCCAGCAAAGCGCCGTCCTCATCGATCGCAGAAACGCCGATGACGGCGAAATCGACCTTGAACTGGCGGATAAAATCCACCGCGGCCTCACCGACGATGCCGCCATCGGAACCGCGCACGACGCCGCCAGCGATCACCACCTCGATGCCCGGAAAAACCCGTAACCTGTTGGCAACATTAATATTGTTGGTGATGACCATCAGCTCGTGATGATCCGCCAGCGCTTCGCCCACCGCCTCGGTCGTCGTGCCGATATTGATGAAAAGCGAGGAGTTGTTGGGGATGAGGGCAGCGGCAGCGGCGCCGATCGCCTGCTTTTCGGAGGAGGCGATCGCACGGCGTGCTTCGTATTTGACGTTTTCGTTGCCGCTCGGAAAAAGCGCGCCGCCATGGATGCGCGTCAGCACCCGCGTATCGCAGAGATCGTTGAGGTCCTTGCGGATCGTCTGTGGCGTTACCGAAAACCGCGTGGCCAGCTCGTCCACCAGCACCCGCCCGGTCGCCTTCGCCAGCGCAACGATTTCATCCTGACGCGGTGTGAGCATCATTTCACCCTCCCTCCTCTTTCAATTTTTTCGTTTTATTGAAGAGCGAACGAAAAACCAATGTCAAGGGACGGTTTTGTGGCACCGATCAGGTCCACTTGCGGAGGTACACAAAAAACGTATCCGCACGGACCAGCAAGATTATTAGCCGGCTTTCTGAATTGACATCGCGACTGGCTCCGGCAGGCCGATCTCGGAAAACGCAGAGATTGCAGCACCAAACGCATCACCGATGCCGATCAGTATAGGCTCGTTCACGCCCAGTCGTTCAACCGCCGCAGCCAGTTGCACGAGCGAACCGCACCAGCGCTGCTCATTTTCGCGGCTGACGGAAATCATGATGGCGACGGGCGTCGAGGCCGGCATGCCATGCGCCAGAAGGGCTTCCTCGATGCTGGCAGCGGTTCGCCCGCCCATGTAAAAAACCGTGGTCACGGAAGGGTTCGACAGCGACTGCCAGTCGATATTCTCCGGCAGCTTGCCCTGTCTGGAATGCCCGGTGACGAAGCGAACCGACTGGGCGTGATCGCGATGGGTGAGGGAAATGCCGAGCCGCGAAGCCATGGCGCTTGCCGCAGTGATGCCGGGTACGATTTCGACTGGGATGTTTTCAGCCTCCAGCGCCGCGATCTCCTCGCCGGCGCGTCCGAAAATCATCGGATCGCCAGATTTCAGCCGCACTACCCTTTTGCCGGCCTTGGCAAGGCGGATCATCATGTCGTTAATATCTTCCTGCTTGCAGCTTTCCCGGCCGCCGCGCTTGCCAACCAGCATGCGCTTCGCCTCCCGCCGCGCCAGTTCCAGCACCTCGGATGAAACGAGATCGTCGAACAGAATGACATCCGCCGCCTGCAGGGCGCGTACCGCTTTCAGCGTCAGCAGCTCAGCATCGCCGGGTCCGGCACCGACCAGCGTCACAAGGCCGCGTCCCGATCCTGTCCGCCCGGCCTGCGTGCCTATGTCTGTCAGCAGCCTTTCTTCGCTGCCCTCATCCAGCCTTTCGGTAAACGCCCGGTCGACAAATTTTTCCCAGAATGATCGCCGCGCCGTGCCGGGCGCGAGGCGTATATTGACCCGCTCTCGGATGGTCTGGGCAAGCGCGCCCCAATCCTTGAGAGCGAGCGGCAGCAAAGTCTCGATGCGTCGGCGAATGGCCTGCGCCAGAATGGGTGCGGCGCCATCGGTGGAGATCGACACCACCACCGGCGAACGATTGACGATGGAGCCAAACTGGAACTGGCAGAATTCCGGCTTGTCGATGACATTGACAGGCACGCCGGCTGAGCGCGCGGCATTGTAAAATCTTTCCGCCTCTTCGTCGGTTTCACAATCCGCCAACGCCAGTTCAGCACCTTTGAAACTATCCGGACCCCAGGAACGGTCATGCCATGTCAGCATCTGGCTTGTTGAGACCAGTGCCGTAAAGCATTCCGAAAGCTCGCTTTCCTCGCAATAGAGATGAAGCTCCGCCCCGCAGGCAAGCAGCAGTTCCGCCTTCCATGCAGCCCCATCCGATCCGCCCGCCAGCACCACACGCTTGCCCTCAAGCCCCCAGAAGACCGGCAACTTGGCAAGCTTCTCCACGCGGTTCGGTTCATTCCGCTGCGGTTTTAAGGCATCCATCGATGATCCCCCTGATCTCGGCGCGGCAGGAGCCGCAATTGGTTCCGGCATTCAACGCAGCACCTATGGCTTCGACGCTGTGGCAGCCATCGCGGATGGCGGCCGTGATCTGGTTGACCCCGACATTGAAGCAGGAGCAGACCATCGCCCCCGGATCGGCGCGGCCGGCGCCGGGACGCCCGGCGACCAGCGCAAAACGCATGCGCAAATCCTCATGGCGTTCGTTCAGCTGTGAAATCGCCCAGTTGCGGGCAACGGCCACCGGCTCTCTGGCGACGAACAGCGCTGCCAGCAAGGTATCACCGTCGAAGAAAGCAAGTCGCAGATCGCCCGTCTGCCGGTCGCTGTAACCCAGAGGCTCAACCCTGATATCGATGCCGAAAACCTGTCGGGCCCAGAGCGTCCAGTCCTGCGGCTGTTCCTCGAAGGCAAGCTCCATGCGGTAGCCGCCATCCGCCTTCGCAACTGCCCAATAGGCGCAGTCCGGCGCATCAGGCCGGGTGCGGGAGATCGCAAATCCATAGGCTTTCGCTACAAAACGTCGTGCACTCACGCCGACATTCTTCGAAGCGGGCTGGCCGGAATGCGGGTCCGTGACCGCTGGCACGAGCATATCGATGCGGGCCTGCGCGGCGAACTGGTCGTTCCAGTGCATAGGCACAAACACAGCTCCCCGCGCCTGCCTCTCGCTGACCAGTGCCCGCAGCAGAACCTTGCCGTGCGGGCTCTCAATCTCCACCAGATCGGCGCTTTCGATGCCCAGCAACTGTGCATCGCGCGGGTGAAGTTCGGCAAAGGGTTCAGCGATATGGGCGGTAAGCCGCGCGCTTTTGCCGGTGCGGGTCATGGTGTGCCATTGGTCGCGGATGCGGCCGGTGTTCAGCGTCAGCGGGTAGTCCGCCGATGTCCTGCCGGTCTCCGGCAGTGCCGTGGCGATGAAGCGGGCCTTGCCATCCGCATGGAAAAAGCGGCCATCCGCGAAAAAGCGGGTAATGGCGGCTTCACCCGCTTCGGCTTTTGGCCATTGAAACGGTGTCATCGTATCGTAGGAATCACGGTCGATCCCGCCGATATCGAAATCACGGCTTCCGGCGTTCTCGAAGCCGGAGAGAGCGGCATGTTCGGCGAAAACCTCAGAAGGTTGCCGGTAGCCGAAGGCAGCGTCAAAACCCATGCGCTGTCCAACTTCGGCGAATTGCCACCAGTCGGCCTTTGCTTCGCCGGGCGCATCAAGAAAACCGCGCTGGCGGGAAATACGTCGTTCGGAATTGGTGACCGTGCCGTCCTTTTCCCCCCAGCCGAGCGATGGCAACAGCACATGGGCGTGGCGGGCGGTATCGGTATTGGCGATGACATCGGACACCACGACAAAGGGACAGGCCTTGATCGCCGCCTCGACGGCACCGGCATCCGGCATGGAAACGACGGGGTTGGTGGCCATGATCCACAGCGCCTTGATGCGGCCATCGGCCACCGCCCGGAACATATCCACCGCCTTGAGGCCAGGCTTCTGCGCAATCGCCGGCGAGGCCCAGAAGCGCTGCACGCGGTCGCGGTCTTCAGCGTTCTCGATGGCCATATGGGCCGCCAGCATATTGGCAAGCCCGCCCACCTCGCGTCCGCCCATGGCGTTGGGCTGGCCGGTCAGCGAAAACGGCCCCATGCCCGGCCGGCCGATACGGCCTGTGGCGAGGTGGCAATTGATGATGGCGTTGACCTTGTCGGTGCCGCTTTGCGACTGGTTGACGCCCTGACTGTAGCAGGTGACGGTTTTTTGGGTGCGTTCGAACAATTCGTAAAAGGAAATCAGTTCCGCGATTGTCAGACCGGTCTTGTCGGCAATCTCCGGCAGGCTGTGCCCGGTCGCTGCCTGCATCGCGGCATCGAAGCCGACAGTGTGGTTTCCAACATAAGCATTATCGAACGCGGAACTGCCGGAAAGATGGGCCAGAAGACCGGTAAACAGCGCCACATCTCCATCCGGGCGGATGGCGAGGTGCATATCGGCAATATCTGCGCTCATCGTCCGGCGCGGATCGATGACCACCACCTTCATGTCCGGCCGCGCCGCCTTTGCGGCAGCAAGCCGTTGATAGAGGACGGGATGACACCAGGCGAGATTGGATCCGGTGAGGATTACCAGATCGGCAAGCTCCATATCCTCATAGGTGCCGGGGACCGTATCGGCCCCGAAGGCGCGGCGATGGCCGGCGACCGAAGACGACATGCAAAGCCTTGAATTCGTATCGATATTGGCCGATCCGATGAAACCCTTCATCAGCTTGTTGGCGAGGTAATAATCCTCCGTCAGCAATTGGCCGGAAACGTAAAAGGCAACCGAATCCGGGCCGTGCTCGGAAATGGCCTCGGAAAATCTTGAAGCAACGAGTTGAAGCGCTTCGTCCCATGCCACCCGCTTTCCGTGGATTTCGGGATGGAGCAGCCGTCCGTCGAGGTCGATGGTTTCGGCAAGAGCCGAACCCTTGGAACACAGCCGGCCGAAATTGGCAGGGTGGTCCGGATCGCCTTTGATGGAAACGATGCCGTCATCGGCAACGGTGGCGATGACGCCGCAGCCGACACCGCAATAGGGACAGGTGGTTTTTGTTTCAACGGGCATGGGTTTGCCCCCTGAGCAAGTGGCGTTTACCCCCCTCTGTCCTGCCGGACATCTCCCCCTCACGGGGGGAGATCAATTGCGGCACCGGCTCTACTTCACAGCTTGCGTCTCCGACAACAGAGATGAAGCGGGAAGCATGCCACTTGTCGATCTCCCCCCTCGAGGGGGAGATATCCGGCAGGACAGAGGGGGGTATCGTCGCCAACATCTGATATCACTCCGCCGCAATCATCAAAGTTTCGAGCGCAATCGAAAGCCGCCCGTCGAGATTGCGGAGAGGAATGGTCCTCACCTCACCCTCATCCGCCCCCAACGCCTTGCCGGTCTCCAGCGAAATGACCCAATTGTGCAAAGGACATGTCACCGAAGCCCCGTGCACGATGCCCTGAGACAGCGGGCCGCCCTTGTGCGGGCAATGATCCTCGATGGCGAAGACCTGATTTTCAGCCGTGCGAAACACGGCGATCTTGCCCATAGGCGTTTTCACGCAGCGCGCGCCGCGCAGCGGAATGTCGGAAATGTCGCCAATATCGATCCAGTTGCTGTCCATCGTTCTCACTCCGCTGCCTCGTTGAAACCGATTGCCGCCATCGGCCTGAATTCGTGCTTGTCGTGGCCGGACACACGTTCCGACCAGGGATCGACCTGCGCGAATTTCTGGCTGAAGACGAAGCGGTCAAAATAGGCCCGGCGCTTGTCGGCATCGTCCATGATCTGGCGGCGGACTTCGTCGTAACCGATGCGCTTGGCCCATTTATAGATGCGCTCGAGGTAGCGCGCCTGCTCGCGGTACATCTGGGTCAACGCCACGATATGCTCCAGCGCCTCATCCTCGGTATGGACGAGGCCCAGCACTTCCGTACCCTTGATATCGAGACCAGCGGCACCGGCGAAGTGGATTTCGAAACCGGAATCGACGCAGATGACGCCGATATCCTTGCATGTCGCCTCAGCGCAGTTTCGCGGACAGCCGGAAACGGCAAGCTTCAGCTTGGCGGGCGTCCATGAGCCCCACATGAATTTTTCGATGCGGATGCCGAGGCCGGTGGAATCCTGCGTGCCGAAGCGGCACCATTGTTCTCCAACGCAGGTCTTCACGGTGCGAAGCCCCTTGGCATAGGCCTGGCCGGAAATGAAACCGGCCTTGCCGAGATCGGCCCAGACCGCCGGCAAATCCTCCTTCTCGATGCCGAGAAGATCGATGCGTTGCCCACCTGTCACCTTCACCATCGGGATTTCGAACTTGTCGACCACATCCGCAATTGCCCGCAGTTCGGAGGAAGATGTGACGCCGCCCCACATGCGCGGAACGACGGAATAGGTGCCGTCCTTCTGGATATTGGCATGGACGCGCTCATTGATATAACGCGACTGGTAGTCGTCGGCATATTCGTCGGGAAAATCGCAGACGAGATAGTAGTTGAGCGCCGGTCTGCACTTGGCGCAGCCGCAGGAGGTCTTCCATTCCAGTTCCTGCATCACGGCGGGAATGGTCTTCAGGCCCTTGGCCTTGATGAGACGGCGCACATCATCGTGGCCGAGATCTGTGCATTTGCACATGGGCTGCACGGCAGCGGGATTGTAGCTGTCGCCAAGCGTCAGCGTCATCAGTTGCTCGACAAGGCCGGTGCAATTGCCGCAGGAGGCGGACGCCTTGGTATGGGCGCGCACATCATCCAGCGAGGTCAGCCCCTTCGAGGTGATGACCGAGGTGATCTTGCCCTTGCAGACGCCGTTGCAGCCGCAGATTTCCGCATCATCCGGCAAGGCTGCAACGGCCGCCATAGGGTCCAGCGGGGACCCTCCCTGATAGGCCTGGCCGAAGATCAGGGTTTCGCGCATGGCGGAAATGTCGGTCGATTTCTTCATCAGGTCGAAGAACCACGAACCATCCGCCGTCTCGCCGTAAAGAACCGCGCCGATGATGCGATTTTCCTTGAGGATCAGGCGCTTGTAGACACCGGCGGTGGCATCGCGCAGCACGATTTCCTCGCGGTCGTCGCCCTCGGCAAAATCGCCGGCGGAAAACAGGTTGATGCCGGTGACCTTCAGTTTGGTATTGGTGACAGACCCATGATATTCGGCCGAACCGTCACAAAGCCGGTCCGCCAGCACCCGCGCAGATTCATAAAGCGGCGCGACCAGCCCGTAGCACATGCCGCGATGCTCGGCGCATTCGCCAAGCGCATATATCGAGGCATCCGACGTCATCATGCCATCATCCACGACGATGCCGCGATTGACGGCGATGCCGGCTTCCTTGGCGAGACCCGAGGCGGGACGGATGCCGACCGCCATCACCACCATGTCGCCTTTAATGACGCGACCGTCTTCCAGCTCGATGCCTTCGACCTTCTCCGCGCCGAGAATGCATTTGGTATTTGCCTTGGTGATGATGTCGATGCCGCGCTCGTTCAGCGCCTTTTCCAGAAGATAGGCCGCTGCCGGATCGAGCTGCCGCTCCATGATCGTCGGCATCAGATGGATGACGGTGACGTCCATTCCCTGGCGCTTGAGGCCATAAGCTGCTTCCAGACCCAGAAGGCCGGCACCGATGACGATGGCGCGGCCCTTGCCCTCGGCGATTTCAAGCATCTTCGTCACATCGTCGAGATCGCGATAGGCGAGAACGCCCGGCAATTGATGGCCAGGGACGGGAATGATGAAGGGCAGGGAACCGGTGGCGATTACCAGCCTGTCGTAGGAAACGGTGATGCCGTTTTCGCTTGTTACGGTCTTGTTGTCGCGGTCGATGCCGGTGACCTTCGCGCCCTTGTGCAGCGTCACATTGTTGGCCGCGTACCATTCGTCATTGTGGATGACGATATCTTCATAGCTCTTTTCGCCTGAGAGTACTGGCGAGAGCATGATGCGGTCGTAATTGACGCGCGGCTCGGCGTTGAAAATGGTGACGTCGTAGAGGCCGGGGGCGGTTTCGAAAAGGTTTTCCAGCATGCGCCCCGGCGCCATGCCATTGCCGATGATGACGAGTTTTTGCGCCATAGTGGTTACTCCGCAGCTTCGACGAAGCGGTGACGTTCGTAAAGGAACTTCAGCACGGCCTCGCGGCATTTGAGGTAGGTCTTGTCGGATGCAAGCTCGATGCGGTTGCGCGGGCGCGGCAGCGGCACGTCAAGCACTTCGCCGATATGGGCGGCCGGACCGTTGGTCATCATCACGATACGGTCGGACAGCAGCACCGCCTCATCCACATCGTGGGTGATCATGACCATGGTGTTGCCAAGCCGGGCGTGGATTTCCATCACGGCGTCCTGAAGGTGGGCGCGCGTCAGCGCATCCAGTGCGCCGAAAGGCTCGTCCAGCAGCAGGATTTTCGGCTCCATGGCGAGCGCCCGGGCAATGCCGACGCGCTGCTTCATGCCGCCGGAAATTTCAGACGGTTTCTTGTCCTTGGCATGGGCCATCTGCACCAGATCCAGATTGCGCATGACCCAGTCGTGGCGTTCCGCTTTGGTCTTGGTATTGCTGAAGACCTTCGCGACGGCGAGGTTGACGTTTTCATAAACCGAAAGCCAGGGGAGCAGGCTGTGGTTCTGGAAGACGACGGCGCGTTCCGGACCTGGTTCGTTGACCTCGCGGTTTTCCAGAAGCACGACGCCTGCTGAGACTTTGGTCAGCCCGGCGATGAGGTTGAGCATGGTGGACTTGCCGCAGCCGGAATGACCGATGACCGAGACGAATTCGCCCTTGCCGATGGTCAGGTTGATGCCTTTCAGCACTTCGGCGCGCGAACCGCCCTTGTCGAAATATTTGTCTATATGATCGAGTTTCAGATAAGCGTTCATGATGGTCGCCCTTTTAGTTGGCCGCAGCGCCGCGGGTGATGACCTTGCCGAGCGCCGCTACCAGCTTGTCGAGCATGAAGCCGACAACGCCGATGTAAGCGAGCGCCACGATGATGTCGGGCAGGCGCGAGGAGTTCCACGCATCCCAGATGAAGAAGCCGATACCGACACCGCCGGTGAGCATTTCCGCAGCCACGATGGCGAGCCAGGAGAGGCCGATGCCGATGCGCAGACCGGTGAAGATGTAGGGCGCGGCCGACGGCAGCATGATCTTGAAGAAGAATTCGATCTGATTGAGCCGCAGCACCTTCGCAACGTTGCGATAATCCTGCGGAATGTTGCGCACGCCGACCGCCGTATTGATGATGACGGGCCAGATGGAGGTGATGAAGATCACGAAAATGGCCGACGGATTGCTGTCCTGAAAGGCGGCAAGTGAAAGCGGCAGCCAGGCGAGCGGCGGCACGGTGCGCAGGACCTGAAAAATCGGGTCGAGGCCGCGCATGGCCCAGACCGACTGGCCGATGACTGCACCGAGAATGATGCCGGCGATGGCCGCAAGGCCGAAACCGTATGCCACGCGCTCCAGCGAGACGAGCACGCGCAAGCCGAGGCCGATATCCTGCGAACCATTGTGGAAGAACGGCGATACGATGAGATCGTAGCTTTCCTCGAATACCTGGCTTGGCGGCGGTAGAGACGAGCCGGGGGCGGAACAGAGCACCTGCCAGACGCCCAGCAGAACGGCGAGGACGACAAACGGCGGTATGATATTGCGGGCCGCCGCAGCACCCAGTTTACGCAGATTGAACCGCGAGGGATGTTTGGGCGGAAGGGTCACGACGTTTGCCTTTTGTGCCACCGGTTGCTGCGGCTGTTCCTTGAAATTTTGAGCCAATGCGGACATGGCGTTTCCTTTGGATTTCGGTTGCGGTCAGGGTCTCGCCCCTCACCCGGCCTTTGGTGTCCATCTTCAAACGGCGACCCGGCAGAGGAGGGGCGACACCCGTGTCTCCTCCTCAGGAGGCTGCCTTGATGGAAAGACTTTCGAGATAGGCCGACGGGTTTTCCGGGTCGAAGACCTTGCCGTCGAAGAAGGTTTCCTTGCCGCGCGACGTGGAGGCGGGAATATCGGCAACACCGAGATCCTTTGCCGCGTCGCGCCAGATGTCCTCGCGGTTGACCTTAGCAACCAGCGCCTTCACGTCCGTATCGGGTGCAAATTTACCCCAGCGGATGTTTTCCGCGATGAACCAGCTGTCATGGCTGCGGAAGGGATAGGACGCGTGATCCTGCCAGAACTTCATCTGCAGACCGGTATTTTCCAGCACGCGGCCGTTGCCGTAGTTGATATTGCCCTTGAGGCGGCCAAGAACGTCCTTCGGCGGCACGTTGAACCATTGGCGCTTGCCGAGGATCGTGGACATCTCCTCCTTGTTCGCCATCTCATCGCACCATTGCTGGGCCTCCATCACGGCCATCAGCAATGCCTTGGTGGCGTTGGGGTTCTTTTCCACCCAGTCGGCGCGCATGCCGAGCGCCTTTTCGGGATGCCCTTTCCAGAGTTCCCCGGTGGTACAGGCAGTAAAGCCGATGCCCTGATTGACGAGTTGCTCGTTCCAGGGTTCGCCCACACAGAAGACGTCCATATTGCCGACCTTCATATTGGCGACCATCTGCGGCGGCGGAACGACGATGGTGGAGACGTCCTTGTCCGGGTCGATGCCGCCGGCGGCCAGCCAATAGCGCATCCACAGATCATGCGTGCCGCCGGGAAATGTCATGGCAGCCTTGATTTCCTTGCCTTCTGCCTTCTTCTTCTCGAAAGCCGCCTTCAGCTTGGACGCGTCGAGCTGAACGCCGGTTTCAGCATATTCCTTGGCGACGGAAATACCCTGGCTGTCGAGATTGAGGCGGGCGATAAGCGCCATCGGCACAGGCACGTTGTTCTGCGTCACCTTGCCGGTATGCATGAGATAGGGCATCGGGGTCAGGATATGCGCGCCATCAATGCCGTTCGATGCGCCGCCGAGCACGAGATTGTCACGTGTCGCACCCCAGGATGCCTGTTTGAGAACCTCGACATCCGGCATGCCATGCTTGGTGAACAGTCCCTTTTCCGCCGCGATGATAAGCGGGGCGGCGTCGGTCAGCGCGATGAAGCCGATTTTCGCGCCCTTCACTTCCGGCTCAGCCGTGGCTGCGAAAGCGCCTGACGGAAAAGCGGTACGCACGGCGGTAACAAGGGCTGCAGTAGCTGTCGTCTTCAGTATCGTGCGGCGGCTGACATCGCCCGAGAATATCTTTTTCATTCGCATCTTCCCCTTATTGGACCACCGCATGGGTGGCGCGTTCGCTTGCGAAAAAACCTGAAAATAAAAAAACGCCGCTCGGTGTTTGCGCCTTCGGAACGGGAGGTGTTCCGGGCAGCAAAACCTTGCGACGTCTATGTCTGTGAAAGCGCTTATGCCGCGCCCTGCTCGCCCCGATCGCCGTTGACCAGTGCAAAGACGAAGACGCAAGAGGCGTGCCAGTTTTATTTATGGAAGCTATCGCATTGGAAAAAAACGGAATTTCCGAGATTGAATCGGACGATTAAATTTTAATCAGCAGAAATTTTGTCTATGGTTTGCGCAACTGGATAAATTCCGCGCTTGAAATTTGCGCAGCTTGCCCGGCCGACGGCTGTCAGGCCTCGCTTTGGGAGATGGAAAACGGGGCAGAACTGCGCACGGAAAAGCCGTTCACATAGCCAGCAATGTCTGCGGGATCGAAAACAAAACCGTCCACGAACCGGTCACCCGCATCCTGCCCTTCGACTCGAATATCGGCATCATCGGGCGCATTGGCATCGCCCAGCGCCGCCCGATAAATATTCGGACGGTAAGCGGACAGGGTGGCCTCCACACCACCTTGCGAAAATTCCGTCTGCCCCCAGCGGATCATCTGGCTGTAAATCCACAATGCCTGGCTCTGGCGCGGATAATTGGCATGGCCGCCGTGGAAGAGGAAATATTTGTCGATGACCCGGCGGTTGCCCTGGCTGTCGATGTTGAATTCACCGGCAAGCACATGGCGGATGATGCTTTGCGGCGCACCGATATAACGCGGATCGGCAAGTGTCCTGCTCAGATCATCGTGATTTTCCGCAAGGTCGCACCAACGCGCGGCGGCATCGAGCGCCGTCAGCAGCCGGCTGACCGTTTCCTGCTGGCTTTCAGCCCATTCAGGCCGCATCCCGATCACCTTTTCCGGCGCAGACGGCCACAAATCCTGCTTGGCAGCGACGATCCTGCCCACACCGCGCTCGGCGGCAACGATGTTCCACGGCGCACCGACACAGAAACCATCGATGGCGCCCGCCGCCAATGCATCCGACGTCAATGGCGGTGGTACGACCACCAGTTTAACGTCGTGATCGGGATGAATGCCACCAGCGGCGAGCCAATAGCGAAATTCGTAATTGTGCGAGGAAAACGGGTATGTCATGCCGAGCGTCGGTGTAGCTTCGCCCCGCGCTCGCATGTCATCCAGCACCTGCTTTAAGGCCTTCGCATTTTCCAGCGCCCCCGCCGTTTCGGAAAGCCCCGTCAACGCCTTCATCCGGGCAAAAAGCCGCGTTGAAAGCGTTATCGCATTGCCGCCGCGTCCAAGTGAAAACGGCGTGATCGTCGGCGAAGGGTTCGAGCCGAGTCCCAGCATGGAGGCAACGGGCATCGGCGACAGCATATGGGCAATGTCGAATTGCCGGAATGCCAGCCGGTCGCGCACATTCGCCCAGGACACATCCTTGACGAGATCGAGCGTCAGGCCTTCGCGCTCGGCAAAGCCGAATTCCGCCGCAGCAATGAGGACGGACGCATCGACAAGAGGAATAAAACCTGCCCGCAGGATTTTTTGCCGGTCGCTGCCAACGATTGCCGGCGCGCCCGCTTTTGAACCGGCCGATTTTTCCTGTGCCGCCATATCATACACTCCTCGACTGTCCCGCCGGCGGGTTCGTTACATCAACAGACCGGCCGCGGTGACCACGCTTTGCGCGATCTCGGATATTTTCTTTTTCTCGTTCATCGCCGTTTGCCGCAGAAGCGCAAAAGCCTCCTCTTCGGACAGGCCACGCATTTTCATCAAAATGCCTTTGGCGCGCTCGATGACCTTGCGCTCCTCGAGCGCCGATTTTGCTTCGGCAAGTTCCTGTCGCAGACGGCTGAAAGCGTTGAAGCGGCTGACCGCCATATCGAGGATGGGTTTGACGCGCTCTTTCTTCAGCCCGTCAACGACATAGGCCGAAACACCGGCCTCAACGGCCGCCTCGATGGACGCGGTATCGGAGCGGTCGACAAACATGGCGATCGGCCGGCCGACCGTGCGTGTCAACTGAAACAGATGCTCCATCATGTCCCGGTTGGGATTTTCAAGATCGATGAAGATGACATCGGGCTGCAGCGTCTCGATGGTCCGCGCCACGCCGTGCACCTCATGGATGAGCGTCACGCGATTATACCCGGCCTCGCGCAGCCCCTCCTCGATGATCGAGGCGCGGATCGCGTTTTCGTCTATAACGAGAATGGTGAGGTCGCGAAGCGTCATGTCGGCATTGATGACGCACCGCAACAAACTTGGCAATCAGGCGCCGATATAAAAATGGAGCGGACGTGAAAGGGACGTTTTCATCCCGCTCCGCCTGATTTCTCAGGACGCCCGTTCGAGCGCCTTCAAAACCGTCCGCTCGGAAAGATTGAGATAGATTTCCATCTCGTCACCGGCCTCAGCCGCCTTGCCCTCTTCCATCAGCGACAGGATCTTGCTGTTCATGTCCACAAAGGGGGAATGGAGCTGTTCCGGGTCTTTCAGCAGGCCGAAACAAAGCCTGAGCTCAGCGGCGATTCGCTCGTAAAAATCGCTGAGACGAGCGCTGTCGAGAAGGTCGACCACGGCGGCGTGGAACTTCATGTTGGCGCTGCCCACGCCTAACCAGTCTGCCTGGTCGCGCTTTATCCTGGCATCATCGACCGCCGTGCGCATTGTCCGGATGGCCGGGTGCTTGTGCCAGGCCTGACGCAGCGCCCCGCATTCGACCATGCGGCGCACCCTGTAAATATCAATCACCGAAGCCAGGGTGGGAACGGCGACAAAAACGCCGCGATTGGCCTCGTGACGCAGCAGACCATCCTTGGTCAGGAGACGAAAGGCTTCACGCAGCGAATTGCGGGAGACCTCGAAACGTTCGCTGAAGGCTGCTTCCGAAAGACGCTGGCCCGGCATCAGCTCACCGGAGATCAGCAGGGTGCGAATACCCTTTGCCAATCGATCCGCAAGCGGCAGACCCTCTATCGTTTCCGTCATGGCGCTTTCCTTAAGAGCAATGCAACATTGGGAATTCCGTGACAGGCATGTTCGGACACGGCATGATTGCCCATAGCACAAAGCTTCAGCAAAGCGCCAAAAAAACGTGATGAATTCATACTCATAACGTCCAACAAATAGACAAAATAAAAGAACGATTATCATTTATTGTTGAACAATATTGACAATCTCACGGAACAAGACAAGATCGGCGGCATAAAGCATCCGCGAGGGGCGGATTGCGACAGGAGCGGAGAAAATCCATGGAGCAGAAAATGCCCACGCCCGCCGACCCGAATGAGGCGGCACAGAAGGCAAAGAACCAACGTTATGCCCTGCTTTCGGCGATGTTCTTGATGTCGATGTCCGCCGTCGGGCCGGGCTTCATCACCCAGACAGCGAATTTTACGGTGAAACTGGGCGCCGCATTTGCATTTGCCATCATCATTTCCATCCTGATCGACTTTGTCGTGCAGGCCAATATCTGGCGCATCGTCACCATCACCCGCATGCGGGCCCCTGCCATCGCCAATGCCGCCATTCCGGGTTCTGGCTATCTGCTGGCCATCCTCGTCATCATCGGCGGCCTGTTCTTCAACGTCGGTAACATCGGCGGCGCAGGCCTCGGCTTCAACGCCATGATCGACCTTGACCCGAAGATCGGTGGCGCCATCGGCGCACTGGCGGCCATCGGCATCTTCCTGTCGCGCCGGGCGGGCATCGCCATGGACCGCGTCGTTTTTGTGGCCGCCTTCGTCAAGCTCGCGCTGATTCTTTATGCGGCATATGTTTCCGGCCCGCCGGTCGCGGAAGCTTTCCGTCAGACCTTCCTGCCTGATACCGTCGACTTCGTCACCATCACCACCATCGTCGGCGGCACGGTCGGCGGCTACATCACCTACGCTGGCGCGCATCGCCTGCTGGACAAGGGAATGGTCGGCGTTGAAAATATCAACGCGGTCAATCGCGCCGCCCTGAGCGGCATCGCGATTACCGGCGTGCTGCGCTACATCCTGTTCCTCGCCATTCTCGGCGTCGTCGCAAGCGGCGTGGTCATCGATCTCTCGGGCAAGGCCGCGAACCCGGCAGGTCAGGCCTTCCATGCCGCAGCCGGCAATATCGGCTACCGTCTGTTTGGCGCGGTCTTCCTCGCCTCGGCCATGACCAGCATCATCGGTGCGGCCTACACCTCCGTTTCGTTCCTGACGGCATTTAAGCCCGACATCACGGAACGCCAGCGCAATCTAGCCACCGTCGGCTTCATCGCCATCTCGCTGATCGCCTATGTCATTATCACCACACCGCCCGCAGCCATGCTCGTCTTTGTCGGCGGCCTCAACGGTCTCGTTCTGCCGATCGGCCTTTCGATCTTCATGTATGCCGCATGGAAACGCGCCGATCTGATGCATGGCTATCACTACCCGCGCTGGCTGCTCGTGCTTGGCGTGCTGACCTGCGTACTCACCTGGTATATGGCCTATAAGTCGGCGGGCGCGATTTTCGCCCTGCTCGGCTACTGATAATTAAAGGGAGGCAAACATGGCCGCTATCGATCTCAACAGCGATCTTGGCGAAAGTTACGGCGCGTGGAGCATGGGGGACGACGAGGCGATGCTCGTCATCGTTTCCAGCGCCAATATCGCCTGCGGATTTCACGCCGGCGACCCGGCCGGGATTTACCGCACCGTCAAGGCCGCCGCCCAAAAAGGCGTGGTCGTGGGCGCCCATGTCTCCTATCCGGACCGCGTCGGCTTTGGCCGCCGCGATCTGGATGTAACCTCCGAAGAGCTGATCGCCGATGTCATCTACCAGATCGGCGCACTGAAGGGTGTCGCCGCCGCTGCCGGAACCACGGTGCGTTACGTGAAGCCGCATGGCGCGCTTTACAACCGCATCGCCAATGACGCGAAACAGGGACAGGCGGTCATCGACGGTATCAAGGCCGTCGATCCCTCGCTGGTGCTGATGGGTCTTGCCAATGCGCCCATCCTCGATCTCGCCCGCAAGGCAGGCCTTGCCGTCGTCGCAGAAGCCTTTGCTGACCGCGCCTATACGCCCGAAGGCCAACTCGTCTCGCGCCGTGAGGCGGGCGCCGTACTGCACGACGCTGCCAAAATTGCCGACCGGATGGTGCAGCTTGCCCGCGAAGGAACACTCGAAGCCATCGACGGCAGCAGTATCAAGATAGAAGCACAATCCATCTGCGTGCATGGCGACAGCCCCGGCGCGGTCGCGATCGCCCAGGAAATCCGCCGCCGTTTCGAAGCCGAGGGCATCGAAATCCGCTCTTTTGCATCCATTCTTCAAAAGGGCGACCAATGACGATACCCTTATCCTTTCTGAGCCACACCAATGCGGATGCCGCCCGGACGGCTCGCGCCGATTATCGTGGCGGCCTCGTTGCTCCGACCTCCGGCATCGCTCCCGGTTTCACGCAGGCCAACATGATCGTGCTGCCGCGCGACTGGGCCTTCGATTTCCTGCTTTATGCGCAGCGTAATCCCAAGCCCTGCCCGGTGCTAGATGTTTCAGATCCCGGCTCACCAACCACGCTTCTTGCCCCCGGTGCCGATCTTAGGACCGACCTGCCGCTTTACCGTATCTGGCGGGATGGCAAACTTGCCGAGGAAACGGCGGATGCGACCGCCGCCTGGGCAGAGCGCGACGATCTCGTCGCTTTCCTGATCGGTTGCAGTTTTACCTTTGAAACGCCGATGGTCGAAGCGGGTATCGAAATCCGTCACATGACCGACAAAAGCAACGTTCCGATGTATCTGACCAACCGCCCGTGCCGGCCGGCCGGACGATTTAAGGGCAACATGGTCGTTTCCATGCGGCCGATCCCGGCTTCGCGCGTGGCCGATGCCGCGACAATTTCGGGACGTTTTCCGGCGGTTCACGGTGCGCCCGTGCATGTCGGCGCGCCGGAAGAAATCGGCATATCGGATCTCGCGAAACCGGATTTCGGTGATGCGGTGCGGATCGAGCCCGGCGAGGTTCCAGTTTTCTGGGCCTGCGGCGTGACGCCTCAGGCTGCGGTCATGGCCTCCGGTGTGCCTTTCGCGATTACGCATGCGCCCGGACACATGTTCATCACCGACATTCCCGATTCTGCCTATCACGCGTGAGGATATGATGCGCTTTCTCCCCGTCAGCCTCACCACCATTCTCGTCGAACTTGCCGATCTCGATGAAACGCTGGCGCTGTTCGCCTCGCTTCAGAACGATCCGATCGAGGGCATCGACGAAACGGTTCCGGCTGCCCGCACCCTGATGATCCGTTTCCGCCCCGAAAAGATTGGCGCAGAGGCGCTGGTTGCACGGCTTTCCAGCCGCGATCTCTCCGCAAAAATCGCGCCCTCGGACAATCTGGTGGAAATCCCCGTCCATTATAACGGCGAGGATCTGGCCGACGTTGCCGAACTGACCGGCATGAGCGTCGACGACGTCATCCGCCGCCATACCGAAAGCGAATTCACCGTGGCCTTCTGCGGTTTCGCGCCCGGCTTCGGTTATCTGGTTGGCGGCGATACGGCTCTTCACGTGCCGCGCCGGCAAAGCCCGCGTACCCGCATTCCGGCGGGTTCGGTGGCGCTGGCTGGCGCCTTCAGCGGCGTCTATCCGCAAAACAGCCCCGGCGGCTGGCAGATCATCGGCACCACACCGGTGAAGATGTGGGATATAGACCGTGATCCCGGTGCGCTTTTCCAGCCGGGTTATCGCGTGCGTTTCTTCGATATGGACAAGGCCGGAAGAACGGTTGATGTTCCCGCCTCCGCGCCGCGCACCGCCCAGACTGAGATGACAAGAGAAGGCCCGCATTTCGAGGTGCTCGCGGCCCCCATGCCCGCCATTTTTCAGGATCTCGGCCGCTTCGGCCAAACCGGACAGGGCGTCTCCGCCTCCGGCGCACTGGATCGTGGCGCGTTTAACGCCGCCAACCGTATCGTCGGCAATCCCGTCAACTCGCCGTGTCTCGAGCTCACGCTCGGCGGTTTTTCCTTCAAAAGCACGAGCCGCGCCGTTATCGGCATTGCGGGCGCGCCCTGCCCCATCACCGTCAAGACCGCAGAACGCAGTTTCACTGCACAAACCTATGTTCCCGTCTCTCTCGAACCCGGCGATATCGTAACCTTGGGTCAGCCGCCGAAGGGCATGCGCTGTTATCTTGCTGTGCGTGGCGGGTTCGATGTCGAGCCCGTGCTTGGCAGCTATGCGACGGATACGCTCGCCGTAGTCGGTCCAGAAAGCGTGACTGCGGGCACTATCCTGCTGCTGAAGGGTGAAAAGACCGGGCTTTCCAGCGTGTCTGTCGACGAGGCTCCGGCCTTCGATCCGCCGGCAACCGGCGATATTGTGACGCTCGACGTGGTTCTCGGGCCGCGCACCGACTGGTTCACGCAAAAGGGTCTAGACACGTTGACCGGCCAACTCTGGCAGGTCACGCCGCAATCCAACCGCGTCGGCATCCGCCTTGCCGGCGAAGTGCCGATGGAGCGCAGGGACAGTGCCGAATTGCCGAGCGAAGGCACGGCCACCGGAGCAATCCAGATTCCCCATAGCGGCCAGCCCGTTCTCTTCCTTGCCGACCACCCGTTGACCGGCGGCTATCCCGTCATCGGCGCGGTCGCGGAATACCATCTCGATCTCGCGGGGCAAATCCCCGTCAATGCCAAAATCAAGTTCCGCCCGATCGGCCCTTTTGCCGAAATCGCGGCGGCTAAAAGTCTGTAGGGAGAATAGCGATGAAAAAAGTGCTGATTGCCAATCGCGGCGAGATCGCGGTGCGGATCATCCGCGCATGCCGTGATTACGGCCTGCAATCGGTTGCCGTTTATGCCGATCCCGATCAGGATGCGCTATTCGTTCGGTTGGCGGATGAGGCCTATGCGCTGGAAGGCGTGCGCCCCGCCGAAACCTATCTCGATATCGCCAAGCTGATCGCGATTGCCAAACGCGCCGGCGCGGATGCCGTGCATCCCGGTTACGGCTTTTTGTCCGAACGCGCCGAATTTGCGCAGGCGGTTATCGATGCCGGCCTTAGCTGGATCGGCCCCGACCCACATGTCATTGAATCGCTGGGCGATAAAGTGGAAGCGCGGCGCATCGCTACCGGCGTCGGCGCACCGCTGGTGGCCGGCAGTGACGGCCCCGTCTCTACCGCCGCCGAAGTCACCGCTTTTGCCGAAGAATACGGCCTGCCCGTCGCCATCAAGGCAGCGCATGGCGGTGGTGGGCGCGGCCTGAAGGTCGCATGGAAGATGGAAGAGATCGCCGATCTCTACGAATCCGCCGTTCGCGAAGCGACCGCCGCTTTCGGTCGCGGCGAATGTTTTCTCGAACGCTTCCTCGACCGGCCCCGCCATATCGAGGCGCAGGTTTTGGCCGACAAGCACGGCAATGTGCTGGTGCTGGGCACCCGCGATTGCTCGCTGCAACGTCGGAACCAGAAGCTGATAGAGGAGGCTCCGGCCCCGTTCCTGTCTGCCGAACAGCGACAAAAAATCCACGACGCGGCAAAGGCGATCTGTGCGGCCGCGGGCTATTCCGGTGCCGGCACCGTCGAATTCCTGCTCGGCGTTGATGGCACGATTTCTTTCCTGGAGGTCAATACGCGCCTGCAGGTGGAACATCCCGTTACCGAGGAAACCACCGGTATCGATCTCGTCATCGAGCAGTTCCGCATCGCAGAGGGCCACACCCTGCGGGTGCTTGAAACGCCGGAACCGCGCGGCCACTCTATGGAATTCCGCATCAATGCCGAAGATCCCGGCCGAGGATTCCTGCCAACACCCGGCACGATCTCGATTTTCGATGCTCCTTCCGGCCCCGGCATCCGTGTAGATAGCGGCGTCGTCAGCGGCTCCAGCGTGCCTGGCGTATTCGACTCGCTGATGGCGAAGCTCATCGTCACGGGTACCGACCGCAATCAGGTTCTGCGCCGCGCGCGCCGCGCGCTGAAAGAATTCCGTATCGAAGGCGTTGCCACGGTTCTGCCGTTCCATCGCGCCGCAATCGAGACGGACGACTTCATCGGCACCGACGGTTTCAAGGTTCATACCCGCTGGATCGAGACCGATTTCGCCGCCATGCCTGACGCCATGGAACGCCCGGCACCGGCTGAAGACCCTTCCATCACGCGCACCTTTCTGGAAATCGACGGCAAGCGTGTTTCTGTCGGCCTGCCGAACCTGCTGCTCTCCGGCCTCGGCGCTGTCAGCGGCGGCAATGCCGCTGCCCCCAGCGCGTCGGTCAAGGAGAAGGAAGGTGAAATTATCGCTCCCGTTTCCGGCACCTTGCAATCGTTCAAGGTGAACGATGGCGAAACTGTTTCCAAAGGCGATCTTCTGGCCGTCATGGAAGCCATGAAAATGGAAACGCAAATCGTGGCGACGAAGGCCGGCAAGGTCCGCCTGATCGTCAAGGAAGGCGACTATCTTCAGGCAGGCGCGGCACTTCTCGAAATTGCGGAATAACGCATAAACGAGGCCACCGGACCCATCAGGGAAGGTGGTCCCCTCACAATCGAAGTTTGGTCAATACGGCGGCGGAACCCTTTCGCCGCCGGGCCGTTTATGGCGCGACCTGCTAACCATCATGAGGGAAATATGGCCGGACGCACCTTGCTTCAATTCTTCCATTGGTACTATCCGGACGGAGGGAAATTATGGAGCGAGGTGGCCGAAAAGGCGGAAAGCCTTGCCCGAATGGGTATTACCGACGTCTGGCTACCGCCAGCCTACAAGGGTTCTGCCGGAGGTTATTCGGTAGGTTACGATACCTATGATCTCTTCGACCTTGGCGAATTCGACCAGAAGGGAACCGTGGCGACCAAATACGGTGATCGTGCTGCCCTCGAACAGGCCGGTCGGACGCTGAAGGAAAACGGCATCCGCGTCATTCACGACGTGGTTCTCAATCACAAGATGGGCGCGGATGAACGGGAGAAGGTGCGGGTTCGCCGCGTCAATCCCGATGACCGCACCGAGATAGAGGACGAGGATTTCGAGGCGCACGCCTATACGCGCTTCACCTTTCCGGGCCGAAACGGCACGCATTCCAAATTCATCTGGGACCTGAAGTGCTTCAGCGGCGTCGACCACATCGAAGAGCCTGATGAGGACGGCATTTTCCGTCTCGTCAACGAATATGGCGACGGCGAATGGAATGAGGAGGTCGACGAGGAAAACGGCAACTTTGATTATCTCATGGGCGCGGATGTCGAATTCCGAAACAGGGCTGTCTACGAGGAACTGAAATATTGGGGCCGGTGGCTTGCCGAACAGGTGCAGGTGGATGGTTTCCGTCTGGATGCGGCCAAACATATTCCGGCATGGTTCTTCCGCGACTGGGTAGGCCATATGCGCGACACGATTAATCCCGACCTCTTCGTCGTGGCGGAATACTGGCACCCCGATATAGACGCGCTGAAAAGCTATCTCGATCTGGTCGACAAGCAGCTGATGCTCTTCGATGTCGCCCTTCACCACCGCTTCCATGACGCCTCCAAGCAGGGCGGCGATTTCGACATGCGCACTATCTTCGATGGTTCGCTGCTTTCCGCTGTTCCAGATCACGCCGTCACGCTTGTCGACAACCACGACACGCAGCCGCTGCAATCTCTGGAAGCGCCGGTAGAACCTTGGTTCAAGCCTCTTGCCTATGCAATCATTCTGCTGCGCGAAGAAGGTGTGCCTTGCGTCTTTTATCCCGATCTTTTCGGTACGGCCTATACAGACACCGGCAATGACGGCAACGACCATGAGATCGTCATGCCGGCTATCGAATGCCTTCCGAAGCTCATCGAGGCACGCAGCCGCTTTTCCAACGGTGCCCAGACGGATATTTTCGATGATCCGAGCTGCATTGCGTTTATTCGCCACGGTACCGCCGATGAGCCGGGCTGCGTAGTGGTGATGTCGAACGGCGAGGCGGCGGAAAAACAGATCGATCTCGGCCCTGAGCAGGCGGGAGCTGTATGGCGCGATTTCCTTGGTCACCGTCACGAACAGATCACCCTTGACGAGCATGGCAAGGGTCTGTTTTCCACCAATGGCGGCAGCGTCAGTGTCTGGGTTCCGGCCGACGTCGAGTAGGAACAATTGCTTTTAAAGCGGCCAGCCGGAAACCTTGCTCATTTGACGGATACGAGACGGCGCGGGCCCGCGCCGGCATCGGCCAGAACATCGTTCGGATTGCGTAAGGGACAGTCATCAAGTGAGAGGCAACCGCAACCGATACAGCCGGTAAGCTGGTCGCGCAGCATAATCAGGCTGTTGATACGAAGCTGCAGCATTTCCCGCCAGGATTGCGAGAACACGCGCCAGTCAGCGGTCGTCGCCACCCTGTCCTGCGGCAAATCCGCCAAGGCGTCCCTGATGATGCTGAGCTGGATACCTGCCCGCTGCGCAATGCGGATAATGGCAATGCGCCGCAGGACGGCGCGATGATAACGACGCTGGTTCCCGCTGGTGCGCCAGCCTTCGATCAATCCCTTCGCCTCGTAAAAATGGATGGTTGAAACGGCGACGCCACTACGACGCGCAACCTCCCCAACCGTCAGGCTGTGTTTAAAGATGGTATTTTCCATGCCGGCTCCGTTTTCTGAACGGCCTCCGCTCTGAAAAACGCGGAAACACACTAGAGAGCAGCCGGTATAATTCCTCAACCATAGTTGAGGTCAATAGAATGGATGGCAAAAAAGGCGCCCATCGGGCGCCTCTGAATTCTTAAATATCGCGGATCAGAATTTGGCGGTCATGCTGATCCAGAAGCGGCGGCCTTCCATGACCGTGTTGAAATCGTCAGCGCCGACTTCCTTGTCGAATACATTGTAAACCGCCGCGTTGAGATCGACATTTTCGGCCACCGCATATTTCGCCCCGATGTCGAGGGTGGTGTAAGCGTCATATTTACGCCCGGCCTTGCCGTTGATCGTAACCGGTTTGCCGTTCGTGCCGATGCGCGGACCCGCATTGATTTCCGATCCGTGATAGTTCACCGAAGCCCAGGCTTCCAGCCCGTCCACCGGGGTGACCCATTCGCCTCTCAGATTGGCCATGTGCTCCGGCGTCCGCGCCAGCGGAAAACCCTCGTAATCGCCCGTCTTCTGTTCGGAATGCGTATAGGTATAGTTGCCGCGCAATGTCAGTTCCGGCGTCGCATACCATGCTGCCGTCAGTTCTATGCCCTGAATGACCGCATCGTCGATATTGTAGTTGTACCAGAGGCGATAATTGCTGTCTTCGCTCCAGCGGGCAGGCGTTCCATCCGGATTGAGCACCAGCGCGTTGGAAATCTTGTCCTTGAAATCTGTGTAGAAATAGGTGGCACCGAAGGCGACATCACCATTGTCCCAGAGTGCTGCCAATTCATAACTCGTGCTCTTTTCCGCCTCCAGACCCGGATCGCCGATGATCACGCCGCAGGTACCGTTCGAGGCATAGGTGCACCCACCGCCGCCCGTCGTATAGGCATAACCCGGTGCGATCTGGCGGATTTCCGGTGCGCGGAAACCTGTTGAAATGCCGCCCTTGATCGTCAGATCGTCGGTTGCGCTCCAGACGCCGTAAAGGCGTGGGCTGAAATGATTGCCATATTTTTCATGGTTATCCAGACGAAGGCCGCCCGTCAGCGCAAAGCTATCGACGATGCGCCATTCATCCTCGACGAAGAGTGCCCATTGCGTCGCCGAGAAAGTTTCGTCGCGACCGGTACGGCGTCCCGGATTCTGGTCCTTCAGCTGTGCCTCGAAATATTGACCGCCGGTGACGAGCGTATGGTTGCCGAACAGTTCGAACGGCGTGGTGAACTTGCCGTCGAGAACGCTATTGCGAACCTCCGGCGAGCGCGGATTTTCAGTGATGCGTCCCGTGCGAAAGTTTCTGGTGAAGTTGGTACGCTCGGCCCATTCCTGCTGGAAGGAGAATTCGGACGTGGTCGGTCCCCACCGGCCGGTATGCGACAATGACCAATGGTCGCGCGTATTGGTGTTGTAGGTGCCGTCTGCATTGGCTGCCAGCGTCTCGCCGGACTGGGCATCGCGGCGCAACCGTGCTTTGCCAGCCTCGAGATAGATGTCGTGATCCTCATTCGGCGTGAAGGTCAAACGTCCATTGAAATCGTATTCCTTCGCGCTCGTCGTACCATTCAATATGCGGTCTTCGCCGCGCGTGAAGCCCCTGCCCCAGATCTGCAGCCCCAGCCGGTCCTTCAGGATCGGCCCATTGGCATACCAGGACACCTGGCCGCTATTGCCGAATTTTGAGTGTTGCTGAACCGTACCCTCGCTGGTCACGGAGCCAGACCAGACATCTCCGACCTTGCGGGTGATGATGTTGATGACGCCGCCCATGGCATCGGAACCGTAAAGAGAGGACATCGGGCCGCGCACGACCTCGATGCGTTCGATCGCCGAAACCGGCGGCACGAAACTCTGTTCGAAGCCGGAATTACCATTGGTACGGGCATCGCGCGTGCTCTGCCTCTTACCGTCAACCAGGATCAGCGTGTAAGCGCCGGGCAATCCGCGAATGAAAATATCCTTCTCATTGGCAATGCCGGTGACAGACACGCCCTGAACTTCGCGCAAGGCGTCTGTCAGATCGCGGTAAGATCCCTTTTCCAGATCTTCTCGCGTCACAACCGTGATGCTGGCCGGAGCATCCTTCACATTCTGCTCGAAGCCCGACGCGGTCACCACAATCTGCTGAAGAACGGTGGTTCCGTCGGTCGCCTGCTGCGCGAAAGCGGGCAATGCAGCGCTGAGCGCCGTTCCCGCCATAGCGACGAAAATGCCAGCCTTTATTATCGTCGCGGCCATATCCTGCCCGCGGTACTTCAATTCCATGTTACGCCCCCGCATTTAACTTGAGAATTTAACCCCACTTATTTAGGAGGGAGGTCTGGCGCAACGCGTTTGTTTTCGAACAGTTCTAAATTCCAGAAATTGCAAAAAGGGCTCCGCCATTCGGCGGCGGGGTAAAAAAACAGCAAGATGACAACCGGCAAGAGAAAAGAAGAACCAGCTTCCCCGACAAAGCCCGACAGGCTTGGTCAGCTGAAACTACTTGTCGCGTTCGATGCGTTGTTGCGGGAAGGAAGCGTCAGCCGCGCAGCGGCAGGCATGGGACTGCCGACATCATCGATGAGCCGGATATTACAGCAGCTGCGCGAGAAATACGGCGACCAGCTGTTTCTGCGTACCGGCCAGGGTTTGCGACCCACCCCCTTTGCCGAGACCATGCGGCTGCGCATTCGTTCGCTGGCGGCGGAGGCGGAAAACCTGATCGATTATTCACAGGAAAAAGCGGCAGCTCCCGCCGCCGCCAATGTTAGCGGCTGGGAACGGCCGGTGCTGATGAAGGCGCCGCCTCTTTCGCTGCGCCCCAGCGTTCTTCTGGAAGGTCAGCCGACACCGGAAAATATAGCGGACCGCCTTGCCCGCATCGGCCACAATGCCGATCCGCAGCACAGGCTCGCCAAATATATAGCGACCTCGGCGATGGGCATCGGCAACAGCCGCCCGCTCAGTCAGCAAGAGGCGATGGACGCGCTTTCGATCATTCTCGAAGGCGATGCAGATCCCATACAGATCGGAGCGCTGCTTGCGACCATGCATTATCGCGGTGTGACCGCGGCAGAGCTTGCCGGTTTTATCGAAGCCATGTGGGGCCATATAAAAAGAGACCAGCAAGCGCCCGCATCGGTCGATCTCGACTGGCCGGCCTATATGTCGCCCAAACATCGCGATGCACCTTGGTTCCTGCATTCCGCACGTCTTGTTTCCATGGCGGGATATAGCGTCTTGTTACACGGCCACGTGGGCCAAGGAGAAAATGGCGGCAAGCTCGAACTCGCCGCTGAAGCCTGCGGGATACCGCTCTGCCATTCACTTTCGCAGGCGGCCAAGGCCACTGCCTCGCACGGGATCGCCTATCTGCCGATCGGTGGACTGTCGTTACAGTTTCAGAGCCTGCTTGGCCTGCACGGCGTTCTGGAAATGCGCCTGCCGCTCAATACGGTCGTGCATCTTCTCAATCCACTTCGCGCCAGAAGCACCATTATCGGCGTCGCCCGCCCCTCTTATCAGGAGCTCCATCGCGATACCGCGCGGCTGCTTTCGGTCGAAACCCTTGCCATTCTCGGCAATACGCGGGATTTCGCGCAATTTACACCCTTCCGCAGCACCCGGATTTTCGGTCTTTCCAAGGGCGAGGATGTCGAGTTCGTCATTCCCGCCCGCGAAACCCCACCGGCCGAAATGCCGACCATGTTCACCACCTTCGAATATTGGCGCGCAGTCTGGACGGGGGCGGCCAGAGACGAAAGAGCGGAAACCATAATCGTCTCCACCGCTGCCATCGCCCTGATGCTGGTCAATGATATGGTGCTGCCTTTCGAAGAGGCCTATGCCCGCAGCCTGAGGCTATGGAACGACAGGGCACGCGATTTCGCCACTGCTTAGGCGTTGGCGACTGATTTTTTCAGCGCCAGATATTCCCACAGCGCCACCAGCAGCAAAATCCCCGTGCTTGCCAGTTGCAGCGCAAAAAGCGGCACGCCCGGCACCGGCAGAAGCAGGCAGAGCGCCGCTACTCCGGCAAAATGCGAGATCGGCCGCTGATAGGTGGCAGCAATCTTGACGCCGATATTACCGGCTAGAAACAGGATCGGGCCGCCAAGAATTGCGATGGACTCCCTCATCGTCGTCCCTTCATGGGCATGGGACAGGCTGAAATCCTCTCCCACTGCCGTGAGGATGATGCCGGCCACGATAGGCAGATGTCCGTAGTTGAAAAGATTTTGGGCGATCTTCGCTTTCTCGTCCGCATGTTCGGCCTTTCTGGAGGCCTCTTCCTGCCCGTGATGGAAATAGATCCACCACATTGTGACGGTGCTGACGAAGGCCGAACAAAAGACGATGAATGTGAGGCCGGTATTCATATATTCCGTGGCCGTACGGCCGGTGGTTAGAATCGTTTCCCCGAGACAGATGATGACGAAAAGCGCACAGCGCTCCGCAAGGTGCTCGCCGGAGAGATGCAGCTTGTCCGCATCGCTTGCTTTCAATCCCGGGACGACATAACGACAAGCGGGTCCGGCATATTCGATAGCGAGTGCGATACCCCACAGGAGGATTCTATCCGTCAGATCGACAAGCCCGCCAGCCAGCCAGAACAGGCTCGATATGACTAGCCAGATCGTCACTCGCACAAAAACCAGAAAAGACTGCCTGTCCTCTCCCTTGAAGGCATAGAGTGCAAACAGGCTCCGCCCCACCTGCATGGCACTGTAGATCAGAGCAAACACGAAACCCTGTTCCGCAAAAGCCTCCGGCAGCGCGATGGCCAAAAGCACCCCACCGAACATCAGGACGAAAAGCAGAATCCGGACAGGCTCCTTTTCCGTATTCAGCAGGTTGGTGATCCAGGCGGTGTGTATCCACAGCCACCAAAGTGACAATATCAGGATGCCCGCCTCAAGCGCCGCTGTCGGTCCGAAGTCCTTTGCAAGCGCATGGGAAAGCTGAATGAGCGCGAAAACGAAAACCAGATCGAAGAATAGTTCAGGAAAGGTCGCCTTTTCTGCTTTGTGCCCATCCTGTTTGATCCAGGTTTGCGCATCCGGTTTCTGCCCGGACGTTTCGCTTTCGGTTCCCATTCTGCCCCTGTTCGTCGGTATGAATTATTGCGATCGCGTTAGCGTTGCGCTTCAGCCGAAGAATTAACATTCGAGTCCCGGCCGGGAAACTGCAGCGCCCGCGCATTGTCGGGATAAAAACGCGGTCCTACCAGACGCACTGTCTTGCCGGAGACATCGGTAATATAATTCGATGCGGTCGCCCCAGACGAGAATGCGGCGCTACGGGTATTGGTCGGTTCCAATATGCTGACCTCCAAAGGCTGAGCAAATATCGGGTGGCTCGTCGCGGAGATGACAATTGTCGCGATAAAGAGGGACTTGGAGAACATCGGCACATCCTGTCACAATTGACTGCGCCATAAACAGCCCTCGCCCGGTTTGGTTCCCGCCGTCTTTCAGCTGTCCTCGTCCAGATAGGTGCGATATTGCACGTAATCCGAACTTGGTTGCCCGTCGACAATTTCCGGCGGCCGCCCCTCACCTCCGGTTAAATAACCGGCTTCTTCAAGTCCCGCCCTCAAGAGCTTTTCGATGGCGGTATGTCGAGGCAAGGCAATGTCCGCCATGTAAACAGCGACAGCCAGCTCCATATCGTCTGGAAAAACCATAGGCTCACCCCCCCTTCCAACATCGACACGGAAACGCACAATCTTAAGGAAGGTTCAGTTCCAACGTCGTGCCATATCGAGATCTCTGCATTACCCAGTCCAGTCAGGCGAGAGACGCATAAAAATCGCGCTTTTCCTGCCCTTATCATCGCAATCCCGCTAAAAGATGCCCGGACTCAAGCGATTGAAACCAATCATGGAATAACTCAAACGAAAGTCAATTAACGCTTAACTTTCATCACTTTGCATTAACCATAGGAACCCTGCCAGCGCGGTCTGTTCGTAAACACTGGCAGCCTCACAGCGAATCTTCGGGGTCTTGCAGAAACAGCGTCAATGTAGCTCCAGACTGGGAGTTCGGCAAGCCGACGCCATTTTCTGTCCGTCCTCAAGAACTCATACAGCCATGCTTCTCTCTATCCCGTCAGTTCGACCCCGCAGTTGCGCCAGAAGCATGGCCTGAAGATCAAACCCGCCCTCGTGGGCCTTACGGGTGAGATTGCGCAGATATCCGCCCAGCGAGCTGATCTGGTCGGCCTTTTGCAGCAGGCAGGCAAGAATCGCCGCTGTTCCCTGTCGACCGAAAGTGGTGAGGGCGTCCTGGTAGGCCGACTGGCTAACGTTAAACATGGTTTTAATGACTGATGTCGCCACTTCGAGATCACGCCATCCAGTCACTGCTCCTCGGGGTGCATAGAGGGAAATATCCGGGCAAGCCTTCACAACCAAAACAATATCAGGAACAAAAAATTGCTTATGAAGAACAGGCTTTGGCTGTTGCGGCGAAGGTTTTGCACTGACGGGTACGGCATATTCTGGCTGTACGACTGTCGTGTCGGCAGGTGCGAGGATTACCGGTTCACGCAAATTTTGCGGTTTAGATATAGATTCGGATTCTGAATTCTTTATGAGGCGCTCATTTTGGCAGTCATTGCCGCCCGATTTCTCCGAATTTTCAATATTTTCCAGATAGTTGGTCACTTCTGCACGCAGGGAGACCAAAAATCCGGCGATTTCCTTGAGTTCGACAGGCTTTGAATTACGGCCGAGAGACCGGGCAATGGCATTGTAGCGCGCCTGGAATCCTTCTGACGTTACGACATCACCGCTGGCGGCTATCATTTCGCAAAGCTTCTGGATATCGCGGCGGCACAGGCTGATGTTTTCACGAAGCCGCTGAAGGTCGAGCCGCTCGCGAACGATGCGTTCGGCGAGTTCCTCTATTTCCGATTTGCGGGCGAGAAGCGGTGCCAGCGAAAAACCATAGGCTTCGCTGATTTCCCCGCCCCTGTGCTTACGCGCGTAGCGTTTTCCGTTTGGACTATCCTTGCGGATGATGAGACCGGCCTCGACGAGAGCCGAGAGATGCCGGCGCAATGTCTGTTCTGCCATTCCATGTGCCCGCAATGATAATTGCGTATTCGACGGAAAGACGACCAATCCGGCTTCGCTGGAGAGTTCATTTTTCGGATAAAAACTCAGAAGGGCGTTCAAGACCGCGAGAGAGCGATCGGTCACACCGAGCAATGGTCTCGCTTCACAGACCGAACGGTAGAGTTTCCATTTATCGACCGCTTCTGTCTTTTTGTTTTTCTGCGCGGCAAACTGTGTTGCGAGGACGCCAAACGACATCGCTCGCCGCCCAAAGGGCGTCGTTACACATGTGCTGTCCATGTCTTTCACCTTTCACAAGGCAAAAGAAAATCGCTCACCGAAAAATTCGATGCCAAGACTCTTGACTATGATTCGCGGAAATGAGATTCTTTGGTTGCTTAGATCAAAGAAAGGCTTCCGTGCGGCAACGTTCGGGGGCTTTTTTCTTTTGTAATGCGTCTCCTGTTAGTCGTTGGTATTAACAATCACTGCTTGGACCGATATTCGGCAAACAGCGCCTGAAGATGTTCCAGAACGAAATCGGCAAATTCCGGCGCCTCGTTCTTGTCGATGGATATATCCAGCTTGCGGTCGCTTTCGACCACCTTTGCCAGTCTGCTGCCAGTTTCCGAAGACCAGACACCGGCTTTCTTTGCCTGTGCCTTGGGTTTCAGAAAATCCAGAAGCGACTTGAAGCGTTCTTCGGACGGAAGAGCGGCAACGGAAGGTTCCCTGACATGAGCGCGCGCAGCTTCCTTGACCTGTGACGAGGAGAGCTGATCTGCGAGATCCATCCAGTTACGGCGACCGACGGTAGGTGCCGGACCAATAAGATCGACCAGATCCTCGGGAATGCGACCGACAACCGATAGCATGTTGGAAAGATCGCCCTTGTGTAGGGACATCGCCGCCATGATTGTATCACGCGGAAACCGCATCTGCAGTTTCTGGGCGAACCGCGCCTTTTCAATATAGGTTAGGTCACGGCGCTCGTTGTTTTCCTGTCCCTGGGCGACAACCAGCTGTTCGTCGCTGAGATCGCGAACCACGGCCTTGACCGGAATACCCAGGTTGGAAACGGCGCGCAGACGGCGATGGCCAAATGCGACCTGATAACGTCCCGGAAATTCGGGATGAGGGCGCACCAGAATGGGAACCTGCTGGCCCTGCTCACGAATAGCCTCCACCAGGCCTGAATCCGCCTCTTCTGAGGCTGGCATGCGGTCGGGTATGAAGGACGGGTCGATATCAGCAGGATTGAGCGAAACGATCGTAAGGCCCTCTGCGAGCCGTTTTTCGATCTCTTCAGCACGTTTGGAGCGCTCCGACACTTCGTTCAGAGACTGGCCGATCATGCCGACTGGCGAGTTCAACACATCCGTCACCAGTTCGGGAGAACCGAGGATGGGTCTGACACGCGGACGGGACCGCTCGGGAGTGGTATCGTTGTCTGTGCCTGGCGTGCCAAGATTGGCGAAAATCTGTTTTCTGCTCATGCTGCCCTACCCCACGCTTTTTTAATCAATCCCTCGATTTCAGCGTTCACGTTGTTCATGGCTTCCAGTGCGCGGTCATAAGTGGAGCGCGTGAACTGGGTTCTTTCCACCTCGAAAAGCGTCTGGTTGGTCAATCCGGCATCCGAAACGGCCGTGCTCTTCAGCATCGGGTGAATGAGGACGTTTTCACCGAAGATCGAGCGCAGGAAAGCCACCATCTGGTTCTGCGGCCCATCGCTCGGTTCGAAACGCGTGATGAGGTAACGCATCCAGTTATAATCGGAGCGTGCACCAGCCCTGCCGATTTCAGCGAGAAGATCGCCAGTCATGGCAAGGAACTGGTTCATGGACATGACATCAAGCATTTGCGGATGAACGGTGACGAGAACCGATGTTGCCGCCGTCAGCGCCGACAGCGTCAGGTAACCGAGTTGCGGTGGGCAATCGATGACCACGACGTCGTAGAAGTTCTGGGCCTGGGCGATTGCCTGGCCGATGCGAGCGAAGAACAGAGTGTCGCCCGGTGCGCGGCGCATCAGTGCGCGCGGGGTATCATGTTCGAATTCCATAAGCTCCAGATTGCCCGGAACTATATGAAGGTTGGGAATATAGGTGCCGCGAACGATCTCTGCGATTGGCCGGCGTTCGTCATCGTAGCGGATCGCGCCGTAGAGCGTTTCATTCGGGCCGACATCCATTTCGGGCTGGTGACCGAAGAGAGCGGAGAGACTGGCCTGTGGATCGAGATCGATGGCCAGAACCCGGTAACCGCGCAGCGCCAGATATTGTGCCAGATGCGCGGATGTAGTGGTCTTACCTGAACCGCCTTTGAAATTCATGACCGCGATGACCTGCAATTCCTCGCCGTCGCGACGGTGGGGCAGATAGCGACGTGTGCCGCGCGCGCCCTGATCGAGAAACTTTCTGATCTCGTCCATATCCTCTACCGAATAGGAACGACGACCGGATGCCTGCGCTGCATCGAGTTCCGGACGCTCAGCGGCGATCTGACGAAGATAGGCTTCACCGATGCCAATCAGCCGGGCGGTTTCCGCCGGCGAAAAATGGCGCATACTCTTTTCGGTATGCGGTGAAAACGTATTCGCATTATGCGCCTGCAATTGGGCTGACAATGCAGCCGAATGCTGTTGTATAAGGCTCGTGAGGTCGGGTGCCCCTGCAGCAAATCTTGAGTCGGCACTCTGTGTCATGGATCTACTTTCGCTCGATATTGCAGTTGCGGTTTTTTTCGAAAAAGACGGTTTTTTCCGCAACTGAGATATAAGCGCCGATTCTCTTTTTGGCGCAATAGGCTTTTTTCCCGGATGCAGAAGTGCCGCTAAGGCATTGTGGAAGAATCAGTTTTGCTTTTTGTGACAGTTTGTCGGTTAGCCGCGGCTAACTTCATCTTCGTTCTGGCAGAGATGCGGTTTTTTGGCTTCCTTCAAAATTGACAAGAAGCGATCAGAGAGAAAGTTTGCCGCGGCTAACTTTGAGAATCCTGCGTATCAATGTGCAATGAGCGATCCCGCCAGCGGAAAGTGAAGGGTGGACATTGGCAGGTGTTTAATCTCTACTCATTGACTAGAGTATCAACGGGTCCGGCGCCCACCGCCTGACCTTTCGTGCTGTCGCAGGTTGGAGGAATGAATGTCCTATGATGTCGCTATCGTCGGTTCGGGTTTCTCGGCCATCTGTACCGCCGCTCATCTTCTATCATCCCTGCCCGCGGACGCGTCGATCGCCATTGTCGGCGACGAGTCGGATTTCGGGCGTGGTACGGCCTATCGTACCGAGTTACCCTATCACCGGCTCAATGTGCCCGCAGGGCGGATGAGCGTATTCCCCGACAGGCCGGATGACTTTCTTGATTGGCTGACGGAGAATGGGCTCGGCAATGATCCATTGGCTTTTGCCTCACGTGGCGATTACGGCCTCTATCTCAGGGACAGGCTCGCCAGCTTGCTGAGAAGCCGGGATCAGCGGGCGAGGGTGGACTTCATCCGTGCCAAGGCTTCAGCCTGTCGGCCGGATGGCGATGGCGGTTTCTCTTTTGCACTGGAGAACGGTGAGAAGCTGCGCGCGCAAAACGTTGTCTTATGTCTTGGTGTCGGCGCGGCAAGTTTGCCGGTGCAAACTCTGACGAAAGATGATGACACGCCGCAGCGCATCATCGGGCATTGCTGGCAGTCCGGATGGCTGTCGAAAGTAACGGCGGGGGACCGCATCTGTATTCTGGGTTCTGGCCTGACGATGATCGATCAGGTCCTGACGCTTCGAGGAAAGGGACACCGTGGCCCAATCCACGTTTTGTCCCGCCGCGGACTTGTGCCGCATCCACATATCAGCCCGCCCCTGTCGCCGGCTGATCCCCGCTTACCTGAAGGTTCGACCGAGATCAGCCGGTTACTACAGGCTCTGCGTAAGCAGGTGAAAGATGGTGCGCCGTGGCGTACTGTCATGGATGGTTTACGGCCGAAGACCCAGCTGCTTTGGCAGAGTCTGACATCTGAGCAGCGAAGCCGGTTTCTTCGCCATGCTTTGCCCTGGTGGAACATTCACCGGCACCGAATCGCACCCGAAGTGCATAAGGCTTTCGAAAAGCTCTTATCTGACGGCGTTCTAGAGATTCATGCCGGTTATCTCCGCTCTCTAGAGGAGCAGGACGAGGGGATCGCCGTACTTTATCGCCGTCGGCATACGGAGACGCTTAAAGAGTTTCAGGTCGATTGGGTCGTTAATTGTACCGGAATGGAGAGGGCGGGGATCGGTCATTCACGGCTTCTCGAAACCATGCGGGACGGTGGCGTGCTTTTGCTTGACCCCTTTGGTCTTGGGGTCGAGGTCGATGGCCAGTCGCGCTTGTCAAACGCGCACGGGCAGATCTGGCCCGGCCTGTTTGCCGCCGGGGCGCTGACGGCGGGCCGCTTCTGGGAGATAACCGCCGTGCCGGATATCCGCGTGCAGGCGCAGAAGATCGCGCAAGCTGTCACGGACAGAGTGGTATCGGACCGGCGGGTTTCGGCACACGGCTGATCTGACGGAAAGCACAGTCGCACCTTTAGACTGTTCCTCGAACTTTTCAGATACTGAGGTTTGCCGCGGCTAACCTCTCTATTTCTCTTATCAGGCAGATATCCGAAAATGTCGCGGGCTTCCTGATTGCGCGATAGAGCTAAGGGTTGGAAGAGCCTTGGCTCGGCCGATAGCCGCTTCCATAGAACGCGATAGACAATAGCTTTTGGGTCTCATCATTCGGTTGGACAACGTGCGGCGATGTGAGTGGCTCACCGTGACGTCATCGGTTTGGGAGTTAAGATTCATACAATTGCTAAATTATTTACATCACTTATGGAATATTGACGCAAAACAAGCTATTAAACCCTTAAAATACGATTTCTATGAAAATTATTTGCGAGGCATCGATGGAAAAGCAGAAACTGGTACGGTTCGAGACGGCTGACGCTCAGGCTGGCGGACAGCGCAGGCCTTTTGCCAAGGCCGTGTGGGCCGGTGATTTCGTCTATGTCTCTGGACAGGTGCCAACCGTCGATGGTGAAGTGGTGACCGGCGGCATTGTGGCCCAGACCGAGCAGGTTGTGGCCAATATCATGGATGTTCTGGCGCTTGCGGATTGTACACTTGCCGATGTGGTCAAGGTCAATGTCTGGCTGGATGATGCTCGGGATTTTTCGAGCTTCAACGCGGTCTTCCAGAAATATTTCATCGATCATCCGCCGGCACGTTCAACCGTGCAGTCGCCCCTGATGGTCGATGCGAAGGTTGAAATGGATGTTATCGCCTATAAGCCACTGGTTTGATTGCAAATTTCCGATTCTGAGAGCGTATGACGATGACCTATCCCTGGCCTGACGAAGGCACCCCACTCGATGCGATCTCGACGCCGATGCCGGTGATCGACGAGGACCGGCTTGCCGCCAATATTGCGCGGGCGCAGTCCTATCTTGACGGACATGGCAAGGCTTTTCGCCCCCATATCAAGACGCATAAGATACCAGCCGTTGCGAAGCAGCAGCTTCAGGCGGGCGCCATCGGCATCAATTGTCAGAAGGTCAGCGAGGCGGAAGTTTTCGCGGATGCCGGTTTCGACGACATCCTGATCACCTACAATATCCTCGGCGCGGCGAAACTCTCGCGGCTGAGGGCATTGAATGCGCGTATAGGGCAGCTGAGCGTCGTTGCCGACAGCGTCGTGACGATTGCCGGCCTTGCCGGCACATTCGATGCGGAAAGACCGCTTTCCGTTCTTGTCGAATGCGATACCGGCGGAAAACGCTGCGGTGTGCAGGCCCCTGAAGCCGTGTTGCAGCTTGCAGAAAAGATCGTCGCGGCACCGGGCCTCAATTTCAAGGGCATTTTGACCTATCCGGCACCCGGTGGCGCTGAAAAGGTGGAGAACTTCATTCGGGAAACCATGGCGTTGCTTGCGGAAAAGGGCATCGACTGCCCGGTTCGCTCCAGTGGCGGCTCACCGGATTTTTTCTCTGCTCACCTCGTTCCCTCCGCAACCGAATATCGGGCGGGCACCTATGTATATAATGACCGTTCGATGCTGCGTGCCGGACATTGCACCGCTGGCGATCTGGCAATGCATGTTCTTGCCACCGTGGTGTCGCGACCGACAGCTGATCGCGCTGTGCTCGATTGTGGCTCCAAGGCTTTGACCTCCGATCTCCTTGGGTTCAGCGATTACGGGCTGATTGAAGGGTATGAAGGCGCGAAAATCGCGTCGCTTTCGGAAGAACATGCGGTGGTCGATTTGTCGGGCTGCACATCGGGCCGGCCGGAAATCGGTGAGCTGGTCAAGGTTGTGCCGAACCACACCTGCGTCATCACTAATCTTTTCGACAGGATGGTTTTCCATCGAAACGGTATCGTGACGCGGGTGGAAGACGTGGCAGCACGCGGCACCGTCTGGTAATATTACCCGGCTAATTAAATTGCAAAAAAAGATGCTGCCGAAATGCGGGCATCGGCAACGAGAATGACAGTCATGCGCATATTCACGGCATCGCTTGCCACCGAAACCAACACGTTTTCACCCGTCCCGACGGACATGGACGCCTTTCGCGCGGCTTTTTACGCTGGGCCCGGCGAACATCCGGAAACGCCGACACTCTGCTCCTCACCGGTACCAATTCTGCGCCGGCGCGGCAAAGCGGAAGGGTTTACGGTAATCGAGGGTACCTCCTGCTGGGCGGAACCGGCGGGGCTGATACAGCGCCAGACCTATGAAACGCTGCGCGATACGATTCTTGCCGAGCTTGCCGCCGCACTGCCGGTCGACGCGGTAATTCTTGGTCTCCATGGCGCCATGGTCGCGCAGGGTTATGACGATCCGGAAGGTGATTTCCTGTCACATGTCCGCACGCTTGTTGGTCCCGACGTACTGATCGCGGCGGAATTCGATCCCCACAGCCATTTGACCCCTTTAAGGGTCCAAAATCTCGATATAATGGCGACGTTTCTGGAATTCCCGCATACGGATTTTGAGGAACGTGGTGAGCACGTCGTTGAACTGGCACTTCGCACCCTGCGCGGAGAAATCAGGCCGGTTATTTCCACTTTCAATTGCCGCATGATCACCATTTACCCCACCAGCCGCGAACCGATGCGTTCTTATGTTGACCGTTTGAAGGCTTTGGAGGGTAAGGACGGCGTGCTGTCTATTTCCGTCATTCACGGTTTCATGGCAGGCGATGTACCAGATATGGGCACGCGTATCGTCGTCGTGACAGATAATGACAGGGCAAAAGGCGACGCACTGGCCGAAAAACTCGGCCATGAGCTTTATGCCATGCGCAAGTTGACTGCCATGCCGATGCTCGACACGGAATCGGGTCTCGACAGGGTTCTCGCCATTCGTAGTGAGCATCCGGATATGCCGGTCGTGGTGTCGGATATATGGGATAATCCCGGTGGCGGCGTTGCGGGTGATGCCACCCATATTCTGCGGCGCATGGTGGAGCGCGGCATGGACAATATCGGTGTGGCAACGATCTGGGATCCGATTGCTGTGTCTTTCTGTCACGCGGCAGGCGAGGGGGCGGAGATTGATCTGCGTATTGGCGGCAAATCCAGTCCCGAAGGTGGCGAGCCGCTCGATTTCCGGATCAGGGTCATGCGCACTGCAGAAGCAGGGTGGCAGAGTTTCCGAAACAGCCGCGTCACGCTCGGCCGCGCCGCCGTTGTTCGACCGGTCGGAACGGAAATCGATATCATTCTCATTACCAGCCGCACGCAAACTTATGAGCCGGATATCTTTTCCAATCTCGGCATTGATTTTGCCAGGAAAGACGTGCTGCTGGTGAAGTCCACCAACCACTTCCATGCGGGTTTTGCGCCGGTCGCTTCCGAGATCGTTTATATCGCCGCGCCCACTTCCTATCCGACCGATCCGGCCACAACCGCCTATCGGAAGGCAAGCCTCCAGCTTTGGCCACGGGTGGCCGATCCGCTGGGGTTGGAATGAGGCTGCGGCGCTTCAGTTATCTTGTAGCATGATTAGAAAGAATATGCCTTCACCATGATCTGCATCGATGGTGAACGGCACGCTTTCCGTGATGAAAACGCTATCCAGCTTCTCCAGCCGGGCTGTGTCGTTGTTGACGGCGACCGTCAGAGGATCGAGTGCGAGGATCAGCCTTGTTCCCGTTGCCGCTTGCATCGAACAGCTGCCGGATAGTCTTTGCACGCTGTGGGCGAAGGATGAGCGGCGGGTCATGACGTTCAGGTCGACGATCGCGCCGTCCATCAGGGTCGCATCCACGGGAACATCGGCGGCAAAGGGCAGGGGGGTACTCTCCGTCGTCAGCGCCACCGGCTCATGACCCGAAATAGCGAGTGCAAGGCCGTTTCCCTCGATAATCGCAAGCGTGCGGTCTATGCCGGGGAAGCTGGAAAATGGTCCGTCCTGAGCAACGGTCGCCATGCTGACGCGCCAGTCGAATGCATCCACGGAAGCACCCGGCGGATGGATGGCGATTTCCACCGTAACGCCGCCGCCATTTTTCCACGGCATGGTTTTGTATTCGGAAGCGCGTAATATTCTCATGTGATGTCCAGAATCGGGTCGTTAAGGGGGCGGGGGCGGAAGTTTACGATCCGCGATCATTCTCGATGCGTCGCTCAATCGTTTTTTGGACCGCCTTTAAATCGGATGGCCGGCCGGCAACCTTTTCGATCGCGGCAATGGCAAGGTCACTGGCGACATAGTCAGATTTATGCCCGAGATTGTGCACGACGATCAAAGTGGAGCCGCGAATATCTCTGGCGAGATGACGGGAATGCACCTCTGGCGAGACGATCGTGTCCGTATCACCGGTTATGATGACGGTTGGTGCCGTGATGCGCCGATACTCCGAGGAAGCTCCACGCGCCCATTCATTGAGAGCCGCGACCTCCTGCGCATTGTGCCGAAAGGCCCTGGGTCGCAGGGCCGCCACGGAATGCGTTGCTTCCACATAACCGGCGGGTCTGGAATTGGGTGCAAAAACACCGCGCGTTGCCTGATCCAATGCCAGGAGGCCGGCGGGCGGAGCAATGAAGGTGCTGAACAGCGGACCGGTAAAGGGCGCATTTGCCGCTGTGTAATACCAGGCGATGCCACCCTCCCATGGATAGACAGCGGGAGAAAGGAATACGAGGCCCGCGACCATCTCCGGATGACGGACCGCAAGCGATGCCGCGATGGCGCCACCAAAGGAATGTCCGACGATAATCGCTCTCGGGACACCTCGCTTTTTCATAAGCTGGGCAATGGCGTCCGCCTGTCCATCCGGGAGAATATTTGCCTTGCCGCCGATATCCGAATTGCCGTGCCCTGGCCTGTCGACAAATAGCAGTTTTGCACGGCCTCTCAGCTTTTCGAGAAACGAAAACATCGGATCATAGAGACTGGCGCTTGCGCCGTGAATGAAGAGGATCGGCGGAAGCTCGGCGCTTTTTCCCGGCTCGACCAAGATGCTGTTCAGCTTGTAGCCGCCCACATCGATCCGCACGGGAACATTTTGCTGCTTTTCGGACGCCACGGCATTCGTAGCGGAAACCGGAAGAAGTGCCCCGAGCAGGAGGGTAAAGGCAAGCGGAAGGAACCTGTGCACCATTCTTTGATCTACCATGTCCTTCATGCCTGCCTAACGGTTAGCGCGGCTTTCAAACGAGCATACAGTCGGTCGGTTAAAAACGGCAACGGAAGAAAGCCGCAGACAGACCAGAAGTTCCACTGGCCGCCGACAGCGGCGCCGAAACTGATGCGGCACCGCTGTCGGCACAGTTCGATGGGTGGATCGCGGCTCTCTTCCCGGATCAGATAAACGGCGCAGCCTGAAGACTGCGCCGAGTTTTTTCTTTAGTTACCGAGAATGCCGGGCAGTCGCAGGCCCTGCTCTTTTGCGCATTCCACGGCGATTTCGTAACCGGCATCGGCATGGCGCATAACGCCGGTTGCCGGGTCGTTCCACAGCACGCGCTCTATACGGCGGGCCGCGTCATCGGTGCCGTCGCAGCAGATGACCATGCCGGAATGCTGGGAAAAGCCCATACCGACACCGCCGCCGTGGTGCAGGGAAACCCATGTCGCGCCGGATGCGGTATTGAGCAGCGCGTTCAGCAGCGGCCAGTCGGATACGGCATCCGAACCGTCCTGCATGGCTTCGGTCTCGCGGTTCGGCGAGGCGACGGAGCCGCTGTCGAGGTGGTCGCGGCCGATGACGATCGGAGCGCTGAGCTCGCCGTTCTTGACCATTTCGTTGAAAGCAAGACCGAGACGATGGCGATCACCAAGGCCAACCCAGCAGATACGCGCCGGCAGGCCCTGGAAGGCGATGCGCTCGGCGGCCATATCAAGCCAATTGTGCAGGTGCTTGTTGTCGGGCAGCAGTTCCTTCACTTTGGCGTCGGTCTTGCGGATGTCTTCCGGATCACCCGATAGTGCCGCCCAGCGGAACGGGCCGACGCCGCGGCAAAACAGCGGGCGGATATAGGCCGGAACGAAGCCCGGGAAGGCGAAAGCGTTTTCCAGCCCTTCTTCCTTTGCCACCTGGCGGATGTTGTTGCCGTAGTCGAAAGTCGGAATGCCCATGTCCTGGAAGGCAATCATCGCTTCGACATGTTCGCGCATCGAGGCACGGGCAGCTTTTTCGACGGCTTTCGGGTCGCTCTCGCGCTTTTCCTTCCACTTGGCCATCGTCCAGCCCTTCGGCAGATAGCCGTTGATCGGGTCGTGCGCCGAGGTCTGGTCGGTTACCATGTCCGGACGGATGCCGCGGCGGACCATTTCCGGCAGGATTTCAGCGGTGTTGCCGAGCAGGCCGACGGACTTTGCCTCGCCGGCGGCGGTCCAGCGCTCAATCATCTCCATCGCCTCATCAAGAGTTTCGGCGCGGGCATCGACGTAGCGGGTGCGCAGACGGAAATCGATCGAATCGGGATTGCATTCAATGGCAAGGCAGCAGGCACCGGCCATCACGGCGGCAAGTGGCTGGGCGCCGCCCATGCCGCCAAGGCCGCCGGTCAGAACCCATTTGCCTGTGAGATCGCCATTATAGTGCTGGCGACCGGCCTCGACGAAGGTTTCGTAGGTGCCCTGCACGATGCCCTGGCTGCCGATATAGATCCACGAACCGGCGGTCATCTGGCCGTACATGGCAAGACCCTTTTTATCCAGCTCGTTGAAATGATCCCATGTCGCCCAGTGCGGCACGAGGTTGGAGTTGGCAATCAGCACGCGTGGCGCATCCTTGTGGGTGCGGAAGACGCCGACCGGTTTGCCGGACTGGACCATCAGCGTTTCGTCTTCGTTAAGGTCGCGCAGGGTCGCGACGATCTTGTCGAAATCCGCCCAAGTGCGGGCGGCACGGCCGATGCCACCGTAAACCACCAGTTCGTGCGGGTTCTCGGCCACTTCAGGATCGAGATTGTTCATCAGCATGCGCAGCGGCGCTTCTGTCATCCACGATTTCGCGGTCAGCTCGGTTCCACGCGCAGCGCGGACGTCGCGAATATTGTGACGAGGATTGGTCATTTGGTTCCCCTTTTGGTGTGTGCGAGTGTCAGCGCAGTCGTTTCGATGCGCGTGAGAATGTCTTTCAGGTGGATACGAAGCTTGGTGGCCTTGGCGTCGTCATAGGCAAACGGTGGTGCCTCTGTCGTTAGATGGGTGGATTGCGCCAGTTCCATCTGGACGGCGTGCACGCCGGTCTCTGGCTTTCCGTAGTGGCGTGTCGTCCAGCCACCCTTGAAGCGACCGTTGAGAATGCTGGTGTAACCGTCCGCCGCAGCGGTCGCTTCGACCACCATTGTCTCGATGGCTGGGTCGCAGGTCCTGCCCATATCCGTACCGATGTTGAAATCCGGCAGCTTGCCTTCGAACAGGAACGGGATGTGCGAGCGGATCGAATGGCAATCATAGAGAATGGCGATGCCGTGAATGGCCTTAACCCGCTCGATTTCCGCGGCAAGGGCCGCGTGATAGGGCGCATGAAAGGTTTCCAGCCGAGCGACGATGTCGTCCTGATTCGGTTCCTGCCCCTCATTCCAGATCGATTTGCCGTCGAAATCGGTTTCCGGAACGAGGCCTGTGGTGTTTTGTCCCGGATAGAGGCTGACGCCTTCAGGATCGCGGTTGGCATCGATCACATAACGATGAAAGGTGGCGCGAACCGTCGTCGCGTCGGGGAGCAGATCCGCGTAGAGATCATGAATATGCCAGTCGGTATCGGCAAGCATCTTGCCGTTGTCGTTCAAGCGTTGCCAAATCGCTGCCGGAACATCGGTGCCGGTGTGGGGCAGGCCGAGAATGACGGGCGATGTGCCTTCTTTAATATCGAAGACGGGCATCTTACGCCTCCAGCTTCGGAAGAATGCCGTCGGAAATCACGGACACAAGAGCGCCGGTAGCAATAAGGTCGGATGCCGCCTTCAGATCGGGCGCCATATAACGGTCCTCTTCCAGTGAAGGGATCGCCTGACGCAGTACGGCGATTGCCTTTTGCAGCTCGGGGCTGGTTTTCAATGGCCCACGCAGCTCAACGCCCTGAACCGCCGAAAGCGCCTCGATGCCGAGGATGGCGAAAAGGTTCTCCGTCATCGGTAGCAGGCGGCGCGCGCCGTGGCAGGCCATGGAGACATGGTCTTCCTGATTGGCGGAGGTTGGCGTCGAATCGACCGAGGCCGGATGAGCCATCTGCTTGTTCTCGCTCATCAGCGCAGCGGAGGTGACTTCGGCAATCATCAGGCCGGAATTCAGCCCCGGTTTTTTCGATAGAAATGCCGGAAGGCCATAGGATAGAGCCGGATCGACAAGCAGCGCCACGCGGCGTTGCGCGATCGCGCCGATTTCGCAGATGGCAAGCGCCGTCTGGTCGGCGGCAAATGCCACCGGTTCAGCGTGGAAGTTGCCCCCGGATACGACGGAATTGTCGGAAAGCACCAGCGGATTGTCCGTCACGGCATTGGCTTCGATTTCAAGCGTGCGGGCTACCTGTCGCAGAAGATCGAGGCAGGCGCCGTCCACCTGCGGCTGGCAGCGGATGCAATAGGGATCCTGAACGCGCTCGTCGCCTTCAATATGGCTGACACGGATTTCGGATCCTTCCAGCAGGTTGCGCAGCGAAGCCCCGGCATCGATCTGGCCCTTGTGGCCGCGCAATGTGTGAATATCGGGATGGAAGGGAGCCGAGGAACCCATGGCGGCATCGGTGGAAAGCGCACCTGTTATCAGCGCTGCCTGTGCCGCGCGGTGAGCGCGGAAAAGACCGGCAAGCGCCAGCGCCGTCGAGGTTTGCGTGCCGTTGATCAGCGCCAACCCTTCCTTGGCGGCGAGCACGACCGGGGTCAGCCCGGCTCTAGTGAGAGCTTCGCCGGCGGGCAGAAGCGTACCTTCATAGAAAGCCTCGCCTTCGCCCATCATCACGGCGGCCATATGGGCAAGCGGCGCGAGATCGCCTGACGCTCCGACCGAACCCTTTTCCGGGATGGAAGGGATGACACCCTTTTCAAGCATGTCCTCGATCAGCCGTACCAGTTCCAGCCGCACGCCGGAGGCGCCGCGACCGAGCGAAATCAGCTTCAGCGCCATGATCAGGCGCACGACATTTTCCGGAAGCGCCGCACCGACGCCGCAGCAATGCGACAGGATGAGGTTACGTTGCAGCGTCGCCACATCGGCTGCGTCGATCTTGATTGAGGCGAGTTTGCCGAAACCGGTATTGATGCCATAGACCGGCGCATTGCCGGCGGCGATCTCGGCGATGCGGGCCGCTGCTTTTTTTATGCCGGCATCGAACGAACGGTCGAGTTTCGCTGTGCCGTTATCCCAGTAGATTGCGGCAAGTTCAGCAAGGGTCACATTGCCGGGGTGAAGCGTGATAGTCATGGAGAAACCTTCTGTCCCTTGAAAATGCGGGCGTGGAGCGGGTTGAAGCCGATGCGGTAGACAAGTTCAGCCGGGCGTTCGATATCCCAGATGGTGAAATCAGCGGATTTTCCTGCTTCCAGCGTGCCGGTTTCCGCAAGCAGGCCGAGCGCCTTTGCGGCATTGCGCGTGGTCGCCGTCAGGCATTCCTCCACCGTCATGCGAAAAAGCGTGGCACCCATGTTCATGGTCAGCAACAGGGAAGTCAGTGGAGAGGTGCCAGGATTGCAATCGGTAGCCAGCGCGATGTCAGCGCCTGCATGGCGCAGGGCCTGAACCGGGGGCAGCTGTTTTTCCCGGAGCGCGTAAAAGGCCCCGGGCAGAAGCACGGCCACCGTTCCCGCTTTCGCCAGAGCTTGTGCACCGGCCTCGTCCAGATATTCCAGATGATCGGCGGAAAGCGCACCGTAGGATGCGGCAAGCTCCGTACCGCCGAGGTTGGAAAGCTGTTCGGCATGCAGCTTGACGGGAAGACCGTACTGTTTTGCGGCCTCGAAAACCCGGGTCATTTCCTCAACGGAAAAGGCGATGCCTTCGCAAAAACCGTCAACCGCATCCGCCAGTCCTTCCGCATTGGCTTTTTCCAGCCCCGGCAGAACCACTTCCACAATGTAGTCGGCGTTACGGCCCTTATATTCGGCCGGTGTCGCATGCGCGGCCAGGTAGCTGGTGACGATTCTAACGGGCCGTAGCGTCTCAAGTTTGCGGGCGACGCGCAGCATTTTCAGTTCGGTTTCGATATCAAGACCGTAACCGGATTTTATTTCGAGGGTCGAGACACCCTCCGCCAGAAGCGTATCCAGACGGGGCAGTGCCTGTGCCACCAAAGCCTCTTCCGAAAGGGCGCGCGTGTCGCGTACCGAAGAAACGATGCCACCGCCCGCTTTGGCGATCTCCTCATAGGTCGCGCCATTGAGACGCATCTCGAATTCCATGGCGCGGTTGCCGCCGAAGACCAGATGTGTGTGGCAGTCTATCAGGGCTGGGGTGATCCAGCGTCCCTCACAATCGGTTATCTCGTCGGCCGTTGCCAGGTCGGCGGGCAGATCGCTTTCAGCGCCGGCAAAGACGATGCGGTCGTTGCGTATGGCAATGGCAGCATTTTCGATAGCGCCGATGCCTTCCATGGTAGGATCAAACGTCGCCAGCCGGGCTTTGCGCCACAATGCGGTAGTGTCGCTCATCGCCATTCCCTTTGTATATTTGTTCCCTGGCATTTGCTTTTCGCCTTTCTTTTATGTGCCAAATGTATATACATAATAATCACGTTGGCAAGCCGCAATTTCGTATTCGACGTGGCCTTGTCAGAAGAGATCAAGAGGAGAGGGTGGCATGACGGTAATTCACGCGGGCGCAGCACTTCTGGCCGATGGGTGGGTGCAAGATGTTCGCATCCACTGCAGGGGCGGTGCTGTTTTATCCGTCGAAACCGGTGTTTCTCCGCAGCCGCAGGATGAACGGCATGCCGTTATCGTGCCGGCCATGCCCAATCTCCACAGCCATGCCTTTCAGCGGGCCATGGCAGGGCTTGCCGAAATTCGCGGACCTGCCGATGACAGCTTCTGGAGCTGGCGCACGGTCATGTACAAATTCGCGCTGTCGATGACACCGGATCATGTCGAGGCCGTTGCTGCCCAGCTTTATATGGAAATGCTGGAAGCAGGTTTTGGACGGGTCGGTGAATTTCATTACCTGCATAACGATATGGATGGTTCGCACTACGGCAATATCGCCGAAATGGCCGAACGTATCGGTGCCGCCGCCTCGCAAACGGGTATCGGCCTGACTTTGCTGCCGGTATTTTATGCGCATTCCGGTTTCGGCGGTCAGCCGCCGATAGACGGTCAGAAACGTTTCATCCATTCGCTCGACAGTTACGAAAGGCTCATGCAGGGCGCCCAAGCCGTGGTGAATGGGCTTCCGGGTGCAACGCTCGGCATCGCGCCACACAGTCTCCGTGCCGTAACTGGTGAAGAACTGGCGGCGATCGAACCGCTGGCGAAAGGCGGCCCGATCCACATTCATGTGGCGGAGCAGGTCAAGGAAATCGAGGATTCGCTCGCCTTTTCAGGTGCGCGGCCGGTGGAGTGGCTTTTGCAGAATGCTCCGGTCGATGAGCGCTGGTGCCTTATCCATGCGACGCATATGACAGAAGCCGAAACCCGCCGCATGGCAAAAAGCGGTGCCGTTGCCGGCCTTTGCCCCATCACCGAGGCCAATCTTGGCGACGGCATCTTCCCCGCTCCCGGTTTCATCGCGGAAGGCGGCCATTACGGTGTCGGTTCGGATTCCAACATTTTGATCTCCGTGCCGGAAGAATTGCGGATGCTCGAATATTCGCAGCGCCTGTCGCTTCGGGCGCGCAATGTCATCGCCGATACCGGCCGTTCCACAGGCGAGAAACTGTTCCAGCAGGCGCTTCAAGGCGGTGGCAGGGCGCTGGATTCAAAAAATCAGATAGAAGCGGGAAAAAGCGCTGATTTTGTCGCGCTTGATTGCTCGGCCGTTCCCCATCTTCCGGCATCCCAGATTCTCGACCAGTGGATGTTCGCGAGTAGCGTCCATGTCGATACCGTCTGGGTGCGCGGTAAAAAACTGGTCCAGGCGGGCCAGCACGTCCATCGCCGCGAAATATCGGATCGCTTCAACAAGGTCATGGCCGAACTTGTCGATAGCTGATATGCGCTCGATAGGAACGAGATCGAGCCGTTGGAAGGCATTGCGGACGTGACGAAAGCATTGGCCGGGCAAACCCTGCACCAGCGTATCCTCGGTGATATCGAGGGCCGGATCGTATCGGGCGAATGGCCGCCGGGTCACCGGTTGCCTTTCGAGGTTGATCTCGCCGCCCACTACGATTGCTCCCGCATGACCGTCAACAAGGTCATGGGCCAGCTTGTGAAGGCCGGCCTGATCGAGCGCCGCAAGAAATCCGGCAGTTTCGTTCGCCAGCCGCAGATCCAGTCCGCGGTTCT
>NZ_OCMJ01000003.1:1025000-1277500 GCF_900215255.1 Rhizobium sp. AN5
TCGCCGAAAGACCAAGGGTTCCTGCTTAAAGTTAATCTGAGCAGGGTTAGCCGGCCCCTAAGACGAGGCGGACACGCGTAGTCGATGGGAACCACGTTAATATTCGTGGGCCTGGTGGTAGTGACGGATCTCGTGTGTTGTACATTCTTACTGGATTGAATGTGCGGCGAAGAGGTTCCAGGAAATAGCTCCACCGTATAGACCGTACCCGAAACCGACACAGGTGGTCAGGTAGAGTATACCAAGGCGCTTGAGAGAACTATGTTGAAGGAACTCGGCAAATTGCACGCGTAACTTCGGAAGAAGCGTGACCCCATTTTACGCAAGTATGATGGGGTGGCACAGACCAGGGGGTAGCGACTGTTTATCAAAAACACAGGGCTCTGCGAAGTAGCAATACGACGTATAGGGTCTGACGCCTGCCCGGTGCTGGAAGGTTAAAGGGAGGGGTGCAAGCTCTGAACTGAAGCCCCAGTAAACGGCGGCCGTAACTATAACGGTCCTAAGGTAGCGAAATTCCTTGTCGGGTAAGTTCCGACCTGCACGAATGGCGTAACGACTTCCCCGCTGTCTCCAACATAGACTCAGTGAAATTGAATTCCCCGTGAAGATGCGGGGTTCCTGCGGTCAGACGGAAAGACCCCGTGCACCTTTACTATAGCTTTACACTGGCATTCGCCAAGGCATGTGTAGGATAGGTGGTAGGCTTTGAAGCAGGGACGCCAGTTCTTGTGGAGCCATCCTTGAAATACCACCCTTATCTTCGTGGATGTCTAACCGCGGTCCGTTATCCGGATCCGGGACAGTGTATGGTGGGTAGTTTGACTGGGGCGGTCGCCTCCGAAAGAGTAACGGAGGCGCGCGATGGTGGGCTCAGACCGGTCGGAAATCGGTCGTCGAGTGCAATGGCATAAGCCCGCCTGACTGCGAGACTGACAAGTCGAGCAGAGACGAAAGTCGGTCATAGTGATCCGGTGGTCCCGTGTGGAAGGGCCATCGCTCAACGGATAAAAGGTACGCCGGGGATAACAGGCTGATGACCCCCAAGAGTCCATATCGACGGGGTTGTTTGGCACCTCGATGTCGACTCATCGCATCCTGGGGCTGGAGCAGGTCCCAAGGGTATGGCTGTTCGCCATTTAAAGCGGTACGTGAGTTGGGTTCAGAACGTCGTGAGACAGTTCGGTCCCTATCTGCCGTGGGTGTAGGAATATTGACAGGATCTGTCCCTAGTACGAGAGGACCGGGATGGACGTATCTCTGGTGGATCTGTTGTCCTGCCAAGGGCATAGCAGAGTAGCTATATACGGAATGGATAACCGCTGAAGGCATCTAAGCGGGAAACCAACCTGAAAACGAGTGTTCCCTATCAGAGCCGTGGAAGACGACCACGTTGATAGGACGGGTGTGGAAGCATGGCAACATGTGAAGCTTACCGTTACTAATAGCTCGATCGACTTCTTCGTTCCCATTGTTCATGCTCATCAAAGATGAGCATCATCTCTTCTGTCTTCACGCTGTCGCGGCCAAGGCCGCTTCGCTGCAGACGGCGCGCCGTCAGGGTATTTTGCCAAGGCAAAAACCCGAGGCGACGGACTAGCGTCCTGTATGGCTGCCAAACTCAACCTTGAGCAAGGCAGGCAAACGGACCAGTCAAAGAAAGACGTGTTAAATTAAATGAAGCGCAAGCTTCCCAGCTTCTCGAAACAACACTCATGTGAAAACATGAACTGTGTTGCGTTTTGCCGACCTGGTGGTTATCGCGGGGCGGCTGCACCCGTTCCCATTCCGAACACGGCCGTGAAACGCCCCAGCGCCAATGGTACTCCGTCTCAAGACGCGGGAGAGTAGGTCGCTGCCAGGTCTGCAAAACGCAACGAATATCTTCTCAACCACACTCTTCGGCCCAGCCGACACAAAGGGCCGCTATCAAAGCGGCCTTTATGCATTGCGGACCATAAAAATATAAGGAAAACGCCTTGTGCGTCCCCTAAAGGAGACAAATCGCCTTCGGCAATTTGCTCCGAAACAGATCCGTCTTCGCTAAAGCAAAGACGGAAGCGCGACATTCGGCAGAGCCGAATGCGATGGTAACGCGGGGTGGAGCAGCCCGGTAGCTCGTCAGGCTCATAACCTGAAGGCCGCAGGTTCAAATCCTGCCCCCGCAACCAATATCTTCAAGACCATCAACAACAAAGCCCTCCCATCCCGGAGGGCGTTTTGCGTTTAGGGCGTTGGATACCGCAAATGACTTGCCGGCGGTATATCCCTCACGGGCTCTGATAGTGTGCAACGGTCGATCCATTGGGCCCACTGGAGCCTCGCGGACTCAACAGCTCACGGCCCCCTATTAATTGAACACCTCCATCAAAAGTTCTTCTGACCCCATCAAACAGCCTATCGTGCTAGGTCTAAGGCAGCCGAAAGTGACCCCGATCGTGCGGGATCACCGGGTGGCTTTGGACAATGCCGAGTACGCTTATGGACCTGCCGAAGATAAAGACGCTGATTGATTTTGTCGGACGAACGAACGTCACCGAACTCATGGTGACAGAGAAAAGCGTAACTGTGCGGATATTCAAAACCGCACCTCGAACAGAGGCTGGCAGTAATGTCTCGGTCAAAGCAGGGGATGACGCGCTGATCGATCAGTCGGAGTCGATCCTTCCTGCCACCACAACGGCCACCTCCGTTCATGCCCCGATTTTTGGCGTTTTGCATCGCGCTTCTGCGCCGGGACAACCTTCATTTGTTGAGGCTGGAGATGTGGTCGAGGAGGGCCAGGCCCTCTTCATCATTGAAGCCATGAAAGTTTTCAATAAAATTGTTGCCCCACGCGCTGGCCGGATCACCTATCTGACGGAGGTTGATGGTGGCGAGGTTGAGGCCAATGATTTGCTGGCGGAGATCGCGTAATGGCGGAAAATCTCAACGCCACATCGGATATGCCGGGTTTCGACACGGTCCTGATTGCCAACCGGGGTGAAATTGCTGCACGCATTCAGCGCGCCTGCCGCGAATTGGGCTTAAAGACCGTGGCCATCTGCTCTGAGGCGGACAGGCAGGCTCCATATGGTCAAACGGCTGACACCTTCCTTTGTGTTGGCCCGGCGAATGCTGCCAAGAGCTATCTCAATCAGAATGCCATCTTAATCGCTGCCCGTTTGACGGGAGCGGGTGCGATCCATCCCGGTTATGGATTTCTGTCCGAAAATGCCGCCTTTTCTCAGGCTGTCGAAGATGCCGGTCTCGTATTCATCGGTCCGGACGCAAGGTCGATCTCCACGATGGGCGACAAGATCGCTGCCAAACGGGCAATGATTGCGGCCGGTGTACCATGTGTACCGGGACCGGATACAGCGCTTCCCGAGGATGCCGCAACGGTGGAGCGTATCGCGAATGAGATCGGCTATCCAATCATCATCAAGGCTGCGGGCGGTGGTGGCGGGCGTGGCATGCGAGTGGTGCAGGAAGCTGCCTTGCTTCACGAAGCCATTACCCTGACGAGGGAGGAGGCGCGGCAGGCTTTTGGCTCTGCTGTCCTCTACATGGAGAAGTTTCTCCAGCATCCCCGTCATATCGAGATACAGGTCCTGTGCGACACGCACGGCAATGCCGTCTGGCTTGGTCACCGCGACTGTTCGATGCAGCGTCGTCATCAAAAAGTGGTGGAAGAAGCGCCAGCGCCTGGAATTTCGGTCGATGTGATCCAGCCGGTCGGTATGGCTTGTGTCGAGGCTTGCCGACAGATCGGTTATCGCGGGGTGGGAACTTTCGAATTTCTGTTTGAAGACGGCAAATTCTATTTCATCGAGATGAATACGCGCTTGCAGGTCGAACATCCAGTCACGGAAATGACGAGCGGCATCGACATCGTTCAGGCCCAGATCAAGGCGGCGCAGGGTAAGCCTCTGGACTTGCGGCAGGCAGATGTTGTCTGCGACGGACATTCCTTCGAATGCCGGATCAATGCCGAAGATCCTGATAAGTTTCTCCCCTCGGCGGGCGTCGTGACCGATCTTGTGCTGCCGGAAGGAGAGGGGATTCGCGTCGATACCCATATCCATGTCGGCTACCGGGTGTCACCCTATTATGATTCCTTGATCGCGAAGTTGATCGTACATGCGCCGACCCGTGCTGAAGCCATGGTTAGGATGCGCCAAGCGCTTGCGGGTACACGGGTGGAGGGTATTTCGACCAATCTTCCGCTCCTGCGCGCCCTGTTTGAGGACCAAGCTTTCGCGCAGGGCGAAACAGACATTCATTATCTTGAACAATGGCTAAAAGAACGGAGGGCAGCATGAGCAGGCCCGACTTTAGCGACCCCGTCTTACTCACAGCCTTGACTGATATGCTGACGGATGCAGGCGTGGACGGCGTAGAAATCACGACGCCTGAGGGTCAGGTACGCATTATTGTTTCTGCCTCGGCAAGATCTGCAATTTCCGTCGCCGGCACTGTCTGCTCACCAAAGGCCGGTGTTTCGAAAGTGGTGGTAAAAGCCCCGATTGCCGGTCTCTTCTACTCTTCTAAGCCTCCTCTGCCTGCAAAAACGCAAAATCGTCCGCGTTTGGTCGCTGCAGATGACGTGATTGGATTTATCCGCATCGACCACATTCTCATCCCCGTTGTCGCGGGTCGTAACGGTTCGCTCGTCAATCAGCTTGCCGTGCAGGATGCTCTGGTTGGTTTTGGTGATCCGCTGTTCGAAATCGAGCTTCAATCATGATTGCGACATCGAACACTCTTGTGCCTCGTCACGAAATCCAGCCCGTCATCAAAGGCCAAGCGCGTGTTTCGTTCATAGGCTCCCGGTCATTCTTGCTTGAAGCATCCGGCGAATTTGATCTGCCAGCACAACGTTGGATCTGGGCGCTTTCGCAAGCGGTAAAAGGCTGGCCAGGTGTTGCGGAAGTCATTCCCGGCATGACGAACCTTCTGGCGATTTTTAAGGAAACACCTGAAGATCCGGAGTTCATCGTGTCCCAGCTGCTCGATGCCTGGGATAAAGCAGCCAGTCTGGATATTGTCGGGAAGACAGTTGAAATACCGGTACATTATGGGGGCGAATACGCTGCCGACCTTCCAGCCCTCTGCGATTTTTCGGGGCTGAGCGACCGCGAAGTCGTGCGGATTCACCATGAGGCGACCTACCGTGTCTTCGCGCTTGGGAGTGCGCCGGGCTTTGGCTATCTGCATGGTCTTGATGCGCGCATCTATATGCCCCGAAAAACCGTGCCATCGATCAAGATGGAAAAGGGTTGCGTGACGATCGGTGGAATGCAGACGGGTGTAGCGATGTTGACCGGACCGAATGGGTGGAATTCCATCGGTTACGCCGATTTGCAGATGTTCGATCCCGCCTCTTCTGCGCCAGCTCTTTTGGCACCCGGAGATACGGTTCGCTTCATACCTACAGGGATTGAGCTATGATCGAGATCATCGAAACCGGCCCCTTCAACACCGTGCAAGACCTCGGTCGCCCCGGTTACCGTGACATCGGGGTTTCTGCTGGCGGTGCCATGGATCCTCTGTCGCTCAAGATCGGCAATATTCTGACTGGTAATGCCGCAGATGCGGCCGTCATCGAGGTCCAGACTTTTCCTTTCAAATTGCGTTTTACAAAAACAGCAACATTTGCCGTTACCGGAACGGATGGGTGCCCGTTGCTTGACGGGAAAGAGCTGCTTTCCTGGTGCGCTCATATCGTCAAGGAAGGTCAGATACTGGAACTGAGGCAGCCGCCGAAACTTGCCCGCGCCTATGTCGCCGTTGCGGGCGGAGTGGACGTTCCGGTTTTGATGGGATCTCGAAGCACAGCACTGCGCGGCAGTTTCGGCGGTCACGATGGGCGACCGCTTGCAAAAGGCGACAGGCTGGAAATAGGGGCTTCCGCCGATCTGTTACCACTGCCATCAAACGGGCTTGGTGTAGTTGAGCCTTCCGTGGCTTTGAGCGATATCTTCCCGCCTGTGGTGGACGGCGTTTTGCCGATACGCGCTATTCCGGCCGGTGAACAAAAGCTGTTTGCCAATGATGGCGAAGAATTCTGGAGCCAGATCTGGTGCATATCCTCCCGCAGCGACCGGACCGGTTACCGGTTGTCGGGTGATCCTATCAAACCGACCGAAACCATCGAAATGCGTTCCCACGGTGTGATGCCGGGCGTTGTACAGGTGCCGCCAGGTGGCGAGCCGATCATCCAGATGAGCGATGCAAATACGGCGGGAGGTTATCCAAAGATTGCCGGCGTGATCGAAGCCGACCTGTGGCGGTTAGGACAGGCACGCGCGGGTGGGAAGATCAAATTCGTGAAGTCCAATCACGAGGAAGCGCGTGTGGCCGAGCGGGCAGTTGCGAAATACGTCGATGATATTCGCCAGACCTCTCAAATGGTCAAGCGAGCACTGAATGCGATGAGTTGACGGAAAAACCAGGGAGCAAAGGGAGGAAACGATGAAGATCGATCTGAACTCCGACATGGGCGAAGGCTTCGGTCCTTACCGGCTCTGTGACGACGAAGCGATGATGAAGATCGTATCGTCGGCTAATATTGCCTGTGGTTTTCATGGCGGCGAGCCAGATACCATGGCGCGAATGGTTCGCCTTGCCAAAGAAAATGGCGTCGGCATCGGCGCGCATCCGGGATTACCTGATAGGGCAGGCTTCGGCCGACGCGAAATGCCCTTTCAGCCGGATGAGTTGAGACAGCAGATGCTCTATCAGCTCGGGGCCTTGATCGCGATTGCCAAAAGCGAAGGCGTCGAAGTCGGGCACTTCAGTTTTCATGCGGCCATGGGCAATATGGTCAATCGCGACCCGGCGCTTTCCGATATGATGATGAATGCCATTTCTGCCGTTGATCCGAAGCTTGTGGTGTTCGTAACGCCGGACAGCGAAATCGAGAGAGCGGCAAAACGCGCTGGATTGAAGACCCTGGCATTGTTTTTGGCCGATCGCGCCTATGACGCCAAGGGAAGCCTTGTCGCGCGGGGTCTTCCCGGCGCGCTGGTCAAGGATGAACCATCGGTGCGCGCCCGTGTCCGCCGGTTCCTGACCAATGGCACGGTCGAAGCCATCGATGGCACGATCATCACAATGCCGGCTCGCTCCATCCTCGTCCACAGCGATACGCCCGGTTCACTGGAGCTGGCGCGTATCGTGCGTAGTGAAATCAGCGCCTCCGGCGCAACGCTCGCGCCTGCCGCAGAACTCGCGTCTTAATGGGCCTCTGGTTGGCCCGTTCTCTAAATCTTACTGAAAGATCATGCAGATGCCCTCTACATCAGACCGCCTGAAAAACGTTTCCATCTCCGCTTCCGCCGCCATGACCCAACGCGCCAGAGAGCTGGCCGCGCAGGGTGTCAAGGTGGTCAGCCTCTCCTCAGGTGAACCGGACTTCCCGACGCCTGCTCACGCAATCGAGGCCGCGCACGAAGCAGCCCTTGGCGGGCAGACGAAATATCCACCGATGGATGGCACGCCTGCGCTGAAAGCCGCGATTGCCAGAAAGTTCAAGCGGGACAATAATCTGACATACGATGCCAGCCAGATCATCGTTTCCGCAGGCGGCAAACAGGTAATCTTCAACGCCATGCTTGCAACCTGCAATCCGGGCGACGAGGTCGTTATTCCCACCCCGTCATGGGTCAGCTATGCGGATATCGTCAAATTCGCGGGGGGTGTTCCCGTCGCTGTGCCGTGCGTCGAACAAACCGGTTTCAAACTGCGTGCCGAAGATTTGGAAGCTGCGATTACGCCACGTACCAAGTGGCTCATTCTCAATTTTCCCAACAACCCCACCGGCGCCGCCTGCTCCCGTGCGGAGATGAAAGCAATCGCAGAGGTTATGCTGCGTCATCCCCATGTCTGGATCCTGACTGACGATATTTACGAGCATCTTGTCTATGATGGCTTCGAATTCGGCACAATTGCCGATGTGGAGCCGCGGCTTTATGACCGCGTTCTGACAATGAACGGCGTGTCGAAGGCTTACGCCATGACGGGATGGCGTCTGGGCTATTGCGCCAGCGGCTCGAAGGAACTTATCGCCGCAATAAGCAATGTAAACGGTCAGAACGGCGGCGGCATTGCCACTGTTTCACAGGCAGCAGCCATTGCAGCGCTCGACGGTCCCCAGGATCTTCTTAAAGAACGCGCCGCTATCTATCGCGACCGTCGCGATTTTGTTCTGAGCAAACTCGCCGAGATTGACGGTTTGCGCTGCCATAAGCCGGAAGGCGCTTTTTACCTCTATCCCAATATGTCTGGGCTTATCGGCAAGACCACCAAGGGCGGACGCAAAATCGAAGGCGATGTGGATTTTGTGATGGCGCTGGTGGATGAGCATCATGTAGCAACGGTACAAGGCGCCGCCTATGGTATGAGCCCATACTTCCGGATTTCCTATGCAACGAGCATGGAGATGCTGAGCGAAGGTTGCGCCCGCATTGCGCAGTTCTGCCAGGATATGCGTTGATTCTGAAAACGGTCCTTTGGCTCGTCTGCCGGGCCAAAGGATACTCTAAAGTTTCAATTTTTCCGTCAGTTCCACCAGGATATCCTTGACGGCAAAAGCTGGCTCAGACAGCGAATTCTGGTCGGACATGCACAGCGACAGTGTTTCTTCGATCCGTGGCGACAGCAGCCGGCAAATAAGCGGTTCGCTCGTTTCCGAGACGATCCGGTTGGCAATGGCTTTTGGCATGATGGTTGCGCCGAGACCACTGGCAACGGCGCGGGCAAGTGTCCTGACGATCTCCACTTCCGCGACGACCTTCAGATGGATCCTGCTGCGGGTAAATGCCGTGTCTACAGCGCGCCGGACGAAATTATACGCGGGTGGCATCAGCATGGGCATGCCATCAAGCGCGGCAATCGGCACCGGTTTTGAATCGGCTTCGATTGCGAAATCGCGATGTGCGACAAGATAAAATTCTTCGCTGAGCATGGGCTCGAATTTTACGCCCTTGATTGGTCCGACGCCGTGGATCAATGCCAGTTCCAGACGTCCATTCATGATCATCTGGCTATAGGTTTGTCCCACACTTTCCGTCAGGTGGATCAATATCCCCGGATGTCGCTTCCGCGTTTCCGCCAACAGCTCCACGGAAAGCGTTGCAGCGCTGCTGAATGGGACCAGACCGACCGAGACGCGTCCCGCAATTGAGTTACCCGCCGCCGATACGTCGACCTGCGCCTGTTCCATCTGGCGCAATATGATCTGTGCATGGCGGTAAACGGCATGCCCCGCATCCGTCATCGTCACGCCCTGCTGGCTGCGGATGAGCAATTTCTGGCCGAAATGATCTTCAAGCGCAGCTAGTTGCTGGCTGAGTGCCGGTTGCGCCAGATGCAGAATATCTGCGGCGCGCGTGATGCTGCCACTGTCGACGATGACGATGAATGATTTGAGACGTCTTATATCCATGCTTGGCGCAGCTTACAGGCTCGCACGCGTTTTGCAATCTGGGCGCCAGAGCGGAAAGCTCCTGCCTGGAACAAGAATATCCCGGAATCCCGTCTCTAATTGCCTGTTTGCGGGTCTCCATAAAACTTACTTATTACTCCAAAAATAATCGGTCTTAGGCAAGCAGGGAAAGCTTCGCTAGTGTTGATGGTAACAAAAAAGGGGATCAGAATGCCATTCTCCGATTACAAGACCGCTTTGGTCACCGGTGCTTCATCCGGTATCGGTGCCGCTGTCGTCGAGCGGTTTTGCCGCGAAAACATTGAAGTCCACGCGGTTGCCCGCAGCGCCGGCGCCCTGAATGAACTTGCCGAACGCACCGGCTGTATACCGCACGCGATCGACGTTACGGATCGCGCTGCAATTGCCGATCTTGCAGACAAGGTGCAGTTCGACATTCTCGTGAACAATGCCGGCGTCGACAGGCCGAAGAAGTTCCTTCAGGCGGATGCCGAGGATATCGACCTTTTGATCGATGTGAATCTCCGTGCCGTTCTCCACATCTGCCGGCTGATTGTTCCGGGCATGGTGGAGCGTGATCGCGGGCATGTCGTCAATATCTCGTCCATCGCCGGAAACTATAATTTCGGCGGCAACTCGACCTATCATGCCGTTAAAGCTGGTGTTGCGATGCTGTCGAACCAGTTGAGGCTGGATGCATTCGGCAGACGCGTCCGCGTAACGGAGATCTGCCCCGGCCGGGTGGCAACGGATATCTTCACTCACGTTCACGGCAACGATCCGAGCGTGCGCGAGCGCTTCATCGATGGTTTCGAGTTGCCGAAAGCGGAAGATATTGCCGACGCGATTGCCTTTGCGGTTGCCGCGCCAGTTTCCATGAATATCGGCCATATGGAAATCACCCCGACATTGCAGGTGATGGGCGGACTTCAGACGGCCAAACCGCAGACTGTGGCGCAAGCTGACGCATCGAAGGAACAAAAGCCGTGAGCGGTTTCGACCTGTCGGCAATCCTGAGCGACCCGCAATATATTGCAATGCTTTGGCACGGATTGCAGATGACCTTCGTCATCTTTATCGGGTCCTGGTCTCTCGCCATGACGCTTGCGCTCGTTCTGCTATGCGTGCGGTTTTCATCGTCGCGTTTTGCTGATCGCGCCGTGGCGGCCTATGTTTCCTACCACCGCAATGTGCCCACACTAGTGCAATTGATGCTGTGGTATTTCGGGATATTCACGCTCCTGCCTTCAGGTTTGACGGACTGGCTGATCGGTCACAATGCCGAAGCGATCTTTGCCGTGGTGGGTCTTGGTCTCTGTCAGGCAGCCTATTTCAGTGAGGATCTGCGTTCAGGCCTGCGCTCCGTCAGCCCGGGACAGATGGAAGCGGCCAAGGCATTGGGCCACGGTTATCTCTCCGCGATGCGCTTCATCATCATGCCGCAAGGCGTGCGCAATGCCCTGCCGCCGCTCATCAATCACAGTGTCTCCCTGTTCAAGAACAGCAGCCTCGCCCTCATTATCGGCGCTTCCGAATTGACCCATGCCATCAAGGAAATCGAAAATCTCAGCTTCCAGACCTTCGAGATCTATCTTGTCGGAACTGTTCTGTACCTGTTCTTCTCGCTGTTGATCATGGGTGCCGGTGCGTATCTTTCGATGCGCCTTGATCCGGCGTGGAGGGCACGCGGATGATCGGCGATATGATTACCATCGTTTATGACAACTGGTTGCTGCTGTTGATCGGGCAATATCCGAACGGCCCGCTTGGCGGCCTTGCGAACACGATCATCCTGTCTGCCCTTGCCATCGCACTGGCCTTTCCTGTCAGCATCCTTATGGCGATGGCGCGCCTGTCCAAGTGGCGGCTCCTGCGGTGGCCGGTAACGGGGCTGGTCTATGTCACGCGCGGCGTGCCTTTGCTGATGCTCATCCTGTGGAGTTACTTCCTCGTTCCGCTCTGGACTGGCGCAGACGTGCCGAGCTTCGTCATCATGTTGACGACGCTTGTCATCTATCAGGGCGCATTTCTCAGCGAAGTCGTAAGAGCCGGTATTGTCGCTCTTGGTGCCGGGCAGATGGATGCGGCGAGAGCGCTTGGCCACAGCTATCTCGGTGCAATGCGCTTCATCATCTTGCCGCAGGCGCTTTACAACATGATCCCCAGCATGATCTCGACATTCGTCGCCACGATCAAGGATACGACGCTCGGTTACGTCATCAACGTACCCGACCTCACCTTTGCGGCAAGTCAGGTCAATAATCAGCTTCTGACCCAACCATTCCAGGTCTTCCTCATCCTCGCGGTTGTCTACTACGCCATTTGCTGGAGCTTGACGTATCTCGCAAATGCCGTCGAGTGGCGTATCGCCAAACGCCGTGCCGGTGTGGTCGGTCGCCGGCAACAGGCATTGCAGGCGCAGGCGAAAATCATAACGGAGCAGCCATGACAAACACGGCATCATCAACACAGCAGACCATCCGCATTTCCAATGTCTGCAAGAGTTATGGCGACTACGAGGTTTTGAAGAATGTCGACGCCGAAGTCGCGCGGGGCGAGGTTATCGTCATCTGCGGCCCTTCCGGCTCCGGCAAATCCACATTGATCCGTACCGTCAATCGTCTCGAAGAGATCAATAGCGGATCCATCACGCTCGATGGGCAGGATATTCACGCGGCAACCAAGACAAAGGAACTCAATCTTCTGCGCAGCAGAGTTGGTTTTGTGTTCCAGAATTTCAATCTCTTTCCGCACCTGTCCGTTGTCGAAAATGTCACGATTTCCCCGATCCGGGTGAAAGGCGTCGCACCTGATGTTGCCCGCCAGAAAGCTTTGAAGCTTCTGGATCGGGTAGGCCTCTCCGACAAGGCCGGCGCCTATCCGGGGCAATTGTCCGGCGGTCAGCAGCAGCGCGTGGCAATTGCGCGTGCGCTGGCCATGGAGCCGCCCGTCATGTTGTTCGATGAACCGACAAGCGCTCTCGACCCGGAAATGGTTGGAGAGGTGCTGGCCGTCATGAAGGGGCTCGCCGCAGAGGGCATGACCATGCTTTGCGTGACCCACGAAATGGGCTTTGCCCGTGAAGTTGCCGACCGCATCTGGTTCATCGACGCCGGCGAAATTCTCGAAAAAGCGACGCCGGAAGAGTTTTTCACAGCACCACGCCATCCGCGCGCGCAGCGGTTCCTTTCCGATCTGCGCCACTGATACCAATCAATCATAAGAGGAGAACTGACCATGAACTGGAAATGCCTGACACTTACCGTTGCACTGGCTGGAACCGCTCTCGCGTCACCAGCGGCGGCTGATCAACTCGATACGATCATGGCGAACAAGGTGCTCCGTTGCGCAACCTTTGCCGATGTCGTGCCATTCGCGGCACCCGATACGAAGACCCGTGAAATGGCCGGTTTTGACGTTGATCTTTGCAACGCGATCGCCAAGGAACTGGGCGTGAAGGCCGAAGTCAAACCGGTGTCGGTGGAAGCACGTGTGCCGGAAGTCAAACTTGGCCGCGTCGATATCACCGTCGCCAATCTCGCCTACACACAAAGCCGCGCCGAGCAGATTCAGTTCAGCGATCCCTATTATCTCGCCAAGGAAATGCTGATCGTGCCGGTTGATGATGCCGGCAAGAAGAAGTCGGATTACGAAGGCCAGCGTGTCGCCTCCACCAAGGGCTCGACCTCTGAAATGTCTATCAAGCTCAACAAGTCCGAGCCGCTGACCTTCCAGGATACTGCCTCTGCCTATCTTGCCGTTCAGCAGGGAAAGGCGCGGGGTATGGTGGCCAACACCATGACCACCACCAAGTTCGTCAATGAATCGAAGACCAAGGGCAAACCGATGCGCATGATCGAGGAGCCGATGCTCTATCAGCCGATCGGTGTCGGCATGGCAAAGGACAATCCTGCCCTGACAGCGAAGATCAATGAAGTGCTGCGCACACTCGACGCCTCCGGCGAGATAAACAAAATCTGGGACAAGTGGCTTGGCCCGAATACCGAATACAAAATGACCCGTACGGACAAGGTCGTCCCGCTCTCCGAGCTGAAATTCGACCCGATCCCCTGATCCCGCCTGGCTTCAAGCCACGGCAACGATTGACACATGACAATTAAACTCAATGCGAGTGGCGGGACGTTCCCGCCGCCAGCCTTACCGTGGGAGGTTTTATGATCCACATTAAAGATATAGCAGAACGGCCAAGCAAGGCAGACATCGAAGCCCTTTCGAAGTTTTCGCCGGCAACCATCCACGAGGCACAGGGTCGAAGGGGCGCACTTTCCTCCCGTATCAAGCCTGTCGATTACCGCATGAAACTGTGTGGTCCCGCCTTTACCGTCAAATGCGCGCCGCGTGACAACATCATGTTGCAGCTGGCCATTAATTACGCCAAGCCCGGCGACATCATCGTTGTTTCGGCTGGTGAGTACGAAGAGGCTGGTTCCTTTGGCGACGTGCTGGCAAATGCCTGCCTTGCAAAGGGGATCGGTGGTCTGGTGACTGATACCGGTGTGCGTGACACCTTGCAGCTTCGAGACCTTGGCTTCCCTGTATTCTCGTTCAGCGTCTGCATCAAGGGTACCGTCAAGGAAACGATTGCCGCAGTAAACGATACGATCATCATTGGCGATGAGATCGTCAATCCCGGCGACATCATTGTTGGCGATGCGGACGGTTTGGTGGTTGTGCGTCGTGCTGACGCTCAGGAATCGGCACGTCTTTCGCAAATTCGCGAAGATGCTGAAGCGGGCTTCATTGAAGCTTACAAGCAGGGCAAATCCGTTATCGAGGTTAGCAATCTGGAGCCCGTCCTGAAGGCAAAGGGGCTTGTCGTCGATATCTGATTTTTGCGTGGTGCACAGCAAGGCGCGTTTGGCGTTTCGGGACTTTTAAAACCGTCGCAACCGTAGCTACAATCAATGCAAACAAAAGCCCTCCCCCGTGGAGGGCTTTTGGCTTCATATCTGACGAGACCATCGAACTCCAGGAAGCCCCAAGGGCGGCCCTTTTTGCGCGCTGCCTGTCCAAGGATCCAGTACCGGCGGATCGCGGTTTTTTATGCGTTCCGAGCTATGAAGATACGTCCGATCGCGTTGAGCAGAATCTGCGCAGCCAGAATGGCGGTTGAGCCGGTGTGATCGTAATCAGGCGCGACCTCGACCAGATCAATGCCGACGATCTCGCCACGCTTTGCAAGACCTGCAATCAGTTCCAGTACCTCGTAATAGATGAAGCCGCCATGGCTCGGGGTCCCGGTTCCTGGCGCGATGGATGGGTCGAAGCCATCGATATCGATCGAAAGATAATAGCGCTTGCCCGCGGGGATGCGCTCCACTACGGCGTCCACGCCGAGTTTGCGGATCTGGCGCACGGAGAGAATATCCGAGCCCTGGGAGCGGGCATAGTCGTATCCTTCCTTTGCGGTGGAGGAGACGTTGCGGATACCGAGCTGGGTCATTCCGGTGACCCACGGTTTTTCCGAGGCGCGGCGCATGGGGCTGCCATGTCCGAAGCGGACGCCGTGACGCTCATCGACGAAATCCAGATGCGCGTCGATCTGCACCAGATGGATCGGCTCCTGATCGCTGAAGGCATTGATGCAGGGGATGTTGATGGAGTGGTCTCCGCCAAGCACCACAGGCAGTGCGCCGGCTTTAAGGATTTTGCGGACGCCGAACTCGATATTCGCGTGGCTGTTCACCGTATCGGTATGAACAATGTCGGCGTCGCCTATATCGACGATCTTCACGCCTTCCAGATATGTGACGTCGTCCTCGTGATCGTAGGCGCCCGCGTGGCCGAAGGAAAACAGGGTGGAGGCCTCACGGATGCTGCGCGGCCCGAAGCGGGCGCCGGGGCGCCATTGCGTCCCAAAATCGAACGGGGCACCGAGAACCGCAACATCCGCGTCGATCGCGTCCCAGTTTTCGACGTAGGGACTTTTGGCAAAGGTGGAAATACCGACGAATGGCAGGTTCAATCGTCCGCCGTCATAGCCGTGGGCAGTCATGGAAATGTCCTTTCAGATATCAAAGTGCGCGCTCGCGCCAGGTTTGCAGAAATTGGGAAAGGCGTTCGCTCTTCGGATTACTGAAAAGCGTCTGCGGCGCGCCTTCCTCAACGATCTTGCCGTCATCCATGAAGACGACACGGTTGGCCGCGTGCGCGGCAAAACCCATTTCGTGCGTGACGATGACCATGGTCATTCCTTCCGCCGCGAGCGTCTTCATGACGGAAAGCACTTCACCGACAAGTTCGGGATCGAGTGCCGAGGTCGGTTCGTCGAACAGCATGGCGCGAGGGTTCACCGCCAGTGCGCGGGCGATGGCGACACGTTGCTTCTGCCCACCGGACAGGCCGTCGGGTCGGCGGTCAGCGAAAGCGGCAAGCCCGACTTTATCCAGCATGGCGCGGCCGCGCTTTATCGCTTCGGCCTGGGGAAGACCATGGACGAGCCTGAGCGCCAATGTCACGTTTTTGATGACGCTCATATGCGGCCACAGATGAAAGTGCTGAAAGACCATTCCAAGCGGGCGGCGCGTCTCTGCCAGTTCTTTCGGACCGGCGCGTTCGCGGCCAAGCGGGGTTTCACGCCAGCCGATCAGGCGGCCGAAGACATCGACATCACCCGCGTCATAGGGATCGAGAAATGCAAGCGAGCGCAGAAGCGTGCTCTTGCCCGATCCCGAAGGTCCGATGATGCACAGGACATCACCCATATGAATGTCGAGATCGATACCTTTCAGAACGGTCTTGTCACCGAACCTTTTCTCCAGGCCGCGCGCGGAAATAACAACTGTTCGTTCGCTCATGTCAGGAGCCTTCGGTGGAAAGGCGGCGTTCGAGATAGAGGCCGAGCCGCGACAGGATTTCGACGATTGCCCAGTAGAGCAGGGCAATGGTGAGATAAGGGGTTACGACCGCGAAGGTGATCGAGCTGATCGTACCGGCGACCTTGGTCAGCTCGCTGAGCGTGATGACGGACAGAACTGCGGATTCCTTGACGAGATTAATGGCCTGGCCGACGGAAGCCGGCAGCGTCAGTGCCAGCGCCTGCGGCATCTGGATGTGGAGAAAGGTGTCGCCGGAGGTAATGCCCAGCATTCCCGCCGCTTCGATCTCGCCTCTTGGAACGGCATTGAAACCGGCGCGGAAAATCTCCGCAAAGGGGCCAGCGCCATAGAGGCCGAGACCGACGATGCCGGCGGCATAGGGGCTGAGGATCAGCCCCAATTGCGGGCCGCCATAATAGAAAAGAAACAGGATCAGCGCGAGCGGCGCGCCGCGGGCAAACTCCACATAAAGCCTTACCGGCAGGGAGATGGCCATGTACCGCGACCGTAGCGCCCCAGCCAGCACGATGCCGATGATGACGGCCAGTGCGATACCCGCAATGGAAACTGTCAGTGTTGTGAACAACCCGGCCGCATAGAGAGGAATATCGTTCAGGAAGCCGGAAATCATCGCGTCGCTCCCTTTGTCAGGTGCCGTTCGACAAGGAGGCCTATTCCCGCAAGCAGCGCTCCAACCGCGACATAAAGCAGGAGAGCCGAGAGATAGGCGTCGAGTGGCCGGAAGGTGGTGGCTGCATATTGCTGGGCACGGCGCGTCAAGTCGGTGACGGCGATGACCGAAACGAGTGAGGAGTTCTTCACGAGAGCCTGTATCTCGCCGACAAGTGCCGGCAACATGGTTCTGAAGGCCTGAGGCACTTCAATGTGCAGGAATGTACGACCTGCGGAAAGGCCAAGCATGGCGGCGGCTTCCCGCTCTCCCTTTGGAATGGATTGCAGGCCTGCCCTGTATATCTCCGACTGGAAGGCGGCTGTGTTTAGCGCCAGCGCCAAAGTTGCGGCAGCAACCGGCGTCAGATCCAGCCCCAGAAGTGGCAGGACGTAGAAGACGATCAGCAGCTGGACTAGAATGGGCGTGCCTCGCCAGAAGGAGATGTAAAGACCGGATGCCAGGCGGGACAGGCGGCCGCTGCGACCGCAGGCCCCGAGGAGAAGGGCCAGCGGCGCTCCCAGAAGAAGCGCCGAAAGGCTGACGGTCAGCGTGGTGAAGAGGCCGTCCAGAAGAACCGGCCAGATGGCAAAAGATATCTTGTCCATGACCGGTTCGACCTGCCGGTCACTCAGTCGCCGGCAGAGTGGCGGGCAGTTCCATCTGCGCGCCGAACCATTTCTTCTGGAATTCGGCCAGTTTGCCGGATGCATTGAGCTTTGCCAATTCACTGTCCATGAAGGCATTTAGCGTCGCACTGTCAGTATCGTTGCGGCCCGCCCATGAGAAATAGGTCTTCGGTCCGAAGGTCGGCAGAACGACTTCAAAAGCATCCGGCCGCTGGCGTGCAGCTTCCAGAAGGTTTGGAAGCGAGTTGACGACGGCGCGCAGGCGCCCGGCACCGAGGTCGGCATAAGCTTCCGAGAAATCCGTGTAGCTGGAGACCGTCGTGGCATCCTTGCCGGCGGCCTTCAGTTCGGCGGAAAACGTCTCAAGCGCCTTGAGCTGCGCGGAGCCCGCCTGCGAGCCGACGGGCTTACCCGCGATATCTTCCGGCTTGGAGATCTCGGCATCGCCCTTGCGTTTCAGGATTGCCATCGTCGCATCGGCAACGGGTGCTGAGAGCTTGTAGGCCTTCATGCGTTCCGGCGTCACGGTGACCGAGGTCACGACATAATCGAAGCGGCTGGCGGCAAGGCCTGGCAGGATGCCCTGCCAGGGCAGATCGAGACGCTTCAGCTCAACGCCTGGTAAGGCTTTCATGACTTCTTGCATGATGTCAGCGGAATAACCGACGATCTTGCCGTCATCGACAAATTCGAACGGCGCAAACCGGGCCTCGGTTGCGACAGTGAAAACCTTATCGGCCTTGATCTTTTCCAGAAGATCGGCGGCATGGGCGGATGCGCCGAGGCTGACGGCGAAAGCTGCGCAGAGTGTGAGAGATTTCAGAGTGAGCAGGTTTTGCATGGTTTCGTTCCCTTATTGGTTTGTGATTGGGGAGAAGGAAACCATGGACATTATTCCAGAAAAATAGGAAACTGATGGAGTTTATATTTGTAAAATTGATGTAACGATCCCCATGCAGCTCGCGCAATCCGACCTTCGTTCTCTCGCCGTCTTCCGCGCCGTCGTGGAGCACAAGAGTTTTCTCGGCGCGCAAATCACGCTCGGGCTGAGCCAGTCCGCTGTCAGTTTCCATATCAAGGCGCTGGAAGACAGGCTCGGTTTCAAGCTGTGTCGGCGAGGGCGATCGGGTTTTGAATTGACGGATCGCGGCGCGCTCGTACATGAGCGTTCGAAAGTGCTGTTCCTGGCGCTGAACGCCTTCGAAAGCGATATCGGTACGCTCAAGAACCGTATTACCGGCACGTTGCGACTGGGACTTGTGGACAACACGATTACCGATCACGACCTGCCCATTCACCGGATCATCGCCCGCATCAGCGAAAAGGCGCCGGAAGCACGTATCGAGCTGGTGATCGACACGCCGGACGCCCTGTTGTCGGAAATCGCCAATGGCGGCCTGGACATCGCGCTTTTACCGGAAACGCTGCCGTATCAGGGCCTGAAACTTTCGCGCTTCAGGGAAGAGGCGCATTCACTGTATTGCGCGAAGGGACACCAGCTCTTTCATCTTCCCGATGCCGAACTTTCCGTCGAGCGCATCGAATCCTTCGATTTTGTCGTACGGCCCTATGCCAATATGCGTGAGCTGCAATATTTCCCGCAGGCACGGGCGCGTGCTTCAGCCTCCAACATGGAGGCGCAGGCGATGTTCGTGATGTCCGGCCACTATGTTGGGTATCTGCCTGATCATTATGCGGATGATTGGGTCCAGAAAGGAATTTTCCGGCCGTTGATGGCAGCAAAGACCCGTATCCAGTCCACCTTCGTTATTGCCACGCGGTCCGCTGAAAAGCCTTCGACGGTGCTCGATTTCTTCATTCGCGAACTCGCCGGTTTCGCATCAGAGGCGTTTCACAAGAACGCGCGCAGGGCGTAGAGCATACGCCGCTCATAGCCCCGTCGCCGCGAACGCCTACGTATGCTCCAGAGGGGAAAGTGTGATCTCGGAAGAAATTGCCTTGCCGATGGCATCGCCGTTCGCTATCCATACTTCAATAATTCAAGGATTATTGAAGTATGGATCAGCATCAGGCTCTTTCGGCATTTGCTGCCCTCTCTCAGGAGACGCGCCTCGCGATCGTTCGAGCACTTGTCGTTGCCGGTCCTGACGGACTGGCCGCCGGTGCAATCGCCGAGCGCATGGGCGTCTCGGCGACCAACGTGTCGTTTCATCTCAAGGAACTGGAGCGGTCTGGCCTGGTCTCGCAACGACGAATGTCGCGGTCTATCCTTTACAGCGCCAGCTACGACACCTTGGCCGAGCTTGTGAAATTCCTGGTAGAAGACTGCTGTGCCGAACATCCGGCGATTCTGGAGAATGTCGAGCGAAGCGATGGATGCGCCAGTCCGGCCGGCACTTCGTCCGATGGGGGCAATATCGTTGCATAATTCGAAAGTATCCGCCGGCATTGTCTCAGCGCTTGGCCTCACGCAGATCATCGGTTACGGCACTCTCTATTACAGTTTCAGTATTCTTGCGCCCGGCATGGCGGAAGACCTCGGCCTGACATTGGCGGAGGTATTTGGCGTCTTCTCGGTGTCGCTATTCATCGGAGGTCTGTCGGCAACCTATATCGGCAGGCAGATGGATAGGATCGGAGCCGCCACGGTGATGACGGTCGGCTCAGGCCTTGCGGCCTTGATGCTGTCGCTCTGTGCCTGGTCACCGTCAGTCGCAATCTTCGCCGTTGCCATCATCCTGCTCGAGGTATCGTCCGGAATGGTGCAGTATCAGGCCGCATTCGCGACGCTCGTTGAAAGCGATCCCAGAACCGCCGCCCGCAGCATTACCTATTTGACCGTGATCGCCGGTTTCGCCTCGACAATCTTCTGGCCGATTTCGGTCGCATTGGCGGGAGTTATCTCTTGGCGGGAGATCTATCTCGTCTTCGCGGCATTAAACCTCTTTCTGTGCATGCCGCTCCACTACTGGATCATGCGCGCCGGAAAGGCTGGATCGAACAGCGATCTGGCGACTGGAACGCGTGAAACGGTGATGGGTGCACTACCAGTGCATGCGCGCAGACGCGGTATGGTCGTCGTGTCGTTTGCCTTCGCTGTACTGGGCTTCACGCTGACGGCAATGCTTGCGCATATGGTTCCAATGCTCGCGTCTATCGGGCTTGGTGCTGCTGCGGTGGTTGTCGGATCGCTCTTCGGTCCCGCTCAGGTATTAAGCCGGCTTATCAATATGGCGTTTGGAAAAAGCCTCTCGCCGCCGGCGCTGGCTGCGCTTTCCGCTATCCTGATCGTCGCCGGTGTTTTGATCCTGATGATGACGGGGAACTGGTTGCCGGGCGCCATTGCCTTTGCGATCTGTCTTGGTCTCGGGTCAGGCATCAACAGCATCGCGCAGGGAAGCCTGCCGCTTTATTTGTTTGGCTCTGAAGGATACGGAGCGATTACGGGCAGGATGGCGGCCGCGCGACTGGCGGTGAGTGCCGCAGCGCCATTCGTCTTTGCCGCGGCGATGGAAAATTTCGGGACAAGCTTTGCTCTCGCCGCCAATGCCTGCCTCGGGGCAATCGGTATCGCTGCATTCGTTGCGGTCGCGGTATCCTTGAGAACGCCTGCCACAGCAACGAATTGAAACGTCAGATCGACTTCAGCGAAACGCGCTTCTCGAGTTCTTCCGCCTGTTCCTTGCGTTCGCTGTAACGGTCCGTGAGAAAAGCGGAGGCGTCGCGTGTCAGTAGCGTGAACTTCACCAGCTCCTCGCAGACATCCACCACCCGGTCGTAATAGGGAGACGGCTTCATCCGTCCGTTAGCATCGAACTCCTGATACGCCCTTGCGACCGACGACTGGTTGGGGATTGTGATCATCCGCATCCATCGCCCGAGGATACGCATCTGGTTCACGGCATTGAAGGACTGGCTGCCGCCGGAAACCTCCATGACGGCGAGCGTCTTGCCCTGTGTCGGGCGAACAGATCCGAGCGAGAGAGGAATCCAGTCGATCTGCGACTTCATGATGCCGGTCATCGCGCCGTGGCGCTCGGGGCTTACCCAAACCTGCCCTTCCGACCATTGCGAGAGCTCACGCAATTCCTGCACCTTCGGGTGGCTCACCGGTGCTTCGTCGGGCAAAGGCAGGCCCTTCGGATCGAATATCCGAACCTCGCATCCAAGCCGTTCGAGCAGCCGCCCTGCTTCGAAGGCAAGCAAACGACTATAGGATACCTCGCGTAGCGAACCGTAGAGGATCAGAATGCGGGGCTTATGTGTCGAAAAGGCCGGACGCAGAGCATCGAGATCAATCGCGTGCAGGTGCTGGCCCTCAAGTGCGGGGAATGTGTCAGACAATGCGCTTTCCTTCATCATCGAGGACCTGTTCGCCGTCTTCTTTGGTAAACGGCCCCTTGAATGCGTCTGCCGGAAGTATATCCAGAACCACTTCCGAGGGGCGCGACAACCGCGTACCCATCGGGGTGATGACGAACGGCCGGTTGATCAGGATTGGTGTCTCGAGCATGGCATCGATCAACTGGTCATCGGTCAGTTCAGGATATCCAAGCCCAAGCACCGTATAGGGCGTGCCCTTCTCGCGGATCGCCTCGCGGACGGTCAGCCCGGCGTCGGCGATCATCTTGACGAGTTGCTCGCGGCTCGGCGGGGTTTTCAGATACTCGATCACAGTGGGTTGAATACCGGCGTGCTCAATGAGTGCGAGCGTGTTGCGCGAAGTGCCGCAATCCGGGTTGTGATAGATGGTGACGTCCATGCTCATTGCCTTTCGGTAATTGTGTTTCGGGAAACGGCTGGGGCCGCCTCGTACCAATCCTTCGAGCGGTTCACGATCCAGACGACGGACAGCATGACCGGAACCTCGATGAGGACGCCGACAACGGTTGCCAGTGCTGCGCCTGATTGAAAACCGAACAGGCTGATAGCGGCCGCAACCGCGAGTTCGAAGAAGTTGCTTGCACCGATCAGTGCCGACGGACCGGCAATGCAGTGCCGTTCGCCGCTCATCCGGTTCAGAAGATAGGCGAGCCCGGAGTTCAGATAGACCTGGATAAGGATGGGGATTGCAAGCAAGCCGATGACGGCCGGTTGGGCGATAATCTGCTCGCCCTGGAAGGCGAAGAGAAGAACCAGTGTTGCAAGCAGCGCTACCAGCGAAATCGGCTGCAGCCTTGCGAGAATGCGATCGAGCATCCGTGACGTTCCGTCCGCCATGAGCCGGTGCCGGATGAACTGCGCGAGGAAGACGGGCACGACGATATAGAGGGCAACGGAGAGGACAAGCGTGTCCCACGGAACGGTGATTGCGGACAGGCCAAGCAACAGGCCGACAATGGGAGCAAAGGCGATGACCATGATCGCATCGTTGAGTGCGACCTGCGAGAGCGTGAACAGCGGTTCGCCGCGGGTCAGGTTAGACCACACAAAGACCATGGCAGTGCAGGGCGCTGCGGCAAGAATGATCAGCCCCGCGATATAGGAGTCGATCTGGTCAGCGGCAAGATAGGGGCGGAACAGCCAGCCGATGAAGAGCCAGCCCAGCAGCGCCATCGAGAACGGCTTGACGGCCCAGTTGATGAACAGCGTGACGCCGATACCCCGCCAGTAGGTGCCGACCTGCGTGAGAGAGCGGAAATCGATCTTCAGCAGCATCGGAATGATCATCAGCCAGATCAGGATTGCGACCGGGATATTCACCTTGGCGATCTCGGCCGCGCCAATGAGCTGGAAGACGCCGGGCAGCAAATGGCCGAGGGCGACACCGACGATGATGCACAGAAACACCCAGACGGTTAGGTAACGTTCAAACGTGGACATCAGCCGGACTTTCCCGCCTGTGGATTGCAGCAGGGCGTTAACTCGGCGATCAGCGGAGCGCAAAGCTCTGCCGATCCACCACAACAATCTTTCAGGAGAAACAGCGTCATGTCGCGAAGCTGTTCTATCTGCGCGCGATACATGATGATCCTGCTCTGGCGTTGCGATGATACGAGGCCCGCGCGTGACAGAACATTCAGATGCGCGGACATGGTGTTTTGCGGCACCACCAGCGCGCGCGCGATGTCACCCGCCGGCAAGCCTTCCGGTGCGTGCCGCACAAGCAGCCGAAAAGTTTCGAGACGGGTTGGCTGCGCAAGCGCCGCCAAAGCGAGAATAGCCTGTTCTTGTTCCATATATCCAGATTAATGGAAATATAGATGTAGTCAATGTGTTTTTGCGGGTGTTACCAAACACTGCAAACTCAAGGGGATCATTTTACGAATATCGACAGAAGCCCATTTCGGGCCGGTTTTCAGTGCGGGAAAATCGTCGGCCCAGTCGCTTCGGCGACTTGGTATTATTGCACATGCGAGTCCGCCTGCATGAGTGGGACGCCACCCATACAGGCTTGCTTCAAGGCATTGTGGACGAAGCCGGCAAGCGTTCTGTGCGGCTCACTCGCCCGAACGGTCTCTTTGTTCGCGCCATACGGCGAAAGCCTTCTGGTGTTCGTCCTTCGTGCAGGGATAAAGGCCGATGATGGTTGCGCCGCCCTTCACCTGTTCGACCACGAAATCCTCGTAAGCGGTCATTTCCACCGCTTCTGTCGCGATTTCGTCGGCAATTCCGGCGGGGATGACTATGACGCAATCCGCATCGCCGACAATGATATCCCCGGGGAAAATCGGGGCATCGCCGCAGCCGATCGGTCCGTTGATTTCAATTGCTTCGTGTTTCGTGAGGTTTGTAGGGCTGGATGGTCGGGTGTGGTAGGCTGGAATATCCAGCTCCGCAATCGTCGCAGCATCGCGGAAACCGCCATCCGTAACGACGCCGGCAGCACCGCGCACCATCAGGCGGGTGATGAGAATATCACCAGCAGATGCGGCGCTCGGGTCTTTGCGGCTGTCCATGACCAGTACGTGGCCGGGCGGGCAGGTCTCAATGGCGACGCGCTGGGGATGTGCGGGATTGCGGAATTCCACCAGCTGGTTGCGGTCTTCGCGGGCGGGCATGTAACGCAGCGTGAATGCAGGCCCGACCATGTTCGCGCCCTTGTGGCCAAGCGGGTGGACGCCCTGAATGACCTGGTTGCGCAGGCCGCGCTTGTAGAGTGCGGTTGCGAGCGTGGCGACGGAAACCGTCATCAATTTTTCCCTGGTTTCTGTATTCATCTTATTCTCCTCGAATAGCGTGAGTGTCTGCACATCAGTTTTTATGGATCGGTTCGTCTATGAAAACGCCGCCCTGGTATTTCGCGATTGCGGTATCCGGATCAGGGCGAGGGACATCGCGTTCGATATCGGCCCGGAAGCGTGCGGCATTATCCCGCCGCTGCCAGCCGAGAAAATCGACGTGGGAATTATCCCACCAGCTATCGTCATTGGCAGAGACGCCCCAGATGACCGGGCAACCGAGTTTTGGCGCGTGAAATACGGCCTCTACCAGGGAGACCAGATCGTCATGGCTGAGCCAGGTGGATAACATGCGCCAGTTGGTGGGCTTCTCCTCGCAGGAGCCAATGCGGACGATGGCCGTTTCCTGTCCGAATTTGGAATTGTAGAGGCTCGCCATTGCCTCGCCGAAAATCTTCGAGACGCCGTAAAGGCCATCTGGCAAAAACGGCGTCTGCGGCGATAGCTGCTCACCCTGCGGATAATATCCGATAGTGTGGTTGCTGGAGGCAAACAGGATGCGTGGCATGCCAGCGAGCCTTGCTGCCTCGTAAAGATTATAGACACCGCGCAGATTGGCGGCCTCGATGGGATCGTAAGCCTTTTCGACGGAGATGCCGCCGAGATGGACGATGCCGTCGCAATCCTTCACCAGCGCATGGACGGCGCCACCGTCCTCCAGAGAGCAGCGGATGATCTCTTCATTCGCTGCCGCCGCACCCATATCAACCACATCCGAAACGCGGATGATCTCCGCGAGGTGGCCGAGCCTGCCGCGCAACATGCTGCCCAGCTTGCCGCCGGCGCCCGTAATCAGCAAACGTTTCATCATTTTGCGCGCTCCCGTCTCAGAATATGTCGGGTTCGCCAGCGGTGCGGCCGAAATCCGTCTGCAGGAAATCGAAATCGCATCCGGCATCCGCCTGGGTAACGTGTTTCGAGAAGATGTAGCCATAACCACGCTCGTAACGCGGCGGCGGCGCCTGCCATGCGGCCCGACGCTGGGCGATCTCCTCTTCGCTGACCAGCATGTCGAGACGGCGCTGGGGCAGATCGAGCCGCACGATATCGCCGGTCTTCAGCAGGGCAAGCGGCCCGCCGACGAAGCTTTCCGGCGCGACATGAAGAACGCAGGCGCCATAGGAGGTGCCGGACATGCGGGCATCGGAGATGCGCACCATATCGCGGTGACCCTTCTTGATCAGCGCCTTGGGGATGGGCAGCATGCCCCATTCGGGAAAGCCTGGGCCGCCAAGCGGGCCGGCATTACGCAGAACCAGAACGTGATCGGGCGTCACATCCAGATTTTCATCGTCGATTGCCGCCTTCATCTCGGGGTAGCTATCGAAGACCAGCGCTGGACCTTCATGGAAATGAAGTTTCGGATCGCAGGCGGCGGGCTTGATCACTGCACCATCCGGGCAAAGATTGCCGCGTAGAACGGCAAGCGATCCTTCGGCGTAAACAGGGTTATCCAGCGAGCGGATGACGTCGTCATTATAGACCTGCGCGCCTTCGAGGTTTTCGTCCATGCTCCGGCCGGTAACGGTGAGCACGGAACAGTCCAGACGGCTTTCGATCTGCTTCATCAGGGCTCGCAGACCGCCCGCATAATAAAAATCCTCCATCAGGTAATCTTTGCCGGAGGGGCGGACATTGGCGATAAGCGGCGTCACGCGGCCGAGTTCGTCCAGCTCGTCCAGCGTCATCGGCACACCGGCGCGGCGCGCCATGGCAATCAGATGCACGACGGCATTGGTGGAACAACCGGTCGCCATGGCAACGATGGCCGCATTCCGAAACGCGGGCGCAGTAAGAATACGATCCGGGGTCAGCTCCTCGGCTACCATTTCCACAATGCGACGGCCACAGCCTGCCGACATGCGCTGGTGTTCGGCGTCCACCGCAGGGATGGAGGAAGCGCCGGGCAAAGTGAGACCGAGCGCATCGGTGATTGCCGTCATGGTCGATGCCGTACCCATGGTCATGCAGACGCCGGCGGAGCGGGCAATGCCGCCCTGCACGCCGCGCCATTCTTCATCGGTCACGTTACCGGCCCGGCGCTCGTCCCAGTATTTCCAGGCATCGGAGCCGGAGCCCAGCACCTTGCCGGCATAGTTGCCGCGCAGCATCGGCCCAGCCGGCAGATAGATCATCGGCACGCCGGCCGAGATCGCTCCCATGACGAGGCCGGGGGTGGTCTTGTCGCAACCGCCCATCAGCACCACGCCGTCAAGCGGATGCGAACGGATCATTTCCTCCGTCTCCATGGCGAGCATGTTGCGATAGAGCATAGAGGTCGGCTTGGTGAAACTCTCATCGACCGAAAGCGAGGGCATCTCGACCGGGAAGCCGCCCGCCTGTAGGACGCCGCGCTTCACATCTTTCACACGTTCGGGAAAATGCGAGTGACAGGTATTTAGCTCCGACCAGGTGTTGAGAATGCCGATGACGGGCTTGCCGGCAAAATCCTCCTCCGAATAGCCAAGCTGCATCATGCGTGAGCGGTGGCCGAAACTGCGCAGATCGTCGGGCGCGAACCAGCGGGAGGAACGGAGTTTTTTGTCGGTCATGTCAAAGGTCCTGCTTTACGGGGGCGTGGCGACGGAGGCTTAGTCCTGCTTCAGCGTCAGCCCGCTTTTCGTATCGAAGAGGTGGATATGTTGCAGCGGCGCCGACATGCGGATGACTTCGCCAGCCGATGTCGATGTCTGCCCCGCAAGATGCAGGGTGACGTGGCTGCCGTCACCGAGGTTGCCATAGAGATAGGATTCCCCGCCGAGCTGCTCTGCCGTGCGCACGGACATGGTCACCGCACCGTCCGGTGTGGGCTGCACATGGTTGGGACGAATGCCGAGCGTGACCTTCTGGCCGGGTGCGTAGGAAAAGCCGCTCTGCGGCAACGGGATCAATTCGCCGGTCGCGATTTTAAGGGACGGCTGACCTTCCGCTACTACTTCGCCGGCGAAGAAATTCATCTTCGGGGAGCCGATGAAGCCTGCCACGAAAAGGTTTGCGGGGCGATTATAAAGATCGAGGGGAACGCCGAACTGCTCGAGCTTTCCGGCGCGCAGCACGGCAATCTTGTCGGCCATCGTCATGGCCTCCACCTGATCGTGGGTCACATAGATCATGGTGTTGCCAAGACGCCGATGCAGGCTGGAAATCTCGCCGCGCATATCCACGCGCAGTTCCGCATCGAGGTTCGACAGCGGCTCGTCAAACAGGAAAACCCGCGGTTCGCGCACGACAGCGCGACCGATCGCGACGCGCTGTCGCTGGCCGCCCGACAGATCCTTGGGCCGCCGCTCAAGCAGCTGGTCGATCTGCAGCATCTTGGACACCTGTGAGACCTTCTCGACGATGTCTTTTTTCGGCGTCCCGACGTTTTCCAGGCCGAAGGACAGGTTTTCCCGGACCGTCATATGCGGGTAGAGCGCATAGGACTGGAACACCATGGCAAGCCCGCGATCGGCAGCCGGAACCGCGTTCACCACATCGCCGCCGATGACGATATCGCCGCCGCTCAGCTCTTCAAGACCGGAGATCATGCGCAGCAGCGTCGATTTTCCGCAACCGGACGGGCCGACGAAAACACAGAACTCGCCGTGCTTGATATCGAGATCGATACCCTTGATGACGTCGAGGGCGCCATATGTTTTTTTGACCTGACGAAGCTCTATACTTGCCATTGTGTCATTCCCTCCCTTGAGGATCATTTTCCGCCGGTCGATGCGATGCCGGTGGCGATATATTTTTGCAGGAACATGAAGACCAGCGCGATTGGCGCCAATGTCAGCACCGTCATGGCCAGCAGGTTGCTCCACTCTGTCGTCATTTCTCCCTGGAAGGAGTTGAGCGCCAGTTGCAGGGTGAAATTGTCGTTGCGCGTCAGCACAATAAGCGGCCACAGGAAGTCGTTCCAACGCCACATGATGGCGAGGATGGCCAGCACCGCGAGCGCCGGTGCAGACAGCGGCAGGATGATGCGCCAGTAGATTTTCCATTCGCTGGCCTTGTCCATGCGTGCCGCATCAAGGATTTCATCCGGGATGGTCAGCATGTACTGGCGCAGCAGAAATACCCCTGTCGGTGTGGCCGCTCCTGGAATGATCACACCCCACAGGCTGTTGATCATGCCGAGCTGGCTGGTGATGAGAAAAAGCGGAACGAGCACGACGGTCTGCGGGATCATCAACGTTCCGACGACGAGTGCCAGAACCACGCCTCTGCCCTTGAAGCTGTATTTCGACAGTGCAAAGGCCGCCATGGAGTTCACGATCAGCATGATGACGGTCGACGTCACGGTGATGAAGGTCGAGTTCCAGAAATAAAGCGGAAAGTTGAAGCGCTGGAAAAGCTCGGTGTAGTTCTCCGTCGCCAGTGCCACCTTCTCGGCCGGGCGCAGCTCGTTGAACGGCATCTTCATGACTTCGCCGGGCTTTGCCGGATCCACCACCTGGGCGACGAGCCCGACGCGCCTGATCATGCCGAGCTTGCGGCCTTCCCTGTCGACAAAGGCCGGCAAAGGTGCGGCCTGACCGTCAATGACCACCGTTTCCTGCGCATAGGGAAGCAGGCGCGGCGGAAACCGCTGGAGGTCGGCTTCCGTCTTGAAGGAGGAGAGAACGAGCCAGAGAACGGGTCCGAACATCATCAGAACGGCAACGCCGAGATAGGCGTAGGACAGCCAGTCGGTCCAGTGCAATTTGCCGTTTCTGCCGCGTGTGCGGGTTAGAAATGCGCCAATCCTAGCCATCGACTTTGCTCCTGTTGGCCCGGAATTGCAGGGCAGTCAGCACCACGAGAACCACGGCAAGCAGCAGCGAAGCGGCCGCGGCCAGTCCGAAGTTGCGGGGTGTTCCGGCAAAACCAGTCTGATAGATGAATTGAATGATGAAGGTCGTCGCCGAACCCGGCCCACCGCCGGTAAATGCGAAGACTTCATCGAAGGTCTGCACGCCCTTGATGAGGGACAATACGAGAACCACGAGCATGGTCGGGGCGAGAAGCGGCATTGTGATCCGGCGGAAAATCCGCCACGGGCTTGCCTTGTCCAGCTGTGCCGCCTCATAGACGTCACGCGGAATGGCCTGAAGGCCGGCAAGCAGGATAAGCGTGTAAAAGCCCATATGCGCCCAGACGGACAGGAATACCGACCATCCAAAGGCAAGGTTGGCCTCCAGCAGCCAGTCCACCGAACCGATGCCGAGGGAATCGAGCGCAGCGTTCAGGACGCCGAAACGCTGCAATATCCACTTCCATATCAGCGCCACGACCACCGGTGAAAGCAGCACGGGAAAGAAGAAGACGGCGCGGAAGAAACCGCGTGCCCTGATGTCACGGTTGAGCACGACCGCCGTAATCAGCGAGAAGCCCACCATGAACCCGACCTGCAGCACGACGAAGAAAAGCGTGTTCCAGACGGAGCGCCAGAAAAGATCGCGCTGACAGGAATTTGGATCGAAATAGTTCTGGCACGAGAGAAGGACCGAGAAGTTTTCGCCGCCCACGGAGGGGCGTTCCGACAGCAGGATATGCTCGCTGCCGGTCACTGAATAAGCCATGTTGAGAACGATCGGCAAAAACGCGAAGACCGCAAACAACAGGAGATTGGGTGTCAGAAACACCCATGCGATGCGCCGATGCCCGAGCATTTTCTGCAAGAGGGCGAAAGGCAGCTCTATGATGCCCATGACGGGCGCAAGAAGTCTGTACATTGATGGTCCTCCTTCGATCCGGCGCGGCGCGGCAAGGCCGCGCCGGAAGGCGATGGATCACTTCGCCTGTTTCAACGCTTCCTCAAGATCGGCCTTCGCACGCGTCATGGCGTCGTCAACCGAGCTTTCGCCAACAATCGCCTGCGTGACGCGCTGGACTGAGATGTTGAACATCGCACGGTTGTTCTTGTAGCCCTGATAGGCGTAGGCGATGGGGCTGATACCGGGGACCTGATCCAGCCACGCGTTCATGGCCTTCTGGGTCGCCGGGGTTGCGCCGGTGTAGTCGATAGGCTTTGCGCCGACGGCCTTGTGAGCCGGGACGTTGCGGGTACGGACGGTGAAATCGAGGTAATTTTCGTCCTGCGCGAGGAAGTTCAGAATATCCGCGACGATCTTGGGGTTCTTGGTCTGTTTGAAGCCCACAATACCCGTTCCGCCCGGCATGCCGGTGCATGCGGCCGGTCCACATGGCTGCGACACGACTTCCCAGTCGAAAGCATCGCCGACCTGACTGTCGAAGCGCGCTGTCTGCCAGCTGCCGGAATAATAATAGACGAGCTGACCGTTGATGAATTCCTGCGCCGCATCGCGGTAGGTGTTGCCACCCTGGCCGGCCCAGACGTCACGCGCCATGGTGCCGTCCTTGTTCCACTCGACGAATTTCTTCACGAAAGTGGTGAAGCCCTCGTCGACCAGGATCGGCTTGCCGTCAGCGTCGAAAAGTTTCGCACCGTAGGAAATAGCCGGACCGGCGATACGGTGACCGGAGCGGTCGATCGCCATGGGATATGGCGAGCCGGTGGCCTTGGCCACTTCATTTGCGGCCTTCGCCCAGTCGTCAAAAGTCGCATCCTTGCCGGGAACGGCGACTTTCGCCTGATCGAACAAGGTGCGGTTGATGAAGGCGCCGGTAATGGTAAGCTGCGTCTGCACACCATAGATGCCCTTGTCGTCGGGGCCGCTACGATACCATTTCAGCACATCGCCGAAATTGTCCTGCCAGTACTTCGCATCCACATAGGGCGTCAGGTCGAGATAATAGCGATTGAGGCCGCCAAGATCGGTGACGGTTGCGAAATCCGGGCCGCTGCCGCCGGCCAGCTGCACCGGCAGGCCTTCGAGAAGCGCCTTGTAGGGCACGATATCCGTGACGATCTTGACGTCAGGATGCTGTTTTTCGTAACGCGACAGGATGTCCTTCAGGACTTCGCAGCCGTTGCCGTCATAGGCGCAGGTGAAGCGAACTTCCTGTGCCTCAGCGGCACCGGCAAAAGATGCCGTCCCCAGGGCCAAGGCAAACGCCAGGCTGTATTTTCTGCTCATCTGGTTTCCTCCCTTTAGATGATTATGCCGTGGCGGACGTGCGCGGAGCCCAACCCTTGAACCGCTCATTTTCCGCGGTAAGCGGCAGGCGAACGGGCGTGCCTTCCTGTACCGATGTGTAGATGGCGGTTACGAGTTCGATGGACTGCAAGCCGTCCGTAATCGTCACTTCCTTGCCCTCGCGACCCTCCATCGCATTGGCAATCGCCTCGACAAAACCGGTGAAACCGTTTTCGCCATCTTTAACCGTTGCGAGAACGGCGTCGATCTGATCCTGCGTGGTCGGTGCCCGCGCGGTGAAGTGCCATTTATCTTCCGCCGGACGATAAGGCAGCGTTCCGCTTTCGGCCGTGAAGCCTTCGAAGCAGAACCGCAGACGGGACGTGTCGTCGGCGGCGCCAAGCGTGACCGAGGAGGTGGCGAGCGCGCCGCTCTTCATGCGGAAGCTAATGGCGGCGCAGTCTTCCGTCTCGATCTTGTTCACCCGTGTATCAGCCATGGCGAAGACCTGTTCCACCGGACCTAGGACATGGCAGAGAAGATCGTGGGCATGGATGGCGTGACCGAGGATCGCGCCGCCGCATTCACCCTTCCAGGTGCCGCGCCATGGAATATCATAATAGCTCGCGCCACGGTTCCAGTGAACTTCCGAGCTTGCCACATAGGCCTTGCCGGCAAGGCCGGCGTCGATGAGGGCGCGCAGCTGCCGCAGGGCGGGGCCAAAACGATACTGGAAAACCGGAAAGACGCGCCGTCCGGTCTTCTTGACAGATTCCATCAGCGCATTTGCTTCCTCCAGCGAACGCACCAGCGGCTTTTCGCAGACCACGTCCTTGCCGGCCGCGTGGGCCTTCAGCATTACGGGGAAATGCAGATGCGGCGGCAGGCAGACGTCTATGAGCGAAATGCTTTCATCGGCGAGGACTTCTTCGAGATCCGCCGTGATGCGGATGGAAGAACCTTCGCCAGCCACCGCCCGTGCCCGCTCCACATCAAGATCGCAGATCGCCTTGACGGTGAAACGTTCCGGCAGCGCCAGATAACCGCTCAGATGCTGTGCGCCGATACCGGCACCGATAATGGCGACGCCGATCATGCTGCGGTTCCTTCAGCCTTGGCCTGCGCCTGAAGCGAGAGGTCACACACCTTGAAGACGTGTTCCTGCGTCATGGCAGTTTCCGTGCGGTTGCGGATATCGTCGCATACACGGGCGAAGTAGGGCAGGCCGGCATCTGATGCATCGATATATTCGCAGCGGTCGCCATTCACGAGGATCAGCCGGTCGGTGCCCTCCGTGTTGCCGACATCGACGTATTTGCGCAGTTCGATGTAACCTTCGGTGCCGAGGATCGTCAGGCGGCCGTCGCCCCAAGTCGGCAACGCATCTGGCGTGTACCAGTCAACGCGAATGTAGCCATGGCCGCGGTCACCGCGCAGCAGCACTTCGCCGAAATCCTGAAGGCCCGGGTCGCCCGGGTTGGCATAGTTGGCAACCGTGGCTGACACGATTTCCACCTCGGTCGAACCCGTGAAGAACATGAACTGGTCGATCTGGTGGCTGGCAATATCGGTGAGAATGCCGCCATAGGCCTCACGTTCGAAAAACCATTTCGGGCGAATCTGCCGGTTCAGGCGGTGTGGCCCGACACCGACCGTCTGGATGACGCGGCCGATGGCGCCCTGCGCGACCAGCTCGGCGGCTTTCGTGACGCTCGGAACTTCGAAGCGCTCGGAAAAGTCGACGGTCCAGATTCTTTTGGTCTTGGCAACGGTCTGGCGCAGGCGCTCAAGCTGGTCGAACGTGGTGCAGCCCGGCTTGTCGGACATGACGTCCTTGCCCGCTTCCATGGCAGCGATGGCAAGATCGGCACGCTTGGACGGAATGTCGGCAATGATGACGAGATCGATGGTTTGGTCAGCCAGCAAATCCTCCTTGGAAGCAGCACGCGGCACGTCCGGGAAGCGCTTTACAAAACCTTCGACCACGTCCGGCTCGCCTTGCGTCCACCAGCCCGCAAATTGCGCACCGGCATCCAGCATGTTCTGCGCCATGCCGAAAATGTGCCTGTGCTCTATGCCGAGAGCCACGAACTTGATTGGTTTACTCATCCTGCAGTTCCACTTCCTTGCCGGTTTCGGCCGAGTTGATGATCGCGTCGATCAGTCTGTGAGACAAAAGAGCTGCTTCACCGGTGACGACCGGCGGGCGCCCTGAAGAAATGGCGTCGACGAAATCGTCGAAAACGCCCTGATGCCATTCATGCGTGAAAGCCATGGGATCGGCGCCACCGCCGGTGCCGGAAGCGGCACCACCGAAGGTTTCCTGGCTACCGTCGCGCCAGTCGACATGCAGCAGGCCGGATGCGAGCCGCAGGCTTGCCTTGTCGAAATGGAGAAGAATGGATTCAGGCGCACCGGGAAAGCTTGCGGTGCTCGCGACGAGCGAGCCGACGGCGCCGTTTTTGAAACGAAGGCCGGCCGATACGTAATCCTCGGTTTCCATCTTGTGAAAACGCGTCGTTGCCGCCATGGCCTGCACGCGGGCCACAGGGCCTGTAAGGCTCAGGGCCAGATCGATCGTGTGGATTGCCTGCGATATCAGAACGCCGCCGCCGTCACGCGCAAGCGTGCCGCGTCCCGGCTCATCATAATAGGCCTGGGTACGCCACCATGGCACGGAAATCTCGCAAAGGCCGAGTTCGCCAAGCCTGCCGGATGCGACCAGCTCGCGTGCCTTTTGCGATGCGGCGCGCATGCGGTGCTGGAAAATGATGCCGAGCGTGACGCCTGCGTTCCGACACAGCGCAACGAGATCACTCGCTTCCTGTGTGTTACGGGCAACCGGCTTTTCGAGAAGAATGTGTTTACCGGCCTTTACAAGCGGCCCGACGATATCGGCGCGGGCATTGGGCGGCGTTGCGATGATGGCGAAATCGACATCTCCGTCACGCGCGGCTTCCTCGATTGACGCGTATACGGCAACGTCGTGGCCGGTATGCCTGGCGGCTTCGGCAGCCAGCGCTTTCGCGCGGCCGGAGCCACCGTCGACAATAGCTTTCAAGCGGATTTTTTCAGGGCTTGCCGCGCAGGCGAGCACATGCGTCTTCGCTACCATTCCGGCACCAACGATGACGCAGGTCTTGATATTTTGCATTCGGGAGCCTCCTTCCCATGGCCATTCAATTGCATACCGGTATGCCGGTTGTCAACACACCAGTGTTCCGGTATACCGGTTACAGAGAAAGACATTTGGAGAGCCCATGCCAAAAATCCCGATGACAGGCGGCACGGTGCCGACGATGGAAAGACTTGATTTCAACCGCCCGGTTGTGGACCAGATCTATTCGGCGCTGAAATCGGCCATCCTTTCGCGGGAGCTTTTTCCGGGTCAGGCGGTGTCGGAAAACGAGATTGGCCAGTCCTTCAACTCCAGCCGCACCCCGGTGCGCGAGGCGCTGAGCCGGCTGCGTGACGACGGGTTGATCGTTACCCTGCCGAGCCGTGGGACCTATGTTTCCAGACTATCGGAAAAACATATCCGCAGTGCACAGTTCATTCGTGAGGCGCTGGAGGTCGCGGCCGCTCGCAGGCTCTGCCAGACCGGCATCTCAGCCGAGGCGGACCAGGAAATTCTGCATGCGCTAAACGGCCAGCGTGTGGCGATGGAGCTTGGCGACAAAAAGGCCTTCCGTATCCATGACGACCAGTTCCACAGCGCCCTTGCCGCCGCAACCGGCCTTGAAAGGCTGGAGACCCTGCTGATCCGGGAAAAGGCTGGGCTAGACCGCCTGCGAGCGCTGGCGATTACCGACGAAGCACACATGGCCAGACTGCTGACGGAGCATGAGGCCGTCTACAATGCAATCAAGGCGCGTGAGGAGGAGAGCGCGGTGGATTATCTGCGTCAGCATCTCCGCCGCGTCCTTGGCATTCTGTCGCAGATTTTCGAAGCACATCATGAATATTTCGAATAACGCCACGCTGCGCAATTCAACGGTTCAGACAGAAAATGACAACAGCAAATTTCGACAACGCGCCTGCGATCGATCAGGCCGGACTACTGTGCGACGAAATCAGCATTCTTGCGGAAAGCCCGGTGTGGGACGAAAGACGTCAGGTCCTGTTCTGGTGCGACATTCTTGGCAAGAAGCTACGTTCAGCTGGGCTGGGCGGCGTCCAGTATCGTGAATGGACGTTCCCGGAAACCGTCTCCAGTCTCGGGCTCTGTCAGAGCGGTGATCTGATTGTCGCTTGCGGGATGGACATACTCATCCTCAATCCGGAAAGCGGCGCGCGGCGCACCCTTCATTCCATTTCCGCACCTCAAGGCATCGCCTGCCGGCTGAATGACGGACGTGTGGGTCCGGATGGAGCTTTCTGGGTTGGCACCATGCACAATGTCCCGCTTTCGCAGATGCAGCCCCACGGAGAGCTCTGGCGTATTACGAATAACGGGGCCGAACGTATCCAGACCGGACTGACATGTCCCAACGGCCTCGCTTTTTCGCAGGACGGTTCCGTCATGTGGCAAAGCGATTCCGTGCAGAAATGGATACGCAGGCGGAATTTCGACAAAACCAGCGGTGTATTTGATGAAGGCGTGCTCGTCGCACAAATGCAGGAAGAGACCGGAAGGCCCGATGGTGGATGTCTTGACATAAGCGGCCAATATTGGAGCGCGGGTGTCTCTGCCGGCGTCTTGAACATTTTCTCGGAAGACGGCAGTCAACAGATCGGGACGATAAGGATGCCTGTTCCGCATCCAACGATGCCCTGCTTTGGCGGGCCGGATTTCGGCTCGCTTTTCGTCACATCGCACCGCCATAACATGACGGAAGACAGGCTGAGCGAGGTACCTCTTTCCGGTGGCGTTTGGGTTATTCCTTCAGAGATCAAGGGCTTTCCCGCATTCCGTTTTGAGGATGGCAGGTGAAGCCCAAATCGTAAGTCTTTGATCTTTGCCGCCCCTCCAACGCAAGTGATGGGTTTCGGCCAGTCTACGGCAGGCAAATTCGTCCTGTTAATCCTGTAGTCTGGCCGGTAATCAGCATCGGGTCCGCATTGGTAATATTGCGGTCGGGATCAGCGTGTTCCGTGCTTTTCCTGCAAAAGCCGGATGGTGAGGTGCTGAAGCAGAATAATCGTCTTGGCGTCGCGAATATCGCCGCGGCCGATCATCCGCATGGCTTCTGGCAGAGCGATTTCCAGCACGTCTATGTCTTCTCCCTCGTCCGCGGAGCCGCCGCCTGCGCCCACTTTATGGTTATCGGCATATTCGCCGTAGAAAAAGGCGAGGTATTCGGTGACCGATCCGGGACTCATATAGATATCGAACAGATGGGTGAGTTCGGAAACCTCATAACCGGTCTCCTCCATCAGTTCCGCACGCATGCGCGCTGTCGGTTCAGCGCCTTCCAGCAGCCCCGCCGGTGTCTCGATCAGCGACTCGAGGCCGCCGTTCAAGAGAACCGGCAAACGGAACTGGCGGGTGAGCAAAACATGGTCGTTTGCGGGGTTGTACAACAGGCATGTCGCTCCGTTGCCGCGATCATACGCCTCCCGGGTCTGCCGTTGCCAGCTTCCGTCCCTTAGCTGAAGTTCATACTCATATTTGGTCAGCCGTCCCCAATCATCCGCCAATACGCGTTGCGAAATCGGGCGGTAAACACTGCTATTCATCAAGTCACCTCGTCATTATCTGTCTTTTCAAAGGCCGTGCAGCCGGCCTTTCACGTGCGTGCTTGTCTCGCCGCCGACCCATATCTGGCCGGTATCATCGCGAGTCAGGTAAATGCGGCCTTGACGGCCAAGACGTGTGCCCTGAGCGGCGACATAGTCTTCCGCGACCACGCCTGTCCCAAACAGCCATTGCGCCAGCGAGGCGTTGAGGCTTCCGGTGACGGGATCCTCGGCGATGGTGCCAAGATGATCGCTGAAGAAGGCGCGAACCTCGAAGGCGGCTTCGCCGCCATTTGCGTGCGGACCAACGACGCCAACGTCAATGCGGCCGGGCCAGCTGCGGACCGGCTCAAGGGCAAGCACCTTCTCAGCCGATGCCAGCCTGATCCCCAACCAGCCGGGGCCATTGTCGATCCATGCGGCATCAACGATGTCGTGGGTCTCTATTCCCAGCAGCTGCCGGGCCTCTTCCAGCTCGGCCGGCGTCGGCGCGCCGGAACGGATAAGGGGCGGAGCGGCAAAGGAAAGTCGACCGTGCGCGTGCCGGATCGTGACCAGACCGGCACCGCACTCCTGAACGATGCCCGTTTCGCTTTTGGGCAGGCCGTTTTCGCAGAGCCAGGCATGGCAAGTGCCGAGCGTAGGGTGTCCGGCAAAAGGCATCTCCCGGTCCAGTGAGAATATCCGGACACGGTAATCAGCCTGAGGGTGGGTGGGCGGCAGCAGAAACGTGGTTTCGGACAGATTGAACCACCGCGTCAATCGCTGCATGTCATCCGTGGTCAAGGTGTCTGCACCCGTGACGACCGCCAGCGGATTGCCAGAAAGCGGGCGGGAGCCGAATACATCGATCATATGGATAGCAAAGGTCATGGCATCGTTCTTTCAGTTCGGATCAATTGTCGGCGCGGACTGTCTATTGCGTAATCCGTTCCAGCACGCGGCTCAATGCCCGCTTCAATGCGCTCGAACCGCCATTGCCGTCAAAGTCCTGAAGAACCTGCTCGTTCAGGCCACCCTTGGTGGCGAATTCGCGGCTGAGTTCGGTGAAGTCCGTGTCCTTGCCGGCAAGCAGCGCCACTTCGGAGAGGCCGGCAAAGAGGGGTGCAAGATAGGCGCGGCCCTTTTCTTCCGGCAGGCCGTTTTCGGCCAACCACTCCGTCGTCTGTTGCAGAATGCCGAAATAGGTTGCCATCAGGGCGCTTGCGGCGGCGAGAAGGTCGTATTCCGCCTTTGTTTCACATTCCACCGCATTGCCGAGCACGTTGAAGATCGCGGCGGTATCCGCATCGGAGGGGTAAACGGCCGTGACGCCTTTGCGGCGGGCGACAAAGGGCAGCGGGATCGCCTGGGTCAGGCGCACATCCGCGCCGATCCAGTCAAGGAGTGCCTGTCGACCGGTTGCGGCAACGACGCTTATGACCTTCTGCCCCTCGCGAAACCGCAGCGGCCGGATGACGTCCTCGGCGATCTGCGGGCGGATGGCCAGCACGACGGTATCGCAGTCGTCAACAATCGCCTGATTGTCGCTGGAGACGATCACCTGCGGGAAATCGGCGGCAAGCCTGGCCGAGATATCCGCGCTGCGCTGGGACGCCATGACATGCGGCACGGCGGCAGGCGTGCTGAGCAGCCCCCGCACCATCGCATCGGTGATAGCGCCGGTTCCGATAAAGCCGATTTTCTGGGGAAGGGACATGATGACTCCATTGCATTGATAGGAAGGAACGATACATCGGTCCGGCTCATGCAGGAAGGCGATGAAACAATCTCGAGATTGCCGGGGGCTGGCATATCTGCCGAAGAAATGGCTTGGCAACCGGATCGGCCACTTCACATACCCGTCAAATCTCTCCGAACCAACGGGCTGCAGCCCTTGCGAATTCCTCCTTGTCCGGAACAGACTCCGTGGCCCAGGCGACGATACCATCGGGGCGCACCAGGACTGTGCTCAAGCCCAACTGGTCGATGGCATTGCCGGCGACATAGGAGATCCGGCCGTTCCAGCGGCCTGCCAGCGCTTCAAGCGATGCGTCCGTGCTAAAATTCAAAAGCAGACCTTTGCCCTCTCTCAGAAGTTCGCCTGTCCTCCTCCCGTCCGCCAGTGCGAAGTCCGGAACGCTGCAGCCCACCAGCGGATGGTTGTCGCCTAGCTCATAGCGGAGGGAAATGCCCCATACGCGCTCGGCGAAATATGTCGCGCCATCGCGGGTCTCGATGAGATCGCGGATGATGGCTTCCAGCGCCCGTGTGCTCCGGCTTGGGCGCATCAGTGCGACCTGGGCGCGCGACCAGTCAAGGACCTGTGCACCCACTGGGTGTCGCTCGCTGGTATAGGTGTCCAGCAATTCGTCCGGTGCATCGCCGTGGATCGTCGCTGCAAGTTTCCAGCCCAGATTAATCGCATCACCCAGCCCGAGGTTGAGGCCCTGCCCACCGAGCGGAGAGTGGATATGGGCGGCATCGCCCGCCAGCAACACCCGGCCTTTGCGGTAGGTCGTGGCCTGATAGGCGCGATCCGTCCATGTGGTTGCAAGGAGAAGGCTTGTCACGGTGACGTCGGTGCCGGAAACATGCCGCAGCACCGTCTGTACATGTTCCGCCGTGATCTGATGGGTTCGATGAAACCGGCCTCCGTCAAAATCGACCATCGCGATGGTTCCGGGTTTTTGACAGGTGTACATGCCGGTCGGCGTGTAGTGGCGGCCGGAAGAGAGTTTTTCCGCATCCGCCATTTCGACCGTAACGGAATAGCCCGTGAATTCGGGATCTGTGCCGACGAAATCGAAACCGCCAGCCTTGCGCACGGTGCTGCGGCCGCCATCGCAGCCAACCAGCCATCGTCCATGAAATGTCTGGCCGCCAGCGCGAATGGTCAGGACTTCATCCGACTGCTCGAAGCCGTCAACACCGGTGCCGCGCCTGATCTCGGCACCCATCGCGTTTGCGCGGTATTCCAGAATGGATTCGATCTCTTCCATGTTGGAGGCCATGGTGACAGGTGTCGAACCCGGCAGGTGATACGGCCATTTCGAAATGTCGATATCGTCGTGGAAGAACTGAATGCCGGCGAAGTGGCCGCCCGGCCGGCGCTGCTGGTGCATCCAGTGTGCGGCCATTGCGTTGCTGACATTTGCCTGCTTTTCGGCGAGATAATCCAGTAACCCGCGCCTGTCGAAGCTCTCGATGGTGGGTGCAGAAAGACCGCGCATGCCGAAGGGGAGTTTCTTGAGCGGGGAGTAAGGGTCGGTCGCCTGCTCCAGCACCAGAACGGAGAGGTTTGCGAGACGCAGCTCGCAGGCGAGAAACAGGCCGACGGGACCGGCACCGGCGATCACAACATCATAAGTCTTGGAGTTATTTGACATCAACTGCTCCTTTGGGTCGTTCGACCGGAGCGGCTCGTCGTTTTTGAGAACCACACGGACGAACAATGTGACGCCTGAACAGCGTCGTTGTTCGTCGTGGGACTCATGCACTGGGCATGGACAGATCTTTCGTTTCCGAAAGGACTTGGGCTAGACCACACCAAGTCGTGCCTTTTTCGACAGGCGTTCTATAACGCCGGAACGATCGGTCGGCAAGAGTCGTCATCGCTCACAGTCACGGCCGATGCTCCCGGAAAGCGGCGGCCAGTGTGCGCAGCGCCTCACGGGATCTGCTGTCGGTGAGGGTCGAGAACATCACAATCTCGGTGGAAGGCAGCGGCGGGAGGCTGAAACGCTGGCTGACCTCGATTGTACCGGGTGGCGCCAGGCGGCAGGAGAATGCCGAAATGGCGAGACCTGCCGAAACGGCCGCGGTCACCATCGATGAGGTGCCGCCAAGAAAGACTTCCGTCCACGCGATGGCGGCAGAATCAAGAGCACGGGCGGCGATGTCGCGTACGCCGCAGGCGGGCGAAAGTGCAGCCAGTCGCAGCGGCTCGCCCTGACGATGCTCGAATTGCGGGGCTGCGAACCAGCCGAAATGCTCTGGCCCGAGCACTTCACCATCACGCCTGTCATCCTCGCGCCGGATGATTGCAGCGTCGATCTCGCCGCGGTCGAAGGCATCCAGCAACGTGCGGGAATTGTCCATTCGCACTTCTATCGTCAGTCCTGGATCGTGCGCGTTGAGCCGCGCCAGCAGCGTTGGCACTTCCGGCCCGGCAACATGGGCGGCGATGCCAAGGCCAAAGCGTCGGCGCGTGGAAAAAAGCCCTGCCATGGCGCGATCATGCGCGGCAAGGAATTCGCGGGCAGGTGTGAGAAACACGGCGCCTTGCGCGGAAAGCCGCACCGAACGCGGCGTCCGTTCAAGAAGCCGCTGGCCGAGCCGGTCTTCCAGCCGCTTGAGCTTGACGCTGATGGCACCCTGCGTGGTTCCTAGCGTTTCGGCAGCGCGGGTGAAGCTCTGCAGATCGGCGATGGTGACGAAAGCCTGAACGGCATCCACATCCAGAGTGGTCACTTTAATAATCCAAATTTGTTGTCTCTGAAATATCCAAGCATCCAATTCAGTTATGGTCAAGCTTTCACTAATTTGCCTTGGACTCTGCAAAACACGGATCGAAGCGAGCATGTCTTCCGCTGCTTCGGTCCGAACCACGAAAGGCTGAAGAATGACCCTAGCCGTTACCGCCCCGACCCGGAGTAGAAGTGCCATCGCGCTCGCTGCGGTCTGTCTCTCCGCTCTGATGTTCGGGCTGGAAATCTCCAGCGTGCCGGCAATCCTGCCGACGCTCGAGCAGGTGCTGCACGCGGATTTCCGGCAGCTTCAGTGGATCATGAACGCCTATACGATCGGCGTGACGATGGTACTGATGGCAACCGGCGCGTTGGCCGACCGCTTCGGTCGCAAACGCGTCTTCATCGCGACCATCGCCGCTTTCGCCATTTCCTCCCTCGCCTGCGGCATGACTGAAAGCGTGGCGGTGCTGATCGGCGCCCGCTTCCTTCAGGGACTAAGCGGTGGAGCGATGCTGGTATGCCAGATCGCCATTCTGTCACATCAATTCCGCACGGCCCGCGAGCGTGGAATGGCTTTCGGCTGGTGGGGTATTGTCTCCGGCGTGGGGCTGGGTTTCGGGCCGATCATCGGCGGAGCCATCGTTGCGCTGTGGAGCTGGGAGTGGGTATTCCTCGTTCACGTGGCGCTCGGCATCGTGACACTGTTCCTTGCCGCAAGCGGTGTGGAAGAATCGCGTGATCCGGATGCGACCCGTCTTGATCTTGCCGGTATCGCCACACTCTCGGTTGCCGTGTTCTGCCTTGCGTTTTTCATCACCCAGGGACCGGAACTCGGCTTTGCCAGTTCAAAGGCACTTCTGATCCTTGGTCTATCAGTCGCGAGTTTCATCGCCTTTGTGATCGTCGAAAAGCTCACGCCAAGGCCGATGTTCGATTTCTCCGTATTTCGCATCCGGCCATTTTCCGGCGCGATTATCGGCTCGGCGGCGATGAACATCAGCTTCTGGCCGTTCATGATCTATCTGCCGATCTGGTTTCAGGCGGGCCTTGGTTATGACAGCGTCACCGCCGGTCTCGGTCTGCTTGCCTATACGCTGCCAGCGCTGGTCGTACCGCCGTTGGCCGAGCGCCTGTCGCTGCGTTATCAACCCCGTCTTGTCGTCCCGGCCGGGCTGTTCACCATCGGTCTCGGTTTCATGCTGATGAAACTTGGCAGCAGTGTCGCAGATGCGAGCTGGCTCACCATGCTGCCCGGCTGCATCCTGTCCGGTGTCGGGCTTGGCCTCACCAACACGCCGGTCACCAATACGACTACCGGTGCCGTTCCCGCTGCCCGTTCCGGCATGGCCTCCGGCATCGACATGAGCGCGCGAATGATCTCGCTTGCCATCAACATCCCGGTCATGGGCTTCATTCTGGTTGAGGGCGTCTGGTCGTCGCTTAGGGCCAATCTGCCGTCCGGCGCGGATTTGCCCGCCCTGCGTTCGCTCGCGGAGAAGATCGCGGCGGGAACCGCGGGATCGTCGGTGGAGCGTGTTTCGGATGCACTCGTCCATCAGGCACTCGCAGACGGTTTCGGTCTGGTCATGCTTTATGCCGGCATCAGTGTCTGGTTGCTCGCCGCTCTGAGCTTTGTGGTCTTCGGCCCGGCGCGAAAGCTTGCCGACGGTTAGTGGTGTCTTGGCGCTGGGACGATAGTCAGGCTGTTTTCAGGATTTGCATTCCTGCCGAAGGTTGGGCGGCCGCAGTCTCTTCGCGGCTCCAGCGGCCAAAGGCGGAGCGACCCAGAATCGCAATCGACGTATCCTCCTGCGGCGCATGGACGAGCACGGTCTGAATGTCGCGGAAATGCCGTTCGAGGCCCAGCTCGCTACCAAGACCTGGATTGCCGATGCCGCGCACTGCGATCTCAACGGCATCACGCAGCTGCCGGCCGGCAAGCAGCCTTGCCCTGATGAAGCCTTCCGCATCGCCATTGTTGTTTTCGAGCGTGCCGAAAATGATCTGGCGGGCGCCGGAGACCAGAAGGTCGATTTCACCTGAAAGCGCTATGAAACGTTCCGTGCGGGCGATGGGATGGCCGAGATTGGCCGGCACACGCTCATGCGCGAAGCGGATGAACTTGGCCTGAGCGGCTTCGGCCACGCCGAGATAAAGCGCTGTCAAAGCCAGCGTGAGTGCCGCATGCGCCCGGTTATCCTGCTGGGCGACCGATGGATCGACGAGGTCGATGACGTTTTCCGCCGGGATTTCGACATTGGTATATTCGACATCGTGCGATCCCGTAGCGCGCATGCCGAGGCTCTGCCAGTTCTCGATGACCTTGATGCCCGGCAACCCGTTCGGCACCACGAATGTTCCCACCCGCGCCGGCGTTTCGTCAGTATGCGCCCAGACAAGGAAATGCGTGAGACCATATGCGCCCGTCACGAAACGTTTTCGGCCCGTGATAGACCAGCCATTGTTTGTCCGGCGGGCGAGCGTCGCGGGCAGGCCACCGCGCGCCGGCGACCCCAGTTCCGGCTCGACACGCGCGGCATTGAGCAGCAACGGCCGTTGTTTGGCGTCCGTCAGAAGCCGCCGGTAGAGATCTTCCGGCCAGTGGTTTTTTGCGGCCTGGGCGAGATGGGTAAAGATCGTCATGGCGCTGATCAGCGCCACGGATGGATCACCCCGGCCAAGTGCCGCCAGAATGTGGGCAGTATCGGCAAGCGTCGCCCCTTGGCCGCCATAACGTGTCGCAACCGTGCTTTCGAGGAGGCCGCTTTCGTGAACGGCACGGATACCCGTCCAGGGAAATTGGCCAGTCTGGTCCGCATCCGGAGCGGCCTGTTCAAGGATGCGAGCGGTTGCGTCTAGGACAGTTGGGTCATGGGACATGCGTGGTCGAGGCTCTCTGGCTGTGGGGAACACAATTTCCCCATCAGGGGCGACTGGCTCCGTCTGCACTTCAAAAAAGTGCCCGGTCAGGCGACCGGGCCGGATCGCGGCATCAGGCAGCGGTCTTTTTCTTCGCATCTTCCCGTTCGCGAATGCCTTCGCGGACAAGCGGCAGGATGTAGCGGCCATAGTCCACCGCGTCGTTGTAATTGTCGTAGCCGCGGATCGAGATCAGGTCGGCGCCAAGATCGATGTAGTCGAGGATGGAATCCGCAATGGTGCGTGGCGAACCGACCAGCGCAGTGGTGGCGCCGCTGGCATTGGTGGCGGTGACCGTCGGATACCAGAGGGCGCGATCATGCACATCGCCGCGTGCGGCGATTTCCAGAAGCCGTTGCGAACCGACATTGGCCGGGCGCGGCGCGTTGAGCGGCGCGCGTGTTACGCCTTTCTGGCGGTTCTCGTTCAACCGATCCAGAGTTCTGTGAGCCTTTTCCCAGGCAAGCTCATCCGTCTCGGCGACGATCGGCCGGAACGTGACCCAGATCCGGGGGCGATCCGTGCGGCCCGCCTTTGCGGCTTCCGCATAGACCCGCTCGATCTGCTGCTTGGTTTCGGCAAGCGGCTCTCCCCACAGGCCGAAAATATCGCAGAGCGAACCACCGATGCGATAGGCGGCGTCCGAGGAGCCGCCGAGCGAAATTGGAATAAGCCCGTTTGTGGGCCGCACCGCGCTGCGGAATTGCTTGAACTGGTAATATTTTCCGTCGAAGTCGAAGGGTTCTTTCGAGGTCCAGGCCAGGCGCAGGATGCGGATATATTCCTCCTGCCGCTCATAGCGTTCTTCCTTGTTGAGGAAATCGCCTTCACGCGCCTGTTCTTCATCGCTGCCGCCGGCAATGAAGTGCACCACGACACGCCCGCCGCTCAACTGATCGAGCGTTGCGAGCGACTTGGCGGCAACTGTGGGATAAACCGTGTTCGGCCGCAGGGCGACGATGATCTTGATGTTTTTCGTGTGCGCCAGCACCGTGGCGCCCAGCGTAAAAGGATCGAAAGACGATGAGGAGTAAGGGATCAGCGTATAGTTGAAACCGTAATCATCAAGGGCGCGGGCATAGCGCTCCAGAAAAACAGGATCCACAGGTGCGTCTGGAACGGGGTTTAGATCGTTCGATGCATTGGGAAAGCTTACGCTGATAAATTCCGCGGACATGGGCGCTCCTTCAGGTTCAATGCAAGCATGTTAGGGCGCGGCGCATGAGCGAGGAAGACAGGTCTTTCTTTTTCTATCGAATATGTAGAAAATATTCCCTGCGACGGCCTTCGATATAGGACCAGCAACCGCCGCCGCGTTCCCGTCTTCAAGTCGCTGCCACGAAGTGGCAATCGCTGGGTGCCCTAACGGTTACAAGGTGGGCGCCCAGCCCAAGCTCGGAGCCACCGTGTCCGCCAGATCGGTCAGCAGTTGTATGTTTTCGCCGAGACCGAATGCAGGCGGCAAAAACAGCACGACCTCATCGGCGGCTGCAAGGCCCGGATCGTTGAATACCGCTTCCAGCACCTGATCGGGCGTGCCTTGGAAAACGGGCGAAATTTGAAACCCCGCTGGCTGGGCTGCCTGTTCGAGAGCGCCTTTGGGGCGAGACGCGGCAATACCCTTGGTACGCCGCTCCAGATCATAGGCGGCGTATTTTTCGCGAAGCTCGGCCGTGGTGCCAACCAGGATGGAGGCGGCGACGGCGACCGGCGGCGGTTCCGTTGTCCATGTCTTGCGCCATGTGGAACGGAAGGCCTCGATGATGCGGGCCTGATATTCCCCGAAGCTCTCGCCTTCTGCCTGATCGTGCTGGACGGTTCCCGAGATAAGGCCGATGCCGAGTTCCGCCGCCTGCACAGCCGAAGCAATGCTTGCTGCACCCTGCCGGATGCGTGAACGCAGTGTCGGGCTATGCGGCGTGACACGCAGTGCCGTGCCCTCCGGGTTGGATTGGCCGCCTTCGACACGGTGCAGGACATCGCCAGCGATTGCCGAGAGGAAGCGGGCCTGACGACGTCTGGCCTCTGTGCGGGCATCGGTGTCGACCGTGCCGAATACCGCGTCAAACGCGGCATTTGCGCCGGTCGAAATGGCAAGTTCCAGTCGCCCATCAATCAAAAGATCGGTCGTGCCGGCCGCCTCGGCAAGCAGGATCGGATCCTGATAGCGCATGGGGATGACCGCAGAACCGAGCGTAATATGCCGGGTATGCTGGCCGGCAGCGGCGAAGAACGGAAGTGGCGAGGACAGATAGTGATCGAAATGCCGCTGATAGGCCCAGCCGGACTGGTAGCCCAGTTGTTCGGCAGCCTTGAACAGTTCGATACCCTCACGCAGCCCCTGCGCCGGCCCGGCATCGTCGCTGAAGGATACACGGGTATTGAAGCCGAGCCGCTGTTTGGGGCGGAAGGACTTGGACGCAGTATCGATGGGTGCGGCGATGGTCATGCGATCTTTTCCTTATCGTGAACCCGCCGGGGCAGCGGCTGTGGCGCACGGGCGATGGTTGCGGCACCGGATGGAATCGATTCCAGAAGCGACGCGGTATAGGGGTGCTGCGGATTGTCGAAGATATCGACGACCGTTCCATGTTCGACGATACGCCCGCGCTGCATCACCGAAACGGTGTGGGCGAGCTGGCGTACCAGTGCCAGATCATGCGACACGAAAACATAGGTCAGGCCGAGCTTCGCCTGCAGCGAGAGCAGCACATCGACGATGTCTGCCTGGACGCTGACATCAAGTGCGGAGGTCGGCTCGTCGAGCACGATCACATCCGGTCGGAGAACCAGCGCCCTTGCAATGGCAACGCGCTGGCGCTGGCCACCCGAAAGGGCCGTCGGCTTGCGGTTGAGAAGGTGTTCGCTCAAGCCCACATTGGCCAAAGCCTCACGAACAGTTTCGAGCCGTTCCGCACGGGTTCCGATCTTGAAACGATCAAGCGGCTCGCGCACCAGCTGTTCGACATTCCAGGTGGGATCAAGCGAGGTAAACGGGTTCTGGTAGACGAACTGAAGATGGCGCCAGGTTGCACGCAGCGACGTGCGGGAGCGGCCGGTCAATTCTTCGCCGGCTACTGATATTGTGCCGGTGTCGGGTTCCTCGAGGCCAAGCAGCAGCCGAATGGTTGTCGTCTTGCCAGAGCCGGACTCGCCAACCAGCGCATGGGTGGTACCTGCAGGCACGTTGAAGGAGACGTTGTTGACCGCCGTCAACACCCTGTCGCCGACCCTGAAATTCTTGGTGACGGCATTGACCGCGATCTTTGGCGTCGCTGTGGACTCTGCCTTCAGCAGACGGAAACCCGGATCGCGCAGCCGGGCGTAGCGATCCGGATTGAGTGCCGGCACGTCCGCATGCAGCTTCCTTGCATAGGCAGAGGCCGGTGCGGAAAACACCGATGCGGTGCTTCCGGCTTCCTGAACCTTGCCACCCTTCAGGACTACCAGCGAATCCGCCCGTTCGGCGGCAATCGCCAGATCGTGTGTGATGAGGAGCAGGCTGATATCCAGCTCGTGCTGCAACCGCGAGAGCAGATCGAGGATCCGCTTCTGGATCGTCACATCGAGCGCAGACGTTGGCTCGTCTGCGACCAGAAGTGACGGGCGCGGCAGAACCGCAAGGCCTATGAGCACCCGCTGCAACATGCCGCCGGATAATTGGTGCGGGTAGGACTCGTAGACGACACCCGGGTTGTCCAATCCCACCTGCGCGAAGGTCTCGAGAATGAGGGCCTTGCGGATCGCCTTGTCAGGCTCGTCGAGAAGTGCGGCCGCCTCCATGGCCTGCGCGCCGATTGTCCGCACCGGATTGAGCGAATTGCCTGGATCCTGCGGGACAAAGCCGATGGCGCGTCCCCGCAGCGGTCGGAAGTTGCGCTCTGGCAGTCCCAATATCTCCTGATCACCAAAGGTGACGTGGCCGGTGGCATGTCCCCCGCTTGGCAAAAGCCGCAGGACCGCACGGGCGATCGTCGATTTGCCGGAGCCGGACTCGCCGATGAGGGCAAGGCTCTTGCCACGGCCGAGTTCGAAACCGACATTGCTGACGACCTCCTGGCCTCCATAGGCAACCGAAAGATCGTTAACCCGGAGAAGCGGTACAGGAGCCTGCTGCGGCTGCGGTCTGGCCGCAAAGGTAACGGGGCGGGCGATAGTGGTGGTCAGTCTGTCTTGCGTAGCCATCGGCTGATCCTGTTTACAGAGAGGACGGTCGCGATTGTGACGAAGGCGGGGGCGTATACGAGCCACGGCCATTTGAGGTAATCCTTGCCGATCGAGATCAGCAGGCCCCAGTCGGAGGCGGGCGGCGGGTCGCCGTATCCGAGAAAGGCAAGGCTTGCGATCACGAGGATCGACTCGCCGAACTGCAACACGGCAAGCGGCAGCACCGAGCGTGACGCGTTAGGCAGAACGTGGCGCAGAAGGATGAACCAGCGCGAGCCGCCGAGCAGGTAAGAAGCCTCCACGAATGTCGCCTGTCTGGTCTTGATGACCTCCGCACGCGTGACGCGGGCAAAGACCGCCACGGCGGAGACGCCGGTGGCGATGGCGGCATTGATGGTCTCGAAACCAATGGCGGTGACCACGATCACCGCCAGCAGAAACTTTGGAATTGCCAAGAGCACATCGACCAGCCGGGCAAGTGTGATATCGACCCAGCCGCCGAGAAAGCCCGCAAGAAGCCCGATGAGTCCGCCGGCGAAGACGCCGATGACGACCGCGACGAGTGCGCTGGAGACGGAAGAGGACGTGCCATAAACGACGCGTGCGTAGACATCGCGGCCGAGGTGGTCGGTGCCGAACCAATGCGCAAGACTTGGGCCGAGCAATTTGTCCGTCGGCACCCCGACGACCGGGCTGTGACTGGTAAACAGGCCGGGCGCAAGTGACCAGGCGACGACGAGCGCGATAATGGCGAAGGACAAGGCGACGGTCAGCGGTATCCGCAGCCCTGTCAGCCTGTTTGCAGGGGTCGCACCCGGCAGGGAGGCGTTTGCGGCGAAAGTCATGGTGTCACCGCCTTGGTGGTGGAGGGATTCTCTGTGATGGCCAAGCGAGGCTTTCGCGCGCCTAGAATTTGCACGCGTGGATCGAGCAGGGGGTAGAGAAGATCGGCAATCAGGTTGACGAGCACGAACACCACGGCTCCCAGCGAAACGATCGCTTGTAGGACAGGCAGGTCCTGCGTGCTCACGGAGCGCTGCACCAGGCTGCCGAGACCGGTTCGCCCAAAGACAGACTCGGTGATCAGTGAATTGCCAAGCAGTTCACCGACGGTGATGGCGATGACGGTGACGACGGGCAACGAGGCAGGCTTGAGCAGATGCTGTGCAAACAGCCGCGCCTGTCCGATGCCGCGGCTGCGGGCGACCGCCGCGTATTCCTGTTCTGCCTCCCTGTCGAGGTTCGCTATAAGCACCTCGGCGATTTGAGCAGAGAAAGGAATTCCGATTGTGATTGCTGCAAACGCCGTTGCCCAGAAGCTATCGGGTTCGATAACGCGGAAGAGGCGCAGCTGGAAGCCGAAGAGATGGATCAGTATCAGGCCAATCACAAAATTCGGTGTCGAGAGAAACAGCGATGGGAAAGCTCTTAGCAATCCCTGGCCGTAGCGCTTTGGTACCACCTGGGTTCCGTAGGCAACGGCCATTGCCAGAATCAAGGCGACGGCAAGTCCCGTGGATGCAAGGATCAGCGTCGATGGCAGCACTTCAGCGATGAGGGTCGCCACCGGCCGGTTGGAGCGCATCGACATGCCCAGATCGCCAGTGAGAAACCCCGACAGGGATGACCACAGCTGCACGAGAACCGGTCTGTCGAGGCCCTGCGCGGCGATGATTTCCGCGATCTCCTGCTCGGTGAACCCGTTTTGCGGGTTCCTGAGCACGCTGGTGATCGGGTCGCCAGGCAGGATGCTGACGACCACGAAGGTGAAGACATAGGCCAGCAGTATGACGACGACCGCCTGGCCAAGCCGCTTTGCGGCGTAGGTTAGGTAGGCATTGCTCATGCCGGTGACCTCCTTCAACGTTGCCTTGTTGTGTGCGTCAGTCGCTGATGGAGGCGGTGTAGTAGCTGGCATAAGCCACGCCGTTATACACTTCGCCCTTCAGCTTCGGGGACTGCACGTAGATCCTCTGCACGATCTGCGTTCGCGGAATGAAATAGCCCTGCTCAAGGACATATTTCTGCAGCTCATCGAGAAGCGGGCTGCGCTCGTCGACAGAGCCGGCGCCGGCGATCTTGTCGCGCAATCCGTTGAGCGTCGCGTCGCGGTCGTCAAGGGCGAACCAGTTCTCGCCATTATTGGCGTTGGTGAGAATGCTGGCGACGGTGCCTGCGTCGATGAAGCTGCGCGTCACCTCATAGGTCGGGATGGCCGCACCGCCGAATTTGACCTTTTCACCAAAGGTCACGACGTCGTAAGCGCGGATAGCGACTTTCCAACCGAGCTTGCCGAGTTGCTGGGCAATGAGTTCATCGACCGACTTGGATGTCGCGAGATATGGATTGGAGTGGATCGTCAGCGACAGCGGTTTGCCGTCTTTGGTCCGGATACCATCGGCACCCTTGACCCAGCCCGCCTCGTCGAGCAGCTTTTCGGCCTTGGCGGGATCGTAAGCGAGAAGTGCGCTGTGGTCGGTCGCGCCCGGCACGTTGCTCTGGATGAAGGACGTGGCGAGCTTCCAGTCCGGCGTATAGACGGTGTCGATGATTTCCTGACGGTTTACGCCGGCCTGAAGTGCCTGGCGAACCTTCACATCATCATAGGGCGGAAGCTTGGTATTAACCGCCCAGCCGTTGACGAAGCCGAGATAACGCGGCGTTGCGACGGTAAAGCCCTCTTCGTGCAGCGACTTCAGTTCCTGCGGCGAAGCATTATAGGCGACATCGGCCTGGCCGGACTGGACCGAGGCGACACGCAACGACGGTTCCGACACCAGCTTATAGGTGATGGAATCGAGGAAGGCCGGGCCGGTGTGGCCAACGGCGGCAGGACCCCAATTGTAGTCCTTGCGCTTGACCAGCTTGACGTAATCTCCCTCCTTCCAGGATTCGACCACATAGGGGCCGCTGCCGGAAGTCTTGCTGAGATCGGCCTGCTGGGTGGCGGGCTGGGCGATGGTCTTCGGCGAGATCAGGATCGAGCCGTGGTAACCGAGCGTCGGAACAAAGCCGAGCGTCGGCTTCTTGAAGAAGACCTTCACCGTGGATGCGTCCACCGCTTCAGCATGGTCGTAGGTCTTGGGGAAAAGACCGATCGGGTTGATGCCTTCGCTCTTGCGTCCGGCATACCAGATGTCGAGATTGGCGACGACCGCCGCTGCATCCAGCGGTGTGCCATCGGAGAAGGTCACGCCGTTTTTGAGGTGAAGCGTGAATTCGGTGGCATTGTCGTTCTGCTCCCAGCGCTCGGCAAGCCAGGGGCTGACCTTACCGTCGGCATCGACATAAAGAAGCTTGTCGGCGACATGGCCCCAGATATGGCCCTGAAAGCTGGAAATGGCGCTGTTGTTCGGGATCCAGGTGTCGCCGAGAGAATCGATGAGGAAGGTGATGTCGCCGCCATTGTGCGGGGTATCTGCGGCCTCAACCGGAGCAGTCCCCATCGTCGTCAGAAGCGCGATTGCTCCTGCGAGAGTGGTGGTCAGCAGACCCCGACGGGAGAAGGAAAAAAGCGAAGAACGTATCGTCATTAAAAAATCCTGATTGGTCGCGTTGTTTCTTGTCTTTGTGATTTCAGGAACTATCACCGCTCTGCGCCGGTCTTTTGCGGGCACACGAAAGGCTTCACACGACAGCCTTGCCGGTGGTTTCAATGTCCTGAAATCGGGAAAAATGTGCCTGCGTTACCTCTTGGAGGGTCCGACCGATGTTACGGCTTAGCCGTTACTTTCAGCCATTGACGGCTCGTTCGATCGCAGGCCGTGCTTGCTGATACATCGTGCGGTCATGACGCGGTCCCTTGTTTTGAAATTCGGATCTTGATGTCTAACGTAGCAGGGTGGCCAGAAGGAGAAAGACCAGTTGTTCTTTTTCTATCGAATTAATGGATTATTTTGCCGCGGTTTCCGAAGGTGGTAGGATCAGCTTTTCCGACGCCCGAAATACGTTGGCGGTGCGATTTTCCGGGCAGTGCCGGAACACCCGTCCCTCACTTATTTTGCAAATGTCATCTTTTCGAAAATCTGCACCGGAGGCGCCTCACCGGTAAAACGTTCGACCTCCACTCTGGTAATCTGACCGGTTGATCCCTGCGCCAGTTTCGAGGTGCCGATGTCACGCGTCAGGATGTTCGGATTGCCGTGAATGCACATCGCTTGCTCTGCATGCCGGTCATGCGGTTCGAACCACGCACCCGTCGCCAGCTGCATCACGCCGTTGCGCACATCCGTGCTCAGGACGGCTGCGGCGAGGCAGCTGCCACGACTGTTGAACAGCCTGATGATATCGCCATCGGCAATGCCCCGGCGGGCTGCATCTTCGGGGTTGATGCGCACGGGTTCCCGGCCCTTAATCTTGGTGGAGCGGCTGAAGGCTCCATAGTCGAGTTGGCTGTGCAGACGCTGATGCGGCTGGTTGCAGACCAGATGCAGCGGATAGAGCGCTTCGTCTTCCGGTTTCGTCCTGCCGGGATACCATTGCGGATGGCCGCCGCAATCGTCATAGCCAAAACCCTCGATCGTCTCGGAGAAGATTTCGATTTTACCGGATGGTGTCTTCAGAGGGAAGGCTACGGGATCATCACGGAAGGCACGCGCAGGCCCTCCGTCATCCGGCTTGAGCGGCAGACTTATCTCTCCACGTTCCCAGAACGTTTCGAAATCGGGAGCCTCATGCCCACCGGCGGCAAGCGCCCCACGCGTTGTTTCATAGAGGAAGGCAAGCCATTCCCGGCTGCTGCGACCTTCGGTGAAGGTTTCGAATTTGCCGAGCCGGCGCGCGATCTCGGAGAAGATTTCATAGTCGTCCCGTGCCTCTCCAACCGGTTCGATCAGCTTTTTCATCGCGATCATCAGAGGATCGCGGTCGGCGGCGCCAATGTCGTCGCGTTCCAGAGTTGTCGTCGCCGGCAGCACGATATCGGCATGCCGCGCGGATGATGTCCATGCGGTTTCGTGCACGATGATGGTCTCGGGCCTTCTGAACGCCGCGCGCAGCCTGTTGATATCCTGATGGTGGTGAAATGGGTTGCCGCCCGCCCAGTAAACCAAGCGGATATCGGGATAGTGCATCCTCTGGCCGTTATAGTGACATTCCCCACCCGGATTGAGCAGCATGTCGGCAATGCGCGCGACCGGAATGAAATCCGCGACCGGGTTTTTGAACTGGCTAAGTGTCGGCAGGGGAACGGCCAGCAGGTTCTTGCCGACATTGCCCAAAGCGCCGAGGGAATAGGAATATCCGCCGCCGTCGAGGCCCATCTGACCGAGCATGGCGGCAAGAACGATCCCCAGCCAGACGGGTTGCTCACCATAATCGGCGCGCTGAAGCGAATGGCTGACAGTGATCAATGTTCTCGCGCGCGCCATGGTGCGGGCGAGTTCTTTAATAGTGTCCGTGCCGATGCCGCAAATGCCGGATGCCCATTCGGGGCTTTTCGCCACACCATCGGTCCGGCCGAGCAGATAGTCTTCGAAACGCTGATAGCCGACGGTATAGCGGTCAAGAAACGCCCGATCGTGCAGGCCCTCGGTGACGAGAACATGTGCAAGTCCGAGCATCAGCGCAACATCGGTACCGGGTATGATCGGCAGCCATTCCGCATTGAGGTCTTTCGAAAAATCGTCTTTCAGCGGGCTGATCAGCACGAAACGTGCGCCGCGTGCACGTGCGCCATTCAGCTTCTGCGGCACGATATGCACGCTGTTGCCGCCGCCATGCACGTCCGTATTCTTGATCGCCATGCCACCGAAGGCGACGATCAATTCGCTGCTGCGCTCGATTGCATCCCAGGTAACGCTCTTGCGGTCGAAATGATCATAGGGTCCGAGCACATGCGGAATAATGACCATCGCCGCGCCGGAACTATAGGTGTTGACGGAGCGCACATATCCGCCAAGCGTATTCAGAAAACGGTGGACCTGACTTTGCGCGTGATGGAAACGTCCGGCGCTCGACCAGCCGTAGGAGCCGCCGAACACGGCCTGTGGGCCGTAATCGCCGTAAACCCTTTGAAGCTCCTTTGCGACGAGGTCCGCCGCCTGCGGCCAATCGACGTCCACATAGTCGTCCGCCCCGCGCATCTGCGCGTTGCCCGGTTTTCCCTCCAGCCAGCCGCACCGGATGGCCGGGCGCCGGATGCGCGCGGCACTATCGGCGATTGCCGGCAGATTGGCGAGCAAGGGCGAGGGGTGTGGATCGTCCGGATGCGGACGGATATCGAGCTTGCCATTCCGGTAGCTGCCGGAAAAGGCACCCCAGTGGGAGCTGTGGGTCTTGTAATTATCCATCTGCGAAATCCCGCACGGTCAAAGCGTTTCTCGGCGGCTGGGCAAGTCTTGGCTCGGCAGGATCTTGCCCGGATTCATGATGCCGGCCGGATCTATGGCGTTTTTGATGATCGCCATGAGGTCCACCGCGTCGCCGTGTTCCTGCCGCAGATAAGCGATCTTGCCGGTGCCGACTCCATGCTCACCGGTGGAAGTGCCGCCAACCGAGATGGCGTGCTGCACCATCTTCTTGTTGATTGCCGCCACCTCGTCGAGTTCGGCCTGATTTGCAGGGTCTACGGCAAAGACCACATGATAGTTGCCATCGCCGACATGGCCGAGAATGGCGGCGGGCACGCTGCAATCGCGTAGCAATTCCCGGGTCCTGACGATGCAGCCGCTCAACTCGGATACCGGCACGCAGACGTCGGAAGACCAGCCCTTGGCGTTCGGGCGCTGCGAGACCACGGCGTAAAACGCGTTGTGGCGCGCCTTCCACAGGCGGTTGCGGTCCTCCGGCGCATTCGCCCATTCGAAATCCCTGCCGCCATTGTCTTCCACTATGGCAGCGACCATCTCGACCTGCTCCTTCACGCCAGCAGGCGAGCCGTGGAACTCGAAGGCAAGCGTATCCTCGACCTTGAGGGAAAGACTGGAATAGGCGTTGACGGCTTCGATCAGGCCACGGTCCATTAATTCCATTCTCGCAACTGGAATGCCGAGCTGCACGACCGTAATGGCTGCCGCAACTGCCTGTTCGACGCTTTCAAAGGAGCAAAGTGCAGCTGAGATGGTTTCGGGAATTCCGTAGAGTCGCAACGTCACTTCCGTGATGATGCCGAGCGTCCCCTCGGAGCCGACGAACAGCCGCGTTAGGTCATAACCTGCTGACGATTTACGCGCCCGCCCGCCGGTGCGGATGACCTGGCCGTTGGGCAAAACGACTGTCAGCGACAGCACGTTTTCTCGCATTGTGCCGTAACGCACGGCGTTTGTGCCGGAAGCGCGGGTTGCGGCCATGCCGCCGATGGACGCATTGGCGCCAGGATCGATCGGAAAGAACAGGCCCATGTCGCGCAGATGCGTGTTCAGTTGCTCGCGCGTGACGCCGGCCTCCACCGTGCAATCGAGATCCTCGGCGCTGATGCGGACAATTTTCGACATGCGCGACAGATCGACGGAGACACCGCCACGCACCGCCGTCAGATGGCCTTCGAGCGAAGTGCCGGTGCCGAAGGCGATGACGGGAACACCTTCAGCGGCGCAAAGCCGCACGGTTTCCGCCACATCATCCGTGCTCTCGGCGAAAACGACGGCATCCGGGATCGCCGGAGTATGGTGGGATTCGCCACGGCCGTGCTGTTCCCGCAATGCCTGCGCGGTGGAAAAACGCTCGCCGAAACGGTTGCGCAAAGCGTCCGAGAGAGCGGGAGGCAGTGCGCTCATCGCGATACTCCGCGCGAGGAGGGCGGGAAAAGAGACATGAGAAACTCCACGGGAATGGTCTGGAGAGAGCCATGGCCGGGTTGCGGCCACGGCGTGACAGCCGCCCGGTTTTCGGCGGGGATCAGGCGGCCAGTTTTTCGCCCTTGAGATGACGTTCGAGGAAGGGCAGGCTGTCCTGTCCCCAATACAGTTCGTCCTCGTAGCGGAATGTCGGAAGCCCGAACACACCGGCTGCCTTTGCGGCCTCATAATTGGCTTTCCGGATGGCTTCCACGGCATCGCTTCCGCCGCGTTCGTCTAGCGCCGCACCGTCGAAACCGGCTTTGTCCGCGATAGCGCGGCGAACGTCAGCGTTGCCGATATCTTCGCCGCCTTCCCAGAAAGCTTCCTGAAGCGCCTTTGTCAGCCTCAACCAGTCCTCGCCCGCATCGATCGCGGCAATGACCATGAAGCCGGCCGGCGTGGGATCGGAAAGGGCGGCGCGATTGTCGAAGTTAAGGGACTTGCCGCGCAACGCCGCCCATCGCTTCAAATCCTTGGTCCAATAGGCGCGGCGCGCTTCCGGACGGTTGCGTGAGTAGATGGCGCCATTATCCTCGATCAGCGGGATGACATAGGGCCGGATCGTGGCGTTCTGCTCGGCGGCGAGCGCGGCGAAAGGCTCCAGGCCGAGAAAGGCCCAGGGGGAGCCGATGCCGAAGAAATAGTCGATGGTCTTGGTCATATCTTGTCTCCTGAGGATATCTTGCCGGTGGCGAGATCGAACACCGAGAGCGCACAGTCCCGGGCGATGAGTACGGCATGCGGATCGCGCCCGACCGCGACCGTGGCAAGTGCGCCTTCGTAAAGAAGCGAAAGGTGGGAGGCGGCCTGATCCAGCCGCACCCCGGCCTTCGACATGACGGCCTCAAAAATATCCCGCACCATTCTTTTGTGGGTTCGCGCCATGGTGACGACCCGTTCGGAATCGCCGTGTTCGGCAACCGCGAGTGCAAAGGCACAGCCCCTGAATTCAGGGCTGTCGGCCTTCTCGTAAAGCCGCTCGAAAATCACCCGCAGCTGGTCCCTTGGATCAATCGTCGCCGTCAGAACATCCTTTAGCGAGCGAATGACACGGTCGTGGCGATCCTGAAGATAGGCCGCGACAAGATGATCTTTGGACGGAAAATGCCGATAGAGAGTAGCTTTTGCGACCTTCGCTTCTTCGATGATGCGATCGATACCGACTGCCCTGATACCTTCGGTATAAAACAGCGCTCCGGCGGCGGTGAGAATCTGGTCTGGAATGGCTTCTCTCATTTTATCGCTTCAGCTTGGTGGTTTTCATGGGGAGAACGGGGCGCACGCATCATTGCGCGGCGGCGAGACCGGTTTTGTCGCGCTCGTGGAGCTGCCCGACAAAAGACAGGATCGCGTCAAGCGGCACCGCCTTCGAGAAGCCGCCCTGATGCGCCAGCCTGCCGGCAAGAGACTGGATAGCCTCGTTATACGGTGTCGCGACGTTATGCAGACGGCCGAGCAGCACGATTTCACCGTTGAGAAAATCGACCTCGCTGGAAGCGCCCCGGGCAAAGCTCTGCCAGGTCGATTGCTGGCCGGGCTGAATGCCGCTGTTTTGAGCGATGCTCCAGCCTGAAATATCGACAGCCCGTTCAGAGGGAGAGGCGAGATTGTAGCCTGCTACCTCAAGCGTCTGGCGGGCTTCATTGACCAGCGCTTCGGCGATCGATGCTCGCAGATCGTCTTCTCCGTCGAACAGATCCAGCGCATTGCGGACGTTATGAAGCAGTTTTGCCGATTTCCAGCGGCGGATATCGCTGCTGGTTTCCGCAAGATAATTGGCGCGTGTGAGGTCTGCGGCAATCTCCTTCGCCGTTTCGTCGGAACCGGCCGGGAAGCGCCCGATCGTGACCACGCCGACCTGCGGATTGCCGCCCGCCGCAACCGCGCCGGTTTGTGTAAACCGGGCAGGGGTCAGAATACTGGCGCCGTAGACATTGGCGAAGGTCCTGAGCGCCAGCGCTTCTGTCGCCAGACCGTTCTGAAAGGTAACCACCGGCAATTGAGTGGCTGTTAGACCTTCCACATCCGATACCTGTCGCCATGACCAGTCTGCCAGAGTGGCTGCCGCATCCTGCGTTTTGACGGTCAGCAGCAGGATATCGTCGGGTGCCAGTTCAGGAGGAGCGGATATGTCGAAGGCGTTCAGCCTGATTTGCTGCGTGCCTGAGGGGCGTTGGTAGCTCAGCCCCTGTTCAATGATGGAGGCAATTTGTGCGCCGCGTCCGACCAGAGCATATTTGATGCCGGAAAGCTCGAACTGTGCGGCAAGGCTTGCGCCAACCGCGCCTGCGCCAATGATAACGTATCGTGTCACCTTTTCCTCCAATTCAACCGGGCCGATAATGCGCCAGTATCAATTGCAGCGGTGCAGTTTGCTGGATCGATACGGGATTTCGTTCAACATCGATCCTCCCTGATGGCGACCAATGATGACAGCTAAACTAGGCATGAGGAGCGTCTCAAGAAAGACAGGTCGTTCTTTTTCTATCTATTTTATAGAAAATAATTCGACGTAGGGAAAATTTGCGATCACCTTATTCCCGACAGCAGTCCTGGCGCGGTGAAACCGTGGAATAAGCCCCAACGAAGCACACCGTCAGCGCGCGCGGAAGAGCATCAACTCGCCGGGATTTTTCAGGTGGCTGCCTTGAAGAGAACCGTGACGACGGTTCCGCCATCCTGTCGCGGATCTATCTGCAAATCGCTGTCATGCGCCCTTGCGATCGCTCGAGCAATCGACAGGCCGAGGCCGGTGCCACCGGTCTTGCGTGCACGCGACGGCTCTGTGCGCCAGAAGAGTTCGATGCCATGTGCCTCGATGCCGGGCGGGAAACCCGGCCCCTTGTCTTCGATTGTTATGAAGGGACGTCCTTCTCGGACTCCGGTCGAGCAGATGAGGCTTTCACCGCTCGCGGCATAGCGGCGTACATTGTCCATCAAAATGAGCAGCAGCTGTTGCAGGCGTTGAGCGTCGCCGTGAACGGGAGCCGTCTCCAGAGACATCTCGAGACGAATTCCGGCCTCTTCCAGAAGAGGCCGCGCGGATTCCGCCACTGCCGCGCATTCGACAGCAAGATCAAGTGGCTTCATCTCTGTAACGAGACTGTTGGTTTCCGCCAGCGAAAGCGTCCGCAGGTCATCGACAAGACGCGCAAGTCCTTCCACATGACCGATGAGGTGGCGAATGGCCTGCTTGTCGAGTGGAAAGACGTCATCGGCAATACCGTGCAACCGGCCTTGCAAGATCGTAAGCGGGGTGCGCAGTTCGTGGGCCACCGCCATGGTGTTGAACTTCAACCGGCGCTCCATCGTCTGAAGCTCCTGTGTCAAACTCTCGAAACTATCGACCAGAAAAGTGATCTCGACGATGCGGCTCGCCTTGATCTTCTCGCCTCCACTGAAGTCGCCGGTTGCCATGCGCCGCGCCGCGTCGGCAAGCTCGCTGAGAGGCGCTGCAATGCGCCGGGAAATGAAATAGCCAAGCAAGCTGCACAGGATGACACCGAGTAATCCGAAGAAGAACAATGATGCGAGAAGCTCGTTATCTGCGGCACTCTCCACGCCCGGCAAAACCTCAATAAGGGCCTGAAGCTGGTTTCGATCCGGCATCACGCCCCGGTCAATATCCGAGAAAGCCTTGGCGGCATCAGGCGACAGTTCGGCAAGGACGCGCTCCTCAATGGTGTCCGAATACCAGGAAACGCCGTAATAGACCAACGCAACGGCAAAGATGAGCATTGTGGTGATTGTTATCGCCGTCATCGTGCTGAGGCGGAGCCGCCGGAACCTCATGATGTCTGCTCCCTGGCAAGCCGGTAGCCAATGCTGCGCACCGACACCAGATAGCCGCCAGCACCGTGATCCGTCAGTTTTTTACGCAGATTGGCGATGTGCGTATCGACCGTGCGTGCCAGCGCATCGCTTTCCGGCAGGCAGGCATCCAGAAGATCGGCCCGCTGAAAGGCATAGGTGGGGCGACGTGTCATATGGGCGAGAATCCTGAATTCGCTCAGCGTCAGCGGCAAAACGGTTCGCCCCGCGTCAGTGCAAACAGCCGCGGTGTAAGCTTCGGTATCTATTTCGATGGTGCCGAAACGCAGAATTCCTCCGCTGGATGGCTGACGCGTGCGTTTCAGCACGGCATGCACCCGCGCGACCATTTCCTGCGGGTTGAAAGGTTTGACGATATAGTCGTCGGCACCCAGGCGCAGACCGGTCAGCTTGTCCATATCTTCGGCAAGGGCGGTGACCATGATGATCGGCGTATCGCGCTCCCGCCGGATGCGTGTCAGCACATCGATGCCATCGAGCTTTGGTAGCCCGATATCGAGAAGAATGAGATCCGGCCGCAGCATGGAGAAATGCGTCATGGCCGTCTCTCCATCCCCGGCTCTGACAGTTCTGTATCCGTCACGAATGAGATAGGCGTCCAGAATCTGCATGATGTCGGGGTCGTCTTCGACGATGAGAATGAGCCCTTTGTCCATGCTAACCCTACGAACTTACTGATATTACCGCTTTATTGCCGGGACGCTAAGCCGACGCAAAGCGCCGGGCAAGAGCTGCCCCCCGAGATTGATGCTGCAGGCACGCTTTTCCTCTCAGTCTTGGGACTTCCTCCGCAGAACCTTGACATTTCTGCGGAAGAAAACCGGCCATGCACCAGTATCTCTCCCATAAGACCGAGCAGAAATGGCTAGGCCGGCCCGAAAAACCGAAGTTCCGCTTTGCCGTCATCCCCACGGCGCGCCAGACTTTCGCATGGGTTTCCGGCAGCCCATCTCTGCTCGCGCTTTCGACCACGCTTGCAATGATGGTCTTCTTCACCGTCAGGCCGGATATCGATCTTGATGCCAGTCGCTGGTTCTGGACAGATGGTTTTCGTCTTGGCGAGGATCAATTCCTGATTTCCGTCCGCGATCTGAACCGCGCACTTCCCGCCATTTTATTGTCTGGGCTTGTCTGCCTGCTCCTTGTCACGCCATTTGTCTCCGGCGTGCGGCGTGCCATCCGCCCTCACAAACTGCTACTTGTTCTCACCTTTTATGCGCTGGGGCCGGGTGCGACCGTTCACGTCCTGAAAAACCTGTTCGGACGTGCCAGACCGCGGCATATCAGTGAATTCGGGGCGGATTTGTTTTTTACGCCCGTTCTTTCTCTTGATGGCAGCTGTTCGCGCAACTGTTCCTTTCCATCCGGCGAAAGCGCGTCCGCAATCGCCCTGCTGGCGTTCATCATCTTCCTGCCGGAAAAATTCCGCCTGAGCGCCACGGCGATCTCGATGCCGTTCATCGTGCTTTGCTCCCTAAACAGGGCCGCTATGGGCGCACATTTTCTCTCCGATGTCCTGATTGCATGGCCACTGATGCTCGCCGTGTTCCTCTCACTGCATCGGCTGTTCACGAAGCATGGGGACACAATCGACACTGCGTTTCTGCGCAAATTCATGGGAATACGGCATAGCGCCGAACAAAGGTCATGCCCCGAGCAATAAATTTGTGTTCGGGGTTCGTCCGCCGCCTGCTCAAATCGCACATGCCCGTGCCTGTGGTCTGGTACGGGCATGTGCAGACGGTGACTGCCTTATTTCACCTGCGCGACGACCAGCTTGCCGTCCGCACGTTCGGCGATGAACTCGATGTTCGCGCCTTCCTTGAGCTTGGCGAGCAGGGCATCGTCCTTGACGCGGAACACCATCGTCATGGCGGGCATGTCGAGGTTCTTCAGTTCCTCATGAATGATGGTGACTTTCTTGGCGGTAGCGTCGACCTTTTTCACCGTACCCTTGGTGAATTCCTGTGCGAATGCGCCAAAGGGGGCTGTAAGCAACAAAGCGGCTGCGAGGGTAATTTTAACGATCGTCTTCATGGTCAGATTCCTTTTTTCGATTGGTTACTTGGCCGAAACTTTGAGATCGCCGCGCATGCCGGCCTCGTAATGTCCGGGCTTCAGGCAGGCGAATTCGAACATGCCGTCATTGGTGAATTTCCAGATGATTTCGCCGCTTTCGCCCGGCGCAAGGCTGATTGCGTTCGGATTGTCGTGTTCCATCTCCGGGGCCTTTGCCATGGCGGCCTTGTGCTCCAGATTTGCGCTCTGTTCGTCGAGAATGAACTCATGGTCCAGCTCGCCGACATTCTTCACGGCAAAGCGAACGGTCTTGCCCTTCTTGAATTCGAACTTGGCGGGCGTGAACAGCATCTTGCCATCAGGCGTTTCTTTCATGGTGACCTGTATGGTCTGGGTCACCTTGGATTTGTCGCCGGGTTCGCCGATTGCCATCGCTTCATGGCCGCCGCCGTGGGTGCCCGATGCGAAGGCGGGTGTGGCAAGAGCGGTGAGAAGCAGTGCAAGTTTCAGTCTGGTCATCGAATTTTTCCTTGGTTTTGGTGGGGATATGGTCTGCACGATCAGCCGTGTTTCATCGGTTTCGGCGTGATCTGTGTTTTCGGATCATTGGTCTTTTCGGTATCCGGCACGTCGCCGGTCCATTCCCAGGCCTGGGTACCGGGCGGGTTTTGGTACCAGCCGGGATCTGAGTAATCGCCCGCGGAGATGCCTTCGCGGACCTTCACCACGGAGAACATGCCACCCATTTCGATGGGGCCGTGCGGACCCCAGCCGGTCATCATGGGAACGGTGTTCTCAGGGATTTCCATTTCCATCGCGCCCATATCGGCCATGCCGGCTGTACCCATCGGCATGTATTCCGGCCGCACCTTGCGGATCTTTTCGGTGACGGTCTTCTTGTCGACGCCGATGAAGGTCGGGACATCGTGTCCCATCGCATTCATCGTGTGGTGCGACTTGTGGCAATGGATCGCCCAGTCGCCGACATATTTGGCGTCGAATTCATAGGCCCGCATGGCGCCGACGGGTATGTCGATGCTCACTTCTGGCCACCGCGCCTCCGGCCGCACCCAGCCGCCATCCGTGCAGGTCACCTCGAAATCGTAACCGTGCATGTGGATCGGGTGGTTGGTCATGGTCAGGTTGCCGACCCTGATACGCACCCGGTCGTCCTTGGAAACCACCAGCGGATCGATACCCGGAAACACCCGGCTGTTCCATGACCACAGATTGAAATCCGTCATGGTCATGATTTTCGGAACGTAGGAGCCGGGATTGATGTCGAAGGCGTTGATCAGGAACACGAAGTCGCGATCAACAGGCATGAAGGTCGGGTCCTTCGGATGGACCACGAAAAAGCCCATCATGCCCATCGCCATCTGCACCATCTCGTCCGAATGCGGGTGGTACATGAAGGTGCCGGACTTCACGAGATCGAACTCGTAGACGAAGGTTTTGCCAACAGGGATATGCGGTTGCGACAGGCCGCCGACACCGTCCATGCCTGATGGCAGGATCATGCCGTGCCAGTGGACCGTCGTATGTTCCGGCAGTTTGTTGGTTACGAAAATGCGTACCCGGTCGCCTTCCACGGCCTCGATGGTCGGGCCGGGCGACTGGCCGTTATAGCCCCAGAGGCGGGCGGTCATACCCTCCGCCATCTCGCGCTCCACCGGCTCGGCGACAAGGTGGAATTCCTTGACGCCATTGTTCATCCGGAAGGGCAGGGTCCAGCCGTTGAGGGTGACGACCGGATTGTAATCGGGACCGGTAGTGGGCTTGACGGGGGCTTGCGTCGCTGCCGTGTCCATCACGGCCGCTTCCGGCAGGCTGCTATTCGATGTCTTTGCCCAGGCTGCGGTGGAGACCATCGCGGCGCCGACGCCCAGAAAGTTTCTTCTATTGAACATGGTCGTTTCCTTTCTCAGTGTCCGCCGCCGCCGCCACCAGCGGCGGCAACTTCGGTCTCTGCGCCCACCGCACCCGCGCCACCGCCGTAAATGGCGGGAGCGAGGCCGGCTTCCGCGAGCCAGAAGTCACGTTTGGCATTGATGGCGAGCAGGTTCGAATTGACCTTTTCGCGGCTATCGGCGAGCAGTTCGAAGGTGTTGGTGAGCATGCCGTTATAGGTCAGCAGCGACTCCTCCTCGATCTTGGTCCGCAGCGGCACCACGCTGTTGCGATAGTGCCGGGCGATGTCGTAGTTCGAGCGATAGGCCTGATAGGCGGAGCGGGCTTCGGAGCGGATATTGACCGCCTTTTCGGCCAGCAGGTTTGCTGCGCGCATATAGGCGAGTTCGGATTCCCGCATTCTTGCCCGACCGGAATCGAAGATCGGAATGACGAATTCCAGCTCGGCATTGCCGGTCGTCTGTTTGTGTTTTTCGCCGTCTTCAAGTTCGCGTTCGGTCTCGAAGCCGGAACGAAGCTCGAGATCGGTAACGTATCGGGTGGCTTCTGTGAGTTTGAACGACCGGGCGGTTGATTCCAGATCGAGCTTCGCCATCTGCAAATCCACCCGGCGTTGCAGTGCCTCGGCCTCGATCATCTCACGTTTGGCCAGATCCTTCGGAAGCTGCGGCAGGCGGTTGGGGATGGAGTAGTCTATGTCCGCGCCCCACAGGCCCATCAGCCTTGTCAGTTCCTCCTTCGCAAGCCGGGCTTCAAGCCGCGCCTTGGCGATCTGGCCGGTCAGTTCGGCATAGAAGACCTGCTCGCGAGCCTGGCCTTCCTTGTTCAGCGAGCCTGCTTCGCCAAGCTTCCTCGCAAGTTCCGAGGCGGCATCCGCGGCTGTCTGGGCCTGCGCCAGCTGGCCGACATTTTCCCAGGCAGCAACCGCCGTGATCCAGGCGCGGCGGGTATCCGCTGCTAGCTGCAACGTCTTCAGCGCGGCTGCGAGCTGCGCCTTGCGGAAGCCGGTATCGGCAATCTCGACATTCTGTTTGAGCGTGGCCAGTGCCAGAATATTGGTGACGATCACACCCTCGATCGCCTTGTAGGCGCGGAGCCCCGGAGTGCCGATCCCCGTCAGTCCGACGCCGACCCTCGGATTGACCAGCATGGTCGATTGCCAGGCGGTTGCGGCCGATTCACCCAGATCGGCATAGGTCGCCTGAAGGCCCTTGTTGTTGAGGAGCGCGACCTGAACCGCCGTCTCGACATCGATTGTTTTCGCTGACATCAGCGATTTGACACGGGTTGCGGTTGCCTGCGCCTCGGCCCGGGTCTGTATCCAGACAGTCTGCTTTCCCGTCGCCTCGGTCGCCCTGGCCGAAACGGTGGTGAAGCCTGCGTTCTTCGAGGTGTAGTCGGCGGCCGTGACACAGCCGCCAAGAACCAGCGGGACGGAAAGGACGGCCGTGAGTTTGATCACGCGTAGCGTCATGATGCGTCTCCTTTGGGAGCCTGCGCATCGTTCTGGTTACGCCAGGGCTTCGGGTCCACCGGAGCACGGTGCGAATAGCCTGCGACCGGTGTCTGATAACGCAGAGGGGTGACGCCGAGCGACGGATTTGCCGCGTCTTCATACGAGGCGGTCTCGTTCATCGAGGATGTGGCTGTGCAGCCGCCCAGCAAAAGAGGCGCTGCAACCACGATGTAGATAGGGTCCATGGTAATTTCCGAACAGGAGATGCAACGGCGCGACGGCGCTAAAGCCGTTCACGCACGATCATTGCCCGAGAGGCGGGCTTTGCCTGTTCAGATATTCGGTGGACGGTGAAGCAGCGGGATCTGGCCCACGGTCTTGCTGTCGTCAAGGAAAGAACGGATGGAATTGACGACGGGTCCGCCAAGGGCGTCATGCGCAATCAGCACCGCCATGCCGAGACAGAAATCATTGCAGCATTCCTGCTTCACGGGCTTTTTGACGCCGCTGTCGTGGTCTGCCGTATCCATATTATGGTGGTCGCCGGACATCATGGCCGAACCGCCATGGTCCATCATCATGGCGGATTGGGTGGTCTGCATTTCCGCGGTATCGGGACCATGCATTGCGGCATTGACGGTGGAAACGCTGTAGCCCGCCAGTGACAATATCATCACCAGTCGAAACAGCAGTGCCGTCAATTTCGATGTTCGCAACATCCCACGCATACGCTCTAGAAGAGCCGCAGTCCCGAAGTTTGTCAATGGATATCGCTCATAACCATCAATAAATAGCACGTCCGCCGGTTCTTAAACCTCACACTGTCTCCATAAAGGCATCGTCGAGAATGAGGAGTTTACGCGCCTGCATGCGGGCATATTCCTCGTAAAAGCCCTGGGAGATCCAGAGAGCGGAACGTCCCTTCCGTCCGCTCCAGCCGATTCCGCCGATCAGTTCGGCCGCGCCAAGCTTGCGACTGACATGGATTCGGGAAAGGGAGAGCGATGTCGCCAGTTGCGATGCTGTTTTCACATCCGTCAGGTGTCTGCCCTGTTCTGTCGGCTTTTCCCAGTCGATCCCGGCGATCAGGCGGTCCATCAGCAGCCCGCCCGCGTCGAACCAGTTGAAGATGATGGAAAGCGGGCCGGGGCAGCGCACTTCCGGATTGGACAGCAGCGCCTGCGCCACGCGGGGATGGATGTGTGCGAGCATGGTTTCGGATCGCTCGATGAACCGAGAGGCCCTGAACCCCTCATCGATGAGGTCCAGCGCCTGAAAATGCACGTCGTACCATTGGGCAAGCATCGCCAGGGTGGACGGTGACGGCACCACGCCATCGGCCCGCTTTTCGCCGGATTGGTGCGCCGGTTTTGTCAGGCCGCGTTTCAGCGCCTCTTTGAAGAAGGCATAGGCGACATCATGGCTGGCAAGGCCGTGCTGGAGCGCGAGTTGGCCGAAATCTTCCCGCGTCAGGGCGGGTTCGTCCGTTTCGGTCTTGCGCTTTTGAAAATAGAGCGCCAACAGCGCGTGGCAAAGAAGCCGGCTCTGGCGCGTGGCGAAAAGCGCGGTTATGTCGGGCGAACCTTCGTAGAGGGCGATGAAACTTCCCGCCAACAGCCGTAGTGCTGCCGCGAAAGCACCCGTTTGAAGCAACCGGTCGATTTCGCTGGGTGGTAGCCTGCGGCCAACAGCGGAGGCGTCCGGCAACCCGGAGATCGCGAAATCGAAAAAATTGGTCATGGGCAGCGCTCCTCGAATTGCCGGCACCACCTTCCTTGCGGAGTGAGATGGGGATTGGATGATCCACGGCCTTATAAGGGTCGGGATGAGGCGTCTTCTCATTGCGCGCAGAGGTGACACTTTTAGGCCGTCGGCATGCCCGTGGCGCGGGCTTCGCCGGGCGTCATGCCATAGGTGCCGCTGAACACCCGGTAGAAGGTTGGAAGACTGTCGAAGCCGCAGCCATAGGCGACCTGCGTGATTGGCAGGGCGGGAGATTCCAGCAGCAGGCGTCGCGCTTCCTCGATCCGCATGGAGGCGAGCGTGCGGGAAAAAGACAGCTCCGCGCCTTCGAAAACGACGTGCAGTTGCCGAAGCGAAATGCCCAGTTCCTTTGCCACTGCGGCAGGCGTGAGGTTCTGCCAGGATTTTTTGCGCATCATGATGTCCTGGGCCGCATAACAAAGCCCGGTGCGGAGTGCGGCGCGCACTTCCGGCATCGCAGGCGAAAGCCGTCCGCGCGCCGTCATGGCTAGTCGGGCGATATGCGTCACATCGCGCACGGGATCGATGAGCCTGCCGTGTTCGGCGTTCAGCGCGTTGAAGAGCGCTCGGAACGGCCGCGAGAAGGCGGTCTTGTCTGCGTAACGCGTGGCAAACAGGTCATCGGCCGTTCGGCCAAGCATGACTTCGTAGTCGACAGGGATCTTGAGCATCTTGTAGTGAAAATCCGCTTCGCCGCCGGGTATCGCGTCATAGGGCAAGTCCGAATAGTTGATGGTGAAATCACCACGGCTGACGGAATGGACCCTGTCTCGGCCGGCATGCAGCAACCCCGAACCCTTGACCTGCAAGCCAATGCAGAGGCTGTCGCCGGCAATCCGGGCAATATCGGCTTCCGTGCGGTTGACCCGGTAAGAGGAAGCGCGCATTTCGCTTACGACGGCGCCTGCGACAGAGCGCGCCTGAAACGACCCGCTGAAGACCTGGCGGCGATCCGGCGCAAGCTCGATCGTTACGCCAAACAGGCTTTTGCCGCGCACTTCGCGCCATTGGTCGAAGCGGTGCTCGGGCTGAAAATCCTCGGTTGCGAAACGGATGATGGTGTTCGTGGCTTGCTCCCCCCAGATGAGCCATGTCCCCGCGGCTTATTGTTCGGTTGCGCGGGGATAGGGCCGTCCCTGCCCGTCGAGGTCGGAGCGTCCCGTCGGCTTGAAACCGAGCCGGCGATAAAAGCCCATGGCCTGCGTATTCTGTTCGTTGACATCGGTGGTCAGCGCGGGGTGTGCGGCAAGCGCTGCCTGCACGAGCGCCTAGCCGATGCCTCTGCCGTGATAATCCGGATCGATGAAAAGCGCTTCCATGTGCCCTTCATGCAGAAACATGAACCCGAGAGGCTTATCCGACGCATCGACGGCGAGCGTCAAAGCGGCCTCGGGAAGAAAAGCAGTCACTTCTTCCTCGATTGCGGCGCGATCCGCTCTGTGAAGAAAATTATGGGTAGCGTCTACGGCCTTACGCCATATTTCAAGGATGCGGGCCGTGTCGCGAGCGTTGGCGGGACGACGTGTGATCATGCCTCACCCTTAGCAATTGTGGGGTTTTTGCGCCATGGGTCTTTTCCGCAAGGCGTTTTCCCCATTCGCTAAATTCCCGCAGCCAAATGCCGCAGTCTTGTCCCGCATATTTCTTCGATCTCCGGTGCCGGACATTTTTCTCGAAAAAAGTCCTTGCAAAAGGGCCCGATAAAAAAATAGATAAAAATAGGTTCTATCTATTTATTTGAAGAGGAGATCGCTGGATGGATCAGATTATCATGGAAATTGAACAAAATCAGGCGCAGATTTACTCAATCAAAGCGGATTCTTCACTCGAAGAAGCAAAAATTATCTATAATTTGCCATTTAATGATCTCCTGTTCCGGGCGCAGCAAGTGCATCGTCGCCATTTCGACGCCAACGCCATCCAGATGAGCCGGCTTTTATCGATCAAGACCGGCGGCTGCCCGGAAGATTGTGGTTATTGCAGCCAGTCCGCCCGCAATCCAACAGGTCTGAAGGCTTCCAAACTGATGGAGGTGGAGCGAGTGCTGGCAGAGGCGCGCAAGGCGAAAGAGGGCGGGGCGACGCGCTATTGCATGGGGGCAGCGTGGCGCAACCCTAAGGAGCGCGACATGGAAGCGGTGGTGGCCATGGTCGAAGGCGTCAAGGCGCTCGGCATGGAAACCTGCATGACGCTCGGCATGCTGACGCCGGAACAATCCGAACGTCTCGCTCACGCCGGGCTAGATTACTACAATCACAACGTCGATACGTCGGAGCGGTTCTATTCGGAGATCATCACCACCCGCACCTTCGAGGATCGGCTTAAAACGCTCGCCAATGTTCGTGATGCCGGCATGAAGGTCTGCGCCGGCGGCATTCTCGGCATGGGAGAAACGGTCGAGGACCGTATTTCCATGCTGGTAACCCTTGCCAATCTGCCGGTTCCGCCGGAAAGCGTGCCGATCAACATGCTGATCCCGATCCCCGGCTCGAAGCTTGCCAAGGCCGACCCGGTTGATCCGATCGACTTTGTCCGCACCATTGCGCTTGCGCGCATCCTCATGCCCCGTTCGCATGTGAGGCTTTCCGCCGGACGTACCGAAATGAGTGATGAGACGCAGGCGCTCTGTTTTCTGGCCGGGGCGAATTCCATCTTCGTCGGCGAGACGCTGCTGACGGCGGATAATCCGGGCGAAGATCACGATACGGCGCTGTTCCGGCGGCTGGGCCTGAAGCCGATGGCGTTGCAAACGGCGGAAGCGGGAGAGACCCAGTGAATTCGTCGGCGCTCTCCGCCTATGAGCTGAAGCTTGCCGGTCTGCACCGCAAGTCGCGCCTGCGGGCGCTAGCGCCCCGGCAGGGTATCGACTTCACCTCCAACGACTATCTCGGGCTTGCCGATGCACCCCGGCTGAAGGCGGCGATCACCGACGCAATCGAGAGGGGCGTGCCTGTGGGTGCCGGTGGTTCGCGGCTGCTTCGTGGCAACCATCCCGAACATGAGGCGCTTGAAACGGAGGCGGCGGTATTTTTCGGCGCTGAGAGGGCCATCTATTTCGGCAGCGGATTTGCCGCCAATGTTGCACTTTTTTCCGCACTGCCGCTGCGGGACGACCTCGTTCTCTACGATGCGCTGATCCATGCCAGCGTGCATGACGGCATTGCCGCCGGCAAGGCGAAGGCGGTCGCTGTGCCGCATAATCAGGTTGAGACATTCGAACGGGAAATAAACCGATGGAGGCAGGCGGGCGGGAAAGGTCGCCCGTGGATCGCGGTGGAGAGCCTCTATTCCATGGATGGTGACCGGGCGCCGGTTGCGGCCCTTGCCGATCTCGCCGGGCGACATGGCGGCTTTCTCGTCGTCGATGAGGCGCATGCCACCGGCGTGTTCGGGCCGGGTGGGCGCGGCCTGGCCGCTGAACTGGAAGGTCGGGGTAATGTCGTGGCGCTGCACACCTGCGGCAAGGGACTTGGCCTTTCCGGCGCGCTCATCAGTCTGCCTGCGGTTCTTGCCGATTACCTCACCAACCGCGCCCGCGGTTTCATCTATTCGACCGCGCCGTCACCGCTGATGACGGCGGTTGTGCGGGAGGCCTTGCGGATCGTCGCCGACGAACCCTGGCGGCGCATCCGTCTGGAAGAACTGATAAATTTCGCCAGCGAACAATTACGATCCCGGCTGGGCGTGACGCCCGGCGGCTCGCAGATATTGCCGGTGATGATTGGTGACAATGCGCGTGCACTGAAGATCGCCATGCGTATACGCGACGGCGGTTTCGACGTGCGCGCTATCCGCCCGCCAACGGTGCCGGAAGGCACGGCACGCCTGCGCATATCCATTACGCTCAATGTCGAGGAAAGCCAGATCGCCGACATGGTCGGGCTGCTCGCCCTCGCCATGGAGGAAGAACGATGAGCCTTCGTTTCGTCGTCTCTGGCACCGATACGGGTATCGGTAAGACCGTTTTTTCTGCGGCGCTCACCCACGCATTGCAAGCCCACTACTGGAAGCCGGTGCAATCCGGGCTGGAGGAAGAGACCGACAGCGAGGTGGTGGAGCGGCTGGGTGGCGTGCCGCGCACGCGCATCCTGCCGGAGGCCTATCGCCTGAAAATGCCGGCCTCACCGCATCTTTCGGCCCGCCTCGACAATGTCACGATCGAGCCCGAGCTTTTGCTACCGCCGGAAACGGATGGACCGCTGGTGATCGAAGGGGCGGGCGGTCTGCTGGTGCCACTGACTGACACATTGCTGTTTGTCGATATCTTCGCCCGCTGGCGAATTCCGCTGATCCTGTGCGCCAGAACCTCTCTCGGCACCATCAACCACACGCTGCTATCGTTCGAGGCGCTGCGGCTGAGAGCCATTCCGGTGCACGGCGTGGTCTTCATCGGTGATGAGAACCGGGAAAATCAGCGCATTATCGCCGATATTGGCCGGGTTCGCTCGCTTGGCCGCTTGCCTCGCATACCTGAGATGACCGGCGAGGCGCTGCACCATGCATTCACTCAACAATTCGATCTCGCTGATTTTCTGGAGGTGCCGGCATGAGCTGTTCCCCCGTCTGGCATCCTTTCACCCAACACGGGCTGGAGCCGCCGATGAAACGCATCGTCTCGGCGGAGGGCGCCTATCTGGTCGATGAGGATGGCCAGCGGCTGTTCGATGCAATTTCATCCTGGTGGGTCATCACTCACGGCCACCGGCACCCGGCAATCATGTCCGCCATCCGCGCAGCGACCGAGGTCTTCGACCAGATCATTTTCGCCGAGTTTTCGCACGAGCCGGCCGAAATGCTGGCGAAAGGGCTGATCGAACTGGCGCCTGCCGGACTAAGCCATGTGTTTTATTCCGATAGCGGTTCGACCTCGGTGGAAGTGGCGCTGAAAATGGCGCTCGGTTATTTTCACAATTGTGGTGAAAAGCGAGATCGCATCGTGGTCATGGAGCACGGCTACCACGGTGATACGATCGGCGCCATGTCGACGGGCGAACGCGGCGTGTTCAATGCTGCGTATGAACCACTGCTATTCGGCGTCGACCGACTTGCTTTTCCGAAAGCGGATTGTGAGCAGGAGACGCTCGACATGTTCGAGAGCTTTTGTCGTTCGGGCCGAGTCGCCGCCTTGCTGATCGAGCCCCTTGTTCTCGGTGCCGGTGGCATGAAGATTTACCGCGCGGAAGTTCTCGCCGGACTGAAACAAATTGCCGAACGCTACGGTTGCCTGATGGTCGCCGACGAGGTGATGACGGGCTGGGGCCGGACGGGAACCATGTTCGCCTGCGAGCAGGCGGGAGTTTCGCCGGATATTCTGTGCACCTCCAAGGGGCTGACCGGCGGCTCCCTGCCGTTGGCAGCGACCTTGTGCAGTGGCGAAATCTTCGACGCGCACTTCTCGACCGATCGCCGCAAGACCTTTTTCCATTCGAGTTCCTACACCGCCAATCCGATTGCCTGCGCTGCCGCTGTCGCCAATCTGCAGGTCTGGCGGGATGAGCCGGTAGTGCAGCGCATCGGGCAACTGCAAGAAGTGCTGCGCGACAATCTCGGTCGATTTGCGGATGACAGGCGCTTCACCAACATACGCCAGGTTGGAACCATCGCAGCGCTTGACCTCGTCGTGCCCTCCGACGGTTATCTCGCGGAGGCGGGGCCACGCATGCGGCAATTGTTCCGAGAGCGCGGGCTCATCATCCGCCCGCTCGGCAATGTGCTCTATCTGATGCCGCCCTATTGTTCGTCGGCGCAAGACCTCACCCGTGCCTTCGACGCTATGGACGAAGTGGCCTCGATCGTGACTGAAGCCGCTCCGGGAGAAACCGGCGCGGTCGCTATCAAAAACAGTCTCCGAAAGGCCTGACAATGCAGACCCGTTCTTCCCGCATGGCTGGCTTCGGGCATGCCGTGCCAGTGCGATGTGTCCGCAACGCCGAGATTGAGACGCGTCTCGGGCTGGAGGCTGGCTGGATAGAGCGTCGGACGGGGATCCGCACACGTTATTGGGCGCAAGAGGGCGAGACGCTGAGCGGCCTTGCCGAAAAAGCCGGCCGCATGGCGCTGGAAAATGCGAAAATTGGCGCCGAGGATATCGCACTGACATTGCTTGCGACCTCCACGCCAGACCATCTTTTGCCGCCTTCGGCCCCGCTGCTTGCGCACCGGCTGGGCCTCACACAATCCGGAGCGATCGATCTTGCCGGGGCCTGTTCCGGTTTTCTCTATGCGCTCACCCTTGCGGATGGTTTTGTCCGCACCCACGGCCGCGCGGTGCTGGTTGTTGCCGCCAATATCTTAAGCCGTCGTATCAATCCGGCGGAAAGGGCAACTGCGGTTCTGTTCGCCGATGCTGCCGGTGCCGTCGTGCTTGTCCCCTGCCGGGATGCGCAGCGCGGCCTTTTGTCTGCCGATCTCGTTTCGGATGGGAGCGGTTACGACCTGATACAAATCGCGGCGGGCGGCAGCAGCCAGCCTTTTTCCACTGATACACAGGCTGAAGATACCCTGATGACGATGCGGGACGGACGCGAGGTCTTTTCCCGTGCCGTCGCCACGATGACGCAGACCTCACAGCGCGCTCTGCAACGGGCAGAAATGACGGCCGCCGATATCAACCGGTTCGTGCCGCATCAGGCCAATGCCCGCATGTTCGATGCCGTCTGCGGCAATATCGGCATCGACCGGCAAAAGACGGTGCGTACAGTCGAAACTTTCGGCAACTCTTCTGCAGCCACTATTCCGCTTTCGCTTTCCGTTTCCAATGCTGAGCGGCCCATCGCAGAGGGTGAAACGCTGTTATTGACGGCGGCAGGGGCGGGGATGACTGGGGGCGCGGTGGTGTATCGAGGCTAGGCCAGCTGGATACGGAAATGTCTGAGTCGGATCGAGCCGCGCGTACAACGTTGACAGATATAGGCAGAGCGCGGTGAAGCAGCTTAGTGCTCGAAACAGTTTGATTTTGTTTGGAGAAATTTGGCTGGGGAACCTGGACTCGAACCAAGATTAACGGAGTCAGAGTCCGTCGTTCTACCATTGAACTATTCCCCAAAAGCCTGAAGCGCGTTGCCGCGTTCGCTTTGGTGGGTCGTCATATAGATGATTTCTTGCGGGGCGCAAGTCGAAAAAATCGAAAAATGCGTTTTCGTCGCTCTTTTGCGTTTAGTCTCCTGCGTCAGAGCCGCGCGCGGGTGGAGCGTGGGGTGGAGAGCAGAAGGCTGGTCTCGCTGCCGGTAATGCCTGGGACAAGGCGGATACGGCGGAGCACCGCGTCGAAATCGCTGAGCGTGGCGGCGTTAAGTTCTACGATCAGGTCCCAGCGGCCGTTCGTGCTGTGAATTTCGGATATTTCCGGGAAACCGCCGAGCGTGCGGATGACGCGGTCCGTCACATGGCCTTCAATCTCGATCATCATGATGCCGCGGATCGCCGCCTCCACCGCATCGGCACGCAGGATGACGGTATAACCGATGATAGTGCCGTCATTTTCCATTTTTTCGATGCGGGAGCGTACCGTTGCGCGCGAGGTTTCCGTCTCGATCGCCAGATCGGAAATGCTGCGTCTGCCGTTATGCCTCAAAAGGGTCACGAGCCGTTCGTCGAGATCATCCATTGGTAGCCATTCTGATAAATAGATTTGACCAAATCGATAGCCTGTTTCGATAATATTGCCAATATTTGATGTTCATTCCGCCATGTCTGTGTGGTTTAGTGAGGTTATCGGTTTATAAAAGCGAGGGCTCAAATGGATATCAGGCTGATCGGTGCGCCGTTGCAAATCGGAGCCGGGCAATTGGGGTGTGAGATGGGGCCGAGTGCGTATCGCATCGCCGGTCTCACGCGGGCGCTCGAAGATCTGGGCCATCGGGTGGTCGATACCGGAAATGTGACGCCGGCGCCGCTCAGGGAGTTTAGCCACCCCAATCCGGCGGTGCATCATCTCGCTGAGACGGTGGCCTGGACCGAGGCGCTGACGGAGGCCGCCTATCGCGAAAGTGCTGCCGCCGTGCCGATCTTTCTTGGCGGCGACCACGCAATTTCCGCGGGAACCGTCGCCGGCATGGCGCGGCGGGTGGCGGAGAGTGGCCGGCCGTTTTTCGTGCTCTGGCTCGATGCCCATACCGATTACCACACGCTTGAAACGACGCGCAGCGGCAACCTGCATGGCACGCCGGTCGCTTACTTCAGTGGTCGCGACGGATTTTCGGGTTACTTCCCGCCGCTCTCCCATGCGGTTCCTGAGGAAAATATCGGCATGATCGGCATCCGCAGCGTCGATCCAGCCGAGAGAGCCGCACTGGAAGACAGCGGCATCACCGTTCACGACATGCGCTCGATAGACGAACATGGTGTCGCGGTTCTGCTGCGCGCGTTCCTTGCGCGGGTGCAGGCGGTAAACGGCCTGTTGCATGTCAGTCTCGATGTCGATTTCCTGGAACCGTCGATCGCGCCTGCGGTCGGCACCACGGTTCCGGGTGGGGCTACGTTCCGTGAGGCGCATCTGGTGATGGAGATGCTGCATGATAGCGGGCTGGTGTGCAGTCTCGATCTCGTGGAGCTTAACCCGTTTCTCGACGAGCGCGGCAGGACGGCGACGCTGATGGTTGACCTGGCTGCCAGCCTGATGGGCAAGCGGGTTATGGACCGCCCGACGCGGGCTGGCTGAGGGGGAAGATGCAATGACGATTATACCGAACCTTAATATCGTACCTTTCGTCAGCGTCGATCATATGATGAAACTCGTGCTGCGCGTGGGGATCGATACGTTTCTGCGCGAGCTGGCCGACGTGGTGGAAGAGGATTTCCGTCGCTGGGAAAGTTTCGACAAGACGCCACGCATCGCATCGCATTCCCAAGAGGGCGTCATCGAGCTGATGCCGACCAGCGATGGAACGCTTTATGGCTTCAAATATGTGAACGGCCATCCTAAAAACATGAAGGAGGGCCGCCAGACGGTGACCGCCTTTGGGGTGCTATCCGATGTCGGCAACGGCTATCCGCTGCTCCTGACCGAAATGACCATTCTGACGGCGCTGCGCACCGCTGCTACTTCGGCTGTCGCTGCAAAACACCTTGCCCGCAAAAATGCCCGCTCGATGGCCATCATCGGCAATGGCGCACAGAGCGAGTTCCAGGCGCGGGCCTTCAAGGCTATTCTTGGCATCGACACGGTGCGGCTTTTCGATATCGACCGGACCGCCAGCGAAAAATGCGCCCGCAATCTTGCCGGGCAGGGCTTTAACATCGAAATTTGCGATAGCGCGCAGGTCGCGGTGGAAGGTGCCGATATCATCACCACCGTAACCGCCGACAAGCAATATGCGACAATCCTGACCGACAACATGGTTGGTCCCGGCATTCACATCAATGCCGTCGGCGGCGATTGTCCCGGCAAGACGGAACTGCACCGGGACATTCTGCTGCGGTCGGATATTTTCGTCGAATACCCACCGCAGACGCGCATCGAAGGTGAAATCCAGCAATTGCCCGAAGACTACCCCGTTACCGAGCTATGGCAGGTAATATCAGGTGAAAAGCAGGGGCGGGTAAACGACAGGCAGATCACGCTGTTCGACAGCGTTGGTTTCGCGACCGAGGATTTTTCGGCGCTGCGTTATGTGCGCTCGAAACTGGCCGCCACCGGGCTTTATACGGAACTGGATCTGCTGGCCGATCCGGATGAGCCGCGCGATCTGTTTGGAATGCTGTTGCGCTGCGAGGCGGCTCTCGCCTGAGAGGACGTTCAACGGGAATGACGTCAGTCAGCCCGCCGGCGTTCCCTCCGGGCAACGGCATGTTCCCGCCAGATGGTGAAGAGACCGGCGGCGATCACGATTGCAGCACCCAGAACCATGTTGGATGTAACGACCTCGCCATAGATGGTGACGCCGATGATGGAGACGAGCACGAGCTGGTAATAGGAAAACGGCTGCACGGAGGCCGCATCCGCCAGCTCGAATGCCTTGATCAGGCAATAATGACCGCTCATGCCGGTAATGCACAGCGCCAGCATCCAGCCCCAATCCTGGGGTGCGAGGCTAACCCAATAAAACGGACCCACCAGCGTCAGCGCCGCCGCACCGGCCACGCCGGTATAAAAGAAGCTCGTCATCGCTGAATCGCTCTTGCTGCCAAGGCGGGTCAGGACGCTGTAGAGCGCAAGCATGAAGGCGGCGATGAAGGTGATCAGCAGGCGGTTGTCGAACCCTTCGCCATCGGGTTTCAGAATGACGAGAACGCCGACGAAGCCGACAAAAATGGCGCACCAGCGCCGCCAGCCCACATGTTCGCCAAGCAACGGCACGGACAGTGCGGCGACGATCAGCGGCGCCGAAGCGAGGATAGAGTGGCTGTGCGCCAGCCCGACAACGGCGAAGGAGAAGATGGAAAAAACAATCTGCACGGCAAGAAGGACGCCGCGGCTGATCTGCAGCCACGGACGGTTGGCCATGACAGCACCCCGAATGCCGCCGGAGGACCTTGCAGCCATCAATAAAACGAAGACGGCGAAGGCCCAGTATCGAAGCATGGCGACGAAGACGGGTGGATAAGAACTGCCAAGATGTTTGGATATGCCATCCTGCGCCGCAAAGATCGTGAAGGCTATGAGCGCATAAAGATAACCGGTCTTGGGTGATGGCATAAATAAACCACTGTCCGGCTGTTGCCGGCAAAAAGAGGATTCGGCGTGACTAAGGTGAATAGCAGCCATATGGTCTGGCCGTATCTTGTCAGACAACCTTATTTTCCGAATAGCTGCCATGCAAGTCCGAAGACCACCTCTGCCCGGTCAAGTTCACGGGTGGCGCTGATGCTGGCGAAAGCTTTGCAAATAGCTGTTTTCCTGTCCGCCATGCGTTAACGCACCGCGGACAGGATGTTGATTACGGAGTGATTTCTGCGTCGATCAGCCGATCGTCACGGCCGCCTTCGAGGTGACGGATTTCAGCGCAGCGTCGGCCAGTTTCAATGCGATCAGCCCATCCTTGATGGAGGGTGACGGAGCCACATTGTTTTCGACGCAATCGATGAAAGCGGTAATTTCCGCCGCATAGGCCGCCGTATAACGCGTCATGAAGAAATCATGCAGCGGCGGGCGAGTGTAGCCTTCAGCATTGGCGATCTCGATGGAGACCGGCCGCTGGTTCTCGGCCGCTGCCGAACCGAGCGAACCATGCACTTCGATACGCTGGTCGTACCCATAGGTCGCGCGTCGCGAATTCGAAATGCTCGCCTGCCTGCCGCTTTTCGTCGTCAGAATGATGCTGGCGCTATCGAAATCGCCGAGTGCACCGATCTCCGGATTGACGAGAACGGAACCGGTGGCGAATACGCTTTCCACTTCCTCGCCGAGCAGGAACCGCGCCATGTCGAAATCATGAATAGTCATGTCGCGGAAAATGCCGCCGGAAACCTTGATATATTCGGCTGGCGGCGGGCCGGGATCACGGCTGGTGATGGTCACCATTTCCACCTTGCCGATGCGGCCATCCTCGATTGCCTTGTGCACGGCCTGGAAATGCGGATCGAAACGCCGGTTGAAACCGAGCATCACCTTTGCACCGGTTTCCTCAACCACCTTGGCGCAGGCTTCCGCCCGGGCCACATCCAGATCGACGGGTTTTTCGCAGAAGATGGCCTTGCCGGCACGGGCAAAACGCTCGATCAGATCGGCATGGGTATTGGTCGGCGTGCAGATGATGACGGCGTCGATCGTCTTGTCGGCCAGAACCTCGTCGATTGTGCTGACCTTGCACTGCGCTTCGCGGGCGATTGCTTCCGCAGCACCTGCAACGGCGTCCACAACGGCCACCAGCTTCGCACGGCTGTCGGTGGTGATCGCCTTGGCGTGGACCTTGCCGATCCGTCCAGCGCCGAGCAGTGCCAATTTCGTAACCATCTTTCCTCCGGTTCCTCACACCCGTCTTCCACTCCCGGAAAGACAGAATATGAACGCAAACAATGTTTCGATATGGAATATATGTTCTATTTTGCTAGATCGACATCGGAGGCGTGTCAAGCGTTTTGACGACGGGCAGGGCAGCCGAAATCATCTCTTCGGGAGGTTGCGCAGCACGGGTGAGCGCTGCGTTGAAAAAGCGTTGAAACGGGAACAAAGTCCTGACCGGCAATCAGTCGACAGAGGGTGTGAGGACCTCATGTTGGGGAAGCGCATAAACCTCGACCGGGGTTTCGAGGCCGCGCAGAAGCCATGGGCCGAGATTGTCCAGCTTGTCCTCGTGTCCGGCCATACGGACGAATTCTTCGGAAAACAGCACGTTGCGGCCGGTTTCCTTGGTCAGGGTTTCAAGCCGTGATGCGATGTTCACGGCAGGACCGATGACGGTAAAATCGAGGCGGGTTTTCGAGCCGATATTGCCATACATGACATCGCCGACATGGACGCCGATGCCGTAACCCAGAGGGTCATGGCCTTTTTGGCAATTGATGTCGTTGAGGGCAACGAGGCTTTTCTGCGCGCTGGCAATGGCTTTAAGCAGGTTTTCACAAGCCTGCGGATCGCTGAGCGGGAAAATCGCCAGCAGCCCATCGCCCATGAATTTCAGGATTTCACCACCGAATTCCTCGATCGGATCGCACATGGCGTCGAAATAACCGTTCAGCAGCTCGATCACATCATCGCGCGGCCAGAGGTCGGAAATGTGGGTGAAGTTGCGCAGGTCGCAGATCAGGATCGCCGCGCCTACAGTTATGCCGCTGCCGCGCGTCGTTGCGCCATTGAGAATTTTTTCACCCGCATGCGGCCCGACATAGGTCTCCAGCAGGGTGCGCGTCATGCGGTTTTTCAGGCGAATTTCGCTGACAAGCGCGAGCGCCGGTAGCAGGTTTTTCAACGCAAGGACTTCCGCTTCCAAAAAACCACCGGGCCGATCGCTGGAAAAAGTGGCGACATGGCGCTTGCCGAACGTATGTTCGATCGGCCAGGCGAAATAATCCGTCAGCCCGTCGGCGCGCAATTCCTCATAGATCGGATAAGCGGATGGCTCGATCTCGTCTCCGGTCAACCGGTGGCGGATTTCGGTCGCGCCCTGATGGATGTCGTTGATGGGGCTGTTCAGATATTCGGGCGAGCTCTCCGCCCCATAGCCATAGGTGGTGATCTCGGCCGACGATATGCCGGCCTTCCACAGGATGCGCGCGCCAAGCCATTGCGGGTGACGAATGCGGAAGGCAAGTGCGCCCCGCGCTATAGAAATTCCACTCTCGCGCAACCTGCTGCACAGCTCGAAGAATATCTCATCGATAAAGCGCTCGTCCTTCGTGCCGGTGACGAGCCAGTCGAGAATTTCCGTTTTCTCCGTTGGCCACAATTCATCCAATGCTGAAGAAACCCGTTCTTCGGTGTTAAGGCTGAGTGTCATGGCAGGATTCCGGAAATTATTGGTGCTCTCGCGCAGGCGGGCCACATGCCGAACATGTCCCGTGCGGACATCATGTGGTGCCGGATAACGGAAATGTTAAGAGAGCGGAGCGGAAAATGTTCCGGAGAGACTTGTGGCGTTCAAACCGTTACGCGCCGCCCGGATGTTGCGTGAACATCGTCCCCGGCGGCGCTGAGATTTGGTTCGGATCGTTGTGAACGATCAGATAACGGTTTCGACTGGAATATGCAGGGCGGCGGCAACGCGCCTGATGCGCAGAGGATCGCTGTCTGAGCCGTCTTCCAGGGCGCGGATTTCATTGGCCGTCAGGCCGCAGGTGATGGCAAGCTGATCGACCGTATATCCGGCGAGATTGCGCGCCATCAGGACTTTTCGGGCGAAAGGAGCATCTGTTTCCTGATCGGAATCGAGTTGTGAGACTGAAATTGTCATTTTTTGCATCTCCCTCATGGTGGACACTTTAATGCGGATGGCAAAGAAAGGTTGCCGGAGCCGAATGCGACCGCGTTACCGGAGAAAAATCGTGTTGCAACGCAGCGAGAACATAGCCGCTTCATCCACCTACGCAATAGTTAAATTTTGTTAAGATTCGTGATCGCAGGATTCTTCCGGGATTTATCGCAGGAACAAGGGGTTGAGAAAAATATTATTTATCCGGGGTTTAGGCGGATGAAGACTGAGCGGCCTGTGCTACAGCATGCCCCAGGCACGGAAGCGGCCTCGGCCCGTAACCTCCCTCAACTCCAGCTGATTGGCGAGCCCGATCGCACCCTGCGGCGTGGTGCCGAGTTCCCTGACGATCATGGCCGCCGAAACCACCGGCCGAGAGACGACAAGCTCCACGAGTTCTGGCAGACGCGAAGAGGAGCGTCGGCCGGCCAGCTTGCGCATCATGCGTTCTCTGGCGTGGGTCAGCCTGTCATGTTCCTTCATGCTGGCCAGTGCCGCCTCGTAAAAGCTGTCGAGAAGGGCGATTAAGCGTTGCGTCTGGTTTCTGGCGTGCCGGCGCTCGCGCGGGACGGCACGAAGACCAGCGCTGAGCGCCGGCAGATGGTCGGGAGAGACAGCCCCGTCGCGCAGAAAAGCGGCGGCCATAAGCCTGCCGAGCCAGGGGCTGCGTTGCAGAACCTCGATCATATTCCAGGCATCCAGCAGGATTGCGGTGCGCAGGATCACGGGCAACTCCTCCGTCTGGCCATGGACCTGCCGCCATTCCTTCAGCCTTTCCTCCTCGTCCCAGTCGGGATCGTTGATCATCGGATGGGCCTCTTCCCGATGTGTCACCGGCGCAAGTGTGGTGCCGGCGGTGATCGCGTCCAGCGTGGCGGCGCTTCGCGCCAGAAGTGCGTCCAGCTCGGAAAAGGCCCCGTCCAGCGGTGTCTCGCCGTCTGCATCAGCCTCCTCGTTGCCGGAATGATCCAGCTTTTCCGGGGTAAATGCCGTCTCGTCGGCGGCAATTCCCATTCTGCCGCGCAGGCGGGAAAGGCCTGGTGCGGTGAAGGCCCAGCCTGGCGCGTTGGAAAAAATCAGCCGTCTCGAGCGGACGATCCGGTGCGCCGCCGTCATTTCATGGGTTGGCGCCCGCACATCCATATGGGCGTCATGCAGGACCAGATCTTCCATATGGACGAGTTCGCCATCCACCCACATGGAGGAAATCGCGTCGGTAAAGTCCTGCCTTTCGATGAAGCCGTGTTTCATCGGCGACCGGCTTATCCTCTCGTCCAGCCGTGCCAGTGCTTCACCCGCGCGCGCGGCGGGGATGAGAAGCTTTTCGATATGAATGTCCGATATATCGTAAATCATTGATATTTTTTAGTTTGAGCACGGCCGGGTGACAAGGCGGATTAGAATGGTCCGGCGCGGAAGATGGCGAGTAGACGCTGCAATTGCCATGCTGCGATGCGGCGTAAACTTGCGCATTGCAATATGGCGGGTATATACCCCCTCCGAGAGCGACAAATTATCACACCTTCCGTTCGCCCTTCCACCTCCAGGCGAGATGAATTGGAGTTTACCGTGAATATTATGGCAAATGGTCCCGCTACGGCACCGGATCAGAAAACCCGTTTGAAATCCATTATCGGCGGATCGGCGGGCAACCTCGTCGAATGGTACGACTGGTATGTTTATTCGGCCTTCACCCTTTATTTCGCGCCGGTGTTTTTCCCTTCCGGAAACCAGACCGCCGAATTGCTGAGCGCGGCCGCCGTTTTTGCCGTCGGATTTCTGATGCGGCCCATCGGTGCGTGGTTCATGGGAACCTATGCCGACCGCAAGGGCCGCAAGGCCGGCCTGACCTTGTCCGTTACCTTGATGTGCCTAGGCTCGCTGTTGATCGCTATTACGCCGGGCCATGAGACGATCGGCATTGCAGCGCCTGCCATTCTGGTGTTTGCCCGCCTGCTGCAGGGCATCAGCGTCGGCGGTGAATATGGCGCCAGCGCGACCTATCTCAGCGAAATGGCCGGCAAGAACCGCCGTGGCTTTTTCTCCAGTTTCCAGTATGTGACGCTGATTTCCGGCCAGCTTCTGGCGCTGGCGGTGTTGCTGGTTCTGCAGCGGGTTCTGACACCCGAGCAGCTCGGCGCCTGGGGCTGGCGCATTCCCTTCTTCATCGGTGGCGTTCTTGCAATTGCGGTGTTTTACATCCGTCGCGGCCTTGCCGAGACGCAGTCCTTTGAAAATGCCAAGGCGGGCAATGCGGACAAGCCGAAATCGAGCGGATGGGCGCTGTTCAAGCACTATCCGCGAGAAGCGATGATGGTCATGGCGCTGACATCAGGCGGCACGCTCGCCTTTTACGCCTACACGACCTATCTGCAGAAATTCCTCGTCAATACCTCTGGCTTCAGCAAGGAAAGCGCGACCGAAATCACCACGGCAGCACTCTTCGTCTTCATGCTGTGCCAGCCGATTGCCGGTGCGCTGTCGGACAAGGTGGGTCGCAAGCCGCTGATGGTCGGCTTCGGCATTCTTGGAACGCTGTTCACCTATCTCATCTTCACGACGCTGGCGACGACAACCGACCCGATAATGGCTTTCGCTCTCGTTCTGGTCGGCCTGTTGATCGTCACCGGCTACACTTCCATCAATGCGGTGGTGAAGGCGGAAATGTTCCCCGCCCACATCCGGGCGCTCGGTGTGGCTCTGCCCTACGCGCTGGCGAACACGATTTTCGGGGGAACGGCAGAATTCGTAGCCTTGAAGTTCAAGCAGATCGGCCACGAAAACTGGTTCTTCTGGTACGTTACGATCATGATCGCACTGTCGCTGGTGGTTTATGTGAAGATGCGCGATACGCGCGACCATAGCCATATTCACGAGGATTGAGCGGCCACAATTATACCAACAAAAGCCCCGCCCCCTGGCGGGGCTTTTTGTTTTCAGCACATTCAGGCGGCTTCGACCGGAAGCACGATACGGGCCTCAAAACCGTCTTGTCTGCCGGGTGCGGGGGAGGATAGCACGAGTTCGCCGCCAATCTGTTCCATCAGGCTTCTGACGATGGCGAGGCCAAGCCCGGTACCATCAGCCTTGGACGGGCCTCGGACAAAGCGCGTCGTCAGTTTGGGAAGGAGCGCCTTGTCGATCGCCGCGCCGGAATTGACGACGCGGATCGTACCGTCCTCTTCGGCCAGTATCTGCACCGGGCTTTCCGCCGGACTGTGGATCAGGGCGTTTTCGAGAAGGTTGCGGATGATGATGCCGAAGGCATCCGTGCCCAGCTTGCAGTTCAGGCCGCCTTCGCAGCGATTGGTGAAGCGGATGCGGGACGTGCCGATCGCCGTTCTGCTCATGTCGTCGATGATGAGTTCGAGAATGGGGATGAGGTCGGTCGCCGTGTCTGTTAACCCGATCCTTGCTTCCGCGCGCGACATCTGCAGCAGTTTTTCGGCGAGATGGCCGAGATGCAGCAGGGCTTTCTCGATATTTTCCACGCGCGGTGCAAGTTCAGGCGGAATATCGGCGTGCAGCCGCTGCGCCTGCGCCAGCGCGCCGGCAATCGGCGTTCGCAATTCATGGGCGCTGTTGGCGGTAAACTCCCTTTCCGCCTCGATTGTCGATCGCAGCCGCCTCAGCAGCAGATTGACCGAGCGGGCAATCGGGTGAAGTTCAGCCGGAAACGGCAGGGTTTCCAGCGGCGCGAGATTGCCACCGTCTTTTTTCCAGATCTCGTCGCGCAAGGTCTGTATCGGTTGCAGGGTTTTGCGCACCACGAAGATGACGGCAAAGATGCTGGCGGGGATGAGAATGAGAACGGGCAGCAAAATTGCAGTGCCGGCTTCCTCGATCGCCTCACGCCGGTTGGCGAAGGCATCTGCGACCTGAAGGAAGTAATTCCCGTCCGGTGTCGCCACCGTGTAGATGCGCTGGGTCGCCGTTTCGGAAAAACCGGCGTCGAGAGAGACCTCGAAAGGTTCGGTCGAACTGTCATGCGAATGCAGGACGACCTGTCCTTCCCGGTCGCGAACCTGATAGGTCAGATATTCCGCCGCATGTGCCGACTGGTTGAGTTTTTGCGAGGCGGGGCCCGTATTGTTTTCCCTGAGATCGTCCACCAGCAGTGGCAGCAGTCTTTCGGCTGTTTCCTCAACGCCAGCGTCGAAAATTTCAGCGAACTCGTCCTGCATCACCATGACGCCCAACCCGCAGGCGATAAGCCAGGATATGGCGACAACGCTCGTCAGCGCCGTGACGAGCTTGCGGGTCATGCTGGTCGGTCTGGCCATTTCTGTCTACCTGATGGTGTAGCCGACACCGCGCACGGTCTCGACGCGGTCATGGCCGATCTTCTTGCGCAGCCGGCTGATATAGACCTCGACCGTATTGCTTTCTATTTCCGCGCCGAATTCGTAGAGCGTGTCGTGCAGTTGAGATTTCGAGACGACCGCACCGGGATGCTCAACCAGCTTTTCCAGCACGGCCCATTCTCTGGCGCTGAGCGTTTGCGCTGTTCCGTCAACGACGATATTGCGCGCCACCTGGTTGATTTCGATGCCGGGCAGGCGAATGACGGGGGCGGAGCGCCCCTCGTAACGCCGCGAGACCGCCAGCATGCGTGCCGAAAGCTCGTTGAGATCGAAGGGCTTGACCAGATAGTCGTCCGCACCGGCATTCAGCCCGGCAATCCGGTCGGACACCTGGTCGTGCGCCGTCAAAATGATCACCGGCGTCGAGTCGTCACGGTTGCGCAGTGATTGCAAAAGGGTGATGCCATCGCCGTCCGGCAGCCGCATGTCGAGCAGGATGAGCCCGTAAGCCATGGTCAGCGTCGCCGCCGTGGCGTCGTCGAGCAACTTGAACCAGTCGACGGCGTGGCCTGCCGCGGCGACATGGTCTCGCAGCGCCTCGCCCAGCACATGATCGTCTTCAACAAGCAGAACCCGCAAGACAGCTCCTTTATCGCGTCGTCCTGCGTATCGCTTTCACGGGATAAGCGTCAAGCACTGTATGTTCAGCTATTCTGGCGCTGGGTGCAGCCGCCGAACACGTCCTGCGCGGAATCGTAGACGGAGGTGGAGACGTTCATCATTCCAAGGATACTGTGGAAATAATTGTCGTGCGAGCGCCCGCCCTTTGCTGCGCCTTTTGCAAGGCAGGCACGATCCAGCCCCATGGATTTGGCGAAATCTTCATCGAACCAGACGAGAAACGGCACATGGGTCTGCTGGTCGGGTGCCAGCAGATAGGGTGCGCCGTGCAGATAGACGCCGTTCTCACCAAGCGATTCACCATGGTCCGAGGCGTAGATCATCCCCGTTGCCAGCGTGTTGGAGCGTGCCTTCAGCTTGTCGATCACGGTCGACAGGAAATGATCGGTGTAGAGAAGCGTGTTGTCATAGGAGTTCACGATTTGCGCGTCCGTACAATTGCCAAGCTCGGCGGTTCGACAGTCAGGGGTGAATTTCCGGAATTCGTCGGTGTAACGCAGATAGTAGGTCGGCCCATGGCTGCCCATCTGGTGCAACACGATGACACTGTCCTTCTTGACGTTGTCGAGCCAGGCGTCAAGCTTGTCGAAGAAGATGTCGTCGCGGCATTCTCCGCCGGTGCAGAAGCGGGTGTCGTTGGTGGAAGGCAGGTCGAAAAAGGGAATGCGGTCGGCCACGTTCTTGCTGCCGGTGTTGTTGTCCAGCCAGGTTGCACCGACACCGGCATGGACGAGAACATCCATGACGTTCTCGTTGGCGAGCGCCTTGTTGTGGCTGTACTCAGAACGCGGGAATTTTGAGAACATGCAGGGAATGGAAATCGCCGTCGCAGTGCCACAGCTGGTTGTATCAGGGAAATAGATCACGTCGCGCTTTGCCAGTTCCGGGTTGGTGTCGCGCCCATAGCCGTTCAGGGAAAAGTTCGCGGCGCGTGCGGTCTCACCAGCCACGATGACGGTGATGCGTGGTTTGTGGATGCCACCCAGCGCCGGCAGGATTTTCGCATCCTTGCCGATCGGGCTCACCTGTATGTCAGCTTCCTTTTCCGCCTGCGTCAGATAGTGAATGGTGGATATGATCGGCGACAAGGGATTGACGCTTTTGACGATATCCTTGTGCTGGCGCACGGCGGTGGTGAATGTTTTGGAATTCGCAAAGCTGATGATGCCGGCAACGGTGAGGCAGACCAGGATGCTGACGGTGTTCCACAGCAACTTGTCGATGATCGGCCGATGCCGAACCCGGACGGTGGCGATGACGAGCGACGGCACCAGCCCGTAGATCGTCAGATGCCAGAAAAGGCCAGGTGTCATCAGATTGCCCGCTTCCGCCCGCGTGGTCTCCACGGCGTTGCGGATCATGTCGCTGTCGATGATGATGCCGTAGCGGTCCATGAACCAGGAAGCCGCCGCGGCCGCGAATACCAGCAAGATCAGAAACGGCTTGATGAGATATTTGGCGGAAAAAATGGTGATGAGCGCGCCGAGAAGCGCCGCTATGGCGAGATAAAGCCCGACGATGGCAACCGGATAGGCGGAAAGATAGGTGTGAACCTTCGACCAGAACGTCTGGTTTGTAAAAAACAGCAGATAGGCTGCCGTCAGCAGACAGAGCGGCACGCTGCCGATTTCCGGACGAAGAATTACAGTCCCAGTCGTTTTCGCGGTAAAAAGCGCCACTATCAGGTCCCACCAGATTCAGAACAGCGGGCATAAGCAAAGAAAGTGCGAACGCCCGTATTTAAGTTGCCTCAGAGGCCAGTGGATGGCGGTTGCATCATTTAGCTGACGTCAACCTGAATGATTGTCATGAATCTGTAACGTTGCGCCGCGCGCCATGCGGCGGTGGACGTGGTTTCAGGTCGATGAACAGCTCTCGAGCGGATATCAACTAATTCAGCCCGACGAGTCCTGTCGCCGTGGTGCGCGTTGAAAACACGCGCGTGGCCCGGACCGGTAGCAGGCTGCCCGCGGGCAGGTTCTGGAAGGTCACCGTCGCCCCGGACAGCAGGGTTAGGCATAGCTGCCCGCCATTGCCGACATAAATGGCGCGTGTGACTGACGGCAGCAGGTTGGTATCATCAGGAACGATATCGAAACCGTGAGACGCCGGTGATTCGAGGCCGGCGCTATGATGTGTGTAAGTCTCAGCCATTGCGGTCTCCCGTAAATCAAAATCCGCCGTGATTATGCGGTGAACCGGGGCGACGGGGACAAGCGGGGAAGACAAATGTCGGCGCAGGTTCCGGTCCCTCAACGGGTTCAGCCGGAAAGACTTATGGTCCTTACGCAATTTCATGGGGTTGGCCGTATCGCCATTCCTGTCGGCCAACAGGATGGCGGCGAATTTTTATCCCCGGGATCGCGCATTGTTGTAAAACTTGACTGATGAAGAATATATTTCTAGTTGCTCCACTTTCGGATGGTATTACGGTGACGGAAGAACCGTTGCGCGCAAGCTGACCCATCGGTGGTAACGCATATCAAGTGAAGCAGCAGGGGCATGAAGCGCAGAGATCGATTGATGTCTTCCGGTTGGGGGCGGCGTGAATTTCTGGGGCTGCTTGCCGCTTCGGCTCTTGCGGGCAAGGCGCGGGCGGCGGTGACGCCGCGTCTTGCCGTGATCGACTGGGCCATGCTGGAAACCTCCGTCGCGCTCGGTATCATGCCGGTTGCCGCAACTGAACTCATCCAGTTCAGGGCAGGTGCCGTCGAGCCGGAAATTCCTGAAACCGTCTCTGATCTTGGTCTGCGCGGCGCGCCGAATTTGGAGCTTCTGCAACTGACCCGGCCCGACCTCATCCTCATTTCACCTTTCTACACACGTTATACCGGCCGGCTGGAAGCGATAGCGCCGGTGTTTTCATTGCCATTTTACGTGAAGGGCGAGCCGCCGTTTGAAAAGTCGCTTGCCGCGGTCTCGGCACTTGGCGAAAAGCTGGGCAGGGCTGACGCAGCCCGCAAGGTTCTGGACGAGACACACCTTGCGCTGCAAGCCATGCGGGCGCGCCTGGCAGGTTTTGCGTCGCGGCCGACCTATGTGATCAACATCGGCGATGCCCGGCATTTCCGCGCCTTCGGTGAAGACAGCATGTTCGGCGATATTCTTGGCCGGCTGGGGCTGACCAACGCCTGGGTCGACCGTTCGCAGTTCACCTTCGCCGCCCCGGTTCCGCTCGAAAATCTAGCCGAAGTGGCCGATGCCCGCATTGTCATTGTTTCGGATGTTCCGGTGGAGGCCCGCGAGAGCTTGCGCAACAGTGCCATCTGGCGTGCGCTTCCGGCCGTGCGGGAAAACCGGGTGGTCACCCTCGGTAATGTCAGCCCCTATGGCGGTATCACCGCAGCCATGCGTTTTGCGCGGCTTTTGACCGAGGCTCTGGCGATCCACGGAGAGGCATTGTGACGGCACGGCCTCTCCAGCTTTTCTTCGGCCTCGTCTTTCTTCTGGCCTGCGGGCTTTCCCTGCATGCCGGATTGCTGCGGTTACCTCTCGGCGCTTGGCCCGGCCTGCCGTTCGATGCTGCGTCCATGTCGATGGATCAGGTCATTTTCGCCTTCAGCCTGATGCCGCGTGTGGCGGTTGCCATTCTGGCGGGGGCGATGCTGGGATTGTCGGGTGCGCTTTTCCAGCAGTTGCTGCGCAATCCGATTGCTGACCCCTCCACCCTTGGCATCTCTGCCGGCGCCCAGCTGGCAATCGTCATCGCGACCCTGTCCTTCCCCTCGGTGCTGGATGGCAACCGCACATGGGTGGCGCTCGCCGGCGGTACCGCTGCGGCCTCTGTGGTGTTTCTTCTCGGCTGGCGGCGGTCCTTCGAGCCCGTCACCATGGTGGTGTCCGGACTGCTGGTGGGCATCACCGCCGCTTCCGTTGCCGCCGCGCTGACGCTTGCACGAGGCGAATATCTGATGTCGCTTGTGGTCTGGAATGGCGGTTCGCTCAGCCAGCAGGACTGGTCGAATGCGTTTGTGCTTGCCGCCCAACTTCTCGCTGGACTCGTTCTCACCGGGCTGCTGATAAGGCCAATGACGGTTCTGGGTCTCGGCGATTCCGGTGCGCGATCGCTCGGCGTATCGCTCTTTTCGATCAGGCTGGCGGTGGCGGCCGTCGCCGTGATGCTGGCGGCTTTCGTCGCAGCGGCAGTTGGCCTCGTCAGTTTTATCGGCCTTGCAGCACCTGCGCTTACCCGTGCGCTGGGTGTGCGACGTGCATCCTCCGTGCTGTTCGTTTCGCCGCTTCTGGGCGGTCTGCTGCTCTGGTTCTGCGACGGTCTCGTGCAGCTTCTGGCGAGTACGACAGCGGAAGTGTTTCCGACGGGTGCGGTCACGGCTCTCATCGGCGGGCCTTTGCTGCTTTGGCTGCTGCCGATAATCCCGCCCACGAATATCCATCGCAGTGAAGGCGGCGATCTCGCGATCAGACGCAGGCTTGCCTCCCTGCTGCCGGTGCTTGTCATCATGGCTGGGCTGGTTTTTGCAGCCCTCGCCATCGGCAAGGGACCGGAGGGCTGGACGGTGCTGAAATCTGGCGACCTGCAAAGCCTTCTGCCCTTTCGTTGGCCGCGGTTGATGGCGGCTTGTGCCGCCGGTGGTTTATTGGCGATGGCGGGCGCGCTTCTGCAGCGGCTGACCGGAAATCCTATGGCAAGCCCGGAGGTGATCGGTGTCAGCGGTGGCGCGGGTCTTGGTTTTGCCGCCGCCATCACGCTTTTTCCGGCCGCCGGGCTGTTCGAACTGTTTTGCGGCGCTGGCCTCGGCTCGGCAGCCGTCATGATGCTCGTTCTGTTCTTTTCGGTGCGTCGGCACCTGGCGTCTGAAAAAATACTGCTCGCCGGCATTGCCATCAGTTCGCTCTGCTCGGCGGTACTTTCGGCACTGCTTGCCATTGGTGATCAGCGGGCCTGGCAAATTCTCTCCTGGCTCAGCGGCTCGGGTTCGACGGCGACATCAGCTTCGGCGATCTTTCTTGCGGTGCTTTCCGTCGTGCTCCTGGCCGCTGCCCTGTCGGTGACGCGCTGGCTGGTGATCCTGCCGCTTGGCCGGGATGTGCCGCTCTCACTAGGTCTGCCGCTCGCTACGGCGCGTATTGCAGTCATCGCCGTGGCCGGCATTGCCACCGGTGCGGCCTCACTGCTGGTCGGTCCGCTGAGCTTCGTCGGGTTGATGGCACCGCACATTGCGCTTCGGGCCGGTTTCACCACACCGCGCGACCACCTGTTTGCATCGTTCCTGTTCGGTGCGGTGTTGATGGCGCTTTCCGATCTCGGGGCAAGAACCGTGACCTTTCCTTACGAGCTGCCGCTTGGGCTTTTTGCGGCTCTGGCCGGTGCGCCCTATCTGATCTGGCTTTCAGGCAGGCGATGATGATTTTTCTGAACGATTTACGGAGATGAGAACAATGGGTCAGGCCGCACCTGCCGTGGATTACGACGATATCCCGCTTTTCTCTCTGGAAGCGGTAACGATGGAGGTTCCGGGCAGGACATTGCTGCATCCGCTGACGGCAAGCTTTGCCACCGGCAAGACCATCGGTCTTATCGGCCATAACGGTTCGGGAAAATCGACGCTGCTCAAGATACTCGCGCGCATGCAGGATCCGACGGCGGGCAAGGTGTCGTTCGAGGGGCAGCCGTTAGGGAGCTGGGGCAACCGCGAATTCGCGCGAAAGCTTGCCTATCTGCCGCAATATACGCCGGCTGCCTCCGGCATGCTGGCCAAGGAACTGGTGGCGCTTGGCCGTTACCCCTGGCACGGCGCGCTCGGCCAATTCACCAAGGTGGATCAGGAAAGGGTGGACGAGGCTATCGAGCTGACCGACACCGTGGCCTTCAGGGACCGGCTGGTGGACACGCTTTCCGGCGGGGAGCGCCAGCGCGTGTGGCTGGCCATGCTGGTTGCCCAGAACGCCGAAAGCCTGCTTCTCGACGAACCTATATCGGCGCTCGACATGGCGCACCAGCTTGAGGTTCTCTCGCTGGTGCAAAGACTGTCGCGGGAAAAGGGTCTCGGCGTCATCGTGGTGCTGCACGATGTCAACATGGCGGCGCGGTTCTGCGATGAGATCGTCGCACTCCATTCCGGTAAACTGATCGCAAGGGGAACGCCGAAAGAAATCATGACGCCGGAAACGCTGGAGCGTATCTATGGCGTCCGTATGGATGTCATGACCCATGCTGCGACCGGCTTTCCCGTAGCACTGCCGTTTTGACATCGTTGCAGCAAAACAACGCCCTGACGTACTCGCCTTTAACAGGAATTCGACAGGCGTTTCCCGCCCTAACAATGTCTTAATGGCATCCTACCGCCAGTAGACATTGTTAACCGTTTTGCTTTCCTTGCACCCAATTCAGTTGTTTTGGATCGATTTCGGGGAACAAACGTTAACAGTGCGGAATTCAATATCCGGAGAGGGCAAGAAGGGCTGCTGCGGGTAGGAATAAAACAGGAGAAAATCAGATGAAAAAGGCTGTTGCCGTAACTTTTGCCGCATTGACGATGGGTCTCGGTGGAACCGTGTCCGCACTCGCTGCCGACCTTGCAAGATATGAGCCGGCTCCGCAGGAGCAGGACGAACGCAATGGCGTCAAGATCGGTTACCTCACCTGCGATATCGGCGGTGGCGTCGGTTACGTAATCGGCTCGGCCAAGGAACTGGATTGCACCTTCCAGTCCACCATGGGCGCGCGTCGCACCGACCATTACACCGGCGCTATCCGCAAGATGGGCGTTGACCTTGGCTTCACCACGCAGGGCCGTCTGGTCTGGGCCGTTTTCGCCCCGACAGCGGGTTACCACCGCGGTTCGCTCGGCGGCCTTTATCAGGGCGCCACGGCTGAAGTGACCGTTGGTCTCGGCGTTGGCACCAACATCCTCGTTGGCGGCACCTCGGGCTCCATCCAGCTTCAGACGGTCAGCGTAACGGGCCAGGTTGGCCTCAACCTCGCCGCAACCGGTACGTCCGTGACGCTCACGGCGATGAACTGATCATCGACGTACTGCCCGGCGTATAAAGCCGGGCATTCTGTCGCATGTTAAAAAACGCCCTCTTCGTTGTCAGACGGGGAGGGCGTTGTATTATGTGGGGCATGATGATCTCGGCATTCAGAACGCTTCCGGCTTCAATGGCTTTTTTCCTCTGTATTGCTGCGCCGGCATTGGCCGAAGGCAATGCGGTGCACGGGGAAAAAGTTTTCAGCCGCTGTTCCAACTGCCACAGCATCGATGCGCCGCGCACCCGCATGGGACCGCATCTGATGGGCGTGGTAGGCAGGCCGATGGCTTCCGTGGCTGATTACGGCCATTATTCGCAGGCGCTGAAGGATGCCGGTGCCGCGGGTCGGGTGTGGACGGAGGAGGAACTACAAAGTTTTATCTCGAGCCCTAAAAAGGCGATCCCCGGAACCTCGATGCGCTTTTTCGGGCTGTGGAGCGAAACGGATATTGCGGATCTGATCGCTTATCTGAAAACGCATCCGATGCCGCAATAACCCTTAAAGCGGTGCTTCCGAGACGATCTCTTCTGCCTCTTCCACCGTCATCGCCATTACCTTCGCGCCGATTTCGAAGCCGAAGCCGTTGCGGGCGAAGGCGGAAAATTCCTTCGACTTGCGTTTTTCATCAAGCTCGACACGGCGAAAGGGGCCGAAGGCGCGCTTGCGCGCAAAGATGACGGCCGCCACCAGATCGTTGGTTTCCTGCAGCGCGACTGCGGCCGTTTCCCGATCAATGCCCTTGATCTGAAGTTTTTGCGCAAGCCCGCGCTTCGACTTGCCGCTGCGCTGGCCACTTCGCACGGCAATTTCTGCATAAGCCGTATCGTCGAGCGCCTTGATGCCATAGGCAAAGGTCACGGCGAATTCGCCAAGGGCCTTTATCTGAGCGTGGCTGATATCCTCGAATTTTTCCCGCGCCTTGCGGGTGATCGCATCGCGCAGCTGCTTTTCCGTCATCATGCGCTGTTCCAGCCGGTAGAGAGCGGAATTGCGCGCCCATGACAGCATGCGGCTGGTGGGTTCGATGGCCTGCGTTTCGCCATCCAGTGCCATGTCGTCGGTCAGGAAGGGGCTGGAATCATCGTTCATCCCGCTTTTATAGCGCAGCGAAGTCGTCTTGCCAGTTCCCGTCCGTCATATGCCCTCCGGTTTTTCAGTGTCTCAAGGCGTCTGCGCGCCGGTTGCGGCGACGTAGACCGAATAGAGCGATTTCGTTGCGGTGATGAACAGGCGGTTCTTCTTCGGGCCGCCGAAGGTGAGGTTTGCGACCGTCTGCGGCACCTTGATCTTGCCAAGCAGCGTACCGTCAGGCGAGAAGCAGTGGACGCCATCGCCGGCACTGGTCCAGAGATTGCCCGCCGTATCCAGACGGAATCCATCAGGCAAGCCATTGTCGAGATTGCAGAATTCCCGGCCGTTTGTGAGCTTCACGCCGTCCACGACATCGAAGACGCGGATATGGCGCGGGCGGGATACATCATGGCTGTAGGAACTGTCTGCGACATAGAGCTTGGTTTCATCAGGCGAGAAAGCCAGACCGTTCGGCTGCACGAAGTCGTCGATGGCGATCTTGATCTCTCCGGTTGCCGGATCGAGCCGGTAGACGTTGCGCGTCTTCTGTTCGGGTTCCGCCTTGTAGCCCTCGTAATCGGAAAGAATGCCGTAAGTGGGATCGGTGAACCAGACGCTGCCATCGGATTTCACCACTACGTCATTGGGAGAGTTCAAACGCTTGCCGTCGTAACCGTCGGCAAGAACTGTGACCGAGCCGTCGACTTCGGTGCGGGTGACGCGGCGGCCGCCATGTTCGCAGGAAACCAGCCGTCCCTGCCGGTCGCGCGTATTGCCATTGGTGAAGTTGGAGGGGTGGCGGAACACAGAGACCCCGCCATCTGGCACCCAGCGCAACATGCGCTCATTGGGAATATCGCTGAACAGCAGGCAGTTCAGATCGGCAAACCACACCGGGCCTTCGGCCCAGCGGCAGCCGGAATAAAGCTCTTCCAGCTCGGCATTGCCGACGATCAGAAGACGGAAGCGTTCATCGTGAATTTCGTAAGGGGAGGCGTTTTCTGTGGTCATGAGCGTGGTCCGCTTGAGGGCTTTTCGTTCGGGGTTCAGCGTGTGGCCTTGGGGCCGCTTGCCAGAAGAATGACGGAAATGATGATGAGGCCGGTGAGGATGAGGCGGATGCCAGCGCCGAAACCATAGGTATTCAGCATCGAGACCACCAGGAACATGAAGAGCGAGGCTCCCCAGATACCGGGTACGTTGGAATCGCCGCCCGCAACCGCCGTGCCGCCGATCACCACCACGGCGATGGACATCAGCAGATATTCCGATCCCATGTTCAGTGCCGCGCCGCCGGAGAAGCTGGCGAGCAGATAACCGGCAATCGCCGCCAGAACCGCGCAGAGCACATAGGTGACGAAGCGTGTTCCGTCCACCGGAATGCCGGTCATGCGGGCTGCGAAAGTGCTCTGGCCGATGGCAGAAATCCAGCGTCCGTAAAAGGTGCGGTCAAGCAGCAGCCAGGCGATGACCGAGAGGACAAGCGCGACGAGGGCAACGTTCGGAATGCCGAGAGAGCTCGACGTGGCAAAAGTGGCCAGTGTTTCCGGCGGCTTGATGCGCAGGCCGCGGTTCGACCAGATGGCGATGGACTGCACGATGAAGCTCATGGACAACGTCGCAATGATCGGCGGGATGCGCAGGAGCTTGATCAGCGTGTAATTGCCGATGCCGATGGCGATGCCGATCAGAATGGCGATCAGCAATCCGGGCAGGATAAGGCCATCGGATACATCCATGTATTTGAGCGCCAGCGTGCCTGATAGCGTCATCGTGGCGGGAACGCAGAGGTCAATATTGCCCGGGCCGAGCGTGATGACGAACATCTGGCCGATGCCGACGATCACGGAAAAGGCTGCGAAGGTAAGGGCTGCGTGCGACAGGCCGAAGGAACTTGCGCCGCCGGTGAACATGACGGTGACGATCCAGACCGCAGCCGTAGCGGCGAACGACCATATCCATGGTTTTTTCGAGATGGACGAAAGCCCGTTCATTGGTTTTTCTCCCGCTTTTCGAGACGGTTGAGCAGGATACGGAGCGCCAGCACGATGATGAGGATCGCCCCCTGTGCGCCGATCTGCCAGTCCGGCGAAATGCGCATGAAGGACAGGAAGGAACCGGCAAGGGTGAGCGTCAGCGCGCCGATGACGGCACCGATGGGTGAAACCCGGCCGCCGACGAATTCGCCGCCGCCCAGAATAACGCCCGCAATCGACAGCAGCGTGTAGCGCAGCGCGATATTGGCGTCGGCCGATGTCGTTAGCCCGACGAGTGCTATGCCCGACAGCACCGCGAAGAAACCTGCCAGCGCGAAGGTGGCGGCACGTATGCCGATAACCGACCAGCCTGAGCGCTCGACGGAGCGGAAGTTACCGCCGACGCCGCGCATCAGCACGCCGAAGGAGGAGCGCATGACGATATAATGGGCGACGACCGCAATCACGATGCTGGCAACGATGGCAATTGGCACGAGCGGCGGTTTTGCCGTCATCAGCGCCCGGATGAAGGTCGGCGCCTGGCCGCCGGGCGAGGGGAGGATGAGGACGGCAAGGCCGCCCCAGACAAAGCTCATGCCAAGCGTGACGACGATGGAGGGCAGGGCGCGGATGTGGATGATGGCGCCCAGCATCGCATAAACCGCAATCGCACCGGCGAAGATCGCGATACCGAGCAGTTGTGTCGTTTGCAGGAAGGTGGCGGTGACGCAGGCGCAGAAACTGACGAAGGTACCCATCGACAGATCGAGATCGTTGACGGACATGATCAGCATCTGCGCAATGGTGGCAAGTGCAATCGGCACCGCCAGATTGAACAGCAGGTTGAGGCCGTTATAGCTCATGGCGCGCGGCTGCATGTAAAAGACGGCGGCAAGCAGGAAGGCGAGCGAGGCGGCGGGAATGATGAGACGAAGGGCACTGGCGGAGAGTTTCATGCGTGGTCCTCTCCGGAAAAGGAAGCGGCCAGCACATTCTGTTCGGTGATGTCCTCTCCCACCAGTTCGGCCTGAATGGCGCCGTCGCGGAACACATAGACCCGGTCGCAAAGGCGGATTTCATCCATCTCGGTAGAGTACCAGATGAAGGTACGGCCGTGGGATGCTTCGGTTCTCAAGATATCGTAGACCTCCTGTTTGGTGCCGATATCGACGCCGCGCATGGGGTCATCCATCAACACGGTGCTGGCCGTGGTGGCGAGTGCGCGGGCGAAAAGCACCTTCTGCTGGTTGCCGCCGGAGAGCGAAAGGATTTTATTGCCCATATCGGGCGTGCGGATTTCGATGCGCTTTTTCCACTGCGCGCCAAGCTCGGTTTCCTTGCCCCTGTCCACTATGCCTGCGGATGAAATATCCCGCAGCGAGGCGATGGAAAGGTTTTTGAGAATGCTCCACAGCGGGAAGGTGCCGTTCAGGCTGCGATCACCCGCCACAAAGGCGATATCGGTCTTGCGCGCGGGTAGCCAGCTGCTGTTGCGAGCAAGGTAGAGATCGAGCAGCGCTTCCGTCTGGCCGTGGCCGCCGAGACCGGCAAGGCCGATGATTTCACCGCGGAAAGCCTCGAAGGCGAGGCCTTCGCCCCGGCGCGCCGGCATCGAAAGCACCTTCTCTCCCGCCTTGCGGTTTTCGCCCTTTTGCCTGTCCTGTTCCTTGACGACGCTGCCCATGGCTTCCACCAGCGTGCGCGTCGTGAACTCGCCCGCTGCCCGATCAGCGACCACTCGGCCGTCCTTCATCACCACGATGCGGGTGGCTGTCGACAAAATCTCGCCGAGAATATGCGAGATCAGCAGAACGGAGCCGCCGGTGCGCACAAAACTGCGAACATAATCCATCAATTGTTCCGCAAGACCGGCATCAAGCGAGGAGGTCGGTTCATCGAGGATCACCAGTCTCGGCGCATCCGGGGTTCGACAGAAATTGATGGCGATTTCGACCATCTGCCGCTCGGCGATGGAGAGTTCTGCGATCGTCAATTCGCAATCGATACCGTGGCCGGGAAAAATTTCGTCCAGCGTATGTCGGATCATGGTGAGCGCACGTCCGCGCCAGTTCCGCCCGTTCATCGCGGCATGCATGATGCGGACGTTTTCGCTGATCGTCAGGTTCGGGCAGAGCGACAATTCCTGAAACACGCAGCGAACGCCGCTGGCGCGTGCTGCCGCGATTCCTTGACGGCCTTGTTCGCCGCGATAGGAAATGGACCCCTCATGCGGCGTCAGCCCGCCATTGATGACGTTGACGATGGTGGATTTTCCCGCACCGTTATGGCCGACGAGCCCCAGGCATTCGCCCGAACGGATGACGAGATCGGCCCCATCAAGCGCCCTTACCGCGCCGAACACGACCTTCACGCCGCGCGCGGCAACGACTTCTTCCGCCTCGATGATGTCATTCATGAGCATTCACGCCAGTGATCTGAAACTTGGATAATATTGGTGGCAGTTGCGGCGCCCGTTCAGGGAGCGCCGCAATCGCTTGTGTCCGGAAATTGTCCGGCCTATTTGGCGGAGGCGATGGCCTTCTGGGCGTCTTCCTGTGAATATTCCACATTCGCGACGCCGCCCTTCTGGGTGTTCTTGAGGTTTTCCTCAAGATTGCCCTGATCGATGCGTAGGAAAGGTACGGTCAAATCCTTTTTGACATCCTTGCCGTCGAGGATTTGCTGCGCCACCCAGAAAGCGAGCGTGGAAACGCCGGGGGCGATGGAGACCGACATGGTCTCGTAGCCGCTGGCATCCTTCTGCTGCTTCCACCATTGCAACTCGTCCTCGCGGTTGCCCATGACGATTGTCGGTGTCGGGCGCTTGGCGGCGGCGAAAGCCTGTGCCGCGCCGTAACCGTCACCGCCCTGGGTCACCACTGCCGCAACTTCGGGAAGGCTTGGCAGAATACCGGCGACAGCGCGCTGTGCGACGTCCTGCGCCCAGTCGCCATTGACCGAACCGACAATCTTGAACTGCGGGTTCTTGGCGACACCCGCAGCGATACCGGCGTGAATTTCGTCATCGACCGAAACGCCTGCAAGGCCACGGATTTCGAGCAGGTTTCCACCCTTTGGCATGGCCTTGGCGAGATAGTCGATCTGGCTTGCGCCCATGGCCTTGAAGTCTACGGCGATGCGCCAGGCGCAGGGCTCGGTGACGATGCCATCGAACGAGACGACGGTAATTCCGGCGTCGCAGGCTTCCTTCACGGCACCGTTAAGAGCGGTGGGCGAGGCGGCGTTGATGACGATGGCGTCGTAACCCTGAAGAATGAGGTTCTGGATCTGCGCCGCCTGTTCGGTCGCCTGATTTTCGGCTGTCGTGAAGGCGTCAGCGGCAGCGACCTGCTTGTCTGCAACCGCCTGCTTGGTGATCTTGTCCCAGCTCGTCAGCATTGCCTGACGCCAGGAATTGCCCGCGTAATTGTTCGAAAGCGCGATTTTTTTAGCCGAGGTATCGGCGTGAGCGGTGATCGGCAAAGCTGCGCATGCGACAGCGGCCGATGCCAGAAGCATCTTTCTGAAAGCCATTGATTTTCCTCCCTGGTGGCTTGCCCTTTTTGAGCTCGGAACCCGCTTTCCCGCAAATCTCCTCGGCGGCAGGCGGAATTCCTTTGCACTGGAGCTCCTTTCCCCAGTAAAAGCGAGAATGACCAAGAAGGTTTGGCTTGTACAGGCGGATAACGGCAATCTTCCTGCGGGTTTCCGCAGAAAGGATGCGGGAACCCGCAGGACGAAACGCCACCGCCGGGCGCAGAATAGCCGATACGGGGCAGGTCGCGCCGCCACAACTTGACAAGGCAGGCGCTTGGGAGGGTGTCCGCACATGCTGGATACGCCAAAAAGCGCTCTTTTCCATCACTATATGGGCATTTCGCGGCTGCTCGCCGGGCAGCTCGAATTCAACGCCATCATTCAGGCGGTCGCCACCGAAATCACCCATATCATTCCGCATGTCCATCTGGACGTCTGCATCAAGCAGCTGGATGACAAATTTCACATCGCTTATGAAAGCGGTCTGGCAAGTGCCTGGAGCCGCCAGCCGCCCGCCCTTCTGTCCGGCAGTCCCATCCGTTCCGTGCTCTCGGGCGAGGTGGAATACCTTTTGAGCGGCGATGCCTGCGCCGATCCGCGCTTCCATTTCGAAGGCGCATTTTCCAGCCCGATCATCGAGCTTGATCTGCATAGCCGCCTGCACGTGCCGATGAAGGTGCATGGTGACATTATCGGCGCGCTCAGTTGCTCCTCGCACCAGTCGGACGCCTATACGATGGAGGATGTCGCCAATGCCCGCGCGGTTGCGGATTTGCTGGCGCCCTATTTCTACGCCATCCGCGCCGCCGAACAGGCCAAACGGTCTGCGATCGAGGAGGCGCGCGCCAATGCCCGCGAGGAGGGGTTGCGGCTGGGTGCCCTGCAATTGACCGAAGCGCTGGAGGCCGAGCGGCAGCGGATCGGCATGGATTTGCACGACCAGACGCTGGCGGACCTGACGCGGCTTGCACGACGCATCGAGCGCATGAGCCACGCATCGGACGTGTCGGGCGAGATGCTGGAACCGGTGGTGCGCAGCCTGCAGCATTGCATGCAGGATCTGCGCGAGATCATCGAGGAGGCGAAACCCTCCATTCTGCAATTGTTCGGCGTCGTGCAGGCCATCGAGACCTATGTGGATCGCTCCGTGCGCGATAGCGGCTCTTCTATCGACTGGTCGGTTACGGACGAGACGGACGGGCTTGTGGAGACACTCGACAAGACGGTTGCCATCTCGCTGTTCCGCATCGTGCAGGAGGCGGTCAACAACGCCATTCGTCACGCGCAGCCGGAAACGATTGCGGTGACACTGTCGTTGACGGATGGCGGGTTGCGGGTGACCGTGAGCGATGACGGTAGCGGCCGTGGCGAGGGGGCTGTCTCTGGTGGCCTCGGCATCGGCAACATGAAGACGCGGGCACGGCTGATTTCAGCCAGATTCGATATTGGTGGCAATGGCAAAGGCGCTGGAACCCGCATTACCGTGACGTTGCCGGAAAGCGCTTTCGACCGGCGGGAGGAAATATGACATGGACGTGCTGATCGTTGAGGACGATGCGCTGCACCGCGCCTATCTGAACGAGGCGGTGAGAGCCGCCCTGCCGGAATGCGACAAGGTGCTGGAGGCGGCAAACGGCAGAACAGGCGAAAAGCTGGCGCGGGAAAACCGCGCCGCCCATATCGTCATGGATTTGCAGATGAACGAACGCAACGGCATCGAGGCGGCGCGCACCATCTGGAAGGAGCGGCCAGACACCCGCATCCTGTTCTGGTCCAACTATTCCGACGAGGCTTATGTGCGCGGCGTTTCCCGCATCGTGCCCGAAGGTGCTGCCTATGGCTACGTGCTGAAATCAGCATCTGACGACCGGTTGCGGCTGGCGTTGCGCAGCATCTTCATCGAGGCGCAATGCGTGATCGACCGGGAAGTGCGCGGCCTACAGGAAAAAAGTCTCGGCAAGGCGCATGGCTTCACCGATTCCGAATATGAAATCCTTGTTGATGTTGCGCTGGGCCTGACGGACAAGGCGATTGCGCGCCGCCGTAACCTTTCGCTGCGCAGCGTGCAGAACCGGCTGCAAAGCCTCTACGAAAAGCTGAACGTCCATCAGGCGGCCGGCGATGACGAGGCGGAAGGCCGTTATAATCTTCGAACCCGCGCCGTCACCGTCGCTTTCCTGCGCAAGCTGTTGAATTACAGCGCGCTCGAAAGGGCCGAGCGGGAACTGGGCGAATGGGCGACTAGCCGCTGATCATCACGGCAGGAAGGCAAGCAGGCGTCTTTCATCGGCCCTGAGGCCCGAGACCGGCTTTGCGCCCACCTTCAGAATACGGCCAAGCTTCTTCTGCGCCTTCTCCTCCGTCGCTATATCGAGAACGGCGGGATGTACGTAGCTCTTACGGCAAATGGCGGGTGTGTTGGACAGTTCCACCGCCGCTGCCTGACACATGCCCTTGATGCTGGGTTTTTCACCCGCAGCCACATGTTCCATCGCATGACAGAAGGCCGCAAGCGTTCCGCCCCAGGTACGGAAAGTCTTGGCGGAAATGCCTTGTCCGCCGACGCGGGAAAGATAGGCGTTGAGATCGCTTGAATCGACGGAATGAACCCGGTTTTCGCTGTCCTGCCAGACAAACAGCTCCTTGCCGGGCAGATCGGCGATTTCCTCGAGGATTTTCTGAAGGCGCGGGTGGCGCAATTGCCGCTTCACCTTCTGCCCGCCCTTGGCTGCAAAGCGCAATTCGATGGTCTCGCCAAAGGACACGTGGCGCTTGAGCAATGTGGTCGCGCCATAGGTGCCGTTGGTTTCGAGATAAGAACGGTTGCCGACGCGCAGATAGGCGGCATCGAGAAGCAGCGTCAGGGCCGCCAGTGTCATGTCCTGACCGTGATCCTGTTTTGCAATGTCAGCCATGGCGCGTCGCCGGATGGCGGGCAGCGCCTTGCCGAAGCTTTTCAGCTGAAAGAACTTCGTCTCACCGCGCAATGCGTGCCAGTCGGGATGGTAACGATATTGCTTTCGCCCGCGCGCATCAAAGCCCGTTGCCTGCAAATGCCCTGATGGGTCGATGCATATCCAGACATCCTTGTAGGCAGGCGGGACGCCGAGCGATTTGATACGCTGCAACTCCACGTTATCGGACAGAAGTTCGCCGCCCGGCAACCGGCAACAGAAACCGCGCCCGCGCCTTTCTCGGGCTATGCCCGGCTCCTGATCGTTGACATAGGCAAGTCCGATTTTGGCAAGAAGGCGGGTGGGCGGTTGTGGCATCGTTTTTTCCGGCAGGTTTCACGCTGCGGCAAACGAAAAACAGGCCACCTTCGTTCCGGTGGCCTGTCATGTGGATCATCTGTTTTTATCAACCGGCTTTGGCGATCCGCAGGATCTGCGACTCGCCGCCGCCGCGCTCCTCGGTTACGGCATAGACCGCGCCATCCGGCCCGATCTTCACGTCGCGTATGCGCGCTTTGAGCGGCAGCCGGCTTTCGGTCGCGACCTTGTCGCCATCGAGATGCAGGATGACGAGGCCCTGGCTCACCAGTCCGCCGACGATGAAGGCGCCCTTCCATTCGGGAATCTGGTCGCCGTTATAATAGGCCATGCCGGAGGGGCCGATGACCGGGTCCCAATAATAGGCAGGCTGTTCCATGCCCTCTTTGGCGGTCACGCCTTGGCCAACCGCCCCGCCGCTATATTCGATACCGTAGGTTATGACCGGCCAGCCGTAGTTAAGGCCCGCTTTCGGCAAGTTCAGCTCATCGCCGCCCCTCGGTCCGTGTTCCACGGTCCAGAGCCTGCCTTCTCCGTCCAGTGCTGCCGCCTGCAAGTTGCGGTGGCCATAGCTCCATATTTCGGGAAGAGCGTTCTGCTGACCCGCGAAGGGATTGCCTTCGAAAGCCTTTCCTTGCGTATCGATACGGAAGACCTTGCCGAGGCCGCTGGACAAATCCTGCGCCTGCACGCGCGGCGTCGCATCGGAACGTTCGCCGACGGTGACGTAAAGCTCGCTATTCGGCCCGAAGACAAGCCGGGAACCGAAATGCTTGTCGCCGTCATAGGTCGGCATCTGGCGGAAAATCACCGAGACATTTTCAAGTTTGGCCGCACCGCCTTCCTCGGTCAGTTTTGCGGAGGCGACCGAGGTGCCATTTCCACCATCGCGCGGTTCGGAGAAGGAGAAGAAGATCGTGCGCGATGTTTCGAAATCCGGCGCGAGCGCTATGTCAAGAAGTCCGCCCTGTCCGGCAGATGCGACTTCCGGTACGCCCGCGATGGCAGGGCTGGCTTTCCCGTCTGCGACGATGTGCATTGCGCCTTCCTTGGCCGCCACGATCATGCGGCCGTCGGGCAGGAATTCCATCGACCAGATATGCGGTAGGCCCTCGGCAATGACGGTTTTTTCGACGTCGGGCTGGGTGGCGGCCTGCGGCGCACGGGTCTGACCCTCGAAAGCCGGTTTCTGATCCGGCGCATTGGGCCGTTTCGTCTCGGCTGCCGGGGCGGTCTGTGCGTGGGCGGCGCCGGCAAGTGGTACGGCCAGCAGCGCGAATAGCATCGTCGAACTCAGAAATCGGTTGTTGCGGAACATGGGTCTCCCTTCCTTTGTCTGCATCGGGCAGAGAACCATTTGGGGAGGAATTCGTTTCTTGCGATAGTTTCAAGAAAACTTGATGAGGCCGTGACGGGCAGCATCCTCTTTTTTCATCCATGTGAACTTACAGGGAACCGCAAGCCCGCGCCTACGTTTTCACCCTGGTTACACGGAGGGCGCCGCCATGCAGATCATCGACAACAAGAACATAGACGGGAACAGAGCCAAGCCAATTCTCAATGTTGCGGAGTTTTGCCGCCGTTACCGGCTGGACAAGGTTGAGGAAACACGGTTGAGAAGGCTGTTCGGAGAATTCGCATCCCGGCACGAGCTTTTGATGAACGCGCAGCGCAAGCCGAACTTCCGCTGATCATTCCCCCGGATCGAGAGATTTTCCGAAAATCATGAAAACATCATACCGGGTGTTCTTGCCCGTTATCTGGTGGGACGGCTTGCGTATGCCGGGCATCGGTTCGGCGCGCAGAGGCCATTTTAGAACCACCCGCTTCGTCGCATGTTCAAGCGCCGCCTCCATCAGCTCTACCTGATCGGGATCGGAACCAACCAGTTCCCGCAGCACCCGCATTTCCTTTTTCACCAGCGCCGTATTGTGACGCGGCGGATGCATTGGGTCGACGATCACCACCTCCGGCGAAAGTTCTTTCAGCAGAAGCCGGGAATCGCCCTGCAGCAGCGTCATGCGGGAGGCAGCCTCGGCATAGGCTCCACCCGCCTCCAATGCGCGGCGAATGCCGTCAGCAAGGTGCGCGTGCATACCGGGTGAACGCTCTATCAGTGTGACGTCCGCGCCGAGAGATGCGAGCAGAAAGGCATCGCGCCCGAGCCCTGCCGTTGCATCGACGATTTTTGGCGTGCGGCCTTTGGTGAAGCCAGCGGCTTTCGGCAGAGCCTGTCCGCGCCCCTCGCCGGAGCGGAAACGGTGACCGACCGCACCGCCAACAAAATCCACCACGAAGCTTTCGTCTTGTTCTTTCATCGCAGGCCTCAGAAGGGGCAGGGCACGGTATAGGTGACGTCGCGGCCATCCGGGTGACGAAAGCCCACCGCCTCGGCATGCAGCATAAGACGCGGCGCGGCGGCGAGCGCTTCACCTTCTGCATAAAATTCATCGCCAAGGATAGGGTGGCCGAGAGCCTTCATATGCACCCGCAGTTGATGGGTGCGGCCGGTGAGAGGGGCAAGTGCGAGCCTCGTAGCGGGAAGCGGCAATCTTTCCAGCACGCGCCAAAGGCTTTGCGCCGGCTTGCCATGGTCGTGGTCCACCCGGTGGCGGGGCTTGTTTTCGGGGTCGATCGCGAGTGGCAGGTCCACCTTGCCCTCTTCACCCTCGACTTCACCCCAGACGACGGCGACATAGGATTTGCGGGTCTGGCGGTTCTCGAACTGGGCGGCGACGGCCGCGTGCGCCTTGCGGTTCAGGGACATCAACACGATGCCTGATGTATCCTTGTCCAGCCGGTTGATCATCAGTGCTTTTGGAAACTGTTTCTGCACGCGCGTCAAAAGACTGTCGGAGAGCGCGGGATCGCGTCCCGGCACCGAAAGAAGTCCGCTCGGCTTGTCCAGCACCAGTAGGTCGTCATCCCGGTGCACGATGGTGAGCCACGGTTCGAGCGGCGGATTATAGACGGGGTTGGATAGCGCAAGTGACATTGCGCTTCCTTAGCACAAATCGGGCATGGGGCCAGATGCCTGCTCCGCAATATGATTAGTCGGGAATATGAAGATTGACGCGACCACTGGTCAGATCGCTGATGAGCCGTGTCATACGCTCGGCTTCCTCTACGGGAACCGAAAGCTGCATATCCGCGCCTGTGCCGGTGAAATCCTCTTTCTCCACACGCAGGTTCTGCGTGGCGGCGAGGCGCGATTTTACCAGAGCCAGATCTGAAAACGGGCAACTCAAGGTCGCGCTGACATAGGCGATGACCGGTGACGTCTCGCCAAGCCGAAGGCAGGCCGCCGCCGTGCCGCCATAGGCGCGGATGAGGCCGCCGCTGCCGAGCAGAATGCCGCCGAACCAGCGGATGACGAGGACCGCGACATTGTCCAGCGCCTGGCCGTCGATAGCCTGAAGGATTGGCTTTCCCGCCGTGCCGGAAGGCTCGCCGTCGTCACTGAAACGATAGGTCTGGCCGGTTCGCCATGCCCAGCAATTGTGGTTTGCATCGAAGTCAGAATGCGCCGCAAGGAAGCTTTTCGCATCCTCCTCGCCAGTGACAGGTGCTGCAAAGGCAACGAAGCGGCTTTTCTTGATATCCTGCGAAAAGGTGACGGGTCGGTCGAGCGTGAACATGCGCGTTTCAATATCGCATATATTCGCGCGCGGAAATCGGTATAAGGCCACAATGGCTAAGATGCGATGGAGCGAGTTTTGAAGAAGGCAAGGCAGGTCGCAATTGTCGGCGGCGGGCCGGCGGGCCTGATGGCGGCCGAAATGCTGTCTGCGGCGGGCCATGCCGTGACGGTATTCGAAGCGATGCCGACCGTCGCGCGCAAATTGCTGATGGCCGGCAAATCCGGTCTCAACATCACCCATGCCGAAGACTACGGCAATTTCCTCCACCGTTTTGGCGATGCGGAGCAAAAGCTGCGCGCCGCCCTCGATGATTTCACGCCCGGCATGCTGCGTCACTGGGCGCAAGGTCTGGGGCAGGAGACCTTCGTCGGCACGTCGGGCCGGGTGTTTCCGACGGTCATGAAGGCCTCGCCGCTGTTGCGGGCATGGCTTGCCCGGCTGGAGGCGCACGGCGTTATCATCAAGACGCGGCATCGCTGGATGGGTTTTTCCGCAGACGGGCTGGTTTTCGCGACACCGGAGGGGGATGTCTTCATGAAGGCCGACGCCGTTCTTCTGGCGCTCGGCGGCGCAAGCTGGCCGCGTCTGGGTTCGGATGCCGCATGGGTGCCGGCACTCGCGGCTGAAGGCGTGGAGCTTAACCCTTTCCGCCCCGCCAATTGCGGCTTTGATGTCGATTGGAGCGATGTCTTCCGGCAGCGTTTTGCCGGTGAGGCGTTGAAATCCGTCACCACCATTTCCCCGGCCGGAGCGTTTCAGGGCGAGTTCGTGGTGACGCAGCACGGCATTGAGGGCAGCGTCATCTATGCCCACTCCGCCGCACTTCGCGACCAGCTGGAACACACGGGGAAGGCGATACTCGCCCTCGATCTGGCGCCGGGACGCACCGTGGAGCGCCTTGGCCGGGATCTGGCAAAGCTTGGCCGCAAGGAGAGTTTTGCAAACCGGTTGCGGAAGGCCGTGGGCCTCTCCGCCGTCAAGGTCGGACTTCTGCGTGAAATCTTTCACGATATCTCGGCGATGCCGGATGATCTGGTCGCTGCAAGAATCAAACATGCGGAGATACCGCTTGCACGGACGAGACCGATTGCCGAGGCGATTTCATCGGCTGGGGGCGTTGACTGGCAAGGTATCGATGAGAACTACATGCTGAAAAAACTCCCCGGCATTTTTGCTGCCGGGGAAATGCTGGACTGGGAGGCGCCGACCGGCGGTTATCTGCTGACCGCCTGTTTTGCCACCGGCAAGGCGGCCGCCAGGGGTATGACCAAATGGCTAGACGGCTTGGCCTAACCGGCCTCGGCCAATTTTTTTTCCGCACTTGGCGTGGTCCTGACGAGGCAGCGCATGATGGCATCTGTGGTGACGGAGCCGAGTGACTTGCCGTTTTCGCCGATGATGACGGCACTGCCGACATCCTCCCTGACGAGCGCGCGCAAGCCTTCCTCGACGGTCATGTCCGCATCGAGCTGAAGACGCGACTGGCCGGTAAACTCCGGCTGGACGATGGCGCCGAGACGAATGACCCGGCCCCGATTGACCTCTTCCACGAAGGCTTCGATATAGCTGTCTGCCGGGCTCATGACGATTTCGGCTGCCGTACCCTGCTGGATGATCTCGCCGTCGCGCAGAATGGCGATCTTGTCTCCCAGCCGAAGGGCCTCATCCAGATCGTGGGTGATGAAGACGACGGTCTTCTTCAGCTCTTTCTGCAACTCGAGCAGTACCGTCTGCATGTCGACGCGGATGAGTGGATCAAGCGCAGAATAGGCCTCATCCATCAGCAGGATTTCGGCGTTGTTGGTCAGCGCGCGGGCGAGACCCACGCGCTGCTGCATGCCACCTGAAAGCTGGTTCGGATAATGGCTCGAAAAGCCTTCCAGCCCCACCCGCTTGATCCAGATGTCTGCTTTTTCTTCCCGCTCGCCCTTGTCGACGCCCTGCACCTCAAGGCCATAGACGACGTTTTGCAGCACGTTGCGGTGCGGCAGCAGGCCGAATTTCTGGAATACCATCGCCGTCTTGTGGCGGCGGAATTCCAGAAGTTCCGCTTCGTTGAGGCGACAGACATCCGTTCCGCCATAAAGGATTTCTCCCGCTGTCGGGTCGATCAGGCGGTTGACGTGGCGGATCAGCGTCGATTTTCCCGAGCCGGAAAGGCCCATGATCACGGTGATCTGCCCGCCCGGCATGGTGATGTTGATGTCGCTGAGGCCGAGCACGTGGCCGTGCTTGGCGTTCAGTTCCGCCTTGGACATGCCACCCTTCACGGCGTCGATGTAATTCTCCGCCTTGGGGCCGAAAATCTTGTAAAGGCTGCGAATTTCGATCGATTGACTAGCCATGCGCCACTTCCCGGTGTTTTTGCAGGCGAAGGCCGTAGGCCTGGCTGATGCGGTCGAAGATGATGGCGATGCCGACGATTGCCAGGCCGTTGAACACACCGAGCGTGAAATACTGGTTGGCGATAGCCTTCAGAACCGGCTGGCCAAGGCCCTGAACACCGATCATGGAGGCGATGACGACCATGGCGAGCGCCATCATGATTGTCTGGTTGATGCCCGCCATGATGGTGGGGAGTGCAAGCGGCAGCTGCACCTTGAAAAGCTTCTGGCGCTTCGAGGAACCGTAGGCGTCTGCCGCTTCCAGCACGTCCCGGTCAACCATGCGGATGCCGAGATTGGTAAGCCGGATCATCGGCGGAATGGCGTAGATCACCACGGCGATGACGCCCGGGACCCGGCCGATGCCGAGCAGCATGACGACGGGAATGAGATAGACGAAACTCGGCATCGTCTGCATGACGTCGAGAATGGGGTTTACGATACTCTGCAGGCGGTTGGACCGCGCCATGGCGATGCCAATCGGCAAACCGATCACGATGGAGAGCACGGCGCAGACGAAGATCATCGAGATCGTCTTCATCGTGTCTTCCCACATGCCGAACCAGCCGATGGCAAAGAGAATACCGCAACATAGTGCAACAATGGTGGCGCTGCGGCTGGCAAACCAGGCGAGTACGCCGACAATAAGAATAACGACCGGCCAGGGGGTGCCGATCAAAAGCCTTTCCGCCCAGATGAGGAAGCTCTGGAGCGGTGTGAACAGCCCCTCTATCGTGCCGCCATAGGCTCTGGTGAAACCCCGAAACCCCTCGTCGATCACTTTCTTCAGCGCACGCAGGGCATCGTCATTCATGGTCGGAAATTTGAAAAGCCAATCCATATCCTGTTCTCCACGACGAACCGGGGCCGGCGGGCAATATCCGCCGCGCTCCGGAACTTAAAAACGGCCGGGCGCCGCCATTGGCGGGCCAAGCTGTCGACCACATATGTCGTGCCGCCCTTTTAGAGGGCAGCCTTGACCTTTTGCGCGACGTCGGGAGAAACCCAGCCCGTCCACAGAGCCTCGTTTTCCTTCAGGAAGTGCTTTGCGCCATCTTCGCCGGTTGCCTGATTGTCGGTCATCCAGGCGATCAGCTTGTTGACGGTGTCGTTGGTCCAGGCGCGTTTGTTCAGATAGTCCATGGCCGGGCCGGCACGGTCGGCAAAGGTCTTGCTGACCAGCGTCTGCACGTCGTCAACCTGCCATGCATTGGGCTTCGGGTCCGCGCAATCGGCAACCGAGGTGCAGCGCTTCCATTCGGCAGAGTCATATTCCGTGCCGAAGCCGAGCTTCACCATCTCATATTTGCCGAGCAGCGAGGTCGGAGCCCAGTAATAGCCTACCCACGGCTGTTTCGCTTCGTAAGCCTTGGCGACCGAGCCGTCGAGACCTGCGGCAGAACCGGTGTCCACGAGGGTGAAGCCGGCCTTTTCACCACCAAAAGCCTTGAAGAGCTGGGCGGTGACGACGGTGCCGCCCCAGCCCTGCGGGCCGTTGAAGACGGCGCCTTTTGCCTTGTCTTCAGGCGAGGGGAAAAGCTCGGGATGTTTGAAGAGATCAGGAATGGTCTTGAGATCGGGGTTTGCATCGGCGACATATTTCGGGATCCACCATCCCTGCACAGCGCCGTCCGACAGGATCTTGGCGGCCGCCACGACCTTGCCGCCCTCAAGTCCCTGTTTGACGATTTCCGGCTGCAGGCTGACCCAGGCCTCCGGCGCGATATCAGGCTGGCCCTTTTCGGCCATGGAGGTCAATGTCGGTACGGTATCGCCTGTGACGATCTCAGCGCTGCAACCGTAACCCTTTTCCAGAATGATCTTGTCGAGATTGGCGGCGACTTCAGCGGATTGCCAGTTCATGCTGGCGATCGTGACGTTTCCACAGTCCGCAGCAAAGGCTGCACCGCCTGTAAGGGCGAAGCCGGCGGAAAGAATTGTGGCACCCAAAAGTATTTTCATTTTTGTTCCCTCTGGTCGCGGTGTGCGAAGACCCGGGCGCCGACGGCACCGCGACCGCCAGCACCCGCATTGAGCGTTAATAATTACTTTGTTGCCGTTCCGTTTGCGGCAGTTTTTGGCGTATTGAGGATGGCAATCGTCAATCAATCATCACGCTTGTGGCGTGCTTCTGCGAAATTTGCGGCGTGCGCATGCCCCAGTCTTGCCGACCGCGCTTCTGAAAAGCCGGGAACAACAAGCAGAAGTTTCTGTTTTCTTGGACATTTATTCCGTTCTGTACTACGGAAAATTTCGTCTCTTTTTTGTGGTGATATTGAATGACCAATCTTCGTGCTGCCCCGGTATGGCCGATCGGTGGCGGTGAAACGGGTGAGCTTGTGCGCGGCTTCGACTGGTCGAAGACATCGCTCGGTCCGATTAGCGACTGGCCGCAGAATTTGAGGCAGAAGGCCAATTCCGTCGTCAACTCTCCCATTCCGCAGGTGCTGATGTGGGGTGCGGATCATGTGATGATCTACAATGACGGCTATGCGGAAATTGCCGGCAATTATCACCCGCGGGCGCTGGGCGGAACGGTGCCAGGTATCTGGCCCGAGATCTGGGACTGGAACAGCCGCATTCTGGAGGCTGGCTTTCGTGGCGAGGTCATGGCTTATCGCGACCAGCCGATGACGCTGATGCGGCACGGTCAGCCGGAAGAGGTGATCTTCGATCTGTTCTATACGCCGATCTACAATGATGGCGGCGCGGTGGACGGCGTCCTTTGCACGGTGCTTGAAAACACCGAAAAGGTGAAGGCCGTGGAGGCGCTGGAGCAGAGCCGCAAGGAGCTGAGCCGGCTTACCAATGCCCTGCCGATCCTGGTGGGATATGTCGATCGCGACTATGTCTATAAATTCGCCAATGACGGTTATCTGGAGTGGTTCGGGCGCAGCGCCGAGGAGGTGATCGGCCGCAGCGTTCCTGAAATTGTTGGAGACGCGTTCTTCAGTTCGCGCAGGGCCTATCTCGATCGTGCGCTCGGCGGCGAAAAGATCGTTTCGGATACGGTGATCAGCAGACCGGATGGCAGCAAGCGAGCCGCCGAAATCCGTTATGTTCCCCGTTATATCGCCGATGGCTCGGTTGACGGCATTTATGTGCTGATCATCGATATCGAGGACCGGAAACGTTCCGAGCACGAAATTGTGCTTAGCAATAACCGTTTCCGCGCCGCTGTTGATGCGGTCCACGGCGTGCTCTGGACCAACACCGCCGACGGCATGATGCTGGGTGAGCAGCCTGCGTGGGGTGCACTTACCGGGCAGAGCTTCGACGAGTATCAGGGCTTCGGCTGGGTCGAAGCGGTTCATCCCGAAGACAGGGACCATTCGCTGGAAAGCTGGACAAAAGCCGTTTCCGCGCGGGCGACCTATGTTTGGGAGCATCGCGTTCGCCGCCATGACGGCGTCTACCGCACATTTGCGATCCGTGGCGTTCCGATTTTCGACAAATCCGGTGACATTGCGGAATGGGTCGGTGTCCACACGGATATCACCGAACAGCGACTGGCCGAGAACACGCTTAAAGAACATGCCAGCAATCTGGAACGCGAAATTCGCCACCGCATAAGAGCGGAAGAGCAGCTTCGCCAACTGAATGAAGGGCTGGAAGCGCGGGTCGAGACGGAAATCGCCGAGCGCCGACAAACCGAAAGGGCGTTGCAGCAGGCGCAGAAAATGGAATCCATCGGCCAGTTGACCGGTGGCGTCGCGCATGATTTCAACAATCTTCTTCAGGTGATCGCGGGCAATCTGCAATTGCTGTCGAAGGACGTAATCGGCAACGAGCGTGCCGAACGGCGGCTGGAGAATGCGCTGGCCGGCGTTCATCGCGGTGCCAAGCTTGCAAGCCAGCTTCTGGCCTTTGGCCGCCGTCAGGCGCTGGAACCGCGCGTTATCAACATCTCTCGCTTCGTTACCGGCATGGACGATCTCCTGCGCCGTTCGCTTGGTGAGGCGATCGAGGTTGAGGTCATCACCTCCGGCGGCCTGTGGAACACCTATGCCGACCCCAACCAGGTGGAAAACGCTCTCCTTAATCTGGCGATCAATGCGCGTGATGCCATGGAAGGGCACGGCAAGCTGACGATCGAGGTCGGCAATGCGGTTCTCGATCGCGATTACGCCCGCAAGCATTCGGAAGTTTCGCCGGGGCAATATGTCATGCTGGCTGTTACCGATACCGGATCGGGCATGTCGCCGGACATTCTGGAAAAGGTGTTCGAGCCGTTCTTTTCGACGAAACCGGAAGGCAAGGGCACCGGTCTCGGCCTTTCGATGGTCTACGGTTTCGCAAAACAGTCCAGCGGCCATGTCAACATCTATAGCGAGGTGGGACAGGGCACGACGGTGAAGATGTATCTGCCGCGTTCCGCCGCTGACGAGGACAGGGAAGTGGTGATACCGACCGGCCCCGTAGAGGGTGGCACGGAAACGATCCTTGTGGTGGAGGATGACGAGGAGGTGCGCAGCACCGTCGTCGAGACACTGAGCGATCTCGGTTACCGCGTACTCACTGCCCGCGATGCGCAGGCCGGTTTGACGGTGGTCGAAAGCGGCATTCCGATTGACGTCATCTTCACCGATGTGGTGATGCCGGGACCTTTGAAAAGCCGGGAAATGGCGCGCCGTGCGCAGGAACGGTTGCCCAATCTCGCCGTTCTCTTCACATCCGGTTATACGGAAAATTCCATCGTGCATGGCGGCAAGCTGGATGCCGGGGTGGAATTGCTCTCCAAGCCTTACACGCGCGAAGCGCTGGCGCGGCGCATCCGCCATGTCATCGCCAATCGCAAGCAGGTTTCTCTCGCCAAGTCGAGGCCGGGATCATCACCGCGTCATTCCAAAACGCCCGAACCGGCGCAGGCTGTCGAAGACGAGACCAGATCGGTCTGCGTGCTTCTGGTCGAGGATGACGAGTTGATCCGGATGAATTCGACCGAGATGCTGGCCGATAACGGCTTTGCCGTCGTCGAGGCCGGAAATGCGGTGCAGGCGCTGAAGGCGATCGAGACGGAAGAGATCGATGTTCTCGTTACCGACATAGGCCTGCCGGACATGAAGGGCGGCGAGCTGGCGGTTGAGGCCTTGCGCCGGAAACCGGGACTTGCCATCGTGTTTGCCACGGGAGACAGCCAACTGCCGAACGGGGCGCCGGAAACCGCCGTGCTTTTGACCAAGCCCTATGACGAACAGCAGATCGTCTCGGCTGTCGAACTGGCCCATACGGCAAAGACGATGGCGGGCGAATAAACCGCCCGCCATCCTGTCTCAATAACCGCGCGTCATATCGACTGTTTCCGGCAGCGTGCCTGTTTCACGCCATGTCCTGACATTGCCTGCCACGATTTTCGCTGAACTTTCCCGGCTTGTCGGCGCGGAAATATGTGGCAGGACGGTCACTTTCGGGTGCTGCCAGAACGCGGAAGCGACAGGCAGCGGCTCCTGTTCGAAGACATCGAGAACCGCATGCGAAAGCTGGCCGGAATCAAGCGCCGCGATCAGGTCATCGGCGACGACGACGGCTCCGCGGGCGAAATTGATGAGTGCGGCTCCCTTTTTCATGGTGCCGAGACGGTCGGCATTCAGAAGGCCGCGCGTCGCATCGGTCAGTGGCACCAGACAGACGAGAATGTCGCTTTTTTCCAGCAAGCCCTCCAGCCCGTCATCGCCCGTCAGCGTTGCCACTCCCTCGATTGCCTTGGCCGAGCGGCTCCAGCCGGAAACGTTGAAGCCTGCATGAAGCAGGCGTTGCGCCGCAGCCGTGCCGAGTGCGCCGAGGCCGAGGAGGCCGATGGTCATCTCGCCCGGATGCCGATAATCGAGTTCCTGCCAGAGGGCTTTTTGCTGGTTTTCGCGATAGGCCGGCATGTCGCGTTGCAGATAATAGGTCCATGCCAGCACGGCTTCCGCCATCACGCGTGAAAGCTCCGGGTCCTTCAGCCGCACGATCGGTGGCGCCTTGTCTCCCAGTTCCAGCACGAGCCGTTCAACACCCGCCCACAGGCTGTGAATCCACGAAAGACCCGGCAAGGCTGCAATGTCGGCTGGATCGGGATTGGCGACGATGGCGAGGTCCACCGCGCGTTTCTGCTCTCCGCTCAATTCGGAAAAGGAGAGGATTTCCTCTTCCGGCATGGCTTCGCGAAGCGCTTGCTTCCAGATGGCCTCCGCTTGCGCATTCATCCGCGAAACAAGGGCAATGGGTGATGGCATGAAACTGGTCCTGCTTGCTGGCGATTGGTTGGTCGCCATCAATGCGTAATTTTGCGGGCAACGCCATAGGCAGGGTAGCAAAATTTGAGCTGCAAAAAACAACGGCCCGGTTTGCACCGGGCCGCTACACCATTCAGGCATTTTCCTTCACCGGCGGTTTGGCGTCGCCGTAGTAAGCCGCGAATGTCTCGTGATAGTGCTCAGAACCACCGGGGCCTGCATAACGCTGCAATTCCGTCATATCGGTCTTGTTGAGCACGATACCCAACGTCTTGTTGGCAATCTGCGGTTCGTTGGCCATCAGGTTCTGCACCATCTGGATCGGCGTCTTGCCCCATTCCGTCACGAAGACGAAACCATCGACCTGCGGTGCGAAGGCTTTCGCGTCGATGACGGGAACGACGGGTGCAAGGTCGACAATGATGTAGTCGCAGGCTTCACGCGCCGATTCGATGAATTTGCGCATGCCGGAGGAGGCGAGAAGCTCGCTTGAATGGGCAAACTGGTTGCTGGTGGAAACCGGCAGGATGCCCATTTTCGTGCGGGTATCGACCTTCACCGCCTGCGTCCACGGTATCTCGTCAAGCACGACCTCCACCAGACCGGCGGATTGCCGCGTTGTCAGCATGCGGCTGAGGCCGGGGTTGCGGATGTCGGCATCCACCACAAGCGTCCGCTTGCCGGTGGAGGCGATCAGACCGGCGAGATTGAGCGCCACGACCGATTTACCCTCGTTCGGCAGGCACGAGATGACGCCGATTACCCGGCACTGGCGTTCCTGGATAACGACATCAGCCGTCAGCTTCACGTTGCGAAGCGTCTCGGCAAAGCTTGAGCGCGGGCTGTCGACGGCAAGGCGCAGCATTTTCTGGAACGAGACCTGACCGTTTTCGTCGAGGGTCGTGCTCTCGCTGCCAGGGGTAGCGGCAGCGGTGCCCGACTTTGCCGTTTCTGCACCCCTTTCCCCGATAAAGGGCAGGTAGCCCAGAAAACGCATGCGCAGATTGTCGCGCACATCGTTGCCGGTGTGGAAAAAGCGATCCCGGAACTCAAGAAGCGCTGCGATGCCGCCGCCCAGCATAAGGCCGAGAATGACGGAAAGCGCCATGGTCATGGTCTTTTTCGGGCTGGACGGAGCTGTCGGCAGACCCGCTTCGGAGATGATGCGGGCCTTGGCGATCGGCAGCGACTGCTTCTGGGATGCTTCTTCGAAGCGGCCGAGGTAGGACTGGTAGAGTGTGCGCAGCGCCGTTGCCCGCTGCTCCAGTTCACGCAATTGCACCATGGTGATATTGGCCTGCGAATTGCGGCCCGCCACGCGGTCGATATTGTCGCGAAGCGATTGCACACGGGAATTGGAGACGTCGTATTCGTTCTTCAGGCTGCCCGTAACCTGCTGCAGTTCCTGGAAGATCTGCCTTGCAATCTCTTTCTTCTCGCTCTCCAGCGCTACCGCCTGAGGGTGGTCGCCGCCGAATTGCTGGACGACGCCCTGCAATCGGTCAGAGATTGTAATGTAGCGCTTGCGAAGGTCCTGAATGACCGAGTTATCGGCATCCCGTGCGGAAACGACTGCATTGTCAACAGCTGCATCCGGTCCCCGGTCGATGATGGACTTGTATTGGCCATAACGTGCAGCAGCCGTCGCGACATCCGCTTGCGCGGCAATCAGCTGGCCATTGAGATCGGCCAACTGGCCTTCCGACATCAGCTCGCCGCGCGAAGAAACGATATTATTGTCCGTCTTGAATTTTTCGACGGCAAGCTGGGCGGCCTGCGCACGCTGGTTCAGGTCGCTCATGCGCTCCTGCAGCCACACGGAAGCACGCTCGCTGGCGTCGAAATTGGCGTTCAGCTGTTCGGTCAGATAGGCCTGCGCATAGGTCTTGGCGATGAGCGCGGCAAGCTGCCGATCCGTCGAACGGGTGGAAATAGCGATGACCGAACTCCGGCCGACACGCTCCACTATCAGCGATTGTTGCAGCACGGCGGCTGCCTTTTCGCGACGTCCGGCGCGGATTGCCGCTTCGGAGGCCGGCGGATCTCCGGGCAGGATGAGATCGACGATACCGCGCACGGAGGATTTCACGAGATCGACCGGCGACAGCGACGGATTGACGATGGTGTCGTTCTCGTCGAGCTTGGCCTTGTCGACCACGGTCAGCGCCATTTCCTTGGATTTCAGAATTTCCACGGCACTGGCGATACGGTTGTCGACGATCTGGGCGGCAGGCACCGGCGATTCCTCTTCCGCGTAACGGGAAAGGCTTTCATCCAGAAGCACCTGAGTCATCGCGGTGTAAACGGGAGTCGCAAGCACCAGATAAAGGCCGGCCAGAACCACAGCGGCGATGACCGAGGCGGCAATGACATTGGCGCGGCGCACCACGGCTGCCCAGAGGCGATCGAGGTCAATAAATGTGTCGGCATCCTTGCCGGGATCCGGAAAACCGATGCTGGATTTAAAGGTCTTGTGGTGCATGGACCTACCTTGTGAATTAAAAATGGTACGCGGGAAGCCGAGCAACGCTCGGCTTCCCGCCCCCCGTTATTGATGTGCCGACCGCCTCCCCGGCAGCACGATTAAAGTCAGGCCGCCTGAACGCGGCTTTCATGGTTTGCGACGAGTTCCTTGACGGAAGCGAGAACCTGCGCCTCCATGTCGGCACGCATCAGCGAGAAAGCGACATTGGCGGCGATGAAGCCCTGCTTGCTGCCGCAGTCGAATGTGCGACCGCTATACTTCTGCGCATGGAAGGCCTGCTTTTCAGCGAGCCGCTTCATGCCGTCAGTCAGCTGGATTTCGTTGCCCGCGCCACGCTCCTGTTTGGCGAGAATGTCGAAGATTTCCGGCTGCAGAATATAACGGCCGTTCAGGTAATAATTCGAGGGCGCCTTGGATGGTTCCGGCTTCTCGACCATTTCGGTGACCGCAAAGCCGTGATTGACCTTCTGGCCGACACCGACGACGCCATAGGATGACACTTCTTCCGGCAGGCATTCTTCAACACCGAGAATATTGCCGCCCACTTCGTCGTAGAGTTCCATCAACCCGGCAATGCAGCCGCGTGCGCCATAGGAAACCATATCAGGCAAAAGCAGCGCGAAAGGCTCCTTGCCCACCAGTTCGCGCGCGCACCAGACCGCGTGGCCGAGGCCGAGCGGCACCTGCTGGCGCGTGTAGCTGACTGTGCCCGCGACCGGCAGCATCTTTTCGAGCTGCAGCACCTGCACCGTCTTGCCGGAGCGGGTGAGCGTGTTGATAAGCTCGGGCGCGCTGTCGAAATAGTCTTCGATGGCGGTCTTGTTGCGGCTGGTTACGAAAATAATGTGCTCGATGCCGGCCTGCATGGCCTCATCGACGGCATATTGCACGACCGGCCGGTCGACGATCGTCAGCATTTCCTTCGGCATCGCCTTGGTGGCGGGCAAAAACCGCGTGCCGTTGCCGGCTACGGGAATGACGGCTTTTCTGACAGTTTTGTTCAGGTCCATCGCGTTCTCCTTCATCAAGGTTTGATCTGTCCCCAGTCCGCTTGCAGATTTTTCGCGCACAGATTTGTCCGCTCACAAATTTTACGAAATCTGCCTTTTCACCCCAGTATTTGCCGCGGGCGCAAACATCGCGTTCCGCAACCTCTTCAGCCGCACGGCAATGGGCATTCTCAAATGGCCCAGTACGGCGGGATCTCTGATCGTTGTCTTCAGCGCGCCGATAATCGAGCGCCGCTTGATGTCTTCCACCAATGTCAGGAAGTTGCGGGCCAGTTGCAGGCTACGGCTTCTCGCCTGCTGCGCATCCATGGCGGCGGGCAACAGCGCGTAGTGGCTCAGAAACTCCTGGTCCGCCCGCATCATTCCTTCGACGTGGTGGATTTCAAGGACGCGCGAGATCGAACCTTCGCGAATATTATAGATGTAGCCCGGTTTCGGCTCGATGACGCAAAGGCCGCCGGCGGCAAGCGCCGAGGCAAGCAGGATGTAATCCTCGCCGATGCGGATATCCTCGCGAAAACGCAATCCCTCACTATTTAGGAAATCGCGCCGGAACATCGGCTTCATGTAGCCGAAGTTGAAGGTGGAGCGGAAAAGGATGTTGGAGGAAATGAAGTCCTCGAGGGTGAGGACGGGTCTTTCCTCCAGAAACTCTTCCGCGAACATCGTTTCCATCGGCCTGCCGTCCGTATAGGCGACATCGAGATTGTCGACTGCGATCACCGCATTGGCCGCATCTGCCCGGCACATCATGCAGGCGGAACGGTCCGGGCGGATGACGTCGTCCGAATCGAGAACGGCGATAAAGCGTCCGGTTGCTGCGTCGATACCGGCATTGCGCGCGCCTCCCGGTCCGAGGTTCTGTTCAAGCGCAAGCAACCGGACACGCGGATCGTTGGCCGCAATGGCCTCGACGAGCGAGATCGTCTCGTCGGCGGAGCGGTCGTCCACGACGATCACCTCCAGCGTCACGCCCTGCTGGTCAAGCGCACTTTGAATGGCGGCTTCGATCGTCTCTGCGGCATTATAGGCGGCAATGACGAAGCTGATATCGGGCTGAGGGTTAAGGTTCTCCATCAGGTTGCCTCCACCGCGCCGTATTGGCGGATTTCGCGCACTCCGAAGGCGCCGCTTACCGAGCCGAGATGCAAGGCGCCGCGCAGGGCATAGCGGTTGCGGCGCACGGCGTTGAAACCGTTCAGCGCGGCAAAGACGGCGCAATAGAGAACTTTCGATCCTGCCTTCAGCACTTGCATCACGCGTCTTGCGCCGGGTTTCTTTTCCGCAAGCACACGGCCATGGGTCTGGCCGGAGCGGAAGCGACGTTTGGCAAGCCACATGAAACGGGCGCGGTTTTCCGGCACCGGCTCGGAGAGCACGGCCTTTTGCGCAAAGACGATGCGACCGCCCGAAGCATGGAGATGCGAGAAGAAATGCGTGTCCTCACCGCCGCTCTGGCCGAGCGCCAGCGCAAAACGCCGGTCCTTCACCGATGGGGCGTCCATCTTGAGAAGCGTGTTGCAGGTGTAGCCGGTGATGATCTCGCCATTGACCCAGACCGGTACGGTCGAGTGAAAATCGCCACGTTTCATCCAGCCCGGGGCATTTTCGCGGTAAACCGCCGTCACGGGGCCAAGAACGACGTCCGCGCCGGTCTCGCCTGCCTTTTCCAGAAGTGCTGCCAGCCAGTGCGGCGGGGCCGTCTCATCATCGTCGATAAAGGCCAGATAGTCCGCCCGGCATTCAGAGAGGCATGCGTTGCGGGCAATCGAAATATTCGATTTCGGGCAATGGACATAGGCGATCTCAAAAGGCGAAGTTTCGCGCAGCCGATCCACACTTGCCTTGGCACTCGGTTCCTCATCATTGTCGGCAACGATCAGGCGAACTGTCACGCCTTCAGGCACTTCCAGCTCGAAGAGTGACAGAAGTGTGGCGACCAGCGCCGGACGTCTGTAGGTACAGATGCCGATATCGACGGTCTTCGAATTGTGTGGTTCGGTGACGATGAGGTCGGTCATGAGACAGCCTTTTTTCCCCGGAATTTCAGGAGTTCCAGCCAGAAGCCGGTGGACCACGCCAGATGCATCACCATTGCGGAAAAGGCGGCGAGCGGGCCGTATGGGTTTTTCTGACCTATTGCCATCCACAAGCCATAACCCACACATGCGGCGATCCAGAGGCCGAGCGGAATAAGTGCTGCCCAATGCACAAGCGACAGCAGGGCAAGCACGAAGACCGGCAGGACAGCCAGCGGAATCATCTGGCGGATCTTCGGGATCGAGCGATGTTTCAGCAGGTTCTTTGCCCGGCCACGGCCATAGGCAAGATATTGCCTGAACAGCGGCATGACGCTGGCGCGCGGATAATAGGTCATGCGGGTCTTGTCGGTCATCCAGATGCGGAAACCGGATTTGCGCAGCCGGAAATCCAGTTCGGCATCCTCGTTGTGGCTGAAGCTTTCATCGTAACCACCGACCGCGTCGAAGGCGGCGATCCGCATCAGCGCGTGGTGGCCATGGTCGATCCAGTGTCCCTTGGCACCTTCGCGGTGCTTGGAGCCGCCATTGCCGAGTTTGGAATTTTGCGCAATCGCCGTCGCCTTCTGGAACAGGCCGTGCCCGACCGTATCCATGGCGACCACGACGGAATCCGCGCCGGTGCGATCCGCGTCCTCGATCAGCCGCTGGCAATAATCATCGGGATAATCGCCATGGGCGTCGATGCGAATGAGGTAGTCGAAATCCTCGCCGAAAGTGGAAACGGCCAGGTTTATGCCGGCGCTCTGGATGCGCTTGGGATTGGGAAGGAGTGTAACGCGGTCATCCGTTGCGGCGAAGGCGGAAACGATGTCGCGCGTGCCGTCCGTGCTGCCGCCATCGGCAACAACGATGCGGAAAATACGTCCATCCATCGCGCCGGTGAATTTTCGCAGCAAAGCCTCGATCGTCTTTGCCTCGTTGAGGCAGGGAATGACGATTAGAGTTCTGATGCCGGAATGACCAAGACCTTCCATGATTTGCCCCCTACGCACTACACGGGTGAAAACGCAGCTTCACGGGCATGGCCGGAAGCGGATTTTGTAAGAGAGGACAATTGCTGGACCAGCTGACGGCAATCGTCGCGGTCGGTCAGCCATTGTTTCTTATCGAGTGCTGAGAGGGCGCCGAAGGCGTCCGTATAGGCTTGTGGAGTCATACTGTTGAAAAGAGCGGCCAGATCATCTGCGCCGGCATTTTGCAGACCAAAACCGATATTGCGCTTTTCGATGAAACGAGCCGTTTCCGTGCCGGCAAGAGCAATCGGCAGAGTGCCGTAAAGGCATCCCTCATAGAGCCGGTTGGGCAGCAGCCAGCTTGAATTCTGGCCTTCCTCGAAGAAGTCGATCGCCCATGTGAACTGCACTTCATTATAGATGGTGGCCAGATCTTCAGGGTTTTTGTAGGCCCCGTGGAAATGCACATGCGGCGCGGCAGCCACGAAACCATCGAAATCCGCAAATTCCGAATAGGCTGGCCGGCCGCGCAGGATGATTTCGACCTTGCCATCCATGCGCTTTGCAAAATCGGCGAGGATTTCGAGCGATTTGCGGCAGCGAAGCGCCCCAAACCAGCCGATTTTCCACGGTTCGCCAGGGGCAGGTGGGCGCGGTTGTGGGGTGGCTGCTGCAGCGGCATCAAGCGCCAGCACCCTGTTTTCCTGCAACAGCACGGGAAGGTTCAGGCCGGAAACGGGTTTGAAATAATGCTCGACGAAAGCCGGAGAACTCGTCACCAGCAGCTTGGCATCCCGGGCGAAATAGCGCTGGGCCGCATTGAGAAGCTGCCCCGGTTTGCCCTCATTGAGAAGCAGGCGGTGAATGTCGAGACATTCGTAAACCAGTGCCGGCTGGCGGTCGTAAAGCGACATGGCCCGTTTTGCGAGAGCCAGCATTTCCAGGTTTCTGGCAAGAATGACGTCGGGCGTGGAGATGCCGCGTAATGTTTTGCCGAGCGAGAGGCTGGCTTTGGCGACGGCTGCCATGCGCTGAAGAAACTGCCCATCGGCGGTTTCTCCGAGAATGACCGGCACCACGCCCTCGATCTCTGCAAGCCGGTTCTGTCCGCGCCGGAAGCCCGCCAGCGTGACCCGCGCGCCGCCCGCAAGCAAGGTCAGTACCCGCCGGCGAATGGCGGGGTCCGACAGATCATGCGCGAGATAAAGAACATGGATCATGCATGGGTTCCGGTTGGTTTCTTGCGTCAAGGACGCCGAGGCTCAGGTTTAAAAAGGCAATCAGTTAAGGGCGCAGGCGATGGATTCGGGAAACTGGCATTTGTCGCCGAGCGCCGTGAAGGCGAAGCGGTCAACAATCATCTGTGTTGCGCCGGAGTAGGAAAAGGCACCCATCCAGTCCTTCAACGTGTCGGTTCCCCACAGGCTGAAGAAAATCTTCTGGGCATTCTGCGGAATCTTGGTCTCATCCGTGACTTCGTGGACGAGCTTGCCGTTGACGTAGTAACGCAGGCGCTGAGGCTCCCACACGAAGGCGTAATCGTTGAAGCCGGCATCAGCTCCGCCTTCCACCGGCACCAGTTTCTCATTGCCGCCCTTGGCGGAAATATACTGGTTCAGCTGCACCTTGCCCGTATTCTTGCCCAGAACCTCGAAGTCGATTTCATCATGGGGCTTTTTGTCGGTCGGGCCGATATAGGTGAAGAAGGCGGAATTCAACCCGGAGCCGGTAGCGGCTTTCATCCTTGCTTCATAGGTGCCGTAGCGATAACGCCCCTTGGTCTGGATTTCACCGCAGGCGAAGTTGCGGTCGCCGGACTTTGCTTCCTCAAAACCAAGCGTCAGCTGGCCGTTTTCCACCGTCGCCAGTTTCTTCGACCAGGTGCAGTTCTGATGCGCACCGTTGTTCCAGCCGTCGGAGACGTACCAGAACGACCGGTCCATCTGATCGAAATTCTCGATGAAGGATGCACCGTTGCCTTCTTGTGCCTGGCTCGGTGTCGTGAAGGGTGTCGCCAGCAGGGCGGCGGCGAGAAGAATGCGTGTCTGAGCGCGGGTGACAAATGTTGTCATTGGTTCACCTCTGTCGTTGCGAATAAAGTGTTTCGGATGTGGGCGGGCCGATCATGGAGGGCCGTTTTGCACCGAATTCGGACGTTGTCTTGCGTTTGCCGTTCCGGCTTCCGGTCAGCACGGCATAGACGGCCGGCAGGTATTTGCGGGTCTGTGCATTGCTCACCACCAGAATGACAAAGGCGGACAGCGTGGCGATGACATAGAAGGCGGGGTAGAAATCGGGTCCGCCCTTGTTCCAGACCATCCACATGATGACGAGCAACGGATAGTGTGCGCAGAATATCCAGAAGCTGAGGCTTCCGGTTTCGGAAAGCCGCTTGCCAAGCCTGCTCCGGATCAAAAGCGCCGACGATGCCCAAAAACCGAGCGCCCCGAAAACAGCGAGCAAATTGCGCGACATGTTCAGCCAGAAGGTAAACTCCGGGCCGGTGAAATAGAGGCCGGTTGCCAGCATGGCCGCAGCGACAAAGGTCAGCGCCATGATCGGGAAGGCGTAGGGATCGAGTGCCTTGACATCGACGCGATGCAGCGCAAGCGCGATGCCCAGCGAAAAGCTGAACAGGATCGATTTCTTCTGGACGATGAAGATCGTCAGATCAGGCATGGCGGTTATGAAGAGCAGGATAGCGAGCGTCGGCAGCGCAAAGCGGCGCATGAGAAATGCAAGCACTGGCGACAGCAGGATGCAGACGAACAGGTCACGCAGGAAGTAAAGCGGCACGTTTACCGGCAGTTCTTCGAGCGCCGTTCCATGGCTGATGATTTCACGCGGGCTGGCGTTCCAGAGGTCCGGGAAATAACCCACACCAACGTCAAATAGCTGGATAAGCAAAATTGCGGCAAATAACGCGCCATTCCACAGCAGGAAGGGCAGCAGCACCGTTTTCGACTTCGAACGGATCGTCGCCGGATAATCGAACCCGCTCATGCCGCGACGAAACAGCAGATAGCCGGATATCGCGCTGAGACAGGGCACACCGATGCGAAACAGGGCGTCGCCCAGAAAAACACGCAGCCAGTCGAAGAAGCCGTAAAGGCCAAGAAAAGGGCTGGTTTCGGCATCGTGCGGCACATGGACGAACACGATTCCGGAGATCAGCAATATACGCATCAAATTGATACGGGAGGATAGGTTCTGATCGACAGTCACATCAGTCACCCCTATTGGGCGGCGTCCACCCACGCCGCGTTGCAACCAGAGCGAACTTAAGCCCGCACTCGTAAGTCTGGTTTCGACTTTAGGGTAAAATGTGGCGACGCGGGAAAAACACAAGCTTAGATATTGCGGGTGATTGTCTGGCGTTCCGGCATTCCGTGCGACTTTAAAAAATTAAGTAACTGAAAATATTTAATTTTTTCTAGATTTAAGTCGTCGCTAAAAATCGCCAAAGGAAGCGTTATTATCATTGTACGCGATATTGCATCGCAAAAAAATGGTTTTGCCATGCCGTCACGGAACACATATCCGTGACGGGTGAGACCTGTTAACGGCCGAAATGAGGCGCTTTCGGTGACGAGCCGCTAACCTTGGGTTGCGTTTTCACGCATTCGCCGCGATTTGACCATCCCGAGGATTTTTCCAAGCAGGGCGCGTTCGGTCAGCAAAATCAGCACCGCATAGATGACGCCGCCGACTGCGGCGCCAACGAGGACCTGAAGCGTTGCGCTGGGGATGCGTTCGGCAAGGATGTGAAGCAGGTAACGCACCGAAACGGCCATGACTAGCGCTGCAATCATCGGTCTGCTGCTGACATAGAGGCCGCTGAGAAAGGGTGTATCGCTTGCCTTGAACACGGCCCATGAGTAGGCAATCAGCGTCACAGCGTTGACGATGCAGAGCCAAACCATCGCGTCGATCAGGCTGCCGTAGACGGCTGCAGCCCAGACGGCAACCGTGGTGACGATGGCGCGGATCGTGGCCGACCAGAACAGCACACGCCCGTAGCCGGCACCCTTGAGATAGGGGATAAAGGTGCTGCATGGTGTCAGAATGGCTTTCGAGAGGGCAAGTAGACCGAGAACCGGCCAGGCATAGGCCCAGTTCTGCCCGAAAATCACCAGCATGGCCGGTTCGGCCACCGCCCAGAGGCCGAACATCATTGGCGCAAGCAGCACGGTCAGAACCTGCGTGCTGAACATCAGGGCATCACGCCGGCGCTGCGGATCGTCCATCATACGGCTGAAAGCGGGAAACAGCACGCCCATGACGGCCGACAGCACGACCTGATTGGGAATGCTGGCAAAACGGTTGGAGGCGGAATAGGCGCCCGCATCGGCAAGGCCGAGATGCCGCGCGATCACCACCATCGGCGACTGGAAGGTGACGAAATTGGCGATTTCCGATCCCATCAGGCCGGAGCTGAAGCCGAGAAGCGGCACCAGACGGCGCGGTTTCATGACGAAACGCGGGCAATAGCGGGAAACGGCATATAGCCCGACAAGCCTGATGAGTGCGGCGGCGAAAAGCTGGATGATGAGCGCCCACACGCCGAAGCCGAGAAGCGCCATAGCCACGGCGACAACCGCCGCGATGCTTTCAGACGCCATGCTCCACAGCGCGTCCTGGCTGAAGTTCATGCGCCGTGCAAGCAGTGAATAGGCAACATCACCCGCAAGTTGCAACGGAATGAGAAAGGCCATGATGCGCAGCAGATAGGCACTTTCCACCGCACCCAGAAGCCCGCCGAAGAACTCCGCGAAAATGTAGAGCGCGGCGGCCATGGTGCAGGAAATCGCCAGATTTGCCCAGAAAACGGTATGGATTGTATCCATATCCTCTTCTTTCTCGACGATCAGCGCCGAGGTCAGCCCCGCTCCGGCTATCATGGTCAGGAATTGTACAACCGTTAAGCCGACTGCAACCACACCAAATTCTTCCGGTGTCAGCAGTCGTGCAAGAATGGGAACGGTGACAAATTTAAGCCCGAATGTCCCTGTCTTAGACAAGACGCTCCAGCCGACATTCGTGGTGATGGTCTTTACATTTGGAGCTGGGGGCATACAAGCATCCTGTTTCTGGAGGCCGGCGGGGAGGAACGCCGGTGGGGAGTTGCCGATACCATCGGGGCCGCTTTTAGGATCGGGCCCGACACTTCTTGATCAACGCAAGGGGCGAAACAATGGCAAGATTTACTGTCGTCATTCCCTATTACCAAAAGCAGCACGGAATTCTTGGACGTGCGCTCGCATCGGTTTTTGCGCAGACTTACCAGGATTTCGATCTTGTCATCGTCGATGACGAATCGCCATATCCGATAGACAATGAGCTTGCAGAACTTTCGCAAGCGCAGAAAGAGCGGATTCTCGTCATTAAGCAGGCCAATGGCGGGCCGGGTGGTGCGCGCAATACCGGTCTCGACCACGTTCCTGCTGACAGCGATTACGTCGCATTTCTTGACTCGGACGACATCTGGACGCCCGATCATCTCCAGAATGCGGCCTTCGCGCTGAAGACATTTGGCGGCGAGTGCTATTGGGCATCCATGCAGGCAAGTGACGAATTTTATTATCATTTCGCCATTTCCGAGCTGGAAAAGAACGAGGGCGCCGCAAGGCTTTCCGAGCGGCCTCTGGTGATCGAGCTGCCGGATCTGGCGAGCGTGATGCTGCGCAACTGGAGCTTCCTGCATCTCTCCTGCATGGTCATCGGCCGCCCGCTTTTTGAAAAGATACGCTTCGATCCGGCGCTCCGGCTTGCGGCGGAAGATGTGCTGTTTTTCTGCGATTCCATCCTCGCATCCAAGCGCACGCTTCTGTGTGACGATGCCGGTGCCATGCGCGGAATGGGCGTCAATATCTTCCACAGCATCGACAATACCTCGCCGGAATTCCTGCGCCAGCAGTTCAATACCTGGGTGGCGCTCGATACGCTGGAGGGGCGATTTTCGCGGCGGCCAGACGATGTGGCCTCGATCGCTTCCTATAAAAATACGGCGCGCAAACAGGCGCTCTGGAGCCAGGCGGGCAATCTGAAACGGCGCAAGGTGCCCGAATTCGGACTGCTGCTGAAGTGGGCGATGCGCGATCCGGCACTCCTGCGAGCGGCTTTTGAGCTCGGCGCAGGCAAAATAGTGCGGACAAGATGATCGAATTCTTGCCTGCAAGAATTTATATGTTTTTCACCCAGGAGTGACTTCATGAAACCTTACCACTGGGAATCGCATCACGGAAATTTTGGCGACGATCTCAATCTGTGGCTGTGGGACTTTCTGCTGCCCGGGCTGCGGGACGTGCATGACGATGTGATGCTCGTCGGTGTCGGTACGGTTCTCAACGATACATTGTTGCCCGCAAAGCAGCGCAAGCTTGTGATCGGCAGCGGTTATGGCTACGGCGCGGTGCCGGATACAAGCACTGGATTTTGGGACATTCGCTGCGTGCGCGGCGAAAAAACCGCAGCCAAATTGGGACTTTCTCCCGAAAAGGGCATTGTCGATCCCGCCGTGATGGTGACCGAGATGCCAGAGTTCAAAGGCCTGCCGAAACTCTACAAGAAAACCTTCGTTCCCCATTGGGAATCGGCGGAATTCGGCATGTGGGAAACGGTTTGCAAACCGGCGGGACTGACCTATCTCGACCCGCGCGGCGAGGCGATGTCGGTCATCCGCGCCATCGCCCAATCTGAATTCATCGTGGCCGAATCCATGCATGGCGCCATTCTTGCCGATGCGTTCCGCGTGCCATGGGTGGCGGTGAGCACATCTCCCTCGATCAACAGTTTCAAGTGGAGCGATTGGGCAGGCACGGTCGGTGTGGAGTATCAGCCGCGTTACGTGCCAGTCTCCACCCGCGCCGAGGCGGCGAAAAAGGGGTCGCGTTTCTGGGGTATGAGCTTCCCGCCGCCGCCAGCCCCCGTCATTGCCGAGGCTGGATCCGGTCCGGCGCATGAGGGCGATGTGCTGGTGCGGCCGCAGGCAAGCCAATCCCTGTCACTGCGCAAACTGGCCAAGCAAGTGCTGGCAGCACCTTCCACGCTGGCGCTCTGGCAGGCAAGCCGTGCCGAACCGCGTCTCAGCCCGGATGGCAGGCTGGAGGAACGCAAGGAGCGTTTTTCCGCCGTTCTGGAAACGGTCAAACGCGATTATCTCTGAAGGCGGGGGGTTGCCACAGCAATTCCGGACACCGTCACCCCGGCCTGGGTCCGGGGTCAAGCGCGCTCAAGTCCTTGATCGCAAAAGACCCTCTTCATGGCGCCAGACGCGCCATGACAGGATGCCGGATCTGGTCCCGCATGACGAATGGGGGAATATCGAACTTGCCATCATTCTCGCGGCTGGACGTTTTCCCTCAGGAAACCGGCGTGCCGTCCAGCAGATAACGAATATCCCGAACCGGCGCCGGTTTGCGGAAACGGGCGGTCTTGTCGGTCCAGATGCCGCGCGTGATGGCCGGCAGGGCAGGCAGGCGTGCAAGAGCGTGGCTCAACGCGCCGCTCATCCCTTTCTGCTTTTTCGCATCGAGAAAATGGCGAAGCTCGAATTTCGCGCGGATGTGTTTTTCGTGCTCGAGCAGGATCGCCGTCTCACTGGCCGAAAGCTTGCAACTGGTGAGAATGTCCTTGTCCGCCTCGTATAAACGGCGAAGATCTTCCGTGCTGTGACGGCCGCTCAACGAATTGCCGCGGACAATCGCGCCGTAACCGCAATGACGGATGACCTTGTAACGGGCACCGGCGGCAAGCGCGCGGGTATAAAGTTCGTAGTCTTCGCCGAGACGCAGGCGCTCGTCATAACGCAACGCATGCTTGTCCAGAAAGGCGCGGCGGATCACCGGTTTCAGAAAGCCGGTTTCCCCGCGTTCCACGCCGGGTCTGGAAATATTGCCTTCCACGAACTCCGTCAGCGATAGAAACCGGGCGTGCGGTTCGAACCGGGCCGGCTGCATGGACGACGCGCCCGGAACCGATTGCTGGATGAAGGCGATATTGTCGGCCACCAGATCCCAGTCGTCGTCTTCCAGCATGGCGGCAAAACGGCCTCTGAAAAAAAAGTCGTCCGCATCGAGAATGCTGATGAGCGGTGCGGATGAAATCGCGATCGCATGGTTGCGGGCGGCCGAAGGGCCGCGATTGACGTCGAATCGCACGACCCGCAAACGGCCGGTACCGTCATCCGCCGCATGCGCGACGTCGCTGGTCGTATCGGTGGAGCCATCGTCAATCACCATGACCTCGGCGACCTCCGGCTCAACAAGGGCGGAGCGGATGGCGATATCTATCGTATCAGATGCATTTTTCGCAGCGATGATGACGCAAATGGGCTGTGAACCGCTCACCATGTGTTGTCCTTCTGCTGTGACGAACCGTCAGGATTTGGTCAGCAGAAAGTGTCAGGGGTGTGGATGCAAGTGATTTTTTTGCGGCGCAATAAAAGAATGTGTGCGAGAGGTCACATATCGGTCAGTTTCGCGCCATGTGGCGGGGCGCTGCTTACCGTGTCCGGCGTCATAATCTCTGTGCTGCGATCAAGCGCGAAGGTTTCGCGCATCCGGCGTTTTTCCCTGGCGACCAGAACCAGAAGTGCAATAAAATAACCGGTTTGCAGAATGACGGCGCAGATGAGGGTCTGGATGAATGCCGTATAGAACGACCCATGGATGAAATATGTAGCGACCGCAAAGGCAAGCAATGCACCAATCATGCTGAAAAATACACGAGGTGCATACATGGTGCTCTCCTCCCGAGAACGATTTCTCCGTTTTTGGCTGCGCTGCGGCATTTTTTTTCTTTGCAAGAATATACGATGAGACCGGTGTTGTTTCAACACACATATACTTCTTCTATCTCCCACGGCATGAAATTTCGGTAATCTTGATTGGTAAATTCCTTGGTAATCGGCGATTTGCCCGAATCGGTGTCCTCCGGCACCGCAGATTCTTGCGTCTGACAGGCTGCAGAACCCGCCCCTGCAAGGCGTTAGCGGCCTTCTCTCCCACGTAGCAGACTTCGTTAACCATCCAGCCTTTAAAAAGTCGGTATTGATTCCTCGAAGAGCAAGGTGCCCGCGTGACGACGAATTCGGAAGTAATCGCCTTTCCGGCAAAGAACCGTATTGCCAATGTAAAACGGTGCGCAACCATGCTCGACCGGCTGCATGGTGTGGAGGCGAATGATTTCTGGCGCAGGGAGTGCCGTGAACTGGCCGCCTATCTGACGGGCCTCGGCTATGAGGACGCCGCCATGCGGCGCGAGGTCATGGAGTTTCAAAATGCGGTGCAGGCTGAGTTGTGGGCGGGGGATGCGACGCCCGAGGCGCGCCGCGACAGCCATTGAGGCTTTAAACGTTTCCCATAAAAAAGCCGGCAGGTGTCGCACCGCCGGCTTTTCTGTTCGTATCTGTTTTTGATCAGGATGCGCCGGCACCGCGCGTGCGGGCAATGCCGTCGAGCGCGGGCTTATATTTCGGATCAAGCCGTGCCGCATGCGAATAGGACTTCGCGGCTTTCGCCATCTCGCCGCGGCGTTCATAGACCAGTGCCTGGTTGGCCCATGATTCTGCGACGTTGCCATCAAGCGAAATGGCGTGGTTGAAATCGGCGAAAGCGTTTTCGTCGTCGTTCAGCGCGACATAGGAAAGGCCGCGGCCGTTATAGGGTTCCGGCGAGGTTGAGGACAGCGAGATGGCCTTGGAGAAGTCCTCGATGGCCTGGGCATGTTGGTTGCGCAGCTGGTAGATCAGGCCACGATTGTGCCATGCGCGGCCATCGGTGGTTTCGAGTTCGATGGCGCGGGAGAAGTCGTTGAAAGCTTCGTTGACGCGGCCGGACTGGCGGTAAAGATTGCCACGGCCGATCAGGGCTACGTCATAGCTCGCATTGATCTGCAAAGCGGCGTTGTAATCCTGCAAGGCCTGCTGCTGCTGGCCGGAATTGCGATACACGAGCGCGCGGTTGGCATAGGCCTGATAAAAGCGCGGGTTCAGTTGCAGCGCCTTGTTGAAATCCTCGATGGCGCGGCGCGAATCGCCGGCGCGGCCGTAAGCCGAGCCACGGACGTTATAGCCTTCCGGATCCTGCGGATTGGCGTTGATGACAGAGGTGAGCGAGGCAATGTTTTCCTGCGAGCCCTGGGCACGGTCGATCCTGAAGACATCGTCAGTCTGGTTTGACGTAGCGCAGCCGGAAAGACCGGCAAGGACGGTACAGACGACAAGGGAAACACGGAATCTCTTGTTGTTTTTCAGGAGCACCCGGCGCGTGGAGGCATCGGAGTTTTTCACAACACAGGCATCAACAGCGGTCATTCGGTGGGGGTTCCCTCGCAGGCCGGTCTCAAGATCATTCTCCGGCCACAAACACAAAGAGCGGCGGCGAATTGATCGCCCCCGCCCAACAAGCATTCAAAAACGTCCAAAAGACGGCCTATTAACGGCCTGCGCGCGGAGCTGCAACCAGACCTTCGCGCTGTGCGCGCTTGCGTGCCAGCTTGCGAACGCGACGAACAGCTTCAGCCTTTTCGCGGGCGCGCTTCTGGGAAGGCTTTTCGTAATAATCGCGCATTTTCATTTCACGGAAAATGCCTTCGCGCTGCATCTTTTTCTTGAGAGCGCGAAGCGCCTGATCAACGTTATTGTCGCGGACTAGTACCTGCACGTGAAACCCGTTCCTTTTGTTTGGTTGTCTTGCTGTGAGAATAAAGGCATTCGCACGCAAATAAAATCGTTCGTTCGGCCGTCGAGCCTAGCGATTGGTGACGTGCAATATCAGAACATTTGCAGCAAGTCCATACGGTACCGCATATTCAACAGCCAAAATCCAGCTATCCCGGCATTCTGCCTGCAATGTCGAAACAAAAGCATTGCGGCGTCGCAAAATGGATATTGCCTCGGATGCCGATTTGCCATGTGTATAATATGTGCCGGAGCTATGCTTTCGGCTTCTGGCCGGTTCTTGAGGAGCAGACTGCGAATGCGCAAATATTCCGTTTTTGCCGTGGCGCGCGAGGCGTTGCGGGGTCATAAGGGGTGGGATGCGCAATGGGCGTCGCCCGAGCCGCGCAAGGAATATGACGTTATCATCATCGGTGGCGGCGGCCACGGTCTTGGGGCCGCCTATTATCTTGCCAAGGAACACGGCATTACCAATATAGCGGTGCTGGAAAAGGGCTGGCTCGGCGGCGGCAATACCGGCCGTAACACCACCATCATCCGCTCCAATTATCTCTATGAAGAGAGCATGGATATCTACGAGCATTCCCTGAAATTGTGGGAAGGCCTGAGCCAGGATCTCAATTACAACGTCATGTATTCGGCGCGCGGCGTCATGATGCTGTCGCACAATATTCACGACCAGCAGTCCTTCAAGCGCCATATCAATGCCAACCGTCTCTATGGCATCGACAATGAATGGCTGACGCCGGAACAGGCCAAGGCCTATTGCCCGCCGCTCGAAATTTCCGGCAATGCGCGTTATCCGATCAACGGTGCTGCCCTCCAGCGGCGCGGCGGCACGGCGCGTCACGATGCGGTGGCCTGGGGATATGCGCGTGCGGCTTCCGATCGCGGCGTGCACATCATCCAGAATTGCGAAGTCACGGCCATTCGCCGTGGACCTGATGGCGCGGTCACGGGCGTTGAGACCAATCGCGGTTTCATTGGCGCAAAGAAAATCGGCGTTTCCGCCGCCGGCCACTCCTCCGTTCTGATGAAAATGGCGGATGTGCGTGTGCCTCTGCATTCCAACCCGTTGCAGGCGCTGGTATCAGAGCCGCTGAAGCCGATCTTCCCCTGTGTCGTCATGTCCAATACGGTGCATGCCTATATCTCCCAGTCGGACAAGGGCGAGCTGGTCATCGGTGCTGGCACCGACCAGTATAATTCCTACTCCCAGACCGGTGGCCTGCAGATCATCACGCATACGCTTGACGCCATCTGCGAGCTGTTCCCGATTTTCCGTCGCGTCAAGATGATGCGCCAATGGGGCGGCATTACCGACAATACACCCGATCGCTCCGCCATTCAGAGTGTGACGCCGGTGCCAAATCTCTTTGTCAATTGCGGCTGGGGCACAGGTGGTTTCAAGGCGACACCGGGTTCGGCCAATCTGTTTGCGCATCTCATCGCGCGCGGCGAACCGCACCGTCTGGCGGCGGGGCTAACGCTCGATCGTTTCCGCACCGGACGCCTCATCGACGAGGCCGCTGCCGCCGCCGTGGCGCACTGATGCTGGCGGCGGTTATGCTTTCGGCAAACATGGGTGTTGCGGCGGCGGTCGTGCCGGCGGGCAATCTCATCCCCGAGATGGGGGATTTTCGTAGCCAGAAAATCCAGAGAATGCAGGGTGAACGCGACTGGCCTTTCGTGGCTGAAAAAGGCCTTTTGCTCTGCGCGCCGAGTCTCGCGGACAAGCTGGTCTATTTCGTCGGTGAGAAGGAAAATGGCGAGCAAGACGAACCCTTCGCGATCGACACCGACATGATGGCGGTTGCCATCATCAATATGGGTCGGGCCTCGGCGCTGAAACCATTCGATAATTTCGAGCAGCTCTTGAAGCGGCTTTCCCCCTTCGTTGCGATGGGAAAGCGGCTGTGTGACCAACCCGCCGGAAGCGTCCTTCCGGAAAGTTCTCTTTGAAGGTGGAGCCACGATGCTTCTGATCCATTGCCCTTATTGCCGGGAAGACCGTTCCGAACTCGAATTTCGCTGGGCGGGCGAAGCCCATATCGCCCGGCCGGAAAACATTGCCGATATTTCGGACGAGGCCTTTGCCGAATATTTCTTCATTCGCGACAATGACAAAGGTCTCGTTTTCGAGCGCTGGCGCCACATTCACGGTTGCGGCCGCTTTTTCAACGCCGCCCGCGATTCCGTCAGCGACAAATTCCTGATGACCTACAAGGCAGGCGAGCCGAAACCGGATGCCGACGCGGTTCTTTCCGCCCAAAAGGGAGCTGCGCAATGAGCGGCGATTATCGTATCAAGGGCGCCGGTCGCCTGACACCTGCCAGAACGGCACGCTTCACCTTCGATGGCAAGATCTATCAGGCGCTGGAAGGCGACACGGTTACGTCCGCACTTCTGGCGAATGGCGTGCATCTGATTGGCCGTTCGTTCAAATATCACCGGCCGCGCGGGTTCCTTTCCGCCGGCCCGGAGGAGCCGAATGCGCTGATCGACGTATCGCGTGACAGCCTGCGCAAGCAGCCCAATGTGCGCGCCACGGTGCAGGATGTGTTCGACGGCGCCATCATCGCCTCGCAGAACCGCTTTCCGTCGCTGTCCTTCGATATCAGTGCGATCAACGATTTCCTGTCGCCGATGTTTGCGGCTGGTTTCTACTATAAGACCTTCATGTGGCCGAAGGCCGCGTGGCACAAGATTTATGAACCGATCATCCGTCGCGCAGCCGGTCTCGGCAAGGCGCCGACCGAGCCGGATGCGGATCATTATTCCGGCCGTTATGCCCATTGCGACATGCTGGTGGCCGGTGGCGGTGTGGCCGGACTGACAGCGGCGCTCGCCGCTGCAAAAACTGGCGCCAGCGTCATTCTGGTTGATGAGAATGCCGAAGTTGGCGGCGCGCTGCGTTTTGATACCGGTGCGGTCATCGACGGTCTGTCCGGATATGACTGGGCGCAAAAAGTTCTCACTGAACTGAAATCGCTGCCCAATGTGCGTGTTCTGACCCGCACGACAGCGTTCGGTTATTACAACCACAATTTCGTGGCGCTGGCCGAGCGTGTGACCGATCACCTCGCCACGCCGGCCAAACACCAGCCACGTGAAAGACTGTGGCAGGTCCGCGCCAAGAAGGTCGTTCTGGCGGCAGGCGCGATCGAGCGGCACATGGTCTTTGCCAATAATGATCGTCCCGGCATCATGCTGGCTTCTGCTGCGCGCATCTATCTCAACCATTACGGCGTGACCGTCGGCAATAATGTCGGTGTCTACACTGCCCATGATTCTGCCTATGAGACGGCATTCGATCTCAAGAAAGCGGGTGTGAAGATCGCCGCTATCGTGGATTGCCGCGAGAACCCCGATCGGCGGCTGCTGGACGAGGCGCGGGCGCTGGGCATCGAGGTGCTGGCGGGCCACAGTGTTTACGATACGTCAGGGCGGCTGCGCGTTTCTTCCATGAGCGTTGGCCGCAATGGCGGCTCTAACAAGCGCAAGATCGCCATCGACGCGCTCGTCGTTTCGGCGGGCTGGACGCCTTCGGTGCATCTTTTCTCGCAATCGCGCGGCAAGCTGAAGTTTGACGCGGCAAACCAGCGGTTCCTGCCTGACATCCATGTGCAGAATTGTGTGTCAGTCGGCGCCTGCAACGGCACGGACGATCTCGCTGCATTGATCGCCGAGGCTGCTGCCGCAGGTGGCGGTGCAGCGGAATTCTCCGGCGAGAATGCGCGCGCCTGGACCGGCGGCATGATCGGCGCTGCCGAAGGGGCAGGCGAAGGCACCGGCGTCAAGGCCTTCATCGATTTCCAGCACGATGTCTGCGCCAAGGATATTCGCCTAGCCGTGCGTGAAGGCATGCATTCGGTCGAGCATATCAAGCGCTTCACCACCAATGGCATGGCGTCCGATCAGGGCAAGATGTCCAACATGCATGGCCTTGCCATTGCTTCGGAAGCGCTTGGGCGGGATCTGCCGAAGGTCGGTCTCACCACTTTCCGCCAACCCTATACGCCGGTCACCTTCGGCACGCTCATCAACCATTCGCGCGGTGCGCTGTTCGACCCGACCCGCAAGACGCCGATGCATGACGAAGAGGCTGCGGCAGGCGCCCTTTTCGAGGATGTCGGCAACTGGAAGCGCGCATGGTTCTTCCCGCGCGGTGGCGAGGATATGCACGAGGCGCTCAACCGCGAATGCAAGACGGTGCGGACAAGCGTCGGCGTGTTCGATGCCTCCACGCTCGGCAAGATCGAGGTGGTCGGCCCCGATGCGGCTAAGTTCCTGAACCTCATCTACACAAATGCCTGGGACACACTGAAACCCGGCCGTTGCCGCTATGGCATCATGACGCGCGAGGACGGTTTCGTTTACGATGACGGTGTTGTCGGTCGTCTTTCCGAGGACCGTTTCCATGTGACGACGACGACGGGCGGCGCACCGCGCGTTCTCCAGCACATGGAGGATTATCTCCAGACCGAATTCCCCGAGCTGAATGTCTGGCTGACATCGGCGACCGAACAATGGGCGGTGATTGCGGTGCAGGGACCGAAAGCGCGCGAGGTGATCGCGCCTTTCGTCGAGGGTATCGATATTTCGCCCGAAGCCTTCCCGCATATGGCGGTCGCGGAAGGCACCTTCTGCGGCGTGCCCACGCGTCTCTTCCGTGTATCATTCACGGGTGAGCTTGGTTTCGAAATCAACGTTCCGGCCGATTACGGCGCTGCCGTCTGGACCGCGATCCGCGAACGCGCCGAAGCGGTGGGCGGCTGCCTTTATGGCACCGAGACCATGCACATCCTGCGTGCCGAAAAGGGTTACATCATCGTCGGACAGGATACCGACGGCACCGTGACGCCTGACGATGCCGGGCTTGCCTGGGCCGTTTCCAAGAAGAAGACGGATTTCGTCGGTATCCGCGGTCTGAAGCGCCCGGATCTCATGCGCTCCGGTCGAAAGCAGCTTGTGGGCCTCAGGACGAAGGACCGGCTGACCGTTCCCGAAGAGGGTGGCCAGATCGTTGCTGATCCAAACCAACCGAAACCCATGACCATGCTCGGCCATGTCACTTCCGCCTACTGGTCGGAAAATCTCGGCCACTCCATCGCCTTTGCGCTGGTGGCGGATGGCAGGGCGCGCATGGGCGAAACGCTTTACATCCCGCTTGCCGATAAAACAATTGCCGTCGAAGTGACCGACATGGTCTTCCTCGACAAGGAAGGAGCCCGTCTCAATGGCTGACAGACTTCACGCAAAACGCAAATCCGTACTCGAGGATTTCCACGGTGGTTCGCCCTTCGTCTCGCTGAAGCCCGCCGCCTCGGCGTCGCGGCTGTCGCTGCGCGCAAGGGAAAGCGCACTGCCGGCCCTCTCGGATGCACTCGGCCTGTTATTGCCCAACAGCCCGAAAAGCTCTGTCACATCGGGTCTGCGCTCCGCTCTCTGGCTCGGCCCGGACGAATGGCTGGTGATCGATCAGGGCGAAAGCGACCTGATGGCGGCGCTCGCCACCGTTCCCGGCCTGTTTTCGGCGACCGACGTTTCCCACCGCAACACGGCTGTCATCGTTTCCGGCCCCGGCGCGGAGGCAGCCCTGAACGCCGGTTGCCCGCAGGATCTGTCTATCGCACAGTTCCCGATCGGCGCCTGCTCGCGAACGGTTTTCGGCAAGGCGGAAGTGGTGCTGCTGCGCGTGGCTGACGATACGTTCCGGGTAGAGTGCTGGCGCTCCTTCGCCGAATATGTCGGCGGCCTGTTGCAGGAAGCGGCGCAGGACGTGGCGGTCTAGCTTTTCCACCCCTGCCATTCCACCCATCGCCCATGGAAATCGGCGCGGCCGATTTCCTGTTTCTTACCGGTCGGCCAGATTTGCAGGGTGATTGCGGCGCTTCCCGGCGTCGTATCTGCCTCCATCTGCAGGCGGGCAAGCGGAGCCTCAGGGGTGGCACGGCTTCCAGCCTCGGCGATCAGCGTTTCGCCGGCCTCTTTCAGCGCATCGGGCAGATATTGCCAGGCGACGGAATGGTAGACGACATGGGCAGCGCCCGGATGTTGCGCTGCAAGGCGGCGTTGCAGCCAATCGATTGCGTCGGCCTTTTCAACGTGCAAGCCGTTCTCCACCGCAATACGCAGGGCGGCCGCCGTGCGCTCCAGCCTGTCGGTCTGATCGGCCCAGACATATGACATCAGCCGCAACCGGTCCTCAGCAGACAACGGATCGAGTGGGTTAAGATCGCAGCCGGCGCGCTGGATGATCTCTATCCTCTTGTCGGGCGGGGTGTCTCCGCGCCATTCCGGCGACATGGACACTTCGCATTGCCTGCCCCAGGCAAGATCGCCGAGACGATACTGGTAACGGTCAAATTGCAGGTTCAGCCCTGCGCTGGCGCCGACCTCTGAAAGGATCAGCGGCTTGCCGAAAAGCTCCGCAATGGAGAGAAAACCCGGCAGCAGCACAGCGGAACGGCGGACTTCGTTGGTCTGCGGCGGCGATTTCAGCCTTTCGAGGATGAAGCCCGAATGGAAGCGCAAAGCACTTGCGCAAGCCTGCCAGAGCGCATCCTCGTCTTCGGGTGCTATATCGACAAGAGGAGCGATCTTGTCCTCGATGACAAGCGCATGCAGGGCACCGGCAAGCCGCAGTGGGACGGAATCGCCGGACGGGCCGACATCGCCAAGCCAGGATAAAATCCTCTCGCCAACGTCCGTCTGGCGATCCAGCCGCGCCGCCACCGCGCGGCAAAGCCGTGCGGTAAAGGGCGAACCGAGGCTGTCGCAGGCTCTTGCCTGTGCGAGAAACGCGTCTCTTACGGCTTCATCATGCATTGGGCCGTCTCCTTTGCGCAGTCTGGCGTTACTTTGCCAGACTGGCCTCGCCGTTGACGAGGGCTTGATCATCAAAACCAAAATTGCGCATCAGCACACGGTGCTCGTCTGATCCGATATAACAAAGGAGCGCCGCATCGACCGCGCTCTGGAGTTCCCGGTCGGATTGGCGGAAAGCAAATGCGCCTGAGGCTGCTGGTCTCTCTTTCGGTAAAACGGCGACAACTTCCAAATCGAGCTCTGGATTTTGCTGCATAAAACCGACATGGGCCATGGCCACGCTGGCATAGGCGTCGGCACGGCCATCCAATACGGCCTGAGCGGCCTCGTCGTAGGTCTCGCAAATGAGAATGCGGTCATTGGGCACGCCCGCTTCCATAATTGCGCGATGTTGGATCTGATCACGGATCGCGACCAGCGTACATTCCGGATTTTTTGCTGCCGATGCGTATCCGTAGAGATTTCTGAGGTTGCCCTTCCTCACCAAGAGGCCATCAGGCAACGCCCAGATGGGATGGCTGAACGTCACGATCTTTCTGCGTTCAGGGGTATCGAAGAGGCCAGTAGTCATATCCCAAAGGTTTTCGTTCAGCCCAGGCAACAATTGCGAGAATTCGGCTTCGATGAATTCAATGTCATGAATACCGATCATGGCTAGAATGACTCGCGCCAACTCCACATCGCACCCGGTCACATCGCCGCATTCGTTCCTGTAGTTGAACGGAGGTTCTATCAAATATGCGAATCTCACAGACACTCCGATCTCAAATTGGGATTTACTTCGCCATCAGGCGTCTTGCGGCCTGTCCTCGGGGTTGAACTGGGTGATAGTTGTCCAGCGGGCAGTGAGCGCCGGTTTTTTCTCGTTTTCTATCTCCACCGTCACATCATAGGTTGTCACCAGCATGGCGGCGCCGCGAAACCGCGCCTCGGCCAAAGTGAAACGGCCACGCACCCGTGCTCCGCTTTTGACCGGCGTGACGAAGCGGACGGCGTCAAAGCCGTAATTGATGCCCATGGTCGTTTCGCGAATGCGGGGCAGGGCATCGTAATTCAGAGCTGAAAGCAGCGAGAGCGTCAGGAACCCATGCGCGATAGTACCGCCAAAGGGGCTTTCCGCCTTGGCGCGTTCCGGGTCGGTGTGGATGAACTGTTCGTCCAGCGTCGCTTTTGCGAAGGCGTCGATCATTGTCTGGTCGACGGTGATCCAGTCGGAAACGCCCAGCTCCGTGCCGACGAAATTTTTCATTTCCGCCAGCGCTATTTCCTTTGCCATGTTACCTCTTCTCGATTGCCTTTCGGAACTTATAAAGGTGCCGGGGCCAAGCGATCAACCGCGTAGATAAAACACCACCGAGCGGGCAGGCAGGAAGGCCGGATTGCCGAAATCCGTGCCGATCGCTTGCCAGTCGTCGCCCGGCAGGGTGAAAGGCACGATCTCACGGCTGCGGTTGATGAGCACGGCAAGCTCCGCGTCGTTTTGGGTCTCGTGGTCCGGCGTGGCAAGCACCATGGCGAAGGCCGGCATGTCCGGCCTTTCCCATTCCGCGACCGTCATCGGTTCTCCGCTGGGGGCTAGCCATGTCACATCGCCGTTGCCGGAGAAAAACTCGGTTTGCGAAAACACGCCGAAGCGTTTGCGAAGTGCTGCAAGAAATGCCGTGTGGTCAGTCAGCTCCTGGGAGAGCGACGACCAGTCGACCCACGTTATCTCATTATCCTGGCAATAGGCATTGTTATTGCCATGCTGGCTGCGGCCACCCTCATCGCCGGCGGTCAGCATCAATGTGCCGCGACTGACGAAGAGCGTGGAAAGCAGCGCTTTCACATCCGCGTGGCGGGCGGCCACGACGACAGGATCGTCCGTCAATCCCTCGAAACCATTGTTCCAGGAATGATTTTCATTATGCCCGTCACGATTGTTCTCGCCGTTTTTCTCATTGTGCTTGTGTTCGTGGCTGACGAGATCGAACAGGGTGAAACCGTCATGGGCGGCAAGGAAATTGACGCTGCGGCTTTTCGAACGTCCATGGCGGGAAAAGATCGGCGAAGAGCCGGAAAGCGCATTGGCCAGCGCCCCGGTTGTTCCCGCATCGCCGCGCCAGAACCGGCGCATGTCGTCGCGGGCGCGGTCGTTCCATTCCAGAAAGCTCTCGGGAAAATTGCCGAGCTGATAGCCGCCGGGGCCGATATCCCATGGTTCGGCGATCAGCACGCGGTCGTATAGTACCGGGTCAGAGTGCATGGCGGCAAGCGTTTCGCTGGCCATCTCGAAGCCACTAGCCGTTCTTCCCAATATCGGCGCGAGATCGAAACGGAAGCCATCGATACCGGCATTGAGAACGAAATGCCTGAGGGAATCGATAATGAGCTGGCGCACATAGGGATGATCGCAGGCCACCGTGTTGCCGGTGCCGGTGTCATTGACCAGCACGCCCGGCTTTTCTTCCGGGTGACGGAAAGCGGTGAGATTGTCCAGTCCGCGCAAAGACAGGATGGAGCCTTCGCTGTCGCTTTCACCCGTATGGTTGAAGACCAGATCGAGAACGACGCCGATGCCTTGCGCATGCAGGGCTGCAACCGTGTCGCGCAGCTCCCGCACTCCGCCGGGGCAGAGGCGCGGATCGAGCGCCATAAAGCCGACGGGATTGTATCCCCATGCATTGGAAAGGCCAAGCGGCGGCAGGTGGCGCTCGTCGATCCAGGCGGTGATCGGCATCAGCTCCACCGCATCGACACCGATTTTTTTCAAATGCGCGATAATGGCAGGATGAGCCAGCGCTGCCACCGTGCCTCTCAGCTCTTCCGGCACGGCAGGGTGCAATTTGGTGAAGGATTTAACTGCGAGTTCGTAAATCAGCCCGCCTTCGGCAAAGCGTGGCGGCTGGCGCCTGAGCGGCTCATATTGCGACAGGATCGCCTTCGGCACGATCGCGCCTGTGTCTTCGCCATAGGCCAAAAGTGCGGCATCATGCCGGAACGGCCGGTCTATCTCCGTGGCATAGGGGTCGAGCAGCAGTTTTGCGGGGTCGAACCACAGGCCATGTTCGGGGGCATAAATACCGTCGGCGCGGTAGCCATATCGCGTATCGCGGCCGACCTCGGCAACTGTCAGCCGGTGAATGTCATTCTCATCGCGCGTCATTGGCAAACGCGCCGTCTCTTTTTCTCCCGTCGCATCAAAAAGGCAAAGGTAGATTTGTGAGGCGTGCCGGGAATAGACCGCAAATTCCGTTCCGTTTTCCGTCTGGGTTACGCCTTTGGGGAAAACGGCTGGTTTCTGCATGGTCTCTCTCTCCGGAAGATGATGATATCGAGTCTGGCGGTGAGGTTAGTCAGTAACCTCAGGCGGCCTCCTGGCCGCCTGCCAAGCTTTTCGCTATCGAGCCCGTTGCCGGAAACGGTGCGTTCAATGCAAAACCTTACGTGATGACGGTCGGTTCGTTGCGGCCGGTATGGGCCTTGATGCCGGCGATCGTATCGGCAACGGAAATAAGGTCGGCGAGCGCCGCCTGCGTTTCGATGCCGTGACGGGCCGCATCCGGCTCATAGCGCTCGACGTAAAGTCTGAGCGTTGCGCCGGCAGTGCCAGTGCCGGAAAGGCGCAGCACGATGCGCGAACCACCTTCGAACAGGATGCGGATACCCTGGTTCTTGCTGACGGACTGGTCGACCGGGTCGAGATAGGCGAAATCATCCGCAGCGGCGACCTTAAGATTACCGTAGCTGGTACCGGGAAGTGTTGCGAGTTTTTCGCGCAGGATGGCCACCAGCGTGTTTGCGGCGTCCGAATCCACTTCCTCATAATCGTGGCGGGAATAATAGTTGCGGCCATATTCGGCCCAGTGCTTGGTAACGATGTCCTTCACGCTTTCCTTGCGGGCGGCGACAATGTTCAGCCAGTAGAGCACGGCCCACAGGCCATCCTTTTCGCGTACGTGGTTGGAGCCGGTGCCGAAGCTTTCCTCACCGCAGATCGTCACCTTGCCGGCATCCATGAGATTGCCGAAAAATTTCCAGCCGGTTGGCGTCTCGTACATGCCAAGCCCGAGCTTTTCGGCGACACGGTCGGCTGCGGCACTTGTCGGCATGGAACGGGCGATGCCAGAAATACCAGCGGCATAACCGGGCGCGAGCCGCGCATTGGCGGCTATGATCGCCAGGCTGTCGGACGGGGTGACGAACATGCCCTTGCCCACCACCATGTTCCGGTCGCCGTCGCCATCCGACGCCGCGCCGAAATCGGGACCTTCCGGGCTCATGACATCGTCATAAAGCTCCTTGGCGTGCACCAGGTTCGGGTCGGGGTGGTGGCCGCCGAAATCGGGCAGCGGCGTTGCGTTGCGGACCGAGCCCTTCGGCGCGCCGAGACGCTTTTCGATGATTTCCACGGCATAGGGGCCGGTGACCGCACTCATGGAATCGACGACAACCTTGAAGCCGCCGGCAATCAGGGCGCGAATGGCGGCAAAATCGAACAGTTCTTCCATCAAAGCGGCATAATCGGCGACCGGATCGATGACATCGACCGTCAGTTCATCCACCTTGAAGCTGCCCACCTTGTCGAGATCGACGTCGGCAGCGTCGGAAATCTTGTAGCTGTCGATGACCTTCGAGCGGGCATAGATCGCGTCGGTGATCTTTTCCGGCGCTGGGCCGCCATTGCCGATATTGTATTTGATGCCAAAATCTTCGGTCGGGCCACCGGGATTATGGCTGGCGGAAAGCACGATGCCGCCGAAGGCCTTGTATTTGCGGATGATATTGGAGGCGGCGGGGGTGGAGAGAATGCCGCCCTGACCGACCAGCACCTTGCCGAAACCGGCGGCGGCGGCCATCTTGATCGCCTTCTGGATGACTTCGCGGTTGTAATAACGGCCATCGCCGCCGATCACCAGCGTCTGGCCCTCAAAGCCCTCAAGCGAGTCGAAGATCGACTGGATGAAGTTTTCGGCATAATTTTCCTGGGCGAAGACTGGCACCTTCTTGCGCAGGCCGGATGTGCCCGGCTTCTGGTCCTGGAAGGGTGTCGTCTGAACGGTCTTGATCATAGTTTCAATGGCCTCTCGAAATAAGCTGGCTGTAAAGCGCGGCGTAGAGCGCAGCGCTTTTTTCCCAGGAAACATCGGATTTCATTCCGAGTTTCTGCATTTGTGTCCATAGTTTCGGGTCGTTGTAATAACGGATGGTTCGGCGGATCGCCTGTTTCAGACCATCAAGCGTGACGGGTGAAAATTGCACGCCGGTTGCCGCCTTGCTGGCGAGAGCGGCATGGTTGGCGTCGATTACGGTATCGTTGAGACCACCCGTGCGGGCGACGACTGGAATGCAGCCGTAACGCAGCGCATAAAGCTGGGTCAGGCCACAGGGTTCGAAGCGCGAGGGAATGATGATCGCGTCTGAGCCGGCCTGCATGAGATGTGATAGCGGTTCGTTATAACCCACCGCAACGCCAACGCGGCCATGATGACGGGATGCTGCCGCCAGAAGCGCGCCTTCGAGCGCCACATCGCCGGCTCCCAGCACCACGAGACGGCCGCCGAGCGAAACGATCTCGTCCACGGCTTCCGCCATGAGATCGATGCCCTTTTGCCAGGTCAGCCGGGAGATGACGCAGAAAAGCGGGCTGTCATCCTGGTCGATGCGGAAATGTTCTGCGACGGCCTTCTTGTTCAGCGCGCGGTTCTTGAGATTGGCGGCGGAATAGTTGTCGTGGATCAGATGGTCGGTGGCCGGGTTCCAGACATCGGCGTCAATGCCGTTGACGATGCCGTGCAGCACATGGGCGCGGCTGCCGATCACCCCTTCAAGCCCCATGCCGAATTCCGCGGTCAGGATTTCTTCCGCATAGGATGGGCTGACCGTGCTGAGCGCGGTTGCCGTCTGCAAGCCGCCTTTGAGGAAGCTGACATCGTTATAATATTCGATGCCTTCCATGCCGAAGGCGTGGGCGGGCAATTCGAGCTTGCTGAAGATGTTGGCCCCGAACTGACCCTGAAAGGCGATGTTGTGGATGGTGAGAAGGCTCGGAATCTCCGGCGTTTCGGCATAACGCATATACACCGGAGTCATCGCCGCCTGCCAGTCATGGGCGTGCACCATATCCGGCCGCCAGCCGGGAAGCACACCGGCGCCGATTCGTGCAGCTGCCAGCGAGAGCGCCGCAAAGCGCTTCCAGTTATCAGGATAATCCTTGCCGGTCTGGCCGAGATAGGGGCCGCCGGAACGCTCGTAATAGGCGGGCGCGTCGAGGATCAGAAGGTCTAGCCCCTCATGTTGGACTTCGAGCAGATCGGCCTTTTCGCCAAGCAGATCGGTGAACTCAAAACATTTGACGGGGTCCGTCACGGCGGCTTTCACCGCCGGATATCCGGGTATCAATGTACGCGTTCTCACACCATAGGCTTCGAGCGCGATGGGGAGGGCGCCGGTAACGTCGGCGAGCCCTCCGGTCTTGATCAGGGGATAAATTTCGGATGAAACCGAAAGGACATTCATGGGCTCTACAGGTCCAGCTTGTCGATCATCGATTGGGTGATAAGGCAAATGCCGTTTTCCGTGCGGCGGAAACGTTTGGCATCCAGTTCGGGGTCTTCTCCTACAATCAGTCCTTCCGGAATGACCACTCCATGGTCGATGACGACGTTGCTGAGCTGGGCGTGGCGCCCGATCTTCACACTCGGCAGTACTACGGCATTCTCAAGGCGGGAGTATGAATTGGCGCGCACGCCTGTGAACAGAAGGCTGCGGTTGAGGGCGGCGCCGGAAATGATGCAATCGCCTGACACGACCGACGACACGGCAGAACCGCGGCGGTCCTCATCGTCATGCACGAATTTCGCTGGCGGAGTGATTTCCGCATAGGTCCAGATCGGCCAGGACTTGTCGTAGATATCGAGGTCAGGCACCACATCCGTCAGGTCGATATTGGCCTGCCAATAGGCATCGATGGTTCCGACGTCGCGCCAGTATGGTCCGTGCTCGAAATCCGAACGCACGCAGGAGTCAGCGAAACGGTGGGCGACGGCTTTGCCGTGCTGGACAATATAGGGAATGATGTCCTTGCCGAAGTCACGGCTGGAGGTAGGGTCGGCGGCATCGCGGCGCAGCGCTTCCATCAGGAATTTCGTGTGGAAGACGTAGATCCCCATCGAGGCAAGCGCGAAATTCTCATTGCCGGGAATGCCGGGCGGATCGGCCGGCTTTTCGATGAAGTCGATGATCTCGTCTTTTTCGTTCACATGCATCACGCCGAAGCCGGACGCTTCCTTGCGTGGCACTTCAAGGCAACCGATCGTTACATCCGCGCCGGAATCGACATGCTGTTGCAGCATGTATTCGTAGTCCATCTTGTAAATATGGTCGCCGGCCAGAATGACCATATATTCGGGCGCATAGGGCTCGATAATGTCGATGTTCTGGTAAACGGCGTCGGCGGTGCCTTCGTACCATTGCGTTTCGGACACGCGCTGCGAGGCCGGCAGAATGTCGAAGCTTTCGTTACGCTCGGGACGGAAGAAGTCCCAGCCGCGTTGCAGGTGGCGGATGAGGGAGTGAGCCTTGTATTGCGTGGCGACGCCGATGCGGCGAATGCCGGAATTCAGCGCGTTCGAAAGTGCAAAATCGATGATGCGGGCCTTACCGCCAAAATAAACCGCTGGTTTTGCCCGGCGGTCCGTCAATTCCTTCAAACGGCTTCCTCTACCGCCCGCGAGAACATAGGCCATTGCATCACGCGCCAGGGGCTGAACTCTTTTTTCCGACATGGTGTCCTCCCGTTCTGTCTGTCAGTTTTCCGGTTCGAGCATGATCGTTGCCAAGGGCGGCAGGACGAGCATCGCCCCGATTTCCCCACCGGCATTGACCGCCTGAACGCGTCCGCCATTTCCCTTGCCGCTGCCGCCATAAATTTCGGCATCGGTGTTGAGAATCTCCCGCCACCGCCCCGCAACAGGAAGCGGCACATAATAGTTTTCCCGGTAGACCGGGGTCAGATTGCAGATAACCGCAACCGGTTTTTCGCCGGGCGCCGAGCGCAGCCAGGCGAAGACCGAGTTTTCGTGATCATCGACCACCAGCCACTGGAAACCTTCGGGTTCGCAGTCACGGGCGTGCAGAGCGGCTTTCGAACGGTAGGTGAGGTTGAGATCGCGCACGAGGCGGCGCATGCCCTCATGCATCGGATATTGGCGAAGGTTCCAGTCGAGCGATCCCTTTTCGCTCCATTCGCTCCACTGGGCGAACTCCTGCCCCATGAACAGCAGCTTCTTGCCGGGATAACCCCACATGAAGCCGTAATAGGACCGGAGATTGGCGAATTTCTGCCAGTCGTCGCCGGACATCTTGGCGATCAACGATCCCTTGCCGTGCACTACTTCGTCATGGGAAAGTGGCAGCACGAAATTTTCGGTGAAGGCATAGAGCAGCCCGAAGGTCAGTTCCTGATGGTGGAACTTGCGGTGCACCGGCTCACGCGAGAAATAGCTCAGCGTGTCGTGCATGAAACCCATGTTCCATTTGAAGCCGAAACCAAGGCCGCCCTCGTGAACCGGCTGCGACACTTTCGGCCAGGAGGTGGATTCTTCAGCAATGGTCATGACGCCCGGATGGGTGCCATAGACGAGCGAGTTCATCTTCTGCAGGAAGCGGACGGATTCCAGGTTCTCGCGCCCGCCATATTCGTTGGGGATCCACTCGCCTTCCTTGCGGGAATAATCGAGATAGAGCATCGAGGCGACTGCATCGACGCGCAGTCCATCGAGATGGAATTTTTCGGCCCAGTAAAGCGCGTTGTTGACGAGGTAGGACAATACCTCGATGCGGCCGAAATTGTAGATGGCCGTGTTCCAGTCGGGGTGAAAACCCTGACGCGGGTCGGCATGTTCGTAAAGCGCTGTCCCGTCAAACAGGCCCAGGCCGTGCTCATCGGTTGGAAAATGCGCGGGAACCCAGTCGAGGATAACGCCGATGCCGACCTTGTGGGCGCCGTTGACGAAGCGGGCGAAACCTTCCGGATCGCCGAAACGGGCGGTCGGGGCGTAAAGCCCGGTCGTCTGGTAACCCCAGGACGGATCGTAGGGATGTTCGGTGATCGGCAGAAACTCGATATGGGTGAAGCCCATATCCGTGCAATAGGGAATGAGCTGGGTGGCCATTTCATCCCAGCTTAGGAAGGTGCCGTCCTCGCGACGCCGCCAGGAACCGGCGTGCACCTCGTAAATGCTGATCGGCTGCCGGCGCTGGTCCACTTGCGCCCAATGTTCGCGGTGGGCCTGGTCTTCCCATTTCTGCGCCAGTTCCGGTGCGGTGACGGAGGCGTTCTTCGGCCGCAGTTCACCACGCCGCGCATAGGGGTCGGCCTTCAGCGGCAGAAGCTCGCCGTTTGCGCCGAGAATCTCGAATTTATAGGCGCAGCCGGCATAGACGTCCGGTGCGAAAATTTCCCAGATGCCGGTATCCTTGCGGAAGCGCATCACATGCCGTCGACCATCCCAATTGTTGAAATCGCCGACGACGGAGACGCGCCGCGCATTGGGAGCCCAGACGGCGAAGTGGAAACCTTCGACGCCTTCAAGCTTGAGCGGATGAGCGCCCATTTTGTCGAACAGCCGCAGATGCGATCCCTCGCGGACGAAATAATCGTCCATCGGTCCAAGAACCGGGCCAAAGCTGTAGGGGTCAGTCACCGCCCATTCCGCATCGTCACGACAGGCGCGATAACGCACCGGCTGACGCGAGGTGAGATCGACCGGGCCTTCGAAAAAACCTTCCGGATCGAGCTGCTTCAGTTCGCCGACGAAAGATCCGTCCAGTGTGAGGACAGATACTTCTTCAGCCCCCGGAATGAAACACCGTGCAGAAAAACCTCCCGGCGTTTCGTGAACGCCGAGAAGTGCAAAGGGGTTGGAATGCAAACCGCTCTTGATCGCCTCGATTTCAGCCTTCGTGATTTCGCCAGTCTTTTTCTCTTCGGCCGAATTGAGCGGTTTTTTCATCAGGCTCTCCAGATATCGGCGGCGTATTGCCGGATCGTCCTGTCGGACGAGAACCAGCCCATACGCGCCGTGTTACGGACTGTTTTCGTATACCAGCTTTCCGGATCGCTCCAGATCGCATCCACCTTGCGCTGCGCTTCGGCGTAGGCGTCGAAGTCGGCCGCGACCATGAACCAGTCGCTGTTGTAAATGCCGTCGATCAGCCCCGCAAAACGGGAGCGGTCGTCAGGCGAGAACACGCCGGAGGCGATGGATGACAGCGCCTGCGACAGTTCCACCGACTGTTCAATAATCGCGCGGGGGTTGTGGCCCTCGGCACGCGCTTTCGACACCTCTTCCGCCGTCATGCCGAAGATGACAATGTTGTCCTCGCCGACATGTTCGAGCATTTCGACGTTCGCACCATCCAGCGTGCCGATGGTGAGCGCGCCGTTCAGCGCGAACTTCATGTTGCCGGTGCCCGAGGCTTCCATGCCCGCCGTCGAGATCTGTTCGGAAAGGTCTGCGGCCGGAACCATGATTTCCGCAAGCGAGACGTTGTAGTTCGGAATAAACACCACTTTCAGAAGCCCGCGCACGGCCGGGTCATTGTTGATGACCCGGGCAATATCGTTGGCAAGTTTTATGATCAGCTTCGCGTTGTGATAACTCGGCGCTGCCTTGCCTGCGAAGAACTTAACGCGCGGTACCCAATCCAGTTCCGGGTGAGAACGGATCTGGTCGTAAAGCGCCACCGTTTCGATAAGGTTCAGAAGCTGGCGCTTATATTCGTGGATGCGCTTGATCTGGATGTCGAACATGGCCGAGGGATCGACGCGGATGCCCATGCGTTGCGCCACCGTATTGGCAAGCCGCACCTTGTTCAGACGCTTCACCTCGGCAAATTTTTCGCGGAAACCGGCATCGTCGGCGAAGCGGTCGAGCGCTGTCAGCTTTTCCGCATCGTCGAGGAAATCGTCGCCGATCGCTTCCCGGATCAATCCGGTCAGGCCGGGGTTGCACTGCATCAGCCAGCGGCGCGGGGTGATGCCGTTGGTCTTGTTGTTGATGCGCTCGGGATAAAGGCTGTGCAGGTCTGCAAAGACCGTTTCCTTCATTAGCTCGGTATGAAGTGCCGAGACACCGTTGATGGAATGCGAGCCGATGAAGGCGAGATTGCCCATTCGCACGCGGCGCTCACCGTTTTCGTCGATCAGCGAGATGGACCGGATCTGCTGATCCGGCATCTTCTTTTCCTTGCGTGCGTAGACCAGCGTATTGGCATTGATCGCATAGACGATCTGCATGTGCCTCGGCAAAAGCCGCTCGAGCAGCGGGACGGGCCAGCTTTCCAGCGCTTCGGGCAAAAGCGTGTGGTTGGTGTAGGAGAAGGTGCCCTGCGTTATCTTCCAGGCTTCGTCGAATTCAAGGCCGTGGACATCGCAGAGCAGGCGCATCATTTCGCAGATGGAAATGGCCGGATGCGTGTCGTTGAGCTGGATCGAAACCTTGTCGGGCAGCGAGGTAAAGTCGGGATATTGCTGCAGGTGACGGCGCAGAATGTCCTGCAGGGAGGCGGAGGAGAAGAAGAACTCCTGCCGCAGACGCAGTTCCTGGCCGGCCGGGGTCGCATCGGCGGGGTAGAGAACGCGCGTCAGGCTTTCGGCCTTGTTGCTTTCCCGCAGCGCGCCAATGTGGTCGCCGGCATTGAAGGCGGCAAGCAGAATGGGGTCGATAGGCTGCGCCGACCACAGGCGCAAGGTGTTGACGCGGGTGCCGCGCCAGCCGACGACAGGCGTGTCGTAAGCCATGGCAATGACGCGTTCGGCCGGTTTCCAGACGAAGCGCTGCGGCTCCTCATATCCACCGATGGTTTCCACCGATCCGCCAAAGCCGATTTCATAGGAGCTTTCGCGGCGTTCGAATTCCCAGGGATTGCCGTGCGCCAGCCAGGTCTCCGGCAATTCCACCTGCCATCCGTCCGCCATCTGCTGGCGGAAAAGGCCGTGCACATAACGGATGCCGTAGCCATAGGCGGGAATATCGACGGTTGCCATCGATTCCATGAAACAGGCAGCGAGACGGCCAAGACCGCCATTGCCAAGTGCCGCATCCGGTTCCAGCCCGGCAATGACATCGAGATCGACGCCGAGCGAAGAAAGCGCGTCCCTGATTTCGTGCATCAGTCCGATATTGGAGATCGCATCGCGCATCAGGCGGCCGATCAGAAACTCGAGCGACAGGTAATAAACGCGCTTTGAATTGTTGGCATAGGCCTTGCGGGTGGAGGCCATCCACTTGTCGATGATGCGGTCACGGACGACGAGAATGGTCGCGGTCAGCCAGTCATGCGGCTTGGCAACTTTTACGTCCTTGCCGATACGGTAGGTGAGGCGCTCGATGATTTCCGCTGCCATGATTTCCGGGTTGGAACTGCGCGGGGCGGGACGGGGAAGATCGGCGGCGTTTAGATTATTGATCATTGGTCGGTCAGCACCTTGGTGGGAGGAGAGGGTCTGATGAGGTCGATCCGGTTTGCCTTTACTGATGCCAGTTTATGCATCGATGTGGAGGCGTGGCAACAGCATTTTTTGTGGAAATTTGAACAGCTTAGGGTAATGAAAAATAACACTTTTTCTTCAGCGTCCCGAGGATCGCCAAAGGCATTGCCTGCCCATTGTCCGTCATTCATGAACGGGTTTGCATGGTCGTTGCGATGCAGGGCATCGTTCAAGAAAGGGAGAGGGGCTGCAACACTTCTGAAATGGTTCACCGGTCCTGAAATCTGTTTCGGTCTATCGGATCACACACTAGCCTTCGCGGTGGAGATAATTCAATGAAAATAAACACGACGCTGCCGCAGCCGCGCCCACCGGTGGCGGTCAAACTGTAAAAAATGGCCTCGGTCGTCATGAAATGCGACGTTTACGGAAGGCAAAAAGGTTCAGTGGTCATACCGCCGGCGCGGATCGTCACCCGGGTATTTGGCGGCACCGCACACCACGGGGTGCAATCGAAGGAAAAGGGTTCCGAGCTTAGCGCGATGCCCTCTTCAAGCCCGCGCCAATAAAGCGTTGGCGGCTTGTCGTCGCTTGACCAGCGGAAGGCGTGCAGGCAATCGCCATCCATCAGCACGGCGCTGAACCGCAGCGCGGAAGAAACGCCCGCCGCGATCATCTTTTCCAGGCAGAGGCGCAGCGCGGTGGAAATGGCCCGAACCGGGTCCGCATCAAGGCCGTGGCCGGCGGCAATCAGGAAGATGGCTTCGCTGTCGCCGGTGCCGCGCCGGGCGGAATAAATATCATCGGGTATGAGGGAATCAATGTCGCGCCTGATCTGCTCGTAGCCACCGATCTGGCCGTTATGCATGAACAGATATTGACCATGCGCAAAGGGGTGGCAATTGGCGCGGGATACTTCGCCTGATGTGGCGGAGCGGACGTGGGCCATGAACATACCCGAGCGAAGCTGGTGGCAAAGGGCGGCCAGATTGGCGTCGGACCAGGCGGGTCTGGTGTCGCGAAAAACGCCGGGCGTTCCGCGCTCGCCATACCAGCCAAGACCGCAACCGTCGCCATTGACGACGGTTTTAGCTTCTCTTGCGGCCATGGACTGGCTGACCAGCGATGCTTCCGGCTCGATCAGAAGACTGTCGAGCCAGACCGGTTTACCGGAATAGGCAAAAAGGCGGCACATTCATGCAGCTCTGTTCAGGGCCTTGTTTCCGAGCGCGAAGCCGACAGCGGCCTGGGCGTGAATGGCGGTCGAATCGTAACCCGGCAAAGGCAGGGCATCGGGATCGATCAGCAGGGAAATTTCGGTGCAGCCGAGAATGACGGAATCGACGCCGAGCGCACGGGCTTTCTCGATGACCGACATGTAGCGCTCGCGCGAGCACGACTTGATCTCGCCCTGGCACAATTCGCCAAAGATGATGTCGTGGATGGCGGCCCTGTCTTCCTCATCCGGCACGACCACATCGACGCCGTGGCGGCGCATGCGGTCGGTGTAGAAGCCATGTTCCATCGTGTAGCGCGTGGCGAGCAGAAGCGGCTTGCGGCGTCCATCCGCCTTCAATGCGGTGGCAGTTTCATCAATGATGTCGATGAGAGTGACGCCCGACATTTTTTCAACGGTTTCCGCAACGAGGTGCATGGTGTTGGTGCAGATCAGCACACAATCGGCACCCGCATTGGCAAGACGCGCACCCGCAGCGCCCAAAAGCGCGCCGGCCTCATCCCAGCGGTCGGCCTTCTGAAGGGCGACAACCTCGGAAAAATCGAGCGAATGCATGACGATATCGGCCGATACGAGCCCACCGCGGCTGTCACGAACGGCCTCGTTGATCATGCGATAATAGGTTGCGGTGGATTCCCAGCTCATGCCGCCGATCAGACCGATCCGTTTCATAGGAGTTCCCTTATAAAAGTTTGATTGATGACAAGAATGCCATTGCCGCGATGAAAACGGCATGCGTTTTTTCAGGGATTTAGAGGGCAGATTGCAAATTTTGGGCGTACCTGATGCTCAGGGCGCAAATTTCTTGCGCCACTACCTTAACCGGTGCATTCTGAAACGATGATTGACGACCGTGACCGCCGAATCCTTGCGATTCTCCAGGAGAATGCAGAAACACCTCTCGCCGATATTGCGGATGAGGTGTCGTTATCGCTTTCCGCCTGTTCTCGCCGTATCACGCGTCTGCGTGCGGAAGGATATGTGACCGGCACGATGGCGCTGCTCGACCGGCGGAAAATCAATCTGCCGACCACGGTTTTCCTGCTCGTGAGAACCGGCCTGCATGCGGAGGATTGGCTGGACCGGTTCCATGCCGCCGTCAGCACCATACCGGAGATCGTCGAGGTGCACCGGCTGACCGGCAATTTCGATTATATTCTGAAACTCGTGCTGCCGAATGTCGAATATTACGACACCATCTACAAACAGATCCTCCGGCGGGTCGAGCTTTACGACATGTCCGCCTATATCTCCATGGAGACGGTCAAGCTGTCGTCTTCACTCCCGACGACGCATATCTGATCGCAATATTTGGTCGTTTTTCAGCGCCCGGCTTCAAAACGGAAACCAAAGTGGAAACTTCGGGTCTCGCCCGGCTGAAGGGTGATGTCCGCTTCAAGTTGCGGCTGGTTGAACGCGTTTGTCGGTGTTTCCACAGGTTCAAGCGCGATGGATTTTCGCCTGTCGCGGGCAAGCGTATCGCCGGTAAAGACATGCATGTGGCCACGCTCCTGCCAAACGGTCAGGCTCGAATCATCGTTCCGGTTTTCGATCCGAGTCTCGTAAAGCCCGTTTGCGGATGGGATCAGATCGGTAAAGCAGACATCCAGCACATGGCCTGCGAGCGGCGCGGCAGAAAGAAACGCTGCATCGTCCCGTTTGAGAATGCCCGTCTCACTGTCGGTGAATGGTATCAAATTCTCGTCCGTTTCGATCGCTGTTCGCGATGGTAGCGTGAGAAGGAGATCGTCGATGGAGGATATGCCGGGCAGACGGAAATAGGGATGCCAGCCGGCCGCGAAGGGCAAAGGCCGGTCGTCGCCATTGATGCCGCGTATATCGATTGTAACCGCATGGCCTGCAAACCGGTATTCCACCTCGATGGCGAGATGGTAGGGATAGCCCTTGAATTCGGCCGGCAATATCTCGGCGCGGAAGACGATAATGTGGGCGTCGTTTTCCTTGAAAGACCGGTCGAGGGCAAAGGGCAGGGCACGGGCAAATCCGTGGAAGACGAGGTCCTCGTGGGCAAGCATCGGTCCGATACGATGCATCTCACCGCCGAAATTGAATTGGCCCTGAGGAATGCGATTGGTGAAGGGGGCGAGAATGCCATTTCTCACGCCGTTCTGCGACTGCAATTCCTCGAGCGACGAATATCCGTCGACAAGGTTTTCTTCGTTGCCGTCGGAAAGCCTCGGCCGCCAGCTCAGAAGGGTCGCGCCCTCATAAGCGATCTCGGCGCTGAAGCCGTTTCCGGAAACGGTCAGGCTCGCAATCCCCGTGCCTGTTGCGGAAGTGGTCATCGGGAAATTGTCCTTCATGCATGCGTCTGCGGCCGTCGGGCCGATTGCGCCGCCGATTCGCCCGATCATCTTCGCTGCGGAGACATTTCGCAATGGCCATGACGGTGGCACACCTTAATGACCTCGCGTCAGCTCGGCCACTAAGGTGTTATTGCCCTGGCCATGGCGCGAATCATTCCGTGAAGGTGCGTTTCGCGCCGGTGAAAAATTCCATTAGTGCGGCCTGATCCTCGCCGCCCAGTCCTGCCGCTGTCAGCATGCGGTGCACTTCCGCGCAAACCGCCGTCAGCGGCATGGCCGTGTTGGTGCGTCGGGCCAGATCCTGCGCGCCGTTCAGGTCCTTGACCATATTGTCGATGCGGCCAGTGCGGCGGTAATCCTTCGCCACGTAACGTGGCATATATTCCTGAAGGATTGCGCTGTCAGCGCGGCCGCCTTTCAGCGCCTGCGGAATTTTGGCGGCATCGACGCCGGCATCCAGCGCAAGCTGCGTTGCTTCCGCTACGGCAAGGAAGTTCAGCCCGCAAAGAACCTGATTGATGAGCTTCGTCGTCTGGCCGGCGCCGCTTGGACCCATATGGGTGTAGTTGCTGGCCACGTGCCGCAGCACGCGATGGGCCTCGGCTACATCCTTTTCGGTGCCGCCGGCCATCAGGGTCAGTTGCCCGACGAGTGCCTTCGGCGCGCCGCCGGAAAGCGGGCTGTCCACCCAGCGCAGCCCTTTTTCAGCCGCATCCGCCGCCAGTTCTTTTGTCGCTTCCGGATCGATGGAGGACATGTCGATGATCAGCGTGCCGGGCCTGGCCCCCGCCGCCACGCCATCTTTGCCGAAAACGGCGGCGCGGACGATTTTTGGCGAATTGAGGCTGAGGATCACGACATCGGAGACCGAAGCCGCTTGCGCCGCCGTCTCGGAGCTGTGTGCGCCAAGGCTGGTCAAAGCCGCCACCTTTTCCGCGTCCAGATCGAAAACCGTCAGGTGATTGCCGGTCTCGATCAGCCGCGTACCGATCGCGCCGCCCATCGCGCCAGCGCCGATGAGGGCGATCTTGTTCTTCTCGGTCATGGTGCTCACGGTCTCCTCCCAAAGCGTCGTGGTTACGGCTTCTTCAAAGCGAGGCGGTAATGCCGCCGTCGACGTAAAGAATATGTCCGTTCACGAAAGACGAGGCATCGGACGACAGGAAAATGCAGGCGCCGACAAGCTCTTCGACCTTGCCCCAGCGGCCGGCGGGTGTGCGTTTTTCAAGCCATGCCGAAAATGTCTCGTCGGCCACCAGAGCCGCGTTGAGCGGCGTGTCGAAATAGCCCGGCGCAATGGCGTTGCACTGCAGGCCGTATTTGGCCCAGTCCGTCGCCATGCCCTTCGTCAGATTGCCGACGGCACCCTTGGTGGCGGTGTACGGCGCGATACCGGGGCGGGCAAGAGCGGTCTGGACGCTGGCGATGTTGATGATCTTGCCACGTCCACGGCTGATCATATGACGCGCGACGGCTTGCCCTGCGTGGAACACCGAGGCGATGTTGGTCTGTAACAGTCGCTCGAAGGCGTCCGCCGGAAAATCCTCCAGCGGTGTGCGGTGCTGCATGCCGGCATTGTTGACCAGAATATCGATGGGGCCGACTTCCGCCTCGAAACCGTCGATGGCCTTGCGCACCGCGTCATGATCGGTGGCATCGAACGCGAGCGTCTTGGCACCCTTGATGCCTGCGGCAGCTGCTTTCAGCTTCGCTTCGTCGCGGCCGTTCAGCACCACTTCGGCGCCCGCCTCCACCAGGCCCTGCGCCAGTGCAAAGCCAATGCCCTGCGACGAACCGGTGATCAGGGCGCGGCGGCCGGAAAGATCGAACAAATTAAGGCCCACTGTTTCCTCCAGTCTCTCGACATTGCTTTCATGCCGGTTTATGTTATCGATAACATTCATCCCTTTCAGACGTGGATGTCAAGGCTTAAACACCTGTTTCCGGTACGGAACATGCGTGCGGGGAGGCTGCAAGGCGGCGGAGCCGCGGCCGGCGGCAATGATTGGGATAGGGATTATTTTGTTGCGCCGTTTAAGGCGCGATATCGAACGGGAGATATTTATGAGAGCGATTGTCGCCCACGGGGCAAAGGATGTGCGCATCGAGGAGCGGCCGGAGGAGGCGCCCGGGGCAGGAGAAGTGCGTCTTCGTCTGGCTCGGGGCGGAATTTGCGGCAGCGATCTTCACTATTACAATCACGGCGGTTTCGGCGCGGTACGGCTTCGCGAACCAATGGTGCTGGGACATGAGGTCTCCGCCATTGTTGAGGAGCTGGGTGAGGGCGTCGAGGGGCTGAAGGTTGGCGGTCTGGTCGCGGTTTCGCCGTCCCGTCCGTGCAGGACCTGCCGCTTTTGCCAGGAAGGCCTGCACAATCAGTGCCTCAACATGCGCTTTTATGGCAGCGCCATGCCGTTTCCGCATATTCAGGGCGCTTTCCGCGAGGTTCTCATCGCGGATGCCCTGCAATGCGTTCCGGCCGACGGCTTGAGTGCCGGTGAGGCGGCTATGGCGGAACCGCTGGCGGTAACGCTGCATGCCACCCGCCGCGCCGGCGATTTGCTCGGAAAACGCGTGCTCGTCACCGGCTGCGGCCCCATCGGCATTCTCTCCATCCTGTCTGCCCGCCGTGCCGGTGCCGCTGAAATCGTCGCGACCGATCTTTCGGACTTCACGCTTGCCAAGGCGCGGGAAGCGGGCGCGGACCGCGTCATAAACAGCAAGGATGAGCCTGATGCACTGGCGGCTTATGGCGCGAACAAGGGAACCTTCGACGTTCTCTATGAATGCTCGGGTGCCGCCGTTGCACTGGCGGGCGGGATTACGGCGTTGCGTCCGCGCGGCATCATCGTCCAGCTCGGCCTTGGTGGCGATATGAGCCTGCCGATGATGGCGATTACCGCCAAGGAACTCGATCTGCGCGGCTCTTTCCGGTTCCACGAGGAATTCGCGACGGGCGTCGAACTGATGCGCAAGGGCCTGATCGACGTCAAGCCGTTCATCACCCAGACGGTGGACCTCGATGACGCCATCTCGGCCTTCGAATTCGCCTCCGACCGCAGCCGTGCCATGAAGGTGCAGATCGCTTTTTCGTAAGCGCCTGTTGCGCACGCCGGTTTGTCGACGTCTTGATCGGCGGTGGATTAATCCGCCGCCGATTTTTCATGCGCGCGCTTCCATCTACAACACGACGTCTTTGATGTTATCGATATCATTTCGTGCGTCGCGGGCTGTGAAAGTGTGCCAGAGGGCGCAGCCCTGATCCTCGGCAGACGCTGCCTCTTCTGATTTGCACATTTTGACGCAGGTCAAAAAGGTGATTTGCCGATTGCCATTTTTTGCTTTATCGAAATTTCAGAAATTACTGAAAATACAGGAAGCAAAGAAATGCCCACCAATCTTTCTCCGCTCGTTCAGTCCTTCGTGCTGCATTTCGGCGAGATGGGCAGCCGCTGGGGCATCAACCGCACGGTCGGCCAGGTCTATGCCTTGCTTTACATCTCGCCGAAGCCGCTCTGCGCGGACGACATTGTGGAAGCGCTCGGCATTTCCCGTTCCAATGTGTCGATGAGCCTGAAGGAGCTTCAGGCGTGGAACCTTGCAATTCTCAAGCATTTCCCCGGCGACCGGCGCGATTTTTTCACGACGCCGGAGGATGTGTGGCAAATTCTGCGCACCCTTGCCGAGGAGCGCAAGAAGCGCGAGATCGACCCGACACTCAGCGTGCTTCGTGAAATCCTGATGGAGAAACCGGAAAACGAAGAGGAGCGGCATGCGCAGAAGCGCATCGATGAGATGAAAACGCTGATCGAGCAGCTCACCGGCTGGTATGACGATGTGAAGAAGCTGGAGACGGAGCGGTTGGCTTCGCTTCTGGCACTCGGCTCGAAGGTCACGAAGCTTCTGGAGGCCAAGGACAAGATCGTCTCTCTTGCCAGACCCCGTGCCAAGAAGGACAGGTGAGGAGATCGTCCGTGAGCATGTCAGCAGAAATCCGGCAATCCGCCAATGGCGATGATGCAGACTGTCCAGTTCCAGCGACGGTCTCTCCCGATAAGGCACGGCGGCGCTTCTTCGGTAAATCCGCCAATGATAAGGGCGCCGGCACGGCGGAAATGGCGAAGGCACCCGCGGTAGGAAGATCGGTCGCCCTGCTGCACGTCCTGCCGGCTCTGCTCTGGTTGCCCCAGGCGGGTTTGCTTGCATTTTCGGTCGGAAAAATTGCCGACGATGCGCCGATGACGGCAATCCTTCCGGCGGCTGTTTCTGTTCTCATTCTCGGTCTCATCAAGGCATGGCTGGAAAAAGTTGCCGCGAGACTGTCGTTTCGCGCCGCGCGTGCCGCACTTTCGGGGCGGCGGCTGCAAGCGCTGCATGCCGCCGCGAAGGTGTCGCCGCTCGATCTGGCGCGCACGGCCTCCGGCGAGGCGGCAAGCGTTATCGCCGAGGCAGCCGAAGCGCTGGTACCTTATCTTTCCAGGTTCCAGCCGGCGCGGATGAAAGCTACCATTGTCCCCTTGGTTTTCGTGCTGGCAATCCTGCCATTTACCTGGATTGCGGCGCTTGTTCTGCTGCTTTCAATGCCCACTATTCCGCTTTTCATGGCGTTGATCGGCTGGCAGGCGAAGGCTGCCAGTGAAAAGCAGCTGGCCGAGACCGGTAACATGAATGCTTTCCTGCTCGATCGCCTGCGTGGCCTGGAAACGATCCGCGCACTGGAAGCCGTTGATCTGACCGCTGGACGCCTGCGCACGGACGCGGAGCACCTCAAGAAGCGGACGATGGCTGTCCTGCGGATCGCCTTTCTGTCCTCGGCGGTGCTGGAGCTTTTCGCTGCCCTCGGCGTTGCCATGACCGCCGTTTATATCGGTTTCCATCTGCTCGGTTTTCTCGATTTCGGCGCGTGGGGCGAGAAGCTGACACTTGCCGAGGGGCTGTTCATCCTGCTTCTGGCGCCTGCCTTTTTCGAACCGCTGCGGGAGTTGTCCGCCGTCTGGCACGACCGCGCAGCCGGCGAGGCGGCGCTGGGCGCGCTCGACACATTGACGCGGGCTGGCAAAGCCATCGTGGGTGAGGGCAAGGAGGTCGCAATGGCCCCTTTTCCGACGCCCGGTCTGGTGGAGTTGGTCAATATCTCCTTCGCCTATCCGAATGCTCCGCCTGTCATTCGGAATCTAAACCTGACGGTCCAGTCAGGCGAGACAGTTGCGATTCTTGGGCCTTCCGGTTGTGGTAAATCCACTGTACTCTCCTTGATTGCCGGTTTGGCCGAGGCTGACAGCGGTACAATAGGGATCGGGGGCGTAACGCTTGGTGATGCGACTGCCGATGGACTACGCAAGACAATCGGCTGGGTCAGCCAGAAACCGTTCTTTTTTGCCGGTTCCCTGAAGGCGAATATTCGCTTTGGCCGTGCCGATGTCAGCGAAGGCATGGTCGAGGAGACGCTGCGCTGCACTGGGCTGTATACATTGTCGAAAGCACGCCGGCATCTGCCCATAGGAGACGGCGGCTACGGTATTTCGGGCGGGGAGGCGGTACGCCTCGCCATTGCGCGTGCTTTCGCCGATCCTGCGACGCAGCTTGTTCTGGTCGATGAGCCGACAGCGCATCTCGACCGGGAGACGGCTGCGCTCGTTACCGAAAACCTGCTGCAACTCGCAAAGGGCAGGACATTGATCGTCGCAACCCATGATCCTGTGCTCGCCGCGCGTATGGACAGGGTCGTGGATATGACGACGATCCATTCGAGGGGGCAGTCATGATCACGCGTTTTGCCATATTGAAACCTGTCATTTCGCTGTTCTGGTCGGCGCGTCGCGGCATGCTGCTCGTTGGCGCGGTTCTGGCAGCAACCACGGTGCTGGCGGGTATAGGCCTTCTCGGCGTTTCCGGCTGGTTCATTACTGCGACCGCGATTGCCGGTCTGGTCCCGGCGACGGCCTATGCTTTCGACGTCTTTGCGCCGTCGGCGGCCATCCGTCTGCTGGCGTTGTCACGCACCGCTGCCCGTTATGGCGAACGCATGACCACCCATGAGGCGACGCTGTCCGTGCTTGCAGCGCTTCGCGAAAAGCTGTTTCGTGGCTTTGCCGCACCGCAGGCGGCGAAACATCTGGAGGCGAGGCCCGCCCGCCTGCTGAACCGGCTGACTGCGGATATCGACGCGCTGGATTCGCTTTATCTGCGCGTGCTGGTACCCGCCGCCGTCGCAATCCTCGCCGCAATCGCAACAGGCATCGGGCTTGCCTTCCTCAATCCGCTTGCGGGCGTTCTGGCGGCCCCCTTCCTCATTGCGGCGGGTCTTGGCATTTCAGTGCGCTCGGCATTGACGGCGGAAAAATTTGCGCGTCGCCGGGCAATCGGGCTTGAAGCGCTTCGTGCCCGCACGGCGGACTTGGTCAACGGGCAGGTGGAATTGCTCACGACTGCCCGCCTTTCCGCGCAGGTTGCGGCGATTGAACGGGCCGACAATTATCTGCTCGCCTGCGACGACCGCTTGAACCGGATCGAAACCAATGCCGGCTTTTCCTTCGGCATCTCAGCGGCGGTTCTTTTGAGTGCGGCTCTCCTCGGCATGGCCTGGCTTGCGGAGCAGGGCGTTGTGACCGCGCCGACTGCCGCCCTCGGCCTGCTCGTCTGTTTCGCCGCGCTGGAGCCCTTCACGGCGCTGCGCCGTGGTGCAATGGAACTAGGGCGCACGCTTTTTTCGGCAAGACGCATTGCGCCGCGTCTTTCCGCCGAGGCAGCCGCCAACTGTCCGCGCCTGCCTCCCAGGGGCATGGCGGCTGAGCTTGATGGTGTGCGGCTGGAGCGGGATGGGAACGAAAATCCTGTCCTGACGAATATCAACCTTGCAATCGCCGCCGGAGAGACGATTGCGATTATCGGGCCGAGCGGTGCAGGCAAGACCAGCCTCATCCAGCTTCTGGCTGGTGAAGTGCAACCGGCGGCGGGCAGGGTCAGCGTGTTGCCTTGCTCGCTCATGACGCAGAGAAGTCAGCTTTTCCGAGACAGCATCGCTGATAATCTGAGGCTGGCAAAACCTGCCGCGACGGAGCGTGAACTGTGGGATGCCCTGCAATCGGCAGGCCTTGGCGAGCATGTCAAAACCTTGGCCGCCGGGCTGGATACGAGACTTGGCGAGGCGGGGCAGGGTCTCTCCGGCGGTCAGTCAAGACGGCTCGCTCTTGCCCGTTTCCTTCTACGCGACAAACCACTCTGGCTTCTCGACGAAGTGACGGAAGGGCTGGACGGCGAAACCGCCCGTGACGTGCTCGGCCGGCTGTTTGCCAGGGCGGAAGGCAAGACTGTCGTGATGATAACCCATAACCGCCGTGAGGCGGAATTTGCCGATCGCATCATCGTGCTGAGAGAGGGGCGTCAACTTGATCAATGTCAAAGCGGCACCCCGGAATACGACGTAATGCTGCAAACATTGCGTCCGGACTGAGTGATTTTTTCAGGGCCGGCGCCGTTTCGTAACAGAAGGCCGGCCTTTCCTGAAAGGTGGGGTAAAAACATGGAACTCGACATCGTGGCGCTATCGCGCCTGCAATTCGCTGTTACCGCTTTATATCACTTTCTATTCGTTCCCCTGACGATCGGACTGTCCGTGGTGATCGCCATCATGGAAACGGTCTATGTCATGACCGGCCGCACCATTTGGCGGCAGATGACGAAATTCTGGGGTACGTTGTTCGGCATCAACTTCGTGCTTGGTGTTTCCACCGGCATCGTCATGGAATTCCAGTTCGGCATGAACTGGAGTTATTACAGCCACTATGTCGGCGATATCTTCGGTGCGCCGCTGGCGATCGAAGGGATGATGGCTTTCTTTCTGGAGGCCACCTTTGTCGGTCTGTTCTTTTTCGGCTGGGACAAGCTGTCTAAGCTCGGCCATCTCATCGCAACATGGTGCGTGGCGATCGGCTCGAACTTCTCGGCGTTGTGGATATTGATCGCCAATGGCTGGATGCAGAACCCGACGGGATCGGCCTTCAACCCCCAGACCATGCGCATGGAGGTGACGGATTTCTTCGCGGTGCTGATGAACCCGGTCGCCCAGGCGAAGTTCGTGCACACGGTTTCTGCGGGTTATGTCACTGCCTCCATCTTCGTGCTCGGCGTTTCCGCCTGGTACGTTCTGAAAGGCCGCCATGTCGATCTCGCCAAGCGGTCGATGACGGTTGCCGCTTCTTTCGGCCTGGCTGCTGCACTGTCGGTCGTCGTGCTGGGAGATGAAAGCGGTTATCTTTCGACCGAACACCAGAAGATGAAGCTCGCCTCGATCGAAGCCATGTGGGAAACGGAACCGGCACCCGCCCCCTTCACCGCCATCGGTTTTCCTGATCAGGAAGCCCGCGAGACGCATTTCGCCGTGAAAATTCCGTGGGTGATGGGCCTTATCGGCACGCGCTCGCTGGACACTGAAATCCCCGGCATCAACGATCTGGTGGAACTCGCAAAGACCCGCATCCGCGATGGCATCAAGGCCTATGATGCGCTGATGCAGATACGTGCCACCGGCAAGGGCGCGGAACTGCCCGAAGAGGTGCGTGGCACCTTTGCGGAACTCGGCCACGAGCTTGGTTACGCGCTGTTGCTGAAACGTTATGTCGACGATCCGCGTCAGGCGACGGAGGAGCAGATTGCCAAGGCCGCCGCCGATACCATCCCGCATGTGCCGACGCTGTTCTGGGCGTTCCGCATCATGGTCGGTCTCGGCATGTTCTTCATCCTGTTGACGGCGACCTTCTTTTATCTCTCGGCACGGCGCCGGCTGGATCACTATCCGTTCTTGCTGAAGGTGGCCGTCTTCGCCATTCCGCTGCCGTGGATTGCTGCGGAAATGGGCTGGGTGGTCGCGGAATTCGGCCGCCAGCCATGGATCATCGAGGGCGTGCTGCCGACGGCTGCTGCCGTTTCCAGCCTCAGCGCCTCAACGGTTCTGATTACGCTTCTCTGCTTCATCGCCATCTATACGGTGCTGTTCATCGTCGAAATGGGGCTGATGCTGAAGGCGATCCGCAAGGGGCCGGATCCGGATCACGAGCCGGAAGCGCCGCTCGTTCCTGAAAAACTCGTCGCTGCGGAGTAAACGATCATGATATTGCATCAACTCATCGACTACGAAGTCCTCCGCGTCATCTGGTGGCTGCTGCTTGGCGTGGTGCTGATCGGTTTTGCCGTGACCGGCGGTTTCGATCTTGGCACGGGCGCGCTGCTGCCTTTCGTCGCGAAAACGGATCTCGAGCGGCGTGTCGTCATCAATTCCATTGGCCCGGTATGGGAAGGCAATCAGGTCTGGCTCATCCTTGGCGGCGGCGCCATCTTCGCCGCGTGGCCGCCGCTTTATGCGGTGTCGTTTTCTGGTTTTTACCTGGCGATGTTCGCCACCCTGTTTGCGCTGATCCTGCGGCCGGTGGGGTTCAAATACCGCTCCAAGCGCGAGAGCACGACATGGCGCAGTACCTGGGATTGGGCACTGTTTGTCGGTGGCTTTGTTCCCGCCCTGATCTTCGGTGTGGCGATCGGCAATGTGCTGCAGGGTGTACCCTTCCGCTTCAACGATGACCTCAGGATTTTTTACGACGGCACGACGTTGTTCGAGCTTCTCAACCCTTACGCAATCCTTTGCGGCCTTGTTTCCGTTTGCATGCTGGTGATGCATGGTGCGGCCTGGCTGGTGCTGAAGACCGAAGGGCCGGTTGCTGCGCGTGCCCGTAGTTTCGGCAGCATTGCAGCACTTGCCACCACAGTTCTCTTTGCGCTTGGTGGCGTATTGTTGTGGCTCGGTATCGACGGGTATCGCTTCACCTCGGAAGTCGTGACCGACGGTCCGTCCAATCCGTTGTCAAAGACGGTCGAGGTCGCAAGCGGCGTCTGGTTTGCGAATTACGCGGACCATCCGTGGATGATGCTGGCACCAGCGCTCGGTCTTGCCTTCCCGCTCGTCGCCTTCCTGTTGTTAAGGGGCGGGCGTGAGGTGCTGGCGCTGCTTTCCAGTTCGCTTGCCATATTCGGCATCATCTCGACGGTCGGTCTGACGATGTTTCCCTTCATCCTGCCCTCTTCGATCGATCCGAAATCGAGCCTGACGGTCTGGGACGCATCGTCGAGCCATATGACGCTGTTCATCATGCTGGTCGTCGCCCTCATCTTCATCCCCATCATCGTCGCTTACACCTCATGGGTCTATCGCGTGCTGTGGGGCAAGGTGGATGAAAAGGCGATCCGCGAAGACAGCGGCCACGCTTATTAATATCGAACAAACACAAGGAGATCGAACATGTGGTATTTCGCCTGGCTGCTCGGCCTGCCTCTCGCCGCCATTTTCGCCGTCATGAACGCCATGTGGTATGAGCTGATGGAAGAAAACGCCAGAAAGGCCGAGGCCAAGCCGGATAAATAACGCTTCGGGCACGGGGCAAAAAAGGGCGGCGTCCGATCTGGATGCCGCCCCTCTTGTAGAAATCGCCGCAGTTGACACGCGCGGTTTCAGTGGATCGCGATGCCGCGCTTGTCCGCTTCTTCCTTGATGATGTCTTCGACCAGCGCTCTCTTGAGATTTGGGTTTCCCAGAAGATAGTCGTCGGCAATCTCGAAAATCGATTTCGGATTCTCGGTCCTGTGCAGGGTGTCGAGGTCCTGGCCGATCTGCTCTCGCAAGTTTGAATAGTCGTCCATCGCGGTTCTCCCGGTCACTGGTTCAATGCAGAAGTTCTGCCGGAACCTTGCCGCCGTTTTCAGACAGCTTCTTGATGACAGCCTTGTGCAGCCAGATGTTCATTGTGGCTGAGTCCGAGGTATCACCGGTATAGCCGAGTTCGCTTGCCAGTTCCTTGCGAGCGGTTAGGCTGCTGTCCAGATCGAGCGCTTTCAGAAGATCGACGATCGAATGTTTCCAGTCGAGTTTCTGCCCGTTCTGCTTGACCGCCGCATCCAGAATGGAGGCGACATCGACGCTGCCGGTGGATGCCGGAGCAGCGGCTGTCGGTGCGGGTGCTGCTGGCTGAGCCGGAGCGGCCGGGCTTGCGCCTGTCGTGGGCGCGCCAGCCGGAGCCGAAGTCTGCGGTGCAGCCTCGGCCTTGCCAAAAATCGCGTTCTTGATCTTGTCGAAAAAGCTCATTGTGTCCTCCCTCTATCGGCGAAATGCGCGCCCGATGGCAATGAGAATGCATGCGCCGATGAAACCGGCGATGAGGTATCCAATCCAGCCTCCGAGCGAAATGCCCACAAGCCCAAGCAGGAAATTGGCGACGATGGCGCCAACGATGCCGAGAATTATGTTCATGAAAAGACCCATGTTGCTTTTCATGAACTGTTCGGCAAGCCAACCGGCTACGCCGCCGATGATGATTGCTGCAATCCAGCCGATTTGTGCGTCTTCCATAACAGGCCTTTCCTTTGTGAGAGAGGTCCGCAGGCATATGGACAGGCTTTTGCGCGCACTGATCCCCCCGCCTCTTTGACCCCAGGCAGGGGATTAACGGCCAATCGAGGATTTTGTTCCGGTCTCATTGCTTTCGTCAGCTTTGGCTTTGAAAGTCCAGCCCGATATCCAGAACCGGCGCGCTGTGGGTCAGCCAGCCGACGGAGATGAGATCGATGCCGGTTGCTGCAATGGCTGCTGCGGTTTGAGGGGTGATGCGTCCGGAGGCCTCGGTGATGGCGCGTCCGGCGACGATCTGCACCGCCTCGCGCAGCTGTTCGGGCGTCATGTTGTCGAGGAGAACCGCATCGACCCCTTCCTCCATCGCCTCGCGTAATTGCGAGAGCGTATCGACCTCCACCTCGATCTTGACCAGATGTCCGACACCCGCCTTGGCGCTGCGGATAGCGTCACGCACGCCGCCGGCCACGGCGATGTGGTTGTCCTTGATGAGAACAGCATCATAAAGGGCAAAACGGTGGTTCATGCCGCCGCCGGCGCGCACGGCATATTTTTCCAGCGCCCTGAGGCCGGGTGTCGTTTTGCGGGTGCAGGCAACCGAGGCTTTGGTGCCGGAGATGGCTACAGCGATTGTGGCGGTGACGGAAGCGATGCCTGAGAGATGGCCGAGAAAATTAAGGGCGGTGCGCTCCGCCGTCAAAAGACCGCGCGAGGGACCCTCGATTGTCGCGATGATATCGCCGGGAGCGACCGCCGCGCCATCCTGCACCTGCCGCCTCATCACGATTGTCGGGTCCACCAACTGGAAAGCCAGTTCTGCGGCATCAAGACCTGCGATGACACCCGGTTCACGCGCCGCCATGACGACGACTGAGCGATGAGCGGCGGGGATGACGGCGGCGGACGTGATGTCGCCCGCCAGACCCAGGTCTTCCAGAAGGGCGTTGCGGACAAGCGGCTCCACGATAATGCGTGGCAGAGGGGTGAGGGTCATGTCAGGCGCTCCGCGCAATGCTGGAAGAAAAAAGATTGGACGATGAGAGGTCATGGGCAATGGCGATGACATCGGACAGGCAAAGCCTGCGCCTTGTGGCGGTCGCGTCCTTTTCCGGGAAATCGTTACGGAAATGGGCCCCGCGCGATTCTCTTCGCAAGGCTGCGAAGACGGCGATTGCGAGCCCGACGATAGCGGGATCGGATGCCGGGCCGTTCTGTTCGGCCAGTGGGAGAAGTTCGCTGATCGCGCTGATCAACCCCGCTTCATGTCTGGCGATGCCGAGATGGCGGGAGACGATGGGCCGGACGATAGACGGGTCTGCTGCCGAAAGAACAGGCGTTGCGAATGGCGTGACAGCTGTCACCCGTTTTGATGCCGGTCGGGCGGCAATATCTTTTGCCGCACGCATGCCCATGGCAGCCGCCTCCAGCAGGGAGTTGCTGGCCAGCCGATTGGCCCCGTGAAGACCGGTGCAGGCGGTTTCGCCCGCAACCCATAGGCCCGGCACGGAACTACGGCCATTACCATCCGTGGCGACGCCGCCCATGTGGTAATGCACGGCGGGACGGACGGGCACGAGTTCGCGGGCGGGGTCTATACCAGCCTCGCGGCATAGCAGGTCGATTGACGGGAAACGCGCCGAAAAACCGCTGCCGATCGCCTGGCGGGCATCGAGAAAGACTTTGCCGCCGCGTAGGATTTCCCGGTCGATGGCGCGGGCGACAATATCGCGGGAGGCGAGTTCTGCACCCGGAACGGTCGCCATGAAACGTTCGCCGTTTTCATTGAGAAGAACGGCACCTTCGCCCCGCACCGCCTCGCTGACCAGAGCCAGCGGCCGCCGGGTGGAGGAAAGCGCCGTCGGGTGGAACTGGACGAATTCCATATCAGTGAGGATGGCGCCGGCGCGCGCGGCGAGCATGATCCCCTGTCCGAAATTGCCGGAGGGATTGGTGGTGGCCTCGTACAGCCCGCCGAGGCCACCGGTTGCAAGAATGACGTTTGTGGCCGGCAGAACAAAGCTGCCCTTTTGCCCGGCGCATATGAGACCGGTTATGGCCTCGCCCGCTGTCAGCAGCCGGCGCACTTCCGCGCCTTCCAGAACTGCGATGGACGGCGTGTCGAGAACGGCGGCTGCAAGAGCCCTCACAATGGCCGCACCCGAGCCGTCACCTTCGGCATGCAGGATGCGCCGGCGGCCATGGGCGGCTTCCAGCCCGAAAACGAGCCTGCCTTGTGCATCGCGATCGAAGCGAACTCCGGCTCGTTCCAGGGCATCGATGACGGCGGGGGCGGTGGAGACGATATCTGCCGCCATATCCACGTCACAGAGGCCGTCGCCTGCGGCGAGCGTATCGGCAAGATGCAGTGCAGTGCTGTCGTCAGCGCCAAGGCTTGCGGCAATGCCGCCCTGCGCCCAGGCGCTGGACGTTTCGCCACCGAGCGCGCCGCGGGTCAGAAGCAGGACCGGTTGCGGTGCGAGCGTCAATGCTGCCATCAGGCCGGCAATACCGCTACCGACGATGACCGTCCTGCCCGCATATTGCGACAGAGCGTCACTCATACCGCCAGCATCCTTTCCACCGCGCGGCGGGCGGCGACCGCAACAGCCGGATCGATTGTCACCTCGTGGCGGTTTTCCTCAAGCGCTGTGCGGATATTGCCGAGCGTGATGCGTTTCATGTGCGGGCAGAGGTTGCAGGGGCGGATGAATTCGACATCGGGATGATGCACGGCAACATTGTCGCTCATCGAGCATTCCGTCAAAAGCACCACGCGGGCCGGTCTTTCCCGGCCGACGTAATCCGACATGACAGCGGTTGAGCCGGAAAAATCTGCTGCCTCGACGACATCGGGCGGACATTCCGGATGCGCGAGAACGGTGATGCCGGGATGGCTTTCGCGCAATTCCCTGATGTCGTCGGCGGTGAAAAGCTCATGCACCTCGCAATGGCCGCGCCATGCGATGAGTTCGACATTGGTCTCCCGTGCCACATTCTTCGCCAGATATTCGTCCGGCAGCATCAGCACGCGCGGCACGCCGAGCGATTCCACCACCTGGCGGGCATTGCCGGAGGTGCAGCATATGTCGGAAGCCGCCTTCACCGCCGCCGAGGTATTCACGTAGGTGACGACCGGAACGCCGGGATAGGCCTTGCGCAGAAGTGCGATGTCTTCGGGCGTGATGGAATCGGCGAGCGAGCAGCCGGCGGCCATATCCGGAATGAGCACGGTTTTTCCCGGATTGAGCAGCTTTGCCGTCTCGGCCATGAAATGCACGCCGGCGAGAACGATCACATCCGCCTCAACTTCCATTGCCTTGCGCGCAAGGGCGAGGCTGTCGCCAACGATATCGGCAACGCCGTGGAAGATTTCCGGCGTCTGGTAATTATGGGCGAGGATGACGGCGTTGCGCCTGCGCTTCAGATCGAGGATCGCCTCCACATCATCCTGAAAACCCATCCATTCCGCCTTGGGAATGACGCGGCTGACGCGGTCGTAAAGGCTTGCGGCAGATATCTGTTCGTTCACGGCACTCTCCCATTTATACTCTATTTGAGTATATCTATGGCAAAGAGATATTCTCATTGTGAGCATATGTCAATTGCGTGAGAGTGGCAGTTTGGTTCCGGAAAGGGCGCGTTCATCCACAACGGTCTGGCGGAATCGGAAGAGCTTCGCAGGGCGTCCGCCGGTTTCGGTCGCCATGTCGCCAGTTTCTTCCACCAGCTGCTGCTGTTCTATCAGCCGGCGGAAGTTCTGCTTGTGCAGCGTCAGCCCGGCGAGCGCCTCTACCGCGCGCTGCAATTGCAGCAGGGTGAAAGCATCGGCCATCAGTTCGAAAACCACAGGCCGGTATTTGATCTTGGCCCGGAGGCGCGCGATGCCGGTGGCAAGAATGCGGCGGTGATCGGCAAACATCGGCCTGCCGAAATTGATCCGAGGCTCGCTCTGGGCTTCCTCGACCAGTCCGGCCTCATAGAGCAATTCGTAGCGGTGAAGGGTCAGTTCCTCGTTCCAGCCGCCGCCATCGAGGCCGAAGGTGAAGTCGGCCCGTAAATGGCGCTGGTCTTTGCAGGCAGGGTCGGAATCTGCCCAGCAGCGCAGCTTTTCGATGATGGTGTCCAGAACCGCCGGCCGGCCTTGCCGATGGTCTTCCCAGGGAAAATACTCGTACCAGCCATGCCAGAGAGGGCGGCCATTGCCGGGTGGCTCCTGTTCGCGAACCAGCCCGAGATAACCGATCGATATGGTTCTTCCGCCAAGAATGTCATTGTTGCGGTCCCGGTCGGCGAAAGTGTAGAGCTGTTCGAGATAGCCGACGGGATGATGCGTCTGTTCGTGTATCCACTCTCGCAACCCGCTCTGAAGCGTTCTGTGTCCGAATTCAAACGGCCCTGATGGAAGTGCCGCGCCCGCCCGCACGGTCATTACCCGCGGCTCGTCCGTGGTGATGGCGGTGACGACGGCGATGAGTTCGGCGTGGGCAAGCCCAATGGTCACGGCGGCTCCTCTGGTAGATGGCGTCGGTATCGACCTTCTTTGGCACAGGAATGCCTGTTCGCCAACAAGCGGGCGGGGAAACGCGGATGTTGCCGCGCATGTAAAACTTTACGTAGCGATCAGACAAAAGAATAAGTGCTTGTGGTTAGTCGCGTATCGTCCTTTATGTTAGACCCGCGTCAAAAGCATCCATAATGTAGAAGGCCGATGTTAGAGGATATATCTCTCGAAGAAACACTTGTGGGTTATTACACCTGGAACGTGGGGCAGAATCTGGTTTATCTGGATGCTGTGGCGGCTCGCCTGCGCGAGTTTTCCGAAGAGAAAGCCGCCCGCGGCATTCCCGTGGAGGATTTCATAGATCAGATCGAAAGCGGCTCGCGCGCGCGCGTGGCCAAGGCGGTTCACAACTCGCTGACGAACGGCGTGTTCTATGATCAGCAATACCGCATCGAACTCAAATCCGGCGATTTTCGCTGGCTGCGGACAACGGGCAGGGTTATCCTTGATGGTGACCGCATTCCAATCATGGCGATGGGCACGGTGCGAGACATCACCTCGCGCAAGATTTTATTGATGTAATATTTATCGTGTTCGGCCTGTTTTGAAAAAATGCCGATCTATTTCTTGTCGATTGTTTTGATGTTGCGGTGACATGGTTCGGCAGGTTTTCATTTTGCTGTTTCAGATCGTGCTGGTCACGGGGCTTGGTATAGCCGGCATCCGCATCGCCTCGCTCGTGAATGGCGAGGCGGCATATCCAGCGACTGGCCTCTCCGCAAACACGGAAACGCTGTGGACGACCTCTCCGGTCCGGGTCGATCCCCGCCATCAGAATTATGAGCGTATTCCGACCCCGCCTGATCCATACCCCCTGAAAATATACGCGGATCAGCGCCTGCGCGTTGCGTCCAACAACCGCTTTACCTTCAAAGGACAGGAGTTCCACCTCGCCGGCGTGGAAGACATCGACCGCAACCGGGTCTGCGCCGGACCTGACGGCCGCCGTTATGCCTGCGGCCTGAACGCCTTCAAGGCGCTGGAGAACCGCCTGCGCGGCAAATATCTCGAATGCCGCATGCTGGAAGAAGGAGGCGGCGTTCCGTCGGTGGAATGCCGGATCAACGGGCAGGATGTGCGGGCGCTCTTGCAATAGTCAACGCGAAGAGCAGACAATGCCGCACGAAAGCATGTGCCGGAAGATAGGAATTCTATTTTGAAAGGTTTGGTGGAGCTAAGCGGGATCGAACCGCTGACCTCTTGCATGCCATGCAAGCGCTCTCCCAGCTGAGCTATAGCCCCATAAGGGTTCCGGCGTTTCGTCCGGTTCCGGGAACCGAAGCGGCTGTTGTTCCGTTCGGTGGCGGCTTACTACTTCGGCTAATCGAAGAGTGCAAGCACAAAAAACAGCCCGGCTTCATTTTTTTGTCGCCGGGCTGGTTTATCCAATAAGATCAAGCTTCTTCGTCGTCGCCCGGTACGCCGATGATGCCGGACATGTCGTCGTCATCGTCGTCTTCGTCGGCTTCGAGGAAGGTGTCGTCGTCGTCGCCGATTTCCACGTCGTCGTCATCGTCGCCCAGGTCCGGGATATCGTCGCCACTGTTGTCGCCGTCGGCGTCTTCCAGCGATACGAGTTCGACTTCCGTGTTTTCGGCATCGACTTCCGCGACTTCTTCTTCTTCAGCCTGCTCGAGCTTTGCCTGAGCGGTGCTTTCTTCAAAGAAGGAAAGCGGCCAGGACTTGCCGCTATAGGGAGAAACGACCGGGTCGCGGTTCAGATCGTAGAACTTCTTGCCGGTATCGGGGTCTGTGCGCTTGGTACCAAGGTCCGCTTTTGCCACTGTCTAAGCCTCAAATTGTCGAATGAGTTTCGGTGTGTACGCCGTAAAACCGGCATAGACGGTAAAATTTCTAGCCGGTCCCCTTAATCGTTGCGGTCTTTCGTGTCAAAGACAAACTTTGGAGGCCGCCCTCCCATGATGCGACTTGTATGCCAGGTTGCTCATAAAGATTGGAGGCCGGCGCACTCTACTGTATTAATGATGGACGCACAGGCAGAAAGCTTCATGACCTTTACGATTGCCATAGATGGGCCAGCTGCGGCGGGCAAAGGGACCTTGTCACGCAAGATTGCGGAGACCTATGGTTTCCATCATCTCGACACCGGGCTGACCTACAGAGCCACGGCCAAGGCACTTCTTGACGCCGGCCTGCCGCTCGATGACGAGAACGTCGCTGAAAAGGTGGCGCTGCAACTCGACCTTGCCGGCCTCGACCGCGCGGTGCTTTCAAGGCACGATATCGGCGAGGCGGCGTCCAGGATTGCGGTGATGACGCCGGTGAGGCGCGCGCTCGTGACAGCGCAGCAGCGTTTTGCGGCAAAGGAACCGGGCACGGTTCTGGATGGGCGCGACATTGGCACGGTGGTGTGCCCGGAGGCGCCGGTGAAACTCTACGTCACCGCTTCGCCGGACGTGCGGGCGCGCAGGCGTTATGATGAAATCGTCGCCAACGGCAGCGTTGCAGACTACGACGCCATTTTCGCCGAGGTGAAGAAACGCGACGAGCGCGACATGGGACGAGCCGACAGCCCGTTGAAACCGGCTGAAGACGCGCACTTGCTAGATACGTCGGAAATGAGTATAGAGGCGGCGTTTCAGGCCGCGCGGATGATTATCGACGCCGCCCTGAAGAAACAGGTTTTTCGCGGAACCGCTTGAATTGGTCCGCGTTTAGTCCGGAATTGCCTGAAGACATGTCCTTGCGCCGGGAAGCCTTTTGAAAAGGCGGGCATGGGTTCGGGTATCAACAACGCTAGCCCACCGGCGCTTTTGTATTCGCTCTCGCGCGGATGCAATCAGGAGATTTCATGTCAGTATCTACCCCCACGCGCGAAGATTTCGCAGCGCTTCTCGAAGAATCCTTTGCCTCTAACGATCTTGCCGAAGGCTATGTTGCCAAGGGTATCGTAACGGCAATCGAGAAGGACGTTGCCATCGTCGACGTTGGCCTCAAGGTTGAAGGCCGCGTACCGTTGAAGGAATTCGGCGCGAAGTCCAAGGACGGCACGCTGAAGGTCGGCGACGAAGTCGAAGTTTACGTCGAGCGCATCGAAAACGCACTCGGCGAAGCCGTTCTGTCGCGCGAGAAGGCTCGCCGCGAAGAAAGCTGGGTCAAGCTCGAAGCCAAGTTCGAAGCTGGCGAGCGCGTCGAGGGCGTTATCTTCAACCAGGTCAAGGGTGGTTTCACCGTCGATCTGGACGGCGCTGTTGCCTTCCTTCCGCGTTCGCAGGTCGACATCCGTCCGATCCGCGACGTTACCCCGCTGATGCACAACCCGCAGCCCTTCGAAATCCTCAAGATGGACAAGCGTCGCGGCAACATCGTTGTTTCGCGCCGTACGGTTCTCGAAGAGTCGCGCGCCGAGCAGCGTTCTGAAATCGTTCAGAACCTCGAAGAAGGCCAGGTTGTTGACGGCGTCGTCAAGAACATCACCGATTACGGTGCGTTCGTTGACCTCGGCGGCATCGACGGCCTGCTGCACGTTACCGACATGGCATGGCGCCGCGTCAACCATCCTTCGGAAATCCTCAACATTGGCCAGCAGGTCAAGGTTCAGATCATCCGCATCAACCAGGAAACCCACCGTATCTCGCTCGGCATGAAGCAGCTCGAGTCCGATCCGTGGGATGGCATCTCCGCCAAGTACCCGGTTGGCAAGAAGATCTCCGGTACGGTCACGAACATCACCGACTACGGTGCATTCGTAGAGCTGGAGCCGGGCATCGAAGGCCTGATCCACATTTCCGAAATGTCCTGGACCAAGAAGAACGTACATCCCGGCAAGATCCTGTCCACGAGCCAGGAAGTTGACGTTGTCGTTCTCGAAGTCGATCCGTCCAAGCGCCGTATCTCGCTCGGCCTCAAGCAGACGCTGGAAAACCCGTGGCAGGCATTTGCCTTCAGCCATCCGGCCGGCACTGAAGTCGAAGGCGAAGTCAAGAACAAGACCGAATTCGGCCTGTTCATTGGCCTCGAAGGCGATGTCGACGGCATGGTTCACCTGTCGGATCTCGACTGGAACCGTCCGGGCGAACAGGTCATCGAAGAGTTCAACAAGGGTGACGTGGTCAAGGCCGTCGTTCTCGATGTTGACGTCGAGAAGGAACGCATCTCGCTCGGCATCAAGCAGCTCGGCAAGGATGCTGTCGGTGAAGCCGCAACGTCCGGCGACCTGCGCAAGAACGCAGTCGTTTCGTGCGAAGTCATCGCCGTTAACGACGGTGGCGTGGAAGTGAAGCTCGTCAACCACGAGGACATCACCTCCTTCATCCGCCGCAACGACCTCGCACGCGATCGTGACGATCAGCGTCCGGAGCGTTTCGCAGTTGGCCAGGTTTTCGACGCTCGCGTCGTCAACTTCTCGAAGAAGGACCGCAAGGTCATGCTTTCGATCAAGGCTCTGGAAATCGCTGAAGAGAAGGAAGCCGTCGCACAGTTCGGTTCGTCCGACTCTGGCGCTTCGCTCGGCGACATCCTCGGTGCGGCTCTGAAGAACCGCAGCGAATAATCGCTAGAGATCGTTTGATATAAAGAACCCGCCGGAATTTTCCGGCGGGTTTTTTGTTGGCTGCAGTGTTCGTGTCATAGGCCAATGGGCGGCGCGGAATTCAGTGCATGCCACTCATCTTGAGGTAATAATTTTCCGCACTGTCGTCGAAAGCCGCTGTCCGCGGATTTTCCCCATCGCCAATCTCGTCATTGGCGGCCACCCGCTCTTCCATCTCGTCCTGACCGTCGGGATTTTCGCCCTCCGCCTCGCCATTCGCTTCATCCTCGGAAAATGGACCACGCCCGCGATGCGGCGTTTCCGATTCGTGGTCCTCTTCCGCCGGTGGGTATGCGACGAGCGGTAACGGTGTGCCGTCTTTTGCCAGCGCCGCAGCGATCAGCGATTGCGAAGCCGTTTGTTCCAGCATCGCCATTCTTGCTTCCGGGTCGAGAGCGGCGCGCGGCATGGGCTGGGCTTCTGGCCGGTTGGCAATCGTCTCCACATCCTCACCGGTCGGGTGGGTGATGGGCGTTGCGAGGGGAGTTTTTTCGGCAGGCTGCTCTTCGAGTGGTTGCGGTATGGCGCCCGGTGGCGTGGCGGAAAGCTGGCCAGCGGTGGTGGCCTTGGCGGGAAGTTTGCCGGCCACGGCAGCAAGCAGCAGGTTTTCCATATCCTTGACGCCAGCCGTGGACTGGCCGGATGGCGGGTTCAAGGTAGTACGGGTTTCCTTTTGCTCCGGCTTCATGGTGTCCCGGTGCTGGAGCGCAGGGCGCATCTCGGCGTTCTCAGCCCGTGGCGGATTTGCCGGGCGGGCATCTGTCGAAGCTTCTTTTGTTGTGCTGCCCGTTTGCGGCTGAGGCGAGCGTGCGGTGCTTTCGGCGGCTTTCCCTTCCGGTTTTGCCGCATCGTGCGGAGAGTCGGACATGTCGGCAGGTGGGGCGGGAAGATTGACCTGTGGGCCTTGCGGCGCTGCCTGCGCCGCAACCATGGCTTTTATCGCGGCGGCGCTTTGGGCAAGCGGGCCGATAAGCAGAGGCAACAGCCGGCCGGGCGTTGCGGCGGTTGCCGGTTGTGCTGTTGTTGTTGTGGTGGTCGTTGCCGGGTTTGGGCGGACGTCAGTACTCTGGCTCGGGCCGTTCTGCTGTCTTGCTTGCACTGGCTGCGCGGTCACCGGGTTGGCCGAATTGTTCTGCTGATAAGAGGACACCACCGCCTTCGCCGCAAGATCCGTTCCCTTGTAGCGGGAAAGCTCGATCAGCAGCGCAAGCCTTGCGGCATCCGGCCCGGTTGGCTGTTTCAGGATTTCTGCGAGCATCGAAAGGCTCAACCCCTGCAGGATTTTGCTGACCTGTTGTTCCAGCGCCAGGCGCTGCGGTGCGGGCAGGGCGCGCAGCGCATCCGTCAGGCGCACCACATAGGTTTGAATGGCTTCGCCATCGCGCCTTGGCAGGTTCATCAGCTTGCCAAGCGCCTCCGCCAGAACGGCGGTGCTGCGGGAAAGCTGATATTCGCTGGCGAGCGAGGTGACTGCGGCTTTGGCGAAAAGACTGCTGCCATTATCGGGAGCAAGATTGCTTGCCTGCGGCTGTACGGCCTCCTTCGGCTCCCCGCGCTGCGTCTGCGAGGCTGCGGCTCCATAGGCGGCATCGGCTGCCGGAATTTTCGGTACAGGCGGTAACATGCTGCGCTCCGTTCCTATCGATTACCGCCGCTGGCTGCGAAAGGGCCAGTCCCTGGCTCTCTGATCCGCATTTGGCCTATGTTGAAAGATTGCCGCGCCGGTGATGTACAGGTGTCATCTCGCCCGCTCATGCGGGAGCGCCGTGTGTGTCGCTGGCAGGAATGCCAGCTCTTCGCGATGCACACAGAATCATCAACCCTGAGTCTGGGCCGTAGATATTAAGAATTCGCTAACCATAAAAATCGTGTCGATATGGCAATCAGGGAGAGACGCTGATGAACATGCGGTAAAGCCCGTTATCGTCGGAATTGACCGATGAAATATGGTCCGGTTCGCTGTCCGCTGCCTCAAAGGCTTCCGGCGGCATCGCGTCGAGCCAGCTTGCCTTGGGAAAACCTCTCTCGGGGCGATTTTCCACGGGGGCGATGAGGTTGTCTTCCTCGCTTGCGGCAACGAAATTGTCGTCATTCGGCGCAAGCGGCGGAGCGGCGATGGAGAGCAGCGCTTGCGCCGCATTCGGTTCGGCATCGAGGCCGACGCTGCCGGATATGCCGGAAATTTGAGACATTTTTGAACTCACATCATGTTTCGCTCAAGTGACGATCGGTAGCGGCGAGATCATGCCGCCTTCTTCTTCAGCAGTGCATAAATTCCATTGTCGTCTATCGAGATCGGCAAAATGGCGTTGCGGGCGTTATCGACGACTGCCTGAGCATCAAGCAGTTTTTCGGCGTCGTCTTTCTGATCGGCTTCCGTCTTGGTGGCGGCGTCTGTCTCTGCGGTTTCGTTGTCATTTTCAGCCGGGGCCGTTTCGCTTGATGGCGTTGCCGCGAGCACGGAGATCAGGGCGATTTCCGATGAAATATCGACCGGGCCTTGCCCGTCAGTGCCTTGCGCTTTTTCTTCGGCGGCAGCGTCTATGTGTTCCTTCACGACCTCCTGAAGTTTTTGCACATCCTCCAGCTTGCCCTGCGCGTCTCGGGTCTGGATATCCTCTTCCCGCTCGGCCGCAACTTCGGCATCGTTGATTTCGCCCATGCGGTTTTTGCCGCGTTCGGCCTGCAATTCTTCCTTGGTTTTCGGATCGGCAACGTCTTCCAGGCGCTGGATGACCTTCATCGTTTCCCGTGTCATGAATTGGGTGCCCTGCGCCTGCTCGTTCAGCGCATTCTTCACGGCGCGTGCCGCATCGCCAAATAGGTTTGCGATTGCGGCGATCATCTGCTGCGCGGAAATACCAAGTTCCTTGAGGCCAGTCGATTCTTCGAGATCATTGACATTTTTGGGTGCGGTGGCGCGCACTGCCATGATTGCTTTCGACATCTGCACGCCGAAATCTTCTTCCTTGCCCGTCAGGCCTGCATTTTTGGCAATGCGTGCGGCAAGAGCTGCCATTGGGTCGGTCTTGGCGGTTACGCCGTCATTCAGGACTTCCACGACCTGCGCTTCCGAAACGCCGAAGGATTTCAGCGAAATCGTCGTGGCTTTTCCTGTCGCGCCGGTTTTTTCAAAGCCGTCGGTCAGCGTCAGCGCGTCCTGAAGCCTCTGCGCGAAAGCGGCGTTCGATTCATCGTTTTCCTGGGTGATGCCAAGCGCAGACGAGAAACGGGAGACAAGTGAGGCGAAGGCATCGCCATCAGGCTTCATGGCGCCGAACAGATAGGCGCTTATCTTTTCATTGGCAACGCGATGGCTTTGGTCCGGCTGCGGCTGGGTCTTTATCGTCTCGTCTTTTTTGGTGCCGTTCGCTTTTTCCTGCTCTTCGCGATGGCGTTCCTCAATGGTTTCCACCATCGACCGCATGAGGTCGCCGACTGCAATGCTTGCCGTCTGCTGCAATGGAGTAATCATCTGGAAGTCCCCGGCCCAAAGTTGCGGCCGAGAATAGGCAGTTTCGGTAAATCAGTCCTTAAACGAAGCGTGAAACCGCTCAGCTATGGGCGAAGATATCCGTTTCGTCCCAGCCAAGAAGATCGAGCTTGGCGCGGGTCGGCAGAAACGCGAAACAGGCATCGGCATGATCGAGGCGACCATCACGCACGAGGCGGTGGGTCAGCTTGTCTCGCAGCGCATGCAAATGCAGCACATCGGATGCGGCATATTCGAGCTGTGCGGGTGACAGTTTTTCTGCTGCCCAGTCGGACGATTGCTGCGCCTTGGAGATGTCGACCTCAAGCATTTCCTTCAGATTGTCCTTCAGCCCGTGCCGGTCGGTATAGGTGCGGGTCAGGCGGGAGGCGATCTTGGTGCAGAAAACCGGCGTCGTCGTCACACCGAACGTGTGGAACAGGACGGCGATATCGAAACGGCCATAGTGAAAAATCTTCTGCCGTGCAGGGTCTGCAAGCATATGGGTGAGGTTTGGAGCTTCCTTCTGGCCGGCAGCAATGCGGATGACATCCGCCGTGCCGTCTCCGGGAGAAAGCTGAACGACACAGAGACGGTCGCGGCGTGGCACCAGCCCCAGTGTTTCCGTATCGATTGCGATGGCGCCAAGGTAGCGTGCGGCATCTGCGGCGGAAATATCGCCTTCGTGATAACGGATGGTTGCTGCCATTGTCTTGCTCCGGGAATGTCCAGTTCGTTGCTCCGGCTATAACGGAAAGACAGGTTTGACGATACCGTTTTGTAGGTCGCTCCGACGTGCCTTGGCGCATGTCCCCTTGGTACTTGCGTTTGCGAAAGTCTCCGGGTTAGGTTTGCGGAAATCCTGTTTCTCCAAATTGTATGAAATTTCCTATGACAAAGAAAATCTATCTCGCCGGGCCGGAGGTCTTCCTCCCGAATGCCCGTGAAATGCTCGACCTCAAGGCCTCGCTTGCACGCGAGGCCGGTTTTACGCCGCTTTCGCCGGGCGATCTGGAAATTCCGCCCGCGGACACGAAAATCGGCCACGGCTGCAACATCAATGCCATAGACGAGCGGATGATGCTGGAAGCGGATGCGGTCATCGCCAATCTCACGCCGTTTCGCGGCATCGCCGCCGATACGGGAACGAGCTACGAACTGGGGTTCATGTGCGCGCTGGGCAAGCCGGTTTTCGCCTACACCAATGTCGCGGCCAATCACTTCACCCGCATCAAGGCGCAATATAACGGTGTTGCCGCAATCGATGAAACAGGGCGCTATCGCGGCCCGGACGGTTTGTCGATCGAGAATTTCGACATGGTCGACAATCTCATGCTGCACGGCGGAATTTTGCGGCGCGGCGGCGTCGTCATCGTCGGCAACGCCACGGCAGAGGCCCTTTATACGGATCTCGAGGCCTACAAGCGCTGTCTGGCGGCTGCCGCTGAAAGATTATTGAAACAGACTGATCCCGATAGAACGAATTTACTGGAGACATCATCATGAGCGGTACCATCCTCATCACCGGCGCCACGTCCGGCTTCGGACAGGCCACGGCGCGGCGCTTCGTCAAGGAAGGCTGGAAGGTCATCGGCACCGGTCGGCGGGCGGAACGGCTGGAGGCGCTGGCGCAAGAACTAGGCTCCGCCTTTCACGGCGCTGCCTTTGATGTTACCGACGAAGATGCCACTAAAAAGGCACTTGCGGCTTTGCCGGAAGGTTTCCGGGACATAGATATTCTCGTCAACAATGCGGGGCTTGCGCTCGGCACCGCACCTGCACCGCAGGTGCCGCTGAAAGACTGGCAGACCATGGTGAACACCAACATCACCGGTCTTTTGAACATCACCCACCATCTTTTGCCCACGTTGATCGACCGCAAGGGCATTGTCATCAACCTTTCCTCGGTAGCTGCGCACTGGCCCTATGCGGGCGGCAATGTCTATGCCGGAACTAAAGCCTTCCTGCGGCAATTCTCGCTCGGTCTGCGCTCCGACCTGCATGGCAAGGGCGTGCGCGTCACCTCGATCGAACCGGGCATGTGCGAAACGGAATTCACGCTTGTTCGCACCGGCGGCAATCAGGATGCCTCGGACAATCTTTACAAGGGCGTCAATCCGATCACGGCCGAGGATATCGCCAATACGATCCATTGGGTCGCCTCGCAGCCCAAACATATCAACATCAACAGCCTCGAACTCATGCCGGTCAACCAGTCCTTTGCCGGTTTTCAGGTGCATCGGGAAAGTTGATTTCCAACGTTTTCTGCGGGAGTGCTAAAAAACAAAGCAGGAATTTTCGAGCTATGCAAAAATGCAATGCTGCATTGCGAGACTTGCTCTGTTAAAAATCGCGGATACCGCTATATTCAAATCATCGAAGCGACGCACTCCTCCTCCCAGTGTCGCTCGATGCGGATCGGTGGTACTCCTCCTCCCAATCACCGATCAAGTTTGAAGCCTGCCGCACCTCCTCCCGCGGCAGGCTTTTTCCTTTTCTGGGCTTCTTTTTCGGATGCATCTAGCGGTCAGGTTTCTGCGCGTCGTCTGCGCCCGGATGACCGATACTCCGCTTTTCCCCTTAAGTTTCCGGGGGATTTCTGATTTTCCCGTCAAGGCGATGATTGTCGAAATCGGGCGCGTGTCGATCACGATTTCGTTATGTCTAGATGAATATGCACAGTTTTGTGGCGGTGCATGGTGTTGGCCCATTGCTTAGGCCCCGGCCTGTGTTTAAGCATTGGCAAAAGAACGCTTGGGAGTTGCCGACACGCTTGTGTCTGTGCGCCTGAAAGCGGCGGGGAGAGAATGGCAGACTTTCAAGAGGCGCTGAAGCGGTTTCAGCCGATCGCGGTTTCATCGATCGCTGAAGACGAGCTCGGGTTGCGGTTGCGCGGCCTGCAAGCGCAACTAATCCAGCAAAATATCAAGGCGGTCTGGCTCGATGCATCATCGTCGCTGACCTATTATACCGGCCTGTCGCTTGGTCTTTCGGAGCGCATTCATGGCGCGCTGGTGCCGGCAGAAGGCAAGCCGGTCTATGTCAGTCCGGCATTTGAGGAGCCGAAACTACGGACGATGATCCGTATCGAGGGCGAAGTTGCCGTCTGGGAAGAGGATGAAAGTCCTTTCGACCTGATGGCAAAGCGCATCGAAGCGCTCGGCTGTCCCGGCCACCTTGTCGCGATCGATCCTGCCACTCCTTTCGTTTTCGCATCGGCCCTGATGCAGCGTCTGGAAGGCCGCATCATTTCCGCCCAACCGATGATCGTCGCCCAGCGGCAGGTCAAATCCGCAGCCGAGATTGCCATCATCCAGGCGGCGATGGATGCGAGCTACGGCGTGCAGAAGGCCGTGTTCGAGGGGCTGCGTCCCGGCATATCCACCACGGAAGTGGCTGACTTCGTTAACGCCGCACATGTTGCGCTTGGCATGAAGCCGCTTTTCGTGGCGGTTCAGTTCGGCGAGGCGACGGCTTATCCGCATGGCGTGCCCTATGCGCAGACGCTTGATGACGGCGACATGGTGCTGGTCGATCTCGGCGGCATCCTTCACGGCTATCGTTCGGATATCACCCGCACCTATGTGTTCGGCCAGCCGACGGAACGGCAGCGTTTTCTCTGGAACGCCGAGCGGGACGCGCAGGCTGCTGCCTTTGACGCGGCCCGGGTCGGTGCTGCCTGCTCGGACGTGGACAAGGCCGCGCGCGACAGCCTGAAAGCGGCCGGTTTTGGGCCGGATTATCAGGTTCCGGGTCTACCGCATCGCACCGGCCATGGGCTTGGGCTGGATATTCACGAAGAACCCTATATCGTTGCAGGAAATGCCACGGCTCTTCAGCCGGGAATGTGCTTTTCCATCGAGCCGATGCTGTGCGTTTATGGGGAATGCGGCGTCCGTCTCGAGGATATAGCTTATATGACGGAGGCGGGACCACGCTGGTTCTGCCCGCCGGAAAAGAACCTCGACCGGCTGTTCCAGCCGGTCGCCGGGTAATTGGTCGGGAGGCACAGGACCGAACGGCGACACGGGGTTCCGCGTCGTCGCTGACCAGGATAGGTAGGCCCCTTAAAACGGGGTCGCATAAACTCAGAAAAAGAGGGAAAGGACCACCAGATGAAAACGCTGACCCGCAGTTTGCTTATAGCCTCTGCGCTTGCGATGGCTTCCGCCGTGCCCGCCATGGCGAAGACCTTCGTTTATTGCTCCGAGGCATCTCCGGAAGGCTTCGATCCTTCGCCTTATACCGCCGGCGGCACCTTCGATGCCTCCGCGCATCCGGTCTACAACCGTCTGACCGAGTTCAAGAAGGGCACGACCGAAGTTGAGCCAGGCCTTGCCGAAAAGTGGGAAGTTTCGAGCGATGGCCTCGAATACACGTTCCACCTGCGCAAGGGCGTAAAGTGGCACTCCAACGAGAAGTTCACGCCAAGCCGCGATTTTAACGCCGATGATGTGATCTTCAGCTACAACCGCCAGGGTGACACAAAGAACCCGTGGAACCAGTATATCGCAGGCATCACCTACGAATATTACAACTCCATGGAAATGCCGTCGCTGATCAAGGAAATCGTCAAGGTTGACGATTACACCGTGAAGTTCGTGCTGACCCGTCCGGAAGCACCGTTCCTTGCCAATATCGCGATGCCTTTCGCTTCGATCGTTTCGAAGGAATATGCCGATACGCTTGATAAGGCCGGCACCAAGGAAGACTTCAACAACCTGCCGATCGGCACCGGCCCGTTCAAGTTCGTCGCCTATCAGAAGGACGCGGTTATCCGCTACCAGAAGAACGCCGACTACTGGGGCGAAGCTCCGAAGATCGACGATCTGATCTTCGCGATTACGCCGGACGCTGCCGTTCGTCTGCAGAAGCTGAAGGCTGGCGAATGCCACCTGATGCCTTATCCGGCACCGGCCGACCTCGCCACCATTCGTGCCGATTCCAACCTCAAGCTCGATGAACAGCCGGGCCTGAACGTTGCCTACTTCGCCTACAACACCACCGTGGCACCTTTCGACAAGCCGGAAGTCCGCAAGGCGCTGAACATGGCGATGAACAAGCAGGCGATCATCGACGCCGTATTCCAGGGTGCCGGCACGGTTGCCAAGAACCCGATCCCGCCGACGATGTGGTCCTACAACGACAGCATCAAGGACGATCCTTACGATCCGGAAGCTGCCAAGAAGGCTCTCGAAGCCGCTGGCGTCAAGGATCTGACGATGAAGATCTGGGCGATGCCGGTTCAGCGTCCCTACATGCCGAATGCCCGCCGCACCGCCGAGCTGATCCAGTCGGATTTCGCGAAGGTTGGCGTCAAGGCCGAGATCGTCTCCTTCGAATGGGGTGAATACCTCAAGAAGTCGACTGAAGTGAACCGCGACGGTGCCGTCATCCTCGGCTGGACCGGCGACAACGGTGACCCTGATAACTTCATGGGCGTTCTGCTTTCCTGCGCTGCAACCGGCGAAGGCGGTGCAAACCGTGCTCAGTGGTGCAACAAGGAGTTCTCCGAACTGCTTTCCAAGGCAAAACAGACCACTGACGTTGCCGAGCGCACCAAGCTTTATGAGCAGGCGCAGGTGATCTTCAAGGAACAGGCTCCGTGGGCGACGCTTGCGCACTCCACGCAGTTCGTTCCGATGTCCGCCAAGGTTTCCGGCTTCACCATGAGCCCGCTTGGCGACTTCACCTTCGAATCCGTCGATATCGCTGAGTAATCCCAAACAACAGGACGCGCGGAAGAACTCAGGTTCTTTCGCGCGTCTTTTCAGGAAAAAACCATGATCCGGTTCATTTTCGGCAAACTTCTCTATCTCGTTCCGACATTTCTCGGGATTACCATCGTTGCCTTTGCCTTCGTTCGCGTCCTGCCGGGCGATCCCGTGCTGTTGATGGCGGGTGAGCGCGGCATTTCGCCCGAGCGGCATGCACAACTTGCCGAACAGCTCGGCTTCAGCCAGCCTATCTGGCAGCAATATCTCCATTTTCTGGGGCGGCTCCTTCAGGGTGATCTCGGCAATTCGCTGGTCACCAAGAAACCCGTTCTGACCGAGTTCCTGGCGCTCTTTCCCGCGACAGTCGAGCTTGGCCTCGTCGCCATCATCCTCGCCACCCTGATCGGTGTGCCGGTCGGCGTCATCGCCGCCATCCGCCGCGGCTCGTGGTTCGACCAGATTTCCATGACGACGGCGCTGGTTGGCTTCTCCATGCCTATCTTCTGGTGGGGCCTGCTGCTCATCATCATGTTCTCCGGCATCCTGCAATGGACACCGGTATCGGGCCGTATCTCGCTGATGTATTTCTTCCCTTCCGTCACCGGTTTCATGCTGATCGACAGCCTGATTTCGGGGCAGAAGGGTGCTTTCGCTTCGGCTCTGTCACATCTCATCCTGCCTTCTGTGGTGCTTGCCACCATCCCGCTTGCAGTTATTGCGCGCCAGACACGTTCGGCAATGCTCGAAGTCCTCGGTGAGGATTATGTGCGGACAGCGCGTGCAAAGGGCATGTCGCCGTCCCGTGTCGTCGGCGTTCACGCATTGCGCAACGCCATGATCCCGGTCATCACCACCATCGGCCTGCAGATCGGTGTGCTGATGGCGGGTGCAATCCTGACCGAAACCATCTTCTCCTGGCCGGGTATCGGCAAGTGGATGATCGATTCCATCTCGCGCCGTGACTATCCGGTCGTGCAGAGCGGCCTGCTTCTGATCGCGGGTCTGGTGATGATCGTCAACCTGCTTGTCGATCTCACCTATGGCCTCATCAATCCAAGGATCCGTCACAAATGAGCGATGTGACCACAGCTCCCGGCGTCAGGCTTTCCGACGCCGCCATCCGCCGCCGGATGATCGCCGATTTCTGGTTCTACTTCCGCCAGAACCGTGGCGCCGTCATCGGCCTCGCCGTCTTTCTTCTTCTGGTTCTGATCGCGGTTTTTGCAGCCGTGATTGCGCCGCATGACCCGACCCAGCAATATAGAGATGCGTTGCTCGTCCCCCCGGTCTGGCAGGATGGAGGCCGTGCGGCATTCCTGCTCGGCACCGATGCTGTCGGCCGCGACATGCTGTCCCGGCTGATCTATGGTGCGCAATATTCGCTCTTCATCGGCGTCGTCGTCGTTTCCATCGCCCTTGTCGGCGGCATTGTCATCGGTCTCGTCGCCGGCTTCTTCGGCGGCTGGGTGGACACTGTCATCATGCGCGTGATGGACGTCATCCTGGCGTTTCCATCGCTGCTTCTGGCACTGGTGCTGGTCGCGATCCTGGGTCCCGGGTTGACCAACGCCATGATCGCGATTGCCATCGTCTATCAGCCGCATTTCGCGCGTCTGACGCGTGCAGCTGTCATGAGCGAGCTTCGGCGTGAATATGTCACCGCCGCCCGTGTGGCGGGTGCCGGCAATTTCCGGCTGATGTTCAAGACCATTTTGCCGAACTGCCTTGCACCGTTGATCGTGCAGGCGACGCTCTCCTTCTCATCTGCCGTTCTCGATGCGGCGGCTCTCGGCTTCCTCGGCATGGGCGCGCAGCCGCCCGCATCCGAATGGGGCACGATGCTGGCCGAAGCCCGCGAGTTCATCCTGCGCGCCTGGTGGGTCGTTACCCTTCCCGGCCTGACGATTCTCGTATCGGTGCTCGCCATCAACCTGATGGGTGACGGGCTGCGCGATGCGCTCGATCCCAAACTGAAGCGGAGCTAAGCAATGAGCCTGCTGAAAATCAAGAACCTCACCGTCAAGTTCGCCACCGCCACCGGAGCGTTCACGGCCGTCAACGGCATCGACGTCTCCGTGGACAAGCATGAGGTGCTGGCTATCGTCGGCGAGTCCGGTTCCGGCAAGTCGGTCTCCATGCTCGCCGTCATGGGGCTTTTACCCGATACGGCGACGATCACCGCCGACGAGATGATCTTCGACGGTATAAACCTGCTGGCCATGTCGCCGCAGGAGCGCCGCAAGCTGATCGGCCGTGAGATCACCATGATCTTCCAGGAGCCGGTCGCCTCGCTCAACCCGTCCTTTACGGTCGGTTTCCAGATCGAGGAGGTGCTGCGCCTCAATCTCGGCATGAGCCGGTCTGCGGCGCGTGCACGTGCACTGGAGCTCTTCCGGTCCGTCGGCATTCCCGAGCCGGAAACCAAGCTCAATGCCTATCCGCACCAGATGTCCGGCGGTCAATGCCAGCGTGTGATGATCGCCATCGCCATCGCTTCCAAACCGCGTCTCTTGATCGCCGACGAGCCGACCACCGCGCTCGACGTGACGATCCAGAAACAGATCCTCGATCTGTTGATGGATCTGCAGGAAGAATACGGCATGGCGCTGATCCTCATCACCCATGACATGGGTGTCGTGGCCGAAACAGCAGACCGCGTGGTCGTGCAATATAAGGGCCGCAAGATGGAGGAGGCTGATGTGCTGAGCCTGTTTGAGGCCCCGCAGCATCCCTATACCAAGGCATTGCTTTCCGCGCTGCCGGAACATGCGACCGGCGACCGCCTGCCCACGGTTTCCGACTTCTTCGGCAAGGAGGGCGTTCAATGAGCATCGTTGTCGAAGGCAAGGGCATTACCCGCCATTATCACGTTCCGGGCGGCCTATTCGGCGGAGCAAAGACCGTGCAGGCGTTGAAAGGCATCGATTTTGCCGTCGAGCGCGGCAAGACGCTCGCCATCGTCGGCGAGTCCGGTTCTGGCAAATCGACGCTAGCGCGCATCATCGCGCTGATCGACCCGGCATCCGGCGGCGAGTTGAAGATCGACGGCCAGCCGGTCGATATCGCAAAGCGCCGTCCCGGCACGGACATGCGCTCCAAGGTGCAGATGGTGTTCCAGAACCCCTATGGCAGCCTCAATCCGCGCCAGAAGGTGGGCGACGTGCTAATGGAGCCGCTTGTCATCAACACCAAAATGCCGGCGTCCGAGCGTCGTGAGCGGGCTGAAGCCATGCTCGTGAAGGTTGGGCTCGGTCCTGAACACTTCAACCGATATCCGCACATGTTCTCCGGCGGCCAACGGCAGCGCATCGCGATTGCGCGGGCGCTGATGCTCAACCCCGCACTTCTGGTGCTGGACGAGCCGGTCTCGGCACTCGATCTTTCAGTGCAGGCGCAGGTGCTGAACCTGCTGAGAGACCTTCAGGAAGAGTTCGAGCTGACCTACGTCTTCGTCAGCCACGACCTTTCCGTCGTTCGCTATATCGCTGATGACGTCATGGTCATCTCGAAGGGTGTAGCCGTGGAGCAGGGCACGCGCGAGGAACTATTTGCCGATCCGAAGCACGCCTATACGCGCCAGCTTTTTGCCGCCACTCCGGTAACGGATGTAGACGCCATCCGCGCTCGCGTGGAGCGCCGTAAGGCGGCACGGCAGGCCGCTACGGCTTGAGATCGACGATTGACCGATGAATAAATGGAACAGGCCGGATTTCCGGCCTGTTGTTTTTTCAGGACTTCAAAAGATTGCGGGGGTACGCTCAGGCCCCGGCCTCTCTCAGCAGACGCACCTGCCGCAGCGTATTCTGCCGGCTACGCTCCAGATGGCGCCATAGGGCGTCGACGATCTGAGCCTTGCTGCGGGCGGCGATGGCGTCGGCAATATTCTGGTGTTCCTCGACAGAGCGGGCGTAGTCACCAAGGATCGATACGAAAACCGTGTGGGTCTGATCGAGAATGCGCCCATGCGTGCCGGAAATGACCGGAATGCGCGCGGCCGAAACAAGGGCCGTGTGGAAGCTGCGATCGTGAAACAGCGCCTTGGAGAGATCGTCCAGCGTCGCGCTCTTGGCAAATTCGCGGTGTTTTGCAAGGCTTTCCAGAAGCCGCGCATGCAAGGCTTCGTCCAGCTGCCCGGCATCGAAGGCCACTTCCACAGCGCCTTTTTCCAGCAGCATTCTGGCGGCGTAGAGTTCTTCCACATCCTCCACGGTAAAATCGCGCACTACCATGCCGCGCCTTGAGGAATTGACCACCAGTCCGTCTGCCTCAAGTTTCAGGCATGCTTCCTTGACCGGCGTGGGGCTGATGCCGAGATCGGCGGCAAGTTCGTTGGGCAACAGGCGTTCGCCGCCGCGCAATCTGCCGCTGACGATGCGCGCCCGCAGTTCCTGGTGCGCTTGGTCGGCGAGCGTGACTTTGATCAGTGTGTTCATGGCAACACCATCGCCTAACCGCGAATGACAGGCAATGACAGAATATAAAAAATAAAAAATTTTTTATTTTACAATGATCGATTTTGCTTTAGCTGTATCCGGCATCGGAAGCCGGCTGCTGGAGGAGGGTGGCCGGGCAATCCCCTGAGGTTTCATCTCCTGCGGTCAATGATCGCGGGGCAGTGGCGGCATTCCGCCGGTTAATCGGTGGAACTTCGATCAGGACTGGACTTCCGTTTTTTCCTCCCCAAAGGCTGCTCAAGCGTCGAGGAATTGACCGATCATGAAAATAACCGCTGTCGAACCTTTCATCCTGCATCTGCCGCTGACATCGGAATCCATTTCCGATTCCACCCACAGCATCACCCACTGGGGCGTCGTCGGCGCAAAAATTACGACGAGTGACGGTCTTGAGGGTTACGGCTTTACCGGCACCCATGCGCATCTGCCGTCCGACCGGTTGATCACCTCCTGCATCAGCGATTGCTATGCACCTCTGCTGATCGGCGAGGATGCATCCGAACATTCGCGGCTGTGGACAAAACTTGCTCGTTATCCGTCCCTGCAATGGGTCGGCCGCGCGGGCATTACCCATCTGGCGCTGGCCGCGGTCGATGTGGCGCTCTGGGATCTGAAGGCGAAGAAGGCGGGCGTGCCACTCTGGCAATACCTCGGCGGCGCGCACACCGCAGGGGTCGAAGCCTACAATACCGATATAGGCTGGCTTTCCTTCAATCTCGAAAATCTGCTGGCGGGCAGCGCCAGGGCAGTTGAAGAGGATGGCTTTACCCGCCTGAAAATCAAGGTCGGGCACGATGATCCGAATATCGATATCGGACGCCTCGCGGCGGTGCGCAAGCGTCTCGGCTCCTCGATACGCATCGCTATCGATGGCAACGGCAAGTGGGATCTGCCGACATGCCAGCGCTTCTGCGCGGCGGCAAAGGATCTGGATATTTATTGGTTCGAAGAACCGCTCTGGTACGACGATGTGACCAGCCACGCGCGGCTGGCACGCAACACATCCATTCCCATCGCTCTCGGAGAGCAGCTTTATACGGTGGATGCGTTCCGGTCATTCATCGATGCGGGCGCGGTTGCCTATGTCCAGCCGGATGTAACCCGGCTTGGCGGCATCACCGAATATATCCAGGTCGCTGACCTCGCGCTCGCCCATCGCCTGCCCGTCGTTCCGCATGCCGGTGAGATGAGCCAGGTGCATGTGCATCTGAGTTACTGGCATCCGGCATCGACCATCCTCGAATATATTCCGTGGATCAAGGACCATTTCGAAGAGCCGATCAATGTTCGCGATGGTGTTTACAAACGCCCGGAGCATCCCGGCGCCAGCACCACGCCTTTGGCCGAAAGCATCGCCCGCTACGGCAAAGCGGTGAAATGAAACAGAGGCGTTCAGCCCGGATTGCATCCGGCCACGGGGGCGTCGGCGCCGTCAAAGGAATCGTGCGCTATTAAAGACTTGATCGCACCGTCACCTAGGATCTAATCTAGGGTGACGGTGTGGGTATGATGCAGGTTTTGCCTGACTTAGCGCCAGCCGAGTGCAGGAGCCACCTGTTTGAGGATCGTCTCGATAACATGGGCGTTGTAGTCGACGCCCAGCTGGTTCGGCACGGTCAGCAACAGTGTGTCGGCCTCGGCGATGGCTTCGTCGGCTTTTAGCTGCTCGATCAGCGCTTCCGGTTCAGCGGCGTAGCTGCGCCCGAAGATCGCGCGCGTCTTGTCGTCGATGTAACCGATCTTGTCGTCACCCTCGCTGCCGTAACCGAAATAGGACCGGTCGCGATCGTTGACGAGAGCGAAGATGCTGCGGCTGACCGACACGCGTGGCTCGCGGGCGTGTCCAGCCTCTTTCCATGCGGCGCGGTAAGCACGGATCTGTTCGGCCTGCTGCACATGGAAGGGCTCGCCGGTCTCATCCGTTTTCAGGGTGGAGCTTTGCAGATTCATGCCAAGCTTTGCCGCCCAAACCGCTGTCGCATTGGAGCTGGAACCCCACCAGATGCGCTCGCGCAACCCTTCGGAATGCGGCTCCAGCCGCAGCAGGCCGGGCGGGTTGGGAAACATCGGCCGTGGGTTCGGCTCGGCGAAACCTTCGCCCTTCAGAAGCTCGAGGAAGACTTCGGTGTGCTGGCGCGCCATGTCCTCTTCGGTCTGGCCCTCGGCAGGGCGGTAGCCAAAATAGCGCCAGCCGTCGATCACCTGTTCGGGAGAACCGCGACTGATGCCGAGTTGCAGGCGTCCGCCGGCGATGAGATCGGCTGAACTCGCATCCTCCACCATGTAAAAGGGGTTCTCATAACGCATGTCGATGACGCCGGTGCCGATCTCGATGCTTTTCGTTCTGGCGCCAACGGCGGCGAGCAGCGGAAAGGGCGATCCCAGCTGGCGGGCGAAGTGGTGGACACGGAAATAAGCGCCGTCGGCGCCCAGCTCTTCCGCAGCAACGGCGAGGTCTATCGACTGCAGCAAGGTGTCTGCGGCAGAGCGGGTCTGCGACTGGGGCGAGGGCGTCCAGTGTCCGAAGGATAGAAATCCGATCTTTTTCATGATGACCTTCCAAACGTTTAAGGATGCAGCTGACTTGAGCCGGCATCGTTGTTGTCAGTCATATAGGCAGCAGTGCGGATTCTCCAATCCGCTGCGCGTAGACACGGTGTCGCCGAAATGTGAACGACGGTCGTTTCAGGCGATCGTCTTGTGGTCGAGGATGAAGAGATTTTGGTGCGCGCGCGCCGTCGTGAGAATGAAATCCATCAGCGAGCGCACGCGCGGCACATTGGCAAGGTCCTGATGGCTCGTCAGCCAGTAACCCCGCCGCAGTTCCACTTCACCTGCGAGCACCATCTGCAGGTCCGGAAAGCGTGCGGCGATGAAGTTGGGCAATATGCAAAGGCCACGGCCGCTCAGCGTTGCGGTCAACTGCGCAAAAATGCTCGATGACTGGAAGTTGGGCCTGAGGCCGGGCATCACGTCGCGCATGTAATCGAGGCCCGGCGAGAAGATCAGATCCTGCACGTAACCGATAAAGAAATGATCGGGCAAATCTTCGCGCCGGGTGATTTTCGGGTGGCTGGCAAGATAGGAACGCGATGCGTAGATATGCAGCGTGTAATCGACGATCTGTTCGTTGATGTAGGGGCCTGCTTTCGGTGGATCGAGCGTGACCGCCACATCCGCTTCTTTCCTCGACAATGCCATGATCTGCTGGATCGTCACCATCTCCACCATGATGTGCGGATGGGTGGTGGCGAAGTCTTTCAGCCTTTCCACGAAGAAAAAGTTGGAAAAACCTTCAGGCGCACTGAGCCTGACCACGCCGCGCAGCAGGCTGCCGCTTTCGGAAATATCCGATTGCAATCTTTCCGCTTCCGCCTCGATGCGCTCGACGGTATCGACCAGGCGCCGCCCGACCGTCGTCAGTTCGTAACCACGCGGATTTCGCTCGAACAGCTTGGTTTTAAGCGAGAATTCCAGCCGGTCGATGTGGCGGGAGACGGTGGCGTGGCTGGTGCGCAGGCTACGCGCTGCCGATGAAAGTTGTCCGGTGCGGGCCACCGCCAGAAAATATTGCAGGTCGTCCCAGGTAAAAGGCGTGGCCAATTCGGTCTCCATTGCCAGGTCTGTTCAAAAATGAACAGTTCCTGTTCGCAATTTGATGATGCCCCGCTCTTGTGTCAACGACCGAATTCGAGAAGTCTACATAGGGAGGCGCTGCTTTGAGGAGGGTGGCGCGACCGTTGTGATGCAACACCGTGGGACGATCGCCATGCGCCTTCGTTCACCGTTGCACAGACCTATCTGAGGCTCGCAATCATCTCTGGGAGGAGAAGTCATGCGCAAGAGTATCGTTTTATCCACGGCCATGGCACTGGCGGCAGGCACCGCCGCTTACGCTGCCGAGATTTCGGACGGCAAGGTCAAGATTGGCATCTTGAACGACCAGTCGGGCGTCTACGCCAATTTCGGCGGCAAATACTCTTACGAGGCCGCGAAGATGGCGGTCGAGGATTTTGGCGGCAAGGTGCTGGGCGCGCCGGTGGAAGTGGTAACGGCTGACCACCAGAACAAGGCGGATGTCGCCTCCAACATCGCCCGGCAGTGGTATGACACCGAACAGGTCGATTCGATCATGGAACTGACCTCGTCGTCGGTGGGCCTCGCCGTGCAGGCACTCTCGAAGGACAAAAAGAAGATCACCATCAACACGGGCGCGGCAACCACCGAGCTGACGGGCAAGCAGTGCAGCCCCTATGGTTTCCACTGGGCCTACGACACCTATTCGCTGGCAGTCGGCACCGGCGGTGCGCTGGTGAAACAGGGCGGCGACAGCTGGTTCTTTCTGACTGCCGATTACGCTTTCGGTTATTCGCTGGAAGAAAACACGTCCAACTTCGTCAAGGCCAATGGCGGCAAGGTGCTGGGTTCCGTGCGCCATCCGCTGGCCTCAACGGATTATTCCTCCTTCCTGTTGCAGGCGCAGTCATCAGGCGCGAAGGTCATCGGCCTTGCCAATGCCGGTCTCGACACCTCAAATGCCATCAAGCAGGCCGCTGAATTCGGTATCGTTGCGGGCGGGCAGCGGCTGGCGGCCCTTCTCTTTACGCTTGCCGAAGTGCACGGCCTCGGTCTCGAAGCGGCTCAGGGCCTGACGCTGACGGAAGGGTTCTATTGGGACCGCGACGATGAATCGCGCAAATTCGGCGAACGTTTCAAGGAACGCACAGGTGCCATGCCGAACATGGTGCATGCCGGTACCTATTCCGCCGTGCTGCATTATCTGAAGGCCATCGATAAGGCCGGCACCGACGATGCTGACGCCGTGGCAAAGGCCATGAAGGAAATGCCTGTCAACGACGTCTTCTCGAAGGATGGCCATGTGGCCGCCAATGGCCGCATGATCCACGACATGTATCTGATGGAAGTGAAGAAGCCGGATGAGAGCAAGCAGCCGTGGGACTACTACAAGGTGCTTGCCACGATCCCCGGCAAGGAAGCCTTCATGGACCCCGCAAAAAGCGGTTGCCCGCTGGTAACGCAGTAAAAAGGGGGAACTTCATGATGATCGCTCCCGCCCATGCCGGTCAGGCGGAACCCCGCGTCGTGCTTTCGGCGCGCGGTATCTCCAAGACCTTCGGCGCATTCGCGGCCGTGAAAAACGTCGATCTCGACGTCCATCATGCCCGCGTACATGCACTTATTGGTCCGAACGGCGCCGGCAAAACCACGGTCTTCAACCTGTTGACCAAGTTTCTCCAGCCGACAGGCGGGGCGATCACCTTCATGGGGACGGATATAACAAAGACGCCGCCGGACAAGGTGGCGCGGCTCGGTCTCGTCAGATCTTTCCAGATATCGGCGGTGTTTCCGCATCTGACGGTTCTGGAGAACGTGCGGGTGGCGTTGCAGCGGCCGAATAACCTTTCAACGCAATTCTGGCTGCCGCTCTCTTCACTCGACAGGCTCAATGCACGTGCCGAGGAGTTGATCGCAACGGTTGGCCTGACACGGGAAAAAAATGCACTTGCGGCCGATCTTTCCTACGGTCGCAAGCGCGTTCTTGAAATCGCCACCACGCTTGCGCTCGACCCCAAGGTATTGCTTCTCGATGAGCCGATGGCGGGCATGGGGGGCGAGGATGTCGCGCATGTCGCCGATCTCATCCGCGAAGTGGCCAAAACGCGCGCGGTGCTGATGGTCGAACATAATCTGAAGGTCGTGGCAGATATCTGCCATCAGGTCACGGTGCTGCAGCGCGGCGAAATTCTGGCGGAGGGCGATTATGCCACCGTCTCCGCCGATCCGCGCGTGCGCACGGCTTATATGGGCACGGAGGAGGCGTGATATGGCGGCAATGCTCGAAGTCTCCAACCTGAAATCCTGGTACGGCGAAAGCCAGGCGCTGCACGGCGTCGATCTGACCGTCGGCGAAGGCGAAACCATCACCATTCTCGGGCGCAATGGGGTCGGCAAGACCACGACACTGCGCACCATCATGGGCATCATCCGCAACCGCAAGGGCGTGATCAAACTCGGCGGCAAGGATCTGATGCCGGTGCCGTTGCATCGCACGGCGAAATACGGCCTCGGTTTCGTGCCGGAAGAGCGCGGCATCTTCGCGACGCTGAGCGTCGAGGAAAATCTGAAACTTCCGCCCGTCGTCGCATCCGGCGGCATGACGCTCGATGAAATCTACGAGCTGTTTCCCAATCTTTATGAACGTCGGGCGAGCCCCGGCACCAAGCTTTCCGGCGGCGAACAGCAGATGCTGGCCATGGCGCGCATCCTGCGCACAGGGGTTAAGGTTCTCCTGCTCGATGAGCCGACCGAAGGGCTTGCGCCTGTAATCGTGCAGCGCATCGGCGAGGTGCTGAAGACCTTGAAAAGTCGTGGCATGACCGTGGTTCTGGTCGAGCAGAATTTCCGCTTCGCCAGCCGCATCGCGGATCGTTTCTACCTGATGGATCATGGCCAGATGGTCAGCAATTTTCCGGTGGGCGAGCTTTCCGGCCGCATGGGCGAACTCAATAAAGTGCTGGGGGTTTAACGATGACGATGCTCTTCGGCGTTCCGGTTCAGGCCCTGCTCGGGCAATTGCTGATCGGCCTCATCAACGGGTCGTTTTATGCGCTGCTGTCGCTCGGCCTTGCCGTCATTTTCGGCCTGCTGCGCGTTATCAATTTCGCCCATGGTGCCCAATATATGCTTGGCGCTTTCGTGGCCTTTCTCGGCCTGCAATATTTCGGCATCAGCTTCTGGTGGGCACTGGTGGTGACGCCGCTTGTCGTTGCACTTTTCGGCGCGATCATCGAGCGCCTGCTACTGTCGCGGCTTTACGATCTCGATCCGCTGTATGGGCTGCTCTTCACCTTCGGCCTGGCGCTGGTGGTGGAAGGCACGTTCCGCTGGCTTTACGGTGCGGCGGGTCAGCCCTATTCGGTTCCGCGCGAGCTTGCCGGCGGCACCAATCTCGGTTTCATGTTCCTGCCGAACTACCGCGCTTTCGTCGTCGTCATCTCGCTTGTCGCCTGCATCGCCACCTGGGCGTTGATCGAAAAGACGCGGCTCGGCTCCTATCTGCGCGCGGCGACGGAAAATCCGACACTGGTGCAGGCCTTCGGTATCAACGTGCCTGTGCTCCTGACGCTGACCTACGCGCTGGGTGCGGGCCTTGCCGGTTTCACCGGCGTGCTGGCCGCGCCGATCTATCAGGTCTCGCCGCTGATGGGCACCAACCTCATCATCGTCGTCTTCGCCGTCGTCGTGGTCGGCGGCATGGGGTCGATCATGGGCGCCATCGTCACCGGCTACATGCTGGGTATCGCTGAAGGCCTGACCAAGGTGTTCTACCCGGAAGCGTCCAACATCGTCATCTTCGTCATCATGGCCTTTGTGCTGCTCATCCGCCCCGCCGGACTTTTCGGAAAGGACGCCTGATATGTCCAAAGCCACTCACAACCCGACAGCCGGCGCGATGCCGCAGGCGGAGGTTTCCGCAACCGCCGGAACCATCAAGACCGTGCTGATACTGGCAGGATTGGCCGTGCTGATCGCTGCACCGATGTTCGTTTATCCGATCTTTCTGATGAAGCTTCTGTGCTTTGCGCTGTTTGCCTGCGCCTTCAATCTGCTGATCGGTTATACCGGGCTGCTTTCCTTCGGCCATGCGGCATTTTTCGGCGGCGCTGCCTATTTCACCGCCTATTCGGTGAAGGAATGGGGCGTCACGCCCGAGATCGGCCTCCTCATCGGCATGGCGGGTGCCGCCCTTCTTGGCCTCGTCATCGGCTTTTTCGCCATTCGCCGGCAGGGCATCTATTTCGCCATGATCACGCTTGCCTTGTCGCAGATGTTTTATTTCTTCTGCCTTCAAGCACCCTTCACCCATGGTGAGGACGGATTGCAGGGCGTGCCGCGTGGACACCTCTTCGGCCTTCTCGATCTCAACGCGCCGCTGAACATTTACTACACGGTGCTGGCGGCCTTCGTGCTGGCACTTCTCGTCATCTGGCGTTTCGTCAACTCGCCCTTCGGCATGATCCTGAAATCCATCCGCGAAAACGAGCAGCGTGCCATTTCTCTTGGATACAGCGTGCAGCGTTACAAGCTTGGTGCTTTCGTCATGTCGGCGGCGCTTGCCGGTCTTGCGGGCGGCCTGAAAGCGCTGGTGTTCCAGTTCGCAACCTTGACCGATGTGGCCTGGCAGATGTCGGGCGAGGTTATCCTGATGACCCTGCTTGGCGGTATCGGCACCATGATCGGCCCGATCTTCGGTGCGGGGCTTGTCGTCGCGCTGCAGAACTATCTCGCGACATCCGATTTCCCGGTCACCATCATCACCGGCCTCGTTTTCATGGCCTGCGTTCTGGTGTTCCGGCGCGGTCTGATCGGTGAATTTTACGCTTCGCGGCTCGGGCGAAAACTGGGTTTTCAGCACCGGGGATAAGAATTTTTTGAAACAGGGGGAAGGCTCCTCCGCGTCCGGGGCGACGCGGCAAGGGAGCCGCATGGAGAATAGCATGGCGGAATTTGACTATATCGTCATCGGAGCGGGAAGTGCGGGATGCGTTCTCGCCAACCGCCTCTCGAAAGACCCGAACAATCGCGTCCTGCTGCTGGAAGCGGGCGGCAACGATAATTATCACTGGATCCATATTCCGGTTGGTTATCTCTATTGCATCAACAATCCGCGCACCGACTGGTGTTTCAAGACGGCGGAAGAACCTGGGCTTAACGGAAGGTCGTTGATCTATCCTCGCGGCAAGGTTCTCGGCGGCTGTTCATCCATCAACGGCATGATCTATATGCGCGGTCAGGCGCGCGACTACGATGTCTGGCGTCAACTCGGCTGCGAGGGCTGGGGATGGGATGATATCCTGCCCTATTTCCTGAAGTCGGAGGATTTCTATCGCGGGAAGGGCGACATGCATTCCACCGGCGGCGAATGGCGGGTGGAGAAGGCGCGCGTGCGCTGGGATGTGCTTGATGCCTTTCAGCAGGCAGCGGGTGAGGCCGGCATTCCTGCGACCGAAGATTTCAACCGGGGCGACAATGAAGGGGCCGGTTATTTCGATGTGAACCAGCGGTCGGGCTGGCGCTGGAACACGGCCAAGGCCTTTTTGAAACCGGCGCTTGGCCGCCGGAATTTGACAGTCATGACCAAGGCCCATGTCAAGCGTCTCATTGTCGAAGAGGGCCGGGTCACCGGCGTCGAGTTTCACCACGACGGCGTCTTGAAAAAGATGCGTGCACGGCGCGAAACGGTGCTTTCGGCAGGTGCAGTCGGTTCACCGCACATTCTGGAGCTTTCCGGCGTTGGCCGCGGCGACGTGTTGCAGGCCGCCGGTATCGACACAGTGACGGAAGTTCAAGGTGTGGGCGAGAACCTGCAGGACCATCTGCAATTGCGCATGGTCTATAAGGTTTCAGGCGTCCTGACGCTGAATGAGAGGGCCTCTACCCTGTTTGGCAAGGCAAGGATCGGCCTCGAATATGCCCTGACCCGCTCCGGGCCGATGTCGATGGCGCCGAGCCAGCTTGGTGTCTTCACCCGTTCCTCTCCGGAAAAGGAGACGGCGGATCTGGAATATCATGTCCAGCCGGTGTCACTCGACAAGTTTGGTGATCCGGTTCACACTTTTCCGGCCATTACGGCAAGTGTCTGCAATCTGCGGCCGGAAAGCCGAGGCTCAGTGCATGTGAAAGGACCGGATTTCGCCATGCAGCCGGAAATCCGACCGAATTATCTTTCGACGGAAGGCGACCGCCGGGTGGCCATCGATTCCATGCGGCTGACGCGCCGCATCGTCAACCAGCCCGCCTTTTCGCGGTTCAAACCGCAGGAATACCGGCCCGGCCCTTCTTTTGAGAATGACGACGATCTGGCCCGCGCTGCGGGCGATATCGGCACGACCATATTCCACCCCGTCGGCACCCTGCGCATGGGCTCCGATGCCGAAAGCGTTGTCGATACGCGGCTGAAATTCCGCAAGCTTGCAGGGCTGCGTGTGGCGGACGCCTCCATCATGCCGAGGATCACGTCCGGAAATACCAATTCGCCAACGATCATGATTGCCGAAAAGGCTGCCGACATGATCCTTGCGGATAATCGCTAAGAGGAGCGTTCCCATGAAGACCGTCGCTTTTATCGGACTTGGCCATATGGGCCTGCCGATGGCCGCCAATCTCGTCAAGGCGGGTTATGCCGTCAGGGGTTTCGACCTTTCCGAGGCATGCCGCGCGGCGGCGAGGGAGGCCGGAATTCCCGTGGCTTTGGATTCTGCCGAAGCCATTGATGCGGCGGAAGTGATCGTAACCATGCTGCCGAAGGGTGAACATGTTGTTTCGGTATATGGTGATCTGGTGCAGAAAACAGCTGCCGGAACGCTTCTCATCGATTGCTCGACGGTGGATATGGAGAGCGCCCTGAAGGCACACGAGCTTGCCGCTTCCGCCGGCTGCCCTTCGGTCGACGCGCCGGTATCTGGCGGTACGGGCGGTGCCAGTGCCGGCACCTTGACCTTCATGTGTGGCGGAGAGGCCGAGGCTTTCTCGGCGGCCAAGCCGGTGCTGGAAGCCATGGGCAAGAAGATCGTCCATTGCGGCAAGGGCGGCAACGGCCAGGCGGCCAAGATCTGCAACAACATGATCCTCGGAGTTTCCATGATTGCGGTTTCCGAGGCCTTCGTGCTGGGCGAAAAACTCGGCCTTTCGCATCAGGCGCTGTTCGATGTCGCATCCACCTCATCGGGTCAATGCTGGTCGCTCACAACCTATTGCCCGGTGCCGGGACCAGTGCCGACATCACCGGCGAACAATGATTATCAACCCGGTTTCGCTGCGGCGCTGATGCTGAAGGATTTGCTACTCTCGCAGGCGGCCGCGAACGGAGCCGGCGTTGCCACTCCACTCGGCGCCGCAGCATCGGCGCTTTATGAGAACTTCGTCGGTGAGGGCGGTGGGGCGCGTGATTTCTCCGCAATTGTCGAAATGCTACGCGGAGGCGAGGCATGATGGACGCCACGCCGTCGGATATTCTGTGGGTACCGCCAAGGGAAAGGCTGGAGCACTCGGCGCTTTTCGCCTTTGCCACAAGGACCGCGTCGTTGCATGGGCTTGCGGCTGATGATTATTCCGGCCTGCTGCGCTGGTCCATCGAGGCACCGGAGGCCTTTTACAATGCCTTGTGGGACGAGCTGGGGATCATCGGCACGCGCGGCGAAAGGGCCTTCAAGTCCGGCGCGACCATGCGGGAAGCCGAGTTTTATCCCGGTGCGAGGCTCAATTATGCCGAAAACCTCCTGCGCGATGCCGATGAACGGTTGGCGATCATCGCCCATCGCGATGATGGCACGCGGCGTGAAATCAGCCGCAGGCAGCTTTATGCAGATGTCTCCCTCATGGTGCAGGCGCTTGTCCACGCCGGCGTGAAGGAAGGCGATCGCATCGGCGCCATCGTCACCCATGATATCGAGGCGATCGTCGGTTATCTGGCAACGAGCGCCATCGGAGCCATCTGGTCGTCCTGTTCACCGGATTTCGGCCCGGCGGGAGCTTCCGACCGGCTCTCGCAGATCGATCCGAAAATCCTCATCGCCGTGCCGGAATATGGTTATGCCGGCAAGCGGATCGATGTCGGACCGACAATCCGCGCGGTGGTGGAAAGCGCTGCCCCTCAAAAGATAGTGCTGATCGGTGACGTTGTTCCCGCCAGCCTTTCCGATCTCGGCTGCGTGACGTTGCATGATTTCGTTGCGCCCTTTAAGCCGGGTGAAATCGCGTTCAACCGGCTGCCGGTCAAGGCGCCGCTGGCGATCCTCTATTCCTCCGGCACCACCGGCAAGCCGAAGTGCATCACCCATTCCGGCGGTGGCCTGCTTCTTCAGCATATGAAGGAGCAGAAGCTGCTATGCGATATCAGGCAAGGCGAACGTTTCTTCTATTTCACCACCTGCGGCTGGATGATGTGGAACTGGCAGGTGTCCGGCCTGGCGCTTGGCGCCACCCTCGTCACCTATGACGGCAATCCCGGTTATCCGTCGCCCGCGCGGCTGATCGATCTCATTGACGCCGAACGGATCGCGACCTTCGGAACATCGGCCAAATTTATCGACGCATGCCTGAAGGCAGGGTTGAAACCGCGCGAAACCCATGACCTTTCATCCCTTCGGACAATCCTTTCCACCGGCTCGCCGCTCATCCCGCAATCCTTCGATTATATCTATCGCGACTGGAAGGCCGATCTGCATCTCGCCTCCATTTCCGGCGGCACGGATATATGCGCCTGTTTCCTTGGCGGCAATCCGCTGCAACCTGTTCACCGTGGGGAGTTGCAGGGCGCGATGCTCGGTATGGATGTCGATACCCTGGACGATGAAGGCCATCCCGTTCGCGGCGTGGCTGGTGAGCTCGTCTGCCGCAATGCCCATCTTTCCATGCCGGTCAAATTCTGGGGCGATGAGGATGGTTCTCGTTATCAGGCTGCCTATTTCGATCGCTTCCCGGGCATCTGGGCGCATGGCGATTTTGCCGAAATGCGAACCACCGGCGGATATGTCATCCACGGGCGCTCGGATACGACGCTCAATCCCGGTGGGGTTCGCATCGGTACGGCGGAAATCTACCGTCAGGTGGAAGCAGTGCCGGAGGTCGAGGAAGCGATTGCCGTGGGTCAGGACATTGATGGTGACCAGCGGGTTATCCTCTTCGTGCGCCTTAAAGAGGGTGCGGCGCTGACGGAGGAACTCGAAAAGACCATCCGTACCCGCATCCGTTCGGGTGCTACGCCACGGCATGTTCCGGCGAGGATCATTGCCATCACGGCCATTCCCCGTACCCGCTCGGGCAAGATTTCCGAAATCGCGGTTCGCGACACCATTCATGGCAGGCCGGTGAAAAACACCGACGCGCTCGCAAATCCCGAAGCGCTCGAGCTTTTCCGCAACCTGCCGCAACTGAAGGATTAGGATGATGGAGGATCAACCGAAAACCGTTCTGGTCACCGGCTCCACCAGCGGCATTGGCCTTGCCATCGCCAAACGTTTTGCCGAGGCGGGATTTCTCGTCGCCGTCCACGGCATAGAAACCGTGGAGGCGGCGACGCAGGCACTGGAGGCGGTTGCGAAGGTAGCGCGGCACCGGCCGGTCTATTTTTCTGCCAACCTCGCCAATTATGACGAGAGTGCACATCTGCCGGAAACCGTCATTGCCGAATTCGGTCACATCGACGTGCTCGTCAACAATGCCGGTATCCAGAAGGTCGCGCCGATCGACGAATTTGATTTCGCCGATTTCTCCCATATTGTCGCGATCTCGCTAGACAGTGCTTTTCATACGATCCGTGCAGCCCTGCCGGGCATGAAGGAAAGGGGTTGGGGGCGCATCGTCAATATTGCTTCCGCGCATGGGTTGCGCGCCTCACCCTTCAAGGGTCCCTATGTGGCGACGAAACATGCCGTGGTGGGCCTGACGAAAAGCGTGGCGCTGGAAGTGGCCGAACTTGGCATTACCTGCAACGCCATCTGCCCCGGTTACGTCTGGACGCCGCTCGTCGCGGCGCAGGTTGCCGATCAGGCACGCCTGCATGGCATGGGCGAGGATGAGGTGGTGAAGAAGGTGATGCTTGCGCCGCAGCCGACGCGACGTTTCGTGCAGCCGGAGGAAGTGGCGGAGATGGCGCTTTACCTCACCGGCGATATGGCGCGCTCCATCACCGGTACCACCATTTCCATCGATGGCGGCTGGACCGCCAAATAATTTTCTCGCATCCGGCTAAAGCGAACCATCTGCCATCCTTCTGGTATTGTGATGCGATTTCAATACTGTATAGTTTTGCGTGCGGCGGGGGTCAGCGCCGTGTTCACGGAACAGCGGTATTATGAACACAGGGTTTTCGGAAGCTCCGTTAGCGCGCTCGCGTTTCGATACGCGCCACGTGCCGAAGCGCGACGCTGTGGCGCTGTGGCGGGATTCGATCAACGTGCTTTTTGACGCCCGCCTGCGCAGATCGCAGGATGACGGGTTTTTTGCCAGTGTCGATGCCGCCTTCATCGGCAATGTCGCGCTTGGCCGCACCCAGTCCTCGGCGCAGGATTTCGACCGCTCGCGCCACAAGATTGCCCGGGATGGGATGGATGGCTTTCTCCTGCAATTTTACGCCAGCGGCCAAAGCATGTCGCGGCGCGGAGCGGGCGAGACTGCCGGCCCGGGAGATCTCTACATCATCGACATGGCGCAGCCGCTGGCCACAGCCACAACGGATCACGATCATCTGAGCCTTGTCGTGCCGCGCCGGCTGCTGGAAGGCAGGCTCATCGGTTCCGGCAATAATCACGAGCGCGTGCTGCCGGCCGGTTTACCCCTGGTATCTCTGCTGCGGGAAACGATGACGAGCGTTTACCGCCACTTTGACGTCATGAATGCCAATGACGGCGCGGCCACGGTCTCGCCATTGCTGGAGCTTGCCGCCGCTGCCATCAATAATCATGTCCGGGAAGACAATGCGCAGGGTGTTCAGCGGGCGCTGCGTGCATCCATCAGGCGCTATATCGACAATCACCTGCTCGATCCGGCCTTGTCGGTGGAAAAGGTCATGGGCGAGTTCGGCGTATCGCGACGCACCGTCTACCGGCTTTTCGAACCGCTGGGCGGGTTTTCGGCCTGCATCACCCATAGGCGCCTCGAACGGGCAATGGATTTCCTGCGGGCGCCGCAGTCGGCCCATATGACGATAGCTGAGGTGGCGGCGTCCTATGGCTTCACCAACCCGGAAAATTTCAGCCGCGTTTTCAAGAAGACCTTTGGCTTGTCGCCGCGGCAGATGCGGCATTTCGCATCCGAAAACCGTGATACCATGCCGGATATTATCAAACCGGATAGCGCAGAGTGGACACGCTGGATCGTGCAGCTCGGTCGCTGACGCGATTGTTTCGAAGCCGATCTGACACTGTATGACGGAATGTTGGCACAATCCGACCATTCGTTCCGCCTGCACGTCTGCAAGGGTGCGATTGCGCGGCGGGCATGCCACAGTGCGGACGTTGTTTTTAATAGATATTTCGCCTGACAATCATGATGATACGAATTCTCAATTTTCTGGAAATGCTGCCCGTATGGCGGGTGCGTCGCCGCGACACGAATAGATACCTCGAAGCCGCCGGCGACCAATGCGACTTTGAAACTGCGGGACCACCGCTGTGGCTGTCGATTTCTGAAAACCCGCCGGAGGTCCAATGCGAAACGGAAGACGCCAATCGCCGGCCACCATTCTCGTGGCTGGGGATTGGGCAAAGTTTCAGCGCGGTCGATGAGCCCGACGGTGCCGGTTGCGATATATCCAGACTTGCGGTCGCAGAGTACGGCTAAGCTGATTTTGCTGTCTGGAACAAACTGTGTCCCTGTGAATTAAATCAACAGGGTTACAGGGAGTAAGAGACATGGCCAGAGAAAATACCAGCTATCTTGGCGGTCGGCATGATCCGAAAAATGAAACGGCAACGCGGGCGCGGCAAGGGGTAAAAGGACGTCCAGTTCTTGTCATTCTGGTTGTCAGTCTGCTTCTCGCGCTGGTGGTCTGGACGGTCGTCGAATATGCGGTTTTCGAACCCGACGAGAACCGGCCGCAAAACGTTCAGACGGAGACGGCGCCGGCGACACAAAACCCATAACCAGCATGCCGTGAAATTTTTCACGGCGAATGTTGAGTTTGTATGGAACCAGATTGCCCCCAATTCCATTTCACGCAAAGTGACAGGAATCGGGGGTTTCATTCATGGCAGTCACCGTTACTGCGGTCATTCTATCGCTGATCGGCCTTGCGCTGTTCGGTTTCGGCTCTGAGCTCGTCATGTTGGGCGGGAGCTTCTATTACGTCCTTTCCGGTATGGCCTTCCTGTTGACAGCCATTCTGCTGTTCAAGCGTAACCGGGCAGCTCTCCACGTCTATGCCGTCTTCATTGTCGCGACACTCGCCTGGGCAATCTGGGAAGTGGGTTTCGACTGGTGGCAGCTTGGGCCGCGGGGTGGCATCGTCATTCTTATCGGCCTGTGGTTGCTGGTGCCCTGGGTCAGGAAGCCTCTCGGTTTTTCAAGCCCAACAGGGCTGAATTACGGCCCGAATGCCTGGCCACTCGCGCTCTCTGTTCTCGCCTCCATCGTGGTGGCGGGATATTCCATGGCGCAGGATCCGCATGACCAGGCAGGGTCCTTGCCTGAGGAGAAGGTGGCGTCCGCGCCGATCTATGGCGGCGACGTGCCAGATGGCGATTGGCATCAATACGGCCGCACGCCTTATGGCCAGCGCTATTCGCCGCTGACGCAGGTCAATGTCGATAATGTTTCGCAGCTGAAGGAAGCGTGGCGGTACCAGACCGGCGACGTGAAGCTACCGGATGATGTGGGTGAAACCACCTATCAGGTAACGCCGCTCAAGATCGGCAATACGCTTTATATCTGCACACCGCATAATTGGGCGATCGCCATCGATGCCGCCACCGGCAAGGAAAAATGGAAATACGACCCCAATGTCGGTCTTAACCCGGACCGCCAGCACCAGACGTGCCGCGGTGTTTCCTATTATGCCGAACCCAATGCCGCACAGGGCACCGCCTGCGCCGAGCGCGTTTACCTGCCGACCTCGGATGCGCGGCTGATTGCGCTTGATGCAGCGACCGGTCAGATCTGCACATCCTTTGCGGATCAGGGCGTGCTGCATCTGGAACAGGGCATGAAATACAATCCCGCCGGTTATTATTATTCGACCTCGCCGCCCGTGATCGCGGCGGGCAAGATCATCATCGGCGGTGCGGTGAACGATAACTACTCCACGCAGGAGCAGTCCGGCGTCATCCGTGCTTTCGATGTGAACAGCGGCGCACTCATCTGGAACTGGGATTCCGGCAATCCGGAAAAGACCGAGCCGATTGCCGCAGGCGAAACCTACACCACCAACTCGCCGAACAGCTGGTCCGTGTTGAGTTACGACGAGGGGCTTGGCCTCGTTTACGTACCCCTCGGCAATCAGGTGCCGGACCAGCTTGGTATGGGTCGCAGCGAGAATGTGGAGAAATATTCCTCCTCCATCGTGGCGCTCGACATCAATACCGGCAAGGATCGTTGGGTGCGCCAGACGGTTCATCACGACCTCTGGGATATGGATGTGCCGGCCCAGCCGGTGCTGCTCGACATCACCAAGAACGGTCAAAGCGTCCCCGCACTCGTCGGCCCTACAAAGCAGGGCGATATCTACGTTCTGGACCGGCGCACGGGTGAGCCGCTTCTGCCGATTACGGAAGAACCGGCACCGGGCGGTACAATCCCTGAGGACTTCAGCTCCCCGACTCAGCCAACGACGGCGCTGTCGTTCAAGCCGGAGCCGCTGAAGGAAAAGGACATGTGGGGCGTCTCCATGTTCGATCAGCTCGCCTGCCGCATCCGCTTCCATCAGCTGAACTATCAGGGCCGCTACACACCGCCCTCGCTGACCGGCTCCATCATCTATCCCGGCAATTTCGGCACGTTCAACTGGGGCAGCGTCGCGGTCGATCCCGAACGTCAGGTCATGTTCGGCATGCCGACATACCTTGCCTTTACCTCACAGCTCGTGCCGCGCGCCGACATTCCGCCGAAGGGCCAGGACGAGAAGGGTAGTGAGCAGGGGTTGAACCGCAATGACGGTGCGCCCTATGGCGTCTTCATGGGACCGTTCCTTGGTCCGCTGAAAATCCCTTGCCAGGCACCGCCGTGGGGTTATGTCGCGGGTGCCGACCTGCGCACCGGCGATATCGCCTACAAGCACAAGAACGGCACGGTCCATGACATGACGCCGCTGCCGTTGCCCTTCAAGGTGGGCGTACCGGGCATTGGCGGGCCGATGATTACCAAGGGTGGCGTGGCCTTCCTAGGTGCTGCCGTCGACAACTATCTGCGCGCCTACAACCTCACCACAGGCAAACAGCTCTGGGAAGCACGTCTGCCGGCTGGCGGGCAGGCAACGCCCATGACCTATGCGCTGGATGGCGGCAAGCAATATGTTGTGATGGTTGCGGGTGGTCACGGCTCCGTTGGAACCAAGCCGGGCGACTATGTGATCGCCTATACCCTGCCGTAAAACGAGGCGAATTCAAACAAACAAAAAAACCGGAATGGGTGACCATTCCGGTTTTTGCTTGTGCAGTTGGAAAAGGCGATCAGGCCGCCTTTTTCTGGGCTGCGGCATTGATCGATGTCTTGGCAAGCGCGCTCAGCGCATCGTCCGTCTTGGACTCTTCCTTAAGCGTCGCATCCAGCAGGGTAACGGCATTGGCATGCCCAAGCTTTTCGGCCCATGCCTTCAGGGTGCCATAACGGGCGATTTCGTAATGTTCGACCGCCTGGGCCGAGGAAATGAGACCGGCATCGAGAGCTGCGGTGCCCTTGAAATCGTCCATGATCTCTTCACCCTCGGCAATGATGCCCTGGATGGCCTCGCAGGTCTTGCCCTGCGCCCGCTTGCCGATGATCTCGAACACTTCCTGCAGGCGTTCGATCTGGCCCTGCGTTTCTTCCTTGTGCTTTTCGAAGGCCTGTTTCAGCTTCGGGTCAGTCGCTGCCCGCGCCATTTTCGGCAGGGCTTTCAGGATCTGCCTTTCGGCGTAATAGATATCCTTCAGCGTATCGTAAAACAGGTCGTCGAGTTTTTTCTCGGCCATTGGTTCTTCTCCCATGGTGTGAAAGTGCGTGATGTACGCCAATGCGCACGGGAGACAAACCTTTCGGAGCCCCCTATGGTTCCCGCTCTGTTGCGCGCAACGTTTTATATTCCAGCAGACGCTCCGCCGCATACGGGATGACGAGCGGCATCAGTCGAAACGGAAGAGATCGGCGTCGGGGTCCTTGCCACCATTGACGGCGGCGGCGACTATCTCGGCGGCGATCTGGCTGAAGGTGATGCCATTGCCGCCAAAGCCCATGACGGCATAGACGTTCTTCATGCCGGGAACCGCACCGATCAGCGGCAGGCCCGTGGTGGTCGTGCCGAAGCCGGCCGCCCAGCGATATTCGGGTTCGCCGATGTCGACGCCAAGAAGCGTTTCGATCTTGCGTTTGATTGCATCCGCCTTGGAGGCAAGCTTGCTCTCAGACAGGTAGGATGTGGAGTTCTCTTCATCCTCACCGCCGGCAATAAGGCGCCCGTCCCGGTCGGTGCGCAGGTAGAGATAGGGATCTGAAGCCTCCCAGAGGATGTGGCTATTCAGCCAGTCCGGCAGATCGATACCCTTCGCACTCGCCAGCGCCCAGGTGGAGATGATCTGGTGTTTCGGGCTTTCGAGCGATTTCAGGAATTCGTATCCGGTGCAGAAAACGATATTGCGTGCGGAAATGATTTTGCCCTGCGCTGTGGCGACGACCACCTCGTCGCCGAGATTTCGAAGATCGGTGATTTCAAGTTGTGAAACGATCTCCGCGCCAGCGCCTGCTGTGTGGCGCAACAGGCCCGCCGTCAGCTGCGCCGGATTGGCGGAAGCGGAAATATCGCTGAGGATCGCTCCTGTCCGATCAATCGCATAGTCGTTTTTAAGTTCTGCGGTGTCGAGAAAGCGGGCCTCGATCCCGGCCTCTTCGCGCGCTGCCACTTCGGCCTTCAATGCGCGCAAACCCATCTCGTCTCCGGCAAGATAAAGCGCCTGTTTGCGCGCCATGCTGCAGGAAATGCCAAGCGAAGAAACGATTTCCTCCAGCCGCAGCACCGCGCGCGCGGAACGCTGCCACGCCCGATCGGCAGCATCCTTGCCGATCATCTTTCTGAGTTCGATCAGGGGTGTGTCGATCTCGTGCTGTATCATCGCGGTGCTGGCGACACTGCTGCCCATCACCGGATCACGCCGGTCGACGATCAGCATGGATTGCCCCGGTCTCTGCAACGCATGGGCGGCAAGCGCGCCGCTGATGCCGGCGCCGACGACGATCGTATCGTAATGGTCGGAACTCGGGGTGTTTCTGGTGCGGAGGCCTATGCGTGGCGTGTCGGCCCAAATGGGTTTCGATTCCCTGAGGTCGCGTTCCTTCGTCAGTTCCGATGTGGGCATGGAGTTTTCCTGAAAGGTGCAGGGCATTTCCGGTGGAAATGCCTGGCGAGTTTACGTCTGGAAAATGCGAACAAACAAAGACAGAGAGCGCATCGGGCCATTTTGGATAGGCCGGATGCGCTCTGGTTTTTTCAGCTTTACTGCCCTTAGGCAGCGCGGCGCTCGTGGTTGCCTTCTTCGACCTCCTCGATGATTTTGGCAACAAAGGCGTCCAGATCATCGGGGCTGCGAGACGTGATGATGCCCTTATCCGTCACAACCTTTTCGTCCTTCCAGTTGGCGCCGGCATTTTTCAGGTCGGTCTTGATCGACCAATAGGAGGTCGCGTCGCGACCGCGCAGGGCATCCGCTTCAACCAGAAGCCACGGGGCGTGGCAGATGGCAGCCACCACCTTGCCGGATTTGACGAAATCGCGCACCACGCGCATTGCATCCTCATCATGACGCAATACGTCCGGATTGATCTGGCCGCCGGGCAGGACGAGTGCATCGAAATCATTGGCGCTGACGTTCTTCGCGGAAATATCGACAGCGATGCTGTCACCCCAGTTCTTTTCGTCCCAGCTCTTGATCTCACCATCCTTGATCGAGGCGATCTTAACGTCCGCGCCCTTGGCCTTCAGCTGATCATAGGGCACGCGCAGTTCCGAACGCTCATAGCCGTCCGTTGCGAGAATGACGATTTTTGCAGTGTTGATGGCAGTCATGTCTGTTTCCTTCCTGTTTATCTGTTTTCGTCTTTGTCCGAATTCACGGAGGGCAGAAAAAACTCCACATCCTCCCGGCGCTCCGGATCGAGCTTTTCGATATTCGTTTGCCAGAAGGTCTCGGCTTCTGCCGGTTCGTCTTCCCATTGGCGCACGAAGGTCTTGTTGTCGTCGATCATGACCTGACGGGTGCCGCCGAGCCGCAGATATTCTTCTGCAAGTTTACGCGTTTCGGTCTTTTCCATGTCGCGGTTCCTTGTGCGTGGAAAGCGGGGACGGAGGGCGCCGGATGGGTAAGAAGCTCGGCTGCCATTTCGTTGGCCATCGGGAGAAAACGGAAAAATCCCGATGTTCTTCAGCGCCATCGTGTCCGTTTGACACGGCGGCCCTCCTGCCAGAACAACGTGAGCTTTCCGGTATGGTTCCGCATTTTTTCAGGCGGATTCTTGCCGAGGACGAATGTATCGCGCGCAATTTTTATCGGAACAAACCGGCAAGTCGTGCTGTTTTACCCCAGATGCAGGGGAGGCGGCATGACAGCCAGACACAGTGACGGCGAGTATCACGGCAACGACGAAAGCAAGGGTTTCTGGTCGATCGACTTCGGCAATTCACCGGTCATCGGCACGGCCATTCATGATGGTCATCTCATTCGCCCGGACATAGCCTCGCTGATGGCTCTTTCCGCCGAGCAGCGACTGAGGGAGGAAGACCCTTTTACCGGCGAGATGATCGCGGGGATGAGAAACCGCGTTGTCGTTCACCATTCGCGTTTCGAAATCGATCTCAACCGTGCCGCCGATCAGGCAGTTTATCTGAAACCGGAACAATCCTGGGGGCTGGAGGTCTGGAAACAGGAGCCGCCCGAAGAGGCCACCCGGCAATCGCTCGATTTTCATGCCGATTATTACGCGATGCTCGAAGCAGTTCTCTCAACCGTCGAGCGGCGGCACGGTGCTTTTGTCGTGCTGGACATACACAGCTACAATCATCGCCGGCAGGGCGCTACAGCGCCGCCAACGCCACAGGCGGAAGCGCCGGATATCAATATCGGCACATTTTCCATGGATCGCAGCCGCTGGAGTGACGTCGTCAGCGCGGTGGGCCATCATTTCGCGTCAGCCACCATCGGCGGACGCCGCCTTGATGTACGCGAGAACGTCGCCTTTCAGGGCAAGGGAGAGCAGACCCGGTTTATACACGAGCGTTTTAAGCAGAACGGCTGCGCGATTGCGGTGGAGTTCAAGAAATTCTTCATGGACGAGTGGACCGGTAAGCCGGATAAGCGCGTTGTTTCCGATATTCGCGACGCTATCACGGCACTTCAGCCGGTTCTCGAAGAGTGCCTGAGGGCGCGGCGATGAACGTCTCCTCGGCGCGTAGCGAACCGTTACCGGTCATCGAGCTGGTAGACGATGTCGTCGCCTGCCTCGATGCCGGCAAGGCCGTCCGTCGTGATGTCGGAAAGAACGGCCGGCTGCATATCGACCGTCCGCTGCCGTTCCTTTGCCTGCATCTGACCGGTGGCACGAAGGACCTCGCGGCCCGCGATATCGCCTCTGCGCATGCATCCTATCTGATCGCATCGAGCATTCAGGAGGCGGCACCCCTGATTGCAGCCGTCGGCACGGCCATGCGCGAACGTTTCGGCGCCTTCATGGTTCTCGATATCGGCGAACTGGAACACGACATTCTGCTCGCTGACGATTCACCTTTCCTGCCGCATTATGAGGTTTCCGTCTCGGCAACATCTGAGCCGGAAACGCAAAGTGCCCGCCGTGTTTTCATCAAGGCGGTTTGCGATGCCGAAGTGCGTTTCCGTACGCCCCGCGTAACCCGACCGGAACCGGATGCCGATCCGATCCTCAGATTTCAAAATGCCGGGCTTGATTTTCCCTGCATCAGCGTGCGTTTCGCGCCGATCTACCGACAGCCTGAATCCGGCGCCGATTATCCCGGCCTGCGAGAGACGATGATTGCGGATATTTTCGATGCCGGCCTTCAGGCCTTCTCGTCATTTGCTGCCGGTAAAGACGCACTCAAGGTTACCAGCCATCGCGCGCTCGGCCGCAAGGCCTTCGTTGATGCCGTCAGACGCGCCGATCGTTCAATAGACGACATCGTCTCGTCCTTTGATTTTCTTCTGTCCGTCACGCCGATCAATGCCCGCCGGGCCTTCGAGGAATTTCGTGACGGCAGCTTCCAATATCCGCCGCGCCTGCTTTACAGGCCGCTCGGCGTTGACGTCGAGGAGCAGAAACGCAAGCTATATTCCGTCGTTTTCGATCATCTGGAAGACCCGGTGCTTTATCATCTCTACCGGGAGAAACAGCAGGAGATCGATCTGCAACTGACCATGCTCGCCAATCTGCATCGCCGGACTTTTACCGATTTCTCCCGCGCCCTTTACGGTGCCGTCGAACCCGCGCTTCTGACGCTGGCGCTCAAGGTGCTTGCCGATTGCCCGCGCAAGGATGAGAGCGGCGAAATCGCCATGGTCGATTGTTATGCGGTCGCCAAAAAATCGCGCGAGATGATTGAGACCTATCTGGCGGAAGAGCCGGAATTCAAGGCGCGTGTCGAGATCAGGGACGACCTGCCGCCTGGCCTGATGGTGACGGGTGAGAAGCTCCTGATTTCTCGTCACACCGTCATGGAACAGCGCCGGGTCGAGGCGCTGCTGTCGCATGAAATCGGCGTGCATCTCCTCACCTATTTCAACGGTTCGTTTCAGGGTCTCCGGCTCTTCCGCACCGGCCTTTCCGGTTATGAGGGCGTGCAGGAAGGGCTGGCAGTGCTGGCGGAACATCTCGCCGGCGGCATGACGCGCGAGCGCCTGCGGCTGATCGCCGGCCGTGTCGTCGGCTGCGCCGCCATGTTGGACGGCGCGACTTTTGTTGAGACGTTCCGGACTATGACGCGCGATCATGGTTTCGACGAGGCCGGTGCCTTTAACATGGTTTTGCGCATCTATCGTGGCGGCGGTCTTTCCAAGGACGCGATCTATCTGCGTGGGCTTGCGGAGGTGCTGGAGCACCTGCGCAAGGGTGGCGCGCTCGATCCGTTCTGGATGGGCAAGATCGCCGCTGCCCATTTCCCGGTGATGCAGGAGCTTGCCTTGCGCGGCCTCTTGCGTCCGCCGGGCGTACGTCCCGCTTTTCTGCTGCCGGCCAAGGCCAATGAGCGGCTGGAAAAGATACGGGCCGGGTTATCCATCGCCGAACTGGCGACACTGTAATATTAAAGGAGGGGCTTATGCGTATCGCATTTTTCGTCAATTCCATTGAAACCGAGGGGCCGACTTTCGCAACCGGCCTGCTGGCCATGGCGGCGCTCAATCGCGGTCACGAGGTGGTGTATCTGACGCCTGGCGATTTTACCTTGCGCTCGGATGATAGCCTGACCGTACACGCCACCGTTCTACCGAAGGCCAAATACAAGAAAGCCGATGCTTTTCACGCAGCACTTCAGGACAAAGCGCTGGAACGGCGCACCATGGATGTGGAGGAAATCGACGCGCTGATGCTGCGCAACGATCCCTCGCTGGATCAGACGACGCGGCCATGGGCGGTGCATGCCGGCATTCTGTTCGGGCGGTTGGCAGAACAGCGTGGCGTTGTGGTTCTGAACGACCCGGAAGGATTGGCGCTGGCGCAGAACAAGCTCTATTTCCAGAGCTTTCCGGAAATCGTACGCCCGACCACGATCATCTCGCGCAATGTCGATGAAATACGCGCTTTTGCGGATACCCACCCTAAGGGTGTCATCGTCAAGCCGCTGCAGGGTTCAGGCGGCAAGAACGTCTTCAAGATCGGCTCCAGCAAGGAGGCAAATCTCAACCAGATTTTCGAGGCGGTCAGTCTCGAAGGTTACTTGATCGCACAGGCCTATCTGCCGGCTGCCAAGGATGGCGATATTCGGTTCTTCATGATGAATGGCAAGCCACTGATGCGCGACGGACAATATGCGGCTTTGCGCCGCGTTCCGGCAAAAGGCGATCTGCGCTCCAACATTCACGCCAAGGGCACCGCCGAGGCCGTGAAGGTGACGGACGAGATCGTGGCGCTTGCCGAAATGATGCGGCCGAAGCTGGTGGAAGACGGTATGTTCCTGGTCGGGCTTGATATTGTCGGCGACAAGATACTTGAGGTGAACGTGTTTTCGCCGGGCGGCCTCTCCAACATCCGCGACCTCACCGATGTCGATTTCAGCGATACTATCATCGAAGCCGTGGAAACCAAGATCGCCATGCAGAGCGCCTCCGGCGGCATGCTCTCCAATCGTCTGCTGGCGACGCTTTGATTTATTCGCGCAGCTCCGTCGACTGCATGTCACGATACCAGGCGACGAGGGCCTTGATGCCCTCCTCGACCGGGGTTTGCGGCACATAGCCCGTCAAGGCCCTCAAAAGATCGGGTGAAGCGAAGGTGCGGGGGACGTCTCCCTGCTGCATCGGCAACATGTTGCGGATTGCCGGCCTGCCGACTGCCTTTTCGACCGTTTCGACAAAGTGCATCAGCTCCACTGGCTTGCCGCCGCCAATATTGACGATGCGGAACGGTGCGTGGTGCGACAGCGTGTCGGTGACGCCTTCCTCAGTTACCCGGTTCTCCTCGGACGGAATGACCTGGCTCAGCCTGACGATACCTTCAACGAGGTCATCGATATAGGTGAAGTCTCGGCTCATATTGCCTTGGCCGTAAATATCGATCGGCTCGCCGTTCGAGATGGCGTCGACGAATTTGATTGGCGCCATGTCCGGCCGTCCCCACGGTCCGTAAACCGTGAAGAAACGGAAGGCTGTGGTGGGCAATTTGTGAAGATGGGCGTAGCTGTGCGCCATCAATTCCATCGATTTTTTGGTGGCCGCATAAAGCGTCATCGGCTCGTCGGCCTTGTCGCTTTCCGCAAAGGGAATTTTTTCATTGGCGCCGTAGATGGAGGAAGTCGAAGCCAGCATCAGGTGTTTGACACGCAGGTTCTTGGCAAGCTCCAGCATGTTCCACGATCCGATGAGATTGGAATCGATATAGGCGCGTGGATTTTCGAGGCTGTAGCGAACACCCGCCTGCGCGGCGAGGTGAATTATGATTTCCGGTTCGGCAGCCTCTGCCGCGCGCTTCAGTGCATCCGTATCTTCCAGCATGCCGATTTCGGCCCTGAAACCGTTAGAGCGGGAAAGGATGGCATGGCGTTTTTCTTTCAGGCTGACATCGTAATATTTCGTCATGCCGTCGAAACCGGTTACGAAATGGCCGGCATCGAGCAGCCGTTTGGCAACGTAAAAACCGATGAAGCCCGCGGTGCCGGTAACCAGATAACGCATGATGACTATATCCCAAATCCGTTGGTGCGTTTGCGGCCGAACCGAAGCGCAAAAACCATTTTAATGAAACTTCGAAGGCGAAACCGCTATTGGCCCTTGTCGGAACTGCTGTCGTGCGGGCGGCCAATGCCGGCATAAACGAAGCCATGCCCGGTGACCTCGTCCGTGCGGTAGATATTGCGCAGATCCACCAGAACGGGGTTTTTCATGATGGCCTTCAGGCGCGGCAGATCGAGTGCGCGGAACTGGTTCCATTCCGTCACGATCACGACGGCGTCGGCGCCTTCGGCAGCCTCGTAGGGACCGCTGGCATAGTCGATATCCTCGATGACATGGCGGGCATTCACCATACCCTCCGGATCGTAGCCGACCACCTTGGCGCCGCCGTCCTGGAGGGTCTGGATGATGGCAATCGCCGGGCTGTCGCGCATATCGTCGGTATTGGGCTTGAAGGTCAGGCCAAGCACGGCGATCTTCTTGCCGCGCACGTCGCCACCCACCGCGTTGATGACCTTGCGGCCCATGGCGCGCTTGCGGTTGTCGTTGATGGCAATGGTGGTCTCGATCAGCCGCACCGGGGCGTCATAGTCCTGTGCGGTCTTGGCAAGCGCCAGCGTATCCTTGGGGAAACAGGAGCCGCCATAACCGGGGCCGGCATGCAGGAACTTCGCGCCGATGCGGCCATCGAGGCCGATACCGCGCGAAATATCCTGAACATTGGCGCCGACCTTTTCGCACAGATCCGCCATTTCGTTGATGAAGGTGATTTTCATCGCCAGAAAGGCGTTGGCGGCATATTTGATCAGTTCCGAAGTGCGCCTGGTGGTGAAGAGCAAAGGCGACTGGTTGAGATAGAGCGGACGGTAAACCTCCGTCATCACCGGGCGGGCGCGCTCGTCGGAAAGACCGACGACGATGCGGTCCGGTCGCTTGAAATCCTCGATGGCCGCGCCTTCCCGCAGGAATTCCGGGTTGGAAACCACGGCAAAATCGGCCGAGGGATTTTCTTCGCGGATGATGCGTTCCACTTCGTCCCCCGTGCCGACGGGAACGGTGGACTTGGTGACGATGACGGTGAAGCCGTCAAGCGAATGGGCGATTTCTTTCGCCGCCGCATAGACATAACCGAGATCGGCGTGGCCGTCGCCGCGCCGCGAGGGCGTGCCAACCGCGATGAAAACGACATCGGCACTGGCAACCGCGGAGGAGAGATCGGTGGTGAAGCTCAATCGGCCTGCCTTGGCGTTGTTGGCAACGATGACCTCCAGACCAGGTTCGAAGATCGGGATATGGCCGCTTTTCAGCGCTTCGATCTTCTCCGGCATCTTGTCGACGCAGATCACGTCATGGCCGAAATCGGCAAAACACGCACCGGAAACAAGGCCGACATAACCGGCACCGATCATCACTATCCGCATTCTTCTTCCTTTCGGTTCGTGAGGCGATGTTCGCGCAGCAAGCTTCAGGCGAAATCAGCGGGTGCAATCACACCACAATGTTTAGCCGCCTTCACGCTTGCCGCCAAGCGCCACGATCAACACGGGCTAACCTCTTTCCGTGACGGTGATATGATGGCGTCGGCGGGACAAATTTGCCGCACCTTGCGGCCATCTGCATCGATGCGGTCGGATCGGGTGTTTTTGCGGCTTTTGCGGCTTGCACTCATAGGTAGCCGGGTCTAGCCATAGGGTGAGGATCAAATCTGCCAGACTGTCTGTCCCTTAAGGGGCGTCCGGGTTGCTTTAAGCGGCCGGGGTGCGCTTTGCGTTGCGGTCGCTGTTCGGGGAAGTTCAAATGCAAAAGGGTTTTCTGCTCGGTCTGTTCGCTTATGCGACCTTTTCCCTGGGCGATGCCACGATCAAGTCGCTTGGATCACAGATCAGCGTTTTCGAGATCGGCTTCTTCAGCATCCTGTTTTCTGGCATCTTCATCTTCTTCAGCAAGCCGCGTGAGGAAAGGTGGCGTGAATTCTGGCGCATGAGCCGTCCGTTTGCGGTGCACGGGCGGGCGATTTCCGGCCTGTTCGCCGGTATTCTCGGCATCTATGCCTTCACCACCATTCCGCTGGCCGAAGCCTATGCGCTGATCTTTCTCTCACCGCTGTTTGTGACAGTGCTGTCGGCTGTCGTATTGAAGGAAGATATAGGGCCATGGCGCTGGGCGGCCGTTTTGGCCGGCATCGTTGGTGTTTTGCTCGTCGTGCGGCCCGGCTTCAAGGCGCTGGAACTCGGGCACGTCGCAGCCATCGGTGTCGCATTCCTGGCGGCGATGACCATCGTGCTGCTCCGCTCGCTTGCGGGCAAGGAGAAGCGCACCTCGATCATGGGCGTGCTTTTGGTTTACGGCCTCACCTTCAACGGCATTGCCTCGATTCCCGAGTTCGTCATGCCCAATCTGCACCAGTTCGCCGCCTTTGCCTTCATCGGACTTTGCACGGCAACGGGGCAGATAACGCTGCTCGTCGCAACACGTATCGCGCCGGCCAGCCAGATTGCACCCTCGCATTATTCTCAGATCCTCTGGGCCGTGGCGATCGGCATGACTTTCTTCCACGAATATCCGGATGCGATCGCGGTGCTTGGGCTGGGTGTCATCGCCGCATCGGGACTTCTGACGATGATCCGCGAAAGGGTCAGGCTTGGCACGGTTCGCTGGAATCCGTTTTTCCGCAATCGGCTTTGAAGTCATCAATCGATCGGAAACAGTGCGTCAACCGAAGCGCGGCTTGTGGGGTGGGTGCAGACGGCCCCATAAGCTTTTCATCGATAGATGAATGGAGAGCCCAAAATGCTAGTGGATGGAAAGTGGACCGCCGAATGGCACCCGGTACAGGCGACCGACAAGAAGGGTGGTTTCGTTCGCCAGACATCCGGCTTCCGCAACTGGGTAACGCCTGATGGTCTAGCAGGCCCGACGGGAGAGGGCGGTTTCAAGGCCGAGGCCGGCCGTTATCACCTCTACGTCGCGCTGATTTGTCCATGGGCCTCACGCACGCTGATCGGCCGTAAGCTCAAGAAGCTCGAAGATGTCATTTCGGTCTCAATTGTGGAACCGGCGCTCTCCGACGAGGGCTGGAAATTCGGCGATTATCCAGGTTCGGATCGCGACGGGCTGAACGGCTTCGCTTATATGCATGAAGCCTATACCAGCGCCGATCCGCATTATACCGGGCGTGCCACGGTTCCGGTTCTGTGGGACAAGAAGACGAAAACTATCGTCAACAATGAATCGGCCGATATTTTGCGCATGCTGAATTCCGGTTTCGGCGATCTGGCCGATAACGACATCGATCTTTATCCGGAAGATCTGCGGGACGCGATTGATGCGCTCAACGACCATATCTATCCCCGCCTCAACAACGGTGTCTACAGAACCGGTTTTGCCACTACCCAGCTTGCCTATGAGGAAGCCTTCGCCGACGTCTTCGCGACACTGCAGGAACTTGAAACTCGCCTGGCATCAGGCGGTCCCTTCCTCTTCGGCGATCGCCTGACGGAAACGGATGTCAGGCTTTTCGTGACGCTGGTGCGTTTCGATGCCGCCTATTACGGCCTCTTCAAGTGCAACCTTCGCCGCATTGTCGACTATCGGACCCTGCAGGCCTATATGATGCGGGTGCTGAACATTCCGGGCGTGCGTGACACGGTCAACATCGACCACATCAAGCGCGGTTATTATTCGATCAAGGCGCTCAATCCGACCCGGATCGTGCCGGTCGGCCCCGATCTGCCGGGGTTTGACGAGGTTTCCATCGGCGGCACTGTGTGAATATCTAGGCCGGCTTGCCGACCCGATCGAGAAGCCATGCCTGGAAGGCGCGGGCAAGGACATTGTCCTGCCGCCCTTCCGGCAGGGCAACGTAATAGCTCTTGTCGGTTTGCAGAGGGATGTCGAAGACGATTTCGAGGCGGCCGGAGACGAGTTCCGCCTCGATCAGATATTTCGGCAGAAGGGCAAAGCCGATGCCGCTTATGGCTGCTTCAATGATCATCGAAAACTGGTCGAAACGGCTGCCTCTATAGGCATTCTCCGCCGTTACCCCATTCATCTCCAGCCATTCCGTCCACAGTTTCGGCCGTGTGGTTACGTGAAGCAACGGTTGCCGGTTAAAATCCTCGGGCTCTCTCATTCCCGCGCGCTGAAGCAGAGCGGGGCTGGCGACCGGCACTATTACCTCGTTGCATAAAAAGGTGCAGGTGCCGTGCGCCCAGACCGGCTGGCCGTAATGGATAGCGAGGTCGAAACCTTCCTCATCGAAATCGAACGGGTGCGAGCGCGAGCCGATGGTGATGGTCATTTCCGGGTTGGCGTCGATGAAGCGGTGCAGACGCGGCATTAGCCAGCGGCTGCCGAAGGTTGGCAGGGTGGCGACGGAGAGCGATGCATGAGATGTTCCGGCCGAGACCGCGCGCACCATCAGCTGTTCGGATTGCTGCAACAGGCGCCGCACGTCTGGCAGGAATTTGCGACCCGCTTCCGACAGGACGACGCGCCGGCGGATGCGTTCGAAAAGCTGCATTCCGGTCTGCGCCTCGAGTTCGCCGATCTGCCGGCTGACCGCACTTTGCGTGAGGTTGAGTTCTTCCGCCGCACGGGTAAAATTCCCATGCCTTGCGGCACACTCGAATGCTTGCAGGGTTACGATGTCAGGGACCAGTCTTCTGCGCGGATCCATACCATTCTCGCATCAACTTACCCGCTTTCCTCATTGGAAAAGGGTCATTATGGCCATATATGATTACGGGAAAGAATGGAATGGTGTTTTGCCGGCTTCGGCGGAGGCCCGTTTCACAAAATGATAAATTCGGGGAAAGACCAGCGACGGGAGTTGAAAGCGCCGTATCAAAAACGGCCCTTCCTCCCCTTTGAGCCAAAAAGGACAATTGGACATGGATGCGACCACGAAGCTTGACGTGAAACAGGAAGCCGCGGCCCTGCTCGACAGAATGGGCGTCGCCCGCGATCTTTATACCGGCGGCGATATGGCGTCGTTCAGCCCGGTAACGGGTGAACAGATCGCAAGCCTCAAGACCATTTCGGTCGAGGGTGTCGCAGCCGTAGTCGACAAGGCCGATGCCGCCTTCAAGGTTTGGCGCAACGTGCCTGCTCCGCGTCGTGGCGAACTGATCCGGCTTTTGGGCGAAGAACTGCGCACCTTCAAGGCCGATCTCGGCCGTCTCGTCTCGCTGGAAGCGGGCAAGGTCCCATCTGAAGGTCTTGGCGAAGTTCAGGAGATGATCGATATCTGCGATTTCGCGGTCGGTTTGTCCCGCCAGCTTTACGGCCTGACCATCGCCACCGAACGCCCCGGCCACCGCATGATGGAAACCTGGCATCCGCTCGGCGTTGTCGGCGTTATCTCTGCCTTCAACTTCCCCGTTGCCGTCTGGTCGTGGAACGCGGCGCTCGCGCTAGTCTGCGGCAACTCGGTGGTCTGGAAGCCATCTGAAAAGACCCCGCTGACGGCACTTGCGGTTCAGGGCATCTTCGAACGTGCCGTAGCCCGTTTTGGCGATGCGCCGGAAGGGCTGTCGCAGCTTCTGATCGGGGACCGCGCCGTTGGTGAAGCATTGGTGGACAACCCCAAGGTTCCCCTGGTTTCTGCCACCGGTTCCACCCGCATGGGCCGCGATGTCGGTCCGCGCCTCGCGAAGCGCTTCGCCCGCGCCATTCTGGAACTCGGCGGTAACAATGCCGGCATCGTCTGCCCGTCTGCCGATCTCGACATGGCGCTGCGCGCCATTGCCTTCGGCGCCATGGGCACGGCCGGCCAGCGCTGCACCACGCTTCGCCGCCTCTTCGTGCATGACAGTGTTTACGACCAGCTCGTGCCGCGTCTGAAAAAGGCCTACGCCTCCGTTTCCGTCGGCAATCCGCTGGAAACATCGGCGCTTGTCGGACCGCTGGTCGACAAGGCGGCTTTCGACGGCATGCAGAAGGCGCTGGAAGCGGCCAAGGCGCATGACGGCGTGGTGAATGGCGGCGGGCGCGTGGATACGGGTGCGCCGGATGCCTATTATGTAAAGCCGGCACTTGTCGAAATGCCTGAACAGGCGGGGCCGGTGCTGGAAGAGACCTTCGCACCGATCCTTTATGTGATGAAGTACAGCGATCTCGATCAGGCAATCGACGCGCATAACGCCGTCGCCGCTGGTCTGTCGTCGTCGATCTTCACCCGCGACATTCAGGAATCGGAACGTTTCCTGTCTTCGGAAGGCTCGGATTGCGGCATCGCCAACGTCAATATCGGAACATCGGGCGCAGAAATCGGCGGCGCATTCGGTGGTGAAAAGGAAACCGGCGGTGGCCGCGAATCTGGTTCGGACGCGTGGAAGGCCTATATGCGCCGCGCCACCAACACGATCAATTACTCCAAGGCACTGCCTTTGGCGCAGGGCGTTTCCTTCGATATCGAGTAAATCACTCCGCAAGTTTGCGCGTTCGATAGCGATATTGATCCATCATGCCGGTGTGGCCAGTCCGCACCGGCATTCGTCTATTAAGCAGGCTGGGTGATGCCTCCTGCGATGATTTGCGGGAAAGAGGCGTCTCTGCGGAATTTTATTCCCGCAATATCGCTCATATTGAATTATCCTCTCTCTATCGTTTTCATCGAAAACCCTAGCATTGCTCCATATCGCAAACCGGCCCCAGGGGTCGGCGACAAGGAGCTAAAATGCCAGCCATTACCCGTCGTGCCCTCTCCGCCAGTTTTCTTGTTGCCGCTGCATTATCCGTTCTGCCCTTGCAGGCGCAGGCGGCGGAAGAGCTGAAGATCGGTTATCAGAAAACCGGCCTGCCGGTGATCGCGAGGCAACAGGGCGTCATCGAAAAGGCGCTTGAGGCCAAAGGCGTCAAGGTTTCGTGGGTCGAATTCACCGCAGGCCCGCCGCTGGTGGAGGCCTTGAATGTTGGCTCCATCAATGTCGGCTGGACGGGCGATGCGCCGCCAATCTTCGGTCAGGCGGCCGGTTCGGCCATCGTTTACGTTGCGGCCCTTCCCTCGAACGGCAAGGGTGAGGCAATCTTCACCAAGCCCGAGAGCGGTATAAAGTCGGTTGCCGATCTGAAGGGCAAGAAGGTCGGCGTCGGCAAGGGCACCAGCGCCCACAATCTGCTGGTGGCGGCAATTGAGAAGAACGGCCTGAAATTCAGCGATATCGACGTGGTCTATCTCAGCCCGGCTGACGCCGCGGCAGCCTTTGCCAGCGACAAGATCGACGCCTGGGCCGTCTGGGATCCGTTCTATGCAATTGCCGAGACGCGCTATAAGCCCGTCACTCTGGCCCGTACCAGCGAGGTTCTCAACGTGAGCACCTATTTCCTCGCCAATCGCGACTATGCCAAATCCCATGCCGACCCCATCAATATCACGCTCGATGCCCTGGGCGAGGCTGCAAAATGGTCCACCGCCAACCGCGACAAGGTTGCGGCAGCCCTGCATGAGGTGACAGGTGTGCCGCTGGAAGCGCAGACGCTGGCTGCGAACCGTTCGGAATTCGGCATTTCGAAGATCGATGACAAGATCATTGCCAGCCAGCAGGAAACTGCCGACCGCTTTTATCGCCTCGGCCTGATCCCTAAGCAGATCAGCATCAAGGATGCCGTCTGGTCAGGCGCCACCAACTGATCCCGGATACGGAGGGCTTCGCGATGAGCATCAGAAGGCGTATCGAGGCAGGAAGCATCACGGGCTGGCTGCTTCCTGCCATCATTCTTGCCGGCTGGGAGCTTGCTGCCCGCGTCGGCCTCATTTCGGCAAACGTCCTGCCGGCTCCCTCTGCCGTCGCGGAAGCCTTCTGGCGGCTTTTGCTTTCGGGGGAACTCATCGCCAATATCGGTGTCAGCTCCGCTCGCGCTCTGGCCGGTTTCGCCGTTGGCGGCGCGATTGGTTTCATCTTCGGGCTGGCCAACGGACTGTCGCGGTTTTCCCGCAGCTTTACCGACACGACGCTGCAGATGATCCGCAACATCCCGCATCTGGCGCTCATTCCGCTCGTCATCCTCTGGTTCGGGATCGACGAGGAGGCAAAGCTTTTCCTCGTGGCACTCGGGGTGTTTTTTCCGATCTACATCAACACGCTGCTCGGCATTCAGGGGGTCGATCCGCAACTGGTGGAGATGGGCCGAACCTATGGCATGTCGCCCCTCACCCTGTTCCGGCGGGTGATCCTGCCCGGCGCGCTGCCTTCCATTTTCACCGGCCTGCGTTATGCGCTCGGCATCATGTGGCTGACGCTTATCGTGGCGGAAACGATTTCCTCCTCTTCCGGCCTCGGCTACATGGCCATGCAGGCGCGCGAGTTCCTGCTGATCGATGTCGTCGTGCTGTCGATCCTCATTTACGCGCTTCTTGGCAAGCTGGCGGACAGTTTCGCCCGCTTCCTCGAAAGCATCTTCCTGCAGTGGCATCCAGCCTTCAAGAAAGTCTGAGGTAACCCATGTCGACCAGCAATGTTACGACGTTGAGACGCCCCGATGCCCCATCATCCTCCCCCTCCGGGGCGGAGACCAAGGTTGAACACCGCGGCAAGCAGAACGACAGCAAGGTCGCCTTCAGCTTCCGCAATGTGACCAAGACCTTTGGCGATAAACCGGTTCTGCGCGGCATCGATCTCGATGTGCGGGAAGGCGAGTTTCTGGCTATTATCGGCAAGAGTGGATGCGGCAAGAGCACGCTTCTGCGTATCTTGGCCGGTCTTGACGCGCCCACAAGCGGCACCGTTTCGAAAGACGCATCGAGCCGCACTCGCATGATGTTTCAGGAGCCGCGCCTTCTGCCATGGGAGCGCATCGCAAACAATGTGTCCGTGGGCCTGACCGGCATCGCCAAAGGTGAGGCGGCGAACGAGCAGGCGCTCGCCATTCTCGAGGAGGTCGGGCTGAAAGACCGGGCGGGCGAATGGCCCTATGTCCTGTCTGGAGGCCAGAAGCAGCGCGTGGCGCTGGCACGCGCGCTGGTGGCGCATCCGCAAATTCTGGCGCTGGACGAACCCCTCGGGGCGCTCGATGCGCTCACCCGTATCGAAATGCAGCTTCTGCTGGAGCGCATCTGGCGCAAGCAGAAATTCACCGCCGTTCTCGTTACGCACGATGTTTCGGAAGCCGTCGCACTTGCCGACCGCATCGTCGTGATTGATGAGGGGCGCATCGCCCTTGATCTCGATGTGAAACTGCCGCGTCCGCGACGACACGGCACCCCGGAATTCGCGCGGCTTGAAGAACAGGTTCTGAACCAGCTTTTCGGTCGTGGCGAAATCGGTGGGTGATGTGATGGACCGGCAGGGTCGAGACCCTGCCGGAACTAGATAATCAGCCGATGCTCATCAGGCTGGCATTGCCGCCGGCGGCCGTTGTGTTGACGCTGACGGAGACTTCTTCTACCAGCCAGTCGAGATTGTAGGGCTGGGTTTCATGGTCAAGCGCTTCCGTCGTGGCGGCCTGAACCAGAACCAGCGGACCGGGCAGGGCGGCGATCTTCTTGTTGATCGCAACGACACGTTCCGCATCGCCCTCGATCAGCGCGCCGGCAAAGGGGGCGGATTTTTCCCAGCTATCCGCCCAGGTGATGCGCGAGGTAACGGTTGCCGGCAATCCATAGATCGACTTTTCCAGCCCCGACGCATTGTCGATAACGACCGAGTTGCCGGTGGCAAGCGCTGCGGCCAATTGGCGATAGAGCCCTTGCTCGGTGGCCGGGATAAGCAGCACCTTGCCGCGCGGATGCAGCGCATAAACGTTGCGTTCGCCGACAGGGCCTGCGAGTTCGGTTTCGAAACCGAGGCCGGAAAGGGCTGCGGCCTGTCTTGCGGCTTCGGCTGCAACGCTCTGGCCGTTCTCATCCAGCCAGCGGGCGAGATCGACAGCCGCCTGGTCCTGCTGGCTGGCAACGCGGTCGATCTTCGGCGCGGTTTGTGTGACGCGGCCGAGATAGAGCGGTCCGCCCGCCTTGGGACCGGTGCCGGAGAGGCCACGCCCGCCAAAGGGCTGGACGCCGACCACGGCGCCGATGATGTTGCGGTTCACATAGAGATTACCGGCCGCGACGCGCGACAGGACATGCTGGATGGTATCGTCAAGACGCGTATGCAGGCCGAAGGTCAGGCCATAGCCGGTGGCGTTGATCTCGTCGATCAGCCGGTCGAGATTGTCGCGCTTGAACCGGATGACGTGCAGCACCGGCCCGAAGACCTCTTTCTTCAGATCTGCGAGCGATTTCATCTCGATGATTGTCGGTGGCACGAAGGTGCCCTTGCCGGTTTCGCCGGCAAGCGAAATCTGCTCGATCCGGTGGCCGAGTGCGCGCATGCTGTCGACATGTTTTTCGATGATGCCTTTAGCTTCAGCGGTGATGACGGGGCCGACATCGACGGAAAGGCTATCGGTGCGGCCGATGCGCAATTCGTGCAGCGCGCCTTTCAGCATCGTCAGGGTGCGGTCGGCCACATCTTCCTGCAGGCAGAGAATGCGAAGCGCCGAGCAACGCTGGCCGGCACTGTCGAAGGCAGAGGCGATGACGTCGGCGACGACCTGCTCGGCAAGCGCCGAAGAATCGACGATCATCGCGTTCTGGCCGCCGGTCTCGGCAATCAGGGGAACGGGCTGGCCGTTTGCGAGAACCCGGCCTGCGAGTTGACCCTGAATGAGCCGCGCCACTTCCGTGGAGCCCGTGAACATCACACCCGCCGTGAGCGCTGAGCCGACCAGCGCCGCACCGGTCTTGCCGTCACCTGGCAGAAGCTGCACGGCGTCCTGCGGAACGCCTGCCTCATGCAGCAGACGCACACCCTGCGCGGCGATCAGAGGAGTTTCTTCGGCGGGCTTTGCCAGCACCGGATTACCGGCAACCAGTGCTGCGGTTACCTGGCCGATGAAGATGGCAAGCGGGAAGTTCCACGGGCTGATGCAGACGACCGGGCCGAGCGGTGTCTCGTCGGCCTTGAAGGTCTTGCGGGCTTCCGCCGCGTAATAACGCAGGAAGTCAATCGCCTCGCGCGCCTCGGCAATGGCGTTCGGCATGGATTTTCCGGCCTCGCGCATGATGAGGCCAAGCAGGGCCGGCATCTCGGCCTGCATCCGGTCGGCAGCGCGCTCCAGGCAGGCGGCGCGCTCTTCAACCGGCGTGGAAGACCAGTTGGAGGCTGCGGCCCGCTGCATTGCCGCTGCGACATCGGCCTCTGTCGGTTCGGTTACATAACCGACGACATCATTGTGGTCGCCGGGATTGAGGACCGGGCGTGTCTTTCCGCCTGCCTGCGGTGCTGCGGCTTTCCATTCCGTCGTCGCACCTGCCTTGAGGACGTTGTCCAGCGCGGCAAGTGCCGTTTCATTCGAAAGATCGAGACCGGCGGAATTTGCCCGTTCGGGGCCGAAGAGACCAGCGGGTGCAGCAATGCGGTCGTGCCGTGCGCCGGGAACGGGGTAAGCCTTGACCACGGTGACCGGATCTTCCAGCAGGGAAGCCACCGGCACGGCGGGATCCGCGATGCGGTTGACGAAGGAGGAGTTCGCGCCGTTTTCCAGCAGACGGCGGACAAGATATGCAAGCAGCGTCTCGTGGGTGCCAACAGGCGCATAAAAGCGGCAGGGACGATCGAGCTTCTTCTTGCCGACGACTTCGCTGTAAAGCGGTTCGCCCATGCCGTGCAGGCACTGGAACTCATAATCACCGAGTTTGAAGTCCGGACCGGCGAGATGGTAGATGGTCGCCATGGACTGAGCGTTGTGGGTCGCAAATTGCGGGAACACGACGTCACGCGCGGCAAGCAGCTTGCGGGCGCAGGCGATATAGGAGACATCCGTGTGCACTTTGCGGGTGAAGACCGGGAAGTCTTCCAGCCCGTCCACCTGTGCGCGCTTGATCTCCGCATCCCAGTAGGCGCCCTTGACCAGACGCACCATGATGCGGCGACCGGCACGTCGGGCGAGATCGATGATGTAGTCGAGAACAAAGGGGCAGCGGCGGCCATAGGCCTGCACAACGAAGCCTAGGCCGTTCCAGGCGGTGAGATCCTTGTCGAGCGCCAGTTCCTCCAGAAGATCGAGCGACAGTTCCAGCCGGTCAGCTTCCTCGGCGTCAATGTTGAGGCCGATATCGTATTTCTTGCTGAGCAGCATCAGGGATTTCACCCGCGGCAGAAGCTCCGCCATTACCCGCTCTGCCTGCGCACGGGCATAGCGCGGATGCAGGGCCGAAAGCTTGATGGAAATTCCGGGGCCACCATAGATGCCACGCCCGGCGGAGGCCTTGCCGATGGCGTGGATGGCGTTTTCGTAGTCCTTGTAATAACGCTCCGCATCCTTGGCGGTGGTCGCTGCTTCGCCAAGCATGTCGTAGGAATATTGGAAACCCTGTTCCTCCAGCGGTTTGGAGCGCTTGATCGCTTCGCCGATCGTTTCGCCGGTCACGAATTGCTCGCCCATCATGCGCATCGCCATATCGACGCCGCGGCGAATGACGGGTTCGCCAGCCCGGGCGATCAGCTTGGTCAGCGCCGCCGAAAGGCCGCTGTCATTGACCGTCGAGGTCAGCTTGCCGGTGATGACGAGACCCCAGGTGGCGGCGTTGACGAATAGCGAGCGCCCGCCGCCGATGTGGGACTTCCAGTCGCCGCGGGCAATCTTGTCGCGGATCAGCGCGTCGCGGGTGGCGGTGTCGGGAATGCGCAGCAGTGCTTCGGCAAGGCACATCAGGGCCACGCCCTCATGGCTGGAGAGCGAATATTCCTGCACCAGCCCCTCGACGCCGGTGCCTTTCGTCTTGGCGCGCAACGCCTCGATCAGCTTGGTTGCCGTGGTGCGAATGGCTGTGGCCTGCTCGGGCGTGACGGTCGCCGCTTCGATCAGAGGCGCCAGGCACTCTTCCTCGGGGCGGCGGTAAGCGGCGGTAATTGCTTTGCGCAACGGGCTCTGCTCGCGCACGGGCGGTGCAAAATTCTGGAAAATACCGTTCACCGTCTGCTGCGGGTTTACATCGGCTTTGCTTGCACCATCGGCCATTCTGAAAATCCTGAAAAAGCTGTTGAAGACAGACTGTCAGCGGCAGCGTGTCCTCCGCTCGCCGCTTGTCATTCTGCTGCGTACAATATCATTGCCGTAAAAATTGCTATGGTCCTATTTTGAGGATAGAACAGGCCATATGAACTTTTATTATTCAAAATTGGCGTGAAATCACATGGCTAATAGTCATAAAACAGACGATCTGGACCACTTCGATCTCAAGATTCTCGAGGCCCTCAGCGAAGACGGGCGCATGTCGGTGCTGCAACTGTCGAAAAGGGTCGGCCTCTCCAAGACGCCGTGCCAGACGCGGCTCAAGCGGTTGGTGGATGAAGGTTATATTCTGGGCTTCCGTGCGGTGCTCAATCCGCAGAAACTGGGCGTCGACCATATCGCCTTCGCAGAGGTCAAGCTTTCCGACACACGCGAAAAGGCACTTGAGGAATTCAACACGGCGGTGCGCAAGATCAAGGAGGTGGAGGAATGCCACATGATCGCCGGCGCATTCGATTATCTACTGAAGGTGCGCACCAGCGATATCCGCAAATACCGAAGGGTGCTCGGCGAAAAAATCTCCAGCCTGCCATCGGTTTCCAACACTTCGACATTCGTCGTGATGCAGTCGGTCAAGGAGACCGGTATCTGACGACGCGGCGAAGAAAAACGGGCAGGCACGAGCCTACCCGTCTAGTGCTTTGCGAATTCCGTCGGTTCAGCGCGCGGTGGCTGCGGCGGTAACGGCGCTCATCTGCGCGTCAGGACCGAACTCGTTTTCGTTTTCGATGCCGAGAAGTTCCTGCAGGCGCAATCGCGCGCGGCTGACACGGCTCTTGATCGTGCCAACCGGGCAACCGCAAATCTCGGCTGCTTCTTCGTAAGCAAAGCCGGAGGCGCCGATCAGCAAGATCGCTTCGCGCTGATCGTCGGGCAATTTTGCAAGTGCCGTACGAAAATCCTGAAGATCGACCGAACCATGCTGTTCTGGCGGCACGGACAAGCGCGAGGTGTAAACCCCATCGGTATCCTGTACTTCGCGGCCGGACTTGCGGATCTGGCTGTAGAATTCGTTACGCAGGATCGTCACAAGCCATGCGCGCATGTTGGTGCCGGGCTGGAAACTCTCCTGTTTCGCCCAGGCCTTCATGATCGTATCCTGCACGAGGTCGTCAGCGCGATCCCTCGAACGGATGAGTGAGATCGCGAATGCCCGCAGGTTTGGCAGTGCCGCCAGCATTTCCCGTTTGAAATTGTATTCTGTCTGCTCCGGCTCTTTCGCCATCATTCCCCCGAAGCCTTGTCTTTGGCTCTGTTTTCGGCTTCATCGAGTTTCTCGAGAAGGTCGAGGAATTTGTCAGGGATGCCTTCTTCCTGAACAGCATCGTAGAGTTCCCTGAGCTTGCGGGAAATCACCGCCCGCCCAGAGTGCGGGACCTGAGGGTTGGCCGGATTGTCCGGAGAATCTTGGTCCGATTGAAATATGTTCATAACGTCCGGTATTCCTTTTGTGTCGTGGCAAGAATGCGCGATGAAAAAAATAGTTCCGGCGATCCGGAACTTTTTTTATGATGCGCACGTTGCTATCGTGGGTTTGCGTTGCAGACCGCATGAAAGGGGAGAATTCCATGTCAGTTTCTACACGCATCGCACCGCACCTGCCATATCTGCGCAGGTTCGCGCGTGCCGTTTGCGGCTCTCAATCCACTGGCGATGCCTATGTTGCAGCAACACTTGAAGCTCTGATCGCCGATATCAGCATCTTTCCGCCGACAAGCAACGATCGGGTTTCGCTTTATCAATTGTTCGTATCGATTTTTAGTTCCGTCACGATCAATATAAAGGCCGATGAAAACCTGTCAGGTTGGGAAAAGCGCGCTTCCGCCAACCTCTCTGCGGTGCCAGCGCTCGCCCGCCAGGCTTTCCTTCTGACCACGGTCGAAGAGTTCACAGCTTCGGAAGCAGCAGAGGTTCTGAGGGTAACTGAAGCCCAGATCGGCCAGCTGATCGATGAGGCGGCCTCTGAAATCGCCCGCCAGGTTGCGACCGATATCATGATTATTGAGGACGAACCTCTGATCGCCATGGATATCGAGCAGATGGTCACCGATCTCGGCCATCGCGTTACGGGTATTGCCCGCACGCATGCGGAGGCTATCGATCTCTTCAACCGCACGCAGCCGAAGATGATCCTTGCCGACATCCAGCTTGCAGACGGCAGCTCCGGGCTTGATGCCATGAAGGAGATCCTTCAGATGACGTCTCTGCCGGTGATCTTCATTACGGCCTTCCCTGAGCGTCTTTTGACGGGTGAGCGGCCCGAGCCGACATTCCTCGTTACAAAGCCGTTCAACCCGGACATGGTGAAAGCGCTTATCAGCCAGGCCCTGTTTTTCAACGAAAGCTCTCGCGTCGCGGCGTGAAATTTGCCGAAACCGTAGACTGTCCGGGAACAACTACGGTACCCGGACGTTCGCGGTTACGGTCGTGAGGTGATCTCACGGCTTTTTGCAGGGAGATGAATTTGCATCGGCTGGCATGGCATAACGCGGAGAGGAACGAGAGCGAGCTGCACGATTCGCTCGTCCTCGCTTTGCTCGATTCGGGCGAGACAGTCATGTTACAGGACTGGAACCGCGAGTATATATTCGTGGCCAACCTGCCGGATGTGTGGCGTCTGCCGACCGATAGCCATCCCACGGATGAAAATGTGTTTGGCAACGATCTTTCAGAGCGGCTTGCCGAACTCAAAAAAGATATGAATGTGGTGGGCAGTCGGGGCATGCTGGAAGTCAATGCCGGCAATGACCGGGTTTTCCAGTTCCAGATCCATTCCACCTTCAACCAGGCGAAGCAGGCGGTGATGAAAACCACCATTCGCGAGGTGACGGCGGAACGGCGGCGCGAGCAGCTTTTGCGCTCGCTGCTGCGCGAGGTCAGCCACCGTTCCAAGAACCTCCTGGCGATCATCCAGAGCCTTGCGGGCCAGACGGCCCGTTTCAGCCTCACCAAGGATGATTTTCTGCGCAAGTTTCGGGGGCGGTTACACGCTCTTGCCCAAAGTCAGGATCTCATCACGGATTCCGACTGGAGAGGTGCTCGCATATTCGAGCTTCTTCGCCAGCAATTCGACCTCTATGTGCCGGAATATCCTAATCTCATCCACATGGAAGGTGAAAACCTGCTGCTCAATCCGAATGGAGCGCTTTATATCGGTCTGGCTTTCCATGAGCTGGTCGTCAATACGGTCAGCCACAGCGGCAATCTCGCCTATCATCCGCCAATCTCGCTGCAATGCCGCCAGGAAGGCGATTTTTGTATCGTTGAGTGGATAGAGCCGATCATGCCGTCGAAAGAGCCGGCGCAGGCGAGGCGCGGCAGTTTCGGCAGCGTCGTGCTGGAAAAGGTCGTTCCATCCGCATTGGGCGGAAGTGCCGAATATCAGCTCACGCCGGAGCGGATCGTCTACCGGCTGAAATTTCCTTCCGGGGACGTCGCTGACATTTGAAATTTCGAAATAATGGCCTTCGGTTGGAGACTTGCCTCATAGGCAGTACTTCGGCCGTTTTTGCGAGAACGCAATAAAAAAGCACGGCCCATGAAAGAGCCGTGCTATTTTTATAACAGGTTTTCAGGGGTGAAACCTGTTTATTGTCAGCCAAGCTTCAGGCGGGGACGGGGGAATTGCTTGGCCTGCAGTGAAAATGCATCCGGCCTAATTCGGTTCCACTAAAACGCATTTTTTTTGCGGAGGGCGAAATTAGCTGCTGTTCAGCTGCCGGTACGGGGCTCCAGCACGCCATCTTTCAAAGCGGGCCTGCCTGATCGGGTCGCTTGGGTATAAAATAGCGCATCGGCGCTTCAAGCGACCATTCGAACCCGGTTTCGCGATACTCCGTCACCACCTGTCCGCCGAATGCGCCTTCCGCATGCCGTTTGATGACCGTGGTACCAAAGCCCTTGCGGCTTGGTTCCGTCGCCGGTGGTCCGCCCGTTTCGGTCCAGACGATATAAATCATCTGACGCCCATCTTTTTCGAGCGGCTTCCAGCTCACCGTGATTTTTCCGAGCGCAACCGACAGAGCGCCATATTTGATGGAATTCGTCGTCAGCTCATGCACCACGAGCCCGAAATTCTGCGCCGCTTCCGGGGAAAGCATGAAATCGTCCCCAGACAACTCGAAGCGTTCCGAAACGGTGCCGAAAACGTCGAGGTGGGTCTCGATCAGCTTACGGATCGGCAAGCCCTGCCATTGAACCTCCGCCAATGCCCGGATCGACATTCCGAGACCGCGAAGACGGTGGTCCACCTCTTTCTGGAACTCCGGGATGCTTTTGTTTTCCCGCCCCAATTGCCGGATCATCGCCTGAACAAGCGTCAGAATATTCTTGGAGCGGTGAACCAGTTCGTGCAGCAGAAGTTGCAGCCGTTCTTCCGACTGGCTTCTGTCGAAGGAGGCATTGGAGAGTGCGACGGCGACCTGGTTGGCCTCCTTGATCTTGGTATCGACGGGCGCCACGATCTCGCCTTCACCGATGCGTTCAGCCATGAGCGTGAGATCGCGAATGGAACTGCGCAATTGCCGGCCGACCAGATAGGCGCCGCCGATGGCGATCAGCACCAGCATCGTGCTGCCGATCATCATTTGCCGCCACGTGTCGACCAATGCTGCCTGACTTGCGGCAAGTGGCCCCCACATCACGGTTCGCCATTGCCAGCCTGGCAATTGGGCATAGGCATAGAGGTTACCCTTGTCGTCGAAGAAATTGCCGCTGAAGGCCTGCATTTCTGAAAGAATGGCGGGGCTGGCAAATGGCTTGCCCACTTCCACCCCATTCTGCGCACTGGAAACGACAACACGATTGTTACCGTCGATAATGGCGACCGCCCAGTTGCGCGGCAGATTTTCCGTGGGGATGAGCCGGCTGAGGTCACTTGTATTCTGCGTCAGGATCAGGGCATCTCCGGCGGACCCCAGATTGGGGTCGAGCGGCAGGGTAACGTTGAACACCCATTCCTTGCTCGTCGCGCCGAAAAACATGTCCGAAACGGTGATCCGACGGGATTCGATTGCCTTGGCCAGATTGGCCTCGGCCGGCACCTTGCTGAGAGGCTGGCCAAATGACACCCGGGTATTGAGATACTGTTCGCCTTCCTTGGTGGCGAGAATGGCGTACAGGCCCTCCCGTTTCAGGCTTTCGGCAACACGCCCCTGAAAAGCGGCAAGATTGCCATTCTCGAGTTCCGGGAACTGCGACAGCAGATTGAGCGAGGTGGCTATTTCCTGCAGACGCCGATCGATGTTGCGGCTGACGACCCTAACATCCTCGATCGTCTCCCGTTGCAGGTCGTCGCGCTTTTCGCTTTCAAGACGCAGCATCAAGTAGCCGCCGAAAAGGATCAGCGGCAGGGTGATGACGGTTGCCATCACCACCAGATAGGTGCCGATGGAGGCCGTCGGAAAAAAATTCGCACTGCGTCGACGCAAAGCCGAGAACATGTCTTTCAGTTTTTTGCCGGGTTGAGGCATGCAAAAACTCCGGCAGTTACGGCATTGTTACGTCACGGATAATACCGCGCCATCCTCCTTTAGCAATGCCTGATTTTTTCGTTCGGGAGCCGCAAAATGTCGCAATTGCGTCGATGCGACTGAAAAAATCGGAACCATTTCAATGGTCAGCCCGTTTGCAAAGCGAACCGGTCATGGAGTGGAAAGCGAAATTCGTCACCGCCCGGCCAGTCGAAAACGATGAAAGGAAGGTACGAAAATGGCAAAGAAACTTACGATACTCGTCACCGCCGCCCTGATGGGCACGACGGCTTTCGCGCCGCTTGCCATCGCCCAGGGTACAACCCAGCCAGCACCGGCAAATCCGAGTGCGCAGACCGAACCCGCAACGCCTCCCGCCACCCCGATGGCGCCGGCGGCTCCTTTGGCCAATGACAGCGCGGCCGCAACGACTGGCGGTGCTTACATCACCCAGCAGGGCGAAACGCAGATCAGCGCCAATGACTATATCGGCAAGTCGGTCTATACCGCAGCCGACGAGAGCATCGGTAACGTCACCAACCTCATCATGGAAAAAGACGGCGGTCTCGTCGCAGCCGTGATTGGCGTCGGCGGTTTCCTCGGCATCGGTGCCAAGGATGTCGCGGTGCCCATGGACAAGGTAACGATGACCCGCAACACACAGGACGGCACCATTCGCCTGACGACGACCGAAACGGCGGAAACGCTGAAGGCTGCTCCGGAATTCAAGACGCTGGAACAGCAGGCCAGCGAAAAGAGCGCGGCAACGCCGGCAGCTCCGGACAGGACCACCACGTCCGCCACCAAGCCCTGATCCCCTTACCTGGGAGGCAGGAGCGGGACCGACCTCAACAGGCGTCCCGCGAGAGACACCGGCCATTGGCCGGTGTCTTTTTGTGTTAAATTGCGTTCGCTCAGTCCCCGGCGTTGCGCGAGGAATGCCAGGCCCAGGCGGATTTGATGATATCAGACAGGGAATAACGCGGCTCCCAGCCCAACACCGCCTTTGCCTTGTCGTTATTGGCGACAAGAGTGGTGGAATCGCCATCGCGGCGGTCGGTATATTCCACCGGGAAGGGACGGCCGGATACATCCGAAATCGCCGCCAGCAACTCCTTCACTGTCGTACCGGTGCCGGTGCCGAGGTTGAGTTCAACCGTTTCACCGCCCGCCAGCAGATAGTCCACCGCCCGCACATGGGCGTCGGCAAGATCGAGAATATGGATGTAGTCACGCACGCAGGTGCCGTCGCGGGTGTCATAATCCGTGCCGAACACCTTGAAGCCCTGACGCCGACCGAGTGCCGCCTCGATGGCGAGCGGGATTGCGTGGGTTTCCGGCTTGTGCCATTCGCCGATGCGGCCTTCGAAATCTGCACCTGCGGCGTTGAAATAGCGCAGCATCACCGAGCGCAGCCCCTTATAGGTGCTGTAATCCTTCAGCGCTTGCTCGACTACCCATTTGGTGCGGCCGTAGGGGTTGATCGGCGCCTGGCGGTGCGTCTCGTCAATCGGCACCTGTTCCGGCAAACCGTAGGTGGCGCAGGTGGAGGAGAAAACAAATGCCGTGACCCCGGCATCGATGGCGGCAGACAGCAGGTTGAGCGAACCGATGACGTTGTTGTCGTAGAAGGCCACGGGTTGCTTGACGGATTCGCCGACTTCAATCAGCGCCGCAAAGTGGAGTACGGCCTCCGGCTGGTGCCTGGCGAAAACCTCGTCCAGGCGTGCGCGGTCGCGAATGTCGCCCTGCTCGAAGGGTCCCCAGCGGACGAATTCCTCATGTCCATTGGACAGATTGTCGAAAACAACCGGTTCATATCCCCGCTCAGACAGGAGAAGGCAGGTATGCGAACCGATATAGCCGGCACCGCCGACGACAAGGACTTTCTTCTTCATCAATTGCCTTTCAGAAAAAAAACGGGACGTGCGGGAGACTGTATTTCACTTTGTTCAAATAAGGGCGGCTTGGCACTGGGCACCATCAGCCAGTCTATCCATCGCGGGTAACATAAAAAAAACTGCGCATCCATGGTCTGGATGCGCAGCAGCAAATGAGAGTTTGACGAAGAGCATTAAACGCGCCCGAAGGCGTGCCTATTTCTTTTTCCTGGTATTGGCTCTGGTTGCCAGAAAGCCGGCAGCCATGGCAACGGCGAGCGTCGCATAGGGGCGCGCCTGGATCGCCAGCGTCAGCAGCGATTGCAGAGCCAGAGGTGCTGCGGTCAAGGGAGCCGCCGTCAAGGATGCGACGGGTCGTCTTGCAACATAGGCTCTCGGACGTTTGACGATCGCAAGCGCCACCAGCATGATGACACCAAGCAGAAACGCCGTACCGGCTACCACAAGCGCGGCCGGCCCTGCGCCGACATGCCGGGCAAGATAGATGGACCCCGCCACGACAGCCGCTACGAAGGCGATCAGGAAGAATATCCCGGTCAGCACCCAAAGGATTATCGTGGCGCGCAGGCGCCGCGTCACGACGCGTCCTTCACGCTGGGTGTCTCCCAGATAGACCAGCAATGCCTCAAGCATGATGCGGCCTTATCGACGTGTGAGGAGAGCGAGCACGAAACCGACACCAACGGCAATGCCGAGGGACTGCAGCGGGTTCTTCTGGACCTGATCCGTCAGATTGTCGTTCAGCGAGGAAATTTCGTTGCGAACGCTGTCGGCCATCTCGCCGGAAGCGGTCAGTGCGTCGTCGGCCACGCGGGCGGCCTGCGCCTTCAGTTCATGCGAGGCTCCAACGCCCAGCGCCTTAACGCTCTTGGCAAGATTTGCCAGATCTTCGCGAAGTTGGGCAAGCTGTGCTGCCACATCGGCTGCATCGCCGTTTTCGAGGGATTGCTGGATCTTGTCGTTGACGCTGCTACGCACGCTTGCCATGGGTGAAGTCCTTCCTGGAACATCGTTGATGGAAATGGCGTCAGGTCAAAAAGACTGCCGCCGCGGATGAATGCCGACGCTTACGAACTTTCGTTGCGGCAGCCGTAAACCCGATTGTCCGCCATTCAAACGCGCCGATGCGTGCTTGGTTCCGCAGCTTGGCGAGTTTTCTCCCGCGGATTTCGCGGCGGGGGCAATTTTCCGGGAATTCGGTGCCGGACATTTGTTTTCCTGTAACAAGCATCATATAAGGCCCATCATCCAGATGGACCTTGACTTCAATCAATATGTGAAACGCCATGCTTCAGACGCCCTATTACCTCATCGACAAGACAAAACTTCTTCGCAACATGGAGAAGATTGCCTATGTGCGGGAAAAATCCGGCGCCAAGGCGCTACTGGCGCTGAAGTGCTTTGCAACATGGTCCGTATTCGATTTCATGTCGCAATATATGGACGGCACCACCTCGTCGTCGCTTTATGAAGTGCGTCTGGGCCGCGAGAAATTCAATGGCGAAACCCACGCCTATTCCGTCGCCTATGCCGATTACGAAATCGACGAGGTGATTTCGAACGCGGACAAGATCATCTTCAATTCCATCAGCCAGCTTGAGCGCTTTGCAGAAAAGGCCTCCGGTATCACCCGGGGTCTGCGCCTCAATCCGCAGGTCAGCTCCTCGAGCTTCGATCTTGCGGATCCCGCACGTCCCTTCAGCCGTCTCGGCGAATGGGATGTCGCCAAGGTCGACAAGGTCATGGACCGGATTTCCGGCTTCATGATCCACAACAATTGCGAAAACGGCGATTTTTCTCTGTTCGACCGCATGTTGACGCAGATCGAAGAGAAATTCGGATCGCTCCTGTCGCGTGCGGAATGGGTCAGCCTCGGCGGCGGCATCCATTTTACCGGCGACAACTATCCGCTCGACCAGTTCTGCGATCGCCTGGCGGCTTTTTCGGAAAAATACGGCGTTCAGGTCTATCTTGAGCCCGGCGAAGCCTCGATCACCAAGAGCACGACGCTTGAAGTGACGGTTCTCGACACGCTGTTCAATGGCAAGAACCTCGCCATCGTCGACAGCTCCATCGAAGCGCATATGCTCGACCTCCTGATCTATCGCGAAACCGCCAAGGTTTTGCCGAACGAGGGCGAACATCCCTACATGGTCTGCGGCAAATCCTGCCTTGCGGGCGATATTTTCGGCGACTTCCGGTTCGACAAGGAGCTGAAGGTCGGTGATCGTATCTCCTTTGAGGATGCGGCCGGCTACACCATGGTCAAGAAGAACTGGTTCAATGGCGTGAAGATGCCGGCGATTGCCATCAAGGAACTCGATGGCAGCGTGCGTGCCGTTCGCGAATTCGACTTTGCCGATTTCGAGCAAAGCCTGTCTTAAACCCTGTTTTAACATGAAACGAAGCTGATCCCTGCGGGGAAAAGGAGGCATCACCTGAAATGAAGAAGAACGTTCTGATCATCGGCGCCGGTGGCGTAGCACAGGTCGTGGCGCATAAATGCGCCCAGAACAGCGATGTATTGGGAGACATTCATATTGCGTCACGGACTTTGGAAAAGTGCCGCAAGATTGTCGAGTCCGTACGCGAAAAGAAGAGCCTCAAGACAGATGTGAAACTTGAGGCCCATGCGCTTGACGCGATGGATATCGAGGCGACGAAAGCCTTGATTACGAAAACCGGCGTAGAGATCGTCATCAACGTCGGTTCGGCTTTCGTCAACATGTCCGTTCTTCGTGCCTGCATGGACACGGGTGTTGCTTATATGGATACGGCGATCCACGAGGATCCCACCAAGATTTGCGAGGCGCCGCCGTGGTACGGAAACTACGAGTGGAAGCGCGCTGCCGAATGCAAGGAAAAGGGCGTAACGGCACTGCTCGGCGTCGGTTTCGATCCCGGCGTGGTCAATGCCTATGCCCGCCTTGCCAAGGATGAATATTTCGACAAGGTCACTTCGGTCGATATCGTTGATATCAATGCCGGCAGCCATGGCCGCTGGTTCTCCACCAACTTCGATCCGGAAATCAACTTCCGCGAATTCACCGGTGTCGTCTATTCCTGGCAGAATGGCCAGTGGCAGACGAACCAGATGTTCGAGGTCGGCCAGGAATTCGATCTGCCGGTTGTCGGCAAGCAGAAGGCCTATATGACCGGCCATGACGAAGTGCATTCGCTGTCCAAAAACATGGACGGTGCCGATGTGCGCTTCTGGATGGGCTTTGGCGATCACTACATCAACGTCTTCACCGTGCTGAAGAACCTCGGTCTTCTCTCCGAAAAGCCGGTCAAGACTGCCGAAGGTCTGGAAGTCGTGCCGTTGAAGGTGGTCAAGGCCGTATTGCCGGATCCCTCTTCGCTTGCACCCGACTATGTCGGCAAGACCTGCATCGGCGATGTCGTCAAGGGCATCAAGGATGGCAAGGAACGCGAAGTCTTCATCTACAACGTGGCCGACCACAAGGAAGCTTACGAGGAAGTTGGATCGCAGGGCATTTCCTACACCGCCGGCGTTCCTCCGGTCGCTGCCGCCATGCTGATTGCCACCGGCGAGTGGGATGTGAAGCAAATGGCCAATGTGGAAGAACTGCCACCGCAGCCTTTCCTGAACCTTCTGAACAAGATCGGCCTTCCAAGCCGTATCAAGGACGAAAATGGCGATCGCGCCCTGACGTTCTGATCCATCAAGACAATAAAAAGCCCCGCAAAAGCGGGGCTTTTTTTGTGATGAAGTTTGCCAGTTACTTGGCATCATCCTCGGCCTTAAGCCGAGGATCTAACGGCGCGGTACTGACCCGCGCCTCAGCCCTTTGCCGGCTTCGGCCCGCGCTTTTCGAAAGGCCGGTCCTTCTTGCCTTCGAATTTGGGCTTGTCGCCGAAGGTCTTTTTCTTTTTCCAGGGCTTGTCGTCGCCCTTGCGGTCGTCGGCTGCACCGCCAGCGTTATTGGGTTTGTTGAACTTCCGCTGGGCCGTGGCCGGGCGGGTGTCCTCACGAACACTGCCGGTCATTTCCGGCTTGCCTTCCAGCGCCTTCAGACGAATGCCCTTTTCGAGCATCATGTCCTTGCCGATGGCGGAGGTGAAACGATCGACGGCATCGGCCGCCAGTTCCACGAAGGTCTCCGTCTGCTGCATACGGATGGCGCCGATATCCTGACGGGTGATCTTGCCGAAGCGGCAGAGCATGGGGATGAGCCAGCGCGGCTCGGCGCTCTGCTTGCGGCCCACCGAAAGCGAAAACCAAGCGCTGTCGGAAAAGTCGGAACGTTCGCGGCGCGGCGCGTCGTTTTCGGGGGTTTCGAAGCTGTCGCGGCGCGGTTTGCGGGTATTGTCCAGCGCGACTTCGGTGATGTCTTCCGGGGCGGAACGTCCGGCGTGGTAAAGGCGCACGAAGGCGGCTGCTACTTTTTCCGCGCCATGCTGCTCGAGCAGCTGCTTGACGAAATCGCGCTCGTCGTCGGCCACGGCCTCGGTGAGAGCCGGGTCTGCCAGAAGCCGGGCGCCGTCGCGTTCAACGATCTCTTCGACCGAAGGCGGGCGAACCCATGCTGCGCTGACCTTGGCACCTTCCAGAAGGCGTTCGGCCTTGCGGCGCTGGTTGACAGGCACCACGATGGCGCTGACGCCCTTCTGCCCGGCGCGGCCGGTACGACCGGAACGGTGGAGAAGCGTTTCCGAATTGGTCGGCAGGTCGGCGTGGATAACCAGTTCGAGGCCAGGCAGGTCGATGCCGCGTGCAGCAACGTCAGTCGCCACGCAAACCCGGGCGCGACCGTCACGCATTGCCTGAAGCGCATGGGTACGTTCGTTCTGGGTCAGTTCGCCTGACAGAGCCACGACGGAAAAGCCGCGATTGTTCAGACGGGCCGTCAGATGATTTACGGCCGCACGGGTGGAGCAGAAAACGATGGCGTTGCGGGCTTCGTAAAAGCGCAGCGCATTGATGATGGCGTTTTCGCGGTCGGAGCCGGTCACCAGCAAGGCGCGGTATTCGATGTCCACATGCTGCTTCTGTTCTGAAGCGGTGGCGATGCGAACGGCGTTCTTCTGGTAGCTTTCGGCAAGCTTGGCGATGCTGCGCGGAACGGTGGCCGAGAACATCAGCGTGCGGCGGTTAGCCGGCGATTCTTCCAGAATGAATTCCAGATCTTCGCGGAAGCCGAGATCGAGCATCTCGTCGGCCTCGTCCAGTACCACGGCGCGTAGCGACGACAGATCGAGCGCGCCGCGCTTGATGTGGTCGCAGAGGCGGCCGGGGGTGCCGACGATAATATGCGCGCCGCGCTCCAGTGCGCGTCGTTCGCTGCGGATATCCATGCCGCCAACGCAGGACGCGATCGATACGCCGGCGAATTCATAAAGCCATTCCAGCTCGCGCTTGACCTGCATGGCCAGTTCGCGGGTTGGCGCAATGGCGAGTGCCAGCGGCGCGGAAGCCTGGCCGAAACGGGTGTTTTCCGACAGTAGCGTGGTCGCGAGCGCAATGCCGAAGGCAACTGTCTTGCCGGAGCCGGTCTGCGCGGAAACCAGCGCGTCCTTGTCGGCGAGTTCCGGCGAAAGCATGGCCTTCTGCACGGGGGTCAAATCTTTGTAGCCGCGTTTTTCCAACGCCTGCGCGATCGCCGGGGCGATACCCTGGGTGTCTGTCATCTACCGTCTTTCGGATATGAAGCTGCCTGCATCCGCCCGAAACCAATAGGTCCTAAAGTCTCCGGGGCAGCCGATGCAGGCCATTACGGCCATCTGGCCGGTTGCATTGCCGCGCTCCATACTGCGAATAGGCCCGTTTGTACAGTGCACTGCGGTACGCTCTTTCACAGCGCCGCATGCGGTCGCCCATTCCATCCCGACATCTTCTTTCGCCGGGGCTATAAAAAAAGGCGTACCGCATGGTTCATAAACGGCATTGCGTGCCCCCCGCCTTTTCGCTAAGAGACCCGCAACTTGAGGCTCTTTATCAAAAAAAGAGCCGACTGGGTTTGTTCTTGTCCGCACCTGAAAAATGGCTGGCGGAAAAAAGGGATGGTACTGGTCAAGGCTATGGCTCGCATTGTCATGAAATTCGGCGGCACGTCCGTCGCGAACCTCGAACGCATTCACAATGTCGCACGGCATGTGAAACGCGAAGTGGATGCCGGCCATGAAGTGGCCGTGGTCGTTTCCGCCATGTCCGGTAAAACCAACGAGTTGGTGGACTGGGTGCAGAATGCTGCGAAGGTGGCCGGCGCCAACGCCGCCTCCTTTTACGATGCACGCGAATATGACGCGGTCGTTGCATCCGGCGAGCAGGTGACATCGGGTCTTCTGGCGATCACGCTGCAATCCATGGGCATCAACGCGCGCTCCTGGCAGGGCTGGCAGATTCCGATCCGCACAGACAATGCACATGGTGCCGCCCGCATTCTCGAGATTGACGGTTCGGATATTGTTCACCGCATGGGCGAGGGCCAGGTTGCCGTTGTTGCCGGTTTCCAGGGCATCGGCCCGGATAACCGCATTGCGACGCTCGGTCGCGGCGGTTCGGACACATCAGCCGTTGCCATCGCCGCCGCCGTCAAGGCGGACCGTTGCGATATCTATACCGATGTCGATGGCGTCTACACCACCGATCCGCGCATCGAGCCCAAGGCTCGCCGCATGAAGAAGATCGCTTTCGAGGAAATGCTCGAAATGGCGTCTCTCGGTGCGAAGGTTCTGCAGGTTCGCTCCGTCGAGCTTGCCATGGTACACAAGGTGCGCACCTTCGTTCGCTCCAGTTTCGAGGATCCCGATGCGCCGGGCATGGGTGACCTCATCAACCCGCCCGGTACTTTGATTTGTGACGAGGAAGAAATCGTGGAACAGGAAGTCGTAACCGGCATCGCCTATGCCAAGGATGAAGCACAGATCTCGCTGCGCCGCGTGGCCGACCGTCCGGGCGTCTCCGCCGCGATCTTCGGGCCGCTGGCCGAAGCGCATATCAATGTCGACATGATCGTGCAGAACATCTCCGAAGATGGGTCGCGCACCGACATGACCTTCACCGTTCCTTCGGGCGACGTTGCCAAGGCTCTGCGCGTTCTGGACGAGAACAAGGCCCAGATCGGCTTCGACGTCGCGCAGAACGAGACCGGCCTTGCCAAGGTTTCGGTCATCGGTATCGGCATGCGCAGCCATGCTGGCGTTGCTGCCAGCGCCTTCAAGGCGCTTGCCGAGAAGAACATCAACATCAAGGCCATCACCACCTCCGAGATCAAGATTTCGATCCTGATCGACGGTGCCTATGCCGAACTGGCCGTTCGCACTTTGCATTCTGCTTACGGTCTCGATAAGAACTAAGTTCGAGACATCGGTTCCCGATGCTCCGATTCTTCGGGGTTGCGTTCTTCCGATGTGGCGTTTCATGAAAGCGTGTCCCTTGCGGGACGCGCTTCTCGCGCTATAAATTTTTTAAATGACGTTTTGATTCTCGAATATTATGACATTCGGATCGGAAGCGTCGGGGAGCAAACGCGATGAGAGACCTTTCTGCAGGTCCGCGCGTCCTGCTAAAGCGGCTGCGCGAAATGATGGCGGAGCACCTTGAGCCGCAGGACCGTCTGGACCAGATCGTCCGTCAGATAGCCAGCAACATGGTGGCGGAGGTTTGCTCGGTCTACGTGCTGCGTTCCGACAGCGTGCTGGAGCTTTACGCCACCGAAGGTCTCAACAAGGATGCCGTGCATCTTGCCCAGCTGAAAATGGGGCAGGGTCTTGTCGGCACCATTGCCGCTTCCGCCCAACCTCTCAATCTTTCCGATGCGCAGGCGCATCCGGCTTTCCGCTATCTTCCTGAAACCGGTGAGGAAATTTATCATTCCTTCCTCGGCGTGCCGATTTTGCGCTCCGGTCGCACTCTTGGCGTTCTTGTGGTCCAGAACAAGGTCAGCCGAACATACCGGGAGGATGAAGTTGAGGCGCTCGAGACAACCGCGATGCTCATCGCTGAAATAGTGGCGAGCGGTGAATTGAAAAAGATCACCCGCCCCGGTGTGGAGCTGGACCTGACGCGTGCCGTTTCCATTGATGGCGATGCTTATGGCGAAGGCATCGGTCTTGGTCACGTGGTGCTGCACGACCCCCGAATCGTTGTCACCAATCTGCTGAATGAGGATGCCGATACCGAAATCCTGCGTCTTGCCGACGCCATCGGTTCGCTGCGCCTGTCGATCGACGACATGTTGCAGCGCCGCGACGTCCCGACCGAAGGCGAGCATCGCGAGGTTCTCGAGACCTACCGCATGTTCGCCCACGATCAGGGCTGGGTGCGGCGCATGGAAGAAGCGATCCGCAACGGCCTGACGGCGGAAGCTGCGGTCGAGAAAGTTCAGAGCGACACAAAGGCGCGCATGATGCGCCTGACCGATCCCTATCTTCGCGAGCGCATGCATGATTTCGACGATCTCGCCAACCGGCTGCTGCGCCAGCTGATCGGTTTCGGCGGTCGAAGCCCCGAGCATGATTTTCCGCTGGACGCCATCGTTCTGGCCCGCGCCATGGGTGCCGCCGAATTGCTGGATTACCCGCGTGAGAAATTGCGCGGCCTGGTGCTCGAAGACGGTGCGGTGACGAGCCACGTCGTCATCGTGGCGCGCGCCATGGGCATTCCGATCATCGGGCAGGCGACAGGCATCGTCGCCCTTGCTGAAAATAACGATCCCATCATCATCGACGGCGATGACGGCCAGGTGCATTTGCGCCCGATGTCGGATTTGCAGCGCGCCTATGAGGAAAAAGTGCGCCTGCGCGCCAAGCGCCAGGAGCAGTTCCGCGCGCTTCGCAATGTCGAGCCGATCACCAAGGATGGCCAGAAGGTCAACCTCAAGATGAATGCGGGTCTTCTCGTAGACCTGCCGCAGCTCGAGGAATCCGGCGCCGATGGCATCGGCCTGTTCCGCACCGAGCTGCAGTTCATGATCGCCTCCAACATGCCCAAGGGCGAGGAGCAGGAAGCGTTCTACCGGTCCGTGTTGCGGCAGGCCAAGGGCAAGAGCGTTACCTTCCGCACGCTGGATATCGGCGGCGACAAGGTGGTTTCCTATATGCGCGGCCAGGAAGAGGAAAACCCGGCGCTGGGCTGGCGGGCGATCCGCCTGTCGCTCGACCGTCCGGGTCTTATGCGCACGCAGATGCGCGCGCTTCTGCGTGCTGCCTCAGGTGCTGAACTACGCATGATGTTGCCGATGGTGACGGAGGTTTCCGAAATCCGCGCTGCTCGCGATCTGCTTCAGAAGGAAGTGCAGCATCTTTCGAAATTCAGCCATGCCCTTCCGAAAAAGCTGCAATTCGGTGCGATGCTGGAAGTACCTTCGCTGATGTGGCAGCTCGATGAGCTGATGCAGGAAGTGGATTTCGTCTCCGTCGGTTCGAACGACCTGTTCCAGTTTTCGATGGCGGTCGATCGCGGCAATGCAAGGGTTTCGGATCGTTTCGACAATCTTGGCAAGCCGTTCCTGCGCATTCTGCGCGATATCGTGCGCGCTGGCGAAAAGCACCACACCTCGGTCACGCTTTGCGGCGAAATGGCAAGCAAGCCACTTTCGGCCATGGCTTTGATCGGCCTTGGTTTCCGTTCGGTTTCCATGTCGCCGACGGCGATCGGTCCGGTGAAGGCCATGCTTCTCGGGCTTGATGCCGCGCGCCTTGCCGATGAGCTGAACGCTGCGCTCGACGATCATAATTCGCTGGAAAGCGCGCGCGAGGTGTTGTTACGCTTTGCCGCGACGCATTCCATTCCCATTTAAAAGACCTGTTTCATAATCGGAGTGACTGGTGGCGAAGCTTCCCGTCGAAAAAATGCGCGAGTTGGAAAGGCGTTTCGGAGAGATCGAAGCGCGGATGTCGGCTGGTCCGGCAGCGGATGTCTATGTGAAGCTGGCTTCGGAATATTCCGAACTAGAGCCGGTGGTAAAAAAAGTCCGCGAATACGAAAAGGCGGTCTCCGAGGCCGCCGATCTCCAGGCGCTGCTTGCCGACAAGACGACCGACAAGGACATGCGCGATCTGGCGGAAATGGAGCTGCCGGAGGTCGAGGCCCGAATCGGCGAGCTTGAGAAGGAAATGCAGGTCCTGCTGCTTCCCAAGGATGCGGCGGACGAAAAAAGCGCCATCCTCGAAATCCGCGCCGGCACGGGCGGATCCGAAGCGGCACTTTTCGCCGGCGATCTGTTTCGCATGTATGAGCGCTTCGCTTCAGCCAAGGGCTGGAAAGTTGAAGTTCTTTCCGCAAGCGAAGGCGAGGCGGGCGGTTACAAGGAAATCATCGCCACGATCAGCGGGCGAGGGGTGTTTTCCAAGCTGAAATTCGAATCCGGCGTGCACCGGGTGCAGCGCGTGCCGGAAACAGAAGCGAGCGGCCGCATCCACACCTCGGCAGCCACCGTTGCCGTGCTGCCGGAGGCGGAGGATATCGATGTCGAAATCCGCCCGGAAGACATCCGTATCGACACGATGCGCGCTTCGGGCGCAGGCGGCCAGCACGTCAATACCACCGACTCCGCCGTTCGCATCACCCATCTTCCGACGGGTTTGATCGTTACCAGTTCTGAAAAGTCGCAGCACCAGAACCGCGCCAAGGCCATGCAGGTTCTGCGTTCGCGTCTTTACGACATCGAGCGCCAGAAGGTGGAAAGCGAGCGTTCAGCCGACCGCAAAAGCCAGGTCGGTTCCGGCGACCGTTCCGAGCGCATCCGCACTTACAATTTTCCGCAGGGGCGGGTCACCGATCACCGCATCAACCTGACCCTCTACAAGCTCGACCGGATGATCGAGGGCGAGATCGACGAGCTTGTCGACGCGCTGATTGCTGATTATCAGGCCGGCCAGCTTGCCCAGCTTGGCGAACAACAGCTTTGAGTGGCGGCGCTGACGGGACCGTCGCGACCGAGCTTGCCGCAGCCCGCAAACGGCTGCAGGCGGCGGGCATCGCCGATCCGCTGCTTGATGCGCGCCTGCTGGTTGCCGACGTTACCGGTTTTTCACTGACCGATTTCGTGATGAAACCGGACCATCCCGTCACTCGGGAAGAAAGCGCCCGTATCGCCGTCTTGGTCGAAAGGCGCGCAGGCGGAGAGCCAGTCCACCGTATTCTCGGCCATCGCGAATTTCACGGGCTCGATCTTCTTTTATCGAAGGAGACGCTCGAACCCCGCCCGGATACGGAAGTTCTCGTCGATACGCTATTGCCTGCGTTGAAAAAAACTGTTGCCGACAAGGGCAGTGCGCGCATTCTGGATCTGGGTACGGGCACGGGTGCGATCTGTCTGGCGCTTCTCAAGGAATGTCCGGAAGCAACGGGCGTCGGCAGCGATATCTCCGCCGATGCGCTGGAAACCGCAGCGAAAAACGCTGCCCGAAATGGTCTCGCCTCGCGTTTTGAAACCATGCGTAGCGACTGGTTCAAAAAAATCTCTGGCAGGTTTGACATAATTGTGTCGAATCCGCCTTATATAAGAAGTGACATCGTCACAACGCTAGACCGAGAGGTTCGCCATCACGATCCGATGGCGGCGCTGGACGGAGGTCAGGACGGCCTTGCACCGTACCGCCTCATCGCTGCCGACGCAGGCCGCTTTCTTGTGGAAAACGGGATTGTCGGTGTGGAGATCGGTTTCGATCAAAGGCTTGATGTTTCCGCTATATTTGCTTCCCACGGCTTCTCTCTTCTCGACGCCGTGAAGGATTATGGCGACAACGACAGAGTCTTGACCTTCCGGAGATAGTTGTTCGCGATACGTCTGCGGATTATTTGCAAGGATATTTTGCATAGCAAAAGAAAAGGCTTGGATTTCCGCATGAAGCGGGATAGTTTGCCGCCACATGCCGGGTGGCTGAGGACGAATTTAGATTCGTCAGGGTATGGGTCAGTCCCGAAGCGGGTTCTTTTGAGAGCCCTGAAGGCTGGGCGTTTCCGGCATGTGAATCAGTAAACTTTGTTCGCAGGTGGCTCGTTGCAGCATTTTGCGCGACCGGTCGTCATACGCGGGGTCTTGTCTGGGGTTATCTCCAGCAGGGCGCGTAATGGAGCAATTTCAGGAAAAGTTTCCAGCGGTTTTCCGCCCGGAATTGCATGAAAATAACCAGATTGTCAGCAAAACAGAATTCAGGTGAGCAATTGATGAGGCCAGGACAGCAAAACAAGCGCGGCCGGGGGCGTGGAAGCAACAACAACAATAACAATGGTGGCGGTAACAACAACAACTTCAACCGCAAGGGCGGTAACCCGCTCACCAGGACTTATGACAGCTCCGGTCCCGATGTTAAAATTCGTGGCACAGCCCAGCACATAGCGGAAAAATACGCCACCCTTGCGCGGGATGCGCAGAGTGCTGGCGACCGCGTTATCGCTGAAAACTATCTGCAGCACGCTGAACACTACAATCGTATCATCGCCACCGCTCAGGCCCAGATGCAGGAGCGTTTCCAGCGCGACGACCGTGGCGAATACAATGCTTCGGATGCCGACGATATGGATATGAACGACGGCGACGATGGTGCACCGCAGCAGCAGTTCGAACAGCCGGAGCGGGTTCAGCAGCCGGAGCGGCAGGAGCGCACCGAGCGTTCAGAGCCGCGTCAGGAACGCCGTGAGCGTCCGGACCGCCGTGAACGTCAGGAGCGCCAGCCGCGCCAGCCGCAGGCTTCGGACGAACGCCAGCAGCCGGTATACGACGCCAGCCAGGCGCCTCAGCCCGTCATAGAAGGCACGCCCATGGAAGTGGCCGTCGAGGAACAGCAGCAGCAGACGGAAGCGCCAGCGACTGAACGCGCACCAAAGGCCCGCCGCGCCACCGGCCCACGCCCGCGTCGTCCGCGCCGCGCCGCAACTGCGGAAGGTGCCGAGGGTGCTGAAGGCGAAGATGCGCCAGCCGGTGATGAGGCAACACCTGCCACGCTCGAAAACGCTGCTGAATAAGCAGGGTTTTCAAAATACCACGCGATTGAAAAACTCCGGTTCGCCGGAGTTTTTTTGTTTTTGGGGTCCGGCGTAAAAGCTTGGGCGCTATTCGAAGAGGGCAACTGCCGCAAACGGGCGTGACGCTTATCAAGTCCGGCTAAAATTTCCCCGGCAGTCGTTTTCCTCCCCTTTAAACCGATGAAAATGCCTCCCATATTCGTGCAGTAAGGACGGATGCCGCATGCAGCGGTAACCGTCCATCAAGAGGCGGCAATCGTGAAATCTGTAAAACGCGACTGCCGTAGCGGGGCTTGCCTTTGAGGGAGCCTCAACCCAAACACCCGGAGCCGTGCCGAAAGCGGGCGGGCCGGTATATGGAGGTTCGACTATGAATATTGAAAAGTACTCCGAGCGCGTTCGCGGTTTTCTGCAATCGGCGCAGACGTTTGCGCTCGCAGAAAATCACCAGCAGTTTTCTGCCGAACATGTGCTGAAAGTTCTGCTTGATGACGAGCAGGGCATGGCAGCATCGCTGATCGAGCGGGCTGGCGGCGACGTCAAGGAAGTGCGTCTGGCCAACGATGCGGCACTGGCGAAATTGCCCAAGGTTTCCGGCGGCAATGGTGGCCTTTCCCTGACGGCTCCACTTGCGAAAGTGTTCTCCACTGCGGAAGAACTCGCCAAGAAGGCTGGTGACAGTTTCGTCACCGTCGAGCGTCTTTTGCAGGCGCTGGCGATCGAAAATTCCGCTTCCACCTCGGCGTCCCTGAAAAAGGGCGGCGTGACGGCGCAGGCACTTAATCAGGTCATCAATGAAATCCGCAAGGGCCGCACGGCTGACAGCGCCAATGCCGAACAGGGCTTTGACGCGCTTAAAAAGTTCGCGCGCGATCTGACGGAGGAAGCCCGCGAAGGCAGGCTCGACCCGGTGATTGGCCGTGACGACGAAATCCGCCGGACCATTCAGGTGCTTTCACGCCGCACCAAGAACAATCCCGTGCTGATCGGTGAACCCGGCGTCGGTAAAACGGCGATTGCCGAAGGTCTTGCGCTGCGCATCGTCAATGGCGATGTGCCCGAAAGCCTTAAAGACAAGAAGCTGATGGCGCTGGATATGGGCGCGCTGATCGCTGGCGCGAAATATCGCGGCGAGTTCGAGGAGCGCCTGAAGGCAGTCCTGAACGAAGTGCAGGCGGAAAATGGCGGCATCATCCTGTTCATCGACGAGATGCACACGCTGGTCGGTGCCGGCAAGGCCGATGGCGCCATGGATGCGTCCAATCTGCTGAAGCCCGCTCTTGCCCGCGGTGAACTGCACTGCGTTGGCGCCACCACGCTGGATGAATATCGCAAGCACGTGGAAAAGGATCCGGCCCTTGCCCGTCGTTTCCAGCCGGTGCTCGTAGATGAGCCGACCGTTGAGGACACGATCTCGATCCTGCGCGGCCTGAAGGAAAAATACGAACAGCACCACAAGGTCCGCATTTCGGATTCGGCCCTGGTTGCAGCTGCAACGCTTTCCAACCGCTACATTACCGACCGGTTCCTGCCAGACAAGGCAATCGACCTGATGGACGAAGCCGCTTCGCGCCTTCGCATGCAGGTGGATTCCAAGCCGGAAGAACTGGACGAACTGGATCGCCGGATCATTCAGCTCAAGATCGAACGCGAAGCCTTGAAGCAGGAGACGGATCAGTCATCCGTCGACCGCCTGAAGAAGCTCGAGGACGAACTGGCCGATACCGAAGAAAAGGCCGATGCCTTGACGGCCCGCTGGCAGGCGGAAAAGCAGAAGCTCGGCCATGCCGCCGACCTCAAGAAGCGGCTGGACGATGCCCGCAACGAACTGGCGAGTGCCCAGCGTAACGGCCAGTTCCAGCGCGCCGGTGAATTGACCTATGGCATCATTCCGGGCCTCGAAAAGGAACTGGCTGCAGCGGAAGCGCGTGACAGCAGCGGTGCTGGCTCGATGGTTCAGGAAGTGGTGACGGCGGACAATATCGCCCACATCGTTTCCCGCTGGACCGGCATTCCTGTCGACAAGATGCTGGAAGGCCAGCGCGAGAAGCTGCTGCGCATGGAAGACGATCTTGCCAAGTCCGTGGTCGGGCAGGGCGAGGCCGTGCAGGCCGTTTCCAAGGCGGTTCGCCGTTCGCGCGCCGGTCTTCAGGATCCGAACCGGCCGATTGGCTCGTTCATCTTCCTCGGCCCGACGGGCGTGGGCAAGACCGAGCTGACCAAGTCGCTCGCCCGGTTCCTGTTCGACGACGAGACCGCGATGGTTCGCCTCGACATGTCGGAATTCATGGAGAAACACTCCGTTGCCCGGCTTATCGGTGCGCCTCCCGGCTATGTCGGTTACGAAGAGGGCGGTGCGTTGACGGAAGCGGTTCGCCGCCGGCCCTATCAGGTCGTGCTGTTCGACGAGATCGAGAAAGCGCATCCGGACGTGTTCAACGTCCTGTTGCAGGTGCTGGACGATGGCCGTCTGACCGATGGTCAGGGCCGCACCGTCGATTTCAAGAACACCATCATCATCATGACCTCGAACCTCGGTTCGGAATTCATGACGCAGATGGGCGACAATGACGATGTGGATTCGGTTCGCGATCTGGTGATGGAACGGGTCCGGTCGCATTTCCGGCCGGAATTCCTCAACCGTATCGACGATATCATCCTCTTCCATCGCCTGCGCCGCGATGAAATGGGTGCAATCGTGGAGATTCAGCTCAAGCGCCTCGTCTCGCTTCTGGGTGATCGCAAGATCACGCTCGAACTGGATGAGGATGCCCGCAACTGGCTTGCCAATAAGGGTTACGATCCGGCCTACGGCGCACGTCCGCTGAAGCGGGTGATCCAGAAAACGGTGCAGGACAGGCTCGCCGAAATGATCCTCGGCGGCGAGATTCCGGACGGATCGCGGGTCAAGGTGACCTCTGGCACCGACCGGTTGCTTTTCAAGGTCAAGCCCCCAAAGGGTGAGGCCGAGACTGAAACCGCCGATGCGGCATAAAACGAAAGGGCTCCGGTAACGGAGCCCTTTTTCGTATAGCGGTCCCTCTGGTCACGAGACCCGGCGGACTAGCGGCTCGCCACCTGATTGGGTTTTTCTTCGATGTTGAGTAGATTGTCGATCCGCTTTCTCTCGTCGGAGAACCGCGCGAGCGCGACGCCGGAAAGCGATTTGCCGCCCGGCAGGCGCACTTTCATCGCGTCCACTTTCGTGCCGTTGACGA